>JAIPEN010000001.1 GCA_021737145.1 Desulfarculaceae bacterium | reverse complement strand
TCAACCGAAGAGGGATCATCTCAAACCTGTTTGGGCACCTCTTAAAGCGGGTCGTGGATTCTCCCGCCGTTACTTACAAAGAGATCGTCCAAGGCATCAACCCTATTACGCTCGCTGATGTACCATGCGGATAGGCTCATCGGTGTAATCCAAGCCGCACATCAGAGCCTGCTGATGCCCGAAATTCTTCGACAGAACCGCTAACTTGGCTGGGAAGCCCTCGTCGATATACGCCTTGATAATCTTGGGGGTGTCGTCGGTGCTGCCGTCATCGATAAAAACATATTTAACTTTGGCGATTTTGTGTTTTTTCTTGGTTCGAGAGCTGAATACTTCCCCGAGGCGCTCGAATAAAATATTGATTACGTCTTGCTCGTTAAATACCGGAATTATTATGTCGAGGCTAACTTCCTTGTCTTTGCGATCGCTCATTTTTAGTTAACCAGACAGCTCGGATTAAGTAACTGAAGAGTTCGGTTAATGGGCCGGTGACGCAGGGAATACGATTGGTCTTGCCGTAGGGTTAAGGATCCGTTCAGCAGAAACGGACCGGTCATTAATTGGCCTGGCCAGTATTTCATGGAAACGCCATATTGTCAACAGATATCAAACGGTTGCCGCTGTGAGCCAACCCGTCGAAATTTCGGTGGGGCCGTGGTGAGGGGTTAGCAAGCCTATGCGCTAATCATGCTTCCGCGACCGCATAATAGGTCAGAACACCTCGGCAGCCTTCAGGGGCAGCCCTTGCTTATCATTGGGTGACAGGACGGGGGGTGTCTCAAGCGGCCAATCTATGGCGATGTCAGGATCGTCCCAGCGAATGCAGCGCTGATGCTCTGGCGCGTAGTAATCAGTGGTCTTGTACTGAAAATCAGCCCACTGCGAAAGAACACAAAAACCGTGCGCAAAACCTTTTGGTATCCAAAGCTGCCGGTTGCTTTCCGCCGAAAGAATTACATGAATCCATTTGCCGAAAGTAGGGGAGCCGCCCCGGACGTCCACCACCACATCGAACACCTCCCCGGCCACCACGGTCACGAGTTTGTCCTGGGCCGCGGGAGGCAGTTGGTAGTGCAGGCCCCGCAGCACGCCGCGCTTGGACCTGGAGTGGTTGTCCTGCACAAAGGTGACGGATTCACCCATGGCCGCGTTGAATTGCTTTTGGTTGAAAATTTCATAGAAAAAACCGCGGTCGTCCCGGAAGACCTTGGGTTCGATCAGTAGTATCTCTGGGATTGCCAGGCGGGTGAATTTCATAGAAATGAGGATTCCCTCAATAAGTCCAGCAGATAGCGGCCGTATCCGTTGTTGGCCAGGGAGGTCCCGAGCCGCTCGAGCTGCTCCGGGGTGATCCAATTCATTCGCCAGGCTATCTCTTCGGGACATGCCACCTTCAAGCCTTGGCGCTTTTCTATGGTGGCGATGAATTGCCCGGCCGCCAGCAGGGAATCATGGGTGCCCGTGTCCAGCCAGGCGCTCCCCCTGCCCATAAGCTCCACCGACAGATTGCCTTGATCCAAATACAATTTATTGAGATCGGTGATCTCCAACTCCCCGCGCGCGGATGGTTTCAGGCTCTTCACCAAATCCACCACGTGGGTGTCGTAAAAATATAAACCGGTTACCGCGTAATTTGATTTGGGATGCTCCGGTTTTTCTTCGATTGAAATGACCTTGGCCTTGTCGTCGAATTCAACCACGCCATAGCGCTCGGGCTTGGACAAACGGTAGGCGAATATGGTGGCCCCTTGCTCGTTTTCAGAAGCATTGGTCAATAGCTGCTGCAAATCTTGACCGTAGAAAATGTTGTCTCCCAACACCAAGGCCGAGGGACGGCCGCCTATAAAATCCTCCCCAATGGTGAACGCCTGGGCCAAGCCGTCGGGGCTGGGCTGCACCGCGTACTCGAAAACCATGCCCCATTGACTGCCATCGCCCAAAAGCCGTTGAAAGCGGGGCGTGTCGTCCGGGGTGGAAATTATGAGGATCTCCCTTATCCCGGCCAGCATGAGCGTGGTGAGGGGATAGTAGATCATGGGCTTGTCAAACACCGGGAGAAGCTGTTTGGAAACAACCAGCGTCGCGGGATAAAGCCTGGTGCCCGCGCCCCCCGCGAGGATTATGCCTTTTCGTTCCACGTCAATCCTTGTTTGAACATCTGGGAAACCGCGCGTTCCACGTGAACCTGCCAAGCCGGAAGATCAAGGTTGAAGGTGGTCCTTATTTTTTCGGTATCCAACAGCGAGTTGAGGGGACGTCGGGCCCGCTGGGGATATTCTTCGGTCAATATGGGGCTCACCCGGTCGGGCGCCAAAAACCCCTTGCCCCCATGGGCGCTGGCTTGGCCCATAATTTCCCGGGCAAACCCGTGCCAACTGGTTTGGCCGCCCGGGGCCAGGTGATAGATGCCGCTTCCCGATTCGGATAGTTGGTTGTCCTTGAGCAGGCGGTCCAGACAAAGGGCGGTGACATCGGCTATCAAACTAGCACTAGTGGGCGCGCCGATACAATCGCTGATCACCCGCAGGGAGTCGCGGCTCTGGCCCAGGCGCAACATGGTCTTGAGGAAGTTGTTCCTTCTTGTGGAATATACCCAGCTGACCCGAAAGATTATGTGTTGGCGATTGCCCGCAACAATGGCCTTTTCCCCGTCCAGCTTGCTGGAGCCATAGACGTTCAAGGGGTTGGTGGGGTCGTCTTCCTGGTATGGTCCGCTCTTTTGGCCGTCAAATACATAGTCAGTGGAATAGTGTAGGAGCCAGGCTCCCAGGCGCCGCGATTCCTTTGCCAAGAGGCCGGCGGCGTCGGCGTTGACCAACTGGGCGCGTTGCGGCTCCAGCTCCGCCTGGTCCACCTGGGTATAGGCAGCGGCGTTGACAATCACCTCGGGGCGAATCCGGCGCAGGGTGTCGCTCAGGCCCTGCCAATCCTCGAGATCAGCCTCCTCGCGGCCGCAGGAGATCAAATCGCCCAGAGGAGCCAGGGTCCGCTGTAGCTCCCAGCCAACTTGACCGTCTTTGCCCAGTAACAGGATTTTCATTTTTTGTAGTGAGTTTCAACCCAGGTCTTATAGCTGACGCCCGTGGCCGTGGCCACCCAATCCTGATTGGCCAAATACCATGCCACGGTTTTTTCTATGCCCGCTTCAAAGGTCTGGTCGGGTTTCCAGCCGAGCTCATTTTTGATCATGGTGGTGTCGATGGCATAACGCCGGTCATGGCCCAGGCGGTCCTTGATGAACTCGATCTGCTCCGCGTAGCTGTTGCCGCCGCTTCCGGGGGTGGTGCGGTCGAGGATTTCGCAGATCGCGTGAACCACTTGCAGGTTGGTTTTTTCAGCCTCCCCGCCGATGTTGTAGGTCTTGCCCGCGAGGCCCTGGTCCAGCACCAAGCGGATGGCCTTGCAGTGGTCTTTCACATAAAGCCAGTCCCGGATCTGCTGGCCGTCCCCGTAAATATAAATGGGGTCGCCGGACAGGGCGTTGAAGATGCACATTGGGATCAGTTTTTCGGGCAGCTGAAAAGGGCCGTAGTTGTTGGAGCAATTTACTATGATCGCCGGCAGGCCGTAGGTCTGGTGATAGGCGCGCACCAGATGATCGGATGACGCCTTGCTGGCGGAGTAGGGGCTGTTGGGCCGGTAGCAGTCGCCCTCCCGGAAGGGCGGATCGTCCGGCTCCAGAGAACCATAGACCTCGTCGGTGGATATATGGAGGAACCTGAAAGCTTCCTGGTCCTCCTCCGGCAGGGCACCCCAGTGCTCTTTGGCCGCTTCCAGCAGGCGGTAGGTCCCGACTATGTTGGTTTGAATGAAGTCTTCCGGCCTGTGGATGGAGCGGTCCACATGGGATTCGGCGGCAAAGTTTACAATCGCCCTTATGCCGTGCTTTTTGAGGAGCTGAACTATCTGGTCGTAATCGTTGATGTCGCACTGAACGAAGGAATAACCATCATGTTTGTCTTTAACCGCGGCCAGGTTGTGGGGATTGCCGGCATAGGTCAGCTTGTCCACGTTTATTACGGGTTCATCGCATTCAGCCAGCCAGTCTAAAATATAGTTCGAGCCGATAAAGCCGGCTCCGCCGGTGACTAATATGCTCATTTATCGCTTTGCTCGGCCTTTCCTTTGCCGGGTAAAGGCGCTAGGGCTCCTTGGTCAAGGCCAGCCAGGTGTAAATCAGATGGTCGATGATCATGTGCACGTCTTCCACCGGGCCGTAATTGCCCGGCGGGGTCTGGGCAAAGACGGCCACGTCGCACAGCTCCAGGAGGCGGCCTCCGTCAAATCCCAACAGCCCCAACACCTTGCCGTCAGCCTCTTTGACCCATTGGGCCGCGGCCACCACGTTGGGCGAGTTGCCGCTGGCCGAGATGACGATCAGTTTGTCTCCCGGACGGTAGTGCACCTTCAGCTGGTTGATGAAGATGTTTTCATAGCGCTCGTCATTGGCGACCGCGGTCATGCAGGACACGCTCTCGGTGAGGGCCAGGGCCCGCAGGGGCCGGCCGCCGCCGTTCGGGCGCAGGGCATTGCTGGTCAGGTCGTTGGCCATGTGGCTGGCGGTCGAGGCCGAGCCCCCATTGCCGATGATAAAAACCGTGTTGCCCGCCTGCCGCGCCTCCAGCAGCTCGTCCATAAAGCGCTGGAGCTGCTCCAGGTCCAGGCCGGCCAACAGTTCGCCGAGATAGCGGAAATATTCCTTGGCAAAGGTAGGGAAGTCCTGGCCTCGCTCGAATATGCCCTGGGTGCGCTTCATCATCGTTCTCAATGTGTCCTTATGAGTGCTGCTCAGCCATCCGGGTTGGCGATGTCAAAGGCCTCCCGCCACTGTGAGTCGGCGTAATAGATGCGGTAGACCGTCTGCATGGTGGCCAGGGCGTCGGCGCTGTTGCCCGAGCTGACCGGGCGGCCGGCGGCCACGTCCTCGGCGAACTCCCACACCTCGTCGCGCCAGGAGTTGTCCTCAAGATAGGTTATCACCTCGCGCCGCAGGCTGCCCACCTTGTCATTGGTGCGCCGCCCGATTATCAGGCGCTCCTCGCCGTAGCTCTTGCTGCCGGAAAGGATGCCCCTGAGCTCCAGGTAGCCCTCGCCCAAAGACAGGTACATGGAGAAGCGGTGCTGCCAGTGGGTGGCGGTTGATTGCAGCATGGCCACCCGGCCCTGGGCGTCCTTCATCAGGGCAAAGGCGTTGTCCTCCACGTCGTGGTTCCAGTAGCTGTTGCTCACGAAGCTCTTGACCTCGCGGAACTCGCCGCAGAACAGGCGCATCAGATCCACCATGTGGATGCCCTGGTCCAACAGGATGCCGCCGCCGGCCTGGGCGCGCTCGGCCCGCCAGCCGCCGGAAAAGGGGATGATGCTGCTCTTGCCGTAGATGCCCCTGAGATTGACGATGGGGCCCAGCTCGCCGGAGGCCACCAGGTCCAGGGCCCGGCGCACCGAGTCGTGGTAGCGGTGGTTGAAGCCGTACTTCAAGGCCAGGCCGGGGTTGGCCTTTTCCGCCTCGATCACCCGCTCTATGTCCTCCACCGCGCGGCCGGGAGGCTTTTCGCAGAACACGTGCAGGCCCCGCTCCAGCCCGGCGATGGTAACCTCGGCGGCCAGGTAATTGGGCAGGCTCACGAAGAGCATGTCCAGCTCCTGGTCCAAAAGCTCCCGGTAGGTGGGGAAGTAGCGCACCCCGTCGCTCATGGTCCCGGCCTCGGGGAAGGTCACGTCGCACAGGGCCACGGTGGTCAGGCCGGGGTGCTGGTCTATCTGCTCCCTGCGGCGCTGGCCCACCACTCCGTAGCCGGCTATGCCCACCTGGTATTTTTTGGCAGCCATGGGCCCTCTCTCAGCGGTATTGGTCGAACAGGGGGTCGTTTGCCAGCTGGGCTTCCACCCGGGCCACGTCGCCGGGCATGTCCACCCCGATCATGCGGCCGGCCACCTCCACCGCCTTTACCCGGAAGCCGTGCTCCAGGGCCCGGTTCATGTCCACCGACTCCACGATCTCCAGGGGAGTGGGCGCCAGCTTGGTGAAGGTCTGCAAGAAATCGCTCCTAAAAGCGATGATGCCCAACTGCTTGAGCTTGCGGAAATCGGTGCTGTCGGCCTTCTTTAGCGAGGGGATGGGCTCGCGGGAGATGTAGAGGATGTCGCCGGCCAGGTTGAGAACCACCTTGGGCGCGTTGGGGTCGTTGAACTCCTGGTCGTCCAGAATGGGGCTGACCAGGTTGGCCGCGGGCAGCTCCGGGTCGTCGATAAGGGGCTGGGCCACCTTGGTGAGCATCTCGGGCATGACCAGGGGCTCGTCGCCCTGCAGATTGACCACCACGTCGGCCTCCACGTTCAGGCCGGCCTCGGCGATGCGGTCGGTGCAGCGCACGTGGGTGTCCGCGGTCATCACCGCCTTGCCGCCGTGCTTGGTCACCGTGTCGTGGATCTCCTGGTCGCAGGTGGCCACCACCACCTCGTCCATGAGCTCGCTCATCATCGCCCGGCGGCGCACATGTTCGATCATGGGGAGGCCCGCGATCATGGCCAGGGGCTTGCCCGGAAAGCGGGTGGCGGCCATGCGGGCCGGGATGAAGGCCACGATTCTCATGCTTCGGAATCCTTTGCCAGGCCCAGGGCCTCCAAGAGGTTGTCCACCGCCTGCATCTCCATGTCCAAGCGGCACTCGGCCGAGTAGGAGCCCACGTGGGGGGTCAGCAGCACGTTTTCATATCCGGTGAGGGGGCCGTCATAGGGCTCGCGCCAAAAGGCGTCCAGCCAGGCCCCGGCCAGGCGGCCCTGGTCCAGGGCGGCGACAAGCCCCTGCTCGTCAACCAGCTCGCCCCGCGAGGGGTTGAGCAAAAAGGCGCCCGGCTTGATATCGGCCAGCTCCCCGGGCCCCAAAATGGGCTCGGTTCCCGAGGCGTGCAGGCTGATAACGTCCGCCTGGGCAAGGCCCTCTTGCAGGCTGACCAGCTCGATGCCCGCCGGGGCCTGGTCCACGGCCGGGTCGCAGCCCAGCAGGCGCACCCGGAAGGGCTCCAGCAGCCGGGCCACGGCCAGGCCGATGCGGCCCAGGCCCACCAGCAAGACGGTGCGGCCGGTGAGCTGATAACCCACGCACTTGTTCCACCGGCAGGCGTGCAGGGAGCGGTCCATCTCGCCCACCCGGCGCAGCAGGTTTAGCAGGCAGCCCAAGGTCAGCTCGGCCACCGCGATGGTGGGGGCGTCCGGGGTGTAGCGCACCGCGATGCCCAGCTCGGCCGCGGCCTCCAGGTCCACGTTGTTCAGACCCACTCCCACCCGGGAGATGACCTTGAGCTGCGAGGCGGCCATGACCGCGCGGTTCAGGGGCTCCAGCCCGGCGATGATGCCGGTGATGCCGGGCAGCAGGTCCAAAAGCTCTTGTTGGGTGAGCTTGCGCTTGAAGGGGTTGTCCACCACCTCCAGGCCGGCGGCCTTGAGGCGCTCCAGGGGGGCGGGGTCGGCGGACCCGAAGGAGGAGGGGCCCAGCAGGATTTTAATAGGGGCGGCGCTCAAGTCGTTCTCCGGCATGGGTTGCGCCGGCCTGGCGGCCCGGCGACTTAGGAGCATAGCAAAGTGGCCGGGCTTTGCAAGCCACGGGAATCGGGGTTAATTGCCCTGGGCGGCCGCGTCGGCGAAGTACTCCTCCAGCCAGCCGCGGCAGCGGGCGTCCACCTCCAGGGTGGTCTTGAACATCCGGCCCAGGCCCTTGGTGAGGATCACCTTGATCTGGCTGCCCTCGTTTTTCTTGTCCTTGCCCAGGGCCGCGATCAGGCCCTCCACCCCTACCTGGGAAAAGCTGGCGTCGCCCCAGTTCATGGCCAGCAGGGAGCGTATCTCCTGGCGCAGGTCCTGGTCTATGTAGCCCAGGCGGGTGGAGAGAAAGTTGGCCAGGTCCATGCCGAAGCTCACCGCCACGCCGTGGGGCACCGCGTAGTCGGTCAGGGTTTCGATGGCATGGCCAAAGGAGTGGCCGTAGTTGAACACCTGGCGGGGGCCCTGGTCAAACTCGTCGCGCTGGATCATCTCCCGCTTGATGGCCAGGCTGCGGGCGATGGCCGCCTTGAGGGCTTGCCGGTCTTGCAGGCAGTCGGGGTAGGTGTCGCGGATGAACTCGAAATCCTTCCGCCCGGAGACCAGGAAGTAGTGGATCATCTCGCCCATGCCCGAACGCATGTCCAAGGGGGACAAGGTGTTGAGCAGGCCGGGATCGATGAAGATGTGGGCTGGCGGATAAAAAGAGCCCAACTGGTTCTTGTAAGGCCCGAAGTTCACCGAGGTCTTGGAGCCGATGCAGGAGTCGGCCTGGGCCAGCAGGGTGGACGGCGCGAACAGCCACTCCACGCCCCGGTAGAGCACCGAGGAGATGAAGCCGGTGATGTCCTGGGTCACCCCGCCGCCAATGGCCACCAGGCGGTGGTTTTTGCGCACCCCCTGGGCGATCAGTTGCTCGATGATCTTGCCCAGGGCGCTGAACTCCTTTTGCTCCTCATTGGCGGTGATGAGCAGGTGGGGCTGGGCGCTCAGCAGGGGCTCCAGGCGGGAAGCGTAGAGCTGGCCGAGGTTGCGGTCCACCAGCAGGAAGTCGCCCGGAGCCAGCTCCGAGGCCAGGGCCCCGGCAAAGTCGTCCACAAAGCTCACTTGATACTCGCGGCGCAGGGATTTGACGCTGAAGCCGTCTTGCTCAGACAAGGGTGAAGCCTCCGTCCACGATAAGGTTTTGGCCGGTGATGTAGGTGTTGGCCGGGCTGGCCAGATAAAGAGCCGCCTGGGCCATCTCCGCCGGTTCGGCAAAGCGGCCCATGGGCACCTGGGCGCTGAGCGTGTCCATCTCCGCCGGACTCAGGGAGGCCTTGGTCAGCTCGGTGAGGGTGAAGCCCGGGGACAGGGCGTTGACCAGGATGCCGCTCCCGGCCAAATCAGCCGCCAGGGTCTTGGTCAGGCCCACCAGGCCGTGCTTGCTGGCGGTGTAGGCCGCCCGGCCCGGCTTGGTCATCACCCCCCAGATGGAGGCGATGTTCACTATGCGGCCGTAGCCCGTCCGGGCCATGACCTTGGCCGCGGCCCGGGCCACGGCAAAGGGGGCCCGCAGGTTCACCTGATCCACCCGGGCGAACTCTTCATCGCTCAGCTCCGAGGTGGGCTTGATAATGTTGATGCCCGCGTTGTTGACGCACACCTCCAGGCGGGGCAGGGACTCCACCCGCGCCAGGAAGCCGTTCAGCGAAGCGGGGTCGCCAAAATCGGCCTGCCAGTAACTTATGGGTCCGCCTGCATTTTCCTGGTTCAGGCGTTCAACGCCTTCCGGGTCGCGGCCAATGGCGATGACCGCGCAGCCACAACCGGCCAGGGCCTGGGCCATGGCCGCGCCGATGCCCCTGGTCCCGCCGGTGACCAGTGCGGTCTGTCCGTCCATATTCACCTGAAGGCTCATGCGCTCCTCTTGCCTAAAAAAACGCCGGGGAAATGATATAACTTTATTCGGGCCATGCAAAGCGCCCGGATTCTGGCCTTATAACAGCCGCATTTGGGTGGATGTGTCAAGGCCGTCAACCTGTTATAGTGTTAGCCGTTTAGGGGGATGCGTGCTTATCCCCTGGAAATGATGGAACCGAAAGCGATCAATGAAGGAACAGGACATCAGGCCGGCCGATATCTTCGCGCGCTACCTGGAATTGGCCAAGCAGGATGCTCACGACTTTTTCCAGGAGCAAGGCCGTTTCGTGGCCGTGGCCTGCCCGGTTTGCGCGGAAGACCGGCCCCGGGACGCCTTTGTCAAGGACGGCTTCAGCTACGTGGTTTGCCAGGCCTGCGGCAGCCTGTACAACACCCCCCGGCCCCCCCTGGACATGATCGGCCGCTACTACGAGCAGGCCCCTTCGGTGAAGTATTGGGCCACTGATTTCTACAAGGCCACCGAGGCCGCGCGCCGGGAGAGCATGTTCGCGCCCCGCGCGGCCCATCTGGCCGGTCTGGCCCGGGACTACGGCATGGAGGGCGGCTCTCTCTTGGACCTGGGCTCGGGCTTTGGCATCCTGTTGGAAGAGGTGGCCAAGACCGGTGCCTTCGCCCAGGTGCGCGGGGTGGACTGCTCGCCCGACCTGGCCGCGGTGTGCCGGGACAAGGGCTTCGAGGTGATCGGCAAGAACGTGGAAGACCTGACCCCGGCCGACGGGCCGGTGGATCTGGCCGTATCCTTCGAGGTGCTGGAGCATCTGTTCGACCCGGCGGTGTTTCTGCGGGGAGCGGGCCAGGTGCTCAGGCCGGGCGGGCTGCTGCTTTTGACCACCCTGACCAGCGACGGCTTTGACCTCCGCCTGCTGGGCCCTCACGCCAAGGCGGTGCAGCCTCCCTATCACATCAATTTCCCGTCTCGCGCGGGCCTGGAGCGCCTGCTGGCCCGCTCCGGCTTCAAGCTTTTGGAGCTGACCACCCCCGGGCGGCTGGACGTGGACATCGTGCGCAACACCCTGGCCGAGAACCCGGCAATCGAGCTGGACCCCCTGTGGGCCGATCTGGTGGGCAGCGAGGACGAGAAGCTGAGGGCCGGGTTGCAGGAGTTTTTGGCCCAGAACCGCCTGAGCTCCCATCTGATGTTGCTGGTCGCCAAGGAAGCCGCCTGAACGAGGCCGGGCGCTTTGCCGGGCCTTTCAGAGCAAACCGCGAATTAGGAACTGATCATGCCCACCCAGGAAAAAGCTCGACAACGCGCGGCAGTCCCCGGGCGTGGGGCAGGGGGCGTGTACAAGTATGTCTGGAGCCTGCTGGCCCTTTTGCCCTCCACCCGCCGCATGAACCGTGTGCGCGGCCTGTTCCTGGCCCGCTATGCCGGAGGTTCCTGCGGCAAGCTGACCGTGGGGCCGTGGGTGCGGGTGGACAAGCCTCACCTGGTGCATTTGGGAGACTGGGTGGCCATCAACTCCGGGGTGGTGGTGGTGCCTTCCAAGCATGCCCCCATCAGCGTCGGGGACCACACCCTCATCGGACCCAACTGCGTGTTGCGCTCGGCGGATCACGTCTACCAGGACCCCGGGGTGCCCATCCGTTTGCAGGGGCATGCGCGGGCGCCCATAAGCATTGAGCGGGATTGCTGGCTGGGCGCGGCGGTTACCGTGCTGCAAGGCGTGGTCATCGGCCAGGGCTCGGTGGTGGGGGCCAACAGCGTGGTCAACCGGAGCCTGCCGCCCCTGTCGGTGGCCATGGGAGCGCCGGCCAAGGTGGTCAAGGTGCGGGGGCGGGAATCTTGAAGTCAGCCATCTTCTTCGCCCTGCTCAAGCGCCACAAGGCCGCGGTGGGCTCCATCCTGGGCCTGGCCCTGATCATCCCCATTCTGGAAGCGGCCGCCCTGAGCATCATCTATCTGCTCATCTCTCCGGAAAAGGCCGCCAAGATATTGCAAAAGGGGTTCGCCCTCTGGGGCGGCGCCCCGCCGGAGGACACCACCGCGGTGCGCTGGATGTTCTTCGCGGTGGTGGTGGCGGTGGTGCTGGGCCTGGGCCTGGGCCGCTGGTTCTACGCCAAGCTGGGAGCCCGGGTGCGCTACAGCATTTTCGAGGACATGGTGGGGCAGCTGGTGCGCCGCCTGCTGGACCAGTCGGTGCATCACAGCTCGCGGGAGGACAAGGACAACTTCGCCAACCTGGTGGTCAATGAGGGCGGCACGTTGGCGGTGTTGTTTTTCGCCTGGATTCAGATCGCCTTCGCCTCCCTGGCCATCATCATCCTCTCGGTCTCCACCATGCTCTACACCCACCTGCTGCTCATGGTCATCGCCCTGGGCATCGGGGCCCTGTCCACCCTGATCAACCGCACCAACCTGCGCAACCTCCGGTCCATCGGCAGCGACAAGGTCACCTCCCAAAAGGACCTGCTGCGCGAGGTGCGCCAGCTCATGGAGGGCCTGCACCGCATAAAGCTGGACGCGCTGGAAGACTTTGTCCTGAACCGCTTGCAGTCGGTGGTGCACCGCAGCCGCTCCTGGCGGGTGGCCAAGAGCGTGACCCGGGCCAACGTGGCCAACCTGGCCGACGCCTTCAACCTGGGGTCCATCGCCTTTTTGGTGTTGGTGGGCACGGTGTTTTTCCAGATCGATCCGGGCGTGTTCGTGGTGCTGCTGCTGCTGGTCAACCGCCTGCGCACCAACGTGGTGCTCATCCAGGAGCAGATCATGACCATGCGGGAGCTTTCTCCCGGCGCGGCGTTGGTCCAGGAGACCCTGGACCGCCTGGCCGCCGGCAAGAGGGAGCCGGCCCGGCCCGCCCAGGGGCTGCGGGAGATCCGTTTCCAGGAAGTGGATTTCTCCTACGACCGGCAGGAGGTGCTCTCCGGGGTGAGCTTCGATCTGGAGCTGGGCGACCGGGTGCTGCTGCGCGGCCCCTCGGGCCAGGGCAAGTCCACCCTGCTCAAGATGCTGGCCGGGCTGCTGCCCCCGAAAAACGGCTCGGCCCGCTTCCGCGACCAAGACGGCTGGCACGAGCTTCGCCTGGGCGCTCTGCGCGACCGGATATTCTTCTGCGACTCTGACCTGTTCCTTTTTCCCGGCAGCCTGACCGAGAGCCTGGACCCCATCGGCCAGGCCACCCAGGAGGAAATCTTCCTGGCCCTGAGCAACGCGGGCCTGGCCTCGGACATCGAGCTGATGCCCCAGGGAGTGGCCAGCCAGGTGGGAGAGAACGGGTCGGCCCTGTCCCAGGGACAGCGGCAGCGCCTGCTCCTGGCCCGCCTGTTCCTCAGGCAGCCCTCCATGATCATCCTGGACGAGGCCACGGCCAACCTGGATGTGGACAAGGAGCGGCTGGCGGTGCAAAATCTGCTGGACCACATCGGCCCGGACACCATTCTGGTGGTGGCCACCCACCGCCAGGGCATGCCGGTGGATTTCACCAAGGTCTGGGACATGCGAGACGGCCGCCTGGACACCAACTCGGCGGCCTGAGGCATGGCATCCCCCCGCATACTCTTTTTGGTCCGGGCCTACAACGACATCGACCACATGGCGCCCATCGTCTGGCGCATGGCCAGGGACGGGGGGGCGGAGATCAGCCTGCTCTGCGCCAACCCCACCTATGACCTGACCCATGACTTCCGGTTGAACTTCCTGGCCGCCGAGCACGGGGTGCGCGCCGGTTATCTGTACCAGGCCCACGCGCCCGGCCCGGCCCATCGCCTGGCCGCCAGCCTGGTCTGCGGCCGCTCGCCCCTGGGCCCGAAGCTCCAAGCCCGGCTGCATGACAAGGCCCGTTACCGTCTGTTCGGAGAGGGCTGGGCCCGCCAGATGCTAAAGCGCCTGGCTCCCCAAGTGCTGGTGGTGGATTGGCAGAGGCCCAAGTTCTTCAACCTGCCGGCCATGCTGGCCGCGGCTCAAGACCTGGGCATTCCGGTTTTGGCCGTGCCCCACGGCATGAACCTGGTCACCAACACCCTGTGCACCAACAAGGCGGTGGAAGAGGGCCAGGACCAGGACTTCGGCGTGGACTGGGACCTGTTCGATCACAGCCTGGTGCAGTTCGAGCTTTACCGTAAGCGGGTGATCGATGGAGGGTTGGACCCGGCCAAGGTGACGGTTATGGGCAGCGCCCGCTTCTGCCCTGAATGGCGCGAGGTTCTGGGGCGCATCCTGCCGCCCGAGGCGCGCCTGGCCGGGCGGGGCCGGGACAGGCTAAAGCTGGTGTACATGGACCAGCATCACCGCATGCGCCTGCGGCCCCGGCGCATCGCCAGCGCCATGAAGGCCCTGGCCCGGCGTCCCGGGGTGGAGCTGATGATCAAGCCGGCCACCCGGGGGGTGGGCCAGACCCTGGCCGATCCTGAGTGGGGGGTGTCTTCGGCCGAGATCAAGGGACTGGCCGAGCTGGCCTCGGACACCCACTCCCTGAACCTGATCCGCTGGGCCGACGCGGTGCTCTGCGCCTCTTCCAGCATCTGCCTGGAGGTGCTCCTGGAGGGCAAGACCCTGGTCTACCCCCGCTACTTCCACGAAAACCACATGCTCTTCGAGGATTTCGGGGCCTGCTGGGGCCTGGACAGCGAAAAGGAGCTGTTGGCGGCCCTGGACCAGATGGAAAAGCGGCCCGCCACGCGGCCGTACGGCCAGCGGCAGGTGGATTCCTTCCTGACCGAGGCGGTTTTCGGGGGAGCGCCCGGCCGCGACGTGCTGGGCGATTATGCGCGCTTTATCCTGGAGCGGGCCTAGCCCAAACCGGGCAGGAGGCCCTGTTCGCGCAGCCCCCGGAGAATGGCGGCCACGCACTGCTCGGGCTTTTCGTCCTGGGTGTCGAGAGTCAGCTCGGCGGCGGCCGGAATCTCGTAGGGATCGGTGACACCGGTGAAGTTGGGCAGCTCGCCGGCCAGGGCCTTGGCATAGAGGCCCTTGGTGTCCCGCGCGGCCAGGGTGTCCAAAGGGCAATCCAGAAAAACCTCGTAATATTCGGGGATCTCTTGGCGCAGCTCTTGGCGCAGCTCCTCGTAGGGCGCGATGAGGGCCACGATGCAGGCCACTCCGTGGCGGTTGAGCACCGAGCAGAAATAGGCCACCCGGCGGCAGTGCATCTCCCGGTCCGAGCGGGAGAAGCCCAGGTTGGGGCTAAGCTTGTCACGCAGGATATTGCCGTCAAACAGCTCCACCGGGCAGTCCAGGGAGGTGAGCTCGTCGCGGAGTATCTCGGCCAGAGTGGTCTTGCCTGAGTTGGGCGGGCCGGTAAGCCAAACGGTAAAGGCTGGTTGCATGTAGCGGCTCCAGGGGGATTGGGGAATCGCGGTTCACAATTATGGCTCAACCGGCTTTCTTTGACAAGCCGACCGGCTCACCAACCGGGCCGCCAATAGTAGATTCCCATGAATTTTTCGGGGTTGGCCTTGGGCACTTTCCGGAAGACGCGGAAGCCGTAGCCGGTGAAGTCCTCGGCGTGGCGGTTGGCCGGTTCCGGGCGGTTGAGCATGGGCATCCGCTCGTAGAAGACCACATTGCGGCCCACCCGCTTGAGCTGTGCGATGTATTCCTCTTTGGCCGGGCCCGAGGGCAGGTGCACCAGGTGGGACATGCAGAACACGTGGCTGAAATGCCCGTCCGGGAAGCGCTCGAAAAAGCCCGGGGCCAACACGTCCTGGCAATGGAACTCGGCCCGCTCGTCGCCGGGGAAGGTGATCTCCCGGGCGAACTCGATGGCCTCCTGGGAGATGTCCACCCCGCACACCCGGCAACCGTAGCGCCCGGCCAGATAGCGCAGCCAGGCCCCCACGTTGCAGCCCGAGTCCAGCACCAGGCTGTCCTGGGTCACCGGCTCCACCGCTTCGGCGGCCACCAGGTCCTCCAGGCCCTTTTCCAGGTGGGGGTTGCCCCGCTTGGCGTAGACATCCTCCAGGGACATGGAGTAGCTCAGGGACAGCAGGGGCACGCCCAGCAGGCGCAGGCGCAGGCTCCCTTGCTGGCCGTGATAGGCGGTGTCTCTCCAGAACTGGGGGTCAGGGGTGGGGCTGGAGTCGATTACCTGGAACAGGCGGCGCAGGATGGGTCTGCCGTTGAGGCTGAGCAGGCGGTTTTTAATGGCGTGGCTCACGGTTAGGGGCATGATCGCTCCTGCATGCAAATCATGGGCTTAGCCTTTGCCCTGGGCCAGGGACAGGATGCGGCTGGCCACGGCCTGGCCCGCGCTGCCCCGGTTGACCGGCACCATGAGCTCGGCCAGGGCCTCCCGCTGGGCGGCATCGCTTTCGGGGTGATTAATGTAGTTTGTTAAGTAATTGTTTAATTCCTCAAAAGTATATGCATTTTTGCATGCTCCGGTCTCCAGGACCGGGCGCAGATGGGCATAGGTTTCAAAAAACGATGCCGGCCGTTCGGTGTCGCGGAAGTTGAACAGGCTCACGTTGATCACCGGCAGGTCCAGCAGGGCCGCCTCGATCATCAGGGTGGAGTACTCGGTGAGCAGCACGTCGCTGTGCCCCAGGGTCTCGGCCAGCTCCAGCAGGTCGTCCTTGGGCAGGTCCACCCCCGCGGCCAGCCCCCGGATGGAAGGGTGGGCAAAGCGCACCAGCCCGCCGCTCTCCCGCTCGATGGCCTCCATGCGCGTCTGGTAGGCGTCCAGCACCCGGCCGCTTTGCTTGGTTTCGAAATAGGCCGGATGCAGGCGCACCAGCATCTGGGCCGGGGCCCCGAAGCGCTCCTGGGCCAGGCCCGAGGCCAGCCACTCCAGGGCGTCGAAGGTGCGGGGGAAGTTCTTGGGGGCCGAGGAGCCGTAGAGGATCAGCTTGCGGGCCGGGTCCAGGCCCAGGGCGGCGCAGAAATCCTCCCACGGCCGGGGCGAGAGGCTGCCGTCGAAGTAGTAGTCCCAGTGGGCCACCCCCTCCACGAAGATGCGCTGGGGCGATATGTCCTGAAAGGCGGCCAACTCCTGGGCGTTCACCTGGTTCCAGGCGATTACCCAGTCCGGCTCGGCCGCCCGGTAGCCCTTGGTGGTGGGGTTGTCCCAGGAGTGCACCACCGCCGCGATGGGCACCCGGTGGCGGTGGGCGGCGCGCATCAAAAAGGGGTCGATGCTGTAGCCCACCGAGGAAGTCACCAACAGGTCCGGGTGGTGTTTGGCAAAGTAGGGGTCGTAATAATGCCCTGGGAACAGGCGCTTTTCCAGCTTGAGCAGCCACCGGCGCAAGGCCAGGGATCCCCCGGCCATGCGGGCCAGGGACATGGCCGAGCCGTCGATCAGCTTGTAGCGCCAGCCATGACCCGCGCCCTGGCCGTGCAGATAGGCCCGCGCCTCGATGGTGCGGTTCACCTGGCCGCGGTCGCGGGCGGCCAGGGTGGTGTGCGCCAACAGCAGCCAGCGGCCCAAGCGGGTGCCCTTGAGCTGCCCCAGGGCCTGGTCCAGCAGCACCGGCTCGCAGACCACCCCGCTGCCCTCCAGGCGCTCCCGGTAGAACTTCAGGTCCTGGTCGCGCAAGAGCACCACCACCCGGGCCCCGGCCTCCAACAGGCGGGCCAGCACCCCGGAATAGAGCAAATAGCGCACCGAGGGGTTGCGCCAGGCGGAGAGCAATATGGTTGGCGGGCGGGTCATGCGGGGTTTGTCAGCACCATAATCCGTGAGGGGTTTGCCCCCTGAAGGGGTTTGTTTTGGGCATTGTAGGCCAAGCCCGGCCAGGGGCCAAGGAAAAGGCGCGCCAATTATGCCTTGAACTGACCCATGTGCTCGGATAAATTGACCGAGTGACCGGCGAATCCGGGCGGGCCATGGTCGGCCGGCCATATCCCCGCGCCTCCCCGCCGCGCTTCCAACGGTCATCCGGGACGGCTGAAAAAGCATGACGCAGGAAAATCCCCTTTGCATCCCCCAAGGCGCCACGGTGCGCCAGGCGATGAAGGCCATTGACCACAACAAGCAGGGCATCGTCCTGGTTGTGGACGGCCAGGGCTGCCTGGTGGGCACCATCACCGACGGCGACGTGCGCCGCTTCCTGCTCACCTCCGGGGGCCTGGACGAGCCGGCCGATCCCCTGGTGTGGCGCAACCCGGTCACCGCGCCCCAGGACGCCACCCACGCCGAGCTGTTGGAGCTGTTGGCCGAGCACAAGCTCCGGAACATCCCCCTGCTGGACCAGGCGGGACGCCCCACCGGGGTGTTCAGCCTGCGCGACGCCCTGGAGGGCGGCGACGGGGCTCCGGTCGCGGCCATCCTGGCCGGGGGCGAGGGCAAGCGCCTGCGCCCCCTGACCAACGACGTGCCCAAGCCCATGCTGCAGGTGGGCGACACCCCCTTGTTGCAGCGCATCGTGGAAAACCTGGTGTCCGCCGGGTTCAAGCGCATCCACATATCGGTGAACTACAAGCGCGAGCTGATCGAAAAGCACTTTGGCGACGGCGCGGCCTTTGGGGCCCAGATCAGCTATCTGCGCGAGGAGACCAAGCTGGACACCGCCGGGCCTCTGGCCCTGCTGCCCCCGCCGGCCGCCCCCTTGCTGGTGATCAACGGCGACGTGTACACCGCGGCAGATCTGGAAAGGCTCTACGAGTTTCACTTGGCCCAGCGCTGCGTGATGACCGTGGCCGCCACCGAGTATAGGGTCAAGGTGCCCTACGGGGTGCTGAAGCTGGCCGGGCATCTCATGCTGGGCATGGAGGAAAAGCCGGAGCAGACCTTTTACTGCAACGGCGGCATCTACGTGATCAACCCCGAGATTTTGCGCCTGATCCCCCGGGGGCAGCCGTTTGGCATGAACGACCTGTTGGAGCGGGTGCTCAGCGCGGGCCTGCCCGTGGCCGCCTTCCCCATCCACGAATCCTGGGTGGACGTGGGCCAGATGACCGACCTGGAGCGGGCCTGCCGCCAGGCCGACGGCGAAGGGGAGGGCGAGTAGTGGGCTTCTGGCAGGACAGGCCGGTGCTGGTCACCGGCGGGGACGGTTTCATCGGCAGCCACCTGGTGGAGCGCCTGGCCGGACAAGGGGCCAGGGTGCGGGCCTTTGCGCTCTACAACTCCTTTGGGGCCTGGGGCTGGCTGGACGAGCTGCCCGAGGCGGTCATGCAGCGGGTGGAGATATTCCCGGGCGACATCCGCGACCCCAACCGGGTCAGCGAGGCGGTGGCCGGGCAGGAGATGGTTTTCCACCTGGCCAGCCTCATCGCCATACCCTACAGCTATCACGCCCCGGACTCCTACGTGCAGACCAACGTGGGCGGCGCGCTCAACGTGCTAAACGCCTGCCGGGCCCACGGCGCCGGACGCCTGGTGCACACCTCCACCAGCGAGGTCTACGGCAGCGCCCAGTACGTGCCCATCGACGAGAAGCACCCCTTGCAGGGGCAGAGCCCCTACAGCGCCTCCAAGATCGGGGCGGACATGCTGGCCGAGAGCTATTGGCGCTCCTTCGAGCTGCCCGTGGCCACCATCCGTCCCTTCAACACCTTTGGCCCCCGCCAGAGCGCCCGGGCGGTGATCCCCACCATCATCAGCCAGCTCTTGGCCGGGGCCGATGAGCTCAAGCTGGGCTCGCTCACTCCCACCCGGGACTTCAACTACGTGGCCGACACGGTGGAGGGCTTCTTGGCCGTGGCCCGGGCCGACCAGGCCGTGGGCCAGGTGATCAACGTGGGCTCGGGCCGCGAAATCGCCATAGGCGACCTGGCCTCGGCCATCATGGCCGCGGTGGGCCGCGAGGTGCCCATCATCACCGAGCAGGCCCGCTTGCGCCCCCAGGGCAGCGAAGTGGACCGCCTGTTGTGCGACAACAGCCGGGCTGGGGAGCTAACCGGCTGGCAACCGAGCCACAGCCTGGAGCAGGGCCTGGCCGCCACCGTGGAGTGGATCAAGGGCAACATGCATCACTTCCGGCCCCAGGAATACTCCATCTAGAATGCGGGTGCTCTTCCTCACCCAGGGCAGCTCCCTGGACACCTTTTACCGCCTGGCCCAGACCATGGCCGCTGAGCAGGGTTTGGAGCGGGCGGGCTTTTTCGTCACCGACTCGCGCCACTTTCAGGAGAGCTTCCTGCCCGCGCACCCCGAGTTCGCGGGGCTTGATTGGCCGGTGCTCAAGGAATGGGAGCTCTACCAGGCCGCCCTGAGCCAGGCGGCCGACCCCACCGTGCTGGCCGGGCTGGAACAGCGCCTGGGCGCGCCCCATCTGTGGGACGCCATGGTGGCCGACCGGCGCATCTACCTGGGCCCCAAGGCGGTTTTCACCCAGGACTACGCGCCCCGCTGGTCTCACGAGCAGATGCTCTCCATCTTGCAACAGACCGCCACGGGCCTGGAGAGGCTGTGCGACGAGCTGCGGCCCGACATGGTGGTGAGCTTTATCTGCGTGACCGCGGCCGATTACCTGGGCTGGCGGGTGGCCGCCGCGCGCGGCATCCCTTACCTGAACCTCCGGCCCACCCGCATCCAGAACTACTTTTACGCCGGCGAAAGCCCCCTGGAGCCTAGCGGGTGGCTGTGGGCCGAGTATGAGCGCCGCTTGGCCGCCGGAGGCCACGAGCCCGAGGCCGCGGCCTATCTGGACCAGGCCCGGGGCGGCAGCGCCCGCTACGAAGGGGTGATCCCGCCTTCGGCCAAGCCCATGGAGCAGGCCCTGGGCGCTGGGGCGCAGCCGGGTATCAAAGAGCGCCTGGGACGGGCCTGGGGGCAGTGGCGCGACTACCAGGCCAAGTACCAAGCCGATCCTTCGGTGCCCCCCCTGGCCAGCCAGACCTGGTACCGCCGGGTGGTCAAACCCCTGCGGGCCCGCATGCTGGATTGCAAGCTGCGCGGGGCCTATGCCCGGCCCGAGGATTTGCCGGAAAACGGCTTCGCCTTCTTCCCTCTGCACAAGGAGCCCGAGGTCACCCTGCTGGTCTACTCCCGGCCCTACCTGAACCAGATCGAGGCCTGCCGCCTCATCGCGGCCAGCCTGCCCCTGGGCATGCCCCTGGTGGTCAAGGAGCATCCGGGTGGGGTGGGCACGCGCAAGCCGGGCTATTACGCCAAGCTTCGGGCCATACCCAACCTGGTGCTGGCCCCGCCGGACGTGGACGCGCGGCGCTACCTGGAGCGGGCGGCCCTGTGCGCGGTGATCGCGGGCAGCGTGGGTTTCGAGGCCCTGCTTTTGCAAAAGCCGGTGATCACCCTGGGCAACGCGCCCTTCAACTGCCTTCCCGATTCCATGCTGCGCCAGGCGGACCGGCCATTGGAGTTGAGCGCGCAGGTGGCCGGGCTTCTGGCCGGGCACCGCCACGACGAGGCAGCCCTGCTGGCCTATCTGGGGGCCATGATGGACGCCTCCTTGCCCCTGGACTGGTACTCGCTCATGCTGGGGCGCCAGGGGGTGCACGTGGTGGGCGCGCAGGGCGACGACCGCCAGGCGCGGCGCCGGGAGCAACTCAGCGCCCTGGGGGCCTATCTGCCGCGCCGGGCTAATGAGCTGGGCCCGGCTGAGTAGGAGCTTTCCGCCTGCTGGATAGCGGGCCATAGGAGATGTGCCATGAGTGAGTTCGAGCTGGCCGGGCGCAAGATAGGGCCACAGCACCCGCCCCTGGTCATGGCCGAGGCGGGCATCAACCATGAGGGCGACTTTGACAAGGCCATCGCCCTGGTGGACGCGGCCAAGCAAGCCGGGGCCGAGGTGATCAAGTTCCAGTGCCACATCACCGAGGCCGAGATGATCCCCACGGACATGACCCCCGGCGAGATCAGCTCCGAGAAGCTGTGGGACATCATCAAGCGCTGCGAGCTGAGCGAGGACGAAGAACGCCGGGTGCAGGCCCACTGCGGCGAGCAGGGCATCCTCTACCTGAGCACCCCCTTTTCCCGCGAGGCGGCCGACCGCCTGGAGGACATGGGAGTGCCCGCCTTCAAGATCGGCTCGGGCGAGTGCAACAACCTGCCTCTGCTGAAACACATCGCCTCCTTTGGCAAGCCCATGATTCTCTCCACCGGCATGAACGACCTGGAGTCGGTGCGCCGCTCGGTGGACGTGATCCAGGCGGCCGGCGCGCCCCTGATGCTCATGCACTGCACCTCCCTGTACCCCACGCCGTACGAGAAGGTGCGCCTGGGGGCCATTGCCCAGATGATCGACGCCTTCGGCCTGCCCGTGGGCTTCAGCGACCACAGCCTGGGCATCTGGGCCTGTTTGGGCGCGGTGGCCCTGGGGGCCTGCGTGCTGGAGAAGCACTTCACCATCAGCCGAAACTGGCCCGGCCCGGACACCGGCATTTCCATCGAGCCCCAGGAGCTGGCCGACCTGGTCGCCGGCTCCCGGGCGGTGTGGCAGGCGGCCGGCGGCGGCAAGGGCATCCTGGTTGAAGAAAAGCCGGTGATCGACTTTGCCTACGCCTCGGTGGTGAGCATCGCGCCCATCAAGGCGGGCGAGACCTTCAGCCACGCCAACACCTGGGTCAAGCGGCCGGGCACCGGGCCCATCCTGGCCCCGGAGCTGGAGCGGGTGCTGGGCAAGCGGGCCACCCGCGAAATCGCCGAAGACCAGCAGATCGCGCCCGAGGATGTCGTTGACTTCTAGCTGGCGGGATAGGCCGGTGGTGATCACCGGCGCGGCGGGCTTTTTGGGACGCCACCTCATCCCCGCCCTGGCCCAGGCCGGGGCGCGGGTGCTGGCCCTGGACCTGGCCCCGGCCTGGGAGGGGCTGCCCGCCGGGGTGGTTTGGCAACAGGCCGACCTGCTGACCCCCGCCGGCGCGGAGGCGGCCCTGGCCGATCTGCCCGGCGATCCGGCCTCGGCGGTTCTGTTCCATCTGGCGGCCATGAGCATGCCCGTGGAATGCTCCCAGAACCCGGAGCAGGCCAGGGCGGTCAACGGGAACATGGCCCTGGTGGTGGGCGACGCCTGGGCGGCGCGTGGAGGAGGCCGTCTGGTCTTCACTTCCAGCATCCTGGTCTATCAGCCCTTTGAGGACGGCCGGGACCTGGGCGAGGACGACCCGGTGGCCACGGAATGCAGCCCCTACACCACGGCCAAGCTTGCGGCCGAAGAGGGTCTGGCCTCCCTGTCCGATAAGACAGGCGTCGAGGTGGACATAGCTCGCCTGAGCCAGGTGTACGGCCCGGACGCCCATCCGCAAAGCGTGATCGTGGAGATAATGGACAAGGCGCGCTCCGGGCAAAGCCCGACCATGCGGCGGCCCGGCGAGGAGCTGGACTTCATCCATGTGGACGACGTGGTCGCGGGGCTCATGCGCCTGGCCGCGCTGGAGCATCCCGGCGGCTGCCGCCGCACCAACCTCTCCACCGGCAAAGGCTGGCGGGTGGCCCAGGCGGCGCGCATCATCGCCCGGCTGGCCGGGCTGGAGCTGCCGCCGGACGACGAAAAGCAGGCCGGTTTCGGCTACCGCCTGGTGCTGGCCAACCGCCGTTTGCATCAGCTAACCGGCTGGACCCCGGAGATTGATCTGCCCACCGGCCTGGAGCGGGTTTGGCGGGAAAGGACCGGCCTAAGTGACTAAGCGCAAGATCGCCATCTTCACCGGCAACCGGGCCGAGTATGGCCTGCAAAAGCCCATCATTCAGGCGGTGAGCGAGCATCCCGGCCTGGAGCCTTATCTGCTGGTGGGCGGGGCCCACCTCAACGAGGACTTCGGCAAGACCAAGGGCGAGATCGCGGCCGATGGCTTCTCGGTGCACGCGGAGGTGAAGATCGACCTGCCCCAGGACGACCTGGTCGGAACGGCCCAGGCCATCGGCACCGGGGTGATCAACCTGAGCAAGATACTGGCCGAGCTCCAGCCAGACGTGCTGGTGGTCTACGCCGACCGCTTCGAGGGATTCGCCGCAGTGATCACCGGCAGCCAGATGGGCCTGCCGGTGGCCCACATAGAGGGCGGCGACATCACCGAGGGCGGGGCCCTGGACGACATGGTGCGCCACGCCATGACCAAGCTGGCCCATCTGCACTTCACCACCAACGCGGCGGCGGCCGAGCGGGTCATGAAGCTGGGCGAGGAGCCCTGGCGGGTGCACGACGTGGGCTTCCCGGCCATCGACCTCATCGCCCGGGGCGACCTGGCCACTCCGGCCGAGCTGGCCCAGCGCTACGGCCTGGACCTGGACCGGCCGGTGATCGTGTTCACCCAGCACTCGGTGACCACCGAGTTCGACCAGGCCGAGGCCCAGCTGGCCCCGTCCCTCAAGGCCCTGGAGGCCCTGGCCCGCGACGGGGTGCAGGTGGTGGCCACCTTCCCCAACAACGACGCGGGCGGCCAGCGCATCATAGCCGCGCTGAAACAGTGGGCCGCCACCGGCGTGCCCAACGTGCAGTTGCACAACAGCCTGGGGCGCTACAACTACCACGGCATGCTGGCCCTGTGCGGCCGCGAGGGGGTGGGTGCCTGCGTGGGCAACTCCTCCAGCGGCATCAAGGAGACCCCGGCCTTGGGCTGCCCGGCGGTGAACATCGGCTCCCGCCAGCAGGGGCGCTTGCGCGCGGCCAACGTGATCGATGCGCCCTATGACGCCGAGGCCATCGAGGCCGCCTGCCGCAAGGCCCTGTTCGACGAGAGCTTCCGCGCCCTGTGCAAGCAAGTGGACAACCCTTATGGCAAAGGCGATGCCGGGGCCAAGATCGCCCGGGTGCTGGCCACGGTTGATCTGAACCCCAAGCTCATTCAAAAGAAGATGACCTACTGAGGTTCATGGTGCTGGAGCTCATCACAGATTTCGACGGGGCCAACCTGGGCGGTGGATCGGTGCGGGGCAACCGCGTTTTGGCCAAGGTGCGCCGCGATCCCATCACCCGGGCCGACGGGTCCACCCACGATTACAACTACCACTTCATCTTCGGACTGCGGAACCTTGGCGACGCGCCGCTGAGCGTGGAGGTCTGCCTGGAATGCGAGGGCCCGGACGGCCTGGAGCAGACGCCCCTGGTCTATGCCACGCCCGCGTTGGACCAAGACTTCGCTCCCGCCGTCTTTCCGGCCCGGGGCGACGGGGCGCGGCGCACCTGGCTGCAACCCACCCTGCCTCCGCACGGAGAGCTGTATCTGGCCAACACCTTCCCCCGGAGGCCGGAGGCGCTCCTGGCCGGGCTGGATGATTTGGCCGCGCAAGGAGGGGCCCGGCGCGGGGTGTACGGCCAAAGCCTGCAAGGCCGCGACCTGACCGCCTATTACTATCCCGCGGCCCAAGGCCCGCGCCAGGCCTGCGTTTTCATCACCTCGGGCTTCCATCCGCCCGAGCCCGACACCCTGGCCAGCGAGGCGGTCATGGCCTGGCTGGCCTCGGACCAGGCGGCCGAGGCGCGCCAAAAGCTCTCTTTCTGCCTGGCGCCGGTGGCCAACCCGGACGGCTTCTTCCTGGGCGCCCAGGGGCACAACGCGGCTGGGGTGAATTTTTATTGGGAGTTCCAGCCCAAACAAGAGGAACGCATTCCCGAGGCCGCCGCCCTGTGGGCCCTAGCCAAGCGACTGCAACCGTCCCTGTACTTCGACTTCCACGCCTACACCTTCCAGGGCGCGGCCAAGCAGGCGGGCCCATATCTCAAACCCCTGTGGTTCTATCGGGGCGATACGGTGCGCGGCCTGGCCCAGGACATGGAGACGCGCCTGCTGGAGCTCACCGGCGGCGGGTGCATGCGCGGGGCCTCGCCCCTGGCCCGCAGCACCCTGCAGGCCCGCCTCACCACCCGCTACAACACGGTCACCTTTGCCAAGTACCACCTGCACCTGGCTCAGGGCGTGCCCGCCTGCCGGGAGCACGGGTGCCAGGTGGTGAGCCGTTGCGTGCAGGCCATGCTGGACGCGGACCTCATTCGCCGCGACCAGGTTTTGGCCCGGCCCTGGGGCGCTCAGCCCCGCGACCCGCTGCGCAAGCTGCGCGCCGTGTCCGAGGCCCTGTGGGAGGGCCCGGTCAAGGGCTTCCTGCGGCCACTGCTGGGCCGCTGAGCCGCCTACTTTTTCAGATAAAGCTTGAGACGCAGGTCCGGGGGCAAGGGAGCGCCCTGCCGGGACAGGCCCAGGCGCGCGGCCTCCACGGGCCGTGCCAGGTCCAGCCGGGCCGGGGCGGGACGCGCGGCCATGGGCAACAGCCCGCTCCAGAACAGGCGCGGCGGCCAGAGGCCCTGGGTGGGCGCGGGCGCGAACTCGCCGTTGGTATTGGCCAGCTCCAGGCGCAGGCCGGCCCAGCTCAGGACCGCGCCGGGCGGAGGCAACAACTCCACTCCGCTGATGACCACCGCTTGGGGCAGCCCGGTGTGCAGGCTTTGGCCATCCGCTCGCAGGGCCACCTCCTCCGCATCCCCCTGGGCAAGGGCCTGGGGCGGAGTGGCCCGGAACAGCACGTAGCCGTGCCTCTCCTCGCGGCTTAGGCGCCAACCCGCTGCCAACAGGGCCGCCTCGGCGTAGGGAGCCCGGCCCGCTTCGGCCGCGACATACAGCGGCTTGTTTGAAGGCAGCAGCCAGGCGGCCTTCAAGGCGCGGGGCAGCCAGCCCGGATGCTGGTGGCGGCTGGGCTGGGGGCGCATGCCCTCGGGCAGCCAGGCGGCCAGGGCCGGTCCGCACCACACCCGAGTGTCGTGGCCCAGGCGGGCCCGCAGCCAGGCGCCGGCCTGTTCGGTCTGGGGCCGGGGGGCTCCTGCCTGGCCGACCATCATCTCTCGCATCGACCAGTGCCAGTTGGGCCGCTCGCCCGCCTGCTCCAGGCGAAGATAGCGCAGCGGCCGGGGCGCGAAACGCAACTCCTGCCAGTTGTTCCAGCGCAGGGCTACCAGATTTTCGCCGCTCCAGGCAAAGGGCACCGGCAGGCCATCCACGTCGGCCAACTTTTCCCAGGCCTCGCCGTCGCGGCTGCCCCTCAGCACCAGGCGGTGGGGGGCGTTCTCGGCCATGCCGTTGAACAGCAGCAAAGAGCAGACATGAGGCTCCACCCGGCCCAGGTCCACCTGGAGCCACTGGCCCGGATGCTGGCCCTTGGGAGTGGACCAGGCCAAAGAGGCGTTGTAATCCGACGCCCGCCAGGCCGCCCGGGGCGTGGGCGAGGCGGTGACGCGCCAGCCCACGGGGCTCAGGGCGCGGGGCACGTCCGGCGGCGGGGTGATGTCCCAAAACACGGACCAGTCGCCCACCTGCTTGCGCCGGGGCCGCGCCCCCAGGGCGGCCAGGGTGTCGGCCATGCGGTTGCTCTCGCCCGCCCCCCGGATGATCACCGCGAAGCGTCTGGCCCGAAGCATGGCCCGCACAAAGGCCGGGTTGCGGTCCTTGCGGCTGACCACGTAGACCACCCGCTGCTCGCTGTCAAAGGTGAGCACCGGGGCCACCCAATACTCGGGCACATAGGCGTGGGTCACATGGTGCGAGGCCAAAAAGTCGGTGAGCCGCTGCGCTCTCTCCATGTCGCTTTCATAGCGGTGGGCTAGCTTGGGGTCGCCCAGGGGCGAGACCTGATACACTCCGGCCGCCAGCAGCAGGGCCACCGCGCCCAGCCCGGCCCAGGCCAACCCCTTCGCCCAAGCGCCCCGGGCCAGCAGCCGGTCAAAGGCCCAGGCCAGGAGCAGGGGGTATACCGCGTACAGGGGCACCAGATAGCGGTGGGTGCCCGAGGAAGACAGGCCCATGGCCCCGAAGACCAGGGCCACGGTGAGGGTGAACAGGAGCAGCATTTCCGAGCCGTCGCCGCCGTCGCGGCGAACCAGGCGGGCCAGCAGGCTTTTGCCCCAAACCCACAGCGCGGCCATGCCGGCCAGGCCCACCAGCAGGCTGACCGCCTGGGCCAGCCAAGGCAGCACCAATGGGCCGTCGCTCCGGCCCGCGAACTGGCGCGCCCCTATGAGCACCTCCAGGCTGTAGCGCCAGATGAAGCCCACGCTCTGGCCAAAGGGCTCCTTGGGCTTGGGGTGAAACATGAAATGAAAGGTGGACCAGTCGGTGAGCAGGTTGTGCACCCACAAGGGCAGGCTGCCCAGGAAAAACCCGGCCACCATCAGGCCGAAGGCCGGGCGGATGACCAGGCGCGGGTCCCGCCGCCACCACAGCAGGGCGCAGGGCAAGATGAAATACACGGCCAGCATGTGGCACCAGATGGCAAAGCCGGCCATGAGCCCGAAGCCCGCGCATAGCCAGGCGTAGCGCGGGGAGTCCGGTCCCCGGCGCAGGGCCTTGAGGGTGAGCCACATCATCCAGGCCCCCAGGGCCAGGGTGTCGATGTAAATGGCCCGGGGCAGCACCGAGTGCCAGATCAGGTAATAGGGGCCCAGGGCCGCGATGAACAGGGCGCAGAGCCCGGCCCGGCGGCTCCACAGATCGCGCCCCAGCAGATAAACGGCCCACAGGTAAAAGAAGGACATGAAGGTGGGCGAGAGGTACAGGCTCTGGCGGCTCACCCCGAACAGGGCGAAGAAACCGGCCGCCACCATGGACTCCAGGCTGCCGCCGTAATCCTGGCCCCAGAACATCAGGGGCAGATGGCCCTGCATGATCTCCATGCCCATGAGCCCCACCACCGCCTGATCCGCGTCCAGGGTGGGGTAGACGAAGAACAGGGCCCGCACCGCCGCGGCCAGCAGCACCAGCCCGGCGATGAGCCAGGCCGTGGTTTTGGGCGAAAGCCGTTGCGCCATGACTCAGCGCAGCTCCAGGAAGTCCAGGCCCAATACATCGCGGCCGTTGTGGCTGAGCAGGCGCACCTCCAGGGTGTGCACCCCGGGCGGAAGCGGCGCGTCCAGGCGGTGCAGGGTCCAGTCCTCGGCGGTAATGGTCATGCGGCCCAGCTCCCGGCCGTCCAGGTAAAAGGCCACCGTTGGCGGCGGATCCTCGCGCGGGGCCTTGGCGTGACGCACGGTCATGAAGTCCAGCCCCCGTACCCCGGGCGGCACCACCACCCGGGCCCGTCCCACGTCCTTGGGGCTGCGCAGAACCAGTTGCACCCGGTTGTCGTAATAGTCGCCGTACAGGCGGCTCTGGGAGGTGCGCAGGCTTTCCGCCTCCACGTGCTCCGTGCCCAGGTTGCGTCCGGCCAGGCTCAGCAACAGCAGCCCGGCCAGCAGGCAGCCGCCGGCGGCCAGGGCCAACCGGGCCAGGCTCCACTGACGCGCCGCGTCCGGGCGTGGGTCGCGCCACAGATACACCGCCCCCACCAGCACCAAGGCCAGCCAGGGCAGCACCGGGACCATTAGCTGCCAGGCGTGGTCGTTGAACGAGGGCAGGAAGCGGTGCACCACGCCCTCGCTCCGGTCGCCCCACCAGGCCAGCAGGTTGTTGATGCCCGTGCGGCGGTGGAAGCGCCACTGGGGGATCAGGGTGAAGACATAGGCCATGCCCAGGCTCACCAGGCCCAGCCAGGCCACAACCGCCCGCCACAAGCGGCCGCCCCGGGCCAGGGCTGGCAGGGCCCACAGGGCCAGCACCGGCAACAGGGGGGCCAGAAAGCGCCCCGGCGGGGCGAAGCCGCCGAACCACTGCAACCAGCGCCAGGCCATGACCACCAGGGCGGAGGTGCCCCCGGCCAGCAGACTGTAGAGGAACATGCGCGGGTGCTTGCGGCCAAAGCGGGCCGCTCCGGCCAGGCCCAGCAGCAGCCAGGGGGCGTAAGCCATGAGCCCGAACTGCTGGTCCAGGAGCATGGCCGGCAGGGAGAGCCACATCAGGGCGAAGTCGATGGGCGGCAGGCCGCGCAGCTCGCGGCTCAGGGGGGTCAGCCAGGGAGTCCACTCCCACCAGGCGGCCATGAACAGGCCCAGGGCCAGGGCCACGGCCAGGGCGCAGCCGGCCGCTATCCAGGCCCGCCAGCGGGGCAGCTCCATGTACAGGGCCGCGCCGGTGGCCAGGGCCAGGCCCAGGGCGATGGGGGCCAAACGGAACTTGATCAGCAGCAGGCCCAGGCCGATGGCCGCCAGGCCCAGCAGCCGCCACCAGGCGTGGCGGGGTAGGCCGGCCAGCAGCGCCAAACCGGCGATCACCCCCAGCACCCCGAACACGCCGGGATAGATGTGCTGGGTGAGCTGGCTGAGCGGCAGGGTGAAGCCCAGCAGCCAGGTGGCCCCCAGGGCCACCCGCCCCCGGTAGCCCAGCTTGAGGGCCAGGGAGCAGGTGAGCCCCAAGGTCAGGGCCCCGGCCAGGCCCAGAACCCCCATGGCCCCCATGCGCCCGGCAATCAGCCAGCCAGGGGCCAGGAGCAGGCGCAACAGCCAGGCCTCGCCCGGCGGCTGGGCCAGGAACTTGCTCCAACCGCCCCAGTAAAACTCAAAGCGCATGGGCTTTAGGGCCGCGTCCCCGGCCGAGAGGCCGCAGGAGGCCAAGAGCCGGTCCACGTCTATTAAATAGATAGGCTCGTCGCCGCAGGTGGTCACCGCCTGCATCACCCACAGGCCCAGGGCCCAGAACAGGGCCAGGCCCAAAAGCGCGCTTCCCCAGGCCAGCAGACGGCGGTTTGCCTCGGGCGCGGCGGCAGCCTCCCACAGCACCCCGGCGGCCAGGCCGGTTTGCCAGGCCAGGGCCAGCAAAAACACCGCCCCGCAGCCCAGGGCCCAGAGCCCGCTGGGTCCGTGGGCCAGGCTCAGGGCCAGCATGAGAGGCAGGCAGAGATAGGCGGCCCAGTCGCGCAGCCCCAGGCGTGGGCCCCGCCGGGTGGCGTCCGAGCCCGCCCAAGCAGCCAGGCCGTGCCCCGCCGCGCTGAGCATGAGCAGGCCCAATGGAGCCAGCACCGAAAGGAAGCTCACCCAGCCCACCGGCCGGTCCAGGCCGATGAGCGGGGCCAGGTCGCCCGCCGGCGAGGCGGGCAGCCCCAGGCGGGTGGCCAGCAGGCGCACGGCCAGGGCCCACAGCAGCACCACCCCGGCCTTGGCCAGCCAGCCGGCCAGGCCGCGGGAGTTGATGCTGGATGGTGGCGCCCTGAAACTCATTGCCCAACGCCCCTTGCAAGGCCCTTGATTACGCGACGGGGATAACATACCAGCCGCGCCGAGGGGGCGGCAACCGCGCCGCTTCCCGGAGGCATGGCCAAAAAAGGCCCGCCGCGCATAACACGCGGGGGTCCGTTATCTCGGATATGGGAGAGCCCTACTCGGGCACCGCCTCCTTGGCCAGCACGGCCAGCTTCACCGGGCCCACCTTGCGGTAGACCTCCAGGGGAGAGCGCTTTTCGCCGTCCACGGTGAGCAGGTCGTCGATGCTGATGCCGAACAGGCGCTGGTTCTCCTCCAGGTAGGGCAGGATAAGGTCCCAGTCCTCCTGGGTCAGGTCGAAGTAGTGGCCGCCGTTGAGCTGCTCGTCCACCAGCTTCTTGTGGGGGTCGCGCACGAAGATGGCCCCGCCGCTGGCCAGGGAGAACAGGTTGGAGCCGGGGTAGGGGGTGGGCTGCTCGATCACCTTGCCGTCGTCGTCAAAGGTGATGCCGTTGAGCACCACGAAGCCGCCGCCGTTGTAGGGGTCGCCGGCCATGAAGGACTCGGCCAGGAAGTCCAGGCAGGTGCCGTTGATCACCACCCGGGGGCGGCCCACCGCGTTGATCAGGGGCCGGCCCGCGCCGTTGCCCATGATGTAGACCTCGCCTCCCTTGGCGCCGTACATGAAGGCCTGGCCCACGTCGCCGTGCACCACCAGCTTGCCGGCCTTCATGATCTGGCCCAGCTGGTCCTGCCCGTTGTCGTGGATCTGAATCTCCATGCCGTCGATGCCCGAGGCCAGGTAGTCGCCCGAGGAGCCGAAGATGTCGAAACGCACATCCTCGGTGGCCGGGCCCAGGCCGCAACCCTGGAAACGCTGGCCCTTGAGGCCGTAGACGATGAAACGCTTCCAGCCCAGCTCGTAGGCCTGCACCTCCAGGCGGGCGTCGCAGTCGTCGCCCTCGGGCGGGAAGTGGTGGGCGTAGACCACCATGACCTTCTCGTCGCCGGCCGGGGCCCTAAGGTCGCCGCGGGTCTCCCAGTCGATGCGGGCGTAGCGGGTGCCGGCATTGTCGGCCATGGCCGGGGTGGAGTCCAGGATGCGGTTGATGGCCGTGCGCAAGAGTTCCAGCACCACCGAGCGCTTCATCTCGCCGGTGGCGTAGCGCCGGTTGTTGAGCAGGCTCAGCAGCTCCAGGGCCCATTCCACGCCGTCGTCGCCGGTGGCCGCCTTGGCCTCGATCTTGGCGATGAGCCAGCGCATCTGGGCGAAGCTCCAGCTCTTGATGGCCGGGGCCGCCGCGTCGAAAACCTCCAGGGGGCCGGCGCTGTCCAGCAGGGACTCCAGGCCGGCGGGCTCGGCCGGGGCGCTGGGCGCCTCGCTGGCGTCGAAACGCCACTGGCCCTGCTCGCCGGTGATGGCGGTGCCGAACTTGTCGACGCAGGTCAGCTCAAAGCCGCCGCCGTTGCCCTTTACGTTGAACAGGAAGGCTCCGCCGTCGGTGTGGCTGCCGCCCCGGGCGTTCCAGTAGCGGTCGGCCACCAGGCGGAAGCGCGGGTCCTCCTCGTTGAGCGAGAGCAGGGTGGCGTCGATGGCCTGCTTTTCCGAACCCACCAGGCCGATGGACACGTCGCCCTCTTGCAGGGCGAAGACCTGGGGCCGGAGCATGGAGGTGTCGGTGATGCCCAGCAGCTGGTACTGGTCCAGCTCCGGGTTGGAACGGGCGATGATGAAGAACCAGGGACCGTCCGGGCTGCCGTGCATGTGCAGGGCCTGGATGGCCCGGTAGGTGCTCTGGCGCTCCGCGCCCAGCTGGGCGAAGTCCAGCTCGGTGGTGGGAGCCATGGCCTCGATCACGTACTCCAGGGGGTAGTGATAAACCCGGGTCCACAGGTCGAACAAGAGCACCGCCACCTCGGTGTCGGTGAGGAACTGGGTGGCGATGCCGTGCTGCCTCAGGTACTCGCTCACGCTGAAGTAGTTGGCGAAGTCGCCGTTGTGCACCAGGGCCTCGTTCATGCCGATGAAGGGGTGGCTGCCGCCCGGGTGCCAGACCCGGCCCTTGGTGGGGTAGCGCTGGTGGGCGATCCACACCTGGGCCTTGAAGTCGTCCATGCCGTAGTATTGCACCACCGTCTCGGCGAAGCCCACGATCTTCAGCACGACCAGGTTGCGGGCGTGGCTGAGCACGAAGGCCCGCTTCTCGCCCAGGCTGGTGTAGAAGGTGCCGTTGAGGCGAGCGCTGTTGCGGTAGATGAACTCATCTTCCAGGGCGCGGCCCTCCAGGCCCACCAGGCCCTCTTCTTGGGCAAAGCGCTGCAAGGCGCCTTCCTTGGCCCGCACGAAATAGCGCACCACGTCCGGAGGCTTCACCTCCAGGCCGAAGTCTTGGAAGTCGCCCTGGGTTTCCACCCAGGCCTTGTGGTGCACCTCCAGATAAGGAGTGATGCACTGCTCTTCCACTTCCTTTTCGGCCTCGGGGTCCAGCAGGGCCACCTGCAGGATGTAGTCGTTTTTCAGGGTCGCCGCGTCCACCCCCAGCTGCCCGGCGTCCAGGCAGGCCGCAGCGATGCCGCCGCCCTTGCCGTTGCCCCGGTTGTGCATCTGGATGGAGGGCTCGAAAATGTGCCGCCCGCGCACCGGCACCGAGGCGGCGAAACCCACCACCCCGCAGCCGCCTTCTTCGGCGGCCTTCATGGGGTTGATGGGAGCCGCGCCCTTGATGGAGCGCCGGCGGGAGGCCAGAATGGCCTCGGTGAAGCGGGTCAGCTCCTCCCGGCTGGGGAGGCGGCCTTGGCTTATATTGGATCGAGTAAGGCTGGCCACGATGCCGGTCCTTCCTTTAAATCACGCCTTCTTCTGATAGTCCAGGTGGGTCAGCACGTCGCTGCGTCCCACCAGGTCCCTGATGCTCTTCAGGCCCAGGCGCCACAGGATATCCCGCAGCTGCAAGCCCCAGGAGTGGTACATGTTGATCACGCGCTGGGCGCCCCAGTCCGAGTCGTAGACCACCGACAGCTCGGGGTCGGTGGTGGCGATGCCCCGGGGGCAGCCCCGGCCGGACTCGCAGTTGGCGCAGCGGATGCACTCCAGGGCGATCATGTCGGCGGTGCCGGTGACCACCCCGTTGGCTCCCAGGGCGATGGCCTTGGCCACGTCCCAGGCGGTGCGCAGGCCGCCGGATACGATCAGGGTTATCTTGTCGCGGATGCCTTCTTCCACAAGGAAGCGGTGCACCATGGGAATGGCGTACTCGATGGGCATGGCGATGTTCTTCTTGGCGATGTCCGGTGCCGCCCCGGTGCCGCCGTAGCTGCCGTCCAGGTGCACGATGTGGGCCCCGGCGTAATAGGAGCCCACGGCCACCATGTCCACGTCGATGGGGGTGGAGACCTTCACCGACACCAGGGTGGTGGGGTTGATCTGCTTGATCCAGTCGACGTGCTTCTTGTGGTCCTCCACCGAGTAGACCGAGTGGAAGGGGAAGGGGCTGAACAGGGAGCTGCCTTCCACCGCCTCGCGCATCTTGGCCACGGCCGGGGTCACCTTGTCGCCCAGCAGGTGGCCGCCCAGTCCGGGCTTGGCCCCCTGGGCGTACTTGAACTCCACGATGCGCACCCGCTGGATGGTTTCCTCGCGCACCCCGAACAGGCCGGTGGCCACCTGGGTGATCACGTGGTCGTCGTACTTTTCCAATACGGGCGGGAAGCCGCCCTCGCCGGTGCAGGTGAAGCTGTTGAGCGCGGTGAAGGCCCGGGCCCGGCTCTCCATGGTCGCCTGGCTCACCGAGCCGAAGCTCATGCCGCCGCCGTACACCGGGAAGTCGATGGTCACCTTGGGGCGGCCGTCGTCGTCGCGGTGGTTCAGGTCTATGGACAGGTCCACGTCCTCGGGGCCGAAGCTCTGGTCCGGGGGCTCGGCCGGGAACACGATGTCCATGCGGTCGAAGCCGCCGCCGCTGGCGCCCTTGCGGTATTCCAGGCCGCCCTCGGGCGGCTTGCCGGTCTCGGCCTGAATCCAGGTGCTGGCCAACAGGTCGGCCGGCCAGCGGGGGTCGCCGAAGGTGCGCCATATCGGGTTTTGTCCCACCCGGATGGCTTCCACCGGACAGGCGTCGCCGCAGAAGGAGCCGATGGAGCGGCAGTGCTCCGCGCCGCGGCACTTGTCGCTCTTGGGAGCCAGCATCTTGTCGCCGCTCATCAGGTGCACCCCGAACTGGCAGGTCTCGGCGCACTTGCCGCAGGCCACGCAGGTGCTCAGGCGCTCCACCTTGTACTTGGTCAAGGCGTTGCGGTAGCGGCTGGGGGCCTGGGTGATGTCGTCGCCCAGGGCGGAGTATTCGCCGGGAGCCAGCTGAGTCTCGGGAGGCGAGGGCGCGGGCTCGTATTCGGTGATGCGCTCGCCGAAGATGGGCGCGAAGCTCATCTTCTCCAGGTCCTCGAAGAGCATGGCCCGGCCCACCTCGCCGCGCAGGCGGCGGGCTTCGCGGATGCCCATGGCGCCCATCAGCTCGATGATCTGGGAGTGGAAGGCGCCCATGAGGTTGATCACCCGGTTGGCCCCCAACTCCTCGTCGATGGTGTCCAGGCCCACCGGGCAGTCGAAGCCCTCGGAGCAGGAGCCGCACATGCGGCACTCCATGGCCACGTTGAGCACCAGGTCCAGGCCCACGCCGTCCACGCCGCAAAGGATGATCTTGGCCACGTGCTCGGCCAGGGCGATGCCGCCGCTGGCCAGCAGGGTCACCTGGTCGCGGCAGGCCTCGTCCACCAGCCTCAGGTGCACCTCGCGCACCAGCTTGGTGACGAAGCGATCGGCCGCGGCGCCCAGGCCCTGGCCCTTGTAGCCGGCCTGCAGATGCAGCACCTCGGCCCCGGCCTTGGTCAGCTCGGCGGCGCGGTCGGCCGCGTCCTGATCCAGGGCCAGGCGCACCGAGATCACCAGCTCGGGCAGGCGCTGTTTGAGGGCCTTTATCTCCTCCAGCACGGCCGGCGAGTCGATGAACTCGGCCAGGGCCGCGCCGGTGAGGGGCGAGAGATCCTCGGGCACCCCGTCCAGGCGCACGATCAGGTGCTCCCGCAGGTCGGCCAGCAGTTCGGCCGCCTCGTCATAGGTGGCCACGGCCAGGGTGTGGGAGGCCTTGGCGCCCAGGGCCACGGCCCGGCGGGTGCTGGGCCCGATCTTGCCCCAGGGGGCCATGTCCAGGATCATGGGCACCGGCAGCTCCACAAAAGGCGGAACCTCGGTGGCCAGCTTGCCCTCGTCGTCGAACACCAGGCGTTCGGGGCGGCGGCCCAGCTCGATGACCGTGGAGATGTACTCGCGGCCGTGGATGCCGTCGCGGGTGGGCCGCACGATCTCGCTCATGTCGGTCCACATCTGGTCAAAGCCCGGCCCGCAGAAGCGGCCGCGATAGCCGGCCCCGGATACCGGGATCATGCCGGTGCTGGCCTGCTTCCACAGAGTGGTGATGATGTCCGGCCGCCAGTACTCGTCGCCCATGGCCTCGTACTGAGGGTTGATGGCGCGGGAGAGGATGCCCTTCTTGCACTCCTGCACGCAGCGCATGCAGCTCAGGCACATGGCGTCGGTGGTCTCCACCACCTGCTCGGCGTCGAAGGTCTTCTTCCGGTAGACCTCGTAGATGCAGGCGTCGCGCTTGACGCACTGCAAGCAGCCCAGGCACCCCTCGGTCTCCATGGCCGATATCTTGGCCACCGGAGTGAAGCGGGGGGCGCGGGGCGCTACCTCGACGTGATACTTGTCACTCATGATATATCCCTGCTCAGGCGCGGAGGCCCGCCGGCGGCCTAGACCTCCGGGCGGGGGCTCAGCCCGGCCTGCTTGATGATATCGGGCAGAAGCTCCTCGGCCTCGATGGCCTGCAGATGCACGCCCTTCACGCCGTCCAGCTCCTTGACCTGTTCGATGAGCTCCACGGTTACCTTGAGGCCCTCGGCCGCGGGATCGGCCGCGTCCTTCATGCGGGCGATAAGCTCGTCGGGCACCACCACGCCGGGCACGTTGTTGTGCATGTAGCGCAGCATGCCCGCGCTGCGGGGCACGATGATGCCGGGCAGGATGGCGGTCTTTTCGGTCAGGCCCATGTCCACGGCCTTTTTGAGCTGCTCGCCGAAGGCCTTTATGTCATACACCGCCTGGGTCTGGATGAAGTCCGCCCCGGCGGCCACCTTCTTGGCCAGGCGCAACACGCGAAACTCCACCGGCGGTCCCAGGGGGGTCCAGGCCGCGCCGATGAAAAAGGCGGGCTTGGCGCTCAGGGTGTCGCCCCCGGCCTGCACCCCGTCATCGCGCATGTTCTTGATGATGTTGATCAGCTGGATGGAGTCCACGTCGTAGACTCCCTTGGCGCCGGGATGGCCCTTGAGCTTGCCCGAGGCGCCGGCCTGCTGATGGTCTCCGCTGATGGCCAGGATGTTCTTCAGGCCCAACGCGGCCGCGCCCAACAGGTCGCTCTGCATGGCGATGCGGTTGCGGTCGCGGCAGGTCATCTGGGCCACCGGCTCCAGGCCCGCGTCCAACAGGAGCTTGGACCCGGCGATGGAGGACATGCGCACCACCGCGGTCTGGTTGTCGGTGACGTTGTAGGCGTCGGCCATGCCCTTGAGGATTTCGGCCTTCTTGAGCACCTCTTCGGTGTCCGGGCCGCGGGGCGGGCCGATCTCGGCGGTGAGGGCGAACTGGCCGGCGGCCAGCACCTTCTCTAACTTGGTTCCCGCTTTAAGGCTCATGACCGCAGATCCTCCCTAAGCATTCTCTTGGGGCCGCCCGCGGGGGAGTTGGACCAGTTCTTGGGCGGCTTGACCTCCACCAGGCTCTCCAGCTGGCCGCGGGCGGTGGCCCGCTCCACGATGAGACGCCAGATGCAGGGGGTGTCCTCGTTGATCTCGCACATGCCGTTTTCCCGGGTGCCGCCGCAGGGCCCGTTCATCAGGCTCTTGGCGCAGCGGGCCACGGGGCACAGGCCGAAGGTGAGGCCCAGCACGCAGTCGCCGCAAGCGGCGCAACGGCTGGTCCACAGGCCCGGCTCCTCGCGGATGGACAGGCTGGTGGTGTTCACCCCGGGGTAGAGCGGGGTGTCGGCGTAGGTGTCGGCCACCAGCTGCATCCCGATGCCACAGGAAACGCTGACAATGGCCTCGGCCTCGGCCGCCTGCTCGGCGATCGATGCCACGAACTCGGGCTCGCACTGCCGCTCCAGGGTGGCGCTGACTATCTCGATGGGGTTGCCGTCATTCTGCATGGCCATGGCCAGCAAGGGAGCCAGGGTCTCCACCTCGCGCTCTCCGCCGGCGGCACACTCGGCCACGCAGGTGGCGCAGCCGATAAGCAGCACCTTCCGGTGGCCGCGCAGATAACCCACCATCTCCTCAATGGGCTTCCATTCTGCGGTGATCATCGGCGCTCAAACTCCTTTCATGGGGTTGGGCCCCAGGGCCCGCACGGCTTCGGCCCGGCGGCCGGCCAGTTCCAGTAGATCGTCCAAGCTCAGGCCGGCTCCCCGCTCCAGGCCCAGGCGCCCGGCGCCCATGCCCACGGTCTCCAGCAGGTCCTGGCCGTATTTAACGCGGTTTTCGGCCCGGTTGCTGCCCACCAGATGCTGGCAGGCCTTTTCCGGACAGGCGGCTATCTGCACGGCGTCGCTGCCCGCCTGCAACAGGCGCATCAGATGGGGCAGCTGCACCTTGCTGCTGCAGGGCAACACCACCAGGCGGGCGCTGAAGCCCTCGCCGGCGCGGCGGCCCTCCACCGGCTTGGCCCCGGAAGCCAAACACTGCCGGCAGTAGAGCAGGGTTACCTCGGGTTGAAAGCTTTCCATGGCTTGGTTCACCTTGTCTTAAAATCGAATCTGCTTGACCGGTTCCGGGCTGGCGCCCGGGTGGGCCGGTCCCCAGTGGACGGTGTGGTTGGCCGGTGATGGTACCGACCGCGACAGAAACCCTGTCCGCCCACCCCGAAGGGAAGCGGCCAAGGGCCTAAAAACGCGGATTTTTGCGGCCGCCCACCTCGCCAGGAAGCGGGCCGGGGCTGGAAGGCCCATGTCCAAAACGGCAACCGTTGCCTTTATGACAGAGGATTACCTTATTGTCAATACCCACGGGAATGCTTTGGAAAAGACACAGGCCCCGCTCGGAATTGTTATGAGTCTAAGTGTCGATTACGCCAAGGGGACGCGGATTCGCCCACTGGGATGGTGCTGAATGAACACGGCAATATTGCCGCATCCAGCCTTGACAAGACGGTAGGGTCCGGCTAAGTTGAAAACAGCCGGTCCCCTGGGGGCGCGGCGCGGTCTCAAGCCCAATCCGGGAGAGCCATCATGGACGAGCGCAGCCGCAGAAAAATCCTGGACGTTCTCAGGGTGTTGTCCGAGTCGGAAAAGCCCCTGGGAGGCACCCGCATCGCCCATGCCCTGGCCCTGGCCGGCAAGGACATGAGCCAGCGCACCATCCGCTATTATCTCAGCCTCACCGACACCGAGGGCCTCACCGAGCAGGTGGGCCGCCGGGGGCGCCGCCTCACCGAGATGGGCAGCCGGGAGCTGGAGACCGCCTACGTGGCCGACAAGGTGGGCTTTGTGGCCGCCCGGGCCGAGGCCCTGATCTTCGGCATGGACTACAAGCTGCGCCAGGGCCGGGGCAGGGTGGTTGTGAACATGTCCACCCTGGACCGGGCCGACCTGCCCCGGGCCAAGGAGGTCATGCGCCGGGTGTTCCAGGCCGGCTACTCCCTGGGCGAGCGTCTGCTCATCGGCGAGCCGGGCCAGCGCATGGGCAACTTCACCCCCCAGCCCAACGAGGTGGTGGTGGCCACGGTGTGCTCGGTGAGCGTCAACGGGGTGGCCCTGGCCGAGGGCATGCCCATGACCAACCGCTTTGGCGGGCTCTTGCTGGTTTCGGAGCACAGGCCGGTGCGCTTCACCCAGATCATCAACTACGACGGCACCACCCTGGACCCCCTGGAGATATTCATCAAGGGCCAGATGACCTCGGTGCAGCGCGCGGCCGAGACCGGCGAGGGGGTCATCGGGGCCTCCTTCCGGGAGATCCCGGCCCCGGCGGCGGAAAAGGCCCGCCGTTTGGCCGCCCGTCTGGAGCGCTCCGGCCTGGGGGGCATCCTGCTGGTGGGCCGGCCGGGCCAGCCCCTGCTGGAGGTGCCCCTGCCGCCGGGACGGGTGGGCATGGTGGTCCGGGGCGGGCTCAATCCCCTGGCCGCGGTGGAGGAGGCGGGCATCGCCACCAGCAACCGGGCCTTTGGCCAGCTCTTCCCCTTTGAACAGCTCCGCTCCTACCGCGAGGTGCTCAAATGAGCCGTCCCATCAACCAGGAAGGCCCCAGCGCGTCCCAGCGCCGTCCCTACCGCCTCCCCTGGTTCAAGTCCCAGTACCTATGGCTGTTCATAACCCTGATGCTCTACCTGCTGGCCGTGCCCGTGGTGGAGCAGGCCTTCCCGCGCACCAAGACCCTGCTGGATTTGTTCATCGTGGCGGTGCTCATGGCCGGGGCCTATTCGGTCATGCACAAGCGCCGGGTGTTCATCTTGTCGGTAATCCTGCTTCTGGCCGGGCTGGTGCTAACCCTGGGGGAGTTCGGTCTGCGCAACCGGATATTGGAGGCCGTGGGCTGCGGGTTCCTGGTCGTTTTTTTGATCATGGTGCTGGTGGGCATCATGCGCGACGTGATGAGCACCGAGAAGGTGACCTTCGACACCATCAGCGGGGCCCTGTGCGGCTATCTGCTCCTGGGAATTCTCTGGGGTTTCGCCTTTCAGGCCATCGAGATGCTCTGGCCGGGTTCCTTCGAGTTCAGCGGCACGGTGTACAACAGCATGACAAGCAGCGACTATGCGGGGCACAACTGGGTGGTCCTGTTTTATTTCAGCTTCGTCACCCTGACCACCACCGGTTACGGGGACATAACCCCGCTGAGCAACGTGGCCGGGCAGCTGGCAATCACCGAGGCGGTGGTGGGACAATTTTACATGGTGGTTTTGGTGGCTCGCCTGGTGGCCGTGTATTCCCGCAAAAAGGATTGAGCCGCGGCGAATAAATAAAATTCGTTAGCAGTTACCGGCTTTTGTTGACAACACTCTCCCGTTGATTGAATATAGCGCAGGTAGTTCGGAGGGAGAATAAATGCAGCACCGCGGATTTAAACCGCCACGGACATCTTGGTTGCGCTTTTTTGGGCTTGCCGTGGCGGGTTTACTGCTGCTGTCAGGCTGCATGAAGGTAGGGCCGGACTACAAGCCTCCGAAAAAGCAGGTCCCCCCCACTTGGCAACAGGCCGGCGATCCTTCCCTGCCTCGCATCCAAGCCAATCTGGTCAACTGGTGGGAGGTCTTTGACGATCCCCAGCTCAGCGGTCTGATCAAACGGGCCGACCTGGGCAACTTGGACCTCAAGGCAGCGGTGTCGCGGGTCAAACAGGCCCGGGCCCAGCTCGGGGTGGTCACTGGCGAGCTCTACCCGCAGTTGGATGCCAACGCCGATGGCACCCGGCAGCAGGCCAGCAAGAACTCCCTGAGCAATCCCACCGGCTTGGGCATCACCGGCGAAGAGTTCCAGTTGGGGGCCAGCGCCTCCTGGGAAATCGACCTCTTCGGGCGCATCCGGCGCTCGGTGGAGGCGGCCCAAGCCGATTTGCAGGCCAGCAAGGAAGACCGCACCGACGTGATGGTCAGCCTTTACTCCCAGGTGGCCCAGACCTATCTGACCGCGCGCACCCTGCAGGCGCGCATCTCCGCCACCCAGGAGAATATCGAGTCGCAAAAGGGCGTGCTCAAGCTTACCCAGGCCCGCTTCAAGTGGGGCCTGGCCACTGACTTGGATGTGTCCCAGGCCGAGACGGTTCTGGGCTCCTCCCAGGCCGAGTTGCCGCCCCTCAGGACCAGCCTGGTGGAGGCTTTCAACACCCTGGCCCTGCTGCTGGGCCTGCCGCCAAGCTCCCTGAAAAAGGAGCTGGACAAGCCCATGCCCATTCCGGTGCCCCCGGAAAAGGTGGCCGTGGGCGTGCCGGCCGACCTGCTCAGGCAGCGGCCGGACATCCGGCGGGCCGAGCGCCAGCTGGCCGCGGCCACCGCCCGCATCGGGGTGGCCACCGCGGACCTCTATCCCCGCTTCACCCTGCTGGGCAGCCTGGGCACCGTGGCGACCAACGCCTCCGACCTGTTCGGCGCCGGAAGCCTGGCCTACAGCATCGGGCCCAGCATCTCCTGGAACATCTTTGCCGGCGGCAGCATCCGCAGCCAGATAAAGGTGCAGGACGCCCTGACCGAGCAGGCGCTGTTGACCTATGAGAGCACCTTGCTCGCCGCCCTCAAGGAGGTGGAGGACGCGCTGGAGGCCTTCAAGCAGGAGAAACGGCGCCAGGTGGCCCTGGCCCAGACCGTGGCCTCGTCGCGGCGGGCCCTGGAACTGGCGGTCAGGCTATACAAGGAAGGCCTGCAGGACTTCCAGCCGGTGCTGGACGCTCAGCGCAACCTGTTCAATTACGACAATCAGCTTGCCTCCTCCCGGGGACAGGTGGCCATCGACTTGGTGGTCATCTACCAGGCCCTGGGCGGGGGATGGGATCCCCAGGACAACGACGCCACGGGCCAAGGCTCGGCGCAAACGGCCTCGGCCAAGCAATAAGGCCAAGCAAGGCCCGGGGAGGGGCCCAGGAAGATGCCACAGATGCTTTCGCTGCCAACCCGCGTAATAGTCTTGGCCGCAGCGGTCGTGTGCCTGCTGGCGGCCGCGGCCTGCAACGGGGACAAGGAAAAATTCAAGGAGCCGCCGCCGGCCATAGTCACGGTGGCCGAGCCGGTGGTCAAGACGGTGACCGACCACGACGTGTTCACCGGCAACACCCAGGCCGTCTACTCGGTGGACATCATGGCCCGCGTGGAGGGCCAGCTCAGAAGCGTGGACTTCGAGGTCGGCAGCCGGGTGGACAAGGACCAGCTCCTGTTCATCATCGAGCCCGAGCCCTACAAGGCCAAGGTGGACATCGCCCTGGCCGATCTGGCCGTGGCCGTGGCCAAGTACAAGCTGGCCCAGGCCACTCTGGTGCGCAAGGAAAACGCCTACAAGGACCGCGCGGTGAGCGAGGTGGAGGTGATCCAGGCCAAGGCCGAGTCGGCCGAGGCGGCGGCCCAGATCGAGGCGGCCAAGGCCCAGGTGGAACGGGACAAGATCGACTACGGCTACACCCACGTGCATGCCCCCATCGCCGGGCGCATCTCGCGCAACCTGGTGGACGTGGGCAACCTGGTGGGCGCGGGCCAGACCACCAAGCTGACCAGCGTCGTCATGGACGATCCCATCTACGCCTACTTCACGGTCAGCGAGCGGATCATGCTGGAGTTCCGCGACAGCCAGCGGCAAAAAGAAGTGCCCCTGGACGACAAGGGCCGCCCCATGGCCGCCCTGAGCCTGGCCAACGAGGAGGACTTCCCCCACAAGGGCTATCTGGACTGGATCGACAACAAGGTGGATCCCAACACCGGCACCATCCAGGTGCGCGGCGTGTTCCCCAACCCGGACCAGAGCCTGATGCCCGGCCTGTTCGTGCGCATCCAGGTGCCCACCGGAACCATCAAGGACGCCTTGCTGGTGCCCGAGGCGGCCCTGAGCCGGGACCAGCGCGGATATTTCATCTACACCGTGGACAAGAACAACATCGTGCACTACTCCCCGGTGGACCTGGGGCCCCTGCAAAAGGGCATGCAGGTCATTCTCAAGGGCGTCAAGGCCGGGGACCGGGTGGTCATCAAGGGCCTGCAGCGGGTGCGGGCCGGCAGCAAATGCACCCCCCTGACCGAACAAGAGGCCAAGCAAATGGCCGCCCAGCAGGAAGCGGCCATGAAGGCCAAGATGCAGGGCGAGGCCGCGGGTGACAAAAAAGAGGAGGCCAAGGCCAAGGACAAGGCCAAGGACTCCGAGGCCTCCAAGGCCAAGTAGGGCGGAGCATAGATGTTTTCCCGCTTTTTCATCAACCGCCCAATCTTCGCGGCGGTGGTGTCCATCGTCATCGTGCTGGCCGGCGTGCTCACCCTGGTGGGCCTGCCCATCTCCCAGTACCCCACCATCGAGCCGCCCACGGTCAACGTGACCGCCAGCTACCCCGGGGCCAGCGCCGAGGTGGTGGCCGAGACGGTGGCCCAGCCCATCGAGCAGCAGGTCAACGGCGTGGAAGGCATGCTCTACATGTCCTCCAACAGCGCCGCGGACGGCTCCTACAGCCTCACCGTCACCTTTGAGACCGGCACCGACCAGGACATGGCCACGGTGCTGGTGCAAAACCGGGTGGCCGTGGCCACCCCCTCGCTGCCCGACGAGGTCAAGCGCCTGGGCGTGACCACGAAGAAGAAGTCGCCCAACTTCGCCATGTGCATCAACTTGGTGGATAAAAGCGGGCTCTACGACGACGTCTTTCTGAGCAACTACGCCACCATCAACATCCGCGACGAACTCAGCCGCATCTACGGAGTGGGCGACGTGCAGGTGTTGGGCGCGGGCGATTATTCCATGCGGGTGTGGCTGGACCCCCAAAAGCTCAAGAGCTACAGCCTGACCACCGACGACGTGGCCAAGGCCATTCAGGAGCAGAACGTCCAGGTGGCGGCCGGAGTCATCGGCCAGCCGCCGGCCCCCAAGGGCCAGAGCTTCCAGCTCACGGTTAGCGTGCTGGGCCGGCTCAAGGACGTGGACCAGTTCAAGGAGATCATCGTCAAGACCGGGGCGGACGGGCGCCTGGTCAGGGTCAAGGACCTGGCCAAGGTGGACCTGGGGGCCAAGACCTACAGCGTCAACTGCCAGCTCAACCAGCAGCCCACCACCACCATCATGGTCTACCAGCTTCCCGGCGCCAACCTGCTGCAACTCTCCGAGGCCTGCCGCAAGACCCTCAAGGATCTTTCGGTGCGCTTCCCCGAGGGCCTGGAAGCGGTGGTGGCCTACGACGCCTCGGACGTGGTGCGCGCCTCCATCGAAGAGATCGTGGAGACCCTGCTCATCGCCATCGTCCTGGTCATCCTGACCGTGTTCGTGTTCTTGCAGGACATCCGCTCCACCCTGATCCCGGCCATCACCATCCCGGTGTCGCTCATCGGCACCTTCGCGGTAATGGGCGTTCTGGGATTTTCCATCAACACCCTGACCTTGTTTGGACTTGTGCTAGCCATCGGCATTGTGGTGGACGATGCCATCGTGGTGGTGGAGAACTGCGCCCGAAATATAGACGAGCACAAGCTCAGCTCCAAGGAGGCGGCCCTGCGCTCCATGGAGGAGATCTCCGGCGCGGTCATCGCCACCACCCTGGTGCTGCTGGCCGTTTTCGTGCCCACCGCCTTCATGGGCGGCATGACCGGCATCCTCTACAAGCAGTTCGCCCTCACCATCGCCGTGGCCACCATCTTCTCCTCCATCAACGCCCTGACCATGAGCCCGGCCCTCTGCGCCCTGCTGCTCAGGCCCACGCCAGAGCATCGCAACTGGTTCTGGCGCGGCTTCAACAAGTTTTTGGGGTGGTCCACTAGAGGATACGAGGGCATCGTCAAGCAGGTGGTGCGCAAGCTCTTCTTCGCCATGATCATCTATTGCGCCCTGGGCGCGGCCGCCTTCTGGACCATGAGTCACACCGCCACCGGCTTCGTGCCCGAGGAGGACCAGGGCTACGCCATCGCCAGCATTCAGCTTCCCGACGGTTCCAGCCTGGAGCGCACCCAGGCGGTGGTGGACCAGGCCAACCAGATCGTGGCCGCTACCCCGGGCATCGCCTACAACATCGCCATCACCGGCTACTCCCTGCTCGACAGCACCGTGTCGTCCAACATGGCCGGCCTGGTCATCGTGTACAAGCCCTGGGGCGAGCGGGCCGGCAAGCCGGGCCAGAGCCAGAACGCCATGCTGGAGCGCCTGAACATAGCCTTCTACGGCATTCAGGAGGCCCAGCTTCTGGCCTTCCCCACCCCGGCCCTGCCGGGATTGGGCCTGGCCGGCGGCTTCGAGTTCCAGCTGCAGGACCGGGGGGCCCTGAGCCTGACCACCTTGCAGAACATAGCCAATGAGTTCATCCAGGACGGCAACGCCCAGGGCGGGCTCACCGGCATGTACACCACCTTCCGCGCCAACGTGCCCCAGTTGTTCGTGGACGTGGACCGCATCAAGGTCAAGACCCTGGGCGTGCCCCTGTCTTCGGTGTTCGACACCTTGCAGGCCTATCTGGGCTCGTCCTACGTGAACGACTTCAACAAGTTCGGCCGCACCTATCAGGTGAACATCCAGGCCGAGGCCAAATTCAGGGACCAGGCGTCGGAGATCAGCTCCCTGCAGGTGCGCAACGACCAAGGGCAGATGCTGCCCCTGGGCACCCTGGCCAGGGTGAACCCCACCCTGGGGCCCCAGGTGGTGCCGCGCTTCAACCTGTATCCCGCGGCCACCATCCGGGGCAACGCGGCCCCGGGCTACAGCTCCGGCCAGGCCATCAGCCTGCTGGAGGACATGGCCAAGGAAAAACTGCCCAACACCATGGGCTACGCCTGGAGCGGCATCTCCTATCAGCAGGTGGTGGCCGGCGGCACCGGCGCGGTGGTGTTCGTGGTGGCGGTGGTCTTCGTGTTCCTGGTGCTGGCCGCCCAGTATGAGAGCTGGAAGCTGCCGGTGCCGGTGGTGCTCTCGGTGCCCCTGGCCCTGCTGGGCGCCTTCATCGCCCTGCAGGTGAGGGGGTTGGACAACAACGTCTACACCCAGATCGGGTTGGTGCTTTTAGTAGGCCTTGCCACGAAGAACGCAATTCTGATCGTGGAGTTTGCCCGCGATCTTAACCAGGAGGGCAAGGGCATCATAGAAGCGGCCATCGAGGCATCGAGATTGCGCTTCCGGCCCATTCTCATGACCGCCTTCAGCTTCATCCTGGGAGTCATCCCCCTGCTCATCGCCACCGGGGCCGGAGCCGGGGCCCGCAAGGCGCTGGGGACCGCGGTCTTCGGCGGCATGCTGGCCGCCACCTTCCTGGGCGTGTGTTTCGTGCCCGGTCTGTTCGTGGTGTTCCAAAAGATACGGGGCAAGAAAAAGGCCCCCGACCAGCCGCCCGAGGGGCAAACGCCCGATAAGCCCGAGGCCGAAACGCCGGGCAAGGCGGCGCATGAAGGAATTTAGGAGCGGGGCTCGTGCCTGAGCCCAACCAAAGGACCCCAGCGGGGGCGGCGGTCAACCCGCCGCCCCCACTGCTTGCGCCCCTGGCCTTTCTGCTGGCCGGGGCCGCGCTCATCAGCTTTTCAGGGGTCATGGTCAAGCTGACCTCGGTGGGACCCGGGACCAGCGCCTTTTACCGCATGCTCATCGGCGGTCTGGGCCTGAGCCTGTGGGCCCTGTGGCGCGGCCAACGCTTTTGGGCCGGATGGCCGGTTCTGGGCGGGGCGCTGTTGGCCGGATTCTTTATCGCCCTGGACCTGTTCTTGTGGCACCGCTCGATTCTCTATGTGGGGCCGGGCCTGGCCACCATCCTGGCTAACTTCCAGGTGTTCGTGGTGGGCTTGGTGGGGGTGCTCTACTTCCGGGAGCGCCCCGGCTGGCGGCTGGCCGTGGCCATTCCCCTGGCCATGGCCGGGCTGTGGGGCCTGGTGGGCAGCTCCTGGCCCGGCCTGGGGCCGTCGGCCCGCCTAGGGGTGGGCCTGGGCCTGGCCGCCGCCTGCGCCTACAGCGGCTACCTGCTCACCCTGCGCTGGTCGGTGCGCCGCGCCGGTGGGCTGAAGCCAGAGGCCAACATGGCCCTGGTCTCCCTGGCCTGCGCCCTGATACTGCTGCCCGACGCCCTGCAAAGCAACACGGGACTGGCGGTGCCCTCCCTGGCCGACTGGGTCTGGCTGCTCATCTACGGCCTGGCCTGCCACGCCCTGGGTTGGGCCTTCATCTCCCTGGGCCTTATGCGCCTGCCCGCCTCCCGCGCGGGCCTGGTGCTTCTGTTGCAGCCCACCCTGGCCTTTGTCTGGGATGTGCTTTTCTTCGGACGGCCCACCACCTGGCTGGAGGCCGGAGGCGCCCTGCTGGCCGTGGCGGCCATCTACCTGGGTTCGCAGAGCCGCACCCAGTAGGCCGCCTGCGAAGAAGGTAAATATCCCTCGGGTCGATAAACAACTCGCCTCATGAGGCGGGTGATTATTACAATCCAGGTCAATTAGGCCCATTCAAATCGAATTGGGTTGACATTGATGCTCATATAGTGTTTTTTTATCGAGCTAGATATCGTAGTTTATTTATAATATTTTGTTAGAATATTTCCTACATAGCCCGCTGAGCTTCCAGTCCCATGGGGGGAATGGTCATGCACAATCGCGATAAATTCACCATCGGCAGAGGCCGGAGTTGTCATTTTATTTTGAATGACAAATCGGTGTCGTCCTTGCACGCGGAAATAGCGTTCACCGAGGACGGCAGGATTAAGCTGACCGACCTGGGCAGCCTGAACGGCACTTTTCGCCGTGATGGCGACAAATTAATCAACATTACAAAGGCCTATGTGTCCCCCTCCGACACGGTGCGTTTTGGCTCCACCGAGCTAAAAGTGAAGGAGATTGTAGAGGCCCTGCATTTGTTGAAGCCGCCCAGACCACCCGGGGGCGGCGGCCAGCGCCTGAAGAAAAATCCATTGCAGGGCAAGCGTTTGGTCCGTTGCGTATGCGGCAATGTCAAATCGCCCGGCAAGCCTTGTAATGTTTGCGGGTCGGTAACCACGGGGACGTATAAATGAAGCTAACACGGGGGGTAATGGGCGGCATTTCGATCCTGGCGGGTATTGTACTGGTGGCCATATTGTCGTTTGTCCTGCCAGAGATAAGCAGAAAGGCCGCGATCATTTTCCTGGATAGATACTCGACCGTATTCACCTACCCCTTCACAATCCAAAATCTCATGATCATTCTTTTTTGCCTAGGCATAGGCGATATCGTAATGAGATGGCGGGCCATTCTTTTCGAGAAAAAGTTTATGGCCAAGCATTACCTGCCTGAGGATGAGCGCACCATCCTGCAGAGCCACGACCTGGGAGGCATCAGGCGCAACGTACGCAACGACCTCCACGAGGACGGCGCATATTTGCCCGCCATGATTGATCGCTCGATCCTTCAGTTTCAGGCCAGCCACTCGGTTGAACAGACCAACATGATCCTTAACTCGGTCAATGAGATTTATTTCAACCAGATGGAGTTAAAGTACAACATGTTGCGTTACCTGTCCTGGGTAATACCCACCATAGGCTTCATAGGCACGGTGGTGGGTATCGCCTATGCTCTGAGCGCCATTAATCCCGATCAGCCCAACCTTGAGAATATAACCAAGACCCTTGCCATAGCCTTCAACACCACCTTGCTGGCCTTGATGCTCAGCGCGGCCTTGGTGTTTTTGATTCACCTGGCCCAGGAACGGGAGGAGGGCGCCCTCAATTCGTCCCACAGTTATTGTCTAAATAATTTGATTAACCGGCTATACGTATCGGATTAAAGGCAGCTATTCAGGGTTGCGGATCCGAAATATTTTGGATGAAATAATCGCCTAAGGATCGAACCAACCGTGGGGGAACTGTCTTGTCTTGGAATGCAAATAAAAAATAATGCGGCGCCGATACCGAGATATCACGGTATTTAACCTTTCCATGCTCGATGTCATTGCTTCGGCAATGGGCGCTTTTTTAATTATCATGGTGGTGATTATTCCGTATTTCAATAAAGATTCACAAAAGTTAATGGAAGAGAATCGAGTCTTAAACAAACAAATTCAACAACAGCAGGCGCGAATCGAGGCGCAGCAAAGAAAGATTCACAACCAGCGACAAGAGGTTAATAGGTTGCAGGCGCGAGCAGCGCGGCAACGCAAGCAGGTGGCGGCCATGCAGCGGGAAGTCCAGTCGCTGCGGGACAAATTAAAAAGAACCTTTCTCATCGTAATGGTGTCCTGGAAGACGGGCCGCCATGATGTGGACCTGCACGTGGTCGATCCCGCTGGCCGCGAGTTTTATTACAACAAGGAATCCTATCCCGGGGCGCCCGGTATGTTGAGCGAGGACGACAAGCTCGGTCCCGGTCGCGAAGTATGGGTGATCACCCAAGCACCTCCTGGTAATTACAAGGTTTATTACAATCTCTATGATTTCAGGGGCAATCGGCGCGCGGCCGTGGTGACGGGCATGGTTTACCACCGCGACGGCTTTAATCCTCTGCCCAAAACTGTATTGAACCGGGAAAAGCACAAGGTGTTGGTGGGGACCATTACCGTGCATGGCGACGGCAGCGTGACCATACATTGATATGGAGCCGAGTGATTTTTTAAAGCGCGCTTAGAGAATATTTACGGCTTGACTGCTTGTTCGTACCGCACATAGGATGCCCATAGGCAGCTGGATGCCAGCGGAGGATTTAACCTTCTGCTCCAACCTCCGTACCCTCTACGGCCCGCCTATCCGTCCTAAGCGTTGAGCATCAGACCTGATTGCCGTGACGGCAATTATCCGCTGATTATATCGGCGAATTGGACCCATGGGTCCGCTCGTTGGAGGAAAAACTATGGCCATGATCAGGTGCAATGCGAATCAGCATTTTTACGACCCTGACAAGCATGATTCCTGCCCTTACTGCCGAAACAACGAGGACGTCGACAGCACAAGCGGGATGGAGCCTTACGGTTCTCGGGTCGACAGCGAGAGTGACAGCTTGGACTACGATGATCAGACCGCGACCACCGTGGCCAGGGATAGCGCCGGGGGCACTGTGCGCCTAGGCGATTCCACGGAGACTCGCATCCACCGGCCCGACCCAGGTGGCGACACGGTGGGTATCTTCAAGAAGACGGCCGGATATGAGCCGGTTGTGGGCTGGTTGGTGTGCACCAGCGGCGACCAAAAGGGAAGGGACTACCGCATCAAACCAGGCGTCAACGAAATTGGTAGGGACCCGGAAAGCGCGGTCAGCATCGCCTTGGGCGGGGCCGACATGGCAATATCCCGGCGCTGGCACGCGGTCATCGAATATTTCAACGAAGAGAATGAGTTCTATATAAACCGAAAAGATAATCCCGAAGTGTGGAGAAATGATTCGCGCGTATTGACCCTCACCAAGCTCGATCCTTTCGACAGACTACTGTTCGGTACCACGCCGTATATCTTTATCCCCCTTTGCTCGGAGAAGTTTAAGTGGGCACTGGACGAGGAATCCTCAAGTTAGGCGCGGCGTTCGCGCTACTGCTCTGCCTGGCGCTTACTTCCTGGGCAGCTCCAGTCAAATTTTCCCTGCCCCAAGTATCGGTTTATTTGCCCCGGATCACCATTTTCGCTTCGCTCATCAATGAGGCCGGCAAGCCGATAACCACGGTCTCGCAAGCCCAGCTGTCCGCCAAGCTGGACGGCGATCCTTTGAAAATATCCAGCGTTGCTCCCTTCGAAAAATCCGGGAGAGGGGTCGCCTATACCCTTGCCTTGGATGTTTCCAAGACCATGGCCGGCGCGCCTTTCTCGCGGGCAATGGAAGATATAAAGAAATTAATAAATGGTCTCGGCCCCAAGGATAGGCTGGCCGTGATCGCTTTTGGCGACCTGGTATCGGTGGTGTCAGATTTCAGCGGCAACAAGAACGAGTTGCTCGCCAAGGTGGAGCAAATCAAGCCCACCAGCCTTAAAACACTCTATTTTTCAGGCGTAAAGTCCGCGCTGGAGCTAAACCAGCGCTACGACGACGACCTCCCTTCCTACCGGGCCATTATCGTGGTCTCCGACGGAAAGGACGAGGGCAGCGGGATCACTCTCGAAGACCTGCTCGATCTCAACCGGCGCGCGGGCATACCCATTTACTGCCTCGGTTACACGAGGATCGAGCCCCAATACCTCGACGGGCTCAAGCGCCTGTCCGACCTGAACGGCGGCTTTTTCATGAAGGACCCGGCCGCCCGGGAAAACGGGGGCCTGTTCCGGAAAATCAAACAGGCCATAGACCAGCAGCTGGTGGTCTCCTGCCAGGATGCCCAGGGCAGGGCCGACGGCTCGGATCATGTGCTCCAACTGGTTTACAGCCAAGGGCAGATCAACGTTGCTGCCGAGAAGCACATCTATTTCGACCGGGCGGAGCCCCTTCCGGAACCACCAGCAGGCCTGGCCGCAAAGATAAAGCACTACTCCCGCCAGGTCCTGGTTTTTCTACACTTGCCCACCGGCAAATATTGGCAGTGGGGCCTGTTCGCGGCAGCCTGTCTGTTCCTGGCAATAGTTTTGGTCCTGTGCCTTTGGCTGTTGCTTGGCAGGAAGGGCAAGGAACTGCCCGCCGAAGGCGACCAAGGGCAGGACGCACACGGCCATTCGACAACGGACGCTATCACCAAGCAGGATACGCGCTCCGGAGAGACCATACCGAGCGGGCAGGGGGGCAATTTGTCCACTCCCACGGTTGAGCCGGAGCCGGAAGAGCAGCCGGTGCTGGAGTTCGTGGCGCTGACCGGGCCCCAAAAAGGGAGCAGCTTCAAGCACCGGATCCCACCAGGCGGCCTGACCATCGGCAGGCGCGGCACCCAGTGGGATATTCCGGACGACGAAGTGTCCAAAAGACACTGCCAAATTTCTTGGACCGGACACCGGTTTTTGATCACGGATACAGACTCCAGCAACGGGACCATTCTCAATGGAGTTCCGGTGCGTACCCCGGAGGCCCTGGATAACGGCAGCACAATCGAAATTGGCAAATCCAAGTACCGGGTGAATCTGGTGGCCATGCCGTGATCCGGGCGGCCGGGGCTGCGATGTATCTATCGAACCGCTCCAGCATGCGCGGGTCGGTTCCATAAATTTGGGCTCAATTGCGAATAGTAGGACATCACTAATGGGTTGTTGGGGGATGTCGGCTTTCTTATGACCAAAGGCCGCAGGGCTCTGATCTCGCGAGGTGTGCTTTGGCTAGTAAGTTGGATTTGGGTTGTTATCAAGGCAGGGGGGCTCGCAAGGAACAGGAGGACTACTTCGCTACCAGCGATACTGGGACCGCTGTAGTCGATTCGCACCACGGCTTCCTGGCCGTGGTGGCCGATGGCATGGGAGGGCATAGCGACGGCGCCCTGGCCAGCTTGACCGCCGTGAACCGCTTCGTGGCGGAGTATGCGACCAAGGCTCCGGAAGAAAGTGTTCCCGATGCACTGCAAAGGGCCTTGCTCAAGGCCAACCGGGCTCTGCTGTCAAAGATCAAGAAAAAGGGTAATGGCAGCGACATGGGCACCACCCTGGTGGCTTGTGTCTGCCAGGGGGGGCGACTTTACTGGGTATCCGTGGGCGACAGCCGGTTGTTCCGTTTGCGCCAGGGTGTTCTGGAAGCCATCAACCAAGATCACTCCTATGGAGCTGAGCTGGACGCCAAATACGCCGCTGGCCAGATATCGGCCTCCCGCCTGGGAGCCGAGTCCTCCAAGCGGCACATGCTCACCAGCTATATTGGCATCGACCCAATACCCAAAATCAATTTGTCCCACGTAGCCCTGGACCTTCAGGCGGGCGATCAGATCCTTTTGTGCACGGACGGCCTCACCAACACCTTGCAGGAGCACGAAATAGCCCGATGCCTTGCCGCTTCCTCCACGGCTCAGGAAAAGTGCGAGGAGATGGGGGCCCTGGTCGGGGATAAAAACCGGCCGCGTCAAGACAACCTGACCATGGTCTTGGTGGACATGAAGGCCGTGGACCAGGCAGGGATCAAGCCCGACTTCAAGCAGCGGGATCACCGCATTAAAATGGGCGCCATGATTTTTGCCGCGGTGCTTGCCGTGACCTTTGCCGCTGGAGCCGTGATTTGGTGGCGCAAGTCTTCCGATGAGGTGCCGGTTCCTGCGCCCCAGACGGCGAAATCATCCACCTTGCCCAAGGCATCGGCTGAACCCGAGCGCAAACAAGCAGCCCAGGCGGCGAAACAGCCAAAGGGTGAGAGCTCCTCCAGCCCGGCCCAGGCCGGGGGCGCCGTGACGCCCGCTCCGGCCGGGCCCGCTGCCGGCTCGGATTCGGAGGGCCTGGGCAAAGCCACGCCTGCAAAATCGGCGGCCTCTCCTCCGGCTGCAGCCCCCGCCACCAGCGGCGAAAAACTGCAGGCAACCGGCATGGGGGCCAAGACCAAGGCCAGCCTGATTCCTCCCGCACCCACCGCCGAAGCAATGGATCTGAAGACCGCTCAAAAGATTCTCAAGGGCCAGGGTCTCTATGGCGATTCGATTGACGGGCTTTTGGGCCCCAATACCAGGGCGGCCATAAAAAAATTCCAGCGTAAGCACAACATAAAACCAGTCAGTGGCGTCCTCGATCCGCAGACCGTCAAGGCCTTGCGCAAGGTTGGCGGGCAAAAGCATTCCCAGGCTCGCAATATTGGCAGCCCGGTCCGCGCGGAGGCTCCCACACCGCCGGTTTCCAGGGCGCCCCCCGCGCCGGCCGCGGAGAGCGGCCAGGCGTCGAACGCATTAACCACCATCAGACCGACCACCTCCGCCACGGAGCCCAATACGCAGAAGCTGCCAGCCGAACCAACCCCGGCCACGGGCGAGGCTGCCACGCAAACCAAGGTCAAACCAGACGGCCCAGAGGCGGACGGCGCCAGCGGCACCAACGCCGCGGTCCCGTCCGGCGCCGCCGATTCCAGCAACCAGGCAGCGTCCCTGACTGGAGGAGGCCCGGCGCCCGAGACCCATGCGACGCCTCAAACGGCGGAAGCCAACCAGCCGCAAATAACCGCCGCGCCCGCCACAAGCGACCCCAAGAAAGCCGCCTCTAAAAAGACGGCCAAGGCCGCCAGCGGACAGGGGCAAGGGACGGTGTTCAGCGACGGCACGGAATGACGCGGTGAGCTGGTGGCAAGGAACCATGAATAAATTGTGGGGTGGAAAAATCGTCCGGGCTGCAGCGGTAATCCTGCTGTTGCTCGTGTGCAGTCTGGGGCCCCTGGGCTTGTCCGGCCTCGGGACCATGAGTGTCGCCTTTGCCGCAAGAATCGATTTGGCCCAGATCGAAAAGAGCGTGGGGCGCGTGTTCTGTGCCCACGATGACCGCAGGATTGGTTCCGGGTCTGGTTTCATAGTCAGCGAACAAGGCCATTTCATAACCAACAATCATGTGGTGGCCGGGGGGGCTGTCGAAATAATCGTGGCCTTCAGCCCCAACCGCGATGAGTGGGTGGGAGCCCGGGTGCTGAAGGTCTGGCGTGAAAAAGATTTGGCTCTGCTCAAGCTGGAGCGCTGCGCCGGGGCCCCCCTGCAGTTGGTTCCCACCGAGTTGGTGAGTAAGGGAGAGAGGACCTGGGCCATTGGCTACCCTGGCGCCGCGGATCAATTGCCCGGCCAGAGCCGGGAGAATCCCTTCCAGCCCAAGGTGACCGACGGAATTGTAAGCAACATCTCGCGGGAAACCACGGGGCGCGCCGTAATCCAAACCAATACCGCCATCAATCCGGGCAATAGCGGGGGGCCGTTGCTAAACGATTGTGGCCAAGTCATAGGAGTCAACACCTTTGGCGCCAGTTTCAATCGGCAGTTAGCCAGGTACTTCAAGGCCATTGTGGAGGGCAGACGTCCTGATGCCATTTCTCCTCCTCAGGGCATAAGTTGGGCCGTATCGGCCAGCGAGGTAATCGCCTTGCTGCGAACGGAAGACATTGATTTCAGCACCGCCACCAGCACCTGTGACAACGCCGCCTTCAGCGGTTTTTTCCTTTATGGCGGGATCGGCCTGGCGGTGGCCGTGGCTCTCGCATCCCTTTTGCTGGTGTTCAACGTCTCGAAACGGCAGGCGGTCATGCAGACCTTGGCCAAGGCCAGCGAGTCGGTTGGCCTGTACAGCCACAAGATAAGCTCCAGGCATCCCAAGCGGGGGGGGATGGTGGGCCTGAAGGGGACGAACGCGGGACGGAAATTTGCCGTGGGATCCAGGCCGGTGCGTTTGGGCAGGGACAGAGCCAGGTGCCAGATAAATTTCCCTCGGGACAAAATTCAGATAAGCCAAGTACATGCCGAAATTCGCTATGACCGCGTGGAAAAAAAGTACCGGTTGGCTGATTTAGACTCCAAGAACGGCACTTTCCTGGACAGCGGAAAAAGGGTCAAGCCCAATAAGCCGGTATCTCTGAAAAAGGGCGCCCGCTTTTACCTCAGCGATCCGGAGGAAATGTTTCAGGTCCTGGGCGAAAAGGAGATGCGCTCGGAGGATGCCGTTGCTAACTCCGATTTCATCCTGGAGGGACTGAAGGGGGCCTTTGCCGGCGAGAAGTTCCCCATAGGCTCAAGGCCAATAGTCTTGGGTAGAAACCCCCAGCATGCCACCATAGTTTTTCCTGACGAGAGTGGGGGAAAGATGATCAGCCGGGTTCATGCCAGGCTCAGTTACGACAAAGCGCGTTCGAGGATAAAGATCGAGGACCTGGGCTCGGCACACGGGACCTATGTCGCCCCCGACACCAAGATCAAGCCCGGCAGGCCCTACTATCTGAGAGACGGTCAGGTCTTTTTTGTCGCCAATAGATCACAGTCGTTCCGGATTAAAAAGGGCTGATCCATGCCTTTGAGTGATTGGCTTAGTTTAAAGAACCGGGGCTTGGTGGTGGAGCACGCCGTCAGAAGCGATCAAGGGGATCGCCCTGAAAACCAAGACGTGGCGGACTGTCATCTTAACCCGAAAGAAGATCTGTTTTGTTTCGCGCTCGCGGACGGCCTGGGCGGTCATAGGGCCGGGGGCGAAGCCGCCAAGCTGGCGGTCGAAACAATCCTGCGGCACCTGAGTCAGTTGGGCGGAGAAGATATCGCCTCGGCAATCAGCGAGGCGTTCCAGGAGGCCAACGACCGGATCAAGCAAGCGTCGGCCAGCGACCCTGACATGGATGACATGCATAGCACTGGTGTGCTGGCGGTGGTGAAATCGGGAGCCGCCTGCTTTGCCTCGGTGGGCGACTCCAGGGGATATCTCATCAGAGAGGGTGAGATTATCCATAAAACCAGGGACGACTCCGTGGTGCAGATGCTCTTGGACATGGGGGAGATCAACCCGGAGGAAGCGGCCGGTCACCCCGACCGCAACCGGATTCTAAAGGCGCTAGGGATGGAGGGGGAGTTTCGCATGGCCACCCCGCCCAAGTGCCTGGAGGTGCGTAGCGGAGATTACATCCTGCTGTGCAGCGACGGGTTTTGGGAAAACTTCATCGACTCCGAGTTGACCAAGATACTGGGACCCCGCGCCAAGCTGATTCCTCCCGGCAAGATGTTGGACATGCTTTTTGAGGTGGCGGCCAAAAGAGCCCAGGATTCAGGCAAGCCCAGCGACAACATCACGGCCCAACTGGTATTGGTGCGCTGATGCCGAAAAACCTTTGCTATTACTGCATGAACCCCACCCAGGGGCGAGATCCGTGCCCTGTGTGCAAAACCCGGGCTAACTATAGCAACCAGCCACCCGCCCTGAGGGTGGGCACCATACTGGGCGGAAAATATCTGGTGGGGCGTTGCCTGGGCCGGGGCGGTTTCGGGATCACCTATTTGGGACAGGACCAACTAAAACGCAAGGTGGTGATCAAGGAGTTCTTTCCCAAGAAGATCGCCAAGAGATCGCCTGGGGAAACTGTCATTACCCCCGAACGGAACGACTTGACGGATAACTATGAGAGAGGCATCGCCACCTTCCTCAATGAAATGATAACGCTGGCCAAGTTCGATGATCCCAATATCGGAAAAATATACGATCACTTCAGGGAGAATAAAACCGCCTATTTCGTGGCTCCCTTCAAGGATGGGGTCACCCTGGAAGAGTTTGCCAGGCGTCAGCCGGGGGGCATGTCCGAAGAAACCCTGCTGGAGATAATCCAGGAAATATTAAACGGGCTGGAGAAAGTACACGACGCCAATATCGTGCACCGCGACATTAAGCCCAGCAACATATTCCTGCCCAAGGCGGAGTCGCCCTTTTTAATTGATTTTGGCAATGCGCGCGACTTCGAGATCAGCTCCCGGATGACCGTGTTGTTGACCCACGGATACGCGCCGCAGGAACAGTACTCGGAGAACTTCAAGAGGGGCAAGCAGGGCCCCTGGACCGACATATACGCATGCGCCGCCACCATGTATGCCTGCCTGCAAAAAAAGCGCTCGGAAAGCGGCGGCCTGGTGCCTCCCCCCTCCGCGCCCGACCGGGCGGGAGGGGCCTCGGTGGCCGACATACACAGAGTTTCCAGTCGGTCCATTTCCAGGCAAACCGCCCGGGCCATCATGCTCGGCCTGGAACTGAACACGAATAGGCGACCCAGGAGCGTTGCCGATTTCAGGCGGCTCCTGTTCAGCGGCCAGACAGTGGTGGAAACGCCCAAAAGTTATGAATTGCTTTGTCTGGCCGGCGAGTTCGAGGGAGAAAGCTTTCCCCTGTTCGACAGCCCCATGATGATTGGGCGCAGCGGAAAGGCTTGCAACCTGGTCCTTTCGGACATCGCCCTGAACCGCAACATCTCCCGCAAGCATTGCCAGGTGTGGACCATGGGGGGAAAGGTCATGCTTCGCGACCTGGATTCCACCCACGGCACCGTGGTCAATGAAACAGCCAAAATCGCCGGAGGCGGCACGTCCGAATTGGCCAAGGGCGATTGTTTTTCCTTGGCCGGCAATATTGTATTCGAGGTGGTGGCGGGACAAGACGATGTTGCTGGCGGGAAAAAACCGAGGCAGCCATACCCCGGCGGAAGAAAGTCAAGCGACAACAAGCACACCATTGCAACCGACTTAAAAAAGACCGGGGCTGTACGCAGGCTATTCAAGAAAGTTTTATTTCAATAAGGCGGCCTCTGGAAACCAAAGGTCTCCCTGAGGCCGTCCGGTCGGTTCGAGCTCACGAGGATGTAACACGTCTGGAGAGTGCATCACATGGTATCCACAGCTCAAAATGACGCAGCCAACCGATGCATCAAGTGCATGGCCGAAAAGGGGGGAAGCCGCAAATGCCCCCATTGCGGCTACGACGAGGCCAAGTTTAAACAGGAAGCCCTTTTTCTGAGGCCGCGGACCATCCTGAACGGCCGGTACCTGTGCGGCCTGATGATCGGCAAGGGCGGTTTTGGCATCACTTACATCGGGTGGGACATCCAGCTGCATAGAAAGCTGGCCATTAAGGAGTTTTTCCCTTCGGCCTTGGCGTCGCGTCATTTTGATCAATCCACTGTTTTGGCCAACTCGGATGAGGACAAGGACTACCTGGAGCAGGGACTTCGTATGTTTCTGGACGAGGCCCGCCGGGTGGCCCAGTTCCATGAAGTCCCTGGGGTGGTGACGGTCCACGACTTTTTCGAGGAAAACAACACCGCCTACATGGTGATGGAGTATCTGACCGGGTCGGATCTGCACAATTACCTGCATAGTCATGGGGAGCGCCTGAGTCATCAAGATGCGCTGGCTTTGTTCAAGCCGATTCTCGCGGCCCTCAAGCAGGTTCACGCCGCCAAGGTCTATCATCGGGACATATCCGCCCAAAACATAATCATCACCGACCAAAAACAGCTAAAGCTGATTGATTTCGGCGCGGCCAAGTACACGGTCCGGGAAAGAAGCGACACCGTTCGGGTGGTGAAGCCCGGCTACTCTCCCTTGGAGCAGTACGCCACCCAGGGGCGCATCGGCCCATGGACTGATGTCTATGCGGTGGGCGCCACCCTTTATCTGCTCATGGCGGGAACCCTGCCGCCTGAATCGCCCGACCGTCTCTATAGCGACGAGTTGATCCCCCTCGGGGAGATCGAAGGTCTCGAGGTCCCGGAGTATGTAAGCCAGGCGGTGTTGCATTGCTTGTCGGTAAAGCAGGACGACCGCTACCAGACCATAGAAGATCTTGAAAAGGAGTTGTATTCGCAACAAGCCGCCGGGGCCTCTGGCTCGGGCGGCCCCCCTGAACAACAGCCGCCAAGGGATACCGGCGAGGGGACAGGCCCCATCGGGCCTGGCGATGAAAAGGTGGCCAAGGGAGGCGGCGGGAGTAAAAAGACCATCCTGGCCGTGGGGGTGATGGTTCTGTTGGCCGGTCTGGGCTTGGGCGCTTGGCTCTTCCTGGGGAACGGAGGCCACGCAGACCAAGCGCCGCCGGTGGTCTCCGAGGGACGGGCAGAGAGACAAGATATCAAGAAGGCGCAGCGGTCCCTTGTCTCCCTGGGCCTGTACTCGGGCCCGGTCAGCGGCCGGTTGGACCGGGAAACCCGCCAGGCGCTGGAAAAATATCAACGGCAAAAAGGTTGGCCGGTCACTGGAAAGCCGGACAAGAAGGTCCTGGCCGGGCTGGTGGCCGATAGCCGCAAAAAAGACAAGGAAGCCAGGCAACGCGATGCCTTGGCCGAGGCACGCCAGTTTTTGAGCGCCAGCCAATTCGGCAAAGCCGAGGAGGCATTCAAAAAAATCCTGGCCGCCGACCCGCAATCCGCTACGGCCCAGAAGGGCCTGCAAGAGACCCGGGCGGCCAAGGCCGAAAGCGAGTTGCGCCAAAAAGAAGCCAAACTCCTTGAGCAGGCCAAGCGGACTCTGGCCAAGGGTGAGTATCAGCAGGCAAGCGAGCTATATTCACAGGTCCTGTCCATCAACCCAGGCTCTGAACCGGCCCAGAAGGGCCAGCGGGAATCCAATGGCTTGCTGCGGCGCGAAGAGAAATTCGCCGCATTAGTCCACAAGGGCCGTCAGGCACTGGAAGCGGGGAACCCCCAAGAGGCAAAGGAGTATTTCGAGGAAGCCGAGGCGGTGAAGCCGAACACACCGGAAGCGCGTTCCGGCTTGGCGCGGGCCAGTGAATTGTTGGCTGCGGCCACCACCACCACCATGGCCACTACCACAACCAGCACCATGGCCACGACCACCACCACCATGGCGCCGGTCGTCCCAAAGCTGGCCATGGTTAGGGTCGATTGCCAACCCACCGCCAAGGTGTTTTTAGATGGGAAGGAGGTGGGCGCCACACCATACAAGTCGCCAAAGATCCGGGCCCGGGAGTACACCATTGAGGTCAGAGGATTTGGAAGCAGCGATAGTAAGCGGGTCACCTTGAAGGACAGAAAGACAAGGCAAGTTCTTTTCATTCTTAAAGGCGGTACATTGTCGGTTAACTCCGCTCCCTGGGCGATGGTCTACCTGGATGGTATCCAGTTGGGCCCTACGCCTTTATTGAAAAACAACCTGCTTTTGGGGCCGCATGTTCTTGAGGCCAAAAAGGAAGGCTATCGAACTGAAAAAAGGAATATAAAACTTGTCAAAGGAAGGCCGGTAAACATAAGATTTAGGCTCCAACCTGTGCAGGGGGAATAAATCAAATGAAATTCCAGCATCGTCTGGCGGTGGTGCTTTGTTTTTGTGTGCTCTTGGGGCTCCTTCCCGCTAGCGCCGGATCACAGACTGTTTCAAGCCAGGATCAGCTGACCCAAGGCATAATTTTATTCGAGGGGGCCCAGTTTCCAGAGGCCCTGAAGGCATTGGAACAGGCCTTGGCCGCGGGTGATTTGTCGGATCGAGGCAAGGCGAATGCAAATTTCTATTTGGGGCAGGTCTACGTAATCTATGAGAACAAGGCCAAGGCCACCCAATATTTCAGCGCAGCCAAAGGGGCGCTCCCCAACTATCAACCGCCGCCGAATCTCTCGCCGGTGGTCATGGAGCTGTGGGAAAAGGCCCCCAAGCCAAGCGTCTCCGCCAAAACAGCCCGGCCCGGTGGGATGATGTGGCGGCATGAAAATGATTTCATGGTTGATCAGGACAAGCGCCAGGGGGTCAAGGTCGGCTCGCAATTCGGCGTGATCAAGACAACTCGGATCCCACGCCCGGGCGGCGGCGAAATCGTGCGTGAGCGGCGCATTGCCGTGCTACAGGTGACTGAGGTCCTGGACGGCGGGTCCATGGCCAAATTGGTGCGGGGTGATAAGCAACAACTGATTAATGAGCTGCAGGCCAGGCCGCAAGACAAACAGTTTTTGCCCGTGCAAAGGTTGAAGGAATCCAAAACCAAAACCGAGGCCCCTCCGAAAGGAACCCCCGCCCCCGCAGCCGCCAGCACCAACAGGATGGTGGTGCTCCCTCCGGGCATAAAAGACCCTGATGTCAACTATGGCCCCTTGGATTGGCCCAACGGGTATACCCCGGAAAAGGTGGCCCAGGCGGTGAAGACGGTGCCGGATGTTCCCGGCGAGATAGTCGGCGTTTCGCAGGAAAAAATGGATGAGCTAAAGCTCAGTTACGCGCCGTTCACCATAACCGACTTTCTTAAAGAGACCGGCTCCAACCAGTCAATCGGTTCGGCCATTATGGGCGGAGGTCTCGGTGCCTTGTGGCGTCCTCCCTTGACCAAGGCCCAAACTGGGGTGTTGGCCAAGATATTGGACAAGCTTGGTGCACGCTATGCCTTGATCTGGGGTTTTTATTTCGCCTCTCCGGATCAATACGGCAAGGTGCTGGTCTGCCTTTTTGAAAAAAACAAGAAAAAGCCTCTTCTGACCGGCTCCGCCAATGTCAACTACGAAGACGTGATGCTGCAGTACCCCAAGGAAGTGGAAGACATTGTGGACTTATATTACAACCCGCCGGATGACGATTCTCAGAAGTAGGGCAGCCGGTAAAAAAGCAGCCGGTCGTTTTTTGTAGGGGGAATATGCATCCGCAAAAGCATGACCTCAGAAGCATGTTTTAACTAAGCACTTAGGATAGAGGTGCACCACTCCCTTGACATAGTTTATTGCGCGCTGGCCATGGCCCTGGTTTTCTGGGGGCTTCGGCTTTTTAAAATCTACATAATCTTGATCGGCATCGCCTTCGGCGGGGGGCTGGGGTTTTTCTTGGGCAGCTTGGCTGGGCACAGCCTGGCCGCGGCCATCACCGCCGGAGTCATTCTGGCCATCGTGGGAGGCTTGGCTGCCTGGCCCTTGCAAAAGATTTTTGTCTTCATCGCGGCGGGATTGTCGGCTGCCTGGCTGGGGGTCATCCTGGCCATCAGCCAAGGGATGCCGCCGGACGGTTTATGGGTGATAGGTTTGATTTTGTTCGTGGCCGGCGGTGCCGTGGCGCTGGCATTCTATGAGCCCTTTATCATAATCATGTTGTCCTTCGGCGCCGGCGAGAGCATCTTTCAACTCATCTCTCCCCTGGACGCCATGCTGGTGAACAGCCGTAATTTCGGACACATAATCGACATAGTTTATAGGTTTTACGCGCAGTATTTTTTAACTTTCTTGCTGCTGATATTGGTGTTTGTCGGCTTTGGTCTGTATTTCCAGAGGATAATTGAGTACGCAAAAAACGACACCCTGAGGGAGCGCAGGCTCAAGGCGGTTTATCGGCGCTCCTGCTACTTGTTTGCCTCCCTGGCCCTGTTGGGGTTCGCCGCGAAAACGCTGGCTCCGTCCGGGGGGCGCTTGTGGTATGTCATTCTAGGCCCCAACCTGGTGAGCTGGCCGCTGATCGGCTTTGTGGTGACCTTTCTGTTGGCCTATATGTACCGGACCCAAGCCAGGCATGAGAAGCAATGGCTGCCTTGGCATGGCGCGGCCTTTGCTCTTTTTATCGCCGCGGTTTTGATCCCGGTGTGCAACTGGGTGGTCACCTTGGTCCTAGTCCAACGCGTTGCTTCGGTCGTTTATTGGAAGAGCTACTTTGTGGGGCCCGCTTGGGTGATTACCCTTAAATGGATATATACTTTAGTCTTGTTCCCCAGCCTTTATTACTTTGCAGTCCTCAAATGGAAGCCCACCCAGTTGCCCTTTTTGTTGGGTGCGGATGATGCCCGCCGGCCGGAGAAGCCGTATTCATTTGGGGACCCCTTAAAAACTCCTTCTCCCATCAGAGCGCATTTGGTATGCCTTTCCGGGGTTTTCGCCGGAGAGAAATTTCCTCTGGACAAGCAGGATGTGACTCTGGGCCGGGACCCTGATTTCGCCACCATCGTCTTTCCCCGCGATCAGCCGCTCATCAGCCGCCGCCACGCAATGATTAGATTCAACCCCAGGCGAGAGAGGTATTCTTTGGAAGACCTGGGTTCCTCTGCCGGCACCTTCCTGGGGAGTGGAGAGAAACTCCACCAGGGAGTGCCCCGGGTGCTGTTCCACGACGAGGTGTTCTACCTGGGCTCCAACAACCAGACCTTTCGCATCGAATCAGCCCGCTAAGAACGATCGGCCAGCTTGGGCGCCCGCTTGGAAGCGCTAGAAGCGCTGGCGGCAATCCAGGCAGCGGTAGGGGGCTACTCCGGCCACAGAGAGGATGATCTCAAAACGCGAACGGTGGTGAGAACGCCTTGTGGCATGGCTCCCGCAGGGGAGCGGCGGGCTGCTCAGGAGGAGCTGCTCTCGCCGTTGTCGTCGGAGGATATGGTCTGGTTCTTGCCCAGGGCCTTGGCCCGGTAAAGGGCCTGGTCGGCCCGGCTGACCAGGGAGCGAGCCGAATCTTCGGAGCGGAGCTGGGCGGTGCCCAGGCTGACCGTGACCATCACCCGGGCGCCGCTGCCAGGCTGGAACACCACCCGGGACAAGGCGGCCCTGATGCGCTCGGCCACCTCCCAGGCGGCCTTGCCCGTGGCTCCGGGCAGCAGCAGGGCGAACTCCTCACCGCCATAGCGGCAGGCCGAGTCGGCCGGGCGCACGGTAAGGCGCATCAGGCGCCCCAGCTCGGTGAGCACCTTGTCGCCCTCGGGATGGCCGTAGCTGTCATTGAATAGCTTGAAGTCGTCCACGTCCAAAATGACCAGGCCCAGGGGCTGGTCCAGGTCGTGGGCGTGGGCGATCTCGCTGTCGAGCTTGCTCCAGAAATAGCGCGCGTTGAACAGGCCGGTGAGGTCGTCGGTGATGCTCAGGTGGTGATAGCGGCGCTCGCGCAGGGCCAGCACCTTGCGCTCCAGCTGCATCACCCGCACCCGGTCGGCCAGGGCCAAGGACAACAGCACGCTCTCCAGGGCGGCGGCCATGGTCAGCAGGGAGCGGGGCAGGGGCACCAGGAACTGCCAGCCCATGGACCAGGCCCCCCAGGCCATGCTTCCCAACAACAGCACCACCCAGGCCACCAAATAGAAGCGGGCGGGCCGGAAACCCTGGGACAGGACCTTGATTCCGGCCACGATGCCCAGCACCGGGCCCAAGATGGCCAAGATATGCACCAGCCAGGTGCCCAGCCATATCTGGTGAATCAAACCCAGCAGGAGCAACAGCACCGCCGCCGCCTGGGCTCCCTTGAGCAGCCAGTCCACCAGGGGGGTGTGGAGTTTGGTGTTTAGGAAGACGCGGCAAAAGGCAGCGCCGAAAAAGAACAACCCCGAGGACACCAGCAGGCTTATCTCCGGCACCATGGGCCAGACCGCGAAGGGCAAATACAGCACCTGGCCCTGCAGGCACATCTGGTGGGACATTATGGCCGCCAGATAGAGCACGTAGAGCAAGTAGGCCCGGTCGCGGGTGGAGACCAGCACCATCAGGTTGACCAGGAACATGGCCCCCAACACCCCGTAGAGCACTCCGTAAAGATAGCCGTGGTTCACCGCGTCGCGCATGAACTCGCTATCAGGCCAGATGCGCAGGCCCGCGTTTAGCGAGAGCACCGACTGCAAACGCAAGTAGCCGTATCCGGCGCGCGGGGTGTCCTCCGGAGCGATGAGGGCGAAGCCGCCCGCTCCGTGGTGCCCATTGGGCTGTTGCAAGCCGGAAAAGAGATGCTCCCATCCGCCGTTGGGCCGGGGAAGGTACAGGTCCACCTGGTCCATCCAGGGGGCGGCCACGGACAGCACCCAGCAGCCCTGGGCCGGGGTCTGGTCCAGGGGCAGGCGCACCCACAGGGCCGAGCGGCAGAAGCCCAGGGACATGCGGTTGCCAGCCTGACGGGTGTAGCCGCCGGCCTCCTGGGGAGAGGCGGCCTGGCTGATGTCCATCTTGCCGCCCCGGTCCACCAAGAGGTCCACCTCCCTGGGGAGATGGCTCTGGCGCGGGGACGGCCCCGGACCGCAAGCGGTCAGCGCCGCCGCAATCAGCACCAGAAGCAATAGCAGGCCCCGTTTGGACATGAAAACCCCGTGGAGACAGGACATAGGTTGTTCGCTAACATAACCCAAAAACGGGCCAAGGGGCCAATAAAATTGCGTTATGGGGATGGCGTCCCCAAAAATTCACAGTGGGCGCCCTGGTTCTAAAGCGAAAAATCATAGTTCACGATGAACCGGATATCGGTGAAGGTGTCCCCGCCCATGGTCACGTCCTGGTCCACGTATGCGGCCTTAAGTCTGATCCACAGCGGCTTGAGCGGCCCCTGGAAAAAGTATTTCAGGTCCAGGTCGGTCTCCAACTGGTCAGGCTTGGCGAAGTTCCTGCCCGCGGGCACCGTGGCCCGGGTGTGGGTCAGGGTGGCTTCCAAACCCGGCGCCCCGTATTGGGCCAATTCGGCCCCCAGGCGGAACAGCCAGGTGCGCTGTCCGGCCTGGTCGTTGCTCAGTTCCATGATGGCGGTGTAACCCGGCCAGGCGGACCAGGGGTTGACCATGTCGTGACCGTCGGCGGTGTCGGTGTAGGCCAGGGTCAGGGTGGTCCGTCGCCAGGTGAGGGCCCCTTTGAGACCGGACTGCAGGGCCCGGAAGGTGCCGGCCTTGGCCTGGCCCACGTCCTGCTGGCCCATGACCTGTAGCCCGGCCTCCAGACGCCACTGCTTGGCCAGCTCCCAGGCCCCGTCGGCCTGCACGTAGAGCGAGTTCATGAATTGATGGCAAAAGTAGTCCCAGAGCTGCACCCGGTAGGAGCCCCACTGGTAGCTCACCCCGCCCATGGTCACCGCCTCGTCGCCGCCCCCCAGGCCCGGCGCTTGGCTCATGGGCTGGAAGGTGGTGTCGTTCCAGCTCTTGTAGCCCACCACCTGGGCCAGGTTCAGGCTGAGACCCCCTTGGGCGTATTCGAGGCTCAGGGCCTCGAAGGTGACCGGGGTCATGCGGAAGTCAAAGGGGTTCAACAGGGGGTTGTCGATGAGTTGGCGGCCCGCGGTCAGGCTGAAGCCCTTGGCGCTGGCCTTGAGATAGGCCTGGCCCAGCACGGTGTAGCCGGTCTGGTCGTTGCTCAGCAGGTCGGTGCCCGCGCGGCTGGCCGGGGCGTAAAAAAAGGGCTGGGAGGTATAGAGGCTGCCGCCGATGGACAGGCCGTGCCAGGGCTTGGTCGCATAAAAGAACTCCCCGCCCATGGCCCAGGCCGCCTCGTCCGGCTTGTCATTGTAGTCCCGGTACATGAAAAAGTTGCGCAGCTTGATGCGCAAATCGCCCTGGCCGAGGCTGGACCACAGCCCGTCTTGGGACGCGTCCCCGGCCGCGGGGGCCAGCAAGACGACGGCCATGACTAGCAGGCAGCAGATGATCTTGCGCGACATGGACAGCTTTGCCTGGGACAGGTGGGGGATGTCCGGGGCCCCGGTGCGGTCCGGGGCCGTGGCCAAAGCGCGGACCCCGGGCGGGGAGGCGAGGCTCGCCCGCCCGGGGTTGGCGGCTACTTGGCGTTCCGGTGCATGGCCGACCAGGCCTTGCAGCGGTCTTTCACGTTCTTGGCGAAGTTGTTGTAGAAGAAGTCGTAGTCATAGCGGTGATAGACGCCCTTGCCCATGGGCATGTTCAGCTCCGGGAGCATGGCCGGCACCGGGATGACCAGGGCGCCTTGCGCATTGATCTGGGCCGAGGTGAAGTGGGGCACCTTCTTGGTCTTGCCGTTTCCCATGTCGATCACCGCGCCCAGGTTCAGCTCCTTGGGCTGGTTTTTTTGGGTCGGGGTCCAGACCAGGGGATTGATGCACTTGGCCGGCGGGAAGAACATGGGGGGCTTGCCGCCCTTGCTGATGGTGTTCCAGGTGATCAGGCAGCGGGTCTGGTTGGGCCGCTGGGCAAAGGGCAGCTTCATCTCCTTGCAGTCCTTGTCGGTGATGGTCCAGCCCACCAGATAGGCGGCAATGATCTTGTCGTCCTGGAACAGCTCGCGGTGCTTCTTGAGCACCCGGGCAGTGACCACCGAGCCCTGGCTGTGCGAGGCGATCACATAGGGCCTGCCCTGGTTGTAGTGCTTCAGATAGTACTTGAAGGCGGCCACCACATCCTGGGCCGCGATGCTGAGGTAGGGATCGCGCTCGGAGAACTTCTTGGGCAGCACCCCCCGGTTAACCTGGCGGTAGCGGGGCGCGTAGATGTTGCAGGTGTCCTTGAAAACGCCGGTCTGCTGGGTGGTGGTGGCCTCGGTGGTGGCCCTGACCACCTTGTTGTCCAGGGAGGCGTTGGGCCCGTCCACGGTGTTGAAGTAGGTGGTGGGGTGCACGTAGAAGACGTCGTAGGGCTTGTCCGGATTTTCGGTGCGCACGGTCCATGAGTGCATGGAGCTGTAATCCGGCGGGGCGGGGGGCTGGTTTTTGGCCAGGGCCGGGGATGCCATGGCCAGGCATAGGAGCGTCATCATCAGGGTTCTGCCGATAGTGCGGATGGTGTTTTGCATCGCTATGTCGTCTTTCTGGTCTGGGGTGTGCGCGGCAGGCTTGCCTGGTTTTCCAGCCTCCGCCAGGCCGGAGCGTGCCGGGGCCCGGCTGGTTTTGACGAAGCCATTTATATGAAAATAGTTGCCATTGTGCCGATATTCCCGACGTAAATGGCGGCATGGTAGCTGATTGCGGCCGGCTGATCAAGGGTGGGAGCGCAAAAAACGGCCCCCATCCCGGCCAGGCGGCGGGCCGGGCATGGAAGCCGCTGCAAGAGTTAGGCTTTTTCAGACCCCAACTGGGCGGGGATGGTGGTGACCGGCAGCACCACGGTGAAGGTGGTGCCCTTGTCCTCCTGGCTGCTGACCATGATGCGGCCGCCGTGCTTGGCCACGATCCCCTGGGACACGCTCAGCCCCAGGCCGGTGCCCTTGCCTTTTTCCTTGGTGGTGAAGAAGGGGTCGAAGATGGAGCCCAGGATGTGGGCCGGGATGCCGGTGCCCTCGTCCATTACCTTGACCGCGAGGTAGTTGGGCTCGTCGGCCGGCAACACCAGCACATGGATGCTGCCGCGCTTGTGCGAGGCGTCGATGGCGTTGAGGATGAGGTTCAAGAACACCTGCTGAAGCTGCTGGCTGTCGCCGTGCACCCGGGGGAGGTTGCCCGAGCTCTGGAAGTCTATCTTGATGCCCGAGAGCTTTATCTGGTTGCCGGCCAGGGCGATGGTCTCCTGCAACAGGTGGGGCAGGTCCAGGGGCTCCAGTTGGCTGCCGCTCTCCCGGGCGAAATCCAGCAGGTTGCTGATGATCTTCTTGGCCCGCGAGGCCTCGGCCACCACGTCGTCTATCATCTCCCGCCGCTCCGGGTCGTCCAGGTCGGCGTAGTCCTCCTGGAGCATGTGGGCGGTGAGGGTGATGTTGTTCATGGGGTTGTTGAGCTCGTGGGCCACCCCGGCGGTGAGGGTGCCCACCGCGCGCATCTTGTGTGACTGCACCAGCACGGCCTCGCGTTTTTCCAGCTCCTCGATCATGGAGTTGATGGCCAGGGCCAGCTCGGTGAACTCGTCGCGGTAGCGGCGGGTGGGGGTCACCGGGGTGAAGTCGCCCGAGGCGATGCGGCCCGCGTATTGCCCGAAGCGGCCGATGGAGGAGAGCATGCGGCTGCCCAGCCAATAGGCGTTGAAAACCATGAACACCAGCAGCAGGCCCATGGAATAGAACAACAGCTGGCGCGAGCGGGCGATCACCTCGCTCAGGGCCGCCTTCTCCTTGCTCAGCACGGCCAATGCAGCCGAAACCATCTGCTGGCCCTGGGCCCGCACCTGGCTCTGCAACTTCAGGCGCTCGGCCTTGCCCACGGGCTGGTCCCTATGGGCCCCCTGACCCAGTTTCTCCAGCAAGCGGGCGTAGGAGTGCAGGTTGGGCAGCACCTGGCGGCGCCAGTCGGCGCCCATGATGGCGGCCAGCTCTTCGGCATTGCGGTTGAGGATGGCCTCGGCCTGGAACACGTTGTCCTGGGCGTCGCTGAGGTTGGTGCCGTAGAGAAAGAAGTTTTTCTCGAAGCGCCGCGCCTGCTCCACCTGCATCACGTAGTCGTTGACGATCTCCAAAAAGCGGGTCTTGCTCTCCATGCGGTGGGAGCTGGCTATCAGGGCCACCGCCACCGCCACGGCCACCAGAAAGGCGATGGCGTTGCCCAGGAAAATCTGGAGGCGCAGGCTGAAGCGGGGGCGGGCCAGCAGGGCCCGCCGGGCCTGCTCCGCGTCGCGGGCCAGGCCCAGACGGCCTTCTATGGCCGCGGCCTCCTCGGACAACTCGTCGCCCGGCGGGGGCGGGGCACCGCCTGGTCGGGCCGGGCCCTCAGCCATTGGCCTTGTCCACTTCAGCAGCTCCGAAGTCTATCTCCGAGCCCAGGGCCTTGGCCGCCTTGGCGATCACCTTGCGCAGGTCGTCGGGCTTGAAGGGCTTGGCGATGAAGTCGAAGGCGCCTTTTTCCATGGCCTCGCGGGCCAGGGACATCATGGCATAGCCGGTTATCATGATCACCTTGCTGCGGGGCCAGCGCTCGCGCACGAACTCCAGCACCTGCATGCCGTCGATCTGGTCCATGCGGATGTCGGTGACCACCACGTCGAACTCTTGTTGGGCCATACGGGCCAAGGCCTCCTCGGGATCCTCGAAGACCTCCACTTCGCAGCCGATCTTGGCCAGGGCCGGCTTGAGACGCCTCCCCACGATGGGCTCGTCGTCCAGCAGAAGCACCTGCAAGTTATCTGACATCAATCCACCTCCATATAGAACATTGCCCGGCGGACCCGCCGCCGGTCAAGGACCCGCTCTAGCGGGAGCTCTGGGCCGCCTGGCCGAAATAATCGCGGATCACGTGCACCTCCACGTGGCGCACTCCCTCGATGCCGCCGGCCAGTTGCCGCACCGCTTCCTGCTTTTTGCGCTGGTCCTTTTTCAGGCTTTGCAGATAGGCCACCACCGTGCCGTCGTTGGCCTCCACCTTGATGTCCGGGAAGCTCTTCATGAGCTCCACGCGCACCCGGGAGGCCAGGGCCTTGTCCTGCATCAGCTTGCGGGAGTAGGTCATGGCTTGGAACTTGCGGTAGCCGGCCGTGTCGCAGATGATCTCCACCGCCTTGTCCGGCTCCAGGGTGTCCAGGCTGAGCACCATGTCGTAGAGCGAGGGGTCGCTCTGGTCCAGGTTGTAGGCGTCCTGCGACCAGCGCTTCTGCTCTTCCTTGCGGCGCTCCACCACCTTCTGGGCCCGCTCCAAGGGCACTCCCTCGCTCTCGGCGATGGCCTGGGCCCATTGGCCGACCTCGGTGATGATGCGCACCTTCAAGGCGTGGGCGATGCCCCGCACGTAAAGATGGCCGGCCAGGCCATAGCACACCACGCCGTCATCCTGAAGCTGTTGCAAACAGCCTTCCTCGATGAAGGCCAACAGGCGCTGGCGGCGGGAGCGGCGGGTCAGGAAGCCCGGGGGATCCTCCAGGGCCTGCACCAGCTCCTCCTGGCTGACCTGGTGCTGCTCGGCCACTGAGGCCAGCAGGTCGCGGCCCACGTAGCGGTAGCCCAGCACCCCGGCCACCCGGTGAGCGATCTCCCGGCCCTGGCTGAAGTCGTCGGCTGACACAATAATCAAAGGCATGAGATTCACCTCTCTGGCGGCCCCGGGGCCGCTTGTCAACAGGCCTCCGGCGGGATGGCTTGGCCGGTTCGCACCTCGATGTGATTTATCTCGGGCATGGCCGCTGCCAGGGGCTTGACCTTTTCTTCCAGTTGATGGGTCCGGCGGTGTCCCTGCTTGCTGTAGACCAGCACGTTGCCGAACTCGCAGGCTACGGCCACGTCCACGCAGTCATCCTGGATCAGAGCCGTCTTGACGCGGCAGGCCAGGGCCAGGTCGTCCATCTTCTGTTGAGCATCGGGGGTGGTTTGGAAGCACTGGCGCTCGGCCGCCTGGGCTATGAAGTCCACCGCGTCGTCCACGCTGAGCTGGTGGATGTGGATAACCAGATCATAAAGCGAGGCGTCCCAGGGGTCCACTCCATAGAGGTTCTGGGTCCACTTGCGGCGCTCCTCGTCGTCCTTGATCAGGATGTCGCGGGCCTGGTTCTGGGTCAGGTTTTCCCGCTCCATCTCCGCGGCCACCCGGGCCTCCAGGTCGGCGATGATGCGCACCTTGAGCACATGGGGCACCCCTTTTAAAAGCAGGTGGCCGGCCAGGCCGTGATAGACCAGGTTGTCGGCCGCCGCCCGGTCGGCCAGGGCGCTTTGGAAGAAGGCCAGGTAGCAGTAGCGGCCGTGGCTGAAGCGGTCAAGGATGGAGGGCGCGTCGTGGATGGCCCGCACCAGCTTGACCTCGGGAATGTGGAAGTGTTCCGAGGCCTCCAGGAGCACGTCGCGGCTGACCACGTCGTAGCCCAGGCGCTGGGCCACCTTTTCGGCCACTTCGCGCCCCTTGCTGTAGGAACCTCGCGATATGGTGATTATGGCCATGACTTGGTCCTCCCTCTAGTAAAACAGGTAGAGCATGGCGATCATCACCACCAGGAAGACGATGCTGACAACGGTGCCCGCTTTCATGAAGTCCACGCTTCGGTAGCGCCCGGGTCCCATGTACAGGGCGTTCACCTGGTGGGTGGGCAGAATAAAGGAGTTGCTGGTGGCCAGGCCCACCACCAGGGCGGCCATGCGCGGATCGGTGTGCGCGGCCAGGGCCATGTTGACCACCAGCGGCACCAATAGCACCGTGGCTCCCACGTTGCTGATAACCAGGGTGAACACCGTGGCCAGCACTCCGATCACCGCCAGGAGCACGATGGGTTCCACCGTGCCGATGGCGTTCAAAACGCTGTGGGCGATCCAGGCCGCGGCGCCGGTCTTCTCGGTGGCGATGCCCAGGGGAATCAGTCCGCCCAGCAAGAACACGGTGCGCCAGTCCACCGCCTGGTAGGCCTCGTCGATGGACAAAACCCGGGTGATGATCATGCCCAGGGCGCCGGTCATCAGGCACACCGAAAGCTGGATCTTGAACACGATGACCATGACCAGGGCCACGGCCAGCCAGATGCCGGCGAACATGGCCTTTTCAGGCCGGAGCTGGTCGGAGTCCAGGGGAGTGGTGAACAAGAGGCTGCCCTCGGCGTGCAGCAGCTCCAGGCGCTTCCAGGTGCCGTGCAAGAGGATGGCGTCGCCCACCCTGAGGGGCATGGAGCCCAGCTCGGCCCGGTAGGTCACCCCCTGGCGATACACCGCCAAGGGCGCGACCTGGAAGCGTTCGGCCAGGTCCACCTGGTTCAGGGTCTTGCCGGCCAGGCTGGAGCGGGGGGCCACCACCGCCTCCACCGTGCCCGAGGCGTGGTCGGCCAGTTCGCCCTTGAACAGCTCCAGGTCATCCTTGAGGGCCATGCCCTCTTCCTCGGCCATGCGGCGCACGTCCTTTTCCTGGCCGTAGACCACGATCTCCACCCCGGAGCGGATCTCCTGGTCCGGGGCCGGGCCCAGCACCTTGAAGTCCGGCGGCTCCACCAGTCCCACCACGTTAACCAGGTAGCGGCGGCGGATGCCGTCCACGGTCACCGGCTCGCGGTAGTGGGTGAAGTCCTCGGGCGTGGCCAGCTCCCAGGGGCGGCCCAGCTCCTCCATGATGTGGTTCTGCTCCTGGCGGTCTTCCTCGGCGGCGCCGGCTTCCTCGCCCTTGCCGCCGGGCAGGATGAAGCGGCCGAAGAACACGAACACGACGATGCCCGCGCCCACCAGGGCCAGACCCACCGGGGTCACGTCGAACAGGCCGAAGGGCTCGAGCTCGAAGGGCATCATCAGGTCGTTGAGCAGGATCAAGGGGCTGGAGCCCACCAGGGTCACCGTGCCGCCCAGGATGGCCGAGAAGCCGATGGGCATCAGAAGCTTGCTGATGGGTATCTTGAGGTTTTTGCTGATGCGCTGCACCGCGGGCAAAAACAGGGCGGCCGCCCCGATGTTCTGCATGAAGCTGGAGATGATGGCCACGGTGAGGGATATGAAGATCACAATGCGCGACTGGCTATTGCCGGCCACCTTGAGTATGGGCCCCACCAGCCGGTTGACCACCCCGGTCTTGTCCAGCCCCGCGCCTATGATGATCACCGCGATGATGGACACCACCGCGTTGGAGGACAGGCCCGAAAAGGCCTCTGACGGGGTTACCAAATGCAGCAGGGGCAGGGTGACCATCATCAGGATGGCCACCACGTCCACCCGCACCCATTCCACGATGAACAGGAACACCGCGATCCCGATCATGATCATGACCAGAATCATGTCAAAAGTCAGTTCAGGCATGAAACTTCACCTTGCGCAGTCGGAAAATGCGGTTGTAACTCCATGTGACCGGCCGTCCTCAAGAAGACCGCCGGCTGCTTACCGTCCATAAGGGGCATTCCAGGGAGGCGGCCGCCTTGGCCATCCAGTGGCCCCGGGAAGCGCCGCCGGGCAGCTCCTCGTGGCTGCCCCAGATCAAGACCTGAAAGGGGGGGCGCTCGGCCAGGAACTTGAAAAGCTCCTGCTTGGGATCGCCCACCCGAAGGGCCGCGCTGGTGGCGATGCCCAAGCGAAGAAAATCCTCGCTCAGCTCGGCCATCTGGCGCCCCACCCGGTCGTCCAGTTCGGAGATGGCGCCTCGGCTGCTGCCCAGCCAGGTGCGGTCCAGGGACGCCATCTCCACCAGCATGAGAAAGGAGACCTCCGAGTCCATGCGTTGGGCCAGCTCCCGGGCGTAGTACACCGCCTGGGTGTTGACCTTCTCGTTCTCCATGACCACCAGAACCCGTTTGAACATGCTTTGGCGCCTTTCCTGGCCCCAAAAGGGTCGCAAAGGCCGTACCAAAACGGGCTATTTGGCTATCTATTCAAATATTCAGGACAAAGGCGTGATTAGCTAAAAGGGAGGAAGTGGCCGCTTTGTTGCTAAGTGCAATGCTTTGAGAAAAAAGGCTCTAGCCAAGGGCCTGTTTATGGGCAGGAGAACGAATCGTTACGCATGTGCAACGGGGCGTTTTGGAGATGTAACGTGCTATTCCAGGCTGAACTTTTTCATCTTGCGCCACAGGCTCACCCGGTCGATGCCCAAAATGGCCGCCGCCCGGGTGCGCACCCCGCCGGTAATCTCCAGAATGTGCTCGATGTAGCGCCGTTCCAGCTCCTCCAGGGTGGGCTCCTCGCCGCCGGGGCGGGAGAAGCTGGCCAGCTCCACCGCGGCCAGGTCGGGCGGCAGGTCGCGCTCGGTGATCATGTCCTGGCCGCACAAAGCCACGGCCCGCTCCATGATGTTGGCCAACTCGCGCACGTTGCCCGGGTAGGCGTAGCTGTTCAAAAGATCCAAGGCCCGGCCGCCCAGCCCCCGGATCTCCTTGTGCATGCGCTGGTTGAACATGCCCAGGAAGAAGTAGGCCAGAAGCTGGATGTCGTCGCCGCGCTCGGCCAGGCGGGGAAGCTGCAGGCTCACCACGTTGAGGCGGTAATACAGGTCTTGGCGAAAGGCCCCCAGGCCCACCTCGGCCTTGAGGTCGCGGGCAGTGGCCGCCACCACCCTTAACTGCAGTCCGATCGGCTCGGTTCCCCCCACCCGGAGCACCTCGCGCTCCTGCAGGGCCCTGAGCAGCTTCACCTGCATGGCCTGGGGCATCTCGCCGATCTCGTCCAAGAAGATGGTGCCCCCTTGGGCCGCCTCCAGCAGGCCGGCCTTGGCCTCGCCCGCGCCGGTGTAGGCGCCTTTTTCGTGGCCAAAGAGCTCGTTCTCCATGAGTTCGGCGTTGAGGGCCGCGCAGTTGAAGGCCACGAAAGGGCCGCCCGCGCACTGGCTCTGGGCGTGGATGGCCCGGGCGGCCAGCTCCTTGCCGGTGCCGGACTCGCCCATGATCAGCACGTTGCATCCGGTGGGCGCGATCTGGGCCACCACCTCGGCCACCCGCCGCATCTGGGGGCTCTGGCCGATGATCAGGGGGCCTTGTTCCTGGGACTGCTCCTGCTCCAGGGCGTGGGCCTGGTCGCGGCTGAGCTTGAGCGCCAGGGCCTCGGCCACCACGGCGCGCACCTGGTCCGGGGTGAAGGGCTTGGCCAGGAAATGATAGGCCCCCTTTTTGGTGGCCTCCACCGCCCCGTTGAGGCTGGCGTAGCCGGTGATGATCACCACCTCCAGGCCCGGGTCGATGAGCTTGGCCTGGTCCAGGAGCTCCAGGCCGTCCATATGGGGCATGCGCAGGTCGCTGAGCAGCACGTCAAAGGCTTCACGCTTGAGCAGCTCCAGGGCCCGCACCGGATTGCTGTAGGTGGAGACCTGATGGCCCTCCTTTTCCAGGATGCGGCGCAGGTTCTTAAGGGCGGTGCCTTCGTCATCCACCACCATTATGCGGCCCGTGGGAGCCGGGTTATGGGGCGTTGGGCTGTCTGGGGCCATGGGGCTCTCCGTGCTGGGGCCGGGAAGCGGTGCGCCTCCCGGTCAAGAACCCATCAAGTTTACGCGCCCGGCACGAGGTTCGTCCAGACCCCGGCGGTCATAAATGCCAACCAGGCCAGGCCGGTTTGTTGGGCGCGGATAAAAAAAGGGCCCAGGCGATTTCGCCTAGGCCCTTGCAATCTCTGGCTCCCCGGGTCGGACTCGAACCAACGACAAGGTGGTTAACAGCCACCTGCTCTGCCAACTGAGCTACCGGGGAATTTGTAGGGCGATTTTTACCACAGGGTCTGCAAGGCGTCAACAATATTGGGCCAAAAGCATCGGCCGCGACCCGGGACTTGCCAAGTCGGGCCTCTTCGGCTATAAAGGCGGCGCAGGTTATGCTCTAGGCCAACGGCCATCCCGGCTTGCTCCGGGACGGCCGTTTTTTTATTGCCAGGGGAGGCGCCGCATGCTGACCAAGATTCTGGTCCTCACCGCCTACTTCACGGTGGTGATCATCCTGGGGCTGCTGGCCAAGAGCCGGCTCAAGGAAGGCCCGGCCGACTACTTCTTGGCCGGCCGGGGCCTGGGCACCTTCGTGCTCATGGGCACTATGGCCGCCACCAACTTCAGCGCCTTCACCGTGTTCGGGGCCTCGGGGGCGGGCTACCGCGACGGGCTCAGTTTTTTCCCCATCATGGCCTTTGGCACCGGCTTCATGGCCCTGACCTTTTGGCTGCTGGGCCGCAAGGTGTGGCAATGGGGCCGCACCCACCAGCTGGTCACCCCGGCCGAGCTGGTGGAGCAGGTCTATGGGAACAAGTGGCTGGCCGCCTTGTTCGCCCTGGCCATGGTGGTGTTCACCGTGCCTTACCTGGCCTTGCAGCCTCTGGCCGGGGCCAAGGTGCTGGGCCAGCTCTTCGGCCTGCCCCCCTGGGCCGGGGCCAGCCTGATCACCGCCATCATCCTGGTCTACACCCTCAGGGGCGGGCTCAAGGCCGTGGCCTGGACCGACGTGTTCCAGGGCCTTCTCATGTTCATCCTCATGGCCGCGGCCCTGTTCATGGTCACCTCGCACTTTGGCGGCTGGAGCCAGGCCTTCAGCCAGGCCCGGGAGGCCGTGCCCGAGCTGTTCAGCCGCCCCGGCCCCCGGGGGGTGTACACCCCGGCGGTGTGGTTCAGCTTCCTGGCCCTGTGGTTTTTCTGCGATCCCATGTTCCCCCAGCTTTTCCAGCGCTTCTACTCGGCCAAGAAAGAGCGCTCCCTGGCCCGCACCATGGCCCTGTACCCCCTCATATGCACCCTGGTCTTCGCCCTGCCGGTGGCCATGGGCGTGCTGGGGCATTTGGCCTTCCCCGGCCTGGCTGGACGCGCCTCGGACAACATCGTGCCCCTGCTCATGACCAGGCTGGCCGGGGATTTCATGGGCACCCTGGTGTTGGCCGCGGGCCTGGCCGCCCTCATGTCCACCATGGACTCCCAGTTGCTCACCCTGAGCTCCATCTTCAGCCGGGACCTTTTTCCGCTCATCAGGGGGCGTAAGTCCGAGAGCAGCCTGGTGGGCCGGGTGTTCGTGCTCTGCCTGGCCCTGGCCGGGCTGCTGGTGGCCCTGGTTTCCGACGCCACCATCCTTTCCCTGGGCCTCACCGCCTTCACCGGCTTGGCGGTGCTGTTTCCCACCGTGTTCTTTGGGCTGTATCTCAAAAAACCGCGCCCTGCCGCGGGCATCGCCTCCATTCTGGTGGGCGAGGCCCTGGTGGTGGCCTATCACCTCAAGCTGCTGCCTTCCGGCGGTTTTTTGCCGGCCATGCCGGCCATAGCGGCCTCGGTGGTGGTCTACCTGGCGGTGCAGCTGTTGTCCGGCGGCCTGGGCCTGCCCCGCTTCACCAGGCGGGGTTGGCTGGCCCTTATCCTGTTCGGCGGCGTTTTCGCCCTGGCCCAGGACTATTGGGCCTGGGGCCGGGTGGGCGGCAGCCTGGCCGGTTGGCCCCTGTGGGCCTGGTATTTCGTGGGGCTCAGCGCCTTGCAGACTCTGTTCATCGCATGGTGGCTGCGCACGTCAAAAGAATGACGCGCACCATCATGTCAAGCGCGGCCGGGCTGTGCTAAGCTAGCCCGCCTGGAGGTGAGCATGCGGGCATTGGTGTTGTACGGCAGCGCGCGGGGAGACAAGGGTGTCACCGGGCGTATGGGCCGGGCCCTGATCGCGGGCCTGGAGCAGGGCGGGGCCTCGGTGGACGCGGTGGTGGTCAAGGATCTGGAGATCGCGCCCTGTGTGGCCTGTTTGAGCTGCATGCACCGCCATCCCGGCCGCTGCGCCCAGCGCGACGGCATGGACGAGCTCTACCCCCTGCTGCAAGCGGCGGATCTGCTGGTCATGGCCGCGCCGGTGTACACCGACAGCATGAGCGCCCAGCTCAAGGCGGTCATGGACCGTTGCGTCTGCGCCATGCAGCCTTTCCTTTATGCAGACCAGGCGGGCCGCATCCGGCACCCCATGGCCTGGGCCATGCCTTCTCAGACGGTGCTGGTGAGCACCTGCAGCTTCCCGGAATACGAGACCTTTGCCCCGCTCATCGCCACGGTGCGGGCCCAGGCAGTGGGCTTTGGGGGCCAGTGCGTGGCCGAGCTGTGCGTGCCCGGCTCCCTGGCCCTGCAAATGGCCCCAACCGAGCTGGAGCCCCATCTGGAGCTGATCGTTCGAGCGGGCCATGAACTGGCCCAGGAGGGCAGGGTGCGCCAGACCACCCTGGCGGCCATCCAGAGGCCGCCGCTGAGCGTGGACCGCTTCCGCGAGCTGGCCGGGCGCTACGAGGACTGGTGCCGCAAGCGCCAGGCCAAGGCCGAAAAGAACACGGAAATATGTTAGTTGCTAAAAATTTCTGCGCAGGGCATTGCAGAGAGGGCGACGCCAAAGATGGTTTAGGGTGCGGGAATGCGGTCGCATATGGCACTAATTGTCCTGTGAAATTGCTTTAATGCCCACATCTTGACGAGGCCGATATCCGGGTTAAGGTAAGAAAGTAGATTGTCTCTTAAATAACGTAGGACCTCTTTTTCTTCGTTTAAGAAATCAAAAATATTAACGGAGCGATACCTTGAATAAAAGATTGATCTAGTAATCGCTATATTCTTTGGATCCAAGTCAACTATCTTTGCTAACCATTCATCATTGTCAATCAGGTTAATTATATTATCAGTCGCATTCCTGTCTAAGACTTTTTCGAAAGTATCCATATTTTGTTGTAAGGCTTTAATAAGCGATTGTGCTTCTCCTTGTTTTGCCTTGTCGTTGATCATCTTGCTAATTTTTGAATAATAGATGTGTACTTCATCTATTGCCAAGTTGTAGGTTTTATCTTGGTATGAAGGTTTTTCAGCATAACCTAAGTCCCAGTCAATCAAGCCGACACAGTTGAATGCTATGTCAGCACCACTTTTGAAGTTAGATACGATTTCCTCTATACTGTAGTTTATTATGCCATCCACTTTTAAGGTAATAAAGCGCACGAATAATCGCCAAAAGCTAGAAAGCCTTTCAAGCTTACCGTTTTTAACTTCTTCGTAAAGCTGGACGGTCAATTCAAGAAATTCTTTATCATTAAGTTCCCATATTTCTCGCAAATATTTCTTAAGCTTCTTGATTTCTTCTGGTTCATATGTATTATCGAGTTCGTGTAACTCTCTGAGCAATAGGCTAGTATCTAAATAGCCTGTAGATACATAATCAAAGATTGATTTGAACGCGGGTTGGCTCAGGTCGCTAGCTGAATAATATTTTGAGAAAAAGTTTTCTATATAATTGGGCCCCTCCTCTTGCGTTAAGAGCCTTGTCACTCGCAATTGTAAAAGATTTTCAGATAAATCCGCCAGTGAAGTAAGGTTTTCTTTCGTAATGGTTCCTGTGTGTATCTCAAATGATACGGCAAGGAAAAAATTTAAAAAGCTTTTGCCGTATTCCTCTGCGAGCAACGATTCTTCAGCGGACAAATAATCGAAAGCTTTTTGAAAGAGATAGAGACTGTTTTTTAATATCCTTATGTTCCCCGTTTCACTGTTAACATATACGCGATGGACAATATCGACATTGTCTAATAAAAACTTAAAATATTTTTCATTACCTAAAAAATCGCAAAAGATGTTCTCGATAACAAGGTTAGTCGCCGCTTGGTAGTCAATGCTAATGCCCATGACTTTTTCTTTGTATTTTCTGTAAGAGCTCCTGTCCTTAAGTTTTTCTTCATTTATTAAAATAAATACTTTGGCACCTTCGTGCTCTGTGAATGAATTTATGTATCCTAAGACAGATTGTTCATCCATTCCTGCCCGTTCAAAATCATCAAAACAGAATACGGTGTTTTTAAAGTTGATGAAAGTTCTAACGGGTATGACTTCTTTGATCCATTCAAGCCGCCTATAGTTCAGAAGCCCTTGCCCCATTGAGGAGGCTAATTGTTTTACTTTGCTGGACATCTCTGGAAGAAGGCTCATCGTTATAGAAACATCGATATCAGCGCTTGATTTTTTGCCGAACAACGAGATGTATAATACTTTTTTGGATGTATGCATAAATTTGGGGGCTAATATATTTTTCCACAGATAAGTTTTGCCGCATCCCCACTTCCCGTTTATGCAAATTGCATAATCTGTTTTTGGGGTTGCAAGGTAATCGTCTGCTATCTCGATTATATGTTCTTGATTCACTATTTCCCCCATGAAAGAGACAATTTAATTTTAATAAATAAGGAAACTAAAATCAAAGGCTTTGGGCCCAGCGCTGAGCCGCAGTGCCCGCCTTGGCCAGAAGCTCGTTGGCCTCGGCCTCGCCGCCTCCCAGCAGGGCCTTGGTGACCGCCACCTTGAGGCTCAGGGCCTGCTGCTGACCCAGGGCCAGGGCGGCCACCATGTAGGCCAGATCGCCGCCAAAGTCGTGCAGCCGCTCCAGCCCGCCGGGCAGGTCGCGGCCCAACTCCTCCACCCGCTCCTCCAGGGCTTCCAGGGCCGCGTCGTCCGGGGCCGGACCCTCGGCCGGCCGCACCGAGCCGCAGTAGGGTGGGGCCGGCGCCAACACCTCGCTGGGCAGCTCCACACCCAGGCCCTTCCAGGCTTGGGCCACCGCCTCCTGTCCGGCCGCGGCCAAGGCCGCGCGCTGGGCATAGGCCTCGGCTGACCACAGGCCATAGGACCGGCAGCCCAGGAAGCGCCGGTCATACACCGAGCAGGCGTCTTCCAGGGCCCAGGGGCAGGCGAGGCGCTGGGCCGCGTTGCTCAGAAAGTGCGTCAGCAGCTTGCGGGCCTGGGCCGCCCTTTCCCGGTAAGGCACCTCCAGGAAGCGGTATAGCCAGGCGGCCAGCTCCACCGCGTGCAAGGGGGGCAGCAGGCCGCAGCAATCCCCCCGCCGCTGGCAGGTGGTTGCGGGAAGCTCTTGATAAATCTGATCTAATTGGGTGAAGCGGCCTTGGGCGGCTGCCTCGGACAAACCGGGGCGCAGTCCGCTGGCGGACGCGACGCTCATGCCGCACCCGCCCCGGCTGTGATCAGGGCGTATCTAACTGGAGCAATATGGCTAAGAGCCCTGGATATCGGACTTGGGCTGCACCGGGGAATAGGAAGCCAGCAGGGAATCAACATCGCCCTGGCGCACCATGACCTGTCCGCACTGATCGCAGATGACGGTGTGATCGTCCAGGCCACCGATGCGTTGCTCGCGGGCCTCGCAATTGCTGCAAATGTAGTCGTAAGCGGGCATTTTATTTCTCCAGAACGCAAAAGTCGGTAATTCAACGATGCGTGCCCTTTATATCAGCAAGTTGCGTGCCACAGACTAATTACGGCCATAGCTGATAACAGGTATTAATTGTAAACTGCCGCAATAACGCCATAATTTCATGAAAAAACCAGCCGGATCGGATACGGGCAATATTTCACAAGCTTGACAAGCATGGTGAGGCATGGTGCATAATCCCCCCCTGTGGGTAAAATTGCCCCATTGGGGATAGCTCAAGGGTGACAACATCTTACGTTGCTGTATGCAACGTGTCCCACTGCCCGTCAGTGAATAGTGTCTCAGGCGGGGGGCAGTTCCAGGGCCCTGGTGCGCAGGGTCTCCAGGGCGCGGCGGTGGGTCAGGTCGTGCTCCACCGGGGTGATGGTCACGTAGCCGTCCCGCAGGGCGGGGTAGTCGGTATGGCCATCGCCCTCGGTGCCCATCTTTTCCCCGGCCTGCCAGTAATAGGTGTGTCCCCGGGGGTCCTGGCGGCGCAAAAAGCTCTCATGCAGCCGGGCGTTGGACTGCCGGGTGAAGCGCACCCCCTTGATGCGCTGGGGAGGCAGGGCTGGCACGTTGACGTTGAGCGAGACTCCGGGCGGCACTCCCAGGCCGTCCCACTCCCGCACCAGCCGGGCGGCCACCCGGGCGGCATAGGAAAAGTCGAAAGGCTCGTGGGTGGCCAGGGACAGGCTCATGGCCGGCAGGCCCAAAATGGCCCCCTCGGTGGCCGCGCTCACCGTGCCCGAGTAGAGCAGGTTCACCCCCACGTTGGCCCCCTGGTTGATGCCCGAGAGCACCATTTGGGGCGGGGAGGGCAGCAGCTCGTGCACCGCCAGCTTCACGCAATCGGCCGGGGTGCCGGTGACGGCCCAGCCCTTGAGGCCGCTCTCCTGGGTCAGGGGATGCACCCGGATGGGGTCGGCCAGGGTGATGGCATGTCCCACGGCCGACTGCTCGGTCTCCGGGGCCACCACCCACACCTCGTGCTCCTTGGCCAGGGCCTGGTGCAGGGCCTTGAGCCCGGGCGCGTAGGCCCCGTCGTCGTTGGTGAGTAACAGGCGCATAACGCTGGGAAGTCTACCGTGGCCAGGCCAAGGGCGTCAAACCAGGCCCGTTGACAAGCCGGCCAGGCGCTTTTAGAGTGCTTGACCATGCGGCCTGCCCGCTATCATGGAGAGAGAGGCATGGAAAATTCCGAGATGGAGGTCCGACCCCTGCGCGACGGCCAGGAGGCTGCGGCCTGCGCCCTGGTCAGCCGGGTGTTCGGCCAGTTCGTGGCCCCGCTGTTTCCGCCCGAGGGGGTGGAGGAGTTCCTGGGTTACGTCACCGTGGAGACTCTGGCCGCCCGGCGCAAGGACGGCAATCTGCAACTGGCCGCCTGGCGGGGGCCGGAGCTGACCGGCTATCTGGAGATGCGGGAGGGTCCTCATCTGGCCTTGCTGTTCGTGGACAGCGCCCGGCAGCGCCGGGGAATCGGCCGGCAACTGTTGGCCCGCGGCCTGGAGCTATGGCCCGAGCCGGGGTTCAGCCAAGTCACGGTGAACTCCTCTCCCAACTCGGTGGAGGCCTACCAGCGCCTGGGATTCCAGGCCAGCGGAGAGGTGCAGAGTAAAAACGGAATCAGTTTCGTGCCCATGCACCTGGAAATCACCCAGGGCAGGGGTCATACTTAGGCAGCCAAGCCGGGTTCCGGCTTTGGCAAGCCACTTTGTCCGGGAAAAAGCATGCGCCGTCATTTGAACAAAGCCGCCTCCTTGGCCCTCGGCCTGCTGCTGTTGCTGGTGCTGGGCTCGCCGGCCCCGGCCTCGCCCCAGGGCGTGCAGCGCCGCACCACCCCGGTGGTGCGGGTGGTGCAGGCCGCCGGCCCGGCGGTGGTCAACATCTCCAGCACCGGCCGCCGCAAGGTGCGCCCCTTCCGCTCCGGCGACGACATGGTGGACCGCTTTTTCCAGGAGTTCTTCCGCCCCCTGGAGCGGGCCCAGACCAACCTGGGCTCCGGGGTGATCATCGACGGGTCCAAGGGCCTGATCGTGACCAACAGCCACGTGGTGGAGGGGGGCAGCGACATCAAGGTGCAGCTGGCCGACCGGCGGGTGTTCAGCGCCAAGCTGGTGGGCGGCGATCCCTCCTCGGACCTGGCGGTGCTCCAGATCGATCCGGGCGGCAAGCCCCTGCCCCAGGTCAAGCTGGGCGACTCGCGCTCGCTGATGATCGGCGAGAGCCTGGTGGCCATCGGCAACCCCTTTGGCCTGCAACACACCGTGACCACCGGGGTGGTGAGCGCGGTGAACCGGCGGGTGCCCACCGGGCCCAACACCTGGATGGGCGGGCTCATCCAGACCGACGCCAGCATCAACCCGGGCAACAGCGGCGGGCCCCTGCTCAACCTGGACGGCGAGGTCATGGGCATCAACACCGCCATCTTTCAGCGGGCCCAGGGCATCGGCTTCGCCATCCCGGTTAACCGGGTGCGCCGGGTGGTGGGCGACCTGCTCAACCACGGCAAGGTGCGGCCCACCTGGCTGGGCCTGAGTTTGCAGGACCTCACCCCCCGCCTGGCCGGCCACTTCGGTCTGGAGGCGGCTTCGGGCGTGGTGGTGTTGGCCGTGGAGGCCCACAGCCCGGCCGCGGCCGCGGGCGTGGAACGGGGCATGGTCATCCTGGCCCTGGACGGCACTCCTTTGGAGGACACGGCCGATTATCAGTCCCGCTTGGGCGCGGTGGCGCCCGGCGACCAGGTGCGCCTGTGGCTGCTGGAGCGGGGCCGCCGCCAGAGCGTGGACCTGACCGCGCGGGCCTATCCTCTGGAGCGCTCGCCCGAGCTGGTGTGGCAGCGCCTGGGCCTGGAGGCCGCGCCCATGGACCAGGCCACGGCCCGGCTCTACAACACGCGGCCGGGCAGCGCCCTGATGATCGCCAAGGTGCGGCCGGGCTCCAAGGCCGAGAGGGCCCAGTTGCAGCGCGGCGATTTGATCCTCAGGGTGGGGCGCGAGCCGGTGGACGAGATCAAGGAGTTCCACTTGCAGATGGTGCGGGCCCGCCACCAGCCGGAGATCGCCATTCTCTTTCAGCGGGGGAGGGCGCGCCAGGTCATCACCTTCGGAAGGTAGGCCGCCGCGCCAGAGCGCGGGATGCCGCCTTGCCGGCATCGCTTCGGCCTCTGTGTCTTTCCCGGCCGGGGCCTGATCCATCCTTGCCAGCCTCCACACCCGGCGCTATGCTTTTTCTCAGCAATGCAACTTCAACGAGGTAGCAAACCATGGATTTGGGAACCCTTCCCGAGGATCTGAAGCCCCTGGTCAAGTTCCACGGACATCTCTGCCCCGGCCTTCTCATCGGCTACCGCGCCGCCAAGGCCGCGGCTGACAGCCTGGGCCTGGGCCCGGCCGAGGACGAGGAGCTGGTGGCCGTGGCGGAGAACAACTCCTGCAGCGTGGATGCCTTCCAACAAATGCTCTCCACCACCTTTGGCAAGGGCAACCTGATCTGGCGCGACTATGGCAAGCAGGCCTTCACCGTGATCGACCGGGACAAGGGCAAGGCGGTGCGGGTGCGCTTTATCGGCGACGGCCTCAAGCAAAAGCGGCCCGACGGCTCGGTGGACCGCGAGGCCTTTGTCCAGGATTTGATCAACCGTCCCCAGGACGAGGTGGTCAGCGTGGAGGAGGTGGCCGTGGAGCCGCCGTCCGAAGCGGTCATCGAGCAGTCCATCGCCTGCGCCCGCTGCGGCGAGCCCACCCAGTCCAGCCGCACCGTGGAGCTGGCCGGCCAGGTCTATTGCCGCCCCTGCGCGGCCGAGGTGGGCCAGTGAGAGCCCTGGCCAAGCTTCTTTTTGAAGCGGGCATGCTCAAGAAAATGCGCCGCACCGGGTATCCCTTCCTGGGCTCGGGCGGCGAATCCATTGCCGACCACTGCTTCCGGGCCGCCTTGATCGGCTATCTGCTGGCCCTGGAGCTGGAGGAGGTGGACGAGGGCAAGGTGGCCCTGCTGCTGTTGCACCACGACCTGGCCGAGGCGCGCACCGGCGATCTGAACTACATGAACAAGCGCTACTGCACCGCGGACGAGGACAAGGCCCTGGAGCACGCCACCCGCGAACTGCCCGAGGCCATGGGAAAGCGCATCCGGGAGCTGTGCGGCGAGTTCAACGCGGGCGAGACCGCCGAGGCCCAGCTGGCCCACGACGCTGACCAACTCGACCTGCTCATCGAACTCAAGGAGCAGCAGGATCTGGGCAACCCCTATGCCAAGCACTGGATCCACTACGCCCTCAAGCGCCTGCAAACCGAGGCCGCCCGCGAGCTGGCCCACACGGTGCTCACCACCGACTGGACCGATTGGTGGTTTGAAAAGCGCGACGACCTGTGGGTCCGCAATAACCACAACGGCCATTAATTCCGGAAATACCTGCCTTTAAACTGCCCCGCATCATGCGTTAAGATGTAAGGCCCTGATCGCGCGCCCCCGGCGGCGCCAGGCCTTCAACAAGGATGGGACTCTACATGCCAGCATATGCCAAGCTGTTCAGCCCCCTGAAGGTGGGCGGCCGCGAGCTGCCCAACCGGGTGATCATGCCCTCCATGGGCAGCAACCTGGCCGACAGCCAGGGCCGGGTGACCCCGGCCATGATCGCCTATTACCGCGCCCGGGCGGCGGGGGGGCCGGGCCTGCTGGTGGTGGAGGCGGCCTGCGTGCATCCCTCGGGCAAGGTGATCGACCGGAACTTCATGGCCCACGAGGACGAGCTCCTGGAGGGCATGAGCGCCCTGGCCGCGGCCATCAAGGAACAAGGCGCCACGGCCATCCTGCAGCTCATCCACGGGGGGCGCAACGCCCATCCCCGCCTGGTGGGCGAGGCCCTGGCCCCCAGCGCCCTGCGCGGCCCCACCTCCCACGCCACTCCCCGGGCCATGACCATCATCGAGATCGAGGCCATGGTGCAGGCATTCGCCCGCGCCGCCTGGCGGGCCATGGCCGCCGGCTTCGACGGGGTGGAGGTGCACGCGGCCCACGAGTACCTGGTTCATGAATTCCTCACCCCATATGCCAACAAGCGCCAGGACGCCTATGGCGGCGACCTGGCCCACCGGGCCCGCTTTGCCCTGGAGGTGGCCCGGGCGGTGCGCGGGGCCATCGGGCCCCAGGCCATCCTGTCTTTCCGCTTGTCCGGGGACGACCACGTAGCCGGCGGCATGGGCCCGGCCGAGGCGGCCGAGAGCGCCAAGCTGCTGGAGCAGGCGGGGGTGGACCTGATCTCGGTGACCGGCGGTGTCTACGAGACCCCGCACATGGTGGTGCCGCCCATTCCCATGCCCGCGGGCACCCACCTGGACGCGGCCCGCGAGGTGAAAAAGGCGGTGAGCATCCCGGTGGCCGGGGTGGGGCGCATCAAAAGCGGGGCCGAGGCAGAGGCCGCCCTGGAGGGCCTGGACCTGGTGGCCGTGGGCCGGGCCTTTATCGCGGACCCGGACTGGCTCAAGCGCGCGGCCAAGGGGGACGAGGGACACACCCGCCCCTGCATCGGCTGCAACCAGGGCTGCATCGACAAGGTGCTGGCCGGGGCTCCCCTGAGCTGCGTGGCCAACCCCTGGGCCGGGCTGGAGGAGCAGCTGGAGCAGCTGGCCCCCGCCGACAACCCGGCCACGGTGGCCGTGGTGGGGGCCGGGCTGGGCGGCCTGGAGGCGGCGCGCACCCTGGGCTCCCTGGGCCACAAGGTGGTGCTCTTCGAGGCCTGCGCCGAGATCGGCGGGCAGGTGCGCCTGGCATCTCTGCCGCCGGGCAAGGGCGAGTTCCTGGGCCTGGTGGACTATTACAAAAACGCCTTGGCCGAGCTGGACAACGTGGATCTGCGCCTAAACCAGAAGGCCACGGTTAAGACGGTGTGCGAGGTGCATCCCAACGCGGTGCTCATCGCCACCGGCTCCGACCCCATGCTGCCCGACCTGCCCGGAGTGAGCGAGGCCCCCCTGATCACCGCCCGCCAGGTGCTGGCCGGCACCGCCGAGGTGGGGCAGAAGGTGGCCGTGTTGGGCGGGGGCAACCTGGGCAGCGAGGTGGCCCACTTTTTGGCCGAGCGGGGCCATGAGGTGTGCATCATCGAGCTGGGCCTGGGCATTGGCAACGACCTGGGGCCGGCCCGGCGCTACTACCTGCGCCGCGAGCTGGGCAAGTACAAGGTGCGCCGCTACGTGCGGGCCAAGGTGCGCCGCTTGTTCAAGGACAAGGTGAGTTTTTTGCACACCCGGCCCGACGGCACCCGCGAGCTGACCTACGTGGAGCCCTTGGACACCTTTGTCTCGGCCATGGGCGCCAAGCCGGTGGAAAAGATATTCCTGGCCCTGGAGCCCAAGGTAACCGCCATCTACCTGGCCGGCGACGCCCTGAGCCCCGCCGGGATGGGCCAGGCCACCAGCGAGGGCGCCCGGGTGGCCCTGAGCATCCACCGCTTGGCCGTGGAGGGCAAGCTGGCCCCGCCCGCGGCCCCGACCTGCTGAGTTGGCCCTCCCGACCCTGGCCCTGCATCTGGGAGCCTTGGGAGACTTCGTGATCTCCTGGCCCGCCCTGGGCCTGCTGGTCGGGCAGGGCGGGCTGCATCTGTGGGGCCGTTCGGAATGGGGCCGCCTGATCCTGCCGGACGAGCGGGTGCACCAGCGCGAGGCGGCCCGCTTCGCCTCCCTTTTCGCCCCCCAAATTGACGATGCTCTCGCCGCCTGGCTGGCGGGTTTTGGCCGGGCGGTGGTTTTCGCCGCCGCGCCGCCGCCGGAGCTGCTGGCCAACCTGCGCGGCGCGGTGCCCCTAGTGTGGGAAATCGCCACCCGTCCCCGGCCCGGCGTGCTCAGTCACGCGGGCGGCATGCAGGTGGAGCAACTGCGCGGCCTGGGCCTTGACGGCGAGGCCGAATGTCCCGCCATCCGCCTGCAAAACCCGGCGCAATCCAGCGGGGTGATCCTGGCGCCCGGCTCCGGGGGCAGGGACAAGCGCCTGAGCCCGGAGCTAGGCGGCCTGCTGGCCCGCCGCCTGACCGACGAGCATGGCGAGATCACCCTGCTGCTGGGCCCGGCCGAGGATGACCAGTACGCGGATTCCCTTTTGGCCGCTTTGGCCAACACGCCCCACCGGCTGGTGCGAAGCCCGTCCATCCCCGATCTGGCCTGCCTGCTGGCCGGGGCGGAGTTGTACTTGGGCGCGGACTCGGGGGTGACCCACCTGGCCGCTGCCTCGGGCGCGCCCTGCCTGGCGGTGTTCCAGGCCACCAGCCCCATGGTCTGGGCTCCCCGGGGCCCCAGGGTGCGCATCCTGGGCGCGATGGAAGCCCCGCACGTCGGCCTGGCCCCGCCCAGGCCCCAGGTGTGATAATTTAAGACATGCGTTTGGCGGCTCTCAGCGACGTGCACGGCAACCTGGAGGCCTTCCGGGCGGTGCTGGCCGATCTGCAAGGGCAGAAGGTGGAGCACACCGTGCTATTGGGCGACGTGGTGGGCTATGGCCCCGACCCGGAGGAGTGCGTGCGCCTGGCCCGCGAGCTGAAGCTGCCCACGGTCATGGGCAACCACGAGCTGGGCCTGAGCGACAAGCTGACTCTGGCCTGGTTCAACTCCACCGCCCGCCGCTCCCTGGAGCAGGTGGGCGCCATGCTCAGCCAGGAGTCCCTGGCCTGGCTGGCTGGTCTGCCCCTCTTTCTGGTGTTGGGTTCCTGCCGCCTGGTGCACGGCGCGCCGCCCGCCTCGGTCACCAAGTACTACTTTGAGCTGGGGCGGGCGGAGATCGTCCAGCGCATGAACCGCATCCCCGAGCCCTGGTGCCTGGTGGGCCACACCCATGAACTGGCCATGGCCCGCATAGACCAGGAAGGCCATGTCGAACGCCTGGGGCTCGAGGAGGGCAGGCACGCCTTGCAAGAGGATGCGCGCTACCTGATAAACACCGGCGCGGTGGGCCAGCCCCGCGACGGCGACCCCCGGGCCAAGTACGTGATCGTGGACGACCAGGCCGGCGATATCGAGGTGCGTTGCGTGAAGTACGACGTGCAGGCCACGGTGGACAAGATCCTGGACAAGGGCCTGCCCGAATTCAATGCCCGCCGTTTGCAATAGCCCGCCGTGAAGAGCATAGGCAAATACCAGGTGATGGGCTTCTTGGGCCGGGGGGGCATGTCCCGGGTATTCAAGGTGCGCCACGACCTGGGTCCCATGCGCGCCCTGAAGCTCTTTGCGCCCCGGGCCGAGCTGGCCGCCCTGTTGCCGGTGGATGAGTTGCGCGCCCGTTTTCTGGACGAGGCCGCCACCCTGGCCGAGCTCAAGCATCCACGCCTGGTGCGGGTGCACCAGGTGCATGCCGGCGAGCCGGTTTATTACCTCATGGATCACCACTGTCTGAGCCTGGCCGAGGTCATCGGCGAGGGGCCCCGTGTGGAAGACCCCACCCGGCCCCTGGCCGTGGAGCAGGTGCTGGCCTGGGGAGCCCAGGCCTTGGAAGGGCTGGCGGTGCTGCACGGGGCGGGGGTGGTGCACCGCGACCTAAAGCCGGGCAACCTCATGCTGGCCGACGACGACACCCTGCGCCTGGGCGACCTGGGCCTGAGCCACCGCCACGGCGAGCGCCTGACCGGGCCGCCCAACCTGGTGCTGGGCTCGCCGGCCTATGCCGCCCCGGAGCTGGAGAGCGACCCCCTGGGCGTGGACCCACGGGCGGACCTCTACTCCTTGGGCGTGAGCCTGTTCCGATTGCTAACCGGCCGCTTGTCCGGAGAGGGCCAGGCGGCCTCGGACCTGCGCCAAGAGGCAAACGCGGCCTGGGACGCCTTTTTCGCCAAGGCCCTGGCCACCCGACCGGACGGGCGCTTTGCCGACACCCAAGCCATGGCTGGGGCCCTGGAGGAGCTGGCCGTGGACTGGGAGGCGCGCAAGGAGGCGGCCTGCGCCCTGCCGGAGCCGCCCGCGCCCCCAGCCGCCGCGCCCGGCGCCCCGCCCCGCAGCCAGCCCATGCGGGTGCGCCTGGCCGAAGCGCGGGAGTCCCTGGGCTTGGACGGACTCATGCGGCCCCTGGTTTGGTGGCCCCGCCGCCTGGCCGAAGCAGGGCAGGGCGTGGTGCGCGACCCGGACAGCGGCCTGTTATGGCAGCGGGGCGGCTCGCCCCAGCCCCTGACCCACGAGCAGGCCGCGGCCTATCTCGCGGCCCTGAACCTGCGCCGCCTGGGCGGACGCCAGGGCTGGCGCCTGCCCACCATTGCCGAGCTGATGACCCTGCTGGCCCTGCCCCCCCTGCCGGGCCATGACTGCGCCCCGCCCCTGCTGGACCCCTTGCAGGACCGGCTGTGGTCCTCGGATACGGCCAGCCCCTGCGCGGCCTGGTACGCCAATCTGGCGGCCTGCTACCTGGGCCGGGCCGACCGCGACTGCTTCCTGTTCGTGCGGGCGGTGGCTTCATAGCTTGCTTCCCTGGCGTTAGGCCGCCTCAGGCCTCATAATTTGTACATATGGGTTGAATTTTCTCTCGGGAGATAAATCATGAAACGACTTTTCCCCCTGCTGGCCCTGGTTGCCGTTTTGGCCCTGGCCGCGCCCGCCATGGCCGCCGAGGCCGCGCCCGCCTGGCAGTTCGACATGGCCCACTGCCAGATCATCTTTCAGGTAAAGCACGTCTTTGCCCCGGTCATGGGACGCTTCAAGAAGTTCGGCGGCAAGGTGCGCTACAGCCCCGACAACCTGGCGGGCAGCAAGGTGGAGCTGACCATCGACACGGCCAGCCTGGACACGGACATCGCCCCCCGGGACAATCACCTCAAGGGCCCCGAGTTCTTTGACGTGAAGCGCTATCCCCACATCCGCTTCGTGAGCACCGGATTCCAGGCGCGGGACAAGGATCATTTCGCGGTCAAGGGCCGTCTCACGGTCAAGGACGTGACCCGGCCGGTGACTCTGGTCTTCGAATATCTGGGCTCCAAGCCCAACCCCATGAAAAAGGGCTCCCTGGTGGCCGGCTTCCGCTCCCAGTTCAGCATCGAGCGCCTGGACTACCACGTGGGCACCGGCAAGTACTACAACATGGGCGTGGTGGGCAACACGGTGGTGATGTTCATTCACCTGGAACTGGTGCGGCCGCAATGAACCCGGTGGTGGACGGCAAGGGCGCGGCCGGCCTGATCCTGGAGCTGGCCTGGACCAGCGGCGAGGCGGCCCATTGTGAGCGGTTGCGCGCGCCGGTGGACCTTTGGGGCGATATCCTGCCTCCCCGCTTGCTGGCCGAGCTGGCGGGCCAGGAACAGAGCGCGGTCATCGAGCAGACCCTCACCCCGGCCGAGTCGGTGCCCGAGCCCAGCACGGGCCTGGTGCGCACCGCGCCCTGGAACGCCTTTGCCGGCGGCGAGATCCAACCCCGGGCGGGGCGCTTTTATCCCCGCCGCCTGCTGAGCGGGGTGCCTGGCGTGGCTCCGGGAAGCCTGGAGCCCTTCCGTTGCCTGCGGGGGGAGAACGAGGGCTTTGCCCTGGACCTGAACCACCCCCTGGCCGGGCATGAGCTGACCCTGACTGTGACCGTGGAACAGCCCAGCCTGGACGAGCAGGAGCTCACCGGCCGCAGCATCGACTGGATAAGCCGCCTGTGCACCGGGCCGGGCATGCAGGCCCGGGCCGAGGGCCAGCCCACCGATTTCTGGGGCGGCGACGCCCTGTTGCGCGACGACGAGGCCCCGGACATTGATTTTTACGAAAAGCCGCGCCTGGTGGGGCACCTGGATTCCCAGGCCAGCGCCCATATCGCCGCGCTGTACGGCGAGCTGCTGCAGCCGGGAAACCGGGTGCTGGACCTGATGGCCGCTTATCAGAGCCATCTGCCCGCCGGCCTGGAGCTGGGCGGGGTGACGGGCCTGGGCCTGAATTTGGACGAGATGGCGGCCAACCCGGCTCTGGACGGCCGGGTGATTCATGACCTCAACGCCGAGCCCCGCCTGCCTTTTGACGATGACAGCTTCGACGCGGTCGTCTGCACCGCCAGCGTGGAATACCTGAACCAGCCCCGCGAGGTCTTCGCCGACCTGGCCCGGGTGCTGGCCCCGGGCGGGGTGCTTGCCGTGACCTTCAGCAACCGCTTCTTCCCGCCCAAGGCGGTGCGGGTCTGGAAAGAGCTGCACGACTTCGAGAAGATGGGCCTGGTCCTGGACTACTTTTTGGAGACCGGCCGCTTCGGCGATTTGGCCACCCTGAGCGCGCGGGGCTGGCCCCGGCCCGCCGACGACCGGCACCACGGCGAGTATCCCGCCTCGGACCCGGTGTACGGGGTGTGGGGACGCCGGGAGTGAAACCCGGCCGCCCTTGACCGTTATTCAACCCCACAGTAACCTGATTACAAGCATTTGATCGCTCTTTGACCCTACCGATGGACGCTCCCGGCCACTCACGCGCTCCCCGCGCGGCAGAGGGAAAGGTGTCTGGTGGAAAAGCACCATAAATTTTCAATCTGGTACGTGCTGTTGGGCATATGGTTCGTGCTCATCCTGAACAACCTCATCTCCGCCCAGATCGGGCCCAAGCAGATTCCCTACAGCGAGTTCCTCAACCAGGTGCGCTCCGACAAGGTGAAAGAGATCGCCATTGGCAAGGAACGCATCACCGGAAAGATGCTCGACAGCAGCGGCAAGGAGATCAGCTTCAATACGGTGCGGGTCACTCCGGACCTGGCCAAGGAGCTGCAAGGCCACCAGATCGAGTTCCGGGGCGAGGTGGAGTCCACCTTCCTGCGCAGCCTCTTTTCCTGGATGGTGCCGGTGTTCCTGTTTTTGGGCATCTGGTACTTCATGATGAAGCGCATGGGGCCGGGCCAGGGGGTGATGAGCTTTGCCGGCAACAAGGCCAAGGTCTACGCCGAGGAGGACATACCCACCCGCTTCGAGGACGTGGCCGGGGTGGACGAGGCCAAGGAGGAGCTGGAGGAGGTGGTGCAGTTTTTGCGCACCCCCGACAAATTCACCCGTTTGGGGGGGCGCATGCCCAAGGGCGTGCTTTTGGTGGGCCCTCCGGGCACCGGCAAGACGTTGCTGTCGCGGGCGGTGGCCGGCGAGGCGGGGGTGCCTTTCTTTTCCATAAGCGGCTCCGAGTTCGTGGAGCTGTTCGTGGGCATGGGCGCGGCCCGGGTGCGCGACCTGTTCAAGCAGGCTCGGGATAAGGCGCCCTGCATCGTGTTCATCGACGAGCTGGACGCCCTGGGCAAGGCCCGGGGCATGGGCTCCATGGGCGGGCACGACGAGCGCGAGCAGACCTTGCAGCAGCTTTTGGTGGAGATGGACGGCTTCGACCCCCGCGCCGGGGTGATCATCATGGCCGCCACCAACCGCCCCGAGATCCTGGACCCCGCCCTCCTCAGGGCCGGGCGCTTCGACCGCCAGGTGCTGGTGGACAAGCCGGACCTGAACGGCCGCATCGCCATCTTGGAGGTGCACGCCAAGCGCATCTCCCTGGGTGATGACGTGGACCTGAAGGTGCTGGCCCAGCGAACCCCGGGCCTGTCCGGCGCGGACCTGGAGAACATCCTCAACGAGGGGGCCCTGTTGGCCGCGCGGGCCAACCGCGACGAGGTGACCATGGCCGACCTGGAGGAGGCGGTGGACCGCATCGTGGGCGGCCTGGAAAAGAAGAACCGGGTGATCAACTCGGAGGAAAAGAAACGGGTGGCCTATCACGAGACCGGGCACGCCCTGGTGGCCTCCTTCACCCCCAAGGCCGACAAGGTTCACAAGATATCCATCATCCCCCGGGGCATCGCCGCCCTGGGCTACACCGAGCAGCGCCCCACCGAGGACCGCTACCTCATGGCCCAGAGCGAGCTGCAGGGCAAGGTGGATGTGATGCTGGGCGGCCGGGTGGCCGAGCGCATCATCTTCGGCGAGGTGAGCACCGGCGCGGCCAACGACCTGCAAAGGGCCACGGACCTGGTGCTGGCCATGCTCACCCAGTACGGCATGGGCAACACCCTGGGGCCGGTGACCTACGCCCGGCGCGGTCAGCCGGTGTTCATACCCCAGGACTCGGCCTTTGCCCCGCAGCCCAACGAGTTTTCCGAGGCCACCGCCGCCGCCCTGGACGAGGAGCTCCGGCGCTTCATGGAAGACCGCGAGCAGCACGTGGAAAACCTGCTGAGCCAGCACCGCGATCTGCTGGAAAAGGTGGCCGTCAAGCTGTTGGATGTGGAGGTGCTGGACGAGCCCCAGTTCCGCGAGCTGATCGGCAAGGTGGAAGGCGAGGAGGTCGAGGAGCAGGTGGCCCGACTGGACGCCGAAAAGCCCGACCGGCCCGGGGACGACAAAAGCACCCTGGGCAGCCATCCGGCCGGCCCGGACGCCTGAGCGAACAATAGCGAGGAGCAGCTACCCAACATGGAAACCATCAAGGCCCTGGATGTGGAAGACGTCGTCATCAAGGAGTTCCCCTACCGGGGCAAGATGTACGAGGTGAAGGGCGTCAGCGTGCGCTGGCTGTCCAAGTGCGGCGATGACGGCCACGGCTATCCCGAGTACGGCCTCCGTCTCTTCACGGCCCAGCCAGGCGGCGAGATACCCATTCACAATCACTTCTATCACCAGACCATGTACATCCTGGAAGGCGAGTTCGAGTGCTACGCCTATGATTCGGAGAGCGACGAGCTCATCGAGACCAAGCTCTGCGGTCCGGGCTCGAGCATCTACATCCCCTCCCTGGAGGCCCATGGCATGAAGAACCTGAGCGACAAGCCCGGGGCCTTCTTGTGCTGCATTGCCAATGTATATGAAAACGAACAAGGCGTGCTCTAGGCGCCGGCTTCGCCCAAAAAATCCGGGGCCCGGCCACATGGCCAGGCCCCGGATTTTTATGCCCGCTGTACGGCGGCCGCGCCGTCAGGATCAGCGGTCCAGGATTTTCTGCTTCTGGTCATCGTACTGCTCTTTGGTGATGGCCCCGGACTTGTAGGCCTTCTGCAGATCGATGAGCTGCTGGCCTTCGGAAACGGTGGTGGTTTGGGTCTTCACGTCGGCCCCGCCGCAGCCGGGCAGGCTGGCCAGGCCCAAGGTGAACAGCAAACTCAGGCCGATGAGCAGAGAGATGGTCTTGCGCATGATTGGCTTTCCTCGTTGTCTTTGGATTGCATGATTAAGGGGTTAATTGTCAATTTCACCATATTAACTCCTGGCCGGGGACGGGTCAATCTTCCCCGGGGCGGACCTAAAACCCTGGTCATGGAGGCGGGTTTTCGGCTATGATAGGCCCATTCCGGGAGAACGAAATGAGCCCCATCACCGCCGGTCCGCGCGGCCTTTGGTTGCTGAGCTTGGCCCTGCTCTGGGCCATGGCCCTGGCCTCTGGCTGCGCCAGCGTGAGCACCGGGCTGGAAAAGGGCTACCATGCCCTGGCCCAGGAAGAATACTTCGTAAAGCGCCAGAGCAAGCTCTACTCCCGGCCCGACCGCACCTCCAGCGAGCGGGGCTATGCCCTCAAGGGTGACAAGGCGGTCAAGCTCACCGGCGATGTGCGCGGCTGGAGCAAGGTGAAGGTGGAGAGCCGGGGAGTGGAAGGCTGGCTGCCCGCGGCGGCCCTGTCCTCCAAACCGGTGAGCCCGGCCACGGCCAAGCCCAAGGCAGCGCAAAAGGCGCCCGCGGCCAAGGCCGCCCCCGCCCCCGCGCCGGCCGAAAAAAAGAGCGGCTCCATCCTGTCGCCTCCCTCGGCCGAGGCGGCCGAAAAGCCTCCGGCCCAGGAAGTCCAGCCCCAGCGCAAGGCTGATCCCAAGAAATTCGAAGCACTCTAGAACAGGTTTAGGCTATTTGGCGGGAGCCGCCTGGGCGCGGGCCTTGTGGCGCTCGCGGGCGAAGTCGTCCCGGGCCAGGGAGCGGCGGTCGGTGACCACCAACTCGGCCTTGGACCAGGCCAGCAGGCGCACCGGCTGGCCCATTCGGGCGGCCACCTTTTGCTCGGCCTGCTTGATCTGCTGGGGGCTGATCACCGTGGGGCCGAACACCTCGGCCCGCACCTGCCAGCGGTCATGGTCCCAGGCCGCGTCCAGGTTGGTGGCGTGATACAGCCCCGAGGCCTCCAGGGCCTGGCGGGCCAGCTTGGCCACCTGCACCGCCTTGGGGTCTCGGATTCCGAAGTGGGCCCCGCTCAGCAGGATGCGCCCCCGCGAGGTCACGTCGACCGGCACCTGGCACTGCACCAGCAGGCGCAGGTCGGGCTGGTTCAGGCGCTTCTGGATGGCGGCCTCGAACTCGGCGACTTCCTGGGCCAGCAGGGGGCGGGGGGTCTGCACCGAGGCCAGGATCACCGGTTCGCCGTCCAAATGCAGCAGGTCCACGTCCATGAGCAGCAGGTGGGGCCGGGTGGAGAACATCTCCCGGAGTATCTGCTCCGAGGCCTGGATGCGCCGCACCCCGGGGTCCACCTTTTCGCTGAACAGTCGGCCGTCCAGGGTGGGGTTGACCACCGCGCTGGTGGTGCCGGTGGAGGATACGTCCTTGGACAGGGCGTTGCGCACCACCAGGATCACCGGGATATTCGTCCTGTCCGCGATCCGGCCCTGCATGCGGCCCACCCGGTCCGGGGGGAAGACCTTGGGGGTGCGCACCACGGCCAACACGTGCAGCTTGCCCTTGATCTCCTTGTGCTGGGCCCGCACCAGGGAGGTGGTGGGCTCGCTGCGCAGGGCCTCGGCAAAGACCTGGTCGATGATCTTGCTGCGCTGGCGCTGCTCCAGCATGGTGGCCAGGGTGTTGGTGAGCACCACCGCCACCACCGCGAAGCCCAGGCCGGTGAAGATGAGGCGGCGTAAAAGCTGCTTGCGGGTTATCTGGCCGCGGCTCCGGGCCAGGCCGGAGATGATGAAGGCCAGGGCCGAGACCAGCAGGATGGCCAGGAAGTTGGCCGCGAAAAGCAAAAAGGCCCCCCATGCCCCGGCAAAGGAGCCCATGGCGATGCACAGGCCGCAGGTGGACAGGGGGGGCACGATGGCCGTGGAGATGGCCACGCCCGGCAGCACCGGGCTGATGCGTTCGTCCAACACGGCCAGGGTGCCGGCCAGCCCGGCAAAGACCGCCACCAAAAGATCCAGCAGGGTGGGGTAGGTGCGCGAGAGCATCTCGCTGGTCACGTCTTGCACCACGGGCAGCGAGCCGAAGATCGCGCCAAAGGCCACGGCCAAAAACACCCCGCCGAACTCGGCCCGGAAGGCGTGGGAGAGCAGGGGGGTGTCGCCGCGCACCATGCCCAGGGCCATGCCGAAGATGGGGGTCATCAGGGGCGAAACCAGCATGGCCCCGATCACCACCGCCGCGCTGTTGGCCACCAGGCCCAGGCTGGCGATGAGCGAGGCGGCCGAGATAAGGGCGTAGTAGCCCAGGGCCGGGGTGGAGCCCAGGGATATTTCGCTGATGATCTGCTCGCCGCGCTGGTCGGATACCTTGAAACCCTTCCAGGCGAGAAGCTGGCTCAACAGGCCGCGGTTGAGGCGTTGTTCGTCAGGCATGGCCGGCTCCTGGCCGGGCCGCGGGCAGGCGGGCGGCGATGCGGCGAGCAGGATGGGGCCCCGGCCGGGCGCTGATTGAAGATCGGATGAGAGCCTATCTTACAACGAGGCGGCAGCGGGAGGCTATGGCAAAGGCTGGACTCATCACTCCGGGCGGCCACCGGGGCCCAGGAAGCGAGAGAGCGCCTGGAAACAAGATTCGAAATTGGAGGCGCGGACCTGGATGGCCGGACCCACTTCTACGGTAATACGGGAAAACAGGGTGGGAAGCTGGCGGCGGTCCCAGTTGTTTATGGCATGCCCGGGCGAGGCGCAAAAGCGCAACGGCACTATGGGCACCCCGCTCTGCTGGGATATATGCAGCGCGCCTTTTTTCAATTTAAAGGCCGGGCCCGCCGGGCCGTCGGGCAGAATAACCGTGGAGTATCCCCGGCGCAGGTATTGCACCAGCTTGGCCGCCGCCTCTTGCCCTCCATGCCCCGAAGAGCCCAGGATTATCTTGCTCACTCCAACGTAACGAAGCAAAACGTGGCTGGTTTTCATGTACCAAACAGGATGCTGCAGCCAGGCGTGGCTGCGGTTGCGCGGGAAAACGGTGAAGAACAGGAAAATGGACGAGTGCCAAAAACAGAGGATGTGATTGCGCCTGGGGCGCAGGCGCCGCTGGCCCACTATGGTGATCTTGCTGGTGAGACGGACCAGCAACAAAAACGCGAACACCAAAAAGGCTATCCCATAACCGTAGAGGTAAAAGACAGGCTTGAGAATCAGGGGCACCTCATCGGCGCGGTAGCGGGACAAGAGGGGCTTTTTCATGACAATGCCTGTTGCCCTGGCGGAAGTGGGCTGGCGGTGCCGTCCTGGGCGCCGCCTAGCGCCAAGTTAGCCGACCTCGGTCATCCCTTGCAAGCCGGTCCATGAAGCCCGTGTTGCCTTTTACAGCTCCAATACCTTGAGCAGATTGGTGGTGCCCGGCGTGCCCACCGGCACCCCGCCGGTGACGATGACGTGATCGCCCCGCCGGGCCAGGCCTGATTCCAAAATCCACTCCCTGGCGCGCTCGCCCATCTGCTCGATGTCCTCGAAGGGCTCCACCAGGGCCGGGATGATCCCCCAGGAGATGGCCAGCTGGCGGCAGGTGGAGGGGTCGGGGGTCAGGCCGATCACCGGCACCTCGGGCCGGAGACGGGCGATGAGCCTGGCGGTGGAGCCGCTGGTGGTGGAGGCCACGATGGCCGCGGGCTTCAAATCCTGGGCCAGCCACCCGGCCGCGCGGCTCAGAGCGGCGGCCACCGCGGGCAGCAGGGGGCTCAGCCCCTCCTTGAGCGCGGCCTGGCCGTCCACCGAGCCTTCGCTGGCCCGGCAGATGCGGTCCATCATGGCCACCGACTGCACCGGGAACTCGCCCATGGCGGTCTCGTCGGAGAGCATCACCGCGTCGGTGCCGTCGAGCACCGCGTTGGCCACGTCGGCGGCCTCGGCCCGGGTGGGGCGCGGGTTTTCCATCATGGAGCGCAGCATCTGGGTGGCGGTGACCACCACCTTGCCCGCCCGGCGGGCCTCGGCGATGATGCGCTTCTGGATCAGGGGCACCTGCTCCAGCGGCATCTCCACCCCCAGATCGCCCCGGGCCACCATCACTCCGTCCACCGCGGCCATGATCTGGGGCAGGCGCTCCACGGCCTGGGGCTTTTCGATCTTGGCAACTAAGAGGGGCGGGTCGTCGGCGTGGTTCAGGCGCTCGCGCACCGGCTCCAGGTCTTTTTCGTGGCGCACGAAGGACAGGGCGACCAGGTCCACCCCGGCCTCCAGGCCGGCCTCCAGGTCGCGCTGGTCCTTGGGGGTGAAGGAGCTGACCCTCAGATGGCTGGTGGGCAGGTTCACCCCCTTTTTGGAACTGACCACGCCGCCCACCTTGACCTGGCAAAACACCCGGTCCGAGCCCACCTCGATCACCTTGAGCTCCACCAGGCCGTCGGCCAGCAGGATGGGCTGGCCCGGCTCCACGTCCTCCAGCAGGTGATCGTAATCCACGGGCAGGGCCTCTCCGTGGGCTTCGGCTCCCGGAGCCAGCACCACCTCTTGCCCGGCCTCCAGGGCGCGGGCTTGGGGCAAAATGCCCAGGCGTATCTTGGGCCCGGCCAAATCCTGCAAAATCGCGATCTGGCGGCCCGCCTTGGCCGAGAGCCCGCGCAGGCGTCCGATCATCTCGCGGTGGCTGGCGTGGTCGCCGTGGGAGTAGTTGAGCCGGGCCACGTCCAGGCCGGCCGAGATGATGCGCTCGAGAACATCCTCGCCGGCGCTGGCCGGTCCGATGGTGGCCACGATCTTCGTTCTGCGTCCAGGTTGCATATTCCTCTCCCGGGTTTGCCAAGGGTTAGCCGCTGCCGGTAAGCTTAAGGCTGAAGCACCGCTACATAAAGGCCTGTAAGGGGAACGTCATGAAATCTATACCGGTCAGTGACACCAGCGTGGTCATGGCCGTGCTCATGGAGCCAGCGGACGCCAATGTGGCGGGCAACGTGCACGGTGGGGTGATCATGAAAAACATAGACAACACCGCCGCGGTGGTGGCCCTGCGCCACGCGGGCTGCAACGTGGTCACCGCCAGCATCGACCGCCTGGACTTTCACAACCCAGTCTACGTGGGTGAGCTGGTGTTTTTAAAGGCCACCTTGAACATGGTGGGCAACAGCTCCATGGAGGTGGGGGTGCGGGTGGAGGCGGAAAATCCCCGCAAGGGCCAGGTGCGCCACGTGGCCAGCGCCTATCTGACCTTCGTGGCCCTGGACGACGACGGCCATCCCACCAAGGTGCCGGGGCTCATCATGCACACCGGCCTGGAGCGCCAGCGCCACGCCGAGGCCATGGACCGCCAAAAGACCCGCCTGGCCGAGAAGAAGCGGGAAAGGGAAGGGCGGGAGAGGGCCGGCCTGTGAAGCTCCTGATGTTCTATTCCCCCAGTTTTTGGTACACCACCTTTGCCAAGGTTTTGGAGGAGGTTCCGGACCTGGAGCAGGAGGAAGAGGCGGTAAACGCGGTGGTGGTGTTTTATCAGGCCGAGGCCGAGGACGAGGGACGTGAATCCAAGGTGCTGAACAAGATGCTCAAGAACATCAAGTGGCTGGCCGGCAAGTTCAACACCAGGCGGGTGGTGCTGCACTCATTCGGCCATCTCTCGGCCTCCAAGGCCCCTCCCGGCCTGGCCCAGGAGCTGGCCGGGCAGGCGGCCCAGCGCCTGACCAACACGGACTACCAGGTGAGCCAGACTCCTTTCGGCTATCTCAACGAATGGAAGATGCACGTGGCCGGCGAGTCCCTGGCCAAGGTGTTCAAGGAGATATGATGAGCCAGCCCCGGGAAGAGAATTTGCAAAAGGCCCTGACCCAGGCGGCCATGGCCGCCGCCCGCATGGAGATAATGGCCCAAAAGGCCCGCGCCCAAAAGCGCCCCGCCGAGGCGGCCCTGTTCGCCGCCCTGGCCGCCTCGGCCAGCGTGCAGGCCCACCGCTTCACCATGCTGCTCCGGGGCAAGGTGCACGACACCGGGGACAACCTGGCCGAGGCCGCGGACGAGCTGCTGCCCGGCCTGGCAAGGGAGTACGCCGCCCTGGTGGCCCTGGCCGATAAGGCGGGCAACAGCATGGCCGCCAGCGCCCTGGACCAGACCACTCAGGCGGTGACCCGGCAGGCCGAGCTGGCCCAGGCGGCGCGCCGGGACGGCGACGGCGATGAGGCCTATATGCTATGCCCGGTGTGCGGCTGGCTGGCCCGGGGCGAGGCACCGGACAACTGCCCGGTGTGCGGCTGCATTGCGGCCAAGTTCCAGCTCCTGGGCCTGCCGGACTAGCCGGGATCTGTCCGGCGGCGGCTAGCCAGGATTCAATAGTATTAATAGTTGGTGAAAAAAGAGAGACAGGCCCTGGGATGTGGTCCGGGGGGCTCTTGCGGCGGAATGGCCGTTGACCCCTTGGTGGTTACTGTGGAATCGCGCCCATTGGCTTGAACCCACTTTGCATGCGTTCCGCCCTCTCCGCTTTTTCACGACCTATTTTCCTGACCTTGCGCTGCTTGCGCCTTGGCCAGCTTTTCCCCGGCCTTGGCGTTGAAGCGCTCCGCGTCGATCACGTAGCGCTGGTGGGTGCCCGAGGAGATCAGCTCCACCCCGTCGTGGCCCTGCACGGCGAACTCCAGGCGCTTGCCTTCCATGGCCTTCAGCTCGCCCTCGATGGTCACGGTGAGCCCCGGCGGGGTTGCGGCCACGTGGCTCAGATTCACCCCTATGCCCACGCTCTGCTCGCGGGGCCAGTCCAGATGGGGGTTCATGGCCTGGATGCAGGCCCACTCGAACAGGCCCACCATGTAGCCGGTGGCCAGCACCCGGGGCATCTGCTGAAACTCTCGTGACTCGGGCAGCAGGCAGGGCACGGTTCGGTTGTAGGGCACTTCATACTCAAAGATAAATTTCAGGCCCGGACGCAGGGTGTCGCGCATGGCGGCCTCCTCTTTTGTGGTCTTTATCCTTGACTCTAGGCCGGGACTTGAAATAAGAAAAATTGATAATATTGATTTGGCTAATAAGGATGGCTTATGGAGTGGCAGCAGCTCGAGGCCTTCCGGCAATTGGCCCGCACGGGCAGCTTTTCCTTGGCCGCCCGGGCCACCCTGCGCACCCAGCCCGCGGTGAGCCAGCAGATCAAGGCCCTGGAAGAGGAGATGGGCTGCCCCCTGGTGGAGCGAAAGGGCCGCCGCTATGCCGGCCTGACCCCGGCCGGAAAGCGCTTGCTGGCCTTCTGCCAAAACGCGGCCGAGCAGGAGCAAGCCCTGCGCGAAGACCTGGCCGCCCTGGCCGGGCGCACCTTTGGCCGCCTGCGCCTGGCCGCGCCCCTGACCACCCTGATGCAGCTGGCCCCGCCGGTGCTCCGGCAATATGCCGAGCGCTTTCCCGAGGTGGAGCTGACCCTGTGGGACCGGCCCCAGGCCCAGGTGCGGGCCATGCTCATGGCCGGGGAGGCGGACCTGGGGTTGGGACTGTTGTCCACGGCCACCGCCGCCCTGGAAGCCAGGCCCTGGCGCAAGGTGCGGCCGGTGCTGTTGGCGCCCAAGGGCCATGCCCTGGCCCGGCGGCGCAAGCGTCTGGAGCCCAGGGACCTGGCCCCTTACCGCCTTATCCTGCCGCCGGCCGCCTCGGCCCCGGCCCACCGCCGCGCCCTGGACGAGCTGCTCGGCTCCCAGGGAGTGCGGCCCAAGGTTTTGCTGGAGTCGGGCAACGTGGAGCTAAGCGCCGCCCTGGTGGAGCAGGGCCTGGGCCTGGCCTTTGCCTCGGTGACCGGCAAAAGCCCGGGCCCCCATAGGCCGGGGCTGCGCTTTTTGCCGCTGGAGCATTTGCTGCCCGCCGAGCGGCTGGCCCTGCTCTGGCGCAAGGGCCGCCGCTTGCCCGCTTATCAACGGGCCCTGGTGGACATGCTTCTGGAGGGTGGCTAGTTTTCGGGCGGAGCGGGAAGCTCCACCAGGCACACCGCCCCGCCCCGGGGGCCGGGACGCAGGCTCAGGGCGCCCAGGTTGCGCCGCGCGGCCAGGGCGGAGATGGGCAGGCCCAGGCCGGTGCCCATGGGCTTGGAGGAGTGGAAGGGGCTGAGCAGTTGCTCCATGTCCTCCTGGCTGGGGGGGCGCCCGGTGTTGTGTATGGCCACCTCCATGAAGCCGGGCGTGCTGCCCGGCCCGCTGGACACCCGCACCAGTGGTTCGGAGGCTTCCACCGCCTCGGCCGCGTTCTCCAGCAGATAGCGCAGCAACAAGACAAGCTCCTCCCGGTCGCCCAAAGCCACGCTATGGGCCGGGTCCAGCTCCATGGTCAGCTCCACCCCGTCCAGCAGGCCCCGCGCGGCCACCCAGCTCCGGGCCTCTTCCAACAAAACGGCCAGATCGCAGGGCTCGCTCAGGGGCTCGTCCTGGAACAAGCCGGTGTAGGCGGCGATGTCGCCCACCATGCGCTCCAGGCGCTGGTTTTCCTTGAGCACCATGTCATAGGACTGCTGGGCCGGGCTGCCGGGCTCGGCCTGCTTTTGCAAGCGCCGGATGTTGCCCCCGATCACGGTGATGGGATTGCGCACCTGATGGGCGATGCCCTCGATCATGGAGCGGTCGCAGCGGGAGGTCATGGTGATGAAGGAGTCGGTGGCCACCAGGATGCAGAAGTCCAGCATGCGGTCCACCACCTTGGCCACCTGCTCCTGCTCGGCCGAGGGCACGGATTTTTCGATCACCCCGTGGCAGAAGTCTCGGGTCACGGCATAGCCCATGTTCACGAAGCGCTGGTCCAGGCTGAGCTGCACGTGGCGCGCCCCGCTGTTCCACAGATAGGCGAGAAACTCCTGGCTGAAGTTCTGGCTGAACAGGCCGTGGAACCACTGGGCCAGGATCTTCTCCAGCTGGGCCAGGTTGTCGCCCTGTTCCAGGATTAGGCGGGTGCGCTCTATGGCCAGGAAGTATTGGCAGAAGTGGCGGCCGAACTCGCCGCCCGCCTGTTGAAAGGCGGCGCGGTGGGCGCCCAGGCCGTCCGGGCTGTCCGGGTCCAGCTCCAAATGCTCCAAAAAGAAGTTCAGCCGGTCAAAGGGAATGGGGTCGTTCATGGATGGGGTTCCTCGCGCTAGGGACATGGGCAGGGCAATTCCGGGCTGGCCGGAACATAAGCACCCGGGGCCGGGGGCGCAAGGCAGGGGAATGATTTGTACGGCACCCCCGGCCTGCCTTACAATTTATATACATAACAATAAACCAATCCTCTCAGCCGGAGCTTGAGAAACCATGGAAGACAAGCGAAACCTGCATCTAAAGGTCCAGGAGCTCAGCGACTGCTTCGCCACCACCGATTATCTGGGAGAGATGTCCAAGCTGACCCAGGACGAGGACACCGAAGAGGCGGCCCTCAAATGGCTGGCCCTGGCCGCTTTGCACGCCATCAACGCGGGGGCCAAGAAGATCAGCCTGTTGCAGGGACCGGACGGCGAGGTGACCGTGCAGGCCAAGTACCGGGCCAGCATGCTGCCTTCTCCGGGCGGCGAGATCGGGGGCAAGGTGCTGGCGGCCGTCCGCGAGATCACCCACGCGGAGGGCGATAAGGCCAAGGCCCTGCTGGCCCTGGGCATCCGCAACGACAACCTCGATGTCAAGGTGAAGCTGGAAAAGGAAAAGGGCGGCGAGATGCTGACCCTGAAGTTCCCGGAGTAGGGCGGCCATGAAACCCTGGATGATTCTGCTGTTGGCCGCAGCCCTGGCCCTGGGCCTGACCGGCCCCGCCGGCGCCAAGGCCCCGGCCCAGGTGCTGGTGTTGGAGCCGGGCCAGGTGTTCAAGATAACCCTGGCCGCCAACCACACCACCGGTTACCAGTGGGTGCTGGCCGCCCTGCCGCCGGCCAAGGTGGTCAAGCTGGTGAGCAAAAACTACGCGGCCGACAAGCCCAAGGACCAGGAAGGCAAGCCCCTGGCCGGGGCCGGGGGGTACGAGGTGTGGATCTTCCAGGCCGTGGGGCCGGGCACCGCCTTCATCAGCCTGCATTATCTGCGGCCCTGGGAAAAGAACAAGCCCCCGGCCAAAAGCCGCTCCCTGGAGGTGCAGGTGCGATGAGCGTGCTCACCCGTCTAAGGATGCCCCGCTTCACCGCCGGGGGCATGCCCACCCTGGCCGATTCCGACTGGCGCCTGAGCCTGGACGGCTTGCTGGCCGCGCCCCGGGTCTACACCCTGGACCAGCTCAAGGCCCTGCCTCAGAGCGAGGTGGACGCCCGCCTGACCTCGGTGTCCGGCTTCAGCCTGCGGGCCCGCTGGCAAGGGGTGTTGTGGCGCGACTTGGTGGCCGGCCTGGAGCTGAAGCCGGGAGCCAGCCACGCCACCTTCACCAGCCAGGGCGGGGACTACACCACCACCGTGAGCCTGGCCGACCTGGACCACCCCCGGGTGATGCTGGTGCTGGGCGTGGAGGATGAGCCCCTGGAGCGCGACTACGGCGGCCCCCTGCGCACGCTCATCCCCCAGCTCTGGGGCTACAAGAGCGCCAAATGGCTCAGCGGCATCACCTTTGGCCAGGCCATGCTGGGCGGCTATTGGGAAGACCGGGGCTATCCCCGCGAGGCGGCTATCGAGCCGGGCACCACCCTGGACATCAACACCGGGCAGAGGCGGCCCATCAAGGGCGGCGAGGTCACCGAGTTCTGAGCTGCCGGCGCATCCAGAGGCCCGTATGCCGCGTTGCCGGCTGCGCTTGAGCCTGGACGTAGCTCACGCTTCCGGCCAAAGCTTGCCGAACGCCTTGCCCACGGACCCCTGGCAGCGCCGGGTGAAGGGTTGAACCGAAGACAATGGAAAGGCGGCCCGGAATCATCCCGGGCCGCCTTGGCTTTTTCACAATTCCTTGGTTGCGGCCGCGGCCGGCCCGCTCCGCGCAAAGGCCGCGTTGTTTTTGCAGGCCTGGTCCGCTATTCCTTGGCCGCGTAGCGGTTGGGGTCGGCGAACACGTCGATGATGGTGCAGTCGTTGTCCAGGTCCGCGCTGTGCTCCACGCCCTCGCCGATAAAGTAGGAGTCGCCGGGCTTGTAGCGCTTGGTCTCGCCGCCGATGGTCAGATCCAGCTCGCCGGAGACCACGATGCCCCATTGGGCCCCGTGGCTGTGGGGGGGCACCGAGGACCCGGCCGGCAGTTCGAAGAAAACCACCTGGCCGGTGGGAGCGGCCAGCAAGTGGGCGGTCACCCCGGCCATGGGAAGGTCCGCCTTGGGCAGGGACTTGATGAACTCGGGGTAGGGGGCGAAGTTGCTCATGTTTGGGCTCTCCGTTTTTCTCGTTGCTGTTCCTTGTAATTAAAATGCACCACGCACTGCTCCCGGAACTTGCAGTAGATGTCCGGGTCCGAACAATGGGCATCGGTTTCCAGGCATTCGGAGCAATAACCGTGACTGTATTTTTGGCATAGGGCGACCGAGGGGCGGTCGGGGTGGTTTCGGCAGTACTCACCGGCCATGGGATTCCTCGCGCAGGTTGTTGATAACCAAGAGGTTTAACATGCAGATGCCTCCGGGGCAAGGCCCTCGGCCTTGACCAAATGGCGGGCTTGGTTGATAATGCCGCCTGTAACGGGCAGTTAGCCGCACCGGCCCCATTGGGCGGCGAGGAGGAGGCGATTTGCAGCGCATACTGGTAACCGGCGGCGCCGGCTTCATCGGCTCCCACCTGGTGGACGCCCTCATGGAGCAAGGCCACGAGGTGCTCTGCCTGGACAATCTTTTCACGGGCAGCAAGAGCAACATCGCCCATCATCTGGGCAATCCCCGCTTCGAGCTGGTGCGCCACGACGTGGTTGAGCCCATCCTTTTGGAGGTGGACCAGGTGTACAACCTGGCTTGCCCCGCCTCGCCGGTGCACTACCAGTACAACCCGGTCAAGACCGCGAAGACCAACGTGCTGGGCGCCTTGAACATGCTGGGCCTGGCCAAGCGGGTGGGGGCGCGCATCCTGCAAGCCTCCACCAGCGAGGTGTACGGCGACCCGGAGATGCACCCCCAGCGCGAGGAGTATTGGGGCAACGTCAACCCCATCGGCCTGCGCTCCTGCTACGACGAGGGCAAGCGCCTGGCCGAGACCCTGATGATGGACTACCAACGCTCCAACAACGTGGAGGTGCGCATCGTGCGCATCTTCAACACCTATGGCCCCCGCATGGCGGTGAACGACGGCCGGGTGGTGAGCAACTTCGCGGTGCAGGCCTTGCGCGGCGAGCCCATCACCATCTACGGCGAGGGCACCCAGACCCGCTCTTTCTGCTACGTGGACGACCTGGTGGCCGGCATGATCGCCATGATGGAGTCCGAGGACTTCACCGGGCCGGTCAACCTGGGCAACCCCGCCGAGTTCACCATGCTGGAGCTGGCCCAGCAGGTGCTGAAGCTCACCGGCTCGCAAAGCGCCATAGAGCACCAGCCCCTGCCGCCCGACGACCCCACCCAGCGCCGGCCGGACATCGGCCTGGCCAAGGAGCGCCTGGGCTGGAGCCCCACGGTGAAGCTGGCCCAGGGACTGGTGCCCACCATCGACTACTTCCGCTCGGTCCTGGACCAGGGCTGATCCCCGGTGGGCCGAAGATATCCCGACCGCCCCGTGGTGGGGGTGGGTGGCGTGGTGCTCTGCGGGGACGAGGTCCTGGTGGTCCAGCGGGGGGCCGAGCCCTCCAAGGGCCTGTGGTCCATACCCGGCGGAGGGGCGGAGGTGGGCGAGACCCTGGCCCAGGCCTGCGCCAGGGAGGTGGCCGAGGAAACCGGCCTGGTGGTGAGCGTGGGGCCCATTGTGGAGGTGCTCGAGCGCATCCTGCGCGACGACCAGGGGCAGGTGGAGTATCACTACGTTCTCATTGATTTTGTCTGCTCCAGCCCCCGGTTGGAGCCCCGGGCCGGCGACGACGCCGCCGATGCCCGCTGGGCCTCCCTGGACAGCTTGGAGAGCATGGGCCTGACCCCGGACACCCGCCGGGTGGTACTAAAAGCGGCCCGCATGACTCAAGATGGGGAAATTGTCCCCTAATTCCACTCGGGATGTTTGTTGACAGCCCCCCGGCTTAGCTGCTATTTTGCTCCAGTCCTCAGCGGACTTTTGCTTTGACGGGATTTGTGCCCAAAAGGACAAGTACCGCTGGGACGGCAGGAGGGTTGTTCATAACCAACTAGTTAGGCCACCGGGGGCGACAAGCGCCTGCGGCAGGGCCGCAGGCTTGTTTGAGGCTATAGCAAATAGCAGAGGCAAGGTTCTATGTCATCGCACCAGCAAGGAAAGAAACAACGGTCGCGTGCTGACTGGATCCTTCTCTTCGTGGGGTTGGTGGTAGGCTCGGCCTTCGGGTTCTGGCTCACCCCCACCATCCTCTACGCCGAGAAGGCGCAGCCGTTGCAGTTCAACCACAAGCTTCACCTGGAGCAGGTGAGTGACGGCTGTCAGTCATGTCACTTCCTGCGCGAGGATGGGTCGTTCAACGGCATCCCCAGCATCCAGTCATGCCAGGAGTGTCACGAGGCCGACTCGCCCATGGGCGAGGGGGCCAACGAGGCGGCATTCCTAAAGTACGTGGAGGCCAACCAGCCCATTCCTTGGCTGGTCTACGCCCGTCAGCCCGACTGCGTGTTTTTCTCGCATGCGGCTCACACGGCCAACGCCGGTTTCGAGTGCGCCCAGTGTCACGGCGACCATGGCGAAACCACCAAGCTCAGGCCCTACGAATACAACCGTATAACGGGCTACAGCCGGGACATCTGGGGCAAGGGGCCCATCGGGCTCAGTGGTCCGCCCCACCGCATGAAGATGGATGACTGCGCCAAGTGCCACAGTGAAAACGGCGTGAACCGCGCCTGCTTCGTCTGTCACAAATAGGCGCAAGGAGATACCTCTATGCAATGGGATAGACGAGCGTTTATCAAGCTAGCCGTGGGCGGGGTCTTGGGCGTGCACGCCAGCCCCCTGGTATGGAAGCTCATGGACGACAGCACCATCTGGACCCAGAACTGGTCCTGGGTGCCGGTCCCCGAGGACGGCGAGGTGGCCTTTGCCAACACGGTAAGCCCCCAGACCGGCAACGCGGTGCAGACCCGCCTGGTGTTGGGCCGGGTGGACGGCACCCGGGCCATCCGGGTGGAAGGCAATCCGGACCATCCCCTGGGCAAGGGCGGCGTGGTCCCCGAGGATTCCTCGGCTCTGCAACTGCTCTATAACGACGACATCCGGGTTAAGACCCCGCTGATGCGCGACAAGGCCACCGGCCGCATCGTGCCCCTCAGCTGGCCCGAGGCCCTGGACCTGTTGTCCGGCAACCTGGCCGAGCTGGTCAAAAAGGGCAAACCCGAGGGCATAATGGCCCTGGGCCACGACCCGGACAGCACCACCAGCCAGCTACTCATGAGCCTGATGGCCGCCCTGGGTTCGCCCAACGTGGCCTTTACGCCGGACGCCCGAGAGACCCTGGCCCTGGCCGGCTTGGCCACCATGGGCCAGACCGACCTGGGCTTCGACCTGGCCAACGCCGACTTCGTGGTCTCCTTCGGCACTCCGCTGCTGGAGAACTTCGGCAACCCGGTGGCCACCCGCAAGGCCTTCGCCTCCTGGCGGGCCTACCCCAAGAACTCCGGCTACCTGGCCCAGATCGAGCCCAGGGCCTCGGTGACCGCCAGCCAGGCGGACCTGTGGCTGGCCTGTAATCCTGGGACCGAAGGCGCGTTGGCCATGGCCATGTGCGCCATCATGATCCAGGAGGGCCTCTACGATCAGCAGGCCGTTGGCGCCGCCTTCGGCTTCGAGGACGAGGGCGACTTCCCGGGTTTCAAATCCTACGTGCTCAAGAATTATCCCCGCGAGCAGGTGGCGGCCATGGCCGGGGTTCCGCTGAGCAAACTGCTCAAGCTGACCCTGGACTTCGCCAAGGCCAAGCGGGCGGTGGCGGTCTGCGGGCCGGGCCCCTCCGGCGGACCGGGCCGCATGTACGACTTCATGGCGGTCCTGGCCCTCAACGCGCTCAAGGGCAACATCGGCAAGCCCGGCGGCGTGCTGGTGCAAGGGGAACTGCCCCTCAAGCCCCTGGGCGAGGCCAGCCTGGCCACCAAGGTTCCCCCATTGGTGAACCCGGCCCTGGGCCTGGATCAGAACAACCCCCACGCCATGGCCGAGGCGGCCCTGACGGGCAAGCCCTACGGCATCAACACCCTGTTGCTGGTGGGCGGCAACTTCATGTACAACGGCCCCTCGGCGGGCACTATGCAAAAGCTGGCCCGCCAGACTCCCTTCGTAGTGGCCATCACGCCCTTCCTGGACGAGAGCGCCGCGGTGGCCGACCTGGTCCTGCCCTCCACCCACTGGCTGGAGGGATGGGGCGACAGCGTGAGCCCCTTTGGCAGCCCGGTGGCCTCCTACGGCCTGCACCTGCCGCTGATCAAGGCGGTGCCCGAGGCCAAGGACGCCGGCGAGATCCTGCTGTCCGTGGCCGCCCGCCTGGGCGGCAAGCCGGCCAAGGCGCTGCCCTACAAGAACGTGGAAGAGGCCCTGGCCGTGCGCAGCGAGGCCCTGGGCGACTTCGAGAAACTGGCCGAGCAGAGCTACTGGGTGCAGGAGAAGCCCAACTACGGCGCTATCCAGTTCAACACCCCCAGCGGCAAGTTCGAGTTCTTCAGCCTGGGTCTGTTCAAGCTGCTCTCCGGCCGGGCGGGCAACCCCACGGCCCTGGCCCAGATGGTGGCCGGCATGGGCGTGTCCGGAGGCCTGGAAGCGGCTTTCCTGCCGCACTGGGAGCCCCCGGCCGCGGCCGACGACCTGGGCACGGGCATGCCGCTGCTGTTGCAGGCGGTGCCCAGCCTGCGCACCACCTGGGGCGGCGACGCCATCACCCCCTACATGGTCAAGGTGCTTCCCGACACCATGCTGGCGGACAAGGACAAGCTGGTGGTGGAGATGAACCCCGCCACGGCCCACGAGCTGCATCTGTACGAGGGCGACATGGTCCGGGTGGACTCCACCGCGGGCAGCCTGATCGCCAAGGTGCACCTGTTCGAAGGAGCCTCTCCGGGCATGGTCTTCGCCCCGGTGGGCCTGGGCCACCAGGCCTTCGGGTTCCAGGTGGCCGACAAGGGCATGAACTTCAACAATGCGGCCAAGGTGACCTCCGATCCCATGAGCGGCCTGCCCATCTGGGAGCTGACCGCGGTCAGCGTCGAGAAGGTTTAGGGGTGCAATAGCTATGTGGAACAAAGAAAAAATAAGGTTCGGCATGGTCATCGACCTGGACAAGTGCACCGGTTGCGGGGCTTGTTCGGTGGCCTGCATGAGCGAAAACAACGTCGGGGTCTTGCACGACGAAACCGATAAGATCCGCTCCATCACCTGGCTGCGGGTCTATCAGATCGACAACGGCAAGTCCTTCCCCGACACCGAGGTGGCCTTCATTCCCCGCCCCTGCATGCACTGCCAGGGCGGCAAGGCCGGCACCCCGGGCCAGGCCTTCTTCCAGGAAGACCCCCTGTTGGACTCCGAGGCCCATCCCCCCTGCGTGAGCGTGTGTCCGGCCACGGCCACCGACTACGACGAGGAAACCGGCATCGTCAGCCAGATTCCCACCCGCTGCATCGGTTGCCGGTACTGCGTCGCGGCCTGTCCGTATCACGCCCGCTACTTCAACTGGTACGACGTGCCCTGGCCCAAGGGCACTCCCCGGGCCCTGAGCCCCTTTGTGAGCCCGCGCATGCGCGGCGTGGTGGAGAAGTGCACCTTCTGCTACCAGCGCTACCAGCGGGCCCGCAACAAGGCTCTGGTGGACGGCAGCGAGGTCGGCGAGATGGATTACCAGACCGCCTGCACCGAGGCCTGCCCCTCGGGGGCCATCACCTTCGGGCAGTTGCAGAACCCGGAGCACAAGGTGCATAAGCTCATTTCCAGCGAGCACACCTTCCGCCTGCTGGAGAAGCTGCACACCGACCCCAAGGTCTATTACATGTCCAAGCGGGAGTGGGTCCGCAAGATGGCCGACAACTACGTCACCCGCCATAAGAAGTTGGCCCAGGCTGCCGCCGGCGGCGGCCACTAGCATAGGCGAGGACAGCAATGAGAAGATGGTTTGACGATTTACCCAAGTACGCGGACGATTCGTCCTGGCACCCCAAGGGAGTCAAGCGCTGCCGTCCGGAGATCTTCCTGCTCTGGCTGGGTCTGCCCCTGACCCTGCTGGCCTACTTCACGGTGGGCGCGGTGCTCTGCCTGGCCCTGGGTCTCAACCAGACCAACATGAACGACTACTTCGCCTTTGGCGTGTGGATCGTGGTGGACCTGGCGGTGATCGCCCTGGGAGCCGGTGCTTTCTTCACCAGCTTCCTGAACTACATCGTGGGCAAAACCGAGCTCAAGCCCATCGTCAACGCGGCGGTCTTGATCGGCTTCATCTGCTACGTGGGCGCCATCCTGATGCTGGGCATCGACATCGGTCAGCCCATCCGAGGGTGGTTCGGGTTCTGGCACGCCAACGTGCACTCCATGCTCACCGAGGTGATGTTCTGCATCACCACCTACGCCATCGTGCTGACGATCGAGCTGTTGCCCACCGTGCTGGACAACAAGCGCATCAGCCGGGTGCCCGAGTTCGGCACCATGAGCCACAACCTGCACACCATCATGATCGTGTTCGCCGCGGCGGGCACCTTCCTGAGCTTCTTCCACCAGGGTTCCCTGGGCGGCATGTTCGGGGTGCTCTACGCCCGGCCCTTCGCGGCCCGCGGCGGACTGGGCATCTGGCCCTGGACCTTCTTCCTGTTCATCTGGAGCGCCATCGCGGCCGGTCCCAGCTTCACCACCATGATCGTGATGATCACCGAGAAGGTATCGGGCCGCAAGCTGACCACCCACAACGTGAAGATGCTCATGGGCAAGATCAGCGGCTATCTGCTGGTCAGCTACATGTTGGTCAAGAGCGCGGACACCGCCTGGTGGGTGTGGGTGAAGCTGCCTTCCATGGGCCTGACCATGGACGACATGTATCACAACCCCTACGGTTACTGGCTCATGTGGTTCGAGCTGGGGCTGTTCGGCTGGCTGCCCGCCCTTATGCTCCTGCAGGAGAAGGTGCGCGAAAGCTACGGCTGGCTGTTCCTGGCCATGCTCATGACCTGCACCGGCGTGGCCCTGAACCGCTTCATCTTCACCATCCAGTCGCTGGCCCTGCCGGTGCTGCCCTTTGAGAAGTTCTACTCCTACCTGCCTTCCTGGCAGGAGTGGGGCATCGCCTCGCTGGTGCTGGGCTTCGGGCTGCTGGTGTACATGCTGGCCTACCGCTACCTGCCGGTCTTCCCGCAGGAGCCGGAACTAAACGACAAGTAAGGAAGCCGATACCATGCTGCCATTTGCATACGAGTGGGTGTGGGACATAGGCCACATCATCTTCTTCGGCCTGTTCTACGGCATCATCTCGGTGGTCATGGGCACCCTGACCCTGACCATCCTCAAGACCATGCTGGACCTCTGGGCCGGGCACATTCACACCCCGGACCACTAGCCGCCTTCGGGCGGGGCCCACGGGCCTGATAAACTTAGACCAACGGCGGGGCCCCAGCGGCCCCGCCTGCTTTTGGACACCATGAACCCTGCGCAATTCCCCCAGCCGCCGGCCGGACTCCAGGCGGTGGTGTTCGACCTGGACGGGGTCATCTTCGACTCCCTGCCGGCCAACATCGCCTTTTACAACCATATCCTGGAGCACCTGGGCCGCGAGCCGGTGGCCGAGCAATACGCCGAGATCATCCACCGCGAGGCCATGGAGGGCTCGCTTCGGGTCTTGCTGGGCCCGGACGCGGACCGGGAGATGGAAAGGGCCTTCGCCTATTGGCGCACCATGGACAGCCGCCCCTTTTTCAAGCTGCTGAGGCTGTGCCCCCACGCCCGCGAGACCATCGAACATTTGCGGACCCGCTGCCGGGTGGCGGTGGCCACCAACCGCACGGCCACGGCCGACGACAGCCTGGCCCACTTCGGCCTGCTGGAGATGTTCGACACCGTGGCCACGCCCCTTACCTCGGGCGCGGCCAAGCCCGACCCGGCCATGATGCACCAGGTGCTCGACGAGCTGGGCCTGAGCGTGGACCAGGTGGTCTACGTGGGCGACAGCACCACCGACGAGGGGCTGTGCCAGGCCTGCGGAGCGCGCCTGGTGGCTTATGACAACACCTCTCTGGAGGCCTGGGCCCACATTGACGACCTGAGCCTGCTGCCCCGCCTGCTGGGCCTGGATTAGGCATACCTAATAAGGGGTTGCCCCACCGTAGCCCAGGGGATATGCTTTCCGGCTAGCAACCCGCGTCCGCAACCCCTAGGAGCTGCACGTGTTCATCCGCCGCCGCCAGGAAAAAAAGAAAAAGTCGGTATTTCGGGATTATCTGGAAGCCCTGATCTGGGCCGTGGTCCTGGCCCTGATCATCCGCACCTGGGGGGTGCAGGCCTTCAAGATTCCCTCCGGCTCCATGAAGCCCACCCTGTTGATCGGCGATCACCTGCTGGTGAGCAAGTCCTCCTATGGGGTCAAGATGCCTTTCAGCGACTTGGTGATCCTCCCCATCGGCGACCCGGAGCGCGGCGACATCGTGGTGTTCCGTTTCCCCGAGGACAAGGACAAGGACTTCATCAAGCGCATCATCGCCCTGCCCGGCGAGACCATCGAGGTCAAAAACAAGGCGGTGTACATCAACGGCAAGAAGCTGGACGAAAAATGGGGCCAATACACCGACAAGGTGGTGCTCCCCTCCGGCGTGCAGCCCCGGGACAACTACGGGCCGGTGACCGTGCCCCAGGACCACTATTTCGTCATGGGCGACAACCGCGACCAGTCCTATGACTCGCGCTTCTGGTTCGGGGGGCGGGGCGGGTTCGTGCCCCGGGACGACATCCTGGGCAAGGCCTTTATCATCTATTGGTCCTGGACCGATCAGGGCTTCGGGGTGCGCTGGGATCGCATAGGTAAAATTCTGCATTAGTTTGCAAGCGGGGCCGGCTTCGCCAGACGCCGGGATACTGCGTTGCCGGCATCCCTCCAATCTCGACGTATTTATCAATACGCCTCCGATCGTCGCTCGCCGGCGCCTTGTCGGCCGCCGCCTGGCTGTGCCGAAGATGGGGCGCAAGGCTGTCAGGTAGAAGCGAGACACTTGTAGCGATATGTTAGTAACTTTACGGGTCCGCCTTATGGGGCGGGCCCGTTTTTTGTGGGATGGAAAAGAAGGTGGGAGAGGGTGGTGGCGGCTTGGATGCTGCGGCGGTGCCCGTCCGGTCTGGCAGGCACGGTGCGCCCGTCAAACCGGCTGGGAAATAGGGACGGCTATGAGTGCGCATCAGGCTTGCGGCCAGGGTAGGGCCGTCTGAATCGGAGATGACTTAGGCCCGCGCCGGATCGTGGCCGGGCCGGGCCCGTTACCAGAGCCCGCCAACCAGACCCTTGCTACTTTCCCTACCTCTTTGTCTTATCGCTTAAACCACCCTACCTACGCTGCGCGGCGATCCCGCATGCTCGCCACGCACCACTGCTGCGATGACTTCGTCTTGCCCTAGCTCAGACAGGGGCGCGAAGGCCAGAGGCCCGGCCGCGCCCGGAGCCAACACGCCGAAAGAGCCCGCCTGACCCAGGGCCGAGGCCCCGCCTTGGGTGGCCATGGTCAGGATGGCTTCGGGGGCGAGGTTCGGCTTGGCCTGGGCCAGGGCGGTCATCTCGGCCCACAAGGACAGGTCCGGGGCCGAGGCCAGGGAGTCGGTGCCCAGGGCCAGGTTCACCCCCACGGCCAGCAGCTCCTCCACCGGCGCGATGGCCTTGGTGAGCCCCAGGTTGGAACGGGGGCACACGCACAGGCTGGCCCCGGCTCGGGCGATGCGCTTCGCCTCGGCGCTGGTGAGCTGCACCCCGTGCACCAGCAGGGTGGAGGCGTCCAGGGCCTTGGCCGCCTCCAATTGGCCCAGGGGGGTGGACGAGGCCAGGTGCAGGTCTTGGCGCCTCAGGCCGCGCTTGGTCAGGAAGCGATCCAGGCGCTCCCCCTCCGGGCCGTTGCCGGCCAGAAACTCCACCTCGGCCCGCGATTCGGCCAGATGCATGCAAAAGGGCAGGTCCCCGGCCCGGGCCTTGAGCCCGGCCAGGCGCTCGGTGGGCACCGAGTAGGGGGCATGGGCCGCCACCGCCGCCGCGCTGAGCAGGGTCCCGCGCCACTGGGCCATTGCCTGGGGCGGTTCGGCCCTGGCTGCGCCCAGGGCCTCGTAAAAGCTCACCGCGCTCACCCCGGCCTGGGCCAGGTCGGCGGCCGCCTTGCCGGTGTTGGTGATGTCGCCCACCAGGGCGGTGCCGTCCCTGGCCAGGCCGGCCACTGCCTTGGCCGTGGCCTCGGCCCCGCCCACGCGCAGAGTATCGGGCCGCATGGCCACCATCTGCTCCAGCCAGTCGACAAAGTCGCCGTTGGGCGGCACCAGGCCGGCCAGGCCGGAGAGCTCCAAATGGGTGTGGGCATTGACCAGGCCGGGCAGGAGCAGGCCCTCGCCCAGGTCCGTGACCGCCGTGCCACGCGGGGGGTGGGCCTCCACGGCGGTGATGAAGCCGTCTTGCAGGGTCACGGCCGCGCCGGGGACCAGGCCGCCGGGGCCGGTCCACACCCAGCGGGCGGTGTAGGTATGGGGAGCGTTAGGCATGAAAGCAGTTATAGCGGGCAGGGCAGGGGATGGCAAAGAGGTTTTGGGGGAGGGGAGGTTGGGAATGAAGGGGATGGGGCGGGGTGAGGTCATGCCGCTGGGGAGCCTGGAGCTGAAGTGAGAGCGCGGCGCCCGTTACAGAGAGTGCTTCGCTACGCTCGCAAGGACAGGGGTGTTTTAATTCCCGGGCCAAGAGACCGACAGCGGTAGCCTTCTCCTTTTTACCAGCCTCTTTGTTCTTTTCTCATGATCTTCGAGGCTCACACCGGGTTGTAGAACACGTCGCGCTGCTGGGCGCGGTAGTCCAGGTCCTCGGCCAGCCTGACCAGGGCCTCGCGGGGCAAACGGAAGCTCACCCCCGCGGCGGCCACCACGTTCTCCTCGATCATGGTGGTGCCCAGGTCGTCGGCCCCAAAGGCCAGGGCGGTCTGGGCGATGGCCGCGCCCTGGGTGACCCAGGAGGCCTGCACGTGGGGGAAGTTGTCCAGGAACAGGCGGCCCACGGCAAGCATGCGCAGATACTCCACAGCCGTGGCCGGGGCCAGATGGCTCAGGGCGGTGTGGTCCGGCTGGAAGGTCCAGGGGATGAAGGCGGTGAAGTTCCCTTGGCCCGCCTCCAGGCTCTGGTCCTGGAGGGCGCGCAGGCGCTCCAGGTGCTCGATGCGCTCGGCCGGGGTGTCCAGGCTGCCGAACATCATGGTGGCCGTGGTCATCAGACCCTGGGCGTGGGCCTCGGCCATGACCGCCAGCCAATCGTCGGTGCCGCACTTGCCCGGCGCGATGAGGCCGCGCACCCGGTCCACCAGAATCTCGGCCCCGCCGCCGGGAATGGAGCCCAGGCCGGCTTCCTTGAAGTGCGCCAGGGCCTCGGAAACGCTCAGGCCGTCCACCGCCGCCATGTGCACCACCTCGGGCGGGCTCAGGCCGTGGATGTGGATGGGGTGGTGCTGTTTGATGAAGCGGAAGGTGTCGCAGGTGGCCTTGACCCCGATCTCGGGGTGCAGGCCGCCCTGGATCAGGATGTGGGTGCCGCCCAGGGCCAGGGTCTCGTCGATCTTCTGGCCCAGTTCCTCGCGGTTGAGCACGTAGCCCTCCGCATCGCCCGGAGGCCGGAAAAAGGCGCAAAAGCGGCAGCCCGAGGTGCAGACGTTGGTGGTGTTGATGTTGCGGTCCACTGCGTAGGTCACCATTGACTCGGGATTGTGCCTGAGGCGGGCCGCATGGGCCAGGCGGCCCAGGGTCAACAGCTCGGCCTGCTCCAACAGGCAGAGGGCCTGCTCCGGGCCAAGGCGTTGGCCCGCCTCGGCCGCGGCCAGGGCCTGGTCCAGTTCGCCGTGCTGGGCCGCGGCGGACGGCATCAGTTCGCTTCCAGGCTGTTGTAAAAACAGTCGCGCCTGACCGGGGTGAAGCCGGCCGCCTGGATCATGTGGCGAAGTTCGTCCTCGGTGAGTCCCTTGGCCGTGGGCGCGGCCGCGGCGTGGGTGATGCGCTCCTCCACGATGGTGCCGTCCAGGTCGTCGGCCCCGAAGTTCAGGGCCACCTGGGCCAGCTTGGGCCCCAGCATCACCCAATAGGCCTTGATGTGGGGGAAGTTGTCCAAAAGCAGGCGGGAGGCGGCGATGACCCTGAGGTCGTCCAGTCCGCTGGTGCGGTTCATCTGGTTCAGCTCGGTGTTGTCCGGGTGGAAGGCCAGGGGGATGAAGGCGCTGAACCCGCCGCTGATATCCTGTTGATCGCGCAGGGCCAAAAGGTGCTCCACCCGCTCGGACGGGGTTTCGATGTGGCCGTAGAGCATGGTGGCGTTGGTGGGGATGCCCCGCTCATGGGCCTGGCCGGAGATGGAGAGCCACTGGGCGGCCGGGGCCTTTTTGGCGCAGAGCCGGGCCCGCACCCGGGAGCTGAAAATTTCGGCCCCGCCGCCGGGCATGGCCGCCAGGCCCGCCTCGATGAGACGGTCCAGCACCTGGCCGGTGGTGATGCCCTCCTGGCGGGCGAAATGGTCGATCTCCACCGCGGTGAAGGCCTTGAGCCCCGCCTCGGGGCGCGCGCGGCCCACCGCTCTGAGCAGGTCGCAGTAATAGTCCAGGCCCAGGCCGGGATGACAGGAGCCCACCACGTGCAGCTCGGCCAGGTCCAGGCCGGGATGCTCGGCGGCCAGGGCGGCGGCCTCCTCCGGGCCGAGCAGATAGGCCCCTTCCTGGTCCTCGTCGCGCCAAAAGGCGCAGAAGGCGCACTTGTTCACGCACACGTTGGAGTAGTTCACGTGGCGGTTGATCACGTAATAGGCCCTCTGACCGTTCTTGGCCAGGCGGGCGGGGTGAGCCAGGGCGCCCAGGCCCAAAAGATCCCGGCTGGTCATCAGGGTGAGGCCGTCGTCATAGCTCAGGCGCTGGCCGGCGGCCAGCTTGGCGGCTATGGGCAACAGGGCCGGATCAGTGATCAGGGAGCGGTCCAGTTCCAGGGGAGGCAGAAGCTGGGCCGAGGGCAGGGCGTTGCTGGCTTGGGCGGTGTTGGCGCTGGAAGGCATGGCATTCCCTTGTGCCAAGGGCCGATGACCACCTGGTCATGGCCGGGTGCAAAAAATAGGCGCGAACCGGGTCGGCCCCGTGTGACCACCTGGTCATTCGATGGGGCGCAAAAAACCCGGCACGGGCCGGGCCGCTGGGGGAATTGTATTACCTGTGGCGCGGGCTGGCAATAGTTGGAAAGGCCGGCCCAAAAAGAAAAGTTGGGAGCAGTGGGCAGCCGAGCCGGGAAAGATACAGGCGCGGCTGGAATACGGCGATGCCCGGCGCCGCTGTGGAGGCGGGACCTGTACCTATAGCCGGCTCTTGATGTAGTTGAGCCGTCCGCCCAGGGCCAGGATTTCCCGCTCGCGAGGGCTGGCCTGGATGATCAGCTTGAGCGGCTGGCCGTCCACCAGGGCCTCGAACTCCTCCGCGCCGCCCAGCAGGGCCTTTTTCAGGCCAGGCAACTGAATGAGCTGGCCTTCGTCCAGACGCTCGTAATCCTCCGGGTCGGCCAGCACCAGGGGCACCACCCCGAAGTTGACCAGGTTGGCCTTGTGGATGCGCGCGAAGCTCTTGACGATCTTGGCCCGCACTCCCAAATAGCGCGGCCCCAGGGCGGCGTGCTCCCGGGAGGAGCCCTGGCCGTAGTTCTCGCCGCCCACCACCACTGCCGGGGCCGCGGTCTGGGTGCGCGTGGCGAATCCCTCGTCCAGGTCCGCGAACACGAACTGGCTGATGGCCGGAACGTTGGAGCGCAGAGGCAATATCTGGCTGCCCGCGGGCATGATGTGGTCGGTGGTGATGTTGTCGCCCACCTTGAGGGTCACGGTGCAGGAAAGGTCTTCGGGCAGGGCGTCCAGCTCGGGGAAGGGCGCGATGTTGGGCCCGCGCAGCACCTCCACGCCCGAGCCGTCGTCCAGGGGGGCGGCCAAGGCGCTGGGGTGCAACGGTGGCGCGGGCGGCACCTGCGGGGCCGGGCCCAGCTCGCGGGGATCGGCAAGATGCCCTGCCAGGGCGGTGGCCGCGGCCACCTGGGGCCCGCTCAGATACACCTGGTCGTCCTTGGTGCCCGAGCGGCCCGGGAAGTTGCGCGGGAAGGTGCGCAGGCTGGCCACGCCGGTGGCCGGGGCCTGGCTCATGCCGATGCAGCCCAAGCAGCCGGATTGGTGAAGGCGCACCCCGGCCTCCAAAAGATCGTTTAGCGCGCCGTTGGCCGCGATCTGGGCCAGGGCCTGGCGCGCCCCGGGGTTGATGCCCAGGGTTACGCCCGGGGCCAGCTTCTTGCCCTTGAGCGCCCCGGCCAGGATCATCAGGTCGTGGTAGCTGCCTCCGCCGCAGGAGCCCACCAGCACCTGCTCCACGGCCACGCCGCCCAGCTCACTCACCGGGCGCACCGCATCCGGGCTGGAGGGGCAGGCGGCCAGGGGCTCCAGGGCTTCCAGGTCGATGCGCTCCACCGCGTCGTAGGCGCAGCCCTGGTCCGCGGTCAAGGGCTGATACACCTCCGCGCGGTCCTGGTCGGCCAAAAAGGCGCGGGTGTTGTCGTCGCTGGGGAAGATGCTGGTGGTGGCCCCCAGCTCGGCCCCCATGTTGGTGATGGCCGCCCGCTCGTACACGCTAAGGGTGGCCACGTCGGGCCCGAAGTACTCCAGCACGTAGCCCACCCCGCCCTTTACGCTGAGCCGCTTCAAGAGCTCCAGGATCACGTCCTTGGCCCCCACCCAGGGGGAGAGCCGGCCGGTCAGCTCCACGCCCAACACCTTGGGGCAGGGCAGGGAGAAGGGCGCTCCGGCCATGGCCGCGGCCACGTCCAGGCCGCCGGCCCCCATGGCCAGCATGCCCAGGCCCCCGCCGTGCGGGGTGTGGGAGTCCGAGCCTAAAAGGGTGGCTCCGGGCCGGCCGAAGTGCAGCAGATGGAGCTGGTGGCAGATGCCGTTGCCCGGCGGGGAGTACCACAGGCCGTAGCGGGCCGCGAAAGAGCGCAGGAAGCGGTGGTCGTCCGGGTTCTTGAAATCGGCCTGCAGGATGTTGTGGTCCACGTAGGACACGCTCAGTTCGGTGCGCACCCGCTCCAGGCCCAAGGCCTCGAACTCCAGGGCGGCCAGGGTGCCGGTGGCGTCCTGGGTCAGGGTCTGGTCGATGGTAAGGGCGATCTCCTGGCCAGAGGCGAAGACGCCTTGTACCAGATGCTCGTCGATGATCTTTTGGGTCAGGGTGCGGGGCATCTTTCAACTCCGGGCTGGGATCATGGCCCCGCAATTCTAATGGCTGGGGCCCACACTGACAAGCCCTTGCCTTGGCAATAAAAAACCCGCGCCTGGCGGCGCGGGTTCGGGGTGGACGGGGGATGAATCGCCCACCGCTTGGAGGAAGATGGCTTAAGCGGCCTCGGCCTCGGCCTCGAGATTGAGCTCCTTGGCGTTTTGGGCGCCGATCTCGCACTCCCGGCAGGGGACCAGGTTCATCTTGAAAACAAAGATATGGAAAGGCTCCGCACCGATTTTGGCCCAGCGGGGCTCGTTGGCCGCCATATGACGACGGGCGCAGGCTTCTTTGGTCAGGCGGAGTTTGCCAGGCTGTCCAGGGCACTCGATCATGACGCCCGGATTGTCGGCGAGCCAGGCCTCGGTATCAATGGTGGGGATGAACGGCTTCTGCTTGCGGGTTCTCCTCATGCGCCTCATTGGGAAACTCCATTGGTATAGGTGCCGTTAAGAATCACTCTCCAATTAAGCAAAACAGGTGCCAAAAAATCGCCAATCAGTCCCGAAGAATTTTATGTGATGGTTTGCAAGTAAAAACGGGCACATAGAAATACAAGGCAATTTGATGACGACCCGGAGCGGGAACTGGCCTGGCTGGCCAGGCGTGTGAAGGCCTGTTTTGGTATGTCTGATACGCTACACATGACGAATTCCGAACAATACTTGGTCGCTGGTAATTTAAGGGTCTTTGGTCGACCGTGGCCTCGTGTCTTCAACCATATGTCGGATTCCGGTCAATTTATTCGGGCTGGCCGAGGCTAAGTTCCTGATAAGGCTACCCCCGCTGCTTGGCGTTTATATTGCAAGTATCCAACGGTAAGGTGGCGGTGGTCCGACGGGGCACGCCACGCGAGAACCAGCTCCAAGGTTATGGTGAGATAAAGCTGATGAGAGTCCTATTAGTAGAGCGCGATGCCAGCTTGGCCCGGCTGTATCGCGAGGAGTTGGAAGACGCCGGATTCGGGGTGCGGGTGAGCCGCGATCTGCGCGGCGCCCTGGAGATCATGCAGGGCGATCCCGCCCACGTGCTGGTCACCGACCTGGATACCATGGGCAGCCGCCTGGAGCATTGGATGGAGCATCTCCGGCAGGTGCACAGCGGCGGGGTGGTGCTTCTGGCCTCCCGGGCCTGCCGTCTGCCGTCCATCAAGGGCATGGCGGTCATCCCCAAGTCCTCGGACGTGAGCGGTCTGGTGGAGCGCCTGCGCTCCATGCGCGGCAAGGCCCTGTGGGGCGGAGCGGCCGGCGTCTGCTGACATCCTCCTTTCCTTGATCCGCCGGAGCCCCCCGGCTGTGCTATCCTGTTGCCAATACGCGTTCCACCATCAGTTTTGAACCGCAGCAGGAGACCGCCATGCCTTCGGCCTTTCTCTCTCCCCTGGACCCCGCGGATTTGCGGCGGGTTTTCGACCCCGCCGAGGTTCCCTTCGATATCAGCGACAACGCCCCCGACTGCCTGGAGTCGGTGCTGGGCCAGGCCCGGGCCAAGGAGGCCCTGGAATTTGGCCTGACCATGCCGGACATGGACTTCCACGTGTACGTGGCCGGTCCCCAGCGCACCGGCAAGACCCATCTGGTGACCACCTTCCTGAACAAGCTGGCCGCCGACCAGCCGCCACCGCCGGACTGGGTCTATGTGCACAACTTCGCCGACCCCGACGAGCCCAAGGCCCTGAGCCTGCCGCCGGGCGGGGGCAAGCGCCTGGCCTCCCAGATGAAAGAGCTGGTGGCCAACCTCAAGATAACCATCCCCGAGATTTTCGAGGGAGAAGACTACGCCCGGCGCAAGGAGGGCATGACCGGCGAGTTCAAGCGCAAGCGCTCGGACATCTTCGCCCAACTGGACAGCGAGGCCCGGGAAGAGGGCTACGTGCTCAAGTTCGAGCCCACCGGGATCATGGCCTCGCCCATGGGCGAGGACGGCGAGCCCCTGCCCGAGAGCGCCATCCGGGATATGAGCGACGAGGAGCGCGAAAAGCTGCGCGCCAGGAGCGATGTCATCCAGTCCAAGGTCACCGAGGCCCTCAGGGCGGTGGGGGCTCTGGAAAAGGAGCTGCAAGAGGCCCTGAGCAAGATGGACCAGGAGATGGTCCTGAACGCGGTGGGCTACCTGCTCAAGGAGCTTCGGGACGATTACCAGGACAACCAGGCGGTGCTGAATTACCTGGAGGCCCTGCAGCACGACCTGATCACCACTTACGAGCGCTTCAAGAAAAAGGAGCAGCCTTCCTTGCCCTTCCCGGTGCCCAGCGAGGAGCCCAACTTCCGGGAGTACGAGGTCAACGTGTTCGTGGACAACTCCGAGACCAAGGGCGCGCCGGTGGTGGTGGAGCACAACCCCACCTATCCCAACCTTTTCGGGCGCATTGAGCGCCAGGCCCAGTTCGGGGCCCTGTTGACCGACTTCACCCTGCTCAAGCCAGGGGCCATTCACCAGGCCAACGGCGGCTATCTGGTGCTGCCCGCCCTGGACCTGCTGCGCTATTGGCTGCCCTGGGAGGGGCTCAAGCGGGCCCTGCGGGATCGCCAGGTGAAGATGGAAGACGTCATGGAGCAGTTGGGCTACATGATCACCCGCACCCTGCGGCCCCAGCCCATACCCCTGGATCTGAAGGTGGTGCTGGTGGGCGACAGCCAGCTCTATCACCTGCTCTATGTGCACGACCAGGTGTTCCCCAAGCTGTTCAAGGTGCGGGCCCAGATGTCCGAGCACATGGAATGGGATTCCGAGGAGGTGTCCGGCTTCATCAGCCATCTGTGCCAGATCGCACACAAAAAGGAGCTGTTGCCCCTGCACCGCGGCGCGGTGGCCCGGCTCATCGAGCGCGCGGCCGAGATGGCCGGCGACCGGGAGCGGCTCACCCTGCGCCTGGCCGACCTGGAAGACCTGCTAAAGGAGAGCAACTACCACGCCCATAAGGCGGGCTCGGACAAGCTACGCGGCCAGGACGTGGACTCGGCCATCGCCGCCCGGCGCCGCCGGGGCTCCATGATGCAGGAGCGCCTGCAAGAAGCGGTGACCCGGGGCTTTATAAAGGTGGCCAGCGACGGCGAGGCTTTGGGCCAGGTAAACGGCCTGGCGGTATACGACCTGGGCGACTACGCCTTTGGCAAGCCCAGCCGCATATCGGCCAGCGTGGGCCTGGGCAAGGACGGGGTGACCAACATCGACCGCGAGGCCGACCTGTCGGGCCCCTTCCACAACAAGGGGGTGCTGATCATCGCCGGATTCCTGCGTGAGCGCTTCGCCCGCTTCGGGCCCCTGACCCTCACCGCCAGCCTGGTGTTCGAGCAGAGCTACGGCATGATCGACGGCGATTCGGCCTCCCTGGCCGAGGTGCTGGCCCTGATGTCTCAGCTGGCCAACGTGCCCCTGCGCCAGGATTTGGCCATCACCGGGTCCATGGACCAGCACGGCGCGGCCCAGGCTATCGGCGGGGTCAACCTGAAGGTGGAGGGTTTCTTCCGGCTGTGCGAGGAGAGGGGCCTCACCGGCCAGCAGGGAGTGGTGATCCCGGCCTCCAACTTAAAGAACCTCATGCTGCATCCGGACGTGGTGGCCGCAGCCTCGGAAGGCAAGTTCGCGGTCTACACGGTGGAGACGGTGGACCAGGCCATGGAGCTGTTCACCGGCATGCCCGCCGGCGAGCGCGGCGAGGACGGCAAGTTCCCGGAAGGCACCCTGAATCACCTGGCCGAGGCCGAACTGGAGCGCATGCGCCAGGTGGTCAAGGATCTGTCCGGCAAGGACAAGGATTAGCCCGGCTTCGCCAGCCATTGACATGCGGTGTTACCGCCTGCGCCCGGGCCTAGAGGCAGTTTCGGATACGCCTCGGGCTCTCGCTTGCCGGATGCCATGTCCGGCGGCGGATGGATGTGTACTGTCCACTAAAAAACTATTAACAACAAAATGATAGGTGATTAAATTGATAAATCGCTTTAAGGAAATAACGCCCCAGGAAATGACTTTGGAACAGGCTGAGGTGTGGTCCGGGATCTGCGGATCGCGGCCCAGCCCGGCCGGGCCCTTCAATGCCTGGCTGATCTCGCCGGGTCTGGCCCAGAGGGCCTCGGACCTGGGGGCCTTTGTGCGCCAGCACACCAGCCTGGAGCCCCGCCTCAGCGAGCTGGCCATCCTGATCACCGCCCGCCACTATGACTGCTCGGCCGAATGGTCCATTCACGAGCCCTTCGCCCGCAAGGCCGGCCTGCCCGATCAGGTCATCAAGGCCCTGAACCACAAGCAGGAGCCGGTTTTCGCCCACGACGGCGAGGCCGCGGTGTATGCCTTTTGCCGCCAGGCCCTGGAAAAAGGCCAGGTGGAAGACAGCGCCTTTGAGCTGTGCCAGGATTTGCTGGGGCGCCAGGGGGTGATGGAGCTCACCGTTTTGATCGGCTACTACTGCCTGGTGGCCCTGAGCCTGAACATCATGCAGGTGCCCATGCCCGATGGGGTTGAGCCCTGTTTGCAGGGTGGCGAGGTGTACTAGGGGATTGTCGGGTTTCGCTGCGCTCTACCCGGTCTACACGATTGCTGGATAATCAAAAAAATAGCCTAGGTTGGGTAGAGGGGCGTCACCCCCGAAACTCAACAATCCCATTCCATTGATTCGCGGCAAAATTAAGAGGCCGGTAAAAAAGAAAAGGCCGCTTGGGTGTGGTCAGACCTCGCGGCAAGGAAAGCCGCCCGGTGATGGTAACAACCACCACCTCCCGACACCTCAGGGCACTCGCAACGGCGGACGAGGGCTCCCCTGGCGTCCTTTTTTCAAAACCATATTTCTCTTTTGGATTGTCGGGTTTCGCTACGCTCTACCGGCCTGCGCCGCTTCAGATCAGGCCTGCATCTCGGCCTCCGGCGCCGCCTGGCCGCTATCGGCCTCGGGCTCCACCAGGCCGTACTTCTTGATCTTGCCGTAGAGGGTGGAGCGGGCGATGCCCAGCACCTGGGCGGCGCGGTATTTGTTCCAGTTCACCCGCTCCAGGGTGGAGGCGATCATCTCCCGCTCCTGGTCCCACAGGCGGCCCACCGGCTGGGCCACGGCCTGCCCCTGGGACGCCTCGCCGGCCAGGCGGGGAGGCAGGTTGGCCATGCACACCACGTCCTCCCGGCACATCAGGGCGGCGTGCTCCACCACGTTGCGCAGCTCGCGCACATTGCCCGGCCAGGCGTAGCCCATGAGCCGGGCCAGGGCCTCGCGCTCGAAGCCGAAGATGGCCTTGCCCAGGCGCTCGGCCTGAGCCGAAAGAAAGATGTGGGCCAAAAAGGGGATGTCTTCCGGGCGCTGGCGCAGGGAGGGCACCTCCAGGCGCACCACGTTGAGGCGGTAGAAAAGGTCCTCGCGAAAACGGCCCTGGGCCACCATCTCGGCCAGGGGCTTGTTGGTGGCCGCCACCACCCGCACGTCCACGGTCAGGGTCTTTTCGCCGCCCACCCGCTCGAACTGGCGGTCCTGGATGACCCGGAGCAGGGCCAGCTGGGTCAGGGGGCTGATCTCGGCGATCTCGTCCAGGAAGATGGTGCCGTTGTCGGCCAGCTCGAAGCGGCCCGCCTTGCGCCGGATGGCGCCGGTGAAGGCGCCTTTCTCGTGGCCGAACAGCTCCGAGGAGAGCAGGGTCTCGGGATAGGCCGAGCAGTTGACCACCACCATGGGGCCTTTTTGGCGGCTGGAAAAGCGGTGCACCGTTTCGGCCAGGAGGCCCTTGCCGGTGCCCGACTCGCCCTCCAAAAGCACCGTGGTGTCGGTGTCCACCACGTTTTCCAGCACGTCGGCCAATGACTGAACCTGGGACGAGCCGCCCATGACCTGGCTGAGGTAGCGCCGCATCTCCAGGCTGCGCTGGGCCTGCTGGCGGCCGGAGCGCTCGTGGATCAGGTCTTCGTACAGGCTGCGGATGCGCAGCATAACCCGCACCCGGGAGATCATGCGCTCCACGTCCACCGGCTTGGTCAGGAAGTCCTCGGCCCCCATCTCCAGGGCCTTGAGGATGGTGCTCTTGTCGCCCAGGGCCGAGAGCACCACCACCGGCACGTAGCGCAGCTTGCCGTCCTGCTTTATGTACTCCAGCACCTCCCAGCCGGACAGGCCGGGCAGCACCAGGTCCAGCAGGACCAAGTCGAAATCGCCGTCCTCGCGCAGGTGTTCCAGGGCGGCCTCGCCGCTCATGGCCTGCACCGCGGCGTGGCCCTCGGACTCCATCAGGGTGCTGAACAGGGCGGCCGAATCGGGCTCGTCCTCCACCACCAACACCCGGGCATGGGGCTTGACCCGGGGCAGGGCGATGCCGCTCATGCTTTATCCTCCGCATCCGGACGCAGGGCGCAGCCCGGACACACCCGGCCCAAGCGCTCCAGGGCCAGGTCCTGGTTCATCTCGGACCAGGAGTCGGCCTGGCCGCCCAGCTCGCGGCCCTGGCGGGCCAGTTCCGGGCAGGTGCCTCCGCTCAGGTGCAGGCAGCGGGTCCATAGGGGTTCCTGGGTCATGACGCCTCTCGGATAAAAGTCGGCTCATCTTATCACTGTCCGGTATTCGACACAAGGGCGGCGATAGCCGTACAAAGTTACCTTTCAATGACCCTTGCGTCCCGGGCGGCCTCGCGCTACCTTGACCAGATGCTCGTGGCGGACCTGCACATACACTCACGCTTTTCCCGGGCCACGGCCAAGAGCCTGAACCCGGAGAATCTGTGGCTGGCGGCCCAGCGCAAGGGCATCGACCTGCTGGGCGCGGGCGACTTCACCCATCCCGCCTGGCTGGAGGAGCTGGGCCAGAAGCTGCTGGAGACCGGCGACGGGGCCTATGCCCTGGCTCCGGAGCTGTGCCGCGAGCTCCAGGACCAGGTGCCCGCGGCCTGCGCCCGCGAGGTGCGCTTTCTGCTCTCCGGCGAGATATCCACCATCTACAAGCGCCACGGAGCCACCCGCAAGGTCCACTCCCTCATCCTCATGCCCGATCTGGAGGCCGCCGCCCGGCTGAACGCCCGTTTGGACAAGCTGGGCAACATAACCAGCGACGGCCGCCCCATCCTGGGCCTGGACACCCATGACCTGCTGGAGCTGTGCCTGGAGGTGGAGCCCTCGGTGGTCTTCATCCCGGCCCACGTGTGGACCCCCTGGTTCAGCCTCTTCGGTTCCAAGAGCGGCTTCGACTCCATGGAGGAGTGCTTCGGCGACCTGGCGGGCCACATCACCGCCGTGGAGACCGGGCTGTCCTCGGACCCGCCCATGAACTGGCGGCTCAGCGCCCTGGACAACATGGTGCTGGTGAGCAACTCCGACGCCCACAGTCCGGCCAAGCTGGCCCGCGAGGCCAACCTCTTGACCTGCGAGCCCACCTATCCGGCCCTGGCCCGGGCCCTGAGCGGTGCGGAGGCCGAGGGCCTGGCCGGCACCCTGGAGTTCTTTCCCCACGAGGGCAAGTATCATCTGGACGGCCACCGCAAGTGCGGGGTGTGCCTGGAGCCCGGCGAGACCCGCTCCCTGGGGGGCCGCTGCCCGGTGTGCGGCAAGCCCCTGACCGTGGGGGTGCTCAGCCGGGTGGAGGACCTGGCCGACCGTCCCGAGGGCTTCCGGCCTCCCAAGGCGCGGGACTTCGAGTCCATCGTGCCCCTGGACGAGGTGGTGGGCGAGGTCTTGCAGCGCGGCCCGGCCACCAAGGGGGTTCGCAAGGCCGTGGACCAGCTCCTGGACGAACTGGGCCCGGAGCTGCATGTGCTGCGGAGCGCTCCCCTGGATGAGCTGGAGCGGGTGGGCGGCCCGGTGCTGTCCGAGGCGGTGGGCCGCATGCGCTCCGGCCGGGTGGTGCTGGAGGGCGGCTTTGACGGCCAGTTCGGGGTGGTCAAGCTGTTCAGCCCCGAGGAGCGGGCCCGGCTGAAAGGCCAGGGCTCCCTGTGGCGCGACACCCCGGCCAAGCCCCGTAAGCCTAAAAAAAAAGTCCTGACCCAGCCTGAGGCCCCCGCGCCCTTGCTGGTTCCCCTGGTTCCATCAAGCGAGGGCCTGAGCGGGGAGCAACGCGCCGCGGTGGAGCACCGGGGCGCGCCGCTCATCGTGCGGGCCGGGCCCGGCGCGGGCAAGACCCGGGTGCTGGTGCAGCGGGCGGCCGCCCTGGTGGAACAAGGCGCCGCGCCCGGGCGGGTGCTTTTGATCACCTTCACCCGCAAGGCGGCCGGCGAGCTGGTCGGGCGCCTGGCCTCGGAGCATCCCTCGGCGGCCGGGGTAAAGGTGAGCACCTTCCACGCCCTGGGCCGCGAGGTGCTGGCCGGGGGCCTGGGCGGACCGCCCCGGCTCATGGGCCACGAGGAGCGCGCCGCCCTGGTCAAGGAGCTGGCCAAGGCCCTGGGTTGGCGTCCCGGACAGGCCGAGCTGGGCCTGACCCGCCTAAAGCAGGCGGTGGAGCCCAAACCGTCGTCCGAGCTCAAGCCCCTGTTCCGGGCCTACCAGGAGGCCATGGATCGGGCCGGGCTCTTGGACCTGGACGACCTGGTGCCCGGCGCGGCGCGGGCCCTGCGCGGGGACCAGACCCTGGCCGCCGCCTGGGCCGCGCGCTGGGACCACGTCCTGGTGGACGAGTACCAGGACTCCAACCCCGCCCAGGTGGAGCTGTTGCAATGGCTGGTCAAGGACGGGGCCTGCCTGGCGGCCATCGGCGACCCGGACCAGGCCATATACGGTTTCCGGGGGGCGGAGCGGGAAAATTTCTTGCGTTTCAGCCAAGACTTCCCAGGCGCACGGCTCCTGGGACTCACCGCCAATTTTCGCAACGCCGGCCCCATCTTGGGCGCGGCAACCGGGCTCATGGCCAGGGACCCGGACCCCGGTCGCTTGGCGCTCAAGGCCCTGGACCGGGAGGGCGAACCGCCGCTCTTGGCCGAGCTGGCCAGCCCCCGGGCCGAGGCGGCCTGGGTGGCCGAGCGCATCGTGGAGCTAAGCGGCGGTCTGGACTCGCGCCAGGTGGAGGCGGGCCAGGGCGGCGAGGGCCTGGCCCCCCGCGACATCGCGGTGCTCTACCGCATCCACGCCCAGGCCGCGCCCCTGGCCGAGGCTTTGGCCAAGGCGGGCGTCCCTTTCCAGGTGGCGGGCAGCGAGCCCCTGGGCGAAACCGATCCCCTGGATTTCAAGGCCCAGCGGGTGAGCCTGCTTACCCTGCACGCGGCCAAGGGCCTGGAGTTCAAGGCGGTGTTTCTGGTGGGCCTGGAGCAGGGGCTTTTGCCCTATGAGCCGCCCAGCGGCGAGGCCTCGGACCCCAGCGAGGAGCGGCGGCTTGTGTATGTGGGCATGACCCGGGCGCGGGAGCGGCTGTTCCTCAGCCGGGCCAAGGGGCGCTCGCTGTTCGGCGAAAGCGGGCCGCGGGCGGCTTCGCCCTTTCTGGGCGAGCTGGAGCCGGGCGCCTACAGCCGCGCCAAAATAAAGGCCAGGCGGCGCGCCTGGCAAATGGATTTGTTTGGGGGATAGTAAAAAAGCCTAGGAGCCTTTGTTAAAGCGCTTCCGGGCCCGATCCACCGCCTTTTGCAGCTCCGCCATCTGCACCGGTTTCTCCAGAAAATCCGAAGCGCCCATGCGCATGGCCGCCACCACACTGTCCTTGTCGCCGTGGCCGGTGACCACGATCACCTCGGTGTCCGGATGCGCCTTCTTGACCTCCTGCAAAACCTCCAGCCCGCTCTTGCCCGGCATCTTCAGGTCCGTGACCAGGATAGGGGTGGGATTCTGGGCGAATTCCTCGACCGCCCGCACCGGGTCGTTGTAAGGGGTGATCTCGTAGTTGCCCCGCTGGAGGAAGCTGCAATAAACGTCCAGCACTCCGGGGTCGTCGTCGATCACCGTCACCCGGCGGTCGTTGACGCTCAAGCTGGCCAGGGCCGCTTGCACCAGCTCGGGGTCGAACTTGTCGCCCGAGCCCTCTTCCAAAACCTGGAAGGCGTCGCGCATGCCGTGGGCCGGGCGGTAGGGGCGGTGGCTGGTCATGGCCTCCACCACGTCGCACACGGCCAGCAGGCGGGCCCAGGGATGGATTTCCTTGCCCTTGATGCCCTGGGGATAGCCCGAGCCGTCCAGGCGCTCGTGGTGCTCGTAGACCACCTGGGCCACCGGCCAGGGGAAGGAGATGCTCTCCAGGATGCGATAGGCCGTGGATGGATGATCGTTGATTATGCCCCGCTCGTGCTCGGTGAGCGGGCCGGGCTTGTTTAGGATGTCCAGGGGAATGGCCCCCTTGCCGATGTCGTGCAGCAGGCCGCAGAACTTCAGACCGGTAAGCTCGTCCTCGGAAAAGCCCAAGTGGGAGCCCACCATCACCACCAGCTCGGCCACCCGCTGGCTGTGACCCGAGGTGTAGGGGTCGCGGCTGTCGACCATGTTGGTCAGGGCCATGGTGGTGGCCTCCAGCCCCTTGGCGAGCTCCAGGAGCAGCTCCACCCGCTCCTGTTCCTGGAGGCGGTGCTCGGTAACGTCCTTGTAGAGGTGCACCGTGCCCAGGATATCTCCCTGTTCGTCGGTGATGGGCGAGGCGCTAACCACGAAAAGGCGCCCCTGAGAATCGCGGTAATCCATGGTCTGCACCTTGCCGTTGACTTGCATTCTTTGGTGCAAACATTCCGACGGCGGGGTGTCGCAGCCATGCAGCAAGCGGTAGCAGGGCTGGCCCACTATCTGGCTGTACGGCTTGCCCAAATACTCGCGCATGGCCTTGTTGCAGCGCTGCACCCGGTAGTGACGATCTATGACCACCACCAGGTCCTCCAGGGAGTTGAAACACTGCCGCCATTCCTCGGCCGCCTTGCGAACCTCGGCCTCGGCCATGCGCAGTTCGCTCTGATCGGTGTACACGGCCATGGACCCCAGGAACGAGCCGTCCACGTCCAGCAGGGGAGAGGCGGATATGAAGACGAGCAGTTGGCTGCCGTCCCTGGTGGTCACCTCGATCTCATAGGAAGAGGCTTGCCCCTGTTGGCGCTGGGCTATCTCCTTAGTGAGAATTTCGCGGTTGGGCCCCTGGAACAGGGGGTAAAGGTTCAGCCCCACCAGCTCTTGCTCTTGATAGCCCAGCATGCGGCAAAGGGCGGGATTGACAAAGCTGATGCTAAGCTCGGCGTCCACGGCCATCATGCCGTCGCGCATGGTTTCCACCAGCAGGCGGTAGCGGCCTTCGCTGGTGTCGAGCAGGTGCTGCCGGGAGGTGCGCCGGTTCAGGGCCTTGACCGCGGCCGCCTCCAGGTTGTCCAGTTGATTGAGGCCCAAATAGTCGGCCGCGCCTTTTTGGAGCAGCTCGGCCATGGCCTCCGAACTGGGCCGGGGATCCAGCACCACCAGCGGCGACACCAGCATGTGCCGTTCCAAATAGGCCAGGGCCTCCCTGGCTCCCGGGGAACCATCGGTCAAAGCTATGATCAATTGGGGAGGCGGGTTCAGGGCGCGGTCAAGTTCATCCTGGTTAAAGGCGGTGCTGAAGACGGGCTTTTTGCCATCCCGGCTCAGCCGTTCGCGCAGCTCTTGCTGCAGGGCGGGGGGCAGCCCCAATAACAGTATGGACTTGAGCGAGGGCACGCCCATCCTTTCTGTCACCATGGGTGGCCCTGAACATGATGACTACGTGGGCATAATCACTGAACTATTGGATCAGTATAGAAGCCAGGCAGACGCCAGGCAAGGAGATTCTCGGCTATGGGTGACCCTTAGGCCGGGGGCAGACCGTATTCCTTGATCTTGTTTTGCAGGGTTTTGCGGGTTATGCCCAGCATCTCGGCCGCCCGGGTGCGGTTGCCCTCGGTGGCGGCCAGGGTCTTTTCGATGAGCAGGCGCTCGGCCTCGCGGATGGTCATGCCCGCGTGCAGGCTGTCGCCCGCCCCGGACGCGGGGACCTTGTCGCCCAGGAGCAGATCGTCCGGTTCCACCTGAACCCCCTGGGACAGGATCACCGCCCGCTCCACCCCGTTGATCAGCTCGCGCACATTGCCCGGCCAGGCGTAGGACATCAGCCGGGTGCGGGAAGTGGGGCTGAACCCCTTGATCTCGCGCTGGTTCTGCTGGGCAAAACTGCGCAGAAACAGCTCGGCCAACAGCAGCACGTCCTCGCCCCGCTCGCGCAGGGGAGGCATGGGCAGGTTGACCACGTTCAGGCGGTAATAGAGGTCCTCGCGAAAGGCCCCCTCGTTCACCGCGGCGGCCAGATCGCGGTTGGTGGCCGCGATGACCCGGGCGTCGGCGTGAAAGGTCTTGTCGCTGCCCACCGGGGAGTACTCGCCCTCTTGCAGGGCTCTGAGCAGCTTGGCCTGCAAGGCCGGGGTCATCTCGCCGATCTCGTCCAGGAACAGGGTGCCCCCGTCGGCTGCGGCCAAACGGCCTTGGCGGCGGCTGGTGGCTCCGGTGAAGGCCCCCTTTTCGTGGCCGAACAGCTCGCTCTCCAAAAGGTTCTCCGGCAGGGCCGCGCAGTTGACCTTGATCAGCGGCCCCTCGGCGCGGGGGGAGTTCTGGTGCAGTATCTGGGCCACCACCTCCTTGCCGGTGCCGCTCTCGCCGGTGATGAGCACCGTGGCCTGGGTGGGCGCCACCAGGGCCAGGGTCTCCTTGAGCCGCCGCATGGGCGGGCTCTCGCCCACCAGGGCCGAGAAGTCGAAGCGCTCGCCCAGGCGCTCGGCCTGGGAGGCCACCTGGGCGGCCAAGCGGGCCGCCTTGAGCTGGCGCGCGATCTTTATGAGCACCTCGTCCACGTCCAGGGGCTTGGTCAGGTAGTCCTCGGCCCCGATCTTGAGCGCCTCCACCGCACTGTCGATGGAGCCGTAGGCGGTCATCATCATCACCGGCAGCTCGGGATGGGCCCCCTTGATGCGGCCCAGGGCCTCCATGCCCCCCACCCGGGGCATCACCAGGTCCATGAGCACCAGATCCACCGGCTCGGCCTCCACCGCGGCCGTGGCCGCCCCGCCGTCGGCCGCCTCCATTACCCGGTAGCCGGACTCTTCCAAATGGGCGGTGAGCATAAGGCGGTGGGCCGCCTCGTCGTCCACCACCAGGATCAGGGATTGCTCTTTCATGACTTGGCCTCTGAACAGGGCAGGGTGAGGGTGAAGGAGGCGCCGCCTTCGGGCCGGTTGGCCGCGCCCAGGCCGCCGCCCAGGCCGGTGGCCAGGCGGCTGGCGATGGCCAGGCCCAGCCCGGTGCCCCGTTCCTTGGTGCTGAAGAAGGGATCGAAGAGCTCATCCTCTTGGCCGGGCGGCAGGCCGGGGCCCTGGTCGGCCACGCTCAGCTCCACCGCATTGCCGCGCCGCGCCGCGCTGACCAGCACTTGCCCCTGACCGTTGTTGGCCTCCAGGGCGTTGAGGATCAGGTTCATGAGTATTTGGCGCACCTGGTCCGGGTCGGCCGAGACCTCGGGCAGGTCTGGGGCGGCCTGGCTGGCGATCTCCACCCCCTGGGCGCGGGGCTCGTCGGCCAGCAGGCGGATGGTGCCCTCGATGCTCTCGCCCAGGTCCAGGGGGATCAGGCGGGGCGGCCGGGGCCGGGTGTAGTCCAACAGGCCCGAGACCACCCGTTCCAAACGGTCCACCTCGGCCACGGCGGTATGGGCGCATTGGGCCTGGCGGCTGCCCGGCTCCTGGCCCTTGGCCAAAAACTGCACCAGCCCGCGCAGGGCGGAAAGGGGATTGCGGACCTCGTGGGCCACCGAGCCGGCCAAGCGGCCCACCGCAGCCAAATGCTGGTTGGCCGCCACCTCCTCGCGCAGGCGGCTGAGCTCCCGCTGGCGGCGGCGGGCCAAAAGGAACATGAAAGCGGCCACCATGCCGGCCGAGAGAAACACCACCCCGGCCAAGAACAGGGAGCTGGTCAGGTCGCGCTGCTGGGCCGTGAGGATGCGCTTGGTGGACAGGCGCACCAGCACGTAGCCGGGCTTGGGGTTGGGCGCGGGCATGCCCATCATGTTCATGCCCGGGCTCATCATGCGGCGCATCTGGTCATCGTGCTCCTTGGCCCAGGGAGGCAGTCTGCCGCCGGGACGGCGGTAGGGGGCCAGGGGCTCGAAGGGACGCCCCACCACCAGCTCCTTGTCCAAAAAGCGGGTGACCACCTTGCGCTGGTCGATGGCCGCGTCCATCTCCGGGGGCAGGCCGCCCAGGGCCATGGCCCGCACGTCGTTGGCCATGGGGGTGGACACTCCCGCGGCCATGACCTGGCTGCCCGGGTCCACCACGGCCAGGGAGATCAGGTTGGGCATGCGCAGCATCTCCTCCACCAGCGACTGCATGCGCCGGGCCCCCCACATGTGATGGCGCATGCCGAAGCGGGTGGCCCCCTCCAGGGAGCGCACCACCAGCTCGCCCTGGGTGACCAGGGAGTGGCGCATCAGTTCGCCGGCCCTTTGCATGCGGTGGGTGGTGGTCAGGCCGATCACCACCAGGATCAGCAACAGCACCCCCGCCAAAAGCAGGACCGGCAGCCCGCTCTTGGGCTCGCGGCCTATGGGGGTGGTGTTGCTCATCCTATTGGCTCTCCTTGACAATCAAGGCCCGGGCCGATGGCCCGGACCCTGATTGTACCCGAGGGAAAGGTCTTAGCGCCAGCAAGAGCCCTGGCCGTAGCCGCCGCCACGGGGGCCGTAACCGCCGCCACGGGGACCGTAGGCCATGCCCTGGCCGTAGCCGCGTCCCTTGCCGCTCCGGCCAAAGCCGCGGCCATAAGCGGGCATGCCGGCCTCGGTGGCCTTCTTGGCGATCTGGGCGCGCAGGTCGATCATCTCGGTCTGGAGGGCCTTGATCTTGGCCTCATCAGGCTTGACCTGGGCCCAATCGGTGCGCAGCTCGATGCGCTTGATGGCCATGGTCTGGCGCAGTTGCATGGTGTCCTTCAAAAAGGCGGCCCGCTTGGCCTGCATCTTTTCGAAATCTTCCTTGGTCAACTGGGGGCCAGGTCCATTGCCAGGGCCGTAACCAGGGCCGCCGGCCGCGTAGCCGGGGCAGTTGCCGGGACCGTAACCAGGGCCGGGACCCCAGGGGCCGGCCCAAGCGCCCACGGCCAGGGAAGCCACCAGGGCCAGGCTACCTAAAACAACGATCATCTTTTTCATGCTATGCCTCCTTGGGCTGACTCTTGGGTATCTGGTTTCCGTTAGTGCGTATCCGTTTTGGTGCGTTCCGGATGCCTACAGAAGTAGCAGGGCTCGTGCCAAAGAAAAAAATATTGGTCATAAAACGTATTATGGCAATTAAAACATATGATTAACTTGACGGGCAAAATCCGGCCCGAGTCCAATCAGGGCATGCTCAGGGAAAAAATTAAGCGCGCCCGGGCCCTGGTGAGAAAATATTTCGCACCGAGGCCCCGCGCCGGGCCCCTTTCCGGCGCGGGGCCGAAACCCCACCAAAGAGTCTCTTTTTCCTTGACCACGCCTTAATATTGCCCTATGGTAAATATTAACCAGAGGGGTTAATCTGGTTAAGTCTATAATATACGGATAAAAAATTGAATCTTGGCAATGAGCTCCGCCGCTGCCGCAAAGGGCAGAATCTCACCCTGAAAGCAGTGGCCGAAAAAGCCGGGGTCTCGGAAGGTTTTCTGAGCCAGGTGGAGAACAACGTCAAGTCTCCCTCGGTGGAGACCTTGATGTCCATTGGCCAGGCCCTGTCCGTGGACGTGGGCAGCCTGCTGAGCCGCTTGCAGAACCAGGAGCGGGTGTTCGTCTTGCGCACCGAGGAGTGGGCCGAGGTGGACATGCCCCACACCGGGTTCGTCACCCGCCGCATGAGCCCTCCGGAAAACCGGGAGGTCCTGGACGGCGCGGTTTTGTTCATCGAGCCCGGCAAGTCGCTACCCGTGCGCAAGGACATCAAGAACGGCCAGGAGGTCTTGTGCGTGTTGGCCGGGCGGATCGAGCTGCGCCACGGGGACCGGGTGTTCCAAATGAATAAGCATGACGCCGCCCACTTTTGGGCCGAGCCCAAGGCCCAGGCCATAGCCAACATCGGACAAGAGTTGGCCGTGGTGCTGTGGGTGGGGACCTTATAGGAGGGGTCGGGCGCGCGGCGGTCATCAGGACGGCCCGCGCCAACTTTTAGTTTGGAGGAGAGGGAGGAGAGCAAGCATGATCAAATTCGGCAAGGGCAACCTCAGGGTGCCCCAATGGTCGCGAAGGGTGTTCATGGTCGCCGGCGGCTGCACCCCCTTCCGCAAGTACTTCCCGGAGTACAAGCTGGAAGAGCTGGTGATGATGGGCTACAAGATGATGTTGGAGGACAACGACCTGAAGATGTCCCCCAAGGAGATCAAGGACTCGATCCAGTACTGCGCCTACGGCGAGTTCGCCGACCATTTCCAGGACCAGCTGCTCTGCGAGGCCAAGATTCACGACTACCTGGGCCTGGACCCCTTGTGGAACAACGGCATCAAGACCGGCGGGGCCACCGGCGGGGCGGCGGTGCTCAACGGGGCCATGGCCGTGGCCAGCGGTTACGCCGACACGGTGCTGGTCTGCGGCTGGGAGCGCATGGACGAGGTGGACACGCGCACCGGCAACTTCTACATCTCCACCGCGGCCTGCAAGGACTTCGAGACCCGCATGGGCCGCATCTACAGCTCCTACTATGCGCCCATGGCCAACCGTTTCGCCGAGGCCTACAACCTCTCCGAGGTGACCCGGGCCAAGGTGGCGGTGAAGAACCGGGGCTACGCCATGAGCAACCCCAACGCCCAGCAACCGGGGCACCACACCGTGGACGAGGTGCTGGCCTCGCGCATGAGCGCCTATCCCCTCCGGTTCCTGGAGTGCTGCGCCATGACCGCGGGCAGCGCCTCGGTGCTCTTGTGCAACGAAGAGATGGCCTACAAGCTCAGCGATCACCCGGTGGAGCTGTTCATGGCCGGCGGCACCCACACCTTGCGCGTGGCCGACCGGCGGCACATGGAGATTCCCCTGTTGCCCAACGAGCCCGAGGGCATGTATGACGAGCTCCTGGCCGATTCCGGCCGCTGGCCCGGCTTCGAGTCCTTCCTGGCCGCCCGCTTCGCGGCCTACCTGGCCTACCGCATGGCCGGGGTTCACGAGCCCCTGGAGGAACTGGACCTGGTGGAGCTGCACGACGCCTTCACCATCAGCGACATCCAGACCTACGGTGACATCGGCCTCAGGCCCTATGGCCAGGAGCCGGACTACATCGAGAGCGGCGACGCCTACTTTGGCGGCAAGTGCCCCTCCAACCTCTCGGGCGGCCTGTTGGGCACCATGCATGCGGTGGGCGCCACCGGCATCTGGCAGGCGGCCGAGGTGCTCTGGCAGATCCAGGGCAAGTACGACAAGTTCCACGGCGAGGACAAGTGGTGGCAGCGGGCCGGCAAACAAAAGCCCGCCGACTGGAAGAGCCTGCAGGTGCCTGACGCCAAGCAGGGCCTGTGGATCAGCCACGCCGGGGTTGGCTCCCACGTAACCTGCGGCATCCTGCGCAAGGCCTGGTAAGGGAGGAGGCGAATCATGACTAAGCCGTACGAAGGACCTCTGGCCACTCAGTTCATCGGCACCCCCAGCGAGATCTACGACGAGTCCGGCGATTTCTGGGTGGTGGACTTTCCCCGCAGCATAACCCACCACCACACCTATGGCCTGCTGACCCCCTTCTTCAAGGGGCTCACCGAAGGCAAGCTCATGGCCACCAAGTGCACCAATCCCGAGTGCACCGAGAACTCCACCTGGCTGCCCCCCCGGGCCGACTGCCCGGACTGCTACGCGCGCACCGAGTGGGTGGAGGCGCCCACGGTGGGCAAGATCTACGCCTACACCATGCTGGATTACGCGGGCATCGGCATTGAGATGGAGACGCCCTACTGGCAGGTGGACGTTCAGCTCGAGGGTGTGGACACCATTTTCAAGGGCTGGCTCAAACAGGGCAAGCCGGTCACCGGCATGCCGGTTCGGGCCGAGTTCCGCACCAACAACCCCACCCACACCATCCTGGATGTGTGCTGGGTGCCCATCGAGGACTGACGGCCACGGGCGGGAGGCTCCGAGCGGGGCCTCCCGCTTGACGTTGCGGGCGCCGATTTTTTAGATTAGGTAAGCCCCAGCGCGGAGGAGAGGATGGACTTCGAGCTATCCATGGAGCAGGATATCCTGCGCAAGACGGTGAGGGATTTCGCCGAAAAGGAGATAGCCCCCGTTGCCCGGGAGCTGGACCAGAAGGAGTTCTTCTCCCTGGACACCTGCCGGGCCATGGGCGAGTTGGGCCTGTTCGGCATGATCGTGAGCGAGGACTACGGCGGACAGGGCATGGACTACGTGTCCTACATCATCGCCGTGGAGGAAATCGCGCGCATCGACGGGTCCCACGCCGCCACCATTGCCGCGGGCAATTCCCTGGGCATATCGCCCCTTTTTTACTACGGCAGCGAAGAGCAGAAAATGAAGTACCTGCCCAAGCTGTGCACCGGCGAGGGGCTGTGGGGCTTCGGGCTCACCGAACCGGGCGCGGGCTCGGACGCGGGCAACAGCGCCACCACCGCTGTCCTGGACGGCGACGAGTGGGTGATCAACGGCTCCAAGATTTTCATCACCAACGCCAGCGCGCCCAACAGCATGGGCGTGACCGTGATGTGCAAGACCGGCAAGCGCGAGGACGGCCGCGACGAGCTGAGCTGCATCCTGGTGGAGCTGGGCACGCCGGGCTTCGAGGCCCGCGAGATGCACGGCAAGATGATGTGGCGCGCCTCCAACACCAGCGAGCTCTACTTTGACGATTGCCGGGTGCCCAAGGAAAACCTGTTGGGCACGCGGGGCAAGGGCTTCCACCAGATGCTCGAAACCCTGGACGGCGGCCGTTTGTCCATCGGAGCCATGGGCGTGGGCGGGGCCCAGGGGGCCTATGAGCTGGCCCTGCGCTATTCCAAGGAGCGGGTGCAGTTCAACAAGCCGGTGGCCTCTTTTCAGGTGAACGCCTTCAAGCTGGCCGACATGGCCATGGAGATCGAGGCCGCCCGTTTGCTGCTCTACAACGCCTGCTGGCTACGCGACAACCACAAGTTCTTTTCCAAGCACGCGGCCATGGCCAAGCTCTACGCCTCGGAGGTCATGGGACGGGTGACCGACCAGGCGGTGCAGCTGCACGGCGGCTACGGGCTGATGCAGGAATACGACGTGGAACGCTTCTACCGGGACTATAAGCTGCTGACCATAGGGGAGGGGACCAGCGAGATCCAAAGGCTGGTGATCGCCCGGCTCATCGGGGCGATCTAAAAAGCAGCGGCCTGGGAAAGGGTAGGGCGCCTCCGCTAGGGGGCGCCTTTTTCATGCTCCGGGCGAGCGGCCCACCGGGCAGGCCAGCTCGCAGCGGCGGCAGTAGAATACCTGCTTGGAGGGACGATCACGCCCCGGCACTGTGATCTCTTGGCCCGCGGCCAGGTCGGCTTTCATCTGCTGGTTGCAGACCTCGCGGCGGTAGCCACCGTCCCGGCCGGGAAGTGGAGCGGGCGCGCCCTCGGGCCAGGGAGGATCGTACCCGTCCAGGGCTCCTTGGGGGCAGGCCTCGCGGCAGGGCGCGGGGCACTCCTCGCAGGGGTCCCAGGCCAGGGGCCGGCCCGGCTCCAGCTTGGCCTCAACCCCCACGCCGCGCAGCCGCACCCAGGGGCCCAGCTCACGGCTCAGGAACAGGTTGTTGCGCCCCACCACGCCCAGGCCGGCCAGCGAGGCCGCGTCCTTCAGGAACACCCCGCCGTGCTCCACGTAATAGGCCAAATCCCGCGCAGGCAGGCCGTGCTCACTCTCCAGCCAGCTGGCCAGGGCCTTGGTTATCTCGGCCAGCTTCACGTTGCCCATGGTGCGGCTGGGGATATGGGCCCGCCACCAGTCCAGCTCCGGCTGTTCAGGGGGATGGGCCAGGCCGATCACCACCACGCTGGCGGGCGTGGCCGGCGGCACTTCGCGTGACTTGGCAGTCATTTTGCGGCCGGCATAGGTGCCGTCCCAGGTGGGCATGAACGGCTGCACCGCGTAGGACGGCCCGGCCAGCAACTGGCTGCCCGCGGCAACGCCGGCGATGTCAGCTCCCAGGGCGCGGGCTTGGTTCAATACGGCTTGGGTGAGTTGGGAGGGGGTTGATTCGCTCAAGGCTCTCGCCTATCTCGCGGCCCGAGGCCGCGTGCGCGGGTGGGCTGTTACTCCAGAGGGTGACGGGCGAGACGGGGGTTGTCAATGGGGGAGGTGGGTATTTTGGAGGTGGGCGGTCGCCCGGCTCATCAGGCGCGATCTAGATGCTTTAGCCAAGCGGAGAGGGGATGGCGCCTCCGTAAGGAGGCGTCTTTTTATGTGAATTGGCGAGATGCAGCAGATTTTCTATAGCGTACCAATGAGCCTGCTAGCTTCCTTTGCCCCAGGGGGCAAAATGGTTATCTCATCCTTAGTTTCATCGAACTCGATAAGACGTTCACGGTGCATCGTGCGCAAGAGCTTTTTGTAATATGTGTGGTTTTTACAATCAGTCCATCGGAGCAAGTCGCCGCGTTTAGTCGTTCCGCTACAAGAACAAAGCAATGCTAGGGTTTGGTCTTGCAGCGAAAGCTTTGGATTAAGAACTCTGCGCACACCCCCAGAAACCCAGACTAGCGGGGTTGTCCTTTCCACTAGAGAGTCAACTAGCTGCTGAGCTTCGTCTGTTGAGACACCGTGAAAAACGCGAATCAATTCAGCCATAATCCAACTGGCCATCGACACAACAGCATTGCTGTCCATGAAATCTGGATCAACATCGCCACCTACATGGCCTACGTTTCGGTTGTTCCTGATTTCATAAAGAGCCGGTAGTAACCGAGGAATTAGAATTTTGAAGCTTCGGGGAACACCTGTGTTGCTCTCGAGCCTGCGACAGGCATCAACAAAGTTACGGGGTTTTGAAGGCGTAGTTGGGTAGCGCCCTTTTGTGTGACCATCTAAAATCGAATAGACGATTTCGCAAAAGCGACCACCCGAAAGTTCAGCTGCTGCCCAGCGTCCTTCCATAAAATTGCCGACAATCTGCCCGTACTCGGTAAGGAGGGGGTTCCTGAGCCCCCTAGGGACAGCATTGAGCGCTGTGGCAGGTGTAAGCATTCTTTATAAAGACTCCATGCCATCCTGGGTGACAAAAAATTCTGCCCCATCTTTTTCGCAATATCCCTTGGCGACATTTTGGGAAAGACAATCCGAAGCATTGTTAAGCCTCGTTTGGTTGCTATCTTTTAACGCCGAGGTTACGTCTCCGGTCTTAAGCCTTTTCCCTCCTTTTGCTTGTAGCCACGCCGCTGTTGCCAAAAATTTTCGGACTTGCTTTTTGGTGGCATTCTTGTCCTTCAGAAAGGCGGGGAGTGTCTTCTGGGCAATATCCGAATTATCAGGGGGTAATGAGCCCGATTGACCTCCCGGGTCGCCAGCCTTTTGCGAAGGTGCAAGCTTAATAAGTTCCTCCGCCCTATCAATGATTTTATCGAGTTGTTGCCCGAGCCATGCCTGGTCCCCTTCCCCGGAGAACCTGATATTGCCGATTTCAAACTCAATTTTGGCCACTGACATTGTGCGCTCCTTTTCTACTTCCTGGCTCCCCGTATTCGGAAACTAATCTACCTAAATACCACAGCAATTGGAGGGGTTCAACTTTGCAACAACAAAAAAGGGCGGGGATAAACCCCGCCCTCACACGTATAAGCTGTCTTATCTCTTACCGCCGCGCTACTTCTCCTGGCTGTAAATCACCGCCAGAATCTTGGCCGGGCCGCTGCCATGCGGGCGCAGCACGTGCGGCACGCTGGAGTCGTAGTAGATGCTGTCGCCCGGGCCCAGGATCTCCACCGCGTCGTCCACCAACGCCTCCATGGAGCCCTCAAGAACGTAGATGAACTCCTGGCCGTCGTGGGCCGAGGGCTGAACCTCCTGGCTCGCCGCCTCCAGGGTGACGATGAACGGCTCCATGTTGCGGTTGGTCTTGTGCGGGGCCAGGGTCTCGTAGGTGTAGCCGTAGGAGGTGCTCTTGGCCTCCCCCTGGCGGCTCATCTGCTGGCGGTCGGCCACCCGGGTCACGGTGTAGGCAGTCTCGCCGCCGCCGCTGATCAACGCGCCCCAGCGCATGTCCAGAGCCTTGCCCAGCTTGACCAGCACGCCCAGGGGAGGGGATGCCTCGTTGGCCTCGATCTCGGCCAGGGCGTCGACCGGCAGGCCGGTGCGCTGGCTCAGGTCCTCCAGGCTCAGGCCCCTCAGCTCGCGGGCCTTGGCGATGCGCACCCCCACCGGCAGGCTCTCGTCGGCCGGGGCCTGCTGGCCGGCGGCCACGGCGTCCACCCCGGCCAGAAAGTCGTCCTCCCGGCTGTTGCCCGAGGGGTTGCCCATCTGGGACATGAGATCGTGGTGGCCGTTTTCGCCCTTGTCAGCCATGGCCTCGCCTCCCTAGTGGGGCCGCTAGGCGGCCTTCTTGCCTTGTATGAACCGGGCCCCGGCCTCCAGGGCCTCTACATTGGCCGGGATCATCTTATGATAGCGCGGGTCCAGGGCCTCGGGCAGGGCCTTGGCCACCTGCTCGATGCTCAGCACTCCGCTGCCCGCCGCCAGGGCGCCCAGCATGATCATGTTGGCCAGGCGGGCATTGCCCATCTCGCGGGCCAGCTCCAGGGTGGGCACGTAGTGCACCTGTTTGGCCCGGCACTCGAACTGGCCCTTTTTGATAAGGCTGGCGTTGACGAACACCTGGCCTTTTTTCTTGACCATGGGGGCGTACTTCTCGGCCGAGGGCCGGTTCATCACCACCGCGGTCACCGGCTCGTGGATGATGGGCGAGCCCACCGGGCGGTCGCTGACCACCACCGTGCAGTTGGCCGTGCCGCCGCGCATCTCCACCCCGTAGACCGGCATATAGGTAACTTGCTTGCCCGCCTTCATGGCTCCGTAGGCCAGCACCGTACCCATCAGGAGCACGCCCTGGCCGCCGAACCCGGCGATTATGGAGTCAAAATACATTGCTTACCCGCTCCCGGTCAATTGGCCCGGACGTCTTTGTAGACGCCCAGGGGGAAGTAGTCGGCCATTTCCTTGCCCACTCTGGCGTTGGCCTCTTCGGGGGTCATCTTCCAGTTGGTGGGGCAGGAGGAAAGGAACTCCACAAAGCTGAAGCCCCAGCCCTTCTGCTGGTAGGTCACCGCCCGCTTGAGGGCGGCCTTGGCCTTTTTCAGATTCTTGATGTTGTCCACCGCCACCCGCGCGGCATAGGCGGTGCCCTCCAGGGTGGAGAGCATCTCGGTCACCCGGATGGGCAGGCCGGCCTCGGCGGCCGAGCGGCCATAGGGGCTGGTGGTGGTCACCTGGCCTTCCAGGGTGGTGGGGGCCATCTGGCCGCCGGTCATGCCGAACACCGCGTTGTTCACGAACACCACGGTGATGTTCTCGCCGCGATTGGCCGCGTGCACGATCTCGGCGGTGCCGATGGCCGCCAGGTCGCCGTCGCCCTGATAGGTGAACACGAAGCTGTCGGGCCGGGCCCGCTTGAGGCCGGTGGCCACGGCCGCGGCGCGCCCGTGCGGGGCCTCCACGATGTCCACGTCAAAGTAGTCGTAGATAAGCACCGAACAGCCCACCGAGGCCGCGCCCAGGGTCTTGCCCCTCAGGCCGAAGTTGTCGATCTGCTCGGCCAGCAAACGGTGGATCACCCCGTGGTGACAGCCGGGGCAGTAGTGGTAAGGCACGTCCTTGAGGCACTGGGGACGGTCGAAGACCTTCTTGAGTTTAGGCTGGGCGCTCATTTCAGGCCTCCCTTGCGCCAAATCTTCATGGCTTCCTTGGCCAGTTCGTCCGGGGTGGGTATGGAGCCCGGAGGCCTTCCATAGAACTCCACCGGGCAGGCGCACTCGGCGGCCAGCTTCACGTCCTCCACCATCTGGCCGGTGTTTAGCTCCATCACCGCCAGAAGCTTGGACTTGGCCGCGGCCTCCTGGATGGCCTTATCCGGGAAGGGATACAGGGTGATGGGCCGGAGCAGGCCCACCTTCTTGCCCTTGTCCCGGAGGATGTCCACGCTGGTTTTCAATATGCGGCCCACCGAGCCGAAGGCCACCAGCATCATCTTGGCGTCCTCGGCGCGGTAAAACTCGTAGCGCACCTCTTTTTGCATGCGCTTGTACTTCTTGGCCAGCATCCAATTGTGCACGGTCAGCTCGCCGTCGGCCAGGAACAGGCTCTTGAGCAAGCGGGCCTCGCGGCCCTCGGCCCCGGTGAGGGCCCAATCCTTGGGCTTGGGCTTCTTGCGGTAGGGCTTCAGCTCCACCGGCTCCTTGATCTGGCCGATGAGCGCGTCGCCCAGCACCATCACCGGGTTGCGGTACTTGTCGGCCAGGTCGAAGGCGTCCATGGTCAGGTCGTAGTTTTCCTGGGCCGTGGAAGGGGCCAAGACCAGGGTGCGGTAGTCGCCGTGGCCGCCGCCCCGGGTGGCCTGGAAGTAGTCGCCCTGGGAGGGATGGATGCCACCCAGGCCCGGGCCCGAGCGGCTCATGTTCACGATGACCCCCGGAATCTGCGATCCGGCCAGATAGCTGATGCCCTCCTGCTTCAGGCTGATGCCCGGGCTGGAGGAGGAGGTCATGACCCGCGCGCCGGTGGCCGCCGCGCCCAGGAGCATGTTGATGGCCGCCACCTCGCTCTCGGCCTGCACGAAAGCGCCGCCCACCTTGGGCATGGCCGCGCTCATGTACTCGGGGATGTCGTTCTGGGGGGTGATGGGGTAGCCGAAGTAATAGCGGCAGCCCGCCTCGATGGCCCCCATGGCGATGGCTTCGTTGCCTTTGATCATCACTCGCCGGGCCATGTTACTTCTTCTCCTGCTTGTAGACCCTCAGGGCCATGTCCGGACAGAGCTCGGCGCAAAAAGAGCAGCCGGTGCACTTGCCGTCGGAGCTGAACTTCACGTAGGCGTATCCCTGGGCGTTGTACTCGTCGCCCAGGGACAAGTTTTTCTTGGGACAGGCCAGCACACAGAGGCCGCATCCCTTGCAGCGCTCGCTGACTACCTCGACCTTTGACATGGTGATGCTTTCCCCGTGTCTACAGGGCCCCGGTGATCTGTTCCAGATCGCCCGGCTCCTGCAGGTTGTGGACCGCGGTCCCGGCGGGAGCGGTCTTTTTGATCAAGCCGGCCAGCACCTTCTTGGGGCCGGCCTCGATGAAGGTGTCCACGCCCCCGGCCAACAGGGCCTGGACGGTCTGAACCCAGCGCACCGGCGCGGTGAGCTGCTTCATCAATTCCTGTTTGATAACCGCCGGGTCGCTGGTGGGCTCCCCGGTGGTGTTGGGCGCGTGCAGGCAGGCGGGCGCGGCGAAGTTCACCTCGGCCAGGGCGGCGGCCATGTCGCGTCCGGCCTCGGCGATCAGCGGGCTGTGCCAGGCGCCCGACACCTTGAGGGGGATGGCCTTGAGGCCGCGTTCCTTGGCCAGGGCGCTGGCCTGGGCCACCGCCTCGGTGGCCCCGGTGATCACGGTCTGGGCCGGGGTGTTGAAGTTGGCCGGCTGCACCTCGCCCTCCACCTCGGCGCACAGGGCGGCCACCGCCTCGGGCTCGGCGCCCATGATGGCGCTCATGGCCCCGGGGTGGGCGCTCGCGTCGCGGTCCATGAGGCTGCCGCGCAGGCTGATCAGCTTTAGGCAATCTTCGAAAGACAGGACCCCGGCCGCGGCCAGGGCGGCATACTCGCCCACGCTGTGACCGGCCACGGCCACCGGGGTGATGCCGGCTTGCTTCAGGCCCAGCCAGCAGCACAGGTCCACCGCGATGATGGCTGGTTGCAGATTGATCGTGCGGGTCAACTCGTCCAGGGGGCCTTGGAAACACAGCTTGGCCAGAGGCAGCCCGCTGGCCTGCTCGGCCAGGTCGAAAACTTCCTGGGCCTGGGGATGGGCCCCGCACCAGGCCGAGCCCATGCCCACGTATTGCGAACCTTGACCCGGGAACACCACCGCGACCTTGGCCATCGCACCTCTCCGTGCCCGTGCAGAAAACCGCCGGAATCGGCGGCCTGAAAAACCGACCTATTAATCTACCCAATGGGGCAAGGGCTGTCAAACTTTCGTGTTTCAGTTGGCAGGCTTAACTCAAGCGGGCTCAGGCCGGTTTGAGGGCTCCGGAGGCCCGCTGGGCCAGGGCCGGGGAGTCCAGGCCGATGCCCACCCGAAGGGCCTTGAGGCCCTGCACGCCGGGCAGGTCTTCCAGGGAGTGCTTTTCCACCTCGGGCAAAAGGAAGCCCTCTTGCTGCAGATGGTCGATGTGGCGGCGCATCTCGCGGGCCTCGTCCACCTGGGAATAGACCATGGCCAGCATGCCCGGCTGGGTGAGGCGCTCGCCGCCGCGGATGGTGGCCTTGTCCAGGCGGGAGCGGATGATCTCGTGGCGTACGTCATAGGCCCCGTCCACGTCGAAGCGCTTTTCATCGTAGCGGAAGCGGATGGACAGGGGGGCCTGCTGCACCAGAACCAGATGGGCCGTGTCCAGGGGCACGGGCAGGTCGTCCTTGAGCTGGTGGGTGTGCCAGGCAAGACCGCAGGTGACCATGAGCTGCCACAGGCGGAAGTTCGACAAATACAAACGGCTGAAGCGGCCGTCCGGGTTCAGGGAGGCGCCCAGGTAGATGATGTAGTCCACCCCGTCGGTGCGGTGGCGCTCGTAATAGTGGGGCAGGGAGGCCTGGATCGCCTCTTCCTCGCGGTCCAGGTAATTGGCCAGGCGCTCGTTTAAAAGCGATACGCTCTGCTCGAAGCGCCGCCGGGCGTGGTACACCGTGCCCAAGTGGGGGTCCACCTCCCGGCGATAGGCGGCGATGGCCTCGGCCACCTCCGGGCCCTGGCCGTTCAGATCCTCGAACACCGACTCCAGTTCGTTCCGGAGAAAATGGGCCACTCCCACCTCGTCGCTGCTGCTCATGCCCTTGGCCAGGCGCTCCCGCCTGCGCTGGATGCGCCCGGCCAGCTCGGCCAGGATGGGCAGGGGCTTGGAGGTTCCGGCCGCCCGCACCACGGACAGGCCCAGCTCCAGGTGGCGGTCCAGATCCTTGGTGATGGCCCGGTTGCGCTCGGCCGAGGAGCCCCGGATGTCGCTGGTGGCGAACAGGGGGTGCACGTCGTGGAACACGATGGGCTCCATCTCGCCGGCCTCGCCGCCGCGCTGATTCTCCAGGTGGCGGAAGGCGGCCTGCTTGAAGCGCCACTCCACCGAGGGATGCACCGCGGTGCATTGCTGCTTGATCACGGTCTGGATGCGCTTGTCCAGGTCCTCCAGGGAGTTTTGCACCGCCACGGTGAACAGGGGCTGGAGCTGGGTCATCAGGGCCGCGTCGGTGGGGGTGAACTGGTCCACCCCGGGCAGGCCCACCTCCAGCGAGCCGATGCATTCGCCCTGATAGAACAACGGGGCCAGCATCAACGAGCGCACCCCGTGCTGGGCGTACTCGATCCCCATGTCCTGGAGCCCGGGGTGGGTGGTCACGTCGGCCACGGTGACCACCCGATCGCTGGCCACCAGCTCCTCGAACAGGGTGCCCTTGAAGTTTTCCAGGGGCTCGTGGCGGCTGCCGTTGAACAGGCAGTCGGAATCTATCTGGCAGCCCGCGTTCAACAGCAGCACCTGGTCCTGGTGGATGGCCGCCAAGGAGGCCAACAGCTCGGGCTGCCGGAAGAAGGTGCGCAGCCGCCCTTGCAGCCGCTCGAAGCCGGCCTGGGTGACCACCGTCTCCTGGTCGATGAGGTCCCGGCTGAGCGCGCTGATGGTCTCGAAAGCGGTGACCTCGGTGGCCTTGAGGGTGGTGAAGCCGGCCAGGCGGAAGCGCTCCGGGGGCAGCACCTCCTTGAGGCGTTCGGGCTGATCCAGGTAATGCAGGACGAACTCGCGCTTTTCATCGTCCAGCTCTATGGGCTCGCCCACCGTCTGCACTCGGACAAAGCGGAAGTCCAGGGACAAGGCGAAGTGGCGCGCCAAGCCGGTGGCCCGGTCGGCCACGGTCATGGCCAGGGGGTAGTCCAGCTTCTGCTTCATGCCGTAGAACTGGTCCAGGATGAACAGGTAGGCCTTGATGGCCCGGCCCCGCACCCAGGTCTCCTCGTCCACGTTGCGACGCACCTCCCAGCCCTCTTGGGGCTCGAGGAACAGTTCGCGGTAGGGGTCGGAGTAAATGAAGGGCGTGAGCACGAAGGGCACCACCGCGCAAAAGGCCTCGGTGTCCCAGGACGCGGGCGGGAACAAAAGGCTCATCAGGCGCAGCAGCAGGCCCTTGTGCTCTTCCAGGACCGCCAGGTCCCCGAGGTTGCCCCGGAGGCTCCGGGCCTCGTCCAGGCGGGTCAGCAGGCCCTCGCCCAATGGGTTGGCCGGCCAGGCGCCGCTGGCCAGCCTCTCTTTCAAATAGTCGATCAGGGGTTCCAGGCTGAGCACGCACTCAAAGGGGAATTGGGTCTGCGCCTGGTCCCCCAACAGCATGGCCTAGCCTCCGAAGTAGCCGCGCGGCACCACGCAGATGCCCCGGGGAGTGACCGTGAAGCGCTCGGCGTCGGCCCGTGGGTTCAGGCCGATCTCGGTGCCCTCGGGCAGATGGTTGCCCTTGTCGATGATGGCCTTTTTTATCTTGCAGCGGCGGCCGATGGTCACGTCGTCCATGATAACGCTCTCGTCCACCTGGCTCCAGGACTGCACCACCACGTTGGGGCTCAGCACCGAGTTGCGCACCATCGCCCCGCTGATGATGCACCCCTGGCCCACCAGGGAGTCCAGGGCCTTGCCCACCCGGCCCTCGCTTTCGCGCTCCTTGGCGAATACGAACTTGGCGGGCGGTAGCTGGCGGCGGTAGGTGCGGATGGGCCAGAGCTGGCCGTAGAGGTTGAAATAGGGGTCCACTCCGCACAGGTCCATGTTGGCGTTCCAGTAGGCGTCCAAATTGCCCACGTCGCGCCAGTAGCCGCTGTCGGCCGAGCAGTCCATGAGCTTCAGGCTGCGGCGGCCCTGGTCGTCGCTGGTCCAGATATAGTCGCGGATGTGGTTCTGGGCCTTGTAGGGATAGGCCACGACCTTGTAGCGGTCCAGCAGGGAGGGGATGATGTCGTGGCCGAAGTCCTTGCCCTCCAGCTCCTCCAGCACCTCCAACAGCACCGCCCGGTCGAACAGGTAGATGCCCATGGAGGCCAGGGCGTGACCCTCGTCGCCGGGGATGCACACCGGGTCTTCGGGCTTTTCGTGAAAACCGCGGATGCTGAAATCCGGGTTCACCTCCACCACGCCGTAGGAGCGGGCCATTTCCCGGTCCACCTCGATCACCGCGATGGACACCTGGGCCCCGGCCGCCTCGTGGGCCTGGCGGAAGCGGGAGTAGTCCATCTTGTACACGTGGTCGCCCGAGAGGATAAGCACGTGGCCCAGATAACGGTCGCGCTCCAGCAGGTAGGAGTTTTGGCGCACGCTGTCCGCGGTGCCCTCGTACCAGCGCTCGCCGGAGCGCATCTGGGGGCTGACGATGCGCAGGTAGTGGCCCAGGTCGAAGGAGAAGATGTTCCAGCCCGCCTCGATGTGGTCCACCATGGACTGGCTCTTGTACTGGGGCAGCACCATGATCTTGTAGATGCCGCTGTTGATGCAGTTGGACAGGGTGATGTCGATGAGGCGGTAGGCCCCGCCAAAGGGCACGGCCGGCTTGGAGCGGTCCCGGGTCAGCGGCGAGAGGCGTTCGCCCTTGCCGCCGGCCATGATGATGGCCAGGGTGTCTTTCATCAGGCTTGCTCCGCTTGACTCTCGGCTTCGGCTTTGGAGTCCGGGCCGGGATTGGATGCATCATGGTGGTCGACGAAGTGCAGGCGGTAGACCTCCAGCAGCGACAACGACAGGGCCAGGACCATGGGCCCCAGCACCAGCCCGATCACCCCGAACATCAGCAGTCCGCCCAACACCGCGAAAAAGACCAGCAAGGGATGCAGGCCGCCCAGGCCGCCGATGAGCTTGGGCCTGAGGAAGTTGTCGCACACCAGGGCCGCGACCAGGCACCAGGCCATCATGCCGATGGCCGGGCCGGTGTGGCCTATGATCAGCAGATACAACCCGCCGGGCACCCACACCATCGCGGTGCCCACGATGGGCACCACCGAGGCAAAGACCATCAAGGTGCCCCAGAAGGGGCTGTTGGGCACCCCGAAGGTCCAGAATCCCACGCCTCCCAAGAAGCCCTGCAGCAGGGCCAGCACCACCGTGCCGGTGAGGGTGGCCCGCATGGTGGTGAGCACCTCGTCCTTGATCTGGTTGTTCAGGCTCACCGGCATGGGGCTCAGGTCCAAGAGGCGGTCCACCGCGTGGCGGCCGTCGATGAGCAGATAAAAGGCCACGATGAGCATGAGGAAAAAGTCGATGACCAGGTTGGTGACGCCCTTGAGCAGCCCGGCCAGGTTGGCGTAGAGGAAGTTGCTGATGCGTCCCACCAACTGGCCCACCTGGGTGAGAATGTCGGTCTTTTCCAGGTGCAGCGCGTCCTGCACCCGCTCCAGCAGGGGATTGAGCAGGCCCATGCCCTGCTGCACCGTTTTTTGCAGCTCCCCGCTTTCCATCATCCGGTTGACCGTGTCGGCCAGGTCCAGGGCCTGGGAGGTGATGACCCCCAGAATGAAGTACAGGGGCAGCACGATGATCAGGGCGAACAGCAGCACCGAGATGGCCGCGGCCAGAACCTGGCGCTGGTGTCCCACCACCTTGAGCACGCCCTTGTGCAGGGGCCAGCCCATGACCGCCACCACCACGGCCAGGAAGATGGGCATGAGGAAGGGCATAACCAGCAGATAGGCCGCGTAGAGGATGAGCAGGGTGCAAATGCCGAAGAACCAGCGGCTGGTGGCCGTGGGGAAGAACTGATTGGGAGGATCGTGATCCATGCCTCACCTGCCGTGCCAGGCCCGGGGCAGCAACCGGGCGTGGTTGGTGGAATCCAGCTTGCGTCTGGCCCGCTCCACGCCCCGGGGCTCCACCCGGGCCAGGGCCACCCCTGGCTCGGAGCCGCATTGGGCCAGCACCTCTCCCCAGGGATCCACTATCATGGCCTGCCCCCAGGAGCGCCGCCGGCCTCCATGGAGGCCCACTTGGGCCGCGGCCAGCACATAGCAGGCGTTTTCCACCGCCCGGGCCCGCGCCAGGATTTCCCAATGCACCTTGCCCGTGGCATGGGTGAAGGCGCTGGGCGCGGCCAGAATCGTGGCCCCCTTGAGGCGCAGGCGGCGGTATAGTTCAGGAAAGCGCAAGTCATAGCAAATACTTAGGCCCACAAGCCCAGCCGGGGTGTCAACGGTGACCAGGCGGCGGCCGTTTTTCACGAAACGGGATTCCTCCCAGGCGGCCTGACCGGGCAGGGCCAAGTCGAACATATGCACCTTATCATAAAAGGCCCTGAGTTCGCCCGATGGGTCCAAGACGGGGCAGGTGTTGTAAGCCCGCGCCGGGTCTAAGCTTTTGCGGGCAAACGATCCGCCGATGATCCAAAGGCCGTGTTTTTTTGCCTGGGAGGCCAAAAACTTCACCGTGGGGCCCTTGAGGGGCTCGGCCACGGCTGGCATCTGGTCCATGGCGTCCAGATAGGAAAAATGCTCCGGCAAAACAGCCAATTTGGCCCCCGAGGAGCTGGCCGAGGCCAACAAGGCGGCGGCCTGTTCCAGGTTTTCCGGACGCTTGACCGTGCTGGTCATCTGGATCACCGCGCAAAGCATGGGCTCATTATAGGTCTTTTGCCTGCCCGGCCCAAGCCAAAAGAGCCCAGCTTAACGCTTAGTTGCCGGCAAAGTGCGATTATGCTAGCATGGCGCCAGCATGTTTTCGGCGCCCCTAACGGGCACCATGGCGCCGCGGCGGGAAGGTAGAATCATGCTCACCCCGGCGGATTTGGACGAGCTGCTCACCCAGGCTCGGCGCAACCAGGAAATCCAAAGCCGTCTGGACCAGGTGGAAGAATTTTTGCTGGCGCCCCATGAGCCGGATTCCCTGCTGGCCCGTTTGTCCCAGGTGGTGGCCTCCATATACCATCTGGACCAGGTGACCGTGGCCCTGCTGGCCGACAACCGCCGCCTGGACGCGGTTTTCGGGCCGGACGGAGAGGCGCCGGCGGGCTGTTTTCTCCGCCGCCGCAAGGAGATGCGCCTGATCCTGGGCGATCTGGAGCGGCCTTTTTTGGAGGATCGGCCCGGCCGCGACCTGGCCGAGTTCTTTTTCCCCGGGGCCGAGCGCCCCGCATCTCTTGCCGTCTTGCCCTTGTGGGTCAGCGGCGAGATGCTGGGCAGCCTGAACCTGGGGGCCAACAGCGGGCGGCGCTACCGCCGGGGACTGGACACGCACTTTTTGGAGCGTCTGGGAGCCAAGGTGGCTTTCGGGCTCAACGGGGCCCTGCTGCTGGGGCGGGCCAGGCGCATGGAGCAGCGCCAGGCGGTGGTGGAGATGGCCGGAGCGGCCTGCCACGAGCTGGCCCAGCCCCTGGCCACCCTGGAGCTGGGCCTGGAAAAGCTCAGGCGCATGATGGGCCCGGACGACCAACGGGCCCAGGACATAACCGGGCTCATGACCCAGGTGGAACGGCTGGGAGAGATGATCAAAAAGATTAGTGAAGTCAACGAGTACGTAACCCGGCCCTATGCCCAGGGCCTGCGCATAGTGGATTTGTCGGCAGCCGGCGGCGACGACGGGCTGCGGGAGCCGAAAGGGGGTTAGTGATGAGCGAGGAAAGTTGCATCTTCTGCGACATCGTGGCGGGCAAAATTCCCTGCTACAAGGTCTATGAGGACGAGCGCACCCTGGCCTTCATGGATGTAAACCCCGTGACCCCGGGGCACGTGCTGGTCATACCCAAGACCCATTACGAGAACCTGATCGAGATGGTGCCCGGCGATCTGGCCGCGGTGCACCAGACCACCCAGAAGGTGTGCGCGGCCATCTTCAACTCGCTCAAGCCCGGCGGCGTGGCGGTGTTGCAGCTCAACGGCAAGGGAGCCAATCAGGTGGTGATGCACTATCACGTGCACCTGATCCCGCGCAACCGGCCCAAGGACAAGCTCAAGATACTGGAGTGGGCCCCCAAGAAGGGCAACACCCGGAGCATCAAGAGCAAGCAGGGCAAGATTATCGAGGCGCTGTAAGCAAGGGTTATTGAAAAAAAGAGTAGTGAGGGCGGGGTGAATCCCCGCCCTTTTTTATGGCGGTGTTGCCTGTGGCAGGTTGAGATCGACGCGCTGCGCAAAAGGTTCATTACGCCCCCGCGATGGGATTCTTTACAGCGGCAGGGCAAAGCAAAGAAGTTGTGAAAAAAGAGTAGGGGGCGGTCAGGGGCAGGGCAGGGGGCTGGTGGCGTTCCCGGTAACGGTGACATCAATAGCGGGATGGGACAGACGGGCGTAACGAGCGCCAGGCTCAGGTCCATTCCTTTCCCAACCTGTCTTGGTCTTTCTTTGTTTGTCGCCGCCTGATGCCTAAATCTTAAGCTGCTTTTTTAAATTTCCTGGATAAACCTTTCGAAGTTGCCCGACCCCGTGGCCTCCCAGAGCCGGTCCGCATTGCGCACCACGTCGCCGGCGTCCATGAGCAGTTCGCAGTGGCAGACCACCTCGTTCTTGGCCATGTTCATCCCCGGCCCGCTAAGTTTGGCGTCCTCGAAGTGAGCCCGGGCCAGGGCCTCGGCATTCTTGGGGCTGTCTTTCAGGATGCGCAGCAAGTCCGCGCAACGCTCCACATGGTGCTTGAGCAGCTCGTCCACCCTCCCGGCAAGGTCTAGGAAATTGAAGCGGCCCTGGTAATACAAGCGGTGGGCGGGAAGCACCGCCAGGCCGGGACGGGCTTGGCCCAACTCGCGCAGCTCCTTGAGGGAGCGCAGATAGCGCGGCAGGCCGTAGAGTTGGCCCGCTTCGGGGTAGCGCTCCCCCAGCACCGGCGCGGTCAGCTTGTACATGAACCGTCCCGTGGGCCAGGGGGTGATGTCGGGCAGGATGGTGTCTCCCACCAGCACCGCCTCGTCCCCGGCCTCCACCGCCAAAGAGTCGGGGCAGTGCCCGGGGACGTGCCGGCTCTCCAGGTCCGTGCCCAGGCTCTGGCGCCCGTCGCCCACCTCCCGCACCAGACGGTCTTGCAACTCGCGGTGATAGCCCAGGCAGTTGGGGCCGTAGAAAGACTCGGGCATGAAGCAGTGCCAGCATTTGGCCGGGAAATCGCGCTTGTACTCCTGGGGGGCCAGCCCGGGATAGGGCCGGGCCAGCAGGCAATAGGCCGCGTGGGCCCGCACCTCGGCCCCGGTCTGGGCAGTGACCTCGGCCAGGCCGCCGTCGTGGTCCTCGTGCCCGTGGCTGAGCACCACGAACTCCGGTGAGCGCCCCGGCCCCAGTTGGACGATCATCTTCATCAACGCGCCGCCGGTGCCCCAGCGGCCGGTGTCCACCAGAAAAGGCCGGTCCCCCTCCACCAGGTAGTTCCAGGTGGGTCCCAGGTCCCACTCGCCGCCGTACTCGTTGGGGGTGGGCAGGGCGTGGATTACCAGGCCCGAGGGGAAATCGAGGCGTAGGAGCATGCCGTTGCCGTTGGCGTCGCCCTCTTGCACCACAGTCAGGTATTGTTCCAAGCCGCTTTCTCCCTGCTGAACCGCGTCCAGGCGACTTGATAACACGGATCAGGCCTTGGCCCAAGGCTTAGTTGCGCAAAGGGCTTTCCCGGAACACGCGTCCTTGAGCCTCCCGCGCCCCTGGGTTATAGTGCCCACCTGCCTATACTTTTTAGGGGATGCTTTTGGATGACGGGTGACGCTTCATGACCCTGGCCGGGTGGATAGGCATCGGCGCGGCGGGCGGCATAGCCGCCGGGGTGCTGGCCGGCGAGTCCTGCCGGGTGTTGCAGCCCATAGGCAACGCCTACGTCATGCTCTTGCAGTCGGTGGTCTATCCCTACCTCATCTCCTCGCTCATGCACGGCCTGGGCCGCCTGAGCCCAGCCAGGGCCATGCGGCTGCTCAAGAAATCCTGGCCCTTTTACCTGGCCGCCTGGTTCGGCGTGTTGGGGATCATCTACCTGCTCAGCCAGGCCTTCCCCGCCGCACCGCCTCCTTTCATGCTGGACGCGGCCGCCCAGGCGCGGGGAGGCCCCGACTTTTTGCAGCTCATCCTGCCGGGCAACATCTTCCAGGACTTGGCCAACAACTACGTGCCCGCCGTGGTGCTCTTGTCGGTGTTCTTCGGAGTGGCCATCCAGGCCATCCACGGCAAGGAGCGGGCCTTGGATCTGTTGGAGGTGGTGCGCACCGCCTGCGTGAGAATCTGGTCCTGGGTGGTCAAGCTGGCCCCGGTGGCCGTGTTCGCCATGTTCGCGGTCACCGTGGGCACCACCGAGCTGGCCAAGGCCGGCGGCCTGCTGGTCTACGTGGGCCTGTTTCTGATCGCCTGCGGAGCGCTGGCCTTTTTCGCCTTGCCCTGGGCCATCGCCGCCCTGATGCCCCTGCGCTACCGCGAGGTCATCCTGATCCTGCGCAACGCCCTGACCCTGGCCCTGGTCACCACCCTGTCGGTGGTGGCCTTGCCCTACATCCAGCAGGCAGCCGAAAAGCTGGCCCAGGACAACGGCATCGACGACCCGGAGAGCAAGGAGATCATCGAGACCTCCCTGGCCGTGAACTACCCCCTGGGCCAGTTGGGCAACTTCTTCGTGTACTTCTTCATGCTCTTCGCGGCCTTTTACACCCGCACCCTCCTGGGCCCGGGGGAGCAGGCCGCCTTGCCCTTCATGTCCCTGATCTCCTGCTTCGGCTCGCCCACCTCCACGGTGAACGCGGTGGACTTCCTGGGCTCCTGGCTGGGCCTGCCCGGACAGCCCACCGACCTCTACGTGCAGACCATGATAGTCACCCGCTACGGCCAGGTGGCCCTGTCGGTCATGGGCTTCGCTTTCCTCACCTTCCTGATGACCTTCAACTACTACGGCAAGATCAAGCTCCGCCTGGTCCCTTTGGTGGCCGCGGTGGCGGCGCCGGTGCTGGCGACGGGACTGCTGGCCTGGGGCGGGCAGGTCATGTTCCGCGACATCCTGGCCCAGCCCCAGGAGAACTACCTGGGCTTCAGCCTGCCCGAGACGCTCACCCACGGGGTGCGGGTCAAGGTCTACAAGACCCAGGAAGAGTTTTTGCGCGAGCATCCCCAGGCCGCCCTGCAGCCCGGCCAGAACGTCTTGAGCCGCATCCAGAGCACCCAGACCCTCAGGGTGGGCTACGGCCGGGATATCGTGCCCTTTGCCTACACCAACCGGCAAGGGGAGCTGGTGGGCTATGACGTGGCCTGCGCCTATGAGCTGGCCCGGGCCTTCAACGTGAAGCTGGCCTTTGTTCCCGTGGTCTATGAAAGCCTGGAGCAGGACGTCAAGCGGGGGCTCATGGACATCTGGATGGGCGGTGTCTACATCATGGAAAACCGCATGCTCTGGGGAACCTTTTCCAGCCCCATCTATCACAGCCCCATGGCCCTCATCGTGCCCTCGGACCGGGTGGCCGAGTTCACCAGCATGGAGCTCATCAAGCAGCACAAGGACCTGAGGCTGGCGGTGTTCGACAACCCGGGCCTGAAGGTCCTGGCCCAGCGCCTTTTCCCCTGGGCCAAGCAGGTGCTCATGCCCGGCTACGACCAGCTGCCCAAGACCAAGTGCTGGGACGCGGCCCTGTGGACCCTGGAGCAGGGCGGGGTGTGGGCCTCCAGCCATCCGGGCTACACCGCGGTGCGGCCCAAGGAGTTGGGCGCGGTGGTGGTGTTCGCCTACCTCATGCCCCGTAACTCGGTGCAGATGCGCCAGCTGGTCAACCACTGGCTGGAGATGCGCCGGGCCGACGGCTTCCTGGCCCAGCAGCGCGCCTACTGGATCGAGGGCGCGGTGGCCGGCGGAGGCGGGGACTAAAACAGCGGCATGGTGATAGTCTCGTGGCCGTGGGGTGTTGGACCCGCGGCCGCGTTTTTTTGGGAAGACAAGATTAAGAAAAGAGGTTGGGAAAAAGGGGAGAGGGGAATGGCTGGGCTCGGTTGGCAGGTCTGTGATTATGTCGGACCGATCGCGGCGGGCCAAGAGGGGGGTGACAGCCAGGCGTCACCGACCCCCGGCTCACACCTTTAGCAACTCCCCATCTCTGCTGGCGCCTGATAGCTCTGCTAGCGGGGTTGCGAGCCTTGCTCACAACAAGAGACTAAAGACAGGCGCGAGATTCCTTGGCGTTGGCGGGGCAGCTGCGGGCGTGCGGAAAAAAAGCAAAGAGGTTTTGGAAAAAGGGGAGGTGTGGTTGTGGCCGCTCCGGGAGGCGGTGGCGTGGCCGGAACCCTTACGCCGGTCGGCGGGGCGTCAGCCATGTGCCCGCCGTTATTTTTTATTTCTCAACCCCGTCTTTGTTGATTCCAATAGCTCATTATCGGGGACGCGAGCTTGTCTCGCGGCAAGAAAAAGGGCGGACGGTCCCCTTGACCGCCCGCCCTTGTTTGTTGCCGCTTGCCGGCTACTCGCCCTTTTCCAGCAGCCCGGCCAGGGTCGCGGCCGCCTTCTCGCCGCTCAGGAGCATGCCCCCGAACACCGGGCCCATGCGGTAGGAGCCGAACACCGCGTTGGCGCACATGCCCGCGGTGTAGACCCCGGGGAAGGCCTCCTTGGTGTTGTCCAGGGTGTGGGTCTCGGCCTGCTCGGCCCACAGGGAGCGCTCGCCCATGACCTTGCCGCTGGTCGTGTTGAGCTCGGCGTCCACCTTGCGGGCGATCACGTTCAAGACCTCGGCCGCGTGGCCCGTGGCGTCGATCACCCACTTGGTCTTGATGGTCAGGGGGTCCACGTGCAGGCCGGCCATCTCCACCGCGCTCCAGTTGATCACCAGGCCGGTGACCCGGTTGCGCCGGATGACCACGTCTTCCATGCTCACCAGGTTGAAGATGGTCAGCCCGGTCTTGGTGGCCACCGAGCACAGGGTGGAGGCGCACATGACGCTGTCGGCGGTGTAGTAGCCCGGCTCGAACTCGGAGCAGGGCACCCCGAACTCGTCCAGGATGCGCTTGGCCTCTTGTTGCACCACGATCTCGTTGAACATCATGCCGCCGCCCCACATGCCCCCGCCGATGGAGAGCTTGCGCTCGAACATGGCGGTCTTGTAGCCCGCCTCGGCCAGCTTCTTGCCGGCCACCAGGCCGGCGGGCCCGCCGCCCACGATGGCCACGTCCACCTCCAGGTGGTTCTCCAGCTTGGCCAGGTAACGGTTGATGATGGCTCGGGTGATAGTGACTTCGCTCAGCATTGCTGCTTGTCCTTTCCCCGGCCCTTGCCAAAAGACAAGGCCGGCTCCGTAAGGAAACCGGCCCGGCACGTTCGGCGGAGCGGCTTTGCTTCCCTACGCTGGCATTACCCAACAGGTTCAAGGGGTCTACGCCGCCTTCCGGCGTACTCTCAGCCCACGATAGGCTCCCCCAGCACTGCGCTGTACTGGCCCGCGTCTGGGCGGGCATCCCTATTAATATGCCGCTGGTGCGATGGTGTCAATTTTAAAAGGCCGGCCAGGCGGCGGGGCGCAAGAAACTTGAGCCCTCCATATCTGGCTGCTATAGTTTCGCAAGAAACCCCAACCCACCAATCGTTTTTGGAAAGGTCCAGCCATGCAGCTTTCCCGCCGCGTGAGTAGCATCCAGCCTTCGCCCACCCTGGCCTTGAACGCCAAGGCCGACGCCCTCCGGGCCCAGGGGGTGGACATCATCAACTTCGGGGCCGGCCAGCCGGACTTCCCCACTCCCGAGCACATCTGCCAGGCGGCGATCAAAGCCATCAACGACGGCTTCACCCGCTACACCCCGGTGCCGGGCACCCCGGAGCTGAAACAGGCCATCGTCGACAAGTTCAAGCGGGACAACGGGCTGGACTACACCACCGACCAGGTCATGGTAAACGTAGGCGGAAAGCACTCCTCGTACTTGATCATGCAGGCGGTCATCGACCAGGGCGACGAGGTGATCGTGCCCGCGCCCTTTTGGGTGAGCTACCCGCCCATGGTAATCCTGGCCGGCGGCAAGCCGGTGATCGTGCCCACCAAGCTGGAGGACGGCTTCAAGCTGAACCTGGCGGACCTGGAGGCGGCGGTCACGGACAAGACCAAGGCCATCTTCCTGAACTCGCCTTCCAACCCCACCGGCTCGGTGTACTCGGCCGAGGAGCTGAGGCCCCTGGTCGAGTTCTGCGCGGCCAAGGAAATCCTCATGATCTCGGACGAGATGTACGAGCCCATCCTGTTCGACGGCCGCTCCTTCACCAGCACCGCGGCCATCAGCCCGGCGGCCTACGAGTGGACCATGACCCTCAACGGGGTGAGCAAGGCTTATGCCATGACCGGCTGGCGCATCGGCTACATGGGCGGCCCGGTGGATATCATCAAGGCCTGCTCCAAGATCCAGAGCCAGTCCACCTCCAACCCCACCTCCATCGCCCAGAAGGCGGCCGAGGAGGCTCTGAACGGTCCCCAGGAGATCGTGGTCGAGATGAACCAGAGCTTCGAGCGGCGGCGCGACCTGATCATGGAGCTGATCGGCGAGCTGCCCCAGGTGAGCTGCTACCGGCCCGAGGGCAGCTTCTACGCCTTCCCCAGCTTTGCGGCCTATTACGGCAAAAAGGCCGGGGACAAGGTGATCGGCGGCTCCCAGGACCTGGCCGACTATCTGTTGGAAGAGGCTTCCGTGGCCGCGGTGCCGGGCATCGCCTTTGGCGAGGACGCCTGCATCCGCTTCTCCTTCGCCATCAGCGACGCGGAGATCCAAAAGGGCATGCATCAGGTCAGGGAGGCCCTGGCCAAGCTGGCCTAGCCCGCTCTCGATCCAAGACAAAGTGCCGGACCGGGTTCGCCTGGTCCGGTTTTTTTATTGCTCTGGTTCGTCTTCGTTGTGGAAATGCCGGGGATGGAGCTCGCGGGCGCACTTGGGGCACAGGCCGTGGGTGAAGTCGGCTTCGGAGCGCTGCTCGTTGATGCGGCGGCTCAGCCCGCGGGTTTGGGAGCGTTCCGCTTGGACGGAGCCCGTTCGGTCTTGGGGTAGTACTTGGCCACGCAGTCGGGGCAGAGCCCGTGGGAGAAATCCGCCTCCGAGTGCCGCGAGATGTAGCTCTCCAGGCGCTCCCAGTGTTCATCCTTGCTGCGGATCTTCTTGCAGTGGGAGCAAATGGGCAGCAGGCCGCTGAGCACCCGCAGGTCCTGGCGGGCCTGGTCGCGTTCGGCGATGCGCCGTCCGGCCCGGAAGGTGCCCAGGAGCAAAAAGGCCAGGCTTATGACCCAGAGGATGGCGTGGGTGAGCACCAGGGTGGTTTTCTCGCGGCCGGTCTGGGCCCAGAGCACCTCCAGGGGCACGGTGACGCTGAGGCCGCCCCGCACCTGGCCCACCTGGTAGCCCTGCTTGGCGTGGCAGGGCAAACAGGATTTTTCCACGTAAAGGGGCCGGAGCAGGCGCAGGATGGGCGCGCCCTCCTGCTTCATGATCTGGTACACCTCCGGAGCCCCCTTTTCGGTCTGCGCCAGGGCGCGGCGCTCCCAGGGGTCTGGGGCGTTGCCCGGCCGGATGGGCTTCAGGCTGGTGATGTGCCCTTGGACGCCGGTGGCCTGGGCGGCCAGCTCGTGCACCTGCCGGGTCATGTAGGCCGGGTTGATCATGGTCAGCAGGCGGCCCGAGTCGGTGGTGATGTCCCGCTCCGGGATCTGCAGATAGGGGTTGGGCTGGGTGTGGGAGTTTACCAAAACATAGATCCCGCCGTGCATGGCGTTCCAGCGCCGGTAGAGCACGTCCTTTTGCAAAGTGGCCCGGGCCAGGGTGAGGGCCACGGTGCGGGCGCCCCGGTTTTGCTGGCTGATGTTCCACCACAGGGAGGCGCTCAGGGCCAGGGTGGCCATGACCGCCAGCACCGTGAAATATACCCAGATGCGGGGGGAGGGCGGGTGGAGACTTGCGGATGCCAAGCTGCGGGATCTTTCATTTGTCCGGACGACCGTGGCCGGCCGGAGGCTGTTCAATCATGGTCGGGGCAGGAGACTCGGCTAGTATAACATGCTAGGAAATATCCCTGAGAATCAAATGGACGAAAAAAGGCCCGGCCCTCCAGAGGGAGAGCCGGGCCTTTTGGCGTGCGGAAAAAAAGCTCTAGCGGGCGTGGGCCCTCTTGGAGGCCTTGAGGGGGTTCATGGTCACCGGGCCGCTCTTGGTCTCGCCCTTGACGTGGGTGGCGAAGTTGCAAGTGCCGTAGCGCCACTTGGCGGCCGGGTCGGGGTAGCTCTGGCAGTAGACCATGTCGCCCACGGTGATGCTGCGCTCACAGCCCTGGCAGGGCTCAACCGCGGGATGGCACGTTCCGCCGTTGAAGCTGCAGCCTTTCTTGCTCATGAAGGCGCATTCCATGCCTTCTCTGGTGGTGGTGCACAGCATCGTATGACTCCTCTTCGATTCCTCGATAAACAGCGTAAAAAAGAGGCCGCCGCCCTCGACAGCCTCGCTGGTTCAAATACATAAGACGCGGGCCCGGCCTGGGCCGAGCCCGCACGCTCAGAAGTATGGGTATCAAACCCTTGCTTGTCAAGGGGATTTTTGAAAAAATCGCCCAGGGGCTCCACTTGACAAAATAGGGGTCACGGCGTAGATAAGGTAGCTTAGTTCATGAATAAACCGGTGCGCGGCCGACCGGGGGCAAGGGCCGGAAAACAGGAAAACAGTGGCAGCTGACAAGCAAAAAAAAGCAAAGCCCTCGGCCGGGGAGCAGCCCCAGCCGGTGGATGAGAACGTCCTGATCAAGCAACGCCGCCAAAAGGCCGAGCAAATCCAGGAGTTGGGATTCAGGCTCTTCCCCAACAACTTCCGCCCCCGCGACACCATCGGCGAGCTGGTTCACACCTACGGCCAGGTGGACTCGGCCCGTCTGGAGGCCCTGGAGTACCAGAAGTTCTCCCTGGCCGGGCGCATCATGGCCATCCGCTCTTTTGGCAAGGCCGCTTTTCTCAAGATCACCGACCGCACCGGCTCCTTGCAACTGCACGTGCAGCGCGATGTGCTGCCCCCGGAGCAGTTCAAGCTGTTCAAGAAGCTGGACGTGGGCGATCTCATCGGGGTGGTGGGCCCCCTGTTCCGCACCCGCACCCGGGAGCTGACCCTCAGGGTGGAAAATCTGAGCCTGGTCACCAAGTCCATCCGCCCCCTGCCCGAGAAGTTCCACGGCCTCACCGACGTGGAGCAGCGCTACCGCCAGCGTTATCTGGACCTGATCATGAACGATCAGGTGCGCTCCATCTTCCATACCCGCTCCACCATCGTGGCCACCCTGCGCAAATACCTCATCGACCGGGATTTCCTGGAAGTGGAAACCCCCATGATGCAGGTGATCCCCGGCGGAGCCACGGCCCGGCCCTTTGAGACCCACCACAACGCCCTGAACATGAAGCTCTATCTCCGGGTGGCCCCGGAGCTCTATCTCAAACGCCTGGTGGTGGGCGGCCTGGACCGGGTGTTCGAGCTCAACCGCAACTTCCGCAACGAGGGGGTGAGCGTTCAGCACAACCCCGAGTTCACCATGATGGAGTTCTACCAGGCCTATGCCTCCTACGAGGATCTGATCACGGTCACCGAGGAGATGTTCGGCCAGGTGGCCATGGCGGTCAAGGGATCGCTGAAGTTCGAGTACCAGGGCCGGGAGATGGACTTCACCCCGCCCTGGCAGAGCATAGACTTCCGCTCCTCCCTGCTGGAGATCGGCGGAGTGCCGCCCGAGGTGCTCTTTGACCGCGAAAAAGCCCTGAACATGTCCGCCGAGCTGGGCGGGGTGCACCGGCGGGGCGACACCCTGGGCAAGGCCCTGGCCAAGATATTTGACGTAAAGGTGGAGTCCACCTTGTGGCAGCCCACGTTTGTCACCGGCTTCCCCCGCGATATCAGCCCCTTGAGCCGCACCAACGACCTGGACCCGGACATTGTGGACCGCTTTGAGTTCTTCATGGCCTGCCGCGAGATGGGCAACGGCTTCAGCGAGCTCAACGACCCGGACGACCAGCGGGAGCGCTTCAACGAGCAGGCGGCCCAACGCGCCGCCGGCGACGACGAGGCCCAGTTCATGGACGGCGACTACGTGCGGGCCCTGGAGTACGGCATGCCCCCCACCGCGGGCGAGGGCGTGGGCATCGACCGGCTGGTGATGCTCATGACCGACCAGCCCAGCATTCGCGAGGTCATCCTATTCCCCCTACTGAGACCCGAGCAGGGTTGATGCGTTTCGAGGCCTTCCTAGCTCTACGCTTTCTGCGGGCCCGTCAGTATGCGTTCATCAACCTGATAACCCTATTGTCCATGGCCGGGGTGGCGCTCGGGGTTTGCGCCCTCATCGTGGTGCTCAGCGTCATGAGCGGGTTTCAAAACGAATTCACCAAAAAAATCGTGGGCATGAACTCCCATGTCACCATCTACAAGCTGGGCGGTGTCATCGAAAAGCCCCAAGAGGTGCTATCGACCGTGGCCAAGCAGCCCGGCGTGGCCGGGGCCACCCCCATTGTCTACGGCCAGGTGATGCTGGTGGCCACCTCGGCGGCCAGCGGGGCCATTGTCTACGGCTTGCAGTCATCCACCTCGGTCAAGGCCCGCGAGCTGGCCAAGCATTTGGTGGAGGGTTCCATCGCCAAGCTGGGCTCCAAAACCAACAGCGGCCTGCCTCCCCTGGTGGTGGGCTCGGCCCTGGCCCGGCGCCTGGGCGTGGGGGCCGGCTCGGTGGTGAGCGTCATAAACCCCTTGGGCGAGGAGACCCCGGTGGGCCGCGCGCCCAAGACCGAGCCGTTCGAGGTGACCGGAATCTTCGAGTCGGGCCTGTACCAGTTCGATTCCTCCATCGTGTTCATGGGCCTCAAGGCGGCCCAGGCCTTTTTGGGCATGGCCCAGGGGGTCAGCGGGGTGGAGGTGACCCTGGACGACCTGTACCGGGCGCCCCAAGCGGGCAAGGAGCTGGGCCGGCTCTTGGGACCGCTTTACTATGCCCGCGACTGGATCAGCGCCAACAAGAACCTATTCGCCGCCTTGCAGCTGGAAAAGGTGGCCATGTTCGTGATCCTCATCCTGATCGTGTTCGTGGCCTCTTTCGGCATCATCTCCAGCCTGATCATGATGGTCATGGTCAAGACCAGGGACATCGGGGTGCTCAAGGCCCTGGGGGCCACCAAGGCCAGCCTGAGGCGGGTGTTCATGTATCAGGGATTGCTCATCGGCCTGGGCGGCACCCTGGTGGGCACGGTCGGTGGTTTGGTCCTGTGTTGGCTGCTGGCCCGCTACCACTTTATCGAGCTGCCCAAGGCGGTTTATCCCATCAACACCCTGCCGGTGCAGGTGGAGCCCTTGATGGTGCTGGCCGTGGCCGCCAGCGCGGTGCTCATCAGCCTGTTGGCCACCATCTATCCCGCCCGGGTGGCCGGAGGCCTGGACCCGGTGCAGGCGCTGCGTTATGAATAAGGTTGTCCAGGGGTTGGATGACGGGGGTCCAGACTTGACAGGCGAGCCCAGATACATTCATATAAGGCAGCTTAACAAGACCTACTCCGGGCCGCGGGAGAAGGTGGCGGTCCTGAAGGATCTGGACCTGGACGTGGCCCAGGGGGAGACCGTGGCGGTGGTGGGCGCCTCCGGGGTGGGCAAATCCACCTTGTTACATATCGTGGGGACCCTTGACCGGCCCACCAGTGGACAGGTTATGGTTGGGGGGCGCGATGTATTCGCGATGGACGAGCCGGCTCTGGCCGCCTTTCGCAACCAGCAGATCGGCTTTGTTTTCCAGTTCCACCACCTGCTGCCCGAGTTCAGCGCCTTGGAGAATGTAATGATGCCCGCGCTCATCGCCCGGCGGGAGCGAGGGTGGGCCCAAGAGAAGGCGCTGGAACTGTTGGAGGAAGTGGGGGTGGCTCAGAGGAGCACCCACCGGGTGGGCGAGCTTTCCGGCGGCGAGGCCCAACGCGTGGCCGTGGCCCGGGCCCTGGTTTTGGGGCCCAGCCTGTTGCTGGCCGACGAGCCCACAGGTAACTTGGATGAACGCACCGGGGAAAAGGTGCACCAGTTGCTGGTCCGGCTGAACCAGACTCACGGCCTGACCACCCTGGTGGCCACCCACAACGAAAGGCTGGCATCGGCGCTCACGCGCCGGGTGCGCTTGGCCGATGGCAAGGCCCACTGCGACGAGCAGGCCGGGCCCAGCGAGGAATAGAGGCGGCGATGAGGAAATTTGTGCTGAGTTTGGCCTTGGCCCTGCTGGTGATGGCTCCGGTGGCGGCTCAGGCGGCTGAGACCCTGAAGGTGGCGGTGTTTCCCTTCCACGTCTTCAGCCGGGAGCCCCTGGAAGACCTGCGCGGCCAAGTGCAGGACTTGATCGGCAAGCGCCTCAACGCCCTGGGCGTGGAGGTGGTGCCCGCCGCCGAGGTAAACCAGGCCCTCAAGGAGGCCAAGGCGCCCCTGGACCTCAGCCTGGCCCGCAAGATCGCCGGCCGCCTGGGCGCCGAGTTCGGCATCACCGGCTCCATCACCAAAATCGGCAGCCGGGTGTCCCTGGACGCCAAGGTGCTCGACGTGCTGGGCATGCAGCGCCCCCAGACCGTGTTCGTGGAAGGCGCCGGCCTGAACTCCATTCCCGCGCTTACCGATCGCCTCACCCGCGAGCTGGCGGTTAGGGTGACCGGCCGCGAAAAGGTGGCCAAGGTAATCATCGTCGGCAACCGCCGCATCGAGAGCGAGGCCATCAAGGCCAACCTCAAGACCAAGGCCGGGGGCATCTTCTCGCCTCTGCTCTTGGACGAGGACCTCAGGGCCATCTGGAAGATGGGCTACTTCGACGACGTGAAGATAGCCACCGCCGACAGCCCGGCCGGCAAGGTGGTGACCATCACCGTCAAGGAAAAACCCGCGGTCAGGGAGGTTCGCTTCGAGGGCAACAAGGAGATCGACACCAAGGACCTGCAGGACCAGATAGGCATCAAGCGCTTCGCGGTGTACAAGCCGGCCGCGGTCAAAGAGGCCGAGCAGAAGATCGTGCAGCTCTACCGCGACAAGGGCTACTACGACGTCAAGGTCTCCAGCCAGGTGATCAAGCTGCCCAAGGGCGACCTGGGCATCAAATTCAATATCGTCGAGGGCGAAAAGGTCTACGTCAAGGAGATCCGCATCGAGGGCAACAAGGCCTATGATGACAAGGAAATCAAGAGCGTCATGTCCACCGGCGAAAAAGGCTGGCTCTCCTGGATCCGCGACGACCACCTTCTGGAGCGGGCCAAGCTCGAGCAGGACATCCAGAAGGTCAGCGACTTCTATTACAACCATGGCTACATGTCCGCCCGGGTCGGCAAGCCGGTCATCACCCGGGGCGACGGCGGCCTGATCGTCACCATCAACATCGAAGAGGGCGCCCGCTTCAAGGTGGCCTCGGTGGGGGTCAGCGGCCAGCTCATCGTTCCCAAAAAGGAGATGATGGCCCTGATCAAGACCAAGGCCGGCGACTGGTACAGCCGCTCGGGGCTCAGGGCCGACCTGACCATCCTGCACGAGCTCTACGCCAACCGGGGCTTCGCCTACGCCCAGGTCCGGCCCCAGGTGCGCCAGAACATGAAGGACCACACCGTGTCGGTGGACTTCCAGGCCAACAAGGGCGAGAAGGTCTACTTCGACCGGGTGATCATCACCGGCAACACCCGCACCCGCGACAAGGTGATCCGCCGCGAACTGGGCGTGGCCGAGGGCGACCTGTTCTCGGCCACCGCGGTGCGCCGGGCCAACTCGCGCCTGCACCGGCTCAACTTCTTCCAGGACATCCAGATCACCCCCAGCAAGGGCAGCAAGCCCGGCACCATGAACCTGAACATCAAGGTCAAGGAGAAGCGCACCGGCCAGATTTCCTTCGGCGCGGGCTACTCCACCCAGGACTCGTTCATGATCATGGGCCAGGTCAGCGAGTCCAACCTCTTCGGCCGCGGCCAGCAGGTCCAGTTGCGCGGCACCATCGGCGGCAAGGCCAACCGCTACACCCTGAGCTTCACCGAGCCCTGGCTGTTAGACCGCCCCATCAGCGCGGGCCTCGACATCTACGACTGGGACCGGGAATACATCCAGTATGACAAGCGGGCCATCGGCGCCCGGTTGCGCTTCGGCTTCCCGACCAAGTACGCCTATACCCGCTGGTACCTGTACTACAAGTACGAGCAGGCCGACATCAGCGACATCAGCGAAGACGCCTCCTTGGTGGTGAAGGACCAGGAGGGCACCCACACCACCAGCAGCATACGGGGCATCATCCGCCGCGACAGCCGCGACGCGGTGTTCAACACCACCCGGGGCTCGGACAACAACGTAAGCCTCGAGTGGGCCGGCGGCGTGCTGGGCGGCACCAACGCCTTTTACAAGTTCATCGCCAACTCGGGCTGGTACTTCCCAATGTGGTGGAAAACCGTGCTGGTGCTGCACGGGCAGTTGGGCTACATGGCCGAGCACTCCGGGGGCGACCTGCCCATCTACGAGAAGTTCTTCCTGGGCGGCATCAACACCCTCCGGGGCTTTGCCTACCAGTCGGTCAGCCCCAAGGACGCCAACGGCGACCTCATCGGTGGCGAGCGCATGTTCGTGGCCAACTTCGAGGTTCGCTTCCCTCTGTATCAGAAGGCCGGCCTGACCGGCGTGGTCTTCTATGACACTGGTAACTCCTGGACCGCCGAACAAGGCTATGACTTCGGCGACCTGCGCCAGAGCGTGGGCCTGGGCGTGCGTTGGATGTCGCCCATGGGGCCGTTGCGCCTGGAGTACGGCTATGTGCTCGACCCCGAGCCGGGCGACGACACCTCCAACTGGGAGTTCACGGTAGGCAGCCAGTTCTAACCCTCCCCGCAAGGGAGATTACGGGAGATAACTCACATGTTGCAGCCTAAAACCAACAAGCTTCTGATCTGCCTGGCTCTGATGTTGTGCGCCCTCTGGGTGGCGCCGGCCATGGCCTCGGCCCAGGGCAAGATCGGAGTCGTCAACCTTGATCAGGCCATCAACAACTGCAAGCAGGGCAAACGGGCTCAGGCCGAGCTCCGGCGCAAGGCGGCCAAGCTGGAGACCGAGCTCAAGAAGCTCAACGAGGACGTGGCCAAGCTCCGCAAGGATCTGGAAAACACCGCCATGCTGCTCAAGCCCGAGGCCAAGCTGGCCAAGGAGCGCGAGTTCGAGCGCAAGGCCCGCCGGCTGCAAGACCGCCGCCGGGACGCCCAGCAGGAGATGCGCGAGGCGCAGCGTGATTCCTTCGCGCCCATCCTCCGGCGCATGAACGAGGTGATCAAGCAGATCGGGGCCACCCGGGGCTATTCCCTGATCACCGAAAGCCGCTCCGCCTTGTACTACCCCCAGAGCGCGGACATCACCGAGGAGATCATCGCCGCTTACGATAAAAAGCAACCCTAGGTAGCTGGTCATGGAGTTTAGCCTGGGCCAGGTGGCCCAACTGGTGGGCGGCGACCTTCAAGGGCCGGCCGAGCGCACCGTTTCGGGCATCCAGGGCATAGAACAGGCCGGACCGAGTGACCTGACCTTTTTGGCCAATCCCAAGTACGCTCCGGCCCTGGAATCCTGTAGGGCCGGGGTGGTGCTGGTGGGGCGGGCCCAAAAGACGCCGCCGGAGCTGGCGGTCATCCGGGTGGACAACCCCTACCTGGCCTACGCCAAGCTCCTCACCGCCGCCTTCACCCCCCCCTACGAGCCTCTGGGGGTGGACTCCCGGGCGGTGGTGCATCCCAGCGCCCGGATCGGCCCGGACTGCTCGGTGCATCCCCTGGCCGTCGTCGGCGCGGAGGCCAAACTGGGCTCCAGGGTGGTCATCCACTCCGGGGCCGTCTTGGGCCGAGGCGTAAGCGTGGGCGACGACACGGTGATCCATCCCAACGTGGTGATCTATGACGGCTGCGTAATCGGCAGCAGGTGCATCATCCACGGAGGCTCGGTGATCGGGGCCGACGGCTACGGATTCGTCTTCGACGGCTCGGGCCATTACAAGATCCCCCAGGTGGGCATCGTGCAGATCGACGACGAGGTGGAGATCGGGGCGGGCAACACCATCGACCGGGCGGCCAACGGCCGCACCTGGATTCAGCGCGGGGTCAAGACCGACGACCAGGTGCACATCGCCCACGGCTGCACCATCGGCGAGAACTCGCTGCTGGTGGCCCAGGTGGGCATCAGCGGATCGAGCAAGCTGGGCAAGGGCGTGGTCTTGGGCGGCAAGGTGGGGGTGGCCGGCCACATCGAGATCGGCGACGGGGTGCAGGTGGGCGGCGGCTCGGGCGTGGCCCAGTCCATCGAGCCGGGCCAGATAGTCAGCGGCTATCCGGTCATGCCCCACCGGCTGTGGCTCAGGACCCGCAGCCTGGTCAAGAAGTTGCCCGAGCTGTTCAAGCGGGTCAAGCAGTTGGAGCAGCGTTTGGGAGAGGATGAATCAAAGGAGCGGAGCGATGGCTGAAGGCGAGCTGGACCTAGTTGAAATTCTCAAGATATTGCCCCACCGCTATCCCGTGCTGCTGGTTGACCGGGTGCTGGAGGTCAAACCTCCCGACAGGGTCAAGGCCCTGAAGAACGTCACTTTCAACGAGGCCTTTTTTCAGGGGCACTTCCCGGGCCAGCCGGTTATGCCCGGGGTGTTGATCATCGAGGCCATGGCCCAGACCGGCGGCATCCTGGCCTACACCTCCCACCCCGAGGCCGACGGCAGGCTGTTTTACTTCATGGGCATGGACAAGGTGAAATTCCGCCGCCCGGTGGTGCCCGGCGACCAGTTGATCATGGAGGTGGAGGTGTTGCACCGCTCCTCGCGGGCCTGGAAGATGCGTGGCAAGTCATTTGTGGACGGCAAGTTGGCCGTGCAGGCCGAGTTGACCGCGGCCCTGGTGCAATAAGGGGCCCACGAAAACCCAAACCCAAACTGAACAAGGCATGGAGATTCCTGCCATGGACATACATCCCACCGCGGTGGTGCACCAAAGCGCTCAATTAGGCGAGGGCGTCAGCATCGGCCCCTTCGCGGTCATCGGCCCCGAGGTGGTCATCGGTCCCCGCACCAAGGTGGACCAGCACGTTTCCATCGATCGCCAGACCACCGTCGGGGCGGACTGCCATATCTGGCCCTTCGCTTCGGTGGGCACCGACCCCCAGGACCTCAAGTTCGGAGGCGAGGACACCTATCTGGAGATCGGCGACCAGGTGATGATCCGCGAGTTCGTCACCGTGAACCGGGGCACCGGCGAGGGCGGCGGGGTCACCCGGGTGGGCGACCGCTGCCTGCTCATGGCCTATGCCCACGTAGCCCACGACTGCCAGCTGGGCATCGAGGTGATCATGGCCAACTGCTGCAACCTGGCCGGCCACGTGCACCTGGAAAACTACGTGGGCCTGGGCGGCATGGTGGCCATCCACCAGTTCACCCGCGTGGGGGCCCACACATTCGTGGGCGGCACCAGCGCGGTGGCCAAGGACCTGCCCCCCTACACCCTGTGCGAGGGCAACCGGGCCAAGCCCCTGGGCCTGAACATGGTGGGCCTCAAACGCCGGGGTTTCACCCCCGAGACCCTGGAGACCCTCAAAAAGGCCTACAAGATCATCTTCCGCACCCGCACTCCCATCAAGCAGGCCATGGCCCAGGTGCGCGACGAGGTGCCCGACCTGCCCGAGGTCCGTTACTTCCTGGAGTTCATCGAAAGCTCCACCCGCGGGGTGGCCCGCTAGCGGCGGCAGCATGTCCGGACGAACCATAGGACTCATCGCCGGAAAGAGCCAGTTCCCCATCCTCTTTGCCCGGGCCGCCCGGGCCCAGGGCCACCGGGTGGTGGCCGTGGCCTTCAAGGGCGAGACCATGCCCGAGCTGGAGCTGGAGGTGGACAGCCTCGTCTGGGTCCAGCTGGGCCAGTTGGGCAAGCTGATGAACGCGCTCAAGGACGGCGGAGTGACCCAGGCGGTCATGGCCGGCGGAGTCACCAAGCCGCGCATGTTCGACCTGAGGCCCGACCTCAAGGCCCTGGGGCTGATCAAGAAGATCCGCCACATGGCCGACGACGGCATCCTGCGCACCTTTGCCGAGTACCTGAGCGAGCACGGCATCGAGATATTGCCCAGCCACGTGCTGGTGCCCGAGTTGTTGGCCAACGAAGGGCAATACACCGGCCGGGGCCCCACCGATGAAGAGCGGCAGGACATAGAGGTGGGCTGGCAGGCGGCCGGAGAGCTGGGCCGCCTGGACATCGGCCAGTGCGTGGTGGTCCGGGGCAAGGCGGTGGTGGCGGTGGAGGCCATGGAGGGCACCGACGCCTGCATCCGGCGGGGCGGCCAGCTGGCCGGCGGCCGGGAGGCGGTGGTGGTCAAGCGCTGCAAGCCCAACCAGGACATCCGTTTCGACCTGCCTTCGGTGGGCGCGGGCACCATAGAGGTGATGGCCGAGGCCGGGGCCTCCTGCTTGGTGGTGGAGTCCTGGCGCACCCTGTTTTTTGATCCCGCCGAGGCGGTGCGCCAAGCCGAGGCCGCCGGGATCTGCATTCTGGGCCGCGAGGCCGGGGAGGGCGTCTCATGAGCGCACCGGTGAAAGTGGCCGTGGTGGGAGTGGGCTATCTGGGCCGCTTCCACGCCGAGAAGTTCGCCCGCCTGAGCCAGGCCGAGCTGGTGGGCGTGGTGGACGCGAACCGCGACCAGGCCGAGTCCGTGGCCCGCTCGGTGGGCTGTCAGGCCTTTTCCGATCACCGCGAGCTGCTGGGCAAGGTGGAGGCGGTGAGCGTGGTCACCCCCACGGTGTATCACCACGAGGTGGCCAAGGACTTCTTGGCCGCCGGGGCCGACGTGATGTGCGAAAAGCCCATGACCACCACCCTGGAGCAGGCCGACGAGCTCATCGAATTGGCCGGCAAAGAGGGGCGCGTTTTGCAGGTGGGCCATTTGGAGCGCTTCAATCCCGCGGTGGAAGGCATGTTCGCCCGGGTGGGCCAGCCCATGTTCATCGAGGTCAACCGCATCGCGCCCTTCAAGGCCAGGGCCACGGACGTGGACGTGACCCTGGATTTGATGATCCACGACCTGGACATCATCCTGGCCCTGGTGGACGAGGAGCCGGTGGAGGTGCGGGCCAAGGGAGTGCCGGTGCTGGGGCCCCACGCCGACCTGGTCAACGCCCGCCTGGAGTTCCCGGGCGGCTGCGTGGCCAACCTGACCGCCAGCCGCCTGGCCCTCAAGGACGAGCGCAAGATGCGCCTGTTCCAGCCCGATGCCTACCTGTCCCTGGATTTCGCCAAGCGCCGCCTGCTGGTGGTCAACGGGGTGGAGTACCGGCCGGGCAAGATACCCAAGGTCAAGGCCGAACGGCCCCGCTTCCCCAAGAGCGATCCCCTGGAAAAGGAGCTCAGCGCCTTTTTGGATTCGGTGCGCTCCCGCGGCGTGCCCCGGGTGGACGGCTGGGCCGGACGCCGGGCCCTGTCCTGCGCCATGAGCGTGCGGGCCTGCGTGGAGCAGGGGCTTTGCCAATACCAGGACATCCTGGCCGCCTCGCCCAAGTGGGTGGAGGCTCTCTCCTCCGAGGAGGAGTAGTGACCCCGGGCCAATCGGTGGTGATGGTGGCCGGCGAGGCCAGCGGCGACCAGCACGCGGCCCGTCTGGCCGTGGCCCTGCGCGGCCTGCTCCCGGACCTGAGCCTGAGCGGCATCGGCGGTCCGGAGCTGGAGGCGGCGGGCGCCAACCTGCTGCACCGCTCAGAAGACCTGGCCCTGGTGGGCGTGGCCGAGGTGCTGCCCAAGCTGCGGGTGATCCTGGGGGCGCTGCGCGGCATGAAGCGCCACATGAACAAGACCCGGCCCGACCTGGTGATCCTGGTGGATTTTCCGGACTTCAACTTCCGGGTGGGCAAGGCGGCCAAGAAGCTGGGCCTCAAGGTGCTCTATTACATCAGCCCCCAGGTATGGGCCTGGCGCCCCAAGCGGGCCCAGAAGATGGCCTCTTTTGTGGAGCACCTGGCCTGCGTCTTTCCTTTTGAGCCCGAGTTCTTCCGCATCCACGCTCCCTTTTTGCCGGTGAGTTTCGTGGGCCATCCCCTGCTGGACGAACCCGAGCCCGACCTGAGCCAGCCCCTGCCCGTGCCGGCCGAGGCCGAGCTGGTGGGCCTGTTGCCCGGCAGCCGCATGTCCGAGGTCAGCCGTCTGCTGCCCCTGCTTTTGGCCGCGGCCAAAAAGCTCCAGGAGCGGCGCCAAGGGCTGCATTTCGTCTTGCCCCTGGCCCCGGGTCTCAGCCGCAAGCAGGTGGAGCCTTACCTGAAGGACACCCCGTGCGGCCTGACCGTCATACCCGGCAGGTCCCGCCAGGTCATGGCCCAATCCCGGGTGCTCATGGTGGCCTCGGGCACCGCCACTTTGCAGGCCGCCCTGGCGGGCACCCCGGGGGTGGTGGTATACAAGACCGGAGGCTTCAACTACTTGGTGGCGCGCTCCCTGATAAAGGTGGAGCACATCGCCATGCCCAACCTCATCGCCGGCCACCGCCTGCTGCCCGAGCTTATCCAGGGCGAGGCCACGGCCGAGAACCTGGCCGCCGAGGCCCACGAACTGCTCAGCGACGAGGCCCGCCGCCGCCAGGTCCGCGAGGGCCTGGCCGAGGTGCGGCGCCGCCTGGGCGGGCCCGGAGCCAACCGCCGGGTGGCCGAGCTGGCCCTGAGCATGATGGAGGACAAGCGACCGTGACTGACCGCGCCGCCAAACGCGCCCGCGACAAGAGACACATCAAGCGGCTGCTGTCCATGGTGCGGCCCTACTGGAAGCGCCTGGCCGGGGCCATGGCCCTGATGGTGCTGGTGGGGGCCTCCACTTCGGCCATGGCCTATCTGGTCAAGCCGGTGATGGACAAGATCTTCGTGGCCAAGGACGCCGATTTGCTCATGCTCCTGCCCCTGGGCATCGTGGTGCTCTACGCGGTAAAGGGCGGGGCCGCCTATGGCCAGGCCTATCTGATGCAGTTCGTGGGTCAGCGCATCGTCACCCAGTACCGCATCGACCTCTACGCCCATTTGCAGCGCCTGAGCCTGAGCTACTACGACCGCACGCCCACCGGCGAGCTGATGAGCCGCATCACCAACGACGTGAACCAGATGCAGGGCGCGGTGTCCAGCGTGGTCACCGGGGTGCTCAAGGACCTGTTCACCATCGTGGGGTTGATCGCGGTGATTGTCTTCCGCGACTGGTTTTTGGCCATCTTCGCCCTGGGGGTCTTCCCCCTGTGCGTGATCCCCCTGGTCAAGTTCGGCCGGCGTCTGCGCAAGATCTCCCACCGCTCCCAGGAGACCATGTCCGACGTGACCGTGCTGTTGCACGAGACCATCGCCGGGGCGCGCATTGTCAAGGGCTTCTGCCGCGAGGACTACGAGACCCAGCGCTTCACGGACGAGGCGTTCCGGCTGTTCCGGCTGCGCATGAAGGACATCTCCACCCGGGCCCTGTCCAGCCCCACCATGGAGTTCCTGGGCGGACTGGGCATAGCGGGCATCCTGTTCTACGGCGGCTGGCAGGTGATCCACGGCGTGTCCACGCCCGGCACCTTCTTCTCCTTCCTCACCGCCCTGATCCTTTTGTACGAACCGGTCAAGCGGCTCAGCGGGATCAACAACGACATCCAGAACGGCCTGGCCGCGGCCGAGCGGGTCTATCGCGTGCTGGACGAGCCGGTGGAGATCGACGAAAAGCCCGGCGCGGTGGAGTTGCCCACCCTGGCGAACCAGATTCGCTACGAGGGGGTGAGCTTTTCCTACCGCCCGAACGAGCCGGTGCTCACGGGCATAGACCTCACCGTGCCCAAGGGCCAGGTGTTGGCCCTGGTGGGCACCAGCGGCGGGGGCAAGACCACCCTGGTCAACCTGTTGCCCCGCTTTTACGAGGTCAGCGCCGGGGCCATCCTCATCGACGGTGTGGACATCCGCGCGGCCAGCCTGACCAGCCTGCGCTCCCAGATCGCCATCGTGACCCAGCAGACCATCCTGTTCAACGACACCATCTGGAACAACATCGCCTATGGCCGCCCCGGGGCCACCAAGGAGCAGGTGGCCGCCGCCGCCGAAGCGGCCTATGCCACCGGGTTTATCGAGCACCTGCCCCAGGGCATGGACTCCATGATCGGCGAGAGCGGGGTGCTCTTGTCCGGCGGGGAGCGCCAGCGCCTTTCCATCGCCCGGGCCCTGTTGGCCGACCGGCCCATCCTAATCCTGGACGAGGCCACCAGCAGCCTGGACACCGAGAGCGAGATGCAGGTGCAAAAGGCCTTGGAAAACCTCATGGCCGGGCGCACCACCTTTGTCATCGCCCACCGGCTTTCCACGGTGCAGCGGGCCGACCGCATTTTGGTGGTCAGTGGCGGCCGCATCGTGGAAGAAGGTTGCCACGAGGAGCTTCTGGCCCTGGAAGGGGTCTACACCCGCTTGCACCGCATGCAGTTCACGGTGGATCAGGGCCTGGAGGCGGCCGCGTCCCCTGCCGCGGAGGCGGCCGGGGAGGGGAGTTAGGTTTTCATGGTCTCCTGGCTGCGCCATGCCGAGCCCATGGAACTGGCCCGCTGGGGACTCACCCTGGTGTTGGCGCTGGGGGCCATGGCCGGGGTGATGATCCTGGGCCTGGACCAGCCCATCCGCGAGACCCTGGGCGCCTTCGGCCGGGGGAGCTTCGGCCATGCCTGGGGCCAGGCCGCCTATTGGATGGGCATGGGCGGGGTGCAGATCGCCGCGGCGGTGCTGATCATCCTGGCCGCCATGCGCAAAAAGAATTTCATCTGGAGACGCCTGGGCCTGGACTGCCTCTATGCGGTGATCGTGGCCGGGCTTTCCACCCAGGTGATCAAGCACCTGGTGGGCCGGGCCCGCCCCCGCCTGAACCTCTCGCCCGCCGACCTGATGGGCCCCACTTTTGACAGCGACTGGCACTCATTCGCCTCGGGCCACGCGGCCACCAGCTTCGCCCTGGCCGCGGTGCTGGCCGCCCGCTGGCCCCATGGCGCGCCGGTGTTCTATACCCTGGCCGCCTTCATCGCCCTGGGCCGCGTGATCAGCGGCTCCCACTACGCCTCGGACGTTCTGGGGGGCATGGCCCTGGGCCTGGCCGTGGGCTGGGCCCTGGCCCTGCGCGGCCGCATGATCCGCACGGAGGCCCGCTCATGAAGGGGCGCGTCGAGTTGAAGGGGGCCCTGGCCCTGCTGTTGGTGCTGGCCGTGGCCGCGGCCCTGCTCTTGGCCGGGCTGGGCGACATGCCGCTCACCGACCGCGACGAGGGCGAGTACGCCGCCGCGGTGGCGTCCATGCGCGCCCGGGGCGACTGGCTGGTCCCGACCCTGAACGGCAAGCTGTATTTGGAAAAGCCCATCCTCGTCTACTGGGCCATGGCCGGCAGCCAGGCCCTGTTGGGGGACAACGAGGCCGCCGCGCGCCTGCCCTCGGCCCTGGCCGGCTTCCTTTTGGTGCTGGTGGTGGGGCTGGCCGCCTGGCGGGCCGGAGGGCGTCCCTCCTTGGGAGCCCTGGCCGCCGCAGCCCTGGCTTTCAGCCCCTTGCTGGTGCTGGTGTCGCGGGCCTGCCTCACCGACGCCCTGCTCAGCCTCTGGACCACCCTGGCCCTCTTGTGGGTGTGGTGGGCCTTGGAGCAGGCGCCGGGCCGGGGCGGCAAGTGGTGGCTCTTGGCCTGGGCCGCCCTGGGCCTGGGCTTTCTCACCAAGGGACCGGTGGCCCTGGCCGTGGTGCTGCCTTCGGCGGGCATCTACGCCCTGGCCCAGGGCCGCTTGGCGCGCGCCCTCAAGGAGGCCCGCTGGCTCTGGGGGCTGGTCATCTTCCTGGTCATCAACTTGCCTTGGTATGGCCTGGTGTGGTTCAAGCTGGGCGACACCTTTGTCGACGCCTTTTTCGTGAGCCAAAATCTGCGGCGCTTTTCCGAGACCCTGCTGGGCCACGGGGGAGGGCTGTTCTACTATCTGCCGGTGCTCCTCATCGGGGCCTTCCCCTTTGCCGCCCTGGCCCTGCCCGAGCTGGGACGGGCCTTGGGCCAGAACCTCCGCGCCCTGCGCCAAAAGGATCCCCTGGCCGGGCTGCACATGCTCTCGGCCATTTCGCTGCTGGTGGTGCTGGTGGTCTTTTCCATCGCCGCCACCAAGCAGATAAACTACGTGCTGCCCGCCTTGCCCTTCCTGGCGCTGTTGGCCGGGTGCTCCCTGGACCGGCTGAGCCGGGGCGAGATCGGCGGCCGTTTGGCCCGGCCGGTGTTTTGGGGGCTCTTGTGGCTGGGCGGGGGCCTGCTGGTGCTGGCCCTGGCCGCGGTGCCCGCGGGCCTGCCCCTGTTCTGGGAAAAGATCCAGGCCTCCATCCGCTTCGACTCGTCCGAGTACGCCCTGCCTCTGGCCGCGCCGGTGATGATCCTCTGGCCTCTGCTGGCCGCGCTCTTGGCCGGAGTGGCCGCCTACGGAGCCACCTGGGCCTGGCGCAGGGGCAGGGGAGCCGCGGCTTCCTGGGCCTTGGCCGGCGGGGCGGCCCTGTTCTGCGGGGTGGTGTTTTTGGGCCTGCTGCCCCAGGCGGCCGGCAGCATCCAGACCCCGGCCAAGCAACTGGCCCGCGAGGTGGAGCGCCGGGTGGACACCAGCGCGGATGTGGTCACCTACGGCCTGTGGAAGCCCAGCCTCATCTACTACACCGAGCGCAACCTGCCCCGCTTCCACACTGACCAGCTCGGGGAGCTGAGCAAGGCCCTGGCCGCCGGCAAGCCGGTGTACGTGTTGAGCCGGGTGCGTTTACGCGATAGATTGCTCTCCAGCCCCGGTTTCGTGGTGTTGCAGGAACGGGGTGGCTATTTGTTGGGTGGCAACGAGGCCGCGGCCCGGATATGGCGCGGCGAGGCGCCCCCGCCGGTGGAGACCAAGGAGCCCGCGTGAAACAGCTTTGGCAAAATCCGCTGTGGCAGCGCCGCATCTATCTGCTCATTTTGCTGGCGGTGTGCGCGGCCCTGTTCTTCGGCCTGGGCGGCATGCGTGACCTGTGGGAGAGCGACGAGGCCCGCTATGCCGAGCTGGGCCGGGAGATGCTGGCCTCGAGCTCCTTCAGCCACTGGGTCATCCCCCGCCTCGACTACGTGGTCTATCTGGAAAAGCCGCCTCTATACTACTGGCTCACCGCCCTGAGCTTCGCCATCTTCGGGGTGGGCGAGGCCGCCGCCCGTCTGGTGCCCGCCGTTTTCGGCACCCTCAGCGTGCTGCTGGCCTTTGCCCTGGGCCGCGAGATGTGGGGCGAGGAGCGCTCCGGCTTCTGGTCCGGCCTGGTGCTGGCCACTTCGTTGATGTTCTTTGCGCTCAGCCGGGTGATCCTGGTGGACATGGTGCTCTGCTTCGGCATCATGCTGTCCGTATGGGGGGCCTGGAGCCTGCGCGCCGGGCGCGACTGGGGGCTGTACGCCTTTTGGGTGGGCTGCGCCATCGGGTTCTTGACCAAGGGCGTGTTGGGCCCGGGCCTGGCCGCCATGGCCGTGGTGCTCTTCGCGGCCCTGGCCTGGGAGTGGCGGCTCATCTCCCGTTTGCTGGATTGGCGGGGGCCGGCCATGTTCGTTTTGATCTGTGCGCCCTGGGTCATCGCGGCCAGCCTGCTGCAAGACGGTTTTCTGAAATACTTCTTCTGGGACGAGCAGGTGGGGCGGCTCTTGACCACCAAGCACCAGCGCTTCCAGCCCTGGTGGTTCTACTTCGCCCTGGTGCCCGGCGCCTTTTTCCCCTGGATCGCCCTGTTGCCCTGGGCCGCCTGGCGCACCTTCCCCCGCCGGGCCTGGCGCTCGCCAGAGGCGCGTCCCTGGCTGCTGGCCGCGGTGTGGTTCGTGGGCTACTTCCTGTTCCTCACCCTGTCGCGCTCCAAGATGATGCATTACGCCCTGCCCATGCTGCCCCCTCTGGCCTTGATCCTGGCCCGCCCCCTGAGCGGGGTCATGTCCTGGCCCCGGGGCGCGGCGGCTCCGGCCGGTTTGAGGGCCAGCCTCATGGCCCTGGCCGGGCTTTGCCTGCTGGCCGGGCTGGGACTGCTGGTGGTGCCGGCCACCAACCCGGACATCTCCTACGCCCATGGCGGGGCCCTGTTGTTCGCCGGGCCTTTGGTCCTGGTCCTGGTGTCCCTGGGGGTGTGGTGGGTGCGGGGCCGGGCCTGGGCTGCGGCCTATGCGCCCTTGGCCGTGTTTTTGCTGCTGGTGCTGGGCGCGGCCCTGGCCACCCCCACCCTGGACCGCTTCCGCTCGGTGGGGCCGCTGATCAAGCCCATCGCCGCCCAACTCAAGCCTAACGACCTGGTGGCCACCCTGGGCGACTACTGGCACGGCGCGGCCTTTTATTCCGGCCGCCGGGTGCTGGTGGTGGACAACTGGGGCGAGCTGGACTTCGGGCGACGCCTGGCCTCTCCGGCCGAGCGGGCCCGCTGGTTCCTCAGGGGCAACCAGGCCCTGCTGGAGCGCATGCGGGGCGATCAGCGGGTTTTCGTTATTGCCGAGAACCCGCGTTTCCGGCGCTTCCATGCCTTTGCCCAGAAGAACCCCAAACCCCTGCCGGTGTATCCCTGGGCCACCAAGGGCGACAAGACCCTGTTTTCCAACTACCCTCCGAAATGAGGGCACCCAGGTAACTTACCGGCTACGCTTGATTTATAGCCCCTGGCCTGCCATATTATAAACCCGCGGGCCCGGGGCCCTTCTTTGATCGTTCAGGAGTATGCGCCATGGCGGCCGAGAGCCAAAATCAGCCTGAAATTTCGGTAGTGATCCCCGTTTTCAACGAGGAGGACAACCTGGTGGAGCTGCACGCCCGCCTGGCCGCCACCCTCAACCAGGCAGGCTCGTCCTGGGAGGTCATCTATGTGGACGACGGCTCCAAGGACCGCTCCTGGGACCTGCTGAGCCGCATTCAGGCCCAGGACTCCCACGTGCGCCTGGTGCGCTTCAACCGCAACTATGGCCAGCACATGGCCATCTTCGCGGGCTTCGAAAAGGTGCGGGGCCAGGTGGTGGTCACCCTGGACGCGGACCTGCAAAACCCGCCCGAGGAGGTGCCCAAGCTGGTGACCAAGCTGGACGAGGGCTTCGACGTGGTCTCCGGCTGGCGGCAGAACCGGCACGACTCGGTGCTCCGCAAGATCCCCACCTGGATGGTGGCCAAGATGACCAGCAAGGTGGTGGGCGTGGAGTTGAGGGACTACGGCTGCATGCTGCGGGCCTATCGCCGCGAGATCGTGGAGGCCATGTGCGCCTCCAAGGAGACCTCCTCCTACATCCCGGCCCTGGCCAACATTTACGCGGCCAACGTGGCCGAGATCCCGGTGGCCCATGCCGAGCGGGCCGGAGGCGAGTCCAAGTACGGCCTGCTGCGCCTGATCAAGCTGAACTTCGACCTGATGACCGGCTTCTCGGTGCTGCCCATCCAGATGATCAGCCTGCTTGGCGTGCTGGTGGCCCTGGTGGGGCTGGGCTTCGGCGTGCTTCTGTTCGTGCGCCGGCTCATCGTCGGTCCCGAGGTGGAGGGGGTCTTCACCCTGTTCGCCATACTTTTCGTCTTCGTGGGCCTTCAGATCTTGGGAGTGGGGATCATGGGTGAGTATCTGGGCCGCATCTACCGCGAGGTGCGCCGCAGGCCCCGCTTCGTCATTCGCGAGACCAAGGGCCCCGACTCCGAGGCTTGAGCATGCCTTCCGGTCAGCGCCAGTCCGCCGCAGGCCCAACCCGTCTGGTGCTCAAGGTGGACATCGACACCAAGGTGGGCCTCCAAGAGGGAGTGCCCCGCCTTTTGGATATCTTCGCCCGCGCCGGGGTGAAGGCCTCGATCTTCGTGGCCATGGGTCCGGACCACTCCGGCCGCGCCCTGGCCCGCCTGGTCAAGCCGGGCTTTTTGCAAAAGCAGCTCCGCTCCGGCGCGGCCGGGGCCTATGGCCTCACCACCATGCTCTACGGGGTGGCCCTGCCCGGGCCCATCATCGCCCAGACAGCCCCGCACCTTTTCCGCGAGATCATGACCCAGGGCCACGAGGCCGGGCTGCACGGCTGGGACCACGTGTTCTGGCACGACCGCATGCGGCACCTGCCTCCCTCGCGCCTGCGCTCCCATCTGGGACGGGCCTGGCGCTTGTTCAAACAGATCACCGGCCAGGCCCCGGCCGCGTTCGCCTCGCCGGGATGGCAGATCACCCCGGACGGCTACGCCGCCCTGGCGGCCATGGGCATCACCCACGCCTCCTGCGTGCGGGGAGCCGCGCCCTTCAGGCCCCTGAAGCATGGCCGCGCCCTGCCGCTGGTGGAGCTGCCGACCACCATGCCCACCCTGGACGAGGTGCTGGGGCGCGGCGGGGTGGACCTGGACAATGCGGCCGCCCATCTGGCCGGCCAGGTGCGGCCGGGCGAGCTGAACGTCTTCACCCTGCACGGCGAGGTGGAGGGCAGGGCCCAGGCGCCGGTGCTTCGGGAGCTCATCGACCGCCTGCAAGACCAGGGCGTGGTGTTTCAGCGCCTGGTGGACGCGGCCCGCGACGCCGCTGCCGCGCCGCTGCCCGTGGGCGGCCTGGAGTGGGGCAGCGTGGCGGGACGGGCCGGCGAGGTGGCTTTTCAGGCCGGGAGTGTGGCGTGAAGCGGGCTCTGTACAGCACGGTGCTGGGCCTGGGAACCGTGGCTGCCGCGCCTTTTATCGCCGCCCGCCTGAGCCGTCCGGCCAAGCGCCAAGCCACCCTGGCCCGTTTGGGCCTGGGGTCCCTGGCCCGGCCGCCCCGTTTGCAACCCGGCGGCATCTGGCTGCACGCCCTGAGCGTGGGCGAGTCGGCCTCCTCCCTGCCCCTGGTCCAGGGACTAAAAGAACGTTTTCCGGCCAAGCCCATCGCCTTTTCCTGCGGCACCGGCCAGGGCCTGGCCACCGCCCGCGAGGTGCTGGGCGGCCAGGCCGACGCCCTGTTCATCCGCCCTCTGGAACTGCCCTGGGCCATGCGCCCGGTGTTGAGCGCGCTCAAGCCCGGCCTGGCCATCCTGGTGGAGGGCGACCTGTGGCCCGGCTGGCAATGGGCCCTGGCCGCGCAAGGGGCGCGCCGCATGCTGGTCAACGGCCGCATCAGCCCGCGCACCCTGCGGGGCTACCAACGCCTGGGGCCCTTGGCCCGCGAGCTGTGGCGGGGCTTCGAGAGGGTGCTGGTGCAGACCCCCACGGACCGGGAGCGCCTGCTCCGGGTGGGGGTGGAGCCCAAGCGGGTGCAGGTGGCCGGCAACCTCAAGTTCGACAGCGCGCCTTCGCGCCTTGTTCAAACCGAACGCACCGCCCTGGCCGATGAGCTGGGCCTTGCCGGGCGCACCGTGCTGGTGGCCGGCTCCACCCACGCCGGCGAGGAAGAGCCCTGCCTGGAGGCCCTGGCCGCCCTGCGCGGCAAGCACCCGGACCTGGCTTTGCTCCTGGCCCCCCGCGAGGTGGAGCGGGGAGGGGCCGTGGCCCGCCTGGCCGAGGCGCGGGGGCTCAGGGTGGCCCGCGTGTCGCAAGGGGCCGCACCCGGAGCCGAGGTGGTGGTGCTGGATGTGTTGGGCCGCCTGGCCCCGGCATATGCCCTGGGCGCGGCCGGGTTCGTGGGCGGCTCCCTGACCCCCATAGGCGGGCACAACCTTCTGGAGCCCGCCGCCCAGGGGGTGCCGGTGATTTTCGGCCCGCACACCCACAACTTTTTGGAGATGGCCCGCGACCTGGAGGCCGCCGGCGGAGGCCAGCGGGTGGCGAATGGCCAGGAGCTGGCCCAGACCTGGGGCCGCCTGCTGGACGATGCCGCCCAGGCCGGGCGCATGGGTTCGGCCGCCCTGGAGTTCGTGGCCGCCCACCGGGGCGCGGTGGGGCGCGCGGTGGCGGCGGCGGCTGATTTGCTGGAGGGCGGGCGTGGCTAAGCGCTACGAGGCCTTGTGGCGGCGCATGGCCGGCGACGAACCCGGCCCGGCCTGGCTGGGCGCCCTGCGCGGCGCAGCCAGCGCGGCCAGCGGCCTGTACGCGGCCGGGGCCTGGCTGGACCAGGCTCCTTATGACCTGGGCCTGCGCAAGCAAAAGCGCCTGCCCGTGCCGGTGGTCGGGGTGGGCAACTTGGCCGTGGGCGGCACGGGCAAGACCCCGCTGGTCATGGCCGTGGTGCAGGCCCTGGGCGAACTGGGCCTGCCCGCCGGGGTTATCAGCCGGGGTTACGGACGCAAGGAGTCAAAGCCCCTGCTGGTCAGCGATGGAAGCGAGATCATGGCCGACGCGGCGGCTGCGGGCGACGAGCCGGTGCTTTTGGCCCGCCGCTTGGGCGTACCGGTGGCGGTGGGTGCCCGGCGCCATGAGGCGGGCCGCCTGCTCTTGGAGCGCTGCGGACCCCGGGTGCTGGTGGGCGATGATCTTTTTCAACACCGGGAGCTGCACCGCGACCTGAACCTTCTGGCCCTGGATGCGGCCGATCCCCTGGCCGGCGGACGCCTGCTGCCCCGGGGACGCCTGCGCGAAACGGCCGGGGCCATGGCCCGGGCCGACGCGGTGGTGCTCACCCGGGCCAGGGACGCGGAGCAGGGCCGCTTGGCCGCCGAGCGCCTGGCCTGGCGGCTGGAGGGCAAGCCGGTGCTGAGCTGCGCCCATCAAATCACCGGCATGGACGACGCCCTGGGCCAGGGGGCGGGGCCGGAAGATTGGCAAGGCGCGGCGGTGCTGGCCTTTTGCGGCCTGGCCGCGCCCGAGAGCTTCCGCGCGGCCCTTAGCGAAGCCGGGCTCACCGTGCTGGAGCTCAAATCCTTTGGCGATCACCATCGCTTCACGCCCGCCGAGGTCAGCCGCCTGTGGGACCGTGCCCAAACCCTTTCGGCCCGCGCCCTGGTGTGCTCGGGCAAGGACGCCGTGCGCCTGCCTGGCGATCTGCCTCCGGACGCGGCCATCTGGAGCAGCCGCTTGGACCTGAGGTTCCACCAGGGCCCTGGTTCCCTGGCCGGGCTGCTGGCCCGCGCCCTGGACGCCTGGGAGCCGCGGCTATGAGCGCGGCGGACGCGATCCTCAAGGGCGCGGTGTACAGCCTGTCCCTGGCCCCGCTGGGCCTTACCCGGGCGGTGGGGCGCGGCCTGGGGCGCATGGCCCGGGGCCTGGACTCGCGCCACCGGGAGATCGTGCAGCGCAACCTGGCCGCCTCTTTCCCTGAAAAAGACCCCGCCTGGATCGAGCGCATTGGACGCGAGGTGTTCGAGCACGCGGCCCAGGTGGCGGTGGAGATCCCCCGCCTGGTGCGCCTGAGCCCGGCCCAGATCGCGGCCCATTGCCGCTTTCACGGCCTGGACAACGTGCACAACGCCCTTGAGCGGGGCAAGGGGCTCATCCTGCTTACCGGGCACTTCGGCAACTGGGAATGGGCCAACATAGCCGGGGTTCAGGCCCTGGGCATCAGCGGGCTCATCGTGGCCCGGCCCATCGACTGGCCTCCGGCCGACCGCCTGGTAAACGGCTGGCGCACCAAGGGCAGCGGCAGCGAGGTGGTGCCCAAGAGCCGCTCGGCCCGGATCCTGTTGCGCGGTCTCAAGGACAACCGCATGCTGGGCCTGCTTTTGGATCAGAACGTGGATTGGTACGATGGCGAGTGGGTGGATTTCTTCGGACGCCCGGCCTGCACCAACAAGGGCATGGCCCTCTTGGCCCGCACCACCGAGGCGCCGGTGCTGCCCTTTTACAACTGGCGGGCGCAAGACGGCAAGTTCGAGGTGCACTTCGGGTCCGAGATTCCCCTGGTCAAGACCAGCGACAAGACCCGGGACACCTGGGACAACACCCAAAACTACACCCGGGTGCTTGAGGAGATCATCCGCCAGAATCCCTCGCAGTGGTTCTGGCTGCATCAGCGCTGGAAAACCCGGCCTTTTCACACCTGGCCCAGAGAGCCCAAAGAATGAGGCGCCTGGATCCCAGCGCGCCAAGGCGCATCCTGGTGCGGGCCACCAACTGGGTGGGCGACGCGGTCATGACCCTGCCCGCCCTGGCCGCCTTGCACCGGGCCTGCCCCCAGGCCGATATCGAGGTGCTGGCCCGGCCCTGGGCCGGCGCGGTGTACGCCGCCGTGCCCGGGGTGAGCCGGGTGTTGGCCTATGACAAGGACGGGGCCCATGCCGGGGCGGGCGGCCTTCTGCGCCTGGCCGGCGAGCTCCGGGCCCGGCGCTACGACTGGGCGCTGCTTTTGCAAAACGCCTTCGAGGCCGCGCTCCTCGCCAGGCTGGCCCGCGTTCCCACGCGCCTGGGCTATGCCCGCGACGGCCGGGGCTTCCTTTTGAGCCACGCGGTCAAGCTGGCTCCCAAGTTCAGGCAGGTGCACGAGACCTCCTATTACCTGTATATTCTGCGCCAGGCCGGGCTGCTGACCTCCGACCCTCCGGCCGGGGGCGTGGCCCCCAAGCTGCGCCTGCGGGAGGCGGACCGCGCCTGGGCTTCGGAATTTGTGGCCCGCCAAGGCCTGGGCGGGGCCCGTTTGCTGGGCATCGCGCCCGGCGCGGCCTTTGGCCCGGCCAAGATGTGGCCGGCCGAACGCTTCGCAGCCGCGGCCCGCGAGCTGGGCGCTTCCTGGGACGCGGCGCTCTTGTTCGGCAGCTCTGGCGAGGCCCCGGCCTGCGGGGCGGTAGCCAAGGGGCTGGAGGGCGCCAAGGCGCTCGATCTGGCCGGAACCACCGATTTGGGCCAGGCCCTGGCCCTGTTGGAGCGGGTGAGCTTGTTCCTGACCAATGACAGCGGGCTCATGCACGCGGCCGCCGCTTTGGGGCGGCCCACGGTGGCGGTGTTCGGCTCCACCAACCCGGTCACCACCGGCCCCCTGGGGCCCCGCGTGACCTTGGTGCGGGGCCGGGCCGAGTGCGCCCCGTGCCTCAAGCCCACCTGCGAACGGGGCGATTTGGCCTGCTTCACCTCGGTGGAGCCTGACGCGGTGGCCCAGGCCGCCCTGGCCCTGCTGCAAGGGGGCGTGGCGTGAGGGTGCTCATAGTCAAGCTCTCGGCCCTGGGCGATGTGGTGCAGTCCTTGCCCGTGGCCATGGCCATCAAGCGGCAGGCGCCCGAGGCGCAGGTGGACTGGCTGGTGGAACGCCCCTCGGCCGGGCTGCTGGCCGGGCATCCGGCCCTGAACCGGATTTTGGTCAGTCCGCGCCACGAGATGGCCGAGGCGGACGGCCTGCCCCTGAACCCCCTGAGCCGATTCGGCAGGGAGCTTCGGGCGGTGCGCTACGACGCGGTGCTCGACTTGCAGGGCCTAATGAAAAGTGCTATTTGTGTGGCCCTGAGCCGGGCGGAGCGCAAGATCGGCTGGCGGGGCGGCAAGGAGCCCCTGGCCGGCCTGGTCTACAAGAAGCGCCTGGCCCCCTTTGATCCCGACCGGCCCGCCTTGGAGCGCTACCTGGACATGCTGGAGCCCCTGGGCCTGGAGCGGCCGGCCCAGATCGAGTTCGGCCTGATCCCCTCGCCGGAGGAGCTGGCCCGCGCCCGGGAGCTATCGGCCTCCGCAGCGGGAGAGGGCCCCCTGGTGGTGTTGCACCCGGTGGCCAAGTGGGACTCCAAGCTGTGGCCCCTGGCCTCCTGGGTGGAGCTGGCCAAGCTGCTGGCCGGCCGGGGATGCCGCCTGGTCGTCAGCGGGTCGGGCGAGGACCGCGAGGTGGGCGAGTTCATCGCCTCCCGGGCCGGGCTGGGGCCGCGCCTGCTGGACCTATGCGGCCGCACCAACCTTCGGGAGCTGGCCGCGCTGCTCTCCCTGGCCCAGACGGTGGTGAGCACCGACACCGGGGTGATGCACCTGGCCGCCGCCATGGGCGCGCCGGTGGTGGCCTTGTTCGGACCCACCGCCCCCTGGCGCACGGGACCCCATGGCACGGGGCACCGGGTGCTCACCGCGGGCGAGGAGTGCAGCCCCTGCTTTGAACGCTTCTGCGCATCGCCCCGCTGCATGGAAGGCATAACCCCCCAACAGGCGGCCGAGGCCGCTTGGACCCTGATCGGCAAAGGATAAGCTGAGCATGAACTACCTGGTCACCGGCGCGGCGGGCTTCATCGGCTCCCGCCTTTGCGAGCGTCTTCTGGATGGGGGGCACCTGGTAAAGGGCATCGACTGCTTCACCGACTACTACGCCCGCTCCCTCAAGGAGGCCAACTTGGCCAAGCTCAAGGGCCGGGAGGGATTCGAGCTGGTCGAAGCGGACATAATGGCCGTGGACCCCGGCGAACTGCTGGAGGGCGTCGAGGTGGCGGTGCATCTGGCCGCCCAGGCCGGGGTGCGCCGCTCCTGGGGCGACAACTTCGCCATCTACACCCACAACAACGTGCTCACCACCCAGCGCCTGCTGGAGGCGGCCAAGGAATCGGGGCTCAAGCGCCTGGTATACGCCAGCTCCTCCAGCGTGTACGGCGACACCCAGGACCTGCCCATGCGCGAAACCAGCGCCTGCTGGCCGGTGTCGCCCTATGGGGTGAGCAAACTGGCCGCCGAGCATCTCTGCGGGCTGTACTACAAGAACTTCGGGGTGGACGCCGCCTCGCTGCGCTACTTCACGGTCTACGGCCCCCGCCAGCGGCCGGACATGGCCTTCCATCGCTTTATACGGGCCCTGATCGAAGGCAACACCATCCGCTTGTTCGGCGACGGCGAGCAGTCGCGGGACTTCACCTTTGTGGACGACGTGGTGGCCGCCACCGTGGCCGCGGCCACCGCACCGGGCGCGGCGGGCCAGGTGTTCAACGTGGGGGGCGGTTCCCGGGTCAGCGTGAACCAGGTCATCGCCATGCTCGAGGACATCACCGGCGAGGACGCCAAGATCGAACGCCTGGAGGTGGCCAAGGGCGACGTGCGCGACACCGAGGCCGATTGCTCCAAGGCCCGCGACATCCTGGGCTATGCCCCGAAGGTCAGCCTGGCCGAGGGCCTGGCCGCCGAGACCGGCTGGGTGCAGGAAAACCTGAAGCTGCTGCAGGAGGCGTGAGCATGACTCTGAACCCGGACCTGTTGGCCATTCTGGCCTGCCCCCAATGCAAGCAACCGGTGGAGCCCACTCCGGATGAAAGCTGGCTGGTCTGCCGGCCCTGCGGCCTGCGCTATCCGATGGAGGACGGCATCCCCATCATGCTGGTGGACGAGGCCTCTCCCCTGGAAGAGTGAGTATGCCGCTCCTGGAACCAGCCCCTCGCCGCGCCCTGGTGATAAAGCTGGGGCACATCGGCGACGTGCTGGTGGCCTCTCCGGTGATCACCGCCCTCAAACAGGCCTGGCCCGACATGTCCGTGGACATGCTGGTCAACCAGGGCACCGAGGCCATGGTGGCCCACAATCCCCTGATCGATAGCGTGCTGGTGCTCAAGCGGGAGCATGTCTCCCGCCTGGCCGAGCTGGCCTGGCAGGCGGGCTTTTTGGCCGCCCTGCGCTCCACGGGCTATGACCTGGCCCTGGAGCTGGCCGAGGGCGACCGGGGAGCCTTCCTGGCCTGGATAAGCGGGGCGCGCTCCCGGGTGGGCTTCCGTTCCAAGAAGCCGCGCCTTCGGAGCCGGGCCTACACCCATCTGGCCCCTCGCTGGGACGACCAGCACCACATGGTCGAGTCTTTCCTTCGCCAGGTGGAGCTGTTGGGCATCGCGCCCCAGGACACGGCCCTGAAGTTCGAGCCCGGCGGCCAGGCCCGGGCCCAGGCCCGCGACCTGCTGGCCGGGGCCGGCATAGGGCAGGGGGAGTACGCCCTAGTGCACCCCACCTCGCGCTGGATGTTCAAGTCCTGGACGCCCCAGGGCAATGCCGGGCTCATCGCCCACCTGGCCAAACAGGGGCTAAAGGTGGTGCTTACCAGCGGGCCGGACGCCAAGGAACTGGAGCTGGTGGAGCGCATCCGGGCGCTCACCCCGCCGGACGCGATCAGCCTGGACCTGGCCGGCAAGCTGGATCTGTATGTCTTGGGCGGGCTCATTGCCGAGGCGCGGCTTTTCGCCGGGGCGGACAGCGCGCCCATGCACATGGCCGCCGCCTTGCAGGTGCCGGTGCTGACCATGTTCGGGCCCTCGGGCGAGGCCATGTGGGGGCCCTGGCAGGTGGAGGCCGAGGTGCTGGCGGGCGACTGCCCGGAGCATCCCTGCGGCCGCGACGGGTGCGATGGCTCCAAGGTGTCCCGCTGCCTGGAGGAAATGCCTTTGGCGCGGGTGAGCGCGGCGGCCGACCGGCTGCTGCAAAGGACGGCACGGGCGTGAAGCTGGGGCTCATACGCTATAAGTACGATCTCACCGGCGGGGCCGAGCGGGTGCTGGGTCTTTTGGCCCAAGGGATGGTGGCTCGGGGGCACGAGGTGCATGTGGTGGCCTCGGCCTGGCAGGGCCAGCCGCCCGATGGCGTGGAGCTGCACCAAGTGGCCCCGGCCAAGCCGGCCGCCTGGGCGGTGGCGGCCGGGCGGACCGCCGAGAGTCTGGGCCTGGACGCCTTTCTGAGTCTGGAGCGGGTGCCGGGCAGCCCGGTGTTCCGGGCCGGGGACGGGGTGCACGCCGCCTGGCTGAAGCACCGCGCGCCCTACGAGGGGTTGCTCAAGCGCCTCAGTTTTGGCCTTAACCCCAAGCACCGGGCTATCCTGGATTTGGAGCGCCGCACCCTGGCCGCGCCCGAGCTGCGCTCGGTTATCGCCGTCAGCCACATGGTGGCTGAGGAGCTTAAACGCAACTATCAGGTGCCTGACGAAAAGATACGGGTAGTCTACAGCGCGGTGGACGAGGTGGGCCTGGCCCCGGCCCGCGAGCCCGCCTTCCGCGAACAGGCCCGAGAGGACCTGGGCTTGGAGCCCGGTCAGCCGGCGCTGTTGTTCCTGGGTTCGGGCTGGGAGCGCAAGGGCCTGGAGTTCGCCCTGGCCGCCCTGGCCCAGCTGCCCGAGGCAATTCTCCTGGTGGCGGGCCGCGACCGGCCCAAGGCCTGGCAGGCCAAGGCCGCAACCCTGGGAGTGAGTGGCCGAGTGCGTTTTCTGGGCTTGCAGGCCAAGGTGGCCCCCCTGTTGGCCTCGGCCGACGTCATGGTGTTGCCCACCATCTACGACCCCTGCTCCGTCGCCTGTTTGGAGGCCCTGGCCTGCGGCACCCCGGTAGTGACCACCGCTTCGGCCGGGGCCGGCGAACTGGTGGAAGAGGGGGTCAGCGGGGTGGTGGTGCCCGCGGCCGGTGATGTGGATTCCCTGTCCCAGGCCTGCCTCCAGGCCTTGGCCCTGGGCAAAGGATTTGCCTCGCCGGTATCCAGCCAGGAGGCCTGGCTGGACCAGATCATGGCTTTAATCGAGGCCGCTGCTTCCTAATCCGCCCACCGGCCATGCTTATTTTAGTTAATGTAAATTGTTAAGTAATCGGATAACTTACTGCTCAAAAATGATTAATTAACGCATAGTGCCCTTTGGATGGAGGTGCTGGGCATGGGCCGGGCCCGTGTCGCCACAAGGGTTGGCCAGCCTCGGCTCGTTTACCTACACCGTGGATAAATCCTTAGAGTGATGCTATATTTTGCCATTCACCCCGGCGGCGAGATTTTGTTTTCACAGAGCCGGGGATTGGGAGATGCGTCCACTCATGAGCCGACCCAGGGTTCTGGCCGCCTGCACCACGGCCATTGGCGACACCATGTTTTGCAGTCCGGCCCTGATCGCCATGGGCCGCCGTTTTGACGTGGACGTGCTGGTGCATCAGAAGCGGCGGCCCTTGCTGCGCGAGAACCCTTACCTGAACCAGGTCTTCCCCTACCGCAACAACCCCTTGAGCCGCACCTATTTGGCCGCCGCCCTGGCCGGACGCCGCTACGAGAGCCTGGTGGTGCTGCACGCCAATGACGACCTTATCAGGCTGATGCCCCGCCTGCGCTACCAACGGGCGGTGAACATCCAGGGTTGGGACCGGCCGGATTTGAACCTGCTGGCCTTGCCGCGCAACCCCAAGGTGCACTCGGTGGACGAGCGCTTGGTCCTGGCCCAGTGGGCCGGGGCCGAGATACAGCCACAGGATCGCTTCATGCGCATGTTCCTCAGGCCCCGGGAGTCGGAGTTCGCCGAAAAGTGGCTGCGCAAACAAGGCATGCGCACCGGCAGCCCTAGGGTGGGCCTGGTGCTGGGGGCCTCGGCCAGCTACCGCCGCTGGCCGGCCGAGCGCTTCGGCCGGGTGGCCGCCGCCCTGCACAGGCTGGGCATGCAGGTGATCTACATCGGCGATTCGCACGAAAAGGATCTGGCCCGCCGGGCCGACGAGGCGGCGGGGCACGTCTTCTTCAAGGGTTATAACCTGGGACTGCGCCTGCTGGGCTCGGTGCTCAGCCGCCTGGATCTGGTTATCAGCAATGACACCGGCCCCTTGCATCTGGGCCAGGCGGTGCAGACCCCGGTGCTGGGGCTATTCGGACCCACCGATCCGGTGAAGGTGGGGCCACGGGGGCCCCGCGACCGGGTGGTCAAGGTGCCGGCCACCTGCGATCCCTGCCTGGACAAGGGTTGCCGGAACCCGTTTTGCATGGAGCAACTCAGCGAGGATATGGTTATCCAGGCCACCACCGAAATGCTGGAGTTGGAGCCCTGAGCTTTTCCGTGTCTGCGCTTTCCAGCATAATGAATCCCCTGGTCCTGGGCCGCCTGCAAGACGACCCCGGCCCCTTGGACCCGGCGATGATCAACAAAATTCTGGTGGTGCGCAACGACAACATCGGCGACGTGCTGTGCACCACCCCGGCCTTGCAGATGCTGCGCGAGGCCTTTCCCCAGGCCCATCTGGCGGCCATGGTCTGCACCCTGAGCCGCGAGGCCATCGAGGGCCACCCGGCCCTGGACGAGCTGTTGGTTTATCCCAAGGCCAAGCACCGCCATTACGGGGCCCTGGAGTCCTACCGGCGCATGGCCGCCATGCTCAAGGCGGCCCGGGCCCGGCGCTTTGACTTGGCCGTGGCCTTTCGCGACAGCTTTTCCAACTCCCAGGCCTGGCTGGCCTATGCCTCCGGGGCCCGCTGGCGTCTTGGCCCCGAGGCCAAGGGCAAGAAGAAGCGCTGGGGATTTTATTACAACCTGCCCGCGCCCTGGCCCCCGGCCCAGGATCACGAAGTGCTGCGCTGCGCCTCTCTGCTCAAGCACATCGGTCTTGACAGCCCCCCTAAAAGGCTATATCTGGAAATACCCCAGGCATCCAAGGACAAGGTGGCGGAATTCCTGGGGAGTTGCGGCCTGGACCCAACGCGGCCGCCGGTGGTGCTCAACATCACCCGCTGGGCCTACCGCCCGGAATGCACCTGGCCCGACCAAAAATACCGCCGCCTGGCCTCGGAGTTGGCCGCGCGGCCCGAAGGCGTAATGATCACCCACGCTCCAGGCGACAAGGAGTGGGTGTCAGGTATACTGTCAGGGCTGGAGCCCGAGCCGCCGGTGTTCGCCTCCTCCAGCCTGAAGGACTTTGCCGCGGCCATCGCCGCCGGCCGGGCCTTTATCACCCCCGAAGGGGGCCCCATGCACTTTGCCGCGGCGGTGCACCGGCCCCTGGTGGTGATGTGGTCCTCCACCCCCTTGTGCAACTGGCGGCCCTGGGGAGTGCCCTGCGAGGTGCTGGGAGCCACCGGCCCCATCGCCCCCATCAGCGTGGAGGAGGTCCTGGCCGCCCTGGAGCGCCTGCCGGCTTCGCCAACCGCGGAATGAGAGATAGCCATGGTCCCCTCCCATAGGCCCAACCCGCCGACCTCCAGACCTGGGAGCATTAACTGATGTCCGCATACTTGATCACCGGCGGAGCCGGCTTCATCGGCTCCCACCTGGCCGAGACCCTGGTAAAGCAGGGCCACCGGGTGCGGGTGCTGGATAACCTGAGCACCGGCAAGGAGGCCAATCTGGAGCCTGCCTCCGGGGGGCCGGGCGAGCTGGATTTCCTGGAAGGGGACATCCGGGAGCTGGACACCTGCCAGCGGGCCATGGAGGGCATGGACTACGTGCTGCACCAGGCGGCCCGGGCCAGCGTGCCCCGCTCGGTGGCCGACCCCCTGGCCACCAACGCGGTCAATGTCAACGGCAGCCTGAACCTGCTCTACGCGGCCAAGGAGGCGCAGGTTAAGCGCATGGTGCTGGCCTCCAGCTCCTCGGTCTACGGCAACGTGGACCCGCCCGACGCGCCCAAGGTGGAGAGCCAGCCGCCCCGTCCCATGAGCCCCTATGCCGCTTCCAAGGTGTCCATGGAGCACTACGCATCCGCCTTTTACCAGGTGTATGGCCTGGAGACGGTGTGCCTGCGCTACTTCAACATTTTCGGACCCCGCCAAGACCCGGACTCGCCCTACGCGGCCGTGATCCCCAAGTTCTTGTTCTGCCTGCTGCAAGGGGAGCGGCCCCCGGTGCACGGCGACGGGCGCCAGAGCCGCGACTTCACCTATATCGACAACGTGGTGGCCGCCAACCTGGCCGCCTGCGCCGCGCCGGACGCACCGGGCCAGGCCATCAACGTGGCCGCCGGGGTGAGCCATGACCTGCTGGAGCTGTTGGACATTCTGGGCGAGCTCACCGGCAAGCCCCGGGAGCCCGAGTTCCAGGAGAGCCGCGCGGCCGATGTTTACTACAGCCTGGCCGACCTGAGCAAGGCCCGCGAGCTGCTGGGCTACGAGCCCAAGGTGGACTTCCGCGAGGGCCTGGGGCGTCTGGCCGCGCTGGCCCAAGAGGGCAGGTACCTGGCCTGATGACCGCGGTGAGCCCATCCGCCCTGTTCAGGGAGCGTCCGGTTTTGGCCGACTGGTTCTACCGTCTGGCCCGGCTGTTCGCCCTGAGCCTGGTTTTCATCTTCCCACTGGAGGCGGTGACCGCCGCCCGCGAGATCGCGGTGGTGGGCATGGTCCTGTTCCTGGTGGCCTATCTGGTGGCCCGAGGCAATCTGGACCTGCGGCCCACGGTGCTGTTCTGGCCCCTTTTCTTTTACGTGGTCTGCGCGGTGTTCAGCCTGTTCACCGCGGTGGACATGGCCTACACCCTCAAGGAGCTCAGGGGCGAGGTGCTCAAGGGCCTGCTGATCTTTTACGGCGGGGTGCACCTGATCCTGGAAGAGGAGAACCTGGAGCAGTTCTGGGGCATGATCCTGGTGGGCCTGGTGGTCATGGCCGTGGCCGGGGTGGTGCTGTTTTTCCAACAGGGCGGCTCCCTGTTCAACCACGCGGTGCGCGCCGGCAGCCTGCACAGCGGCTACGGCACATTGGGCACCTATCTGGTGCTGGTGTGGCCCTTTTTGCTGCTGGCCCCCCTGGTGTGGAACGCCCCCTGGGCCAAAGCGGCCTGGGTGGCCCTCATCGCCTGCTCCGGCCTGGTGGCCTATGTCACCTACAACCGGGCCGCCTGGTTGACCATGGTGCTGCAGGCGGCCCTCTGCCTGATCATGGTCTCGCGGCACCGGCTGCGCATGAGCTTGATCATGCTGGCGGCCGGGGTGCTGGCCGTGGGGATGCTCCTGGCCGCGCCGGGTTCGCGCCACGGCGAAAACTGGAGCATGCTGCTCAAGGACCCGTTGAAGACCGGGGGCACGGCCGGCGACCTGATCGCCGCCTGGCGTCACTCCTGGCGTCAGATCAAAAAAGACCCTTTCTTGGGCATCGGCCTGGGACGCCACAGCTTTTCCAAGGCCTATCCCGAGTTCCGCCGCACCCACCAGCCCCTGCTTTGGCACGCGCACAACACCTTCGTGGACCTGACTCTCCAACTTGGGGTGCAGGGGCTCATCGCCATCCTGCTTATAATGGGGGTGTTGGTCTGGGCCCTCTGGCCCCATTCGCCGCCCCAGGGCGGCCAGACCGCCGTGGCCTTTGGCGCGGCCGCCGCGGCCATGGTAATCGGTTTTTGCGTGCGCAACCTGTTTGACGACTTCTTCGTGGACGACACGGGGATGATGTTCTGGCTGCTGGCCGGCCTGGCCCTGGGAGGGCGGGAGCTGCTCCGGCGCCGCGCTTGAGATTAACAACCTCCGCGCCGCCACGCGGCGCAGGGAAGACGGGATAAGGTCTTATGAATATCTGCATGGTGGGAGTGGGTTATGTGGGCCTGGTCACAGGGGCCTGCTTCGCCGAGTTCGGCATCAACGTCACCTGCGTGGACAAGGTGCCGGACAAGATAGACATGCTCAAAAACGGCAAGGTGCCCATCTACGAGCCCGGCCTGGAAGAGCTGGTGGCCAAGAACATGCGCGAGGGCCGCCTGAACTTCACCACCGACCTCAAGGAGGGCCTGAGCGACGCCCTGGTGATCTTCATCGCGGTGGGCACCCCCCAGGGCAGCGACGGCGCGGCCGACCTGCACTACGTGGAAGAGGTGGCCAAGAGCATCGGCCAGACCATGACCGACTACCTGGTGGTGGTGACCAAGTCCACCGTGCCGGTGGGCACCGGCCAAAAGGTGGCGGCCATTATCCGGGAGCACCAGAAGGAGTCCATCGACTTCGACGTGGTCTCCAATCCCGAGTTTTTGCGCGAGGGCTCGGCCATCGAGGACTTCATGCGGCCCAACCGGGTGGTGGTGGGCGCGGACAGCCAAAAGGCCCAGGCCATCATGCGCGACCTCTATGCGCCCCTGTACCTGATCGAGACGCCTTTTGTGATCACCAACGTGGAAACCGCGGAGATGATCAAGTACGCCTCCAACGCCTTTTTGGCCACCAAGATCAGCTTCATCAACGAGATGGCCAACATTGCCGAGCGGGTGGGGGCGGACGTGAACATGGTGGCCAAGGGCATGGGCCTGGACCGGCGCATCGGCCCCAAATTTTTGCACGCCGGTCCCGGCTTCGGCGGCTCCTGCTTCCCCAAGGACACCGAGGCCATCGCCCACATCGCCCGGGAGCACGGCTACGAGTTCAAGATCGTGGACGCGGTGGTGGCGGTCAACCGGCGGCAGCGGGCCATCATGACCGAAAAGATACTTCAGGTCCTGGGCGGTTCGGCCGAGGGCAAGACCGTGGCCTGCCTGGGCCTGACCTTCAAGCCCAACACCGACGACATGCGCGAGGCCCCCAGCCTGGGCATCCTGCCTCCGCTCATGGAGCAGGGGGCCGTGGTCAGGGCCTACGATCCGGCCGGCATGGACGAGGCCGCGCAGATGATGCCCGGCCTGGTGGCCTGCGAAAACGCCTACCACGCGGCCGAGGGGGCCGATTGCCTGGTGCTCATGACCGAGTGGAACCAGTTCCGCAACCTGGATTGGGACCATCTGGCCGGGGTGATGCAAGACAAGGTGGTGGTGGACCTGCGCAACGTGTACAACCCGGTCAAGGTGCGGGAAAAGGGCTTCGCCTACCACAGCGTGGGCCGGCCCTAGGTCAAAGGCGGCAAAGGTGCCTTGCCGGCTGGTGATAAGTCTGTTGGCCAGCGGGGAGGAGCTTCGGGCCACCGCTCTCAAGCGTCTGGCCTCGCAACTGGGCCCGGTGGTATTGTACTCCGAGCCCCTGGCCTTTCCGGGCGCCGCCTTCTATGCCCCGGAGATGGGCCCCGGCCTGAACCGCCGGGTGGCCGCCTTCGCGGGACCGCGCCTCCCCGGCGATTTGGCTCCGGTCAAGCGGCTTTGCCTGGACCTGGAGGCCGAGCTGGCCAAGGAGGGCCGCCGCACGGTGAACCTGGACCCGGGCCTTTTGAGCAAGAACACCCTGGTGCTGGCCACCCGCAAGTACAATGATCACCGTATGGAGCTGGCCCCGGGCATCTTTGGCGAGGTGGCGCTGCACTATCGGCGCGGCTCCTACCAAGGACTGCCCTGGACCTACCCTGATTACGCCCACGGAGAGCTCAACGAGCTGTTGGGCCAAATGCGCCCCCGCCTGCTGTGGAGTTTCGAGCAAGAGCGGGGGCAGGGAGAACAAGCTTGATCAAGTCCATGACCGGTTACGGCCGCGGCCAGAGCGATCAGGGGGAGGGGAGCTGGGCCGTTGAAATCAAGACGGTCAACTCGCGCTATCTGGATTTCCATTTGCGCCTGCCGCCCGGGCTCATGTCCCTGGAGGAGCGCATCAAGAAGTTCGTGGGCAACCGCCTCACCCGTGGGCGCGTGAACCTGAACCTCTCGGCCATCGGCGCGGTGGGGACCGCCCCCCGCCTGGTGTTGAACAAGCCCCTGGTGCGCGAGTACCAGCGAGTGCTGGGCGAGCTGCAGCAGGAGCTGGGCATCAACCAGGAGCCGGGGCTCATGCCCTTTTTGCACAACCGCGACCTGATCCTCAACCAGGAGGAGGGGCCCGACCCCGAGTCCCTGTGGCAGCAGGTGGAGCCGGCCCTGTCCTCGGCCCTGGACGAGCTGGAGCAGATGCGCGCCGTGGAAGGGCAGACCCTGGCCGATGACCTGGCCGCCCGCCTGGAAGCGGTGGACCGTCTCTTCGCCCAGGCGGCGGCACGCTCGCCCGAGGTGGTGAGCGCCTACCAGGAGCGCCTGGCCGAACGCATCGCGGTGCTCATCGCGGATACCGAGCCCGACCCCCAGCGCCTGGCCCTGGAAGTGGCCATCATCGCCGACAAGGCGGACATCACCGAAGAGGCGGTGCGCGCGGCCAGCCACATCGAGCAGTTCCGGGCCTTCTTGCAAAACGACGATCCCGTGGGGCGCAAGCTGGATTTCCTGCTCCAGGAGATGAACCGCGAGGCCAACACCATGGGCTCCAAGACCCCGGACGCGGCCGCGGGTCAGGTTATCGTGGAGCTCAAGGGCGAGTTGGAGCGCATCCGCGAGCAGGTGCAGAACATAGAGTAGGGGAGATCCATGGCCGGCAAGCTGATGAGCCTGGGATTCGGCAACAACGTGGCCGCCCGCAGGGTGGTGGCCATCCTCAACCCGGCCAGCGCGCCCATGAAGCGCCTGCGCGAGGAGGCCCGCCAAGCCGGGCGCCTGCTGGACGCCACCCAGGGCCGCCGCACCCGCTCCATCATCGTCACCGACTCGGGGCATGTGCTGCTTTCGGCCATTCAGCCCGACACCATGGCCCAGCGCTACGAATCCACCACCTTTGACGAGAACCCCCTTGATTTGGGCGGCAGGGAGCCGGCGTGAGCAACCAGGGTCAGATAATCGTACTCAGCGGGCCGCCGGGGGCGGGCAAGAGCACCATCGCCGAGAGGGTGCGGGCCGAGATGCCCGAGCTGGCCTACTCGGTCAGCCTGACCACCCGCGATCCCCGGCCCGGCGAGGTGGACGGCAAGGACTATCACTTCGTGAGCCAAGAGGAGTTCCAGCGGCGCATCGCGGCCGGGGAGATGGCCGAGTACGAGGAGATCTTCGGCAACCTCTACGGCACCTCGGAAAAGGTGATCCGCCAGGCCCTGGCCCAGGGCCATGACCTTTTTCTGGACACCGACGTGAACGGGGCCGAGCAGCTCAAAAAGCGCTTCCCCGAGGGGGTGTTCGTCTTCTTGCTGCCCCCCAGCCCCAAGATATTGGAAGAGCGCCTCAGGGGCCGGGGCACCGAGGAAGAAGACAATCTGCGCCAGCGCCTGGACCGGGTGCGCTACGAGGTGGGCAAGGCGGGCAACTACACCCACCTGGTGGTCAACGACGATCTGGACAAGGCGGTGGACGAGGTAAAGGCCATCATCACCGCCGCCCGCCGCCGCACCGAACGCCACCAGCAACTCCTGGCCGAGTTCTTGGCCCTGTAGGCATGGGCGCACCGGAACACAACGCCATAGTGGGCCGCCACGCGGTGGCCGCCGCCCTGGCCGAGCGCCCCGAGGCCGCCACGGAGCTGCTTCTGGCCACCGGCGACAAGGCCGCCGCCCTGAACAAGCTGGCCAAGGCGGCCCAGGCCGTGGGCCTCAAGGTGAAGCGGGTGCCGCGCTCCCGTTTGGAAGAGCTGGCCCAGGGATCGGCCCACCAGGGCGCGGCCCTGGTCCTGGCGGCCCATGCCTACGCCGATCTGGACGCGATCATTGCCGCGGCCCGGACCGCGGGCGACAAGGCCCTGGTGGTCATCGCGGACCACATCCAAGACCCGCACAACCTGGGGGCCATCCTGCGCTCGGCGGCCGGGGCCGGAGCCCAGGGGGTGGTGATCCCCAAGGACCGGGCCTGCCCCCTGACCCCGGCGGCGGCCAAGGCGGCGGCCGGGGCGGCATCGTTTTTGCCCGTGGCCCGGGTGACCAACCTGACCCGCGCGGCCCAGGAGCTGAAAGAGGCCGGGCTGTGGCTGCTGGCCGCGGCCACCCGCGACGCGCCCCCGCCCTGGGAGCACGACCTAAAGCGGCCCCTGGCCCTGGTGGTGGGCGGCGAGCACAAGGGTGTGGGCACGCGCCTGCTGGGCGAGTGCGACATGCAGGCCAGCCTGCCCCTGCACCGGACCGTGGAGAGCCTCAACGCCTCGGTGGCCGCCGGGGTGCTCTTGTTCGAGATAGTGCGCCAGCGGGGGCGATAGGGGGGCGGCATGAGCAAGGCGGGCAAGCTCTGGCGCTGGGTCGTGCTGGTCTTGCTGGTCCTGCTGGCCGTGGCCTATCTGACCCGCGTGGCCTGGCGCTAGACATCCCGTAGAATTAAAGCCAACCCAATCCGGAGCAGGCAAGGGCAGTGAACCCGCTGCGCGCCACAAGTATTTTTCTGGCCTGGCTGGGGAGGCAGGGCACCCGGGCCCTGGCCGCCCTGGTGCTGTTGGGAATCGCCTGGCCCTGGCTGGGCGAGCAGCTAAAGCCCTGGGTGAGCGAGGCGGTGTTCGTGCTGCTGGCCCTGGCCTTTTTGCGCCTGGACCCGGCCCGGCTGCGCGCCTACCTGGGCCGGCCGCTGCTGGTCATCCTGGCCACGCTGTACAACGGCCTGGCCACGCCCCTGGTCTTTGGCCTGGCCTGCGGCTGGCTGGGCATGGAGGCGGCCTGGCCGGCCCTGTTCACCGGCTTGGTGCTCCAGGCCGTCACCCCACCCATGATGGCCACCCCGGCCCTGGCCGCGCTCATGGGCCTGGACGCCACCCTGGTGCTGGTGAGCATGGTGCTGGGCTCGGCCCTGGTGCCTTTTACCGCTCCCCTGCTGGGGCACTGGTTTTTGGGAGAGGGTCTGGCCTTGGAGCCCATGGCCCTGGGCCTGAAGCTTTTGGGCCTGCTGGCCGGCTCAGCCCTGACCGGCCTGGTGCTGCGCCGCCTGGCGGGCGCGGCGGCAATCGAGCGCCGCCGCGCCGAGCTGGACGGCCTGAACGTGCTGGTGCTGTTCGTGTTCGTGGCCGCCATCATGGGCGGGGTGGGCCCCGCCTTTTTGGCCGCGCCCCTGGCCACCCTGGGGCTCACCGCCCTGGCGTTCGGGGTGTTCTTTCTGCTGCTGGCCGCCACCACCGGGGTGTTCCTGTGGGCCGGGCGGGACCGCGCCCTGGCCCTGGGGGTGATGGCCGCCTCGCGCAATTTGGGGCTTATGCTGGCCGCGCTGGGTCCGGCCCTGCCAGGGCTCACCTGGCTCTACTTCGCCCTGAGCCAGTTCCCCATCTACCTGGCCCCGCACATGCTGCGTCCCCTGGCCCGGCGTTGGACCGGCGCCGGGCAATAAAAAAAGGGCGGGAAGCTGTCCCGCCCTCGATGCTCTGGTCTGGCTGAGAACCTAGCTGTAATCGCGCTCCCCGAAGATGGCCGTGCCCACCCGCACCAGGGTGGCGCCCTCGGCGATGGCCGCCTGGTAGTCGCCGCTCATGCCCATGGACAGATGGGCCATGGCGCCTGGCGGCAGGTCCGGGGCCAGGGTGGCGGCCAGGCGGCGCAGCTCGGCGAAGCAGGGACGGGCCGCCTCGGGGTCGTTGAAAAAAGGCGGCATGGTCATCAGGCCCATCAGCTCCAGGTTGGGCAGCTCGGCCGCCTCCTGGGCCAGGGCGAATGCCTGCTCCGGCGCGCAGCCGGATTTCTGGGCCTCGCCGCCCACGTTCACCTGCAACAGCACCCCCAGGCGGCGTCCCAGGCTTCCGGCGTGGCGGTCCAGGGCCCGGGCCAGCTTGATGCGGTCCACGCTCTGGATAACGTCGAAGAGCTCGGCGGCCACCTTGGCCTTGTTGCTCTGCAAATGGCCGATGAAATGCCAGGACGCGCCCAGGCCCACGGCCGGGATCTTGTCCTGGGATTCCTGCACATAGTTTTCGCCGAAGATTAGCTGCCCCGCTGCCAGGGCCTGCTTGACCGCCTCGGCGGGGTGGGTCTTGGACACCGCCACCAGGCGCACCTGTTCGGACTTGCGGCCCGAGGCCTTGGCCGCCTCGGCGATGCGGGCGGTCACCCGGGCCAGGTTGGCGGCGATGCTCATGCGCGCTCTCCCAGGGGTTCGATTATGCCTTGGCCCAACAGCAGCTCCACGACCGCCGCCAGGGGCAGGCCCACCACGTTGGTGTAGGAGCCGCTAACCTGGTTGACCAGGGCCGCGCCCAATCCCTGCACCGCATAGGCCCCGGCCTTGCCCCGGGGCTCGCCGCTGGCCACATAGGCCGCGATCTCGCCTTGGCTCAGGGAGCGGAAGCGCACCTTGGTGCGGCCCAGGCCCTGGTGTTCGGCGCCGCCGGTGCGCAGGCAGAAGCCGGTGACCACCTGGTGCTCGGCGCCGGACAGGCTGGCCAACATGGCCGCTGCCTCGGCGTCGTCAGTGGGCTTGCCCATGATGTCGGAGCCCAGCACCACCAGGGTGTCGGCGGCCAGCACCGCCTCGTCCGGGCCGGAACCGGCCGCGCGGGCCTTGGCCTTGGCCAGACGCAGGGCCGCCTGGTCGGCGGTTTCGCCGGGCAGAAGGCTTTCGTCCACCTCGGCCGGGGCCAGGCGGAACTCCAGGCCCATGCGCGAGAGCATCTCTTGGCGGCGGGGCGAGGCCGAGGCCAGGACCAGGGAGCGCCCCGGCTTGAGGCAATACAAGCCTAGTCCTCCAGATAGGGCAGGCCGAACAGGCGGCGGGCGTTGTCCGCCGTGGTCTGGGCCACTTCCTCGGAGGGCAGGCCCAGGGCCTTGGCCAGGGCGTCGTTCACATGGGTTACGTAGGCCGGCTCGTTGTCCTTGCCCCGGTGGGGCATGGGAGCCAGATAGGGGCAGTCGGTTTCGATGAGAATCTTGGTCAAGGGCACCTGCTTGACCAGACTACGCAGCTCCTTGGCGTTCTTGTAGGTGATCACCCCGGTGACCCCGATGCAGAAGCCCAGGGACACCAGGTCCTTGGCCATGGCCGCGTCGCCGCTGAAGCAGTGGACCACGCCGCCCACCCGCTCGGCCCCCAGCTTGTCCAGCATGGACATCACCTCGGAGTGGGCATCGCGGTCGTGCACCACCAGGGGCAGGCCCAGCTCCAGGGCCAGCTCTATCTGGGCCTGGAAGGCATCGCGCTGCAAGTGGCGGGGGGAGCGGTCGCGGTAAAAATCCAGGCCGCATTCGCCCACGGCCACCGCCGAGGCGGTCAGGGCCATTAGCTTCATTTCGGCCCAGGTGTCGGGCTTCACCTTGTCCGCCTCGTGGGGATGCAGGCCCACGGTGCAGAACACCCCGCGCATCTCGCGGGTGAAGTCGGCGGCCTTGCGGGAGGTGGCCAGGTCGATGCCTATGCTGATGACCTGGCCCACCCCGGCCTCGCGTGCCCGGGCAAAGGCCCCGGCAGGGTCCTGGAGAAGGTCCAGGTGAGCGTGCGTGTCGATTAATTTCATATTGCAGCATCCTCGTGCCGGGGGCCCGTTCAAAGAGAGCGGAGCGAGAATTCGCGGCTGTCTGCCTCTACACATTCCCCCAACAGATAGTCCAGCCTGAGGGAATTATACCGGATGAACCGCGATTCGGGCAGGTGCAGTGGCGGGAAGAAAAGAGAGGACCGGCAGAGGGGCTGGTTTCAACCTGTGAAGTCGCCGGGAGCGAACACGCCCCGGCCCGCGAATATCTTGAGCAAACGGGCGGTGGCCATGAGCTCCGGGTCGGCCGCGTCCAGCATGGCCACCTCCAACCCGGCCCCGGCCGCGGCGGCCAGGTAGGGCGCGGCAGCAAAGCCGGCCTTGGCCCCGGCCGTGGAGGTGACCAGGTTGCTGAGCGCGATCAGCCGGCGGGGCGGGGGATCGAAGACCTGGGGGATGGCCCGCAGGGTGGCCAGCACCGCCGCGGCGTGGGCCTCGCCGCCGGGCAGGGCCAGGGGCATGACCATGGGGTCCAGGATCAGGCGGGGGCCCTCGATGCCCCGCCGCCGGGCCTGCTCCACGATCAGCGCGGCCAGGGCCAGGCGCTCCTCCAACTCCAGGGGCACGGTGGCGGTCATGCAGGCCGCGATCACCGGCGCATGGTGGTGGGCGGCGATGTCCAGCACCGGCCCCAGGCGCGAGGGCTCGGCGGTGGCCATGTTCAGCACCGGGCCCCGGGTGCAAAAACCCAGGGCGGTTTCCAGGGAGGCCGGGTCGGCCGCGTCGATGATCAGCTTGGCCGGGCTGGCCGCCTCGGCGGTGGCGATGAGCCACTGCCAGGTCTCGGCCCGGCGGGCGGCGGGCACATAGCCGGGGTTCAGGTCGATCCAGGCCGCGCCGTCCGCATGCAACGAGGCGCAGAGATCGGCGACGAACTCCTGGTCGCGCTGTTCCAGGGCCCGGCGCACCGAGGGCCGCGAGGTGGTGAGGTTGTCGGCCGCGATGATCATGGCAGCAGTCTAAAGGCCCGGGAGCGGCCTGGCAAGGCAAGGGTGGGGCGGCTTGACAGGGCCGGGGCGGAACGGTTGAATGGAGGCTGATCCCTTTCCCCGAAACAGCGGAGCGAAAAGGCTTGAGCAATGAGGTGCTGAGCGGCCTGCGCCGCCGTCTGGAGCAGCGGGAGGAGGCCACCCTCTCTCCCCTGGCCTGCCTGAGCCGGCAGGCCCTGCGCCGGCGTCCCGATCCCCTGGCCGAGCAGGGCCACCGCCTGGCCTTCGCGGTGGATGCGGACCGGGTGCTGCATTCCCTGGCCTACACCCGCTATATCGACAAGACCCAGGTGTTCTCCCTGGTGGACAACGAGCGCATCTCCCACCGGGTGCTGCACGTGCAACTGGTGAGCAAGATCGGACGGGGGCTGGCCCGCATGCTGGGGCTCAACGAGGACCTGGTGGAGGCCATCGCCCTGGCCCACGACCTGGGCCACCCGCCCTTTGGGCATGACGGTGAATCCTTTTTGAGCGCCAAGTGCATTGAGCACGGCCTGGGGCCCTTTAGGCACAATCTGCAATCCGTGCACTTTTTGGAGCGCCTGGAAAGGGGAGGGCAAGGGCTCAACCTGAGCTTGCAGGTATTGGACGGGGTGCTGGCCCACGACGGCGAGAGCGACACCGTTGAGCTAAGCCCGCGGCGGGGCAAGGATTTCACGGCCCTGGACCAAGAGATGGCCAGGATGATTGCCGGCCAGCGCCAGGCCACCACGCCCATGACCCTGGAGGGCTGCCTCATGCGCCTGGCCGACACCATCGCCTATGTGGGCCGCGACCTGGAGGACGCCATCGCCCTGGGGCTCATCCAGCGCGAGGCCCTGCCGGACCAGGTGCGCCAGGTTTTGGGCGAGAGCAACGGCACCATTGTTTACCGCCTGGTGGAAGACCTGGCGGCCAACTCCCTGGAAAAAGACCTCATGGCCTTCAGCCCCCGGGTGGGCGCGGCCCTCAACCAGCTCAAGGCGTTCAACCTGGAGCGCATCTACACCCACCCGCTCATCAAGACCGAGCACGCCAAGATAGCCGCCGCATTCGGGCTGATGTTCGAGCGCTATCTGGAGGACCTCGAGCAGGGGCGGCAAAAAAGCCCCATATTTACCGACTTTCTGGATGGACTGGATTCCGGGTATGCCCAAAAGCAACCCCCGGCGGCGGTGGTGCGCGACTTTTTGGCCGGCATGACCGACGATCTGTTCCTGAAAAGGCACCGGGAGATGGTGGTGCCCCGGCGGCTGCCTCCCCGGCTAAATGCGGCGCATTCCACAAAAAACTGAGCGCTCAGTCGGTAGGTATACTATCCTTTGACTCGCCAATTGAACCATCATTCACAATCCCTGAGAAAACAAGCATTTTTGACATTTTTGGGGTTGAATCCGCAGGCTCGCTTATTCTATGATGCTCACGCAGCCAAGGCGCCGCCTAGCGCAAAATTTGCATAGAAAGGCCCTTTCCAGCGTTGCTCAAAAAGCCGGACCCAAGTTGATTTTTGACACTTAGACCCTGACGCCGCTTCAAGGGCGGGTCTGGCCGGGAGGAGATATGCCGTCGCCTAGCACTGCCGGGCAAAAGCGACAAGAGCAAGCAGCCTCAAAACCGCCTCTTCTCATCGTTGACGATATACATCTAAGGTTCGGTGGGCTGAACGCCTTGAGCGGAGTCAGCTTCGAGGTGCAGGAAGGGCACATCCAGGCCATCATCGGCCCCAACGGGGCGGGTAAGACCTGCATCCTCAATTGTATCTGCCGCTTCTACCATCCCCACCGGGGAAGCATCGTCTTTAACGGCAGGGACATATCCAAGATAGCCACCCACAAGGTGGCCGCCCTGGGCATCGCCCGCAGCTTCCAGAATATCGAGCTGTTTCGGGGCATGACCGTGCTGGACAACATCAAGTTGGGCCATCACGTGCACATGCATTCGGGCTTTTTGTCCGGCGGGGTCTATCTGGGCAAGGCCAAAAAAGAAGAGATGAAGGTGCGCGCCGAGATCGAGGAGCGCATCATCGACCTTTTGGAGATCGAAGCCATCCGCAAGCAGGTGGTGGGCACCTTGCCCTATGGCCTGCAGAAGCGGGTGGAGCTGGCCCGGGCCCTGGCCATGCGGCCCAAGATCCTGCTCTTGGACGAGCCCATGGCCGGCATGAACCTGGAAGAGACAGAGGACATGGCCCGCTTCATCCTCGACGTGAACGAGGAGTGGGGGGTCACGGTGGTGCTCATCGAGCACGACATGGGCGTGGTCATGGACATTTCCGACAACGTGGTGGTGCTGGACTTCGGCACCAAGATAGCCCAGGGCACCCCGGAGGAAGTCAGCAAGAATTCCCACGTCATCGAGGCCTATCTAGGGGCCGACGACGCGGCCCATTCCAAGCTGGGTTTGTAAGCAGAGCCTGGAGAAGCGCTAGTGCCCCAGAAGACCTATCTGCAAGCCGAAACCAGTGGCGCGGACATCGGCAAGGACACCATGCCCGCCCTGCTCAAGCGCAATGCCGACAAGTACGGCGACGGCAAGGTTGCGCTCAGGGAAAAGGAATACGGCATCTGGCAGTCCTTCACCTGGCGCCAGTACCACGAGCACGTGAAGTACCTGGCCCTGGGTTTGGCCGCCCTGGGCTTTACCGACGGCGACTCCCTGGCCATCATCGGCGACAACCGGCCCGAGTGGGTCTATGCCGAGCTGGCCGTCCAGAGCCTCAAGGGCCACCCCCTGGGCATCTACCAGGACTCCATCCTCAACGAGGTGGCCTACGTCATCGACCACTCCGGGGCCAAGTTCGTGGTGGCCGAGGACCAGGAGCAGGCCGACAAGGTCCTGGACATGAAGCACGAGCTGCCCTCGGTCAAAAAGGTGATCTACACCGACCCCAAGGGCATGCGCGACTATGACGACCCCCTGCTCATCTTCTTCCCGGAAGTGGAGCAGATGGGGCGCGAGTTCGAAAAGGAAAACCCCGGCTACTATGAAAAGTCGGTGGAGCGCCTGACCCCGGAAGACGTGGCCCTGGTGGCCTACACCTCGGGCACCACCGGGTTCCCCAAGGGCTCCCTGCTCACCCATTCCAACATGCTCAAGATGGCCCTGAACCTGGCCCAGGTGGACCCCAAGTATCCCGATGACGAGTTCGTCAGCTTTTTGCCCCTGCCCTGGATCGGGGAGCAGATGATGAGCGTGTCCACCGCCCTGGCCATCGGCTTCACGGTCAACTTCCCCGAGGAGCCCGAGACGGCCATGGCCGATCTGTACGAGATCGGGCCCAACGTGGTGTTCAGCCCGCCCCGGGTGTGGGAGCAGCAGGCTCGCTCGGTGATCGTGCGCCATCTGGACGCCTCCTGGTTCAAGCGCCTGATCTACCGCCTGTGCATGCCCATCGGCTACGAGATGGCCGATTTCCACTTCAACAAGCAGACCCCGCCCTGGTACTGGAAGATCATGTACGGCATGAGCTACGCCATGCTCTTCCGGGCGCTCAAGGACCGGCTGGGATTCGCCAACATCCGCTCCGCCTCCACCGGCGGCGCGGCCCTGGGGCCGGACGTGTTCCGCTTCTTCCACGCCTGCGGGGTGAACCTCAAGCAAATCTACGGCCAGACCGAGATATCGGGCATCTCCTGCATCCACCGCGAGGGCAAGGTGGACTTCACCTCCGTGGGCGAGCCCATCCCCGAGACCGAGGTCAAGATCCACGAGCCCGACCCCGAGGGAGTGGGCGAGATCATCTCCCGCTCGCCGGCCTTGTTCGAGGGCTACCTGAAAAACGACGAAGCCACGGCCGAGACCATCGTGGACGGCTGGCTGCACTCGGGCGACGCGGGCTACGTGACCGACGAGGACCGCCTGGTGTGCATCGACCGGGTCAAGGACCTGATGCAGCTGACCAGCGGGGCCCGCTTCTCGCCCATGTTCATCGAGAACAAGCTCAAGTTCTGCCCCTACATCGTGGAGCCCTGCGTGCTGGGGCACGAGCGGGCCTACGTGACCGCCATCATCTGCATCGACTACAAGCACACCGGCAAGTGGGCCGAGGATCACCGAGTCGGCTACACCACCTACACCGACCTGGCCGCCAAGGAAGAGATCTACGACCTGATCGAAAAGGAGGTGGTGCGGGTGAACCGGGAGCTGCCCGACGCGGCCCGCATCTCCAAGTTCCTGCTTCTCTACAAGGAGTTCGACCCGGACGACGGCGAGCTCACCCGTACCCGCAAGCTCAGGCGGCGCTTCATCGCGGAGCGCTACGCCAAGGAGATAGAGGCCCTGTACCAGGACACCGACCAGGTGCACGTGGAGAGCGAGATCAAGTACCAGGACGGCAAGACCGCCACCATCATCACCGACCTGCAAATCCGCCAGATGAAGCCTCTGGATCAATACGCCCTGGAGGCCGAGCGCAAGTGGTGGCAGTTCTGGAAGCCGGTGCACTAACAAGCTAGGAAGGGCGCATGCAAGAGTTTTTGCAGCTTATCGTAACCGGGCTGGTAATCGGCTCGGCCTACGCCCTGGTGGCCATGGGCTTTGCCCTGATCTACAAGTCCACCAGCATCATCAACTTCGCCCAGGGCGAGTTCGTGTTGGTGGGCGGGTATGTCTGCTGGTGGCTCTACACCGGGCTGCACGTGCCCATTGTCTGGGCTTTCCTCATCACCATGGTCATCGCGGTGTTCATGGGCATGGTGCTGGAGCGGCTGATGCTCCGGCCCATGATCGGCGAGCCCATCATCAGCGTGATCATGATCACCATCGCCCTGGCTGCGGTGCTCAAGTCGATGGTGACCATGCTCTGGGGCACCCAGATCAAGGTGTTCACCCCGGCCATCTTCAGCCAAAAGGCCATATACCTGGGGCCGGTGCTGGTTAGCGAGGTCTATTTGTGGACCTTCGGCTTCGCCGCCGTGTTCCTGGGGGTGTTCGCCGCCTTTTTCAAGTTCACCCGGGTGGGCATATCCATGCGGGCGGTGGCCAACGACCAGCAGGTGGCCCAAAGCATGGGCATCAGCGTCAAGCGGGTGTTCGCCATCTCCTGGTCCATCGGCGCCCTGGTCAGCGCGGTGGGCGGCATTTTGGTGGGCAACATCAACGGCATCAACATCACCCTGAGCGACTTCGGCCTCAAGGTGTTTCCGGCGGTTATCCTGGGCGGCCTGGAGTCCATCGGCGGGGCCATCATCGGCGGCCTGACCATCGGGGTGCTGGAAAACATCATGGGCTCTTATTTGGATGTCTACCTGGGCGGCGGGGTCAAGGAGATCGCGCCGTTCATAGTGCTGATCATCATTCTGATGATCAAGCCCTACGGTCTGTTCGGCATCAAGGAGATCGAGCGGGTCTAGGCCCGGCCGCGGCCCAGCCGAGGCGACAACTTTAGGGAGGCGTAAATGCCCTGCGGTCTATTCTTCGAGACCTACCAGAAGGATGAGAGCATCTTCCCCACCTTGTGGGTGAGGGGTTGGATGATCGCCCTGGGCATCTTCCTGCTGGCCTTCCCGTTCTTCGCCCAGACCGTCAGCGATTGGGTGGGGATAAACATGCTCAACATGTTCATCCTCATCTTCATCTTCCTGGTGGGGGCCCACGGCCTGAACCTGCTCACCGGCTACACCGGCCAGATATCCCTGGGCCACGGCGCCTTCATGGGCGTGGGGGCCTACACCGCGGGCATCCTGGCCAACCTGGGTTGGCCTTTCTGGATTTGCCTGCCCGCGGCCGGGGTGGTCACCGCGGGGGTGGGCATGATCTTCGGCATCCCCTCGCTCAGGCTGCGCGGGCTCTATTTGGCCATCGCCACCCTGGCCGCCCAGTTCATCCTGGTCTACGCCATGCGCAACTGGGAGCACCTGACCGGCGGTTCGGCCGGCCTGTTGGTGCCCACGGCCAAAATCGGCAACTTCGAGTTCGACAGCGACTTCAAGTTCTACTTCCTGGCCTTGGCCTTCGCGATCGGGGCCACCATGTACCTCAAGAATGTCGCCCGCACCCGCACCGGCCGGGCATTCGTGGCGGTCAGGGACCGCTATCTCTCGGCCGAGGTGATCGGGGTGAACCTGTTCAAGTACCGCATCATGAGCTTTGGCATCAGCTCGTTCATGGTGGGCACCGCCGGCGGATTGTGGGCCTTTTACATCACCATCATCAGCGACGAGCACTTCACCCTGTGGCTCAGCGTGCAGTATTTGGCCATGTGCATCGTGGGCGGCCTGGGCCAGGTCCTGGGATCGATCTTCGGGGTGATTTTCATGGTGGTGCTGCCCGAGGTGCTGCGCATACCCACCGAGTTGCTCAGCGGCATATTCCCCAACATCTCCGACATCTTCGCCAGCCTGCGCGAGATGGTCTTCGGTATCGTGGTGATCCTGTTCCTGATCTTCGAGCCCGACGGAATGGCGGCGCGTTGGCACACCATTCGCGCCTATTGGAAGTTATGGCCGTTTTCTTATTAAACCAAGGGGGCGAGACAAAGCCCCATGGCAATATGATCCCGGTTTCCGCGCGACGACAAGGCGGAAGGCTTGCACGGGAGGATACACGCAAGGCCGGGAGAGGGTCCCGTTATCAACGGCGCCGCCAGGCGCCGGGACGAGGCTTAACTTGGGAAGGGAGAGGAATCGCATGAAAAGAACAGTGTGGATGATCGCCTTGCTGGCGGCGGCTTGCCTGGTGCTGGCCCCGATGGCAATGGCCAAGGAAATCAAGGTGGGCGGCATTTTCGACCAGACCGGCCCCACCGGAGCGGTGGGCGCGGACTATCAAAAGGGCGCCGTGGCCGCCACCAAGTTTTGGAACGACAAGGGGGGCATCAATGGAGACATGCTCAAGCTGATCTCCAATGACTACGCCTACAAAATCCCCGAGGCCCTGAACCTGTACAAGAAGTACAAGGACGTGGACCGGGTGTTCGTGATCCAGGGCTGGGGCACCGGCGACACCAACGCCCTCCGTCCCCTGGTCAACCGGGCCAAGATCGTGTTCTTCAGCGCGTCTTACGACGGCAACCTGACCGACCCCAAGAAGAACCCCTACAACTTCTTCATCGGCACCAGCTATTCCACGGCCATCCGTTTGGCCATGATCTACGCCAAGGAGCAGGGCGCCAAGAAGGTGGTCTTCATCTACCCCGACCACCCCTATGGCAAGAACCCCATTCCGGCCGGCAAGGACTACGCCAAGAAGCTGGGCCTGAATATCGGTCCGGACGAGATCGTGAGCCTGAGGGCCATGGACGCCACCAGCCAGCTGTTGCACATGAAGAAGTTCAACCCGGACTTCGCCTGGATCGGCGGCACCACTCCCTCCACCGCGGTGATCATCAAGGACGCCGCCAAGCACGGCATCAACACCAAGTTCATGATCAACTGCTGGGGCTTTGACGAGAACCTGCCCCGCCTGGCCGGCAAGGCCGCCGAGGGCCGCGCCTTTGGCATGCTGCCCGTGGCGCCCTTCGGGGCCGACGTGCCCGGCATGAAGGCCGTGGTGGACTCGGCCGGCGGCAAGAAGTACACCCTGCACTACGTCAAGTCCTGGGTGTCGGTCATGGTCATGGTCGAGGGCCTGAAGCGCGCCAAGAAGGCCGGCAAGCTCAACGGTCCCGGCCTCAAGGCCGCCCTGGAGACCCTCAAGGACTTCAACACCGGCGGGCTCTGCGCGCCCATCACCTACACCGGCAGCGATCACCGCCCCAACACCACCATGGCAATCGGTGGCGTCAAGGACGGCAAGATCTACCTGGTCAAGGACGTGAACTTCCCGCGCAAGAAGGAGTACATCGGCTGGTAGGCCGTACTATCGCGGGGGCTCCTCCGGGGGCCCCCGCTTCATCCCTCAAAGGGTAAGGACCGTGATATGCCGCTGCTGTCGGTGAACAACATCGAGGTCATCTACGATGACGTGATCCTGGTGCTCAAGGGCCTGTCCCTGACCGTGGAGCAGGGCCAGATCGTGGCGGTCCTGGGGGCCAACGGCGCGGGCAAGACCACCACCCTCAAGGCCATCAGCGGCCTTTTGAAGACCGAGGAGGGCGAGGTCACCGACGGTGCCATCGAGTTCGACGGGGAGCAGATAAACCAGCTCGAGCCCGAGGACATCGTCAAGCGGGGCGTCTTCCAGGTAATGGAGGGGCGCCGGGTCTTCGAGGACCTCACCGCCAAGGAGAACCTCATCGCCGCGGCCCACACCCAGAAGTGCTCCCGGGGCGAGTTGGAAAAGCGCATCGATCAGGTCTATCACTACTTCCCCCGCCTCAAGGAGCGGGAGAACGGCCTGGCCGGCTATTTGAGCGGCGGGGAGCAGCAGATGCTGGTGATCGGCCGGGGCATGATGGCCAAGCCACGCCTGATGATGCTCGACGAGCCCTCCCTGGGCCTTAGCCCCTTGCTGGTGGGCGAGATATTCGAGATCATCGGCAAGCTCAACAAGGAGCTGGACACCACCATCCTGCTGGTGGAGCAGAACGCCCGCATGGCCCTGAATATCGCCGACCACGGCTATATCATGGAAAACGGCAAGATCGTCCTGGACGACACCACCGAGAAGCTGAAAAACAACGAGGACGTCAAGCGCTTTTACCTGGGCATGACCGATATGGGCACCAAGCGCTCTTACCGCGATGTGAAGCATTATAAGCGCCGTAAGCGCTGGCTCACCTAATTCCGGCACAGTCAGCCGCCGGTATACTGCGTTGCCGGGATCGCTTACACCTCGACGTAGGGTTCCCTACGCCTCCGGTGGTCGCTCCCCGGACGCCTTGTCTACCAGCGGCTGACCGCGCCGGACCCAAGCGTGAGCCAAGAGCGGCTGAGCGTGTGCCGGTGCCTGGCGGTGCCGGAACCAATCGTTGGAAAAAGTTATCCCGGGCCGGCACGGCGGGGGCTGAACTATTTTGGAATGACGTAGCGGTTGCTCTGCCCCTCGCTGAGTGGGGCCGGATCGCTGGAAAATAGGGGAGGGGAGTAATGCCGGACAAGGATCGCACCAGCGGGTATCTGCGGCCCGAGCTGGAGACCATGGACCCCCAGGCCCGCCAGGACTACCTGGACGGCCGGGTGGCCGCGACCGTGGCCCACGCCCATGAGCGCGCGCCCGGCTTCCAAGCCCGGATGGAGGCGATGGACGCCGAGCCGGGTGATATAACCAGCGTGGCCGACCTGGCCAAGCTGCCGGTGGTGGAAAAGGCGGAGCTGATCAACATTCAGCGGGAGAACCTGCCCTTTGGCGGGCTCATGGCCGGCCAGATGGAGCACATCCGGCGCATCTACGTTTCGCCCGGGCCCATCTACGAACCGGCCGAGCGCACCTATGCCGATGACCGCTGGGCCCAGGCCCTGTACGCGGGCGGCTTCCGGGCCGGCGACATCGCCCAGGTTACCTTCAACTTCAACCTGGTGCCTTTTGCCTTCAACCTGGACGAGTCCCTGAACTCCCTGGGCTGCGTCAGCGTGCCCGCCGGGGTTGGCAACACCGAGCTTCAGGTGCAGATCATGAAGGACCTGGGCGTCGCGGGCTATCTGGGCACGCCCAGCTTTTTGTCCGCCCTGGCCGACAAGGCCGAGGCCCTGGGCATGGACCTGAAAAAGGACCTGAACCTGCAGGTGGCGTTCGTGGCCGCCGAGGCGCTGCCCAGCAGCCTCCGCAAAGAGCTGGAGGAGCGCTTGGGCATGCTGGTGCGCCAGAGCTACGGAACCGCGGAGCTCAACTGCCTGAGCTACGAGTGCATGGAAATGGGCGGCATGCACCTGGCCCAGGACTGCGTGGTGCAAATCTGCGATCCCGAGACCGGCCAGGAAGTGGAGCCGGGCCAGGTGGGCGAGGTGGTGGCCACCATTTTCGACCACACCTATCCCCTGATCCGTTTGGGCACCGGCGACCTCAGCTCCCTGACCTATGACGCCTGCGCCTGCGGCCGCACCGCGCCCAAGATGACCGGGTGGCTGGGCCGAGTGGACCAGGTGACCAAGGTGCGCGGCATGTTCGTGCACCCGTCCAACGTGCAGCAGGTGGCCCAAAAGTTCCCCCAGGTGGAGGCCTTCCAGCTGGTGGTGACCCGGGAGAACAACCAGGACGTGATGACCCTGGTCTGCGAGCTGGCCGAGCCTGGCGCGGACCGAGAGGAGCTCAGGGCCGGGCTGGAGAACGAGCTCAAGGAAACCCTCCGGGTCAAGGGCCGGGTGGACTTCCAAGACCAGGGCTCGCTGCCCGAGGGGTGCAAGGTCATCGACGACCAGAGAACCTGGGACTAGGGGCGGCCGCGCCGGACGCCCGGCTGTGCCCTTGGGAGCAGTGGAATTGTATATACTGACTAGCGGCTGATCGCCGCTGTTGGTGAAAGGCCGGGGCCATGCGCCCCGGTTTTTTTATTGGCTGGGAAGGGTGGAAACCTTCTCAGGCCGGCTCCCGCACCCGGAGGCGCCAGTTGAGCCACACCAGATAAGGCACGAAGATGATGGTGCACACCGTGGTGGGAACCGCCGCGGCCGAGCCGAAGAGCACCAGGCACAGGCCCGAGGCCAGGCCGTAGTTTTTCATGCTGCCCAGCATCATGAGGGTGTTGGCCCGTCGCAGCTCGATGCCCTGCCAGCGCATGATTAACAACAGCGCCTCGCCCAGCACCAGGGTGGAGATCAGGGCCACCAGGATCAGGGGCAGAATCTCCAGGGGGTCGCGCAGGAACACCTCGCGGTTCAGCCCGATGATGGTGTAGACCGCCACGAAGAAGCCCCAGTTGGTCAGGCCGCCCCGGAAACGCACAAAGGGCCTTTGCCAGTTGCGCCACAAGAGCAGGCGCGACACGGCCATGGGACCGGCAATCAGGGACAGCACGATGAGGAACAGCTCGTGGCGGAAGAGCTGGCCCGGACCGAAGAAGGCCAGGAAGACGAGCGGGATGAGAAACAGGCCCCCCACGTAGGCCCCGGACATGGAGATCAGGGCGTACTCCGGATCGCCGTCCAGGACCACGGCCAGGGGCATGACCACCACCGCCGGGGGCACCGCGGCCAGCACCACCAGGCCCTGAAAATAGGCCGGCTCGGGCACCAGCCACCAGGCCAGGAGCAGGATGAGCCCGCCCTGCACCACATAGCTGAGGGTGAGGCCGATGAGGGCCGGGCGCACCAGCATGCGGGGATGGCGGAAGACTTCGCCGGAGATGGACAGGGTGGCCAGCATCATGACCAGGGCCAGGGCCGGCACCACCAGGGGCTTGGTGTACACCGCGGCCTGGCCAAAGGCCAGACCGCAGACCAGGGCCGCCAGGAAGACGAAGTTGCGGTTGCTGAGCATGGTGACGATTCGGTTCATATGGCCTGGCCGATTTCTCCTGGTAATGATTCCAAGCCTTAAAACATAGAGCCCGGAAACAGGACGCGCAAGGCAAGGGGCAAAAAAAGCCCCGCCCCGGGCGCTGGGCCCAGGGCGGGGAGAGTTGGTCTAAAGCGGTTTTATTCGCTCTTGGGATAGCCGATGCCTTGCAGGGCCACGCCGATCTCGTCCAGGCTAAGCGGATCGTCGATGGTGGAGGGCACGCTGTACTTGGCGCCGTCGGCGATCTTGCGCATGGTGCCCCGAAGGATCTTGCCCGAGCGGGTCTTGGGCAGACGGTCCACCACGGCCACCTGCTTGAAGGAGGCCACCGCGCCGATCTGGTCGCGCATCATCTGCACCAGCTCTGCCTTTAGCTCATCCGGGTCGCGGTTCACTCCGGCCTTGAGCACCACGAAGCCCACCGGAAGCTGGCCCTTGAAGGAGTCGGCCGCGCCGATGACCGCGCACTCGGCCACGTCCTGATGGGTGGCGATGACCTCTTCCATGGCCCCGGTGGACAGCCGGTGGCCGGCCACGTTGATCACGTCGTCCACCCGGCCCATGATGAACACGTAGCCGTCTTGGTCGATGTAGCCCTCGTCACCGGTGAAGTAGTAGCCCGGGAAGGGATCCAGGTAGGACTCCAGGAAGCGCTTGTCGTCGTTCCACAGGGTGGGCAAACAGGCCGGGGGCAGGGGCAGCTTGACCGTCACCACCCCGGGGGTGTTGGGCGGCACGGGCTCGTTGTCCGCCGAAACGATGGTCACGTCGTAGCCGGGGGCCGGCTTGGTGGCCGAGCCCGGTTTGATGGGCAACAGCTCTATGCCCCGGCAGTTGCCCGCGATGGACCAGGCGGTCTCGGTCTGCCACCAGTGGTCGATCACCGGGCGCTGCAGCAGGTCCGCGGCCCACTGATAGGTGTCCGGGTCGGTGCGCTCGCCGGCCAGGTACAGGGCCTCGAAGCCGCCCAGGTCGTATTGCTTGAGCAACTCGCCCCGGGAGTCCTCGCGCTTGATGGCCCTGAAGGCGGTGGGCGCGGTGAACAGCACCCTGACCCCGTGATCGCTGATCACCCGCCAGAAGGCGCCCGCGTCCGGGGTGCCCACCGGCTTGCCCTCGAAGACGATGGTGGTGCAGCCGTAGAGCAGGGGGGCGTAGACGATGTAGGAGTGGCCCACCACCCAGCCCACGTCGCTGGCCGCCCAGTACACGTCGCCGGGGTCCACCCCGTAGACGTTTTTCATGGTCCAGTACAGGGCCACGGCGTGGCCCCCGTTGTCGCGCACGATGCCCTTGGGCAGCCCGGTGGTGCCCGAGGTGTAGAGGATGTACAGGGGATCGGTGGCGGCCACGGTGACGCAGTCGGCGGGCTCGGAGGAGGCCAGCAGCTCGTCGTAGTCCAGGTCGCGCCCGGCCGCGAGCGGGGCCTCGGCCTGGGGCCGCTTGAGGATGATGCATTTTTGCGGCTTGTGCTCGGCCAGCTCGATGGCCCGGTCCAGCAGCGGCTTGTACTCGATGATCTTTTTGCCCTCGATGCCGCAGGAGGCGCTGATCATGACCTTGGGCTTGGCGTCGTTGATGCGCACCGCCAGCTCCTTGGGCGCGAAACCGCCGAAGACCACCGAGTGGATGGCCCCGATGCGGGCGCAGGCCAGCATGGCCGTCAGGGCCTGGGGCACCATGGGCATGTAGATGACCACGGTGTCGCCCTTGGTCACGCCCAGGGACTGGAGCCCGCCGGCCAGGCGCGACACCTGGTCCAGGAACTCGGCATAGGTGATCTTTTGCACGGTGCCGGTGACCGGGCTGTCGTAGATGATGGCCGCCTGGTCGCCCCGGCCCGCCTCAACGTGACGGTCGATGGCGTTGTAGCAGGTGTTCAGCTCGCCGCCGGTGAACCAGCGGTAAAAGGGCTTGTTGCTGTCGTCCAGGACCTTGTCCCATTTTTTGACCCAAGTGATGCTTTCCGCTGCTTCGCCCCAAAAGCTGTCGGGGTCCTCGATGCTGCGCCGGAACACCTCCTCGTAGGTGGCCATCGCTCAGTCCTTTCCCGCCGGGCCCAGCCGGCGTGATGCTGCAAAAAAAGGGAATGCCGCACCTCAGCCTCGGCGGTTACCCGCCAGAACTCAACCGCGCGTGGCTGAGGGCGGCGAAGATCTTGTGATAACTATAAATAAAAGACATCGCTCAACACCATGGGGGCCAACCCCCAATTTAAAGGGTGATGACCCTACCATATCCCGCCGTCCCTTGGGTGTATTGTGCTAAGCTGTCGCGTGCATGGAAGGCATTGAGGCACCATCATGCAACAGCCGGGAATAGCATTGCAAGGCCCGCCGCCAAGCCACCTGTGCATTGCGGCGAAGCGCTTCGTCAGCTAGTCGACCTCTGACTGTTTACGAGTACTTCTCTCTTCCGAATCAAGCACACTAAGAATTTTATTTGAATTAACCATATTCCATACTGCATAAACCAATGCAACTATAGCAATGAAGGAATTGAAAATGATCAGACAAGGGTCCCCAAACCTAGCTGAACAGATAGCTGAGATCGCTAACAGCAACGGAACGGAAAACCAAGTAAGTCCCCTGGCCGCATACGCGGCTGTATTACCGGGGTTATTTTTTAGCCACTTGATGGTCGGCTGTATATAGCGCAACAGGAACCACGGGTCTGGATGTCTGGTTAAGGGTGTGCCGTCTGGAAAACGAGCGGGTAAGGTGGCTAGTGTTTCCCATAGCTTGCTGAGGTAGTGCAATAAATATACGTACCAAAGCAATATTATTAGTGGAAGTGCCATAGGCAGCAGGTGGGTGGGTATTTTAGTTTTAAATCCCATGATGCTGAATTCCAGAAATTCTTTTCCTACTTCCGATAATCCATTTATCATCAGTAACAACGCACATGATATAAAAAGCGGGGTGAATAGCCTTCTGGCGTAGGATGCTGCTTGACGAGAACTTTCTATTACAGGAAACTTTGCAACGGTTTCGGGCAAAACAGCGTTCGTAAGATTCGCGCCGGCTAATTGCGTTGCCATTAACGCTTCTGCCTCTCCCATTTTTGTTGATTGCAGATCAGACCTGAGAAAAGTAGTTCCTTGCATATATGTTTTTTGGGTTTTACCAAGTTCTGGGGCAGGCTCTCAAAACTGCGGATCTCAGATCTGCGTCTTTGAAGCTAGCGCTCTGCAAGTTCGCGCCATTAAAGCTCGCACGGTGGAGATTTGTACTATCAAACGTAGAATTAGACAAAATAGCTTTTTCCCATTGTGATCCAACTAAAAAACAATTGCGGAAATCACAGCGCTGTAAATTAGCTTTAATAAGTTTTGAACGGAAAGACTTTTATTCACGAAAATCGCTGTCTAGTCCAGAAACTCCATCCATTTGAGCCTCATGGAAGTTAGAGTTCCTGGCGATGACTTTATCGAGCTTACACTGTATTATGTCTGCCTTTTCGAATTGTGCTAGAGATAAAATAGATTCGCTTAGGTTTGTTTCTCGGAATTTCGCTGAATTCGCGACGCATTCTTTCAAATCCGCCCAGCTAAACTTGCTTAAAAAATCTGCTTCCGTATTTAGCTCTTGTGTCATAGTAAGGTTTATATATTATGGATGTGCAATTGTTGGGAATATAGTTTCGCTGGAATTAGACATTTGGGGATTATAATGACTACTGACCAGAAAGACATTGCCGCGGCTTGCGCGGACTGCAAGGTGGCCAAGGACAAGCGGGCCTGTCTGGTGCCCGAGGGTGGAGTGGGCGGCAAGGGATGCCCCACCGAGCATCAGCAGGAGGCTTTGTCCGCGGCCAATGCCAAATACGACGACCCGGACACCCTGGAGTTCGCCAAACAGGCCTCGCTGCAAGAGGCGGCCGGCTACGCCAACCGCCATCAGCGGCCCTATGTGGTGCAGCCCTCCAAGACTCGCATGCAGGAGGTCTGCGAGTTCGCTCACCGCATGGGCTACCGCAAGCTGGGCCTGGCCTTTTGCATGGGCCTGAGGAAAGAGGCGGGCATGGTCAGCGACATATTAAAGGCCCAGGGATTCGAGGTGGTCTCGGCCATGTGCAAGGCCGGAGCCATGCCCAAGGAGCGCTTGGGCCTGGGCGAGGAGGACAAGATCTTCCAGGGCGGCTTCGAGGCCGCCTGCAACCCGGTGTACCAGGCCGAGCTGTTGAACCGGGCGGGCTGCGACTTCAACCTGCTGCTGGGCCTGTGCGTGGGGCACGACTCCCTGTTTTTCATGAACGCCACCGCGCCCACCACGGTGCTGGCGGTCAAGGACCGGGTCACGGGGCACAATCCCATGGCCGCGATTTATCTGTCGCATAGCTATTACACCCGCATGAAAACGCCGGGCATGTGCGTGACGGATCAGGAGCCGGAGCAGGATTAGGAGGCTTTGCCCTGCTTTTTGATCTTCTGCTCCAAGCCCTTGATCAGCAGGGTGATGCTCTTGTCCAGGGGGTTGTGCACCCGGAAGGTCTTCAGAGAGGCCAGGGCCTTGTTTAGCAGGCCCATCTTCTCCAGGACCATGGCGCGCATGTAATAGGCGTCGGAAATGGAGGCGTCGTAGTTGGTGGCCATGCCGAAGTCGTCGGCCGCCAAGCGGTTGTCCCCCATGATCATCCAGACGGTTCCCCGCAGGTAATAGGCCCTGGCGTAGTTCGGCTTGAGGGCTATGGCCTGGTTCAGGGCCACGATGGCCTCGGTGAACAGCCCCAGATTGCGCAGGGTCTCGCCCAGGTAGTACAGGGCCGGTGCGTTGGAGGGGTTGGCTTCCAGGGCCTTGGCAAAGTCGCGCACCGCTTCGGTGAGCTGGTTGGAGCGGCTTTTGGATATGCCCCGGCTGGTGTAGGCCTGGGAGAGCTTGTCCATGGGCAGGCCGCCCAGGTCGATGGCCTCGTTGAGCATTCGGATGGCGTAGCGGTGGTTGCCCACGATGGAAGCCGAGTTGCCGATGCGCAAGTACTCCTCGGGCATGGGCTTGAAGATGGGCCCCTGCATGCCCAGCAGGTTCATGCGGGTGCGCGGGTCCAGGTTTTTTTCGTCCACCAACTGGGCCAGGGCCGGAGCCGCCGCCAGGGCGGCCAGCAGGACCCACGCCAGCCCGGCGGCAAGCGCCTTTTGAATGACGGACGGGCATGTGGTTTTAAGGCTGGTGGTCATGCATGCAGCCAATTAAAAAGCCCCGGACCTAAAGGCGGGCCGGGGCGGAAAGTTATTCGGGGGCAAGGCTTGGGGAAGGCTCCCGGCCTCAGTTGGTCTTTTGATCCTTGCGCTTGCGCCGCACCCGCCAAGCGGCCAGGCCGCCCAGGCCGCTGGTGAGCAGCAAGAGGCTGGCCGGTTCCGGAGTGCTGGAGCCGGTGCCGCCGGTGTTGGTCTGGTAGGTGACCTGCACGAAACCGTTCACCGTGGGCGGGGTGCTTCCCTGGGAGATGCCGCTTGCGCCGGTGATGCTCAGATAGGTGTTGATGACCCCAGTGATGTTAAAGGTGCCAGCACCCACGTAATCGGCCCAGTTGCCAGAGCCCACGCTGCCGCTCAGGGTGTTGGTGATGTTGGTGCCGAGCAGTTCGGCGTAGTCGGCTCCGCCGCTCTGCACGCCGGCTCCGTCGCCGTCATCCACGCCCAGGCTGTAGCTGCCGCTGGTCACGGTGGTAGCCGGAACAGCCGGGTTGGTCAGGACCGAGGGCAGGGCGGGCCCGCCGGAGATGAGCCAGCCGCTGGTGCCGAACTCCACCGTAACGTTGGCAATGGAAGCGCTCTCATTGTCCACCTGGGCCAGACCGCCCACGCTGGTGAGGCTCAATTCAACCACGATGCCGGTGATGTCGGACAAGTTCCCGTTGTACTGGTTGAAGGTCAGCGCCGGGAAGTAGTCAGGCACCTGGGGCCCGAAGGTTTGGGTTTGGATGATGTCTGCCTGGGCCGGCAAGGCAACCACAAGCAGGGCCAGTAGCAAGATTGTTACTCTAAGTAAGCGGGCGAATTCCTCTTCTCCCATCTGGAGCGGCTATTTACCGCCGCAACATTCTCTACTTCAATAATAGGCATTGCGGGAATGATGGCAAGGATATTTTGATAATAATTACTAAAAACTTATAAAGTTTCTGGGCCCGGGGAAGGCAATAGGCCTAACGGGCTGATAATATTGTGTTTGAGCTAATTGAAAATTCAAAGGGGTAGTAGCGATTGAAGCGCGTGAGTGGATGGCGGAAAAGCAAGATGAGCGGTGTAGCGCAAAGAAAAAGGCGCAACCCGTTAAGGTTACGCCTTTTATCTGTTTTTGGTGCCGAAGGGGAGACTCGAACTCCCACGACCGTAAGGCCACTAGACCCTGAACCTAGCGCGTCTACCAGTTCCGCCACTTCGGCTCGTCGCTCACCCAGGGCCAAAGACCCGCTGAGCTTGTCAAAGAACAGGGCGAAGTCTATAATCACCACCCATGCTTGTCAAGTGAGTTTGTTTGGCATTGGGAACGGAAATTCGCGCTTTAGCCGGAATCGGGAGAGACAACCGTGCTGGTCATAATGGGTCTGGAAGAGCTTCGGGTGCGGCACCCGCGGCCGGTGATCACCATCGGCAACTTCGACGGGGTGCATCTGGGCCACCAGGCCCTGTTCGGCAAGGCCCTGGAACGGGCCCAGGCCATTGACGGCTGCGCCATGGCCGTGACCTTCGAGCCCCATCCCATGCGGGTGTTGCGCCCGGCGGTGAACCTGCCCCTGATCACCCCCCTGGACCAGAAGCTGGAGCTAATGGCCCAGACCGGTCTGGACGTGACCCTGTGCCTGCGCTTTGACCAGCACTTCGCCGGTTTGTCGGCCGACGATTTCGTGGACAAGCTGCTCAAGGGCCGCCTGGGCGCGGCCGAGGTGGTGGTGGGATATGATTTCGCCTTTGGCCACAAAGGCTTGGGCGATCTGGAACTGCTGGCGGCCAAGGGCCAGCGCCACGGCTTCCCGGTGCACGTGGTGGGGCCGGTGCTGGTGGGAGGCCGTCCGGTGAGCTCCACCCGGGTGCGCCAGGAGGTGGCCTCCGGAGCCATGGACCAGGCCCGGGAGCTGTTGGGCCGCCACTACCGGGTGCTGGGCCAGGTGATCAGCGGGCATGGGCGGGGCGGCCGGGTGCTGGGCTTCCCCACGGCCAACCTCAAGGTGACCGACGAGCTGCTGCCCGGGCCCGGGGTCTACGCGGTGCTGGTGGAGCTGGAGGACGGCCGCTTGCTCAAGGGGGCCAACAACATCGGCGACAATCCCACTTTTGACGACGGTGGCCTGAACGTGGAGACCCATTTGCTGGATTTCCAGGGTGACATCTACGGGCAGGATATCCAACTGCATTTCGTGGAGCGCCTGCGGGGCGAAAAGCGTTTCGACTCGCCCGAGGAGCTCAAGGCCCAGATCGGCCGCGACGTGGACCGGGCCATCGCGGTGCTGGAGCCCTGGGTGCGCGCCGGCAACGGCCCCAAGGCCTGATCATGCTCGAACCAGCCCTGGAAAGCGCCATCCGGGCGCGCATCGCGGCCATCCCCATCGTGGACACCATGCAGATGGCCATCGAGGAGCTGAGCCAAGGCCGCTGCCGCATGCGGGTGCCCCGCAAGAAGTCCTACGACGGGGTGTACGAGTCCTTTCACGGCGGCCTGCTCATGACCTCGGCCGACAGCGCGGCCTGCTTCGCCATCCTCACCATCACCGGGGCCGAGGAAAAGCTCACCACCACGGACATGAGCATCCGCTTCTTGGCCCCCTGCCTCAGCGACCTGATCGTGGAGGCCAAGTGCATCAAGGTGGGGCGCACTCTGTGCCCGGTGGCCATCGACCTGTTCGACGAGCACGGCAAGCTGGTGGCCGTGGCCTCGGTGAACTATATCCGCCTGGCCTAGCTCCCGAAGCGCCGCCGCATCACCTCATCCATCTCCGCCAAGGACATGAGCCCCTGGGGGCTGTTCCGAGCGCGTAGCTGCACATGCACCCAGTCGGGCGAGGACCAGGAGCCGCCCGGGGTCAGGCCCAGCTCCAAAGCCTGTTTGGTGTACTCCCGGTATCCGTTGATCCCATTTATAGATAGGTCGGCGTCCCAGTTCGCCTTGCGGTTCACCTGCCAAAAACAATCCACCGCCTCGCCCCATTGATGCCAGGAAAAGCCGGGCAGGGCATTTGTGAGGTGTTTGCCCATCTGGCCGGGCGCGGACCCGGCCGCGGCCAGGCACCTGTCCAAAAAAGGAGCCCCCTGGTCCCGGAGCCGGGCCACTGCCACCCGCGCCTGGTCCGGAGTGCGGCTCTGGCGCCATAGCTTGCCTTGTTGCTCGGGATGGCGCAGGGCCGCGTAAGGGCGCATCTGGATGCCCCGCTCCAAACAGGCCCCCAGGAGCGCGTTCAGCCGGTCACGGAACGGCCGCGCCAGGGCGGTCAAGTCGATGCTCATGATCCCTCCCCCGAAATGTAGGCAGTTGCATCCTAAAAAAGGCGGGGGGATATGGGCAAAAGAGGTTGTTCCCGAAAATGGGGGACAGGGTGGGCGGAGGCCTACAGGCCCTTGGTGGGCCGGCCGTCCTTGCGGATGCGCCAAAAGTGGTACAAACAGGCCACCAAGGCCACGGCGGGCAGGGCCAGGCAGTGCAATACGTAAAAGCGCAGCAAGCTGGCCTCGCCCAGGCTGGGGCCGCCCAAGAGCAGGCGCTTGAACAGGGGCCCCACTCCGGGGATGGCGCCCAGCACCCCGGCGGACACGGTGGCCGCGCTCTGGGTGGCCGGATCCCAGCGCAACACATAGCCGCTCAGGTCCAGGGCCAGGGTGAGCAACAGCAGCAGCAGCCCCACCAGCCAGTTGGCGGCCCGGGGGGGCAGGTAGGCCCCGGTCAGCAGCACCCGGGCCAGATGCAAAAACAGGGTGATGACCATGGCCTGGCCGGCCAAAAAGTGCAGCCGCCTGAAGAACCAGGCAAAGGGCAGGTTGCCCGCCTCGGCCGCGAAAAACGAGGCCGCGCCCTGGGGGGTGGGCACGTAGGAGAACATGAGCACCACCCCGGTGGCCCCCAGCACCAGAAAGAGCAAAAAGCTTATGCCCCCCAGGCAGAAGGTGGCCGAGAAGCGGGTGCGCTCGGGCGGGATGCGCGGGGGATGGATGTGCTCTAAAAAGCCGGCCATGGTTTTTTTATGCCTTGAGCCGGGTGTCGGGGGGCACGTCCTGGCCGGGGCGGACGATGAGCTTGCCTTGCGGCCCTTTTTGCAAGGCCAGGTGGGCCAGGCCGCGCGGGGCCGGGCCGGACAGGCGGGCCCCGTCCAGGGCAAAGCTGGAGCCGTGACAGGGGCACAGAAAGCGGCCGGACTCCTTGTTCCAGGCCGGGCGGCAGCCCAGGTGGGGGCAGACCAGGCTCAGGGCGAAGAGTCCCTGGCCGTCGCGGGCCAGGGCCACGGGGCCTTGTTCACGCACCTGCCCCACGGCCAGGGAGCCGGGCGGGCCCAGGTCCACCGGGCCGGGCGCGGCAGGGCCGCCGCCCGAGCTGATCAGGCGCAGCACCGCGCCCAGGCCCAGGCCGGCCGCGCCCACCAAACAGGCCCAGGCGGCCAGACCCAGACCCTTGATCAGGCCGCGCCGGGTGGGGCCGCTGGTTGGGGGAGTTTGGCTGGACAAGAAAGAGCCTCGCTTGCGTGGTGGCTTCATCGCCCGGTTACTAGGATACCAGGGCTCTTGCCCTGGCGCTGGGCAGGGGCTAGAGTTGAAGCATGACCGAGAGCACCCGCGCCAATCTGGTTAAAAAGGAGGGACTCTGCTCCCTCATCGTCCTGGCCCTGTTGGGCCTGGGGGCGGTGGCCTATCCCCTGGCCCCGGTGGGCGCGGCTCCGGCCGGGCATGCAGACGCGCCCTGGGTGTTTTTGGGCCTGCAGCAGCTTTTGCGCTTTTTGCCGGTGAGCGTCGGCGGGCTGCTCCTGCCGGCCATCGGCCTGGCTCTGTTGGCCGCGCTGCCCTGGCTGACCACCCGCGGCGGCCTGATCATCCCGGCCTACCGCGCCCCCAAGTGGTGGGAGCTGCCCGCCTGGGCGGTGCTCCTGGGCTGGGCCGGGCTCACCGCGTGGGCTTGGCTTCCCTAAAAGGCCACTGCTCTTCCATAGCCTTCAACAACCAGCGCTTGTACTCCTTGCCCGGCTTCAGCAGCCGGGTCAGTTCTTTTCGGTTGTAGGGCCGCGAGCCCTCCACCAAAAAGGTCTGCCGCGCCTCGCCCTTTAGATTCACCATTTGGGTCCAGTCGCCTTGGAGCTTGAGCCCTTCGCCACGGGGCTGCCACAGGCCGGGAGCCAGGGGGCCCTGCTTTGGATCGGGCTTGCCCTCGCGCAAAAAGGTGAGCCCCAGGCCCAGGGCCCGGGCCGCGCCGTGACACTCCCCGCAGGCCACCGTGGGCCGGGCCGTGGTGTGCGGGTTCCAGGGGGTGACCCCCAGGCCGGGCGAAGGCACCTTGGCTTTCCGGGTCACGCGCCCCTGTCGGTCCATGAGGGTGACCACGTACTGGAAGCGCGGGTTTAGCAAAAAGCTGCGCCCCTCGGGCCCCACCCCGTACACCCGCCAGAGCAGGCGGCGGAACCAGGGCGAGACCACCCAAAGGCCGGGCTTTTCCTTGCCGGTCAGATAATCGCGGGTCTTGACGATACTGCTCTTGGCCTGGCCGCAGACCACGGGAGGGCACAGCAAACCAAACACCTGGGGATCGCCCTGAGCCGCGATGGGCGACCACACCCCATAGGAGACGCGGGTCTCCAGGAGCACCTGCAAGCCCCAGGCGCCGGGGTTGTAGGAGGCGTGGCAGGCGTGGCAAGCCACCTTGGCGTGCTGGCCGACCCGGTGGGCCACGGGCGCCCTCTTGCCGCCGGGCAGCAGGGGCACGGGCCTGGCCTTGCCGTCGAGCTTGCCGGTGAGCACCAGCTTCCGGCCCTGCCAGGCCAGGTTGCTCATCCCGGCCCCGAAGTTGGTGGCCGGCTTTTTGCCCGGGGGCTTGCCCGGACGGCCGTGGCAGGTGAAGCAGCGCACCCCCACGTGATCCAGGCCCGAGCCGCCCAGGCGGCCGTCGCCCATGATCTCGGAGCGGGTATGGCAGTCGATGCAGGCCAGGCCGGCCTTGAAGTGCACATCCGGCCGCATGGGCCGCCACACCCGGTCCTGGATATATTGGGGCTGGTCGCGTTTGACGGCCAGGAAGCGGGCCGCCTCGCGGGCGTCGCGGGCGGTGCGCCCCACGAACTCGGCTCCGGCCCCGCAGCCCCCGCCGTGACAGGTGAGGCACTGACTCACCGGCACCTTCTTGCTCAGGGCGTGGCCCTTGGGCCTCTTGTTGTCCGGGCCGTAGACCCGGTGGCAGGCCGCGCAGCCGGAGGAGCGCCGCGCGCCGTTGGTGTCCGCGCCCTTGCCCCAGAGGTGGCAGCGCAGACAGCGCCGCCGGAGAAAGTCGTCCACCGTCTTGGCGCCGGATTCCGGTCCGGGCAGCTCCGCCAGGGGCCACTGATCGTGCGCCGCGTACTGGGGCGAGGGCTCGGACTGCTCGCCCCAGAGATGGCGGGTCTGGTTGATCAGCCCCAGGTTGGTGGCCATGGGCGAGCGGGCCACCTTTTGGACCCAGCCCTTATGGCAGGAGCCGCAGGCCCGCGCCGCCTGGTCCAGGGCCGAGGGGTTTGCCACCATTGCCTTGTGCCCTTCTTTGGCCTGGCCGGCCAGGCCGTTGCCCAAATGGCACTTGGTGCAGGCCAGGCGCTTGTGCCCCTGGGCCTTGGGCGGCATGGGCGATTGAATTTCCTTGTGGCACTGGCGGCAGCCCACGTCCGGCCCGGCCGGGGCGGCCCAGACCGCCGGGGCGCTCGGGCCCACCAGGGCCAGCAGGGCTATGAGCAACAGGCGTCTCATCGCAGGGCCTTGGCCTCCATGCGCCGGTGTTTGGCCCGCAGGTCGCCTCCCGGGCCGATGCGTTGCCAGGCCTTGGCCGGGTCGGCCAGCACCGGATCCTTGGGATCCCGGTGGCAGGGCAGGCAGCGGCCAAAGGCGATCACCCTGGCGATCTCCTGCTTGTTGAGAGGGCGCGCCCCCTGGTGGGTGCTGGACTGCAAGGGCTCGCCCTTGGGGCCCACCAGGGCGTCCCAGTCCGCCGAGTGGCCCACGGCCTTCAGGTCGGCCAGGGGCAGGGCGGCCAAGGCGCCCAGGGCGCGGGGCCCGCCGCCCAGGCCCAGGGCCTTGCCGCTCAAATGGCAGGCCTCGCAGGGGCGCACCTCCTTGCGGGTGGTGTGGGGCGCGATGGGGGTCATCACGATGCCGCTAATGATCAGCCCGGGCTTGGGCACCTTTAGCTCCAGGCCGGGCAGGGGCAGGCCCTGGTTGTTCAGGGCGGTGTAGATAACCTGGCAGCCGGGCACGAACGGCTTTATCAGCCCGTCGCCGCCCAGGGCCAGGGTGGGGTCGCTGAAGCGGTAGAGGTCGCGGCTCTCCTGCCAGTAGCCGGGGGTGAACTTGTCCGCGGCAAAGGACCACATGGCGCTGTTGGCGCGGCGGTAGTCGTGGCACCCGTAGCACTGCGGGGCCCAGCGGCTGTGGCAGGCCTGGCAGGCCAGGCGCTGGTGGCCGGGCTGGAGGTGGCGCGGGTCGTCGTGAATCTGGGGCACCGGGTGCTTCTTGCCGGGGCTGACCCGCGACAGGAGCACCAGCTTGCCTTGGTCCAGCCGCAGGTTGAGCAGGGGGCGGCCTTTGGCGCTCAAGACCAGGCGGGCGTCATCGCCCAGGGGAGGGCCGTCCTTGAGCGGGCCGTAGGCAGCTTCGTAGCGGGCATAGGCGTCCGGCGGGCCCAGGCGGGGCGGGCCGGCCGCGTCGCCGTGGCAGGTGGAGCAACGCAGCTCGGTCTGGTGGCGCATGCGGCCGTAGAGGCGGCCGTCGCCCATGATCTCGCGGCTCGAGTGGCAGTCCAGGCAGCTCATTCCCTTGTCCGCGTGCACGTCGGGCAAAAGGGCGTGCACCCCTCGCCCGCCGCTGAGCGCCACCTCGGGCCTGCCCTGGGGCCAGGGGGTGCGCCCGTTCTCGTCCTCCACCTGGCCCCGGTAGTTAAGGGCCAGACGGCCGGAGCGGTTGTGGCAGCGGCGGCAGTTTTCCTCGGGCGGGGTTTCGCTGAGCCTGTGATAGGCCGCGTGGCCCGCCTCCTCGCGGTCGATGGTGGCGTCTTGGCCCAGATAGCGGCCCGAGGGGTCGCGCGTACCGTGGCAGGCCGCGCAGCCCTTGCCGTGGGCCGACAGCCCGGCCTGGCGCTCGGCCCACAGATGGCAGCGGGCGCAGAACTTGTTCCACTGCTCGTCGGCCACCTGTTTGGGCTGGAGCCCCGAGGGGGGCGCGGCCGATATCCTGACCAGGGCGGACAGGGTAAGGGACGGCGGCGGAGTGGGGCGCCGGGGGTCGGCTATGCTGGCGGTGGCGTAGCGGGCGGTGAAGTCGTTCTGCGACCCCCAGGCCACCCGCAGGCTGGTGATCACCCCGGTCATGGTGGCCATGATGGTGCGCTCCACCCGGTAAACCATGTCCGCGGCCGGATCGCCCCGCCCGGCATGGCAGCGCCCGGCCGCGGCCCCCCGCCCCCCGCAAGAGGCCCGGGCCGTGGATAGGGCCGAGGGGTTGCGCCCCAGCAGGCCCCTGTGGGCCTCGGCCTTGGTCAGGGCCTCGCCCTGGCCGCCGTGGCAGGCCACGCAGCCCATGGCCTCCACCGGATGGGAAGGGCTTATCTGGGCCAGGCCCTGGTGGCAGGTCAGACAGCGCTCGGGCTTGCCAAAGGCGCTGGGCACTATCTCCACCATCCTGGGCGGCTGCTCGGCCACGTCCTGGGCCCGGTCGGCGGCGCGCTGCTGGTTCATGCCCGCCTTTAGCAGGTCCTCCTGCACTTGCATGGCCCGCCTGTGGTTGATGGCCCGGACCTCCTCCTGCCAGGGCCGGTGCATCTGCGACCACCAGGCCAGGCCCAGGGCCGCGCACAGCGCCGCGGCGGCCAAGGCATAGGCCCAGGCCCACCGGTAGGATGATTTTGACTCGCTGGCGGCCATGGGTTAGGCTTTCCCCGAGCCCACGGGCGGGAGGAAATCAATGCAGTTTAACAAGCTGGCCGAGGCCATGCACCGGGAGATAGAAGCCATTCCCCCGACCATGCGTCAGGACGCGGCACTTCGTCAAGTATTGGTGTGTTTTCTTTACCAAGCTGTCAAGGAAATGGGCCTGGTGCCCCTGCCCGCCTGGAAGCCGCCCCGCTCCACCCGGGAGAGTATCGACCTGGTGGGGGTGGACCCCTCCGGCGAAACGCCCCAGGTGATGGTCGCCTTCGCGGTGGATCCGCTGGTGGATTTGCCCAAGGTCAAGTCCCTGGAGTGGGTGGATTGCCCGGACAAGATCGTGGTCACTTTCAGCCAGCGCAAAGACAAGGTGGATCAAAGCTCGTTTTTCCTGGGCAAGGACCACAGCCACATCAATCTGTACGACTAACGCTCCGCGCGGGCGTAAAAAAAGGCCGGCCCCGGGGGCCGGCCTTTATGCGTCGCCAAAATATGGCCGCTTGGGCGCGCTTAGCCCTTTTTCACGTAAAAGCTGATGTAGCCGTCCTGCTGCTCCTCGCCCAGGAACTCGTCGCCCGAGCGCTCGGTGAAGGCGGGAAGGTCGTTGCGCGTGCCCGGGTCGGTGCCCTGGATCTCCAGGATCTGGCCCGGCGAGAGCTTTTTCATGATTTTCTTGGTCTTGAGGATGGGCATGGGGCAGCTCAGTCCGCGCGCGTCCAAAACCTCGTCAGCGGTCCACTCGGCCATATCATTTCTCCTTAGTCTGGTTGAATTGCCAAAGCATATTTTCAGTCGCCTTACACTATAGTAAGGCTATCGGTTTCCTCGTTCCAGGCCATCACCGCCCACCAGACCAGCATCACCACCGCGGTGATTACAATGGCCCAGAAGTAATCGGTGACCATGGGCAGGAAGATCGGCTTGCCCCAGGAACTGGCCACGTCCTTGGTCCAGACGTAATTCTTGAACAGGCTGTTGCTCATGGAGAAGGTGATCACCGCCAGGATCAGCTTGAACTGACCCTCGCCGGCCCGCCACACGCTGCCCGAGCCGCAGCCGCCGGCCAGAAGCATGCCGATGCCGAAGATCGCGCCGCCCACCAGGCCGCCGATCCAGTGATGGTAGATGTAGATCATCTGCCAGTCGGTGCGGAACCACTTGATGGCGAAAAAGCCGAACACGCTCAGGATGACGCTTAGGGCCACCGCCCGGGTGGCCACCGCCTCGCCGGTCATGAAGGGGTCGCGGAAGGAGCGCACGAAGCAGAAGCGGCAGCGTTGGATAACGATGCCGATGCCCACCGCGGCGATCATGAGCACCGCCTCCTGGGTGTAGGCCCTGAAGGACATGCAATAGGCCCAGCCCACCAGGAACAGGAAGAACAGGCCGCCCAGCCAGGGCTGCACCTTGGGCCACTCGATGCCGCCTTCGGTGGAAGCCCGCTGCTTGGGCGGCTTCATGTCGATGTGTTCGATCTCCCACATCAGGTACTTAAGGCCGATGAGCGCGCCCACCAGCAGGCCGGCCATCATGGCGAAGCCGCTCACCGAGCCGGCGGCCAGGGCGGTGTAGAAGCCGCCCACGTTGCAGCCGCCGGCCATCACCGAGCCCACGCCCATGAACACGCCGCCCACCAGGCCCTTGCCCAGCTCCCAGGTGGGGGCGTTGCGCCAGGCGAACTGGCGCGAGAGCAGGGCGGAGCCAAAGGCGCCGAACAGCAGGCCCCAGGTGAGGATGGAGGCGTTGGAAAGGAAGAAGGCATGGCTGGGCGCGGTGGAGTAGAGGCCGATCCAATAGAACAACCAGTCGCTCCACACACGAAGACCGCCGGCCACGCCCCAGGGGCGGCCCGCGGCCATACAGATGATGCCCAGCAGGGCCAAAAGGACCGCTCCCACCCACAGGGGCCAGTTGCGGTCGAACAACAAGGAGTAGCCCTCTTTGAACTTCTCCGCCAAGACGCTCATGCACCTACCTCCGCCACGATGAATTGCGCCAGGGATGTTCACGGCTTTGGACGCGCCTAAGCGCCGGCTGGGCCGTGGCAAACCGGGACATGGTGCCCAAATTATGATCAATGGAGGCTATTTTGTCAAATTGTTATGTATATTGAATGGTTGGGTGGCGGAAAAGTGTGAAGGCTTTGTTACATTTTTCAACGGCGTAAGGGCAATTGTGCTCTTGTCCCGGCAGGTTGGGCCTGGGAACCCATGCTTGCCCCCGGACATACGCGCCTAATCGGCCTTTGAGAGGCATGATTCTCAATATCGATTCGGCTGCGTTGACTCGGGGGGTGGGATTGATACAGACTATAGCCAATCACCTGCAAGGGACAGGTTGTTGGGGGCATGAAGTCCGGGCCATTGCGGCCGTGCCGGTTGTTGATTGAAGGAGAGCGAGCTTGATGAACCCAGAGCGAAGATTTTTAACAGGCCATTGGCTGGTGCTGGCCGGAGTGCTGGCCGGGGCCCTGGCCCTGGCCATGCCCGCATCCGGTGGCTCGGCCACTCAGGGAGGGGCCTTTCCAACCAGCGGCAAGGCGCTGTATCAAAAGGCCTGCATGGCCTGTCACGGGCCGGACGGCAAGGGAGAGCCCGCCGAGCGTCTGGGATTCGAGCCCTTGCCGCCTTCCTTCACCGACTGCAGCTTCGCCACCCGCGAGGCCAACCGGGACTGGCTCAAGGTGTCCCAGGAGGGCGGGCCGGCCCGGGGCTTCAACCGCATAATGCCCGCCTTTGGCGGCGCCCTGAGCAAGGAACAGCTTGTCGCGGTCATAAACTATACGCGGCACTTTTGCCGGGACAAGCGCTGGCCTCGCGGTGAGTTGAACCTGCCGCGCCCCATGTTCACCACCAAGGCCTTTCCCGAGGACGAGGCGGGCATTCAGAGCGTGTACGACACCTCTGACCCGGGCGGCAGCGTGAAAAACAAGGTGTTCTACGAGACGCGCATCGGTCCCCGGGGTCAGCTAGAGATAACGGTCCCCTACAACTGGGTGGAGGTCTCGGACCCGGGAGGGGGCACCACCTGGCAGAACGGCTTGGGTGATTCGGCGATTTCCTACAAGCAGGTGCTCTACGCTAGCCTGGACACCGGGGCCATCGTGGCTCTGGGCGGCGAGGTTATTTTGCCCACCGGCGACCAGGACAAGGGCCTGGGCAAGGGAACCTCACGCTTCGAGCCCTATGTGGCCTACGGCCAGATCTTGCCGGCCCAATTCTTTTTCGAGTTCCAGGGAGGAGGCGCCATCCCCTATGACGGGGCCAAGGCCAACGAAGAGGTCTTCGGACGTCTGGCCGTGGGGCGCTGCTTCTACACCGGGCAATACGGAAGGCGTTGGACACCCATGGTGGAGCTGTTGGCTTCCAAGGAGATGGTCAGCGGCGAAGACACTCAATGGGACGTGGCCCCCCAGTTCCAGGTCACCCTCAGCGCGCGGCAGCACGTGCGGCTGGGGCTGGCTGCACGCATTCCTTTAAGCCAAACCGACACCCGCGACGTGCAGTACGGCCTCTATCTGGTCTGGGACTGGTTCGACGGCGGCTTGTTCGAGGGATGGTAGGTGACATCATGAAAGCACTATTGCTCACCCTGGTTCTGGTAACTACCCTGGCCGCCGCCCCGCCTCCGGCCAAGCCGGCCGCCCAGCCCGTGGCCCCGATATTCGTGACCTCTGACCGCTGCATGGCCTGTCACAACGGACTCATCGCCCCGAGCGGCCAGGACGTGTCCATTGGCTACGACTGGTCGGTGTCCATGATGGCCAACGCGGCCAAGGATCCCTATTGGCAGGCGGCGGTGCGCCGCGAGATAACCGAGCACCCCACCGCCTCGGCCGCCATCCAAAACGAATGCTCGGCCTGCCACATGCCCATGAACCAATACATGGCCAAGTTGCAGGGCAAGATGGGCCAGGTCGTGGCCAACCTGCCGGTCAACCTGGCCGCGCTCAACCCCGCGCCAGGCGCGCTTTTGGCCTGGGACTCGGTGTCGTGCAGCGTGTGTCACCAGATACTCAAGGACAAGCTGGGCACTCCGGCCAGCTTCACCGCCGGGTTTGTGATCGACGCCGCCACGCCCCTGGGCCAGCGGCCGGCCTTCGGACCCTTCACGGTGGACAAGGGCCGCAAGCGCATCATGAGTTCCGCCTCCCAACTCCAGCCAACCTTGGGGGCCCATGTGCAAGAGGCGGGCCTGTGCGGATCCTGCCACACCCTATACACCCACGCCCTGGGCCCGGACGGCAAGCAGGTGGGCCGCTTGCCCGAGCAGGTGCCCTTTCTGGAGTGGAAGCACAGCGGCTTTTACGCCAAGGGCCAGACCTGCCAGGACTGCCACATGCCGGCCCAGCCCACGCCCGTGGCCGCCTCCTCGGTGCTGGGCCAGGAGCGCAGCCCCTTTTTCCGCCATACCTTTCAAGGGGGCAACTTCTTTATGCTGGGCCTCTTGCAGCAGCACGCCCTGGCCCTGGGGGTGACCGCCCAGCCCATGCATTTGCAGGCCAAGGCGGCGGCCACGCGCAAGCATCTGGACACCAAGAGCGCCAAAGTGACCCTGGAAGGGGTGAGGCTGGCGGGCAAGCGGCTGGAGGCCAAGGTGCGCCTGAGCAATCTGGCCGGGCACAAGCTGCCCACCGCCTATCCCTCACGCCGGGCCTGGCTGCGCTTCACGGTGCGCGACGCCCAAGGCAAGGTGGTGTTCTCTTCCGGGGCCCTGCGCCCGGACGGCTCCATCGCGGGCAATGACAACGACGCCGATCCCCGGGCCTACGAGCCCCACCATCTGAGCGTCAGCTCGCCGGATCAGGTGCAAATCTACGAGGCCATAATGGCCGACACGCAAGGCGCGGTGACCACCGGGCTGATCCGGGCGGTGCGCTACATCAAGGACACCCGCCTGCTGCCCCAGGGCTTTGACAAGGCCACGGCCCACACGGACATCGCGGTGCAAGGCCCGGCCCGCCAAGACCCGGACTTCGTGGCAGGAGGCGACCTGGTGGCCTACTCGGTGCCAGTGGACCCGGCGGCCGGCCCCTTCACCGTGTCGGCCGAGCTGTGGTATCAGCCCATCGGCTTCCGCTGGGCCATGAACCTCAAGCAGGTGGACGCGCCCGAGACCAAGCGTTTTGTCGGCTATTATCAGGCTGCGGCCCAGGGCTCGGCCCATTTGCTGGCTCAGGACAGCGGCCGCACCCCCTGAGCCGGGTTTAGTTGCTTGCCAGCGGCGATGGGGCCCCGCGCGGGGTCCCATCGCCGTGTTGCCGAGAGGTGAAAGCGGTTGACACCCGCACTGGCCCCAGGTACAAATCAAAAGCCGGTTTAGTTGGGATTAAAGCAATATTTCTGGAGATTTCAGCCCATGAATAGGCGCTCGAACTGCCTGCTGGCCCTGTGTGGCCTCCTCTTCCTGGTCCTGGCGTCTGGTCCTGCTTTTGCCCAGAGCAAAGTGGACCTGGGCATCATCACCGTCAAGCAGAAGGATCTGGCCAATCAGCTCCACGCCCAACTGGTCAAGGGCGCCAGCTTCGAGAGCCTGGCCAAGGCCAATTCCGTGGGCCCCGCTTCTTTTCGGGGCGGCCGTTTGGGCAAGGTGCCCTACAGCCGCCTGCGCAGCGAGTTCCGCAGCGCGCTCAAGGATCTGCCTCCCAACAAGCCCAGCAAGGTCATTCCCACCGAGGAGGGCTACACCATCCTCATGCGCTTTGACCAGCCCGTAAGCGACAGCGCGGCCCAGGCCTCCCTGCCGGCCGCACCCGGCGGGGCCAAGCCCCAGGGCTCCAGCTTTCGCTTCACCACCAAGACCCCGTCCCTGGACGCCCAACCCGATCTGACGCCTCGCCTGAATTCCGGCGGCTTTAAAAGCTCGGTCACTCCGCCGCCGCCCCCGCCCAAGGAGGCCGCGTACCTGGCGGCCCGGCGGCAGGTGCTGGCCGGCCTGGAGGCGCTCATCGCCGGGAATTTGAAGCCGGCCGAGAAGCACTTTTCCAAGGCCCTGGGCGAGAACCCCCGCGAGGACAGTGCCCAGTTTTTGCTGGAGATGACCCGTCAGGCCAAGGCGAACAAGGTAAAGCCGGAGGCGGTCAAGCTCTTTGCCCAAGGCTTCGAGGCCGTGACCCAGGGAGATGGCGGCAAGGCCTTGCAGTATTTCCTGAAATGCAAGGAAGCGGACCCCAACTTCTGGCAGGGCGAGCTCTTTGCGGCCAACATGATGGCCGGCATGAACAAGCGGGCCGAAGCCCGGGAGATCATCCTCAAGCAGGTGCTCACCCGAAATCCCAAGTCCGCCCGGGCCTACGTGACCCTGGGGCTCATGGCCGCGGACGACAAGCAGCCCAACCAGGCCCGCCAATATCTGGAAAAGGCCATCGCGCTTAACCCGGATTTTGCCCACGCCCACTATCAGTTGGGCATGGTGGCCCTGTATAGCCAGGACCTCCAAATGGCCGAGCGCCAGTTCAAGCAGACCATCACCCTGGACCCCTACAGCGACCAGGGTTACAACAACCTGGGCCTGATCTACGCCTTTAAGGGAAACAACGCCGAGGCCGAGAAGATGTATAAAAAGGCCCTGGCCTTGAATCCCCAGTACCCCGACGCCCACGTGAACCTGGGCAACATCTACGCCAGCCAGGGCAAGCTGAACCAGGCCATTGACGAGTATGTCAAGGCCATATCGATCAACCCCAACTTTGGCCCGGCTTTCGGCAACATGGCAGCGGCCATGGCCCTCAAAAAGGACTGGCCCGAAGCCATCCAGGCCGCGGACCGGGCCCTGGCCCTGGGCCACAAGCTGCCCCCGTCCCTGCTCAAGGTGCTGGCCACCCACCGCGAGGCCAAGAAAAAGTAGTTTTCATGGCGGCTTAGACCTCCGGGAGCTTGAGCAGCTCCCACACCTGCTCCAGCCGCTGGCGGCAGGCCGGGTCCTCGCAATCATCGGCCCCCATGAGATTCAATTCCGCGCTGGTCAGGGGAGCGCCCTGGCCGTCCATGACCTCCAGGCGGGCCTTGCCCCCAGCCTCTTGGCGGCGCTTGGCCGCGCCCCCCGGAGCCAGCCGCAGCCGCTCGATGGCCCTAAGCCCCAGAAAATCCGGGGAGGGCAGGGCGGCCATGCGCTCCAGAAGCGCCGCGAACGGCCCCAGGTCCAGGCCCACCAGCCCGGCCACCCGGCGCACCTGCTCCGGGCTGGCGCTGGCATATTCCCGGCCCTGGTCCAGGGCCTGCTCCTCGGCCTCCAGATAGGCGGCCAGGCGGGGGGCCAGGGCCGCCCAACGCCCAGGTGGGGGTTGCCAGCCCAGGGTGCCCAGAAAGGCTCTCAGCCGCTCCAGGTTGTCCCCGGCCCGCTCCAACCCCCGGAACAGGGACTGGCCCACATGAGCGGGCTCCAGGTCTCGCTCGATGATGTTCAGATAGGCGCGCACCGCAGCGGCTCGGAGCAGACCCCGCTCTTCACGGCTCATTTCGCCCAGGTGATGCAGGCTCTCGGCCAGGGCCACCTGGGGCATTTCTCCGCTGTTTTCCACCAGAAGGATTTCATCTTCCAGCCAGGCAGGAACCGGGGCGGCGTAGGGATCGTACGTCATTTTTTTACCTTGCATGTGCAAGTATTTCGTTGCGAAGTAGAGGGCCGGGTGTTAATAAAGCACAAGTATAACGGGTTCGCGGCCGGGCCGGTAGCGGCGCGAGGCGGGACCGCAGTCAGGCCAGGAGCCTAGGGGCTCCGGAGGATTTAAAACATGGGTGGCGATTTCCACACCAATTACCGCGAAGAGAATCTGATCTCCCGCTTGGAGAGCTCCCGCCAGTCCGCCTGGACCCGCCAGCTCATGCAGCTGGGCGACTGCGCCGACGAGCTGGCCCAAAAACTGGCCATGAAGCTGGTCAACGCCAACCTCATCGAGACCAGCAACCAACGCGACGTGGAAGACCAACTGGCCGGCGCCCTGGGTTCTCTGCTCAATGCCGAGGACTTTGACATTCAGTACGCCATCGCCAACTTCCGCAACCTGGTTCCCCAGGCCAACCGCATCAGCCTCTACGTAACCGCCTTTATCATCGAGACCCTCATCGACCACCGTTCGGTGGTGGATATCTACGGCACGGACGAGGAAATCTACGCGGTGGTCAATTCCGAGGTAACCACTCTGATCCGCTAAACAATCCAATCAGTTGACTACAAGGCCCGCTTGAGGGGCCTTTTTTGTTTGCCAGGGCTTAGTACCAGCGCACCACCTCGTCCATCTCCGCCCGGGGCGAGCGCATGCGGTTGATGGGGTTGTCCGGGTCGGCATAGCCCAGGGCCACGGCCAGCACCACCTTGCGCTTGGGGTCTATGTTCAGGAAATCCTTGATAACGTCGCCGTAGGAGGTGATCAGGCCGATGGGGCAGGAGGACAGGCCCTGCTCGGCCGCGGCCAAAAGCAGCCATCCCAGGGCGAAGCCCAGGTCCAGGGCCCGCTCCGGGGGGAAGGCCCCGTCCAGGGTTCCCACCACCACCGCCGGCGCTCCGTAAAAGTTCAGGGAGCCGGTGTTGATGAAGTCGCGGTCCAGGCCGGCCTCCCGCATCAGGGGAGACATGAGCCGTCCCAGTTCGGCCTGGCGTTCGCCGTAAACCTCGGGCAGGGGCTCGGTGTTGTCCGGTTTGCAGGAAAAACCGCGTTCGCCAAGGGCGCGGCTGAGTTTTTTGCCCAAACGGCGCACTTCATCATTCATCACCACGGTGAATTGCCATGGCTGCAGATTAATCGCGCTGGGGGCGCGGCGGGTAAGGTCCATAATCTGCTCCAGAATTTCCCGGGAGACCGGTTTGTCGCCATAGGCGCGGCAGGAGGATCGGGTGACAATGGCCTCGGATACTTGCATGTCATGCCTCCATGTGGGGTGCTGGGCTTGTTGTAGCACAGCGGGCCCGGGGGTGGAAGGGTCGGCAATCCGTGCCGGCCTTACATGTTGCGGCGCATGGTAAACAAAATAATATGAATACTAGGTGATAAAAAGCCACACCTCAAAAAGCATTTGTGATCGGGCTAATATTACGGTTTTTTGAATATATGACTTGACTAATTGATTAAGTGTTTATAGTTATGTCCATCTGTGAATCAGGGGGTCGGCCTTGATAGGGCCGGGGAATTTCCAGGGACGGTCCCGGAGCGAAATCAGAAAATCCGAGACAAAACAATCAGGTGAATGTTCACTGAAAAAAATGACATACGCAAAATGACCCCCTTGGGGCCATGGACCGGCGGCTCCCTTGGTTCATCTCGCCTGGCGAGAAGGGGGGACCCGGCAAACCATACTATTGATATCGATAAAATATGTATGCTAATTGGACGATCTAAACTTCTTATTATGCCTGTCCAAAGGAATGATTGACAAGCGGGTATAAGAGTGTATTTTTGGACATAGGCACATTAAACTATAAATAACCGGGCAATAGTGGTTATTTAACTGTCCAAGCAGCCTCGGCTGCGGCAGGCTTGCTAACCCGACTCAGCACAAGAGACCGTTGCCGATGTTTTTTCAACTTAGTTTACTGATCGCCTTGGTTTTATGCGCCGCGGGGCTGGCCTACAAGGTCTGGTCCTGGTTGAGCGTTTCCGTTTCCGCCAGCGAAAGGGAAGCCGGCTACTCACCCGGTCAGCGGGCTTCCGCGGTGCTGGGCGGCTTGGTCCGCGCGGTGTTCAGCCGCAAGATCTGGCCCATGCTCAAGGCCTTGATCCTGGATGGCCTTTTGCAGGCCCGCTCCCTCAAGCACAGCGCCCTGGCCTGGGCGGCCCACCTGCTGGTCTTCTCGGGTTTCACCGGCCTGCTGCTGCTCCACGCCTTGGGCGACCAAATCACCAACAACCTCTTCCGTAACTTTTACCCCACCGTAGACCCGTGGCTGTGGCTGCGCGACCTCATGGGGGTGATGGTCATGGTGGGGGTGATCATCATCATCGTGCGGCGCATCGTGGTGCCCGGCCTGCGCATGACCACCCGCCGCACCGACCGGGTGGCCATCGGCCTCCTGGCGGTGATCATGCTCTCCGGCTTCGGCCTGCAGGCGGTCAAGATCACCTCGGCCCATGTGTACCAGAGAATGGTTGAGGAATACTCCATGGTGGAGGAGCCGGCCGAAAAGCTGGCCCTGCGCTCGGTTTGGGCGGCCGACTACGGGGTGGTGTTCCCCGAGGGCCTGACCAGCACCGATCCCGAGGTGTTGGAGCAAGGCCACGGGCTGAACCAGGACTCCTGCGTGGAATGTCACGCTCCGGCCCAGCACGCCTTTGCCTCCTACGGCCTGTCCCGCCTGCTGGCCCCGGTGGCCCTGGCCCTGGACCGGGCCAACATGCCGGACATCCTCTATTACATACACTTCCTGGCCTGCTTCGTGGGCCTGGCCATTTTGCCCTTCACCAAGTTCCTGCACATGTTCTCCGCCCCGCTGCTCATGGGCTTCAACGCGGTGGTGGGCCGCGAAGAAATGAACCCGGCGGCCAAGGCCTTTTACCGGGCCCTGGAGCTGGACGCCTGCACCCACTGCGGCACCTGCTCGGTCCACTGCTCGGTGGCCCCGGCGGTGCGCATCCTGCCCAACCAGACCATCCTGCCATCGGAAAAGCTGGCCGCCCTGGACAACATGGTGCGCGGGAACAACGGCGCGCGGACCGATACGGCGGTGGTGCGCGAGGGCGCCTACGTGTGCACCGATTGCGGCCGCTGCACCCGCCTGTGTCCGGTGGGCATCAACCTGCGCGACCTCTGGGCCGCCCTCAAGGAAGACCTGGACCAAAAGGGACTGGGCAAGCCCATTCCCGAGCTGGCCGCCAAGGCCTGGCAGGCGGCCGAGGCCAGCCGTCACCAGGGTCAGGTGAAGGTGAACACCGCGGCCCTGCGCAAGAGCCTGGGCTACTCGGCCCAAGGGGCCAATTTCTCGGAGTGCTACTCCTGTAAGACCTGCACCAACGCCTGCCCTCTGGTGTTCCGAACCGAAAACCCGGCCGAGGAACTGGACCTGCTACCCCATCAGGTGATCTTCAGCGTGGCCGTGGGCATGAAGGAAGAGGCCATGGGCGCGCGCATGGTGTGGAATTGTCTGACCTGCTATCAGTGCCAGGAGGCCTGTCCCAACCTGGTGCCGATCACGGACATATTCTATGAACTGCGCAACATGGCGGCCAAGGCCGCCCGCGGGGGGGAGGCAGGAGCATGATGAGCTACGCCTTGTTCGTGGGGTGCCAGATACCCGAGTGCGTCCCCCAGTATGAAACCGCCGCCCGCAAGGTGCTGGGTGCCATCGACGTCGAAGTCGCGGACCTGGAGTTCAACTGCTGCGGCTATCCCATGCGCGACACCAGCTTTGAGTCCTACCTGCTGGCCTCGGCCCGCAACATGGCCCTGGCCGAGTCCAAGGGGCTCAACCTCCTGACCCTGTGCAAGTGCTGCCTGGGCAGCCTCAAGGCGGCCCAGAACTTCCTGTTCCAGCACAAGAACCTCCGCACCCTGGTCAACGACATCCTGGGCCGCGAGGGCCTGGTTTACAGCGGCTCCTGCCAGGTGAAGCATCTGCAGAGCATGCTCTACCACGACCTGGGCCCGGAAAAGATTTCGGACCTGGTGAAGCGGCCCTTTGCCGGGCTCAAGGTGGCGCCCTTCTACGGCTGCCACGCCCTGCGGCCCAGCCGGGTCACCGGGTTTGACAATCCCTACGACCCGCACATCATCGACGATCTGCTCAAGGCCATCGGCATCGAGAGCCTGCCCTGGGACGGCCGCCTCAAGTGCTGCGGCGCGCCCCTGCGCGACAAGAACCAGGATCTGTCCCTGGAAACCATTCAGACGCGCATCGCCGAGGCCAACCGGGCCGAGGCCCAGGTGCTGGGCGTGGACTGTCCCCACACCTTCAAGCAGATGCAGTGGGCCTTCGAGACCCTGGGAGGCGAGGGCCTGGGCGAGCTGCGCGGGGTGGCGGTGTATCCGCAGTTGTTGGGCCTGGCCCTGGGCCTGGACCCCCGCGGCCTGGGCCTGGACGAAAACCGGCCCCGCTCCGGTTGCGTTGCCAACTTCCTGGCCCCGGAGCACCCCCTGCCGCCCAAGGAAGAGCCCAAAGCCAAGCCTAAACCCAAGGCCAAAGCCAAGCCAAAGGCCGAGAAGGCCGCGGACAAGGCAAAGGACGCGGCCTAGGCGATCAGGCGAAGTCGATCCAATTTAGAAATAGGAAATCGTCGATTAAGGTTAAAGCGCCTATTAAGCAAATAAGCTTAATCGCTTAAAAATAAAGACCAAGACAGTTTATCAAGGCGGTGATGCCCCACCAAAGGCATCGCCGCTAGTCATTTGTAGCCAGGGGGCGGGAGATTCAAACAGCCGCCAACAGCGGGCGAACCGGCAGGGCCGCCTAGGGTTTAAGGCCGGCTCCCGGCAAAAAACACAATTGAAATTTGGGTTGGGGCCAAATTGCCCTATAATGGTTATTTCAAATTTGAGGCGAACGGAACAGCCAAAGGAGAAACCATGGCCCCGAGCCGAATATTTATTGCCGCCATGATCCTGGCTCTCACCCTGGGCTGCGCCCTGCACGGTGGCGCCGCCCTGGCGGCGAGCAAAGAACAAATCCAAGAGGCGCGGGCCGAGATTCGCCAAATGAGTCAAGACACCTTGGCGAGCCTGTACAAGCTGCGCCCCTCGGCCAAGACCGCCATCGACAGGTGCGCTGGGTATGCGGTTTTCAGCAACTTCGGCACCAAGCTTCTGTTTTTCGGCGGCGGCAAGGGCGAAGGGATCGCCATTGACAAAAAGGCCAAAAAAGAGGTCTTCATGAGGATGCTGGAGGCGCAGGCCGGCTGGGGCATTGGGATCAAGAAATTCCGCGTGGTGCTCCTGTTTGACCGCCAAGCGGATTTGCAAAGATTCATAGAAGAGGGTTGGGAGTTCGGCGGCCAAAGCTCGGCGGGCCTGAAGATGGAGGACGAGGGCGCGGCTTACGCCGGGGCCATATCCGTCTCTCCCGGGGTGTGGATGTACCAAATCACAGACCAGGGCGTAAGCATGGAGCTCACCGGCAAGGCCACCAAGTATTACAAGGATCGCGATCTGAACTGAGCAGGTTAATCTTTAAGCCAAAAAAACCGGGCGCTTGCCTTGCGGCTAGCGCCCGGTTTCTTTTTTATCTGTGGTGCCGTCGGCCGGATTTGAACCGGCACGGGTCGCCCCACCGCCCCCTCAAGACGGCGTGTCTACCAAATTCCACCACGACGGCACTTGGGAAATCATCTTTGGGTCAGCCAGCGTTACTTGGTGGCCGGAGCCGGAGCTGGCTTGGCCGGAGCCGCGGCGCTGGAAGCCGGGGCAGGGGCCTTGCCCTCCATCACCGAGGAGGGAGCGCCCTGATGGCCCAGGATGGCCAGGCCCAGGGAGGTGAGCATGAACACCACGGCCACCACCGTGGTCAGTTTGCTGAGAAAGGTGGCTGCTCCGGCGCTGCCGAACACGGTCTGGGAAGACCCGCCAAAGGCCGCGCCGATAGAGGCGCCCTTGCCGGTCTGCAGCAGAACCACCAATACCAGCACCACGCTGGCCAGGAGATGGATTATCAGAGTTACATTGCTCATAAACTCAAGTTTCTTTTTCTTTAAGCCGCCTGGATTATGCCCAGAAAACTTTCGGCGGACAGGGAAGCCCCGCCCACCAGGGCACCGTCCACCTCGGGTTGATTCATAAGGCCGGCCGCGTTGGCCGGCTTTACACTACCTCCATACAGGATTCTGGTGGAGTTCGCAACATCTTTGTTAAATCGGGCCCCTAGCCAGGCTCTGATATGCGAATGAGCCTCGTTGGCCTGGGCCTCGCTGGCGGTCAAACCGGTGCCGATGGCCCATACCGGCTCGTAGGCTATGGTGATGTTGGCCGCCTGGGCGGCGTCGAATCCGGCCAGGGCCCCGGCCAACTGGCTCTCCAAAACCCCCTCGGTCTGGCCGCCCTCGCGCTCGGCCTGGGTCTCGCCCACGCAGAGGATGGGCAGCAGCCCGGACCGGAGCGCGGCCTCCACCCGCAGGCGGCAGGTGCGCTCGGTCTCGCCGAAGTATTCGCGCCGCTCGCTGTGGCCCACCAGCACGTAGCGGGCCCCGGCCGCCTTCAAAAAGGGGCCGCTGACCTCGCCGGTGTAGGCGCCCTGGTCTTCCCAAAAGAGGTTCTGGCCCCCCACCAACACCGAGCTGGCGGACAGGCTGAGCGCCACCGGCTCCAGGGCCAGGAAGCCGGGGATCACCAGCACGTCCAGATCATCGCGCACCAGGCCCGAGGCGATATCCCCAGCCAGGGCCACCGCCTCCTCCACGGTCTTGTGAAGCTTCCAGTTGCCGGCTATGAGCAGTCTGCGGGCCATGAAAATCCTCCGCTGCGCTTAGTGGGCGGTTCCGCCGTTTTCCAGGCCGGTGTAGCCACCCAGGGCATCCACCGCGGGCAACACCTCGCCGGTCATGAGGGCCAAGAAGGCGCCGCCGCCGGTGGAGATGTAGCTGATGTTTTCGGTCTCCCCGGCGTTGGACACGGCCACGTCGGTGTCGCCGCCGCCGATAATGGTCATGGCATAGGTCTGGGCCACGGTGGAGACCATGTTGTAGGTGCCCCGCGAAAAGGCGTCCATCTCAAAGGCGCCCATGGGGCCGTTCCAGATGATGGTCTTGCAGTCGCGCAGGGCCTCGCGGTAGAGCATGCTGGTGGCCGGCCCTATGTCCATGATCATCCACTCCTTGGGCACGTCAAGGGTGGTGACCAGCTTGGTCTCGGCGTGGCGGTGGAAACGGTTGGCCACCACGCAGTCCACCGGGATGTAGATCTTGACCCCGGCGGACTTGGCGTTTTTGAGCAGCACGTTGGCCACAGGCACCAGGTCTTCCTCGTGCAGGCTCTTGCCCACGTCGATGCCCACGCTCATCAAGAAGGTGTTGGCCATGGCTCCGCCGATGACGATCTTGTCGGCGTGCTCCAGGAGGTTCTCCAGGGCGGGCAGCTTGGTCATGGCCTTGGCCCCGCCCAAAACCGCGGCCAGGGGCCGGGCCGGATCCAGCATGGCCCGGCGGAAGTAGTCCAGCTCCTTTTTCATGGTAAAGCCGGCCACGCTCACCGGGGCTGTGTTCACCACCGCCACCACCGAGGCGTTTTCGCGGTGGGCCACGGCAAAGGCGTCGTCCACGTACACGTCGCACAGGCGGCCCAGGGCCTTGCCGAACTCGGGATCATTGTCGGTTTCGCCCTTGTGAAACCGCAGGTTCTCCAGCATCACCACTTGGCCGGGCTTCATCTGCTCGATGAGCCCTTCCACATCCGGGCCCACGCAGTCCGGGGCCAGGGCCACCTCTTTTTTGAGCAAGCGCCCCAGGCGGCGGGCCACCGGGGCCATGGAGAACTCCTCCACCCGCTTGCCCTTGGGCCGGCCCATGTGGCTGGCCACGATGACCTTGGCGTCCTCGTCCAGGGCGTAGTTGATGGTGGGCAGAGCGGCTCGCACGCGATTGTCGTCGGTGATGTTGCCTTCTTCGTCCAGGGGCACGTTGAAGTCCACCCGGATCAACACCCGTTTGCCCGCGAGGTCCACTTGATTTATATATTGCACCTGAGAACCCCTCTCCTAATCAAACCCTGGCGGCGCGGAGGCCCCTCAACCCCCACTCCGCCAGCAATTCGCAAGTCTTGAGCGTCAGACCCATCCCCAGGGGCCCGTTGCCTACATCTTGCTGGCGACCAGGGCCGCCAGGTCCACCAGACGGGCAGCGTAGCCCATCTCGTTGTCATACCAGGCCAGCACCTTGACCATGCGTCCGCCGATGACCTGGGTCAGGGGCGCGTCCACCACCGAGGAATAGGGGCATCCGGTGTAGTCGATGGACACCAGAGGCACCTCGGTGACGTGCAGATAGCCCTTCATGGGGCCCTCGGCCGCCTCGCTGAGCGCCTGGTTCACGTCCTCCACGCTCACGTCCTTGCCCAAACGGCAGGTGAGGTCCACCAGGGACACGTCCGGGGTGGGCACCCGGATGGCAAAGCCGTCCAGCTTGCCGTCCATCTCCGGGATCACCAGGGTCACCGCCTTGGCCGCGCCGGTGGTGGTGGGAATCATGCTCATGGCCGCGGCCCGGGCCCGGCGGATGTCCTTGGAGCTGCCGTCCAGGATGCGCTGGCTCATGGTGTAGGCGTGGGTGGTGGTCAGCAGGCCGTGCTCGATGCCGAAGCTGTCGTTCAAGACCTTGACCACCGGTGCCAGGCAGTTGGTGGTGCAGGAGGCGTTGGACACGATGATGTGCCGGGCCGGGTCGTAGAGCTGGTCGTTGACCCCCATGACGATGGTTATGTCAGGGTCCTTGCCCGGCGCGCCCATGACCACGCGTTCGGCCCCTGCCTCCAGGTGACCGCCGCATTCTTTCTTGGTCTTGAACTTGCCGGTGGTCTCCAGCACCAGGTCCGCCTTTTCCGGGCCCCAGGAACACTGGTCCGGCGCGGGCTCACGGGTAATGGCCACCCGCTTGCCGTCTATGAGCAGATCGTCGCCTTCATAGCCCACCTCGGCGTCGTAGGTGCGGTGTACGGAGTCGTATTTGAGTAGATGAGCCAGTTGGGCCGTATCGGCCCGAGCATTGATGGCCACCAGGTCCAACTCAGGATGACCCTTGCCCAGGATGCGGGTGGCCAACCGTCCGATGCGTCCAAAGCCATTTATGCCGACAGTCACCGCCATGACAGGTAGACCTCCTTGGAGGGTTGACGGGTAGAGGAATCGGGAAAAGTCTATTGGGGCGTGGGCGCCCCGGCCCATGCCTGATCCGGCTGGACGGGCAACCTACCTGTATTCCTACTAAATTACCTTGGGCGCACCCAGAGAAGCAGTAGGGTTTACAGGCCTTTGCGAGCCAGTAACGGATTGACTTTAAAGTAAACTTTAGGGGGGGTGGGGGTCAAGATATTTCCCCCAACATTGTTAGCCGCCTACAACCTCCGGCCCATGAGGATGGCGTCCTCTTTTTCGGGCCAATAGTAGCGGGGCCGCACTCCCTGGCGCTCGAAGCCCAGGCTCTGATACAGGGCCAGGGCCGCTTGGTTGCCCGCCCGCGCCTCCAGGGTGCAGGCCCTGGCTCCCAGCTCCCGGGCCTGGGCCAGGCCCTTGAGCAGCAGCCAGCGGCCCACTCCCCGACGCTGCAACCCGGGGTCAACGGCGATGTTTTGCACCTGCACCTCGCCCACCACCATCCACAGGATGATGAACCCAACCACCCGGCCGTCGGCCTGGTCCAGGGCAACCCGGTCCATGGCCAGGGGAGACATCAATTCTTGGGAGAACATTCCCCGCGACCAGGGGTTTAAAAAGCAGGCCTGCTCAATGGCCAACACCTGGTCCAGATGGCCATGGGCCAGGGGGGCCAGGTTGAGATCCAATCCTGAAGGGGAGGGGGCCTCAGGCAGAGAGGAGTTCGCCGGCGACGGAGATGGCGTCACGGCCAGCCTCGCATACGTTGTGGGCCAGCTCGGCCAGGCTGACGCCTTCGCGGCCGGTGGCCGCCTTGATCATCATGGGCAGGTTCACCCCGGTCACCACCTCCACCCGGTTCTCTTCTAGGAAGGTGAGGGAGATGTTGTTGGGCGAGCCGCCGAACATGTCGGTGAGCACCAGAACCCCGTCGCCGATGTCCACCTTGGCGATGGCCGTTTCCAGCCGGCCGTGCAGCTTCTCGGCCTCCAGGGAGGAGTCCACGGTGACCGTGGCCGCCTGCTCAACCCTGCCCAGGATGAACTCGGCCGCGTTCAACAGCTCCCGGCCCAGGCGGGCGTGGGTTATGATCACCAATCCGATCAAGCTTTAATCCAAGGTTACGTCACGGTGCCGGACGGTCAGGCCCACCCCGGGGATATTCAACTCCCGGGCCAGCCATTCCACCACGGCCACCGAACGGTGATGGCCCCCGGTGCAACCCAGGGCCACGGTCAGGCGGGTCTTGCCTTCCTGCTGGTAGCGGGGCAGGAGAAACTCCAACAAACTTTTGAATCTCGTCAGGAAATCCTCGGCGGTCCCGTCTTGAAAAACGAAATCTACCACCCTGGGGTCGCGCCCGTCAAGTTCACGCAGCCCATCGACAAAGTGGGGGTTGTCCAGGAAACGCACGTCCATGACCAGGTCCGCCTCCTGGGGCAGGCCGTGCTTGAAGCCGAAGGAGAGCAGGTTGAGCTGCAACAGGGCCTGCTCGCCGTCCCGGCGGTACAGGCTCAATACTTCCTGGCGCAGGTCATGGATGGTGAAGCGGCTGGTGTCGATGATCTGGTGGGCCATGTTGCGAATGGGCGCCATGAGCTCGCGCTCGCGCTCCAGGCCCATGCGCACCGATTCTCCCGGCTCGGACAAGGGGGGCTTGCGCCGCGTCTCGGAGTAGCGGCGGATGAGCACCTCGCCGTTGGCCTCCAAAAACAACAGCTCCAGCCGGTGGCCGCCGCTGGCCAGGCGCAGATAGGTGTCCGGGAAGTGGTCCACAAAGCTGCGGGCCCGCACATCCATGCCCAGGGCGGCGTGAAAGGGTTTGTCCAGGGAGCTGAGAGGGAGCTTAACAAAAGCGGGCAGGAGTTCCACCGGCAGGTTGTCCACCGCGTAGTAGCCCAGGTCTTCCAGGGCCTTGAGGGCGGTGGACTTGCCCGAGCCCGACAGGCCGGTGATCACCACGAAGCGGGCCGGGCTTTTGGCTTGGCTGGGATTCATGCTGGTGCCGCCCCCCGGCGGCCGGATCTAGAACTCCTCGTCTTGCGACTCGATGATCTCGTAAATCTCGCGGGCGTCGCCGGCCTCCAAAAGCTCCTGGCGCACCGCGTTGCTTTTGAGCAGGCGGCTGATGCGGGCCAGGGCCTTGAGATGGGTTCCGGCGCTGTTGTCCGGGGCCACCACCAAAAAGAACAGGTGGGCGGGCTTTCCATCCAGGGAATCAAAATCCACCCCGGCCCGGGAGCGGCCAAAGGAGAGCATCAACTCGTCCAGGCCCACCATCTTGCCGTGGGGGATGGCGATGCCGTCGCCGATTCCGGTGGAGCCCAGCTTTTCCCGTTCCACCAAAACTTCCATGAGGGCGGAAAGCTCGATGTCGGGGTGCTGGGCCAACAGGGGGCGGCAAAGCTCTTCCATGACCGCGCGTTTGCCGCGGCCGGACAGATCGGCCACCACCTGTTCGGAAGTGAGTATATCAGTGAGCTTCATGGGCCGGTTCCCTGGCTTACTGCGGTTCTATGAGACCGAAGTTGCCATCGGTGCGGCGGTAGATGACGTTGAGCGCCTCGGTGCGTTCGTTGATAAACACCAGGAAGTCGTCTTCCGACAGGTCCAGCTGCATGGCTGCCTCGTCGGCGTTCATGGGCTTGGCGGTCAGGCGCTGGCTCATGATAACCCGGGGGGTCTCCTCGGGCAGGCTCTCGGCCTCCAGGACCTCCACGGTGTAGGGGATCTCCGCCGCCTCGGAGCGGGCCCGCCGGCCCACGTCCTTGAGCTTGTCGCGGTAGCGCCGCACCTGCTTTTCCAGCTTGTCCGTGGCCAGGTCTATGGACGAGAACAGGTCGCCCGTGGTCTCGCGGCTGTGGATCTTCAGGCCCGAGGCGATCAGGTTCACGTCGGCCTCGTGGCGGTGTTTTTCCACGGTCAGGGTGACGCTGGCCTCCAGGGGGCCATCCAGGTATTTCTGGAGCTTGCCGACCTTGTCCTGAGCATATTCCTTGACGGCCTCGGAACTCTCCACATGGCGGAAGGTCACCTGGATTTGCATGCTTGGCCTTCTCCTTGGCAGCTAATGATAGGCAGCCGGAAATTGGTGAATATGTGCATTACCCCCCAGCCGGGAAGTTGTCAACGCCCTTTTTTGGACATGCCGCTGAGGGGTTGCCGGCGGCGGGAAGAGGGGAGAATACCCAGCATCTCCCTGTATTTCGCCACCGTGCGCCGCGCAATGTCTATATCCTCCTGCTTAAGCATATCAGCTATGGCCTGATCCGAAAGGGGTTTGACCGTATTCTCCTGGGAGATGATTTTGCGGATGCGTTCCTTGACCGCCTCCGAGGCCATGGCCTGGCCCTGAAAACGGTTGATGCCGCTGTTGAAGAAGTACTTGAGCTCGAACACGCCTTGGGGGGTGTGCACGTACTTGTTGGTGGTCACCCGGCTGATGGTGGACTCGTGCATGCCCACGTCCTCGGCCACGTCGCGCAGCACCAGGGGCTTGAGATGGGCGATGCCCCTGTCAAAGAACTCCCGCTGGAACTTGACGATGGATTCGGTGACCTTGTAGATGGTGCGCTGGCGTTGGTGGATGGAGCGAATGAGCCACAGGGCGCTTCTGAGCTTGCCCTGCACATACTCCTTGGCCTCACTGTCCGCGCCCGCGGCCAGGGCCTCCTTGTAGAAGTTGTTCACCCTGAGCTTGGGCAGGCCGTCCTCGTTGAGCACGATAACGAACTCGCCGTCCACCTTGTAGATGTAGATGTCCGGGGTGATGTAGAAAGGCTCTTCATTGCTCAGGGCCTGGCCCGGTTTGGGCTCCAGGGCCTGGATGGCCTCCAGGGCCTCGGCCACCCGCTCCAGGGGAACCTTGAGCCGCTTGGCCACGGCCTGATAGCGCCGACGCTCCAGGTCGCCCAGGTGCTGGTCGATGATGGCCAGCACCACCTTGTCTTCCGGGTAGAGCTCCCGGGCCTGGATGAGCAAGCACTCCCGGAGGTCGCGGGCCGCCACTCCCAGGGGATCGAAGCCGTGGATCGCCTGGAGCACCTTTTCGGTCTGCTCCAGGCTGCTGCCGGCCATCTCGGCCACCTCTTCCAGGCCCAGGGGGAGGTAGCCGTCGGGGTTGAGCGATTCGATGATCATTTCGCCCAGGGCCTTTTGCTCGCCGCTCAGGCCGGTGACCGCCAGTTGCTCCAGCAGATGGTCTCGCAGGGAAGGGGGCCGGGAGATGAGGTTCTCGTAGGCCGGGGCGTCTCTCTCCTCGCGCACAATGCTCTCGTAGCCAGAGCCGCCGGAGGAGTACTCGCCCAGGTAGTTTTCCCAGTCAAAGTCCTCGTTGACGTTGCCGTCCACCTCCACCTCGGGCTCGGCCGTGGTTTCGGCCGCCGCCTCGGCCGCGGCCTCGTCGCCCGCCGGGGCCTCCTCCGCGGTGTCCGAACGCAGGGCCATGTCGCTTTCCGGCTCGGCCCCGGCGTCCTGGTCGATGTCCTCGGTCTCCTGGGTGGTCTCCTCGTTGATCTCCAGCAGCGGGTTTTCCAACAGCTCCTGGGTGATGGTGTCGGCCAGCTCCAGCCGGTTGAGCTGCAACAGCTTGATGGCCTGTTGCAGCTGGGGGGTCATCACCAGCTGCTGGCTGAGCTTGAGGGTTTGTTTGATTTCCAGGGCCATGGATCGTTACAGCCGGAACTGCTCCCCCAGGTATATGCGTCGGGCCACCTCGCTGCCGGCAATGGCGTCGGGGGTGCCTTCTTCCAACAGGGTGCCCTCGTTGAGGATGTAGGCCCGGTCGCACACGCCCAGGGTCTCGCGTACGTTGTGGTCGCTGATGAGGATGCCGATGCCCCGGTCCTTGAGCTGGCGGATGATGTTTTGCAGGTCCGCCACGGCCAGGGGATCGATGCCGGCAAAGGGTTCGTCCAAGAGGATGAAACTGGGCTCGGTGACCAGCAGGCGGGTGATCTCCACCCTGCGGCGTTCGCCGCCCGAGAGGCTGTAGGCCCGGTTGCGCCTGAGGTGGCTGACGCCCAACTCGCCCAACAGGCGCTCCAGGCGGGCCTCTTCCTCGGCCTCGCTCAGCTCCAGGGTCTCCAGGATGCCCCGCACGTTCTCTTCCACGGTCAGCTTGCGGAAGATGCTGGGCTCCTGGGGCAGGTAGCTGATGCCCAGGCGGGCCCGCTGGTACATGGGAAGCTCGGTGATGTCTTCCTGGTCCAGGTAGACCCGGCCCTCGTTGGGCCGGATCAGGCCGGTGGTCATGTAAAAGGAAGTGGTCTTGCCCGCGCCGTTGGGCCCCAGCAGGCCCACGATCTCGCGATCGCGCACCTCCAGGGACACGCCGTCCACCACTCGGCGGCCGCCGTAGATCTTAACCAGGTTGTCCAGGCTGAGGCGAGGCATGGGACCTACTTCTTGTCCTTGGTGATCGAAGGTTCGGCCGATTGCTTCTTCGGCTTCTTCTTGTCCTTGTCGTCCTGCAGGGAATTGGGGGTGATGGTCACCGAGACCCGCTTGCCCGGCTTGCCGTGCACCACCGCGCGGTCCTGATCCAGAAACACGGTGATCTTGTCGCCCGAAATCTGGTTCTTGCCGCGCCACACCGTGGCCTTGCCCTCCAGGAGCATCTTGCGGCCGCCGGCCCAATAGGTGGCCTTGCGCCCCACGGCGATGCGGTCCTTTTGCACCACCTTGACGTGACCCTGGGCCACCACCTTGCGGACCTTGCCGCCGCCGTCCATCATGCCGGCAGAGTCTTTCTGGTCCTTGCTCTGCTTGCCCTCTTGGTCGTAGAACACGCTGAGCTTGTCGCAGGTGATCTTTACGTCGCCCTGCACCGCCTTGACTTGGCCAATGAAGTCGGCCACCTGCGCCTTGTTGTTCACCTCCAGGCTGTCAGCCACCACGTGGATGGGCTGGTCGTTGGAGGCCATGGGCAGGTTGGCCGCGCCGGCTGGGGCGGCCAGGCCCAGCATGAGGGCCAGAACGAAGGTTGCGATCGGGAACCGGGTCATAACCATCTCCCCTTGGCGAAAAATACTTTGGCTCTAATCCACCGTGGCCCCGGGCGGCGGTCCCGAACCCCGGGGCCGGAAGGTGGAGCGCACGTTTCTTTTCAGTATCACGATGTTTTTATCCACCAGCACCCGCATCCCCTGGCCGACGACCTTGTATTGCGAGCCCTCGAAGGTGACCTCGGCGTCGGTCTCGGCCACCTTGTCCTTCTCGCGGTAGGTGATCACCGTGGTGGAGAGCCGGTCGCCTTCGCTGGTGCGTCCATCCACGTGGCCCTTGAGGGTCACGGTTTGGGTCTTCTGGTTGTAGACGCCCTCGTCTCCCCGCAGGTAGATGGGGCCGGCCTTTTCGCGGTAGAACTCGATGGCCACCTGATCCAGAAAAACCTGGCTGGTGTTTTCCTCGTAGCGGGCCCGGTTGGCCTTCAGGCTCCATTTTCGCACCCCGTTTTCCACGTGGGTGTATTTCAAGCCGTGCAAGCGGGGACGGCCGTCGCTGTCGGTTGGCGCCTCGTCGCCCGCCTTGAGGGCGGGCAACTGGGCCGGCTTGTGCAGCATGGCCGCGGCCAGGGCGCCAGCCACGACCGCCACCAATACGGCCAGGATTATCCACCTCAGTCGCTTCAAGCTGCTCCCCGTTATCCTGCGCCGGCCGGGCGCTCGTCCCGGCAGGGGCCAAAGGCCTATGCCCCCGGCACGTCTGACCGTTCCTAGCCGGGATTCCGCGCTCCAAGTATATATAGGCGGCCATGGGGGGTAAAGGCAAAATTCTTGCATACGGGGATAAATCCGGGGCCGCGGCCCCATGAAACGCCTTTTTCAATGACAGGTTCACAAGCAAACGAAATTTTGATTACAATAATAAGCAAGCGGTCACCCGTCGGGGCCGCATCGGTTTTCTGCTGTCCGCCCGCTGGAGAAAATCCTTGCCCGACCGACATGTCTGTCCGAACTGCGGTTGCCATGAGCTGAGGCGCGCCCATCGCAAGGGAGCTTGGGAACGCCTGGTCGGCAATTTCGGCCTTTACCCTTATACCTGCCACGATTGTAGCCACCACTTCCTGCGCCACCGCCCTGGAGCCGGCTCCGGCTATCTGGTGGCTGCGGTGTGGCTGGTGTGCGCCACGGTGCTGGCCGGGGCGGCCTGGTGGTTCTGGCAAGAGCGCCCCCTGCCGGTCAAGACGGTGCAGGCCGCCGCCCGGCCCGACCACGGCCGGTTGGACGACCCAAAGTCCGGCAATCAATTTTTGCGGCAAAGCCTGGCCGATCTGCGCCAGGTGGTGGGCAAGCTGGCCCGGCAAAAGCAAGAGCTGCAAAAGGAACTGGTCCAGGTGAGCCGCTCCCTGGCCGCCACTCAAAAGGCCCCGGCGCCCAAGCCTTCGCCCCAGCTCCGGCAGCGCCTGGAGCAGCTCAGCGCCCTGAACCGCAGGCTGCGCTCGGAGCTGGAGCTCCAGCAACGCTCCCTGGACGACCTGAACCAACAAAAGGAGGCCCTGCAAAAGCTCCTGGCCCAAAAAGCCTCGGCCCCGGCTCCGGCCGAACCGCAACGGGGCCTGGTGGCCACCATCTCCTTTGGTCCGGGCCGCACCCAGTTGGGGGCCCAGGCCCGGGCCCAGCTCAACCGGGCGGCGGGGAGTCTGCGAAACCGGCCCCGGCACGGCATCGTGGTGGAAGGCAACGCCGACTCCACCCCCCTGGGGGCGGCCACGGCCAAGCTCTACTATGACAACGCAGGGGTGGCCCTGGCCCGGGCCCTGAGCGTGTTCCGCGCCTTGCGCGACATGGGGGTGGACCCCCTGCGCATGGAGGTGCGCGCCTCCGGCGCCCCGGCCAAGGGGCCGGACGCCGGACGCACGGTGTCGGTTTGGTTGGTGGAAAGGCCGGGCTAGTCTAGCTTTCCAGCCTCTTTCTGATGCACATGGCGTGAATGGGCAGACCCTCGGCCTCGGCCAGGGTGATGACCGTTTCGCCCAGGGCGCTCAAGCCTTCCTTGGTCAGGTACTGGTAGGTGGGCTTCTTGATGAAGTCGTCCACCGACAGCCCGCTGAAGCTCAGGGCCGCCTGCCCGGTGGGCAACACGTGGTTGGTGCCGCTGGCATAGTCGCCCACCGGAACCGGGGCCCAGGGGCCCATGAAGATGCTGCCCGCGTGCCGGATCTTCTGCAAGGTCAGGAAGGGATCGGCGGTGATCACCTCCAGGTGCTCGGCCGCGTACTGGTTGGTGAACTCCAGGGCGGCCTCCATGTCCTCGGCCACCAGCACCGCGCAGTAGCGCAGGGCCTGGTCCATGATCTCGGTGCGGGGCATGGTGGGGTAGAGCCGGGCGATCTCGTCGCACACCGCCTGGGCCAGGCCGGGGTCGTCGGTGATCAGCACCGCGGCCGCGTCCGGGTCGTGCTCCACCTGGGACAAGAAGTCCAAGGCCAAAAAATCGGGCCGCGCGGTCTGGTCGGCCAGAATCAGGGCCTCGGAAGGCCCGGCCGGGGAGTCGATGTCCACCTGGCCGTAGACCAGCATCTTGGCTGCGGTCACGTACTTGTTGCCCGGGCCCACGATCTTGGCCACCTTGGGCATGGTCTGGGTGCCATAGGCCATGGCGCCCACGGCCCAGGGACCGCCCAGCTTGTAGACCTCCTGCACCCCGGCGATATCGCAGGCCACCAGGGTGTAGGGGTTGGCGGTCAGGCCGTCGTCGGGCGGGGTGCAGACCATCACCCGGCCCACTCCGGCCACCACCGCGGGCAGGATGGTCATGAGCACGCTGGAGGGATAGGCCGCCCGCCGGCCGGGCACGTAGCAGCCGGCCGAGTCCAGGGGGGTGTTCTTGCGCCCGGCGATGATGCCCGGGGTCACCTCCATCTGCCACTGGGGACGGTCCAACTGGGCTGAGTGGAACTTTTGTATGTTGGCCGCGGCGATCTTCAGATGCTCCACCACCTTGGGAGGAACCACCTTGTAGGCGGCCTCGGTCTCCTCGGGGGTGATGAGGAAGTCGCCCGCGCTAAGGTCGGACTTGAGCTTGGTGTAGTGCTCCACATTCACCGCGTCGCCGCGGGTGCGGATGTCGTCCAGGATCTCCTTGGTGGAGCCGTAGATTTCCGAGACATCCTGCATGGAGCGCACCAAGATGCTCTGCATGCGTTCGGGGCTGAGCTCGGCAAGCTTCTCTGGTTTCAGTTGCATGACTCATAACTCTCTTGTCTAAGGCAAGTTTCCGGGGAAAAGAGAAAATACCAGCAAGGCCCTGTTTTGGCAAGGCTGAGAGGCTTCAGCCCCGGCTCAGATGGTCTTTGAGGGCGTGGGCCGTGGAAAGGTAGCCCAACTCGTCCCAGGGCAGCTCCTCCGGCGTAAAGTGCCTGATCTCCAGGGCCTCGGGTCCGGCGGACAGCTCGCCTCCCACGGGCCGGGCGGCATAGACCACCAGCACCCAGGGGTTGTCCTGGTAGGAGTACACCCCCACCAGGCGGCTTATCTCCACCTCCAGGCCGGTCTCCTCGGCCACCTCGCGCACCCCGGCCCGGGCCACCACCTCGCCCCGGTCCACGTGTCCGCCGGGCAAAATCCATTTGCCGTGGGCCTGGTCGTGCTGGGCCCGGCGCAACAGGAGCAACCCGTCGCCGTTTTCCACGATAACCGCCACGGCCACCTTGGGGTCCTCGTAAACCGGCGAGCCGCAGCCGGAGCAATAAAAGGGCGCTCCGCCGGAGTTCAGCCCTCCGTTGGCCACCAGCTTGCCGCCGCACTGGGCGCAGAATCGGGGCGTGAACACCGGGGGCAAAACTAGTCGCACCCCTCTTTGGGCGTCTTGCGCTTGATCAGGGTCACCTGGTTGCCGGCCTGGTTGTAGACAACCTCGTCCATGATGGACTGCATGAGAAACACGCCCCGGCCCCGCTCGGACAGCAGGCGCTCGGCGGCGGTGGGGTTGAGCTGGCGGCGGTGGTCAAAGCCCGCGCCCAGGTCTTTCACCGTGACCTTGATTTCGCCGCTGGTCATCTCGGCTTCCACCTGGACCAGCTTGCTCTCGTCCCATTGGTTGCCGTGCTCCATGGCGTTGGTCACCGCCTCCACCAGGGCCAGCTTGATGTCGTTGTCCAAGTCCGGGGAGGCGAAGCCCACCGCCACCGCGGACAGGGCCAGCTGGTAGACCACGTCGTGCACGCACTCCGGGCGGCTGGGGGTCTCCAGGCGGGTGCGTTGCCACACGGTGGGCAGGGCGCAACGGCGGGGCTGGATGCTGGCCATGGCCAGGGTGCGCTTCACCACATGTTCCAGGGAGTCCAGGTCCAGGGGCTTGGCCAAGAAGTTCTCGGCCCCGGACTTCAGGGCCTCCACCACGATCTCGGCCTCGCCGTAGCCGCTGATCATGATCACCGGCAGACGGGGATAGAGGTCCTTGGCCGCCTTTAGAAGCTGCATGCCGTCCAGGCGGGGCATGCGAACGTCGGTTATGAGCAGCTCGAACTCCTGGCTTCGCAGCAGGTCCAGGGCCTCCTTGCCGTCGGCGGCGGTGCCCACGCTGTAGCCGTAATCCTCCAGGCACCGCTTGAGCAGGTTGGTGATGAGCTTCTCGTCGTCAGCCACCAGCACCCGGCCTCCGGGAGGCCGCTTGCCGGGAGGGATTGGTGTACGGGCAGGTGTTGCAGTCATCAAAAATCCATGGCGATCAGGGCCACATCATCGGTGTGGCTCCCTTGGGAATAATGATCCAGCTCGCGTTCCAATTGGTCCACGAATTCCTGGGGGGGCAGGTCCCGGGCCGCGGCTGCCATGTTTTCCAGTCCATTGATGCCCAGCCGTCCGCCCTGGTCGTTCTCGGCTTCGGTCAGCCCGTCGGTGTACAGGACCAACCGGTGGCCGAGCCCCAGTTCGAATTGCTTGTCTTCAAAGCTTACCAGGGGTGACTGACTCGAGAAAACCCCCAGCAAAAACCCGGGGTGGCTCAAAAGACGCGCCGGGCCGTTAACCGGCAGGCACAGGGGAGGGGGGTGCCCGGCCGAACACCAGGACAGAGTGCGCTCCGGAAGGTGATACAGGCCCAAAAAGGCGGTGACGTAGCTGTCTTCTTCGGTCAGGTTGAGCAGATCGTCGTTCAGGGCGCTCAGGGTCTCGGCCGGGGAGTGGGTGCGCTCCAGATAGCCGGGCAGCAGGGCCTTGAGGATGCTGGCGGTCATGGCCGAGGCCACCCCGTGCCCGGCCACGTCGGCCACCACCATGCCCAGGTCGCCGCCGGGCAGGGGAAAGAAATCAAAGTAGTCGCCGCCCAGCTCCCGGCAGGGCTTGAACAGCCAGGCCGCCTCGACTCCCGAGGCCTCCAGGGGCTGGGGCAGCAAAAAGCTTTGATAGCGGGCGGCCATGTTCAGCTCTTGGGCCATGCGCTGGTTGGCCTGGCGCAGCCTGGCCAGCATGCGCCGCGCGTTGACCGCGTTGCGTATCTTGAGCGGCAGCACCAGCTTCAGCTCGTTTTCCCGCAGGGGCTTTACGAAGTAGCCGTAACAGTCCATCTCCAAGGCGCTGGAAAGCGAGGCCGCGTCATCCAGGGAGCTGTTGACGATCACCGGGATTTCCTGGATGGCCAGGTGCTCCTGGCGCCAGCGCAGAAACTCGAAGCCATCCATCACCGGCATCATCAGATCCAACAGGATCAAATCCACCTCGACCCCGGCCTGCAAAATGTCCACGGCCTGGCGGCCGTTTTCGCACTCCAAAAAACGGTATTCCTGGCGGGGCAACAGGGCCGAGATCAGCAGCTCCCGGTTGAGCCGGGAATCGTCCACCACCATGATTACCGCCTGGGGGGCCCCGCGGGACTGCCGCCAGTGTTGACTCATACCTCGGCTCCCGCGCGGGCCTGTTTCCACAGCCGTGTGATCACGGCGGCCACGCGCTCCAGGGGCAGCACCATGTCCGCCTGCCCCGTTTCCACCGCTGCCCTGGCCATGCCGTAGATGACCGAGCTGGCCTCGTCCTGGGCGATGACGAGCCCCCTGGCCTGGCGCATAAGCCCGGCGCCCTGGGCCCCGTCGCTGCCCATGCCGGTCATTATCACCCCCACCGCCCTGCCTGCCGCGCTGGCCGCCGCCGAGCGGAACAGCACGTCCACCGAGGGCTTGTGCTGGTTCACCAGGGGCCCGTCCTTGACCCTGGTGTAAAAGCCGTGCAGGCCCCTTTCCAGCAAAAGGTGCCGCCCCCCGGGCGCGATGAGGGCCGTGCCCGGCTCCAGGGGCTGGTGGTCCTCGGCCTGGCTCACCGTTATGGCCGACCTCTGGTTCAGGCGGTTGGCAAAGGGCTTGGTGAACTGGGCGGGCAAGTGCTGCACTATGGCCAGGGGCGGGCTGTCCTCGGGCAGGGCGCCGAGCACCTGCTCCAGGGCCACGGTGCCTCCGGTGGAGGCGCCGATAACCACCACCATGTCCGGGGCCGGCTTGTAGCCGCCCAGGGACAGGGAAGGCTCCGCGGCCGGGGCGGCGGCCACCGGGGCTCCCCGGCCGAGCTTGGCCCGGGCGGCGGCGCGCACCTTGGCCACTATCTCCTGGGCCAGGCCGGGCAGGGTCTCGGACAGGTTGGCCATGGGCTTGCTGACCACCTCCACCGCGCCCAGGCCCAGGGCCTTTAGCGTGGCCTCGGCCCCCTGCTGCGTGACCTTGGAGAACATCACCACCGGCATGGGCCGCGAGGCCATGAGCTTCTCCAAAAAGGTCAGGCCGTCCATGCGCGGCATCTCTATGTCCAGGGTGAGGACATCGGGCTCGAGCTGCTTGATCTTGTCGCGAGCAAAGTAGGGGTCGGCCGCCGTGCCCACCACGCACAGGTCCGGCTCGGCGTCCAGCACCTGGCGCAGGAATTCGCGGATCATGGCCGAATCGTCGACCACCAGAATTTTTACCGTCCTTTGCATGGCTTTTGGCCGCCCCTAAAGGGCGTGCTTGCTCCTAATCTTCGAAGATGGTCAGGTCTTGTCTCTTGGCCGCCCGGCCGGCGCGTTGCCGGAAGGCCTCTTCGCGCTCCAGGGCCTCGGGGCTCATGGGCCGGCCCAGGCGTTTGATAAAAGCCTTGCCGCTTTGGGGCAGGTAAAAAACCTTGCGGCCGCAGTTGCCCCCCACGTCATGGGACGCCAGGGGGATTTCTTCCAGGGCCAGAAAGCGGCGCACGAACTCCAGGTTGGCCCGAGGCACGTTTTGCCAGCAAGAGGGGGCCCGGGCCAATACGTGGCCGCCGCCGAACACCTTGGCCTCCAAATGGCCGCGCCCGCCGCCCCGCTTGATGATGCCGCCGATGACCAACTCCATGGCGTACATGCCGTAGCGGGCGCTGTCCGAGGCGCCGGCTCCGGGGCAGGCATTCTGGTCGCCGGGCAGCATGAAGTGATTCATTCCCCCGATGCCCAGGCGCGTGTCGCGGATGCACACCGACACGCAGGAGCCCAGCACCGTGGTGATCGCTTCGTCTTCCCTGGTTACATAATACTCTCCCGCCTGGATGGTTATCAGGGGGCGTTTGAAGCGGGGCGAGTATTGGCGCAACATGGGTTCTACCGCTTGCGATACATGGTGGGGCCCACGCAGGCATAGCGTTCCCCATCGGCCAGGAGAGATTCGGAATGGCCCAAGAATAGCCAGCCGCCGGGGCGCAGGCAGGCTTCCAGCCGCTTGACGATGGCCGCCTTGTCCGCCGCCTCGAAATAGATGAGCACGTTGCGGCAAAAGATGAAGTCCATGGAGGCGGGGCGGGGGTAGTGCCGCTCCATGAGGTTAAGCTTGCCAAAGGTGATCATGGCGCGCAGCCCGGGCCGGGCCTGGTACAGGGTGCGGCCTTGCTCCCGGCCGCGCTGAAAATGCTTGAGCAGCAGGTGGCGGGGCAAACGGCCCACCTCTTCTTCCTGGTATTGGCCCAGGCTGGCCCGGCGCAGGCGGTCGGTGTGCAAGTCCGTGGCCAGAATGCGCGCCTGCCAGCCGGGGCGGGCGGCCAGGTGCTCGGCCAGCACCAGGGCCATGGAATAGGGCTCTTGTCCCGAGGAGCACCCGGCCGACCAGGCCCGCACCGTGCGGGGCGGGCCGGCCTCGGTGATGGCGGGCAGCGCCTGGTCGCGCAGGAAATCGAAGTGATGCTGCTCGCGGAAGAAGTCGGTCTGGTTGGTGGTGATCTGGTTGACCATCTCCACCAGCTCGGCCTCTCCCTGTTCCGAGCGCAGCAGGGCCACGTACTGGGAAAAGGAGCTCAGGTCCAGGGCGCGCAAACGGCGGCTCAGGCGGCTGACCACCAGGTCCTTCTTGCCCGGTCCCAGGCTGATGCCCGCCCGCTGTTTGACCAGGGCGCGGATAGCCTGGAAGTCCGCCCCGCTCAGGGCAAAGGGGCCCGGCGGCAGGGAACCGGCGCCGCGCTTGGTCTCAGGCGGCATGGTCCACCGGCTCCAAGGCCAGCAGGCGCTCGAGCTCCAGCAGGATGATCATCTCTTCGCCGTGCTCCACCAGGCCGCGCAGATAGTCGCGCCGCAGGGAGCCGGCCATTTCCGGGGCCTCCTGCACCAAATCCTCGGGCAGGGCGATCACGTCGCGCACCTTGTCCACGGCCAGGCCCTGGAGCTTGCCCTCCAGGCGCAGCAGGATAATCACCGGCTCGATGCCCGGGTCGGGCGGCAGGCCAAGCCTGCACCGCAGGTCGAACACCGGCACCACCGAGCCCCGCAGGTTCATCACCCCCAACACATGCTCCGGGCTCAGGGGCAGGGCGGTGATGGGCGGCAGGGTCACGATCTCCCGGGCCAACTCGATGTCCACCCCGTAAACCTCCGGGCCCAGCCCGAAGACCAGATATTGCCGGGGAGGCGCTTGGCTAGGCGCGGGAAGCTCCGGCTCGGAACCGCGCTCGGGCGGGGCCGGGGCCGCCGGTGCGGTCGGAGCCGGGGCGGCCCCTTCCTCGGCCTCCAGGGGCGGCTCCTCCTTGGGCTTGTCCACCGGCAAGGCGGCCTTGGTCAGGCCCAGCTCGGCCGGGCCCATGGGGCGAAGCTGCTCCCCGGTCAGGGAAAGGGCCTCGCCCAATTGGCCGGGCTCCAGGGGGGAGGCGTAGAGCAGCACTAGCTCGCCGCTGTCCAGCCCGGCGCAGGCCAGCACCTCGCCCAGGGTAAGCAACTCTCCCAAGCGGGTGTACAGGGCGGTGGGGCTGTCTCCCACCCGCGAGGGCAGGCTGAGGCTGAACAGGCCCTCCTGGGACAGTTTTTGCTCCAGCAGCCAGGGGCACACCCGCCAGGCCGCGCCGGGCGCTTGGGCCCCCTCCAGGGGCTGGGGCTTGAGGCGGCCCAGGTCCTCGCCGGGCAGCTCCGCGCCCAGGGCCGCCTCCAGGGCTCGGCGGGCTCCCCCGGTTTCTACGTGGGCCAGCTCGTCCAGGCGGGAGAACATGGCGGCCAGCACGTCGGCCGCCTGCAACAGGGCGTCGGTATGGTGCTGGCGGGGTTGCAGCTCACCGGCCGCGGCCAGGCGCAGCACGATCTCCATGCCCCCGGCCAGCTCCTCCATGGGCCCGCAGCTGGCCAGGGCCGCGCCGCTGAAAATGGTGTGCACCGCGCGCAGGGCGCTTTGCACCGCCCCGGCCATTTCCTCGCCGCGCTCCAGGGCCAGCAAACCCTGTTCCACCGACGCCAGCAGGGACGGGGATTCGGCGGCCAGCAGGCGCATCATCTCTGAGCGGGCCACGGCTCAGCGCCCTCCCGCGGCCAGGGCCATCTTTTCCAGGCCCGGGATGTCCAGGATCAGGCCCACCCGGCCGTCGCCCAGGATGGTGGCCCCGCTGATGCCGGGCACCTTCCGGTAGTTCTGTTCCAGGGACTTGATCACCGCCTGCTGCTCGCCCAGGATGTCGTCCACCAGCAGGCCGAAGCTCTTGCCCAGGCTGCCGATGATCATCACCAGGCCCTCGGCCGGGTCTTCCACCCCGCCCTCGAGGCCGAACAAGCGGGACAGGCGAACCAGGGGCAAATAGTTCTCCCTAAGCTTGATGAGCTCGCCCTTGCCCTCCACGGTCTTGAGTTGGCCGGGGGTTGGCCGGAGGGACTCCACGATGGCCAACATGGGCAACACGAACACCTCGCCCGCCACCTTTACGTTCATGCCGTCGATGATGGCCAGGGTCAGGGGCAGGCGCAGGCGAAAGGTGGTTCCCTGGCCGGGCACGGACTCCACCTCCACCGAGCCGCGCAGAGACTCGATGTTCTCGCGCACCACGTCCAGCCCCACCCCCCGGCCCGAAAGCTCGGTCACCTCCCGCACGGTGGTGAAGCCGGGGTGAAACAGAAGCTGGTAGGTCTCCTCCTGACTAAGGTGGGCGTCCGGAGGCAGCAGGCCCAGGGCCTCGGCCTTGGCCCGCACCTGCCGGCTGTCGATGCCCCGGCCGTCGTCGGTCACCTCCAGGAAGATACGCCCCTCCTGCTGAAAGGCCCGAAGCCAGATGGTGCCTTCGGCCGGCTTGTTCGCAGCGCGGCGCTCCGCCGGGGTCTCCAGGCCGTGGCCCGCCGCGTTGCGCACCAGGTGCTTGAGGGGGTCGGCCATCTGCTCGGCCACGTTCTTGTCCAGCTCGGTCTTGAGGCCGCTCAGTTCCAGGCGGATGTCCTTGCCCAGCTCGGCGGCCAGGTCGCGCACCATGCGCCGGAAGCGGTTGAAGGTGCCTTCCACCGGCACCATGCGCACCCGCATCACCTGCTGCTGCATTTCCCGGCTTATCTGGCCCATGGACTCCATGGCGCTTTGCAGGTCCGGGTCCGTGTTTTCGCCGATGCTCTCGCTCACCCGGGCCAGGCCGATGACCATTTCGCCCACCAGGTTGACCAGCTTGTCGGTGTCCACCCGGATGGTGGGCGCGGGTGTGGCCAGGGGGCGGGGCGGGCGTTTCGGGAGGGAGCCGCGCGCCGGGGGGGCGGGCTCCCGCCGGGCGAGCGGGCTTGGTGAAACCGTGGCGGCCGGGGGAGGCGGGGCTCCCTCGCTCATGCTTATCTCGGCCTCGTCGCGCACAAAGATGAACACGTTGTCCAGGGTGCTCAGGGGGTGGCTGGTGAGCAGCCAGAGTTCCCACCACAAATGCAGGTTAAAGGGGTCCAAGCGGCTGAAGGGCGGCAGGTCCTCCATATGACACACCACCCGCTCCAACTCGCCCAGCTCCTCCAGCTCCAAAAGAAGCTGCAATGGATCGGTGCCCGTGGTGAACAGGTCGCCGGGCAGCCTGATCTTCAGGTGCACCCGCCGCCGCTGGGGCGGGGCGGCCGGGGATGCCTGGCCAGGGGCCGGCGAGGCGGGCGGTTCCTGGGCCGGGGCCTGGCTTTCCTCCGGGGCCACCAGGGGGGCCAACTCCCGCAGCAGCTCGTCTGGGGGCGCGGCCGGCCCTCCGGCCAGGCGCGCCTCCACCATGCCCTTGAGCTGGTCCGTGGCCCTGAGCAGCAGGCCCATGACCGGGCCTTTGGGCTCGCGGGCGCCTTGGCGCATCTGGTCCAGCACCCCCTCCATGAGGTGGGTCAGCTCCATCACGTCGTCAAAGCCCACGATGCCCGCGTTGCCCTTCATGGTGTGCGCGGCCCGGAACACGGTGTTGATGGTCTCCGGGTCGGGCCGGTCCTCCAGGGACAACAAGCCCTCCTCCAGGGCGTCGATTATTTCCCTGGCCTCCTCGGCGAATATTTCCAGAAGCTGGGGGTCCACGGCGGCGGCCTCAGTCCAGGGATCGGGTGAACTTTTTGACCACCGCCAGCAGGGTCTGGGGCTGGAAGGGCTTGACCAGCCATCCCGAGGCCCCGGCCTGCTTGCCGGCCAGCTTGCGCTCCGGCTCGCTTTCGGTGGTGAGCACCAGGATGGGCAGGAACTTGAAGGGGGTCTGCTTCACCCGCTGGATAAAGGCGATGCCGTCCAGGCGGGGCATGTTCACGTCGCTGATGATCATGGCCGGCGAGCGCCCCTGACGCTCCAGCTCGGCCAGGGCCTCCAGGCCTTCCTGCCCGTCGGCCGCTTCCAATAGCTCATAGCCGGCCGGGCCCAGCACCGAGCGCACAGACATGCGCAGGGTGGCCGAGTCATCCACCAACAGGATCAGGCGCTTGTCCTCTCCGGAAGGGGCGGCCATGGGTCTTACTCCTGAAAGGGGGCCAGGCTATCTTTGAGGCCTGACAGGGCCAGGGCGCGCTCCACCCCGCCGGACAGGCCGCCCAGACGGGCCTCCGGTCCGCCGCTGTCCAAAAGCCAGGCGGCCAAGAGCTGCAATCCGGCCAGGTCCACCTCGCGCACCTGAGACAGATCCACCTCCAGCGGCTCTTCCTGCTCCCGCGCCTGGGTCAGGGCCTCATGCAAAATGTCCAGGTATTGCACCTTGAGCTGTCCGCTCAGGGACAGGCGGCCAGCCGTTAGTTGATAGTCCAGCAAAGCGGCTTCCCCGGTCAGGGAGCAGGGGTGAGCTTGAAGATCTTGTCCAGTTTGACCACCTTGAACATGGTGTAGATGTCCTTGGAAAGGTTGTCAATGTGGACCTCGCCATCGTGATTGGCCAGGTTTTTGTATAAAAGCAATAGCTTGCCGATACCGGAGCTGCCGATGAAAGTGACTCCGCTAAAATCCAGGACGATCTGCTTATAGGAGGAAAGGTCCAGGTCCAGAAAACGCCGTTTCATTTCCTCGGCGCCGCGTTCGTCGATATTACCCGTGATTTCTATGCGGGCCTGATCTTCTTGTGGAATTACCTTGAATTCCATCTTCACTCCTAGGCTGCCTTGTAAGATAACTCGGTGCGGACCACCTGGGGCGTTGCCAGGGCGACGATGTAGTAGCTTAGCAAAGCCCCGGTGAGGGCGCAACGATAAATAGTTAGGATTAAGATGGGCTTAGGCCACACAATTGCTTGCGAGCCCTAAGGCTTTCCCCCAGCGCGGGGCAGGCTTATGCTCAGCTCCAACTCGCGCTCCCCTCGTTTGACCCGGTAGAGGTGAGGCTGATGAGGGCTGGTCTTGATGGCGTCGTGGATGCCCTTGGGCGAGGTAAGGGCCTTTCCGTCCACTGAAAGGAGCAGGTCGCCGGTTTTCAGGCCCGCCTTGGCCGCCGGGCTGTTCGGGAATATCCGCACCACCTCCAGGCCGCCTGGTTTCACCTTGAGAAACACCCCCAGGCGGGGCGGACGGCGGGGGCCGGGGGTGGACACGGCCAGCAGGTCGGCCGGGGGCGCGCCCGGGGCCGAGACCATGAACCGGGCCGCGCGGGGGCTCAGGGGCATGACCCCCACCAGCTTCACCCCGGGCAAACGGCGGGAGATGCGCGGGGGCAGGCCCAGGCCCGCGGCCAAATGGCCGTTGCCCGCCAGCACCAGGGCCCGCTTGCCGCCGTCGGGCCAGGGGTGGAGCCGCTGGGCCAGGTTATGGGCCATGGTTTCGTCGCGCACCACCTGGGCCGCGAAAAAGTTCTCCTGGGCCTGGGGGTTTTTCACCCCGTGAAACGCGAACTGGCGGGCCACCTTGGCCCGGTAGTCCGGGTCGTCCAGATTCAGCGAGGGCGCAATGGCCGCCCGCTGCTCCGGGCTCAGGGACCCCAGGCCGTTCTTGGCCACCTGACGCACTATCTTGAGCGGCGCGTTGAGGGCCACCAGGGTGTGCCCCTGGGCCCGCACCCGGGTGAAGAGAGGGGCGAACATCTTCCAGGGCTGGCTCCAGGCCTGGTCCCAGTCCACTTCCTTGCGGAACTCGTCCACCGTGATCTTGCCCGCGCTCAGGCGGTCGCAGGCAGGCTGGGCGGTCTGCTCCAGCCACTCCACCCCCACCACCACCGGGCCTTCGGCCTCCAGGCGCTTGAGCATCTCAACCTGGAGGCGGTGATGCCCCGGATGGTCGTGGCGCTCGCCCACCAGCACCACCTGGGCCCCTTCCAGCCGCTTGGCGAGCTGCTGTTCGCTAAGCGGCTTGGGCTCGGGCGGGGCCAGGAAGTCTCCGGGCTTGTAAGCGGGCGCGGCAGCGGGAGCCGTCTCCAGGCCGGCGCAGCCCGTGGCCAGGCCCATACCGGCCAGGGCCAGCAGCAGCAGCGATGCTTTCAGGCGGCTCACGGCCAAATCCGCGCCTCTAGTTCCCGGCGGGCGGCGTGGGCAGGGGCATGCCCGCCTCGCTGAAGCGCAGCAGGATGTTGTCCTTGATCCAGTGGGGGTCCCACCACTCGGTGGGGTTCACGTAGACCCCGCCCACCAGCACCGAGAAGTGCAGATGGTCGCCCAGGGCCAGGCCGGTCATGCCCGACAGGCCCACGGTCTGGCCGGATTTGACCTCGTCGCCCTGCTTCACGTTGAGCTGGGACATGTGGCCGTATAGGGTGGCCACGCCCTGGCCATGGCTGAGGATCACCGCCTGGCCGTAGATGCCCATGTCGCCGGCAAAGCGCACGATGCCCCGGGCAACGGCCTTCACCGGGCTGCGCTCGGTGTGGGCCAGGTCCACTCCCAAATGAACCGAGCGGCTGACCACCTCCTTGTTGAGCACATAGGTGCGGCGGTCGCCGAACCCGGCCCGGGGCGCGCCCAGGGGACGGGCCAGGCCCTTTTCCCAGAGCTGAAAGCCCTGGGCCGGCTGGGCCGCGGCCCGTATCCGGGCGTTGTTGGCCTTCCTCAGGTCCTGGTTGACCCACAGGAACTTGGCCAGCGGGGTCTGGCGGTCGCTGGGAATCAGGGAGGCGAAACGGGCGGCCACCTTGTTCATGAAGCGGTCGTTGAGGGTGATGACGTCGCTCCGGAACTTCTTCCACTTCAGGCGCACGTTGAGCGGCAGCACCGCCTTGTTGCCCGCCTTGTCCTGGGCCCAGAGGTCAATGTTGGCCCCCTGGGGGGTCTGGTCGCTGTAGGCGAAGTAGCACAGTTTGGTCTTGGGCCGCTGGGGCCAGGGGGACCAGCCCGCGAACAGATTGTCGCCCACCCGCACCCCGTGGATGGCCTGATCCTCGTCCACGGTGTAGACGGCCAGGCCGGTGCCGCCCCGGTTCATGCGGATGATCTGGCTGAGCGAAGCCAGGCGGGGCGGGGTGGTGTCCACGGTGACCTGGAACTCCTTGGACGCCTGGTTGCCCCGGAACCAGTTGCGCCAGGAGCGGTCGCGCGCCTCCACCACCAGGGTGGCCGGGCCCTGGCGCATGCCCATCTCCAGGGGATTGACCGCCAGCTTGAGCGCGGCCATGGGAGCGCCGGGCGCGTCAAAGGTCTGGTTGAGGACCACCCCCTTGCGTTCCTTTTGCACCAGGCTCACCTTGACCCAGGCCAGGCCGCGGCCGCTGTCGCTCACCTTGACGAACACCTGCTGGCTCTTGCCCAGATGGGTCACCGGCTTGTCCAGGCTGATCTCGGGCGGGGCGCCCTCCAGATGGGGCCAGAGGTAGAAGACTCCGCCCCCGGCCAGGACCAGGAGCAGGATGAGGATAATCAGCCAAAGGCGGCTTTTTCCACGAGCCATGGGTGCATTCTCCCTTAGCGGGGGGTTGGGAACCGCTATTGAAAAAAAGGGTAGGCTAGGGCCGGGACGCTGTCAAGGAGCCACGGCTTGCCCACCGGGGTTTTGCCCCGTAATATTGAGCCATGATCAACACAGTAAACGGCAAGACGCCCCGCATCGACCCCAGCGCCTACGTGGCCCCGGGAGCGGTGGTGGTGGGCGACGTGGAGTTGGGGCCCGAGAGCAGCGTGTGGTACCAGGCGGTGCTCCGGGGTGACATCAACTGGATCCGCATCGGCGCGCGCTCCAATATTCAGGACGGCACCATCGTGCACGTGGACCACTCCGGCGACGGCACCCTGGTGGGCTCGGATGTGATTGTGGGCCACCGGGTAATCCTGCACTCCTGCGTGGTGGAAGACGCCTGCCTCATCGGCATGGGCGCGGTGCTTTTGAACCGCTCCTCGGTGGGGGAAGGCTCCATCGTGGCCGCAGGGGCGGTGCTCTCTCCGGGCTTCGTGGTGCCGCCGGGCACCCTGGCCGCCGGAGTGCCGGCCAAGATCAAGCGCGACCTGACCCAGGCCGAGCAGGACAACATCCTGGCCGGGGTGGGCCGCTACCGGCAGGTGATGCGGGCGCACCAAGACCCCTCGGTGAGGGTGGACTTCTCGGTGAAGGTCTGAGCCCTTGTCAACCGCCTCCGAGCTGCTGGCCGAGCTGAAGCCCCAGGTAAAGGCCAACTGCGCCGTGGCCGACGCGGCGGTGGCCGGCCGCTTCAGTCTCTGCGGCCTGCTGTTGCGCCTGCGCAACCTCTACAAATGGCAGCGGGGCATCGCGCCCTGGCAGGAGCAGGACACCGCCCCGGTGCTGGAGTGGGTCAGCCACCAGGAGGAGCTGTGGGAGGGCCTGCTGGAGGCCGAGCCGGCCGAGATAAGCCTGGGCGGGGAGCGCTTCGACCCCTTTGACACCAAGGGCATCAACGCCCTGGTGGCCCCGCACGGCCTGCTCTACGGCGCGGGGAGGGCAGGGGGCCAGGCTCCGGTGTTCTTTTTGGCCCGGCAGAGCCGGGTGGAGCGCCTCAACGGCCTGACCGTGCACCACCTGGGTGACGAGTTCAGCCAGGACATCCTGTTTTTGCCCGGCCTGCGCCAGGGTGGCGACATCTTCCTGCGCGCCGAGCCTTTTCCCTATCTGCTCTGGGACCTGCTGGCCGATCCCCGCCCCAGCATGGCCGCCTTCAAGCGCTATGCCCTGGATGCCTACGGCCTGGACTACAACCAGGTGCTCACCAAGCCCTCTTGGGAGGGCCTGGCCCCGGTGATCGAGGGCGAGATGAAAACCGTGCTGTGGCACGAGCTGGGCGAGGCCGGCGACGCGGCCGGGGCGGCCCATCTGCTGGCCCAGGCCGCCGGGGAGCATCCGGGCAGCGATGTGGAGCATTTCGTGCGCGGAATGAAGGATATGCTGGCCGATTGCGGACCGGGCGGACGCCTGGCCTCCATAATCGAGGCCAAGGCGCGGGGCGTGCTGGCCCTGTACCCGGTGTGGCTGGCCGGTTTCCTGCGCCTGATCTTCCCGGAGATCATCCCCACGGTGAAGCAGTTCATGCAAGACGAGGACTGGGGGCTCATCGAGCAGGCCCGGGAGGCGGGCTGGCAAAAGGCCAGCAGCGCCACCGCCGAGCTGGAGGAGATCCTGAGCGGCTACAAGGGCGCCGAAGCGCGCACACTGGTGCGCCGGGTGGTCATGGAGCCCCTGGTGGGCTGCGCCACCCCGGCCAGCCAGGACTGAAGATGCCGGGATTGATCGGGCGTTACTTGAGCCGGTAGGTGATCAGTCCGTGAGTGAGGTCGTAGGGCGATACGCTGACGCGCACCTTGTCACCCACCAGGACCTTGATCTTGAAGCGTTTCATCCTGCCGCTGAGCACGGCGCGCAGGGTGTGTCCCTGTTCGGTGACCACCTCCATTTGCCCCCCACCGAGGGTGCGGGTCACCTGGCCTTCCAGGTGGATAAGATCGTCGCGGCTCAAGCTGCCTCCTTGGCCAAAGGTTAAACAACGCCGCCCGGGCCCGAGCCCGCCCGCTCAACGGTTTCCAGCGGTTACGCGGCGGGTCAAATATGCCATGGAGCCGGGTCCACGTCAAGGCCGGGCCGCTGGGCCGGGGCACAAAAACACTTGTCAACCACCCGGCGCGTGTGTATATTTCCGACTTCAGCACACGGGCCGGACACTTCCGGCAGCGTCAGGAGGAATAAAACCATGAGCCAGGTTTGCGAATACTGCGGCAAGAAACCCCAGACCGGCAACAACGTCTCCCACGCCCATAACAAGACGCGTCGCCGTTTCAACCCCAATTTGCAGCGCGTGCGCACTGTGGTCAACGGCCAGGTGCGCCGGGTCAAGGTCTGCACCCGTTGCCTGCGCTCCGGGGTGATCAACAAGCCCGCCTAAGTCCCGCTTAGCAAAAGTTTTCGCGGAGGGCCCTTATTGGGCTCTCCGCTTGCTTTTTGGCCTGCGCCTTCGCCAACAGCGGGGCCCCAGAGCAGGGCCTGGTTCAGCCGGGCTTATATGCCGTATCTCTGCATCTGGGCGTTGTGCTCCTCATAGGAAACCCAATGGGGGCAGTCGGTCCTGGTGTCGGGAACCCATTCCCGCAAAAAGTCGCACCAGGACATGACGGGGTTGGTGACGAAATCAACCCATTCCCGGTGCGTGAGGTCTCCCGCCTCCTGCATGACGAAGGGGTTGATTCTATAGCCGCATATACCGCATTTCTTGGTCATGATTTCCCCCCGGAAATATGCGCGGCCCGGGCGGCGCCGGGCCTCTGCGCGTCCATCGCTTTTTTTTATTCAGTGATCCATGCGCTTAACTGACAGGGTGTCCTTTAGCCGGCCGATCTGCCGGAGCAATTGGTTGAGCTGCTTGGCGTCGTGCACCTGGATGGTGAAGGTGGCGATGCCCTTGTTGTCCTCGGTGGTTTTGACCTCGGCCTCCAGAATGTTGATCTCCTGCTTTTTCAATATCCCGGCCAGATCGGCCAACACCCCGGCCCGGTCCGAGGTGAGCACCTGGATGCGCACCGGCCGCACCTCGTCTGCTTCCAGATCCCACTGCACCTCCACCCGCCGCTCCGGGTCCACCCGCTCCACGTGGGAGCAATCGGCCCGGTGCACCGTGACCCCCCGGCCCCGGGTGATGAAACCGGTCACCTCGTCGCCGGGCAGGGGGTTGCAGCACTTGGCCAGGCGCACCAGGATGTCGTCCAGCCCCTTGACCTTGATGCCCCCCGGGGCCTGCTTGCGCCGCAGGCGGCGCACCGAACGCTCGATGATCCCCGGCTTCTCCTCGGCATCCTCGGCCGGGCGGGGCAGTATCTTGTTGACGATGTGTCGGGGCGATACCTTGCCATAGGCCACCGCGGCCAGCAGATGGTCGGAGTCGGCCAGGGAAAGCTCGTCCATCACCGAGGACAGCTTGCCCTCCTTCATCACCTGGTTCAGGGTGAGCTTGCGCTTGCGTAGCTCCTTGTCCAGGATGTCCCGGCCCAGGGAGACCGAGCGGGCCCGTTCGGTTTCGCGGATGTAGGAGCGTATCTTGGAGCGGGCCCGGCCGCTGACCACGTAGTTCAGCCAGTCCTTGGAAGGCTTGTGATTGGACTGGGTGACGATCTCCACCTGGTCGCCGGTCTTGAGTTCGGTCTTCAGGGGCAGCATGCGGCCGTTAACCCGCGCGCCCACGCACTGGTGGCCCACCTCGGTGTGGATGGAGTAGGCGAAGTCGACGGGCGTGGAGCCCCGGGGAAGCGACTTGACCTCGCCGCCCGGGGTGAATACGAAGATCTCGCCGGGGTAGAGGTTCATCTTGAGCGACTGCATGAACTCGGTGGGGTCTTCCAGGTCCCGCTGCCACTCCAAAAGCTTCCTGAGCCAGGCGAAGCGCCCCTGCTCGGCCGCGTCGCTGGCTCCCTGCTCCTTGTAGCGCCAGTGGGCGGCGATGCCCTCCTCGGCCACCCGGTGCATCCCCTCGGTGCGGATCTGCACCTCCATGCGCTGGCCCATGGGCCCCACCACCGAGGTGTGCAGGGACTGGTACATGTTGGGCTTGGGCATGCCGATGTAGTCGCGGAAGCGGCCGGGGATGGGCTTCCAGATGTTGTGCACCACCCCCAGGGCCTCGTAACAGTCGCGGAGCTTGTTCACCACCACCCTGAAGGCGATTAGGTCGTAGAGCTGGTCGATGTCCACGGAGTGGCGCTGCATCTTGCGGTAGATGCTGTAGAAGTGCTTGGGACGCCCGCTCACCTCGCACACGATGCCCTGCTCGGCCATGCGGTCGAAGATCATCTGCTTCACTTCGGCGATGAAGCGCTCCCGCTCGCTCTGGCGGGTGGCCACCCCTTCCTTGATGCGCTGGTAGATGCGCGGCTCCAGGAAATAGAGGGTCAGGTCTTCCAGCTCGGCCTGCCAGCGCCGGATGCCCAGGCGGTGGGCCATGGGCGCGTAGATGTCGCGGGTCTCCTGGGCGATGTAGCGCTGCTTGTTGGGGGGCATGTAGCCCAGGGTGCGCATGTTGTGCAGGCGGTCGGCCAGCTTGATGAGCAGCACGCGGATGTCGTTGGCCATGGCCAGGATCATCTTACGCATGTTCTCGGCCTGCTGGGCGGTCTTGGTGGTGGCCGAGAGCTGGGTGATCTTGGTCACCCCGTCCACCAGGGCGGCCACCTCGGGGCCCAGGAGCTTGGCGATGTCCTCGATGGAGGCTTCGGTGTCCTCCACCGCGTCGTGCAGCAGGGCGGCGCAGATGCTGGCCACGTCGGTGTGCATCTCGGCCAACAGGGCGGCCACGGCCAGGGGATGGCTCAGGTAGGGGTCGCCCGAGCGGCGCACCTGGCCCTTGTGCACCTTGGCCGAGAACACGTAGGCCTTCTGGATGGTGCCCACGTCGGCCCCGGGGTGATACCCTCGGACCGCGTCGATGATCTCGTTGATGCGTTGCAGGGCCATGGACCCTCGCCACCCGTTCTCTTAGATTGGCCTAAAGAGGCTGCGCTCCGCCTTCATTGGCCAGGCGGGCCACGTATTCGGCCGCCTGCCCCACGGGCACCATCTCCACCTCGCCGCCGGCGCGGCGCTTGAGCTCCACCGCGCCTTGTTTGAGGCCCTTGGCCCCCACCACCACCCTCAGGGGCACGCCGATCAAATCCGCGTCCTTGAACTTGACCCCGGGCCTGAGGTCGCGGTCGTCCAACAGCACGTCCAGGCCGGCCTCGGTGAGGTCGTCGTAGAGCTTCAGCGCGGTGTCGAACACCTCGCCGTCCCCGGCCAGGGGCAGGATGCTCACCGAGTAGGGGGCGATGGCCAGGGGGAAGATAACGCCCCAGTCGTCGTGGCCCTGCTCGATGGCCGCGGCCACGATGCGGGTGATGCCGATGCCGTAGCAGCCCATGATCACCGGGTGGCTCTGGCCCTCGGCGTCCAGATAGTCGGCCCCCAGGGCCTGGCTGTACTTGGTGCCCAGCCGGAATATGTGGCCCACCTCGATGCCCCGGGCGAAGACCGGCTCGCCGCCGCAGCGGGGGCAGGGGTCGCCCGGCTCGATAATCCTGAGATCGGCCCGCTTGGCTCCGGCCACGTCGCGGGTCATGTGCACCCCGATCAAATGGGCGTCCGGCGCGTTGGCCCCAACCACCAGGGTGCCGGAGCGGTAAAGCTCCTGGTCCGCGTAGACGGGGATGTCCAGCCCCATGGGCCCGGTGAAGCCCACCGGACCGCCGGTGACCTCCTTGATCACCGCGGCCGGGGCCAGCTCCAGTTCGGCCGCGCCGATAAGGTTCTTGAGCTTGATCTCGTTGAGGGTGCGGTCGCCCCGCACCATGGCCGCCACCGGCTTGCCGTCGGCCAGATAAACCAGGGTCTTGGCCAGGGTGGCGGTCTCCACCTGCAGCAAGGCGGCCACCTGCTCGATGGTGTGGGCGTCCGGCGTGTCCACCCGCTCCACCTCGCGCAGGGGCTCGGGCTCCTCGCCCTCGGGCAGCACCACCTCGGCCTTTTCGAAGTTGGCCGCCCAGCCGCAGGAGCAGGAGGCGATGGCGTCCTCGCCGGTATCGGCCAAGACCATGAACTCGTGGCTGAAGGAGCCGCCGATGGCCCCGGAGTCGGCCTCCACCACCGCGAAGTCCAGGCCCAGGCGGGTGAAGATGGCCGAGTAGGCGTCGTGCATCAGCTTGTAGCTGGCGGCCGAGCTGTCCTCGTCCGGGTCAAAGGAGTAGGCGTCCTTCATGATGAACTCCCGCGAGCGCATCACCCCGAAGCGGGGGCGGATCTCGTCGCGGAACTTGGTCTGTATCTGATACAGGTTAAGCGGCATGTCGCGGTAGGAGCGCACCTCGCGCCGGATCAGGTCGGTGATGACCTCCTCGTGGGTGGGGGCCAGACAATAGGCGTGCTCGTGCCGGTCGATGAAGCGCAAGAGCTCCCGGCCGTAGTGATCCCAGCGGCCCGACTCCTGCCACAGGTCGGCCGGCTGCACTCCGGGCATAAGCAGCTCCAGGGCCCCGGCCGCGTCCATCTCCTGGCGCACGATGCGCTCCACCTTCTTGAGCACCCTGAGGCCCAGGGGCAGCCAGGTGTACACCCCGGCGGCCAGCTTGCGGATCATGCCCGCGCGCAGCATCAACTTGTGGCTTATCACCTCGGCCTCGGCCGGGGTCTCCTTGAGGGTGGGAATGAATGCCTGGGAGAACTTCATCGCTTCATCGCTCGCTATCTGAATCCACTGAGGGTGAATAATCCTTGGCCGCGGCTTGCACCGCCTTGATCAACTCGTCCAACAGGTCGGCTTCGGGCAGCTTCTTGATAACCTCGCCCTTGGCGAACAGGATGCCCTGGCCCCGGCCGCCGGCCACGCCCACGTCGGCGTGCTTGGCCTCGCCCGGGCCGTTGACCACGCAGCCCATGATGGCCACGGTGAGCGGGGCGCTAATCTTGGCCAACTCGGGCTCGGCCCGCTCCAACAGGCCCATGAGGTCGTACTCGGTGCGGCCGCAGGTGGGGCAGGACACGATCTCCACCCCCCGGGAGCGCAGGCCGCAGGCCCGGAGCAGGTGCCAGGCCGCCTCCACCTCGCGCACCGGGTCGGCGGTGAGGCTGATGCGGAAGGTGTCGCCCATGCCCTCCATGAGCAAGGCGCCCAGCCCGGCCGCGCTTTTCACCGCCCCGGCCAGGAGCCCCCCGGCCTCGGTGATGCCCAGGTGCTGGGGGTAGTCGTAACGCTCGGCCCACAGGCGGCAGGCGGCCAGGGTGGTCTGCACCCCGGAGGACTTGAGGCTCACCTTGATCTGGTCGAACCCGTGGTTCTCCAGCAGGCGCACATGGCCCAGGGCGGCCTCCACCAGGGCCTCTGGGGTGGGCCCGCCGCAGCGCTCCAGGATGTCCTTTGGCAGGGAGCCGGAGTTGGCCCCCACCCGGATGGGCGCGCCCGCCGCCTTGGCCGCGTCCACCACCCGGGTCACCGCGGCTTGGCCGCCGATGTTGCCGGGGTTGATGCGCATGCCGGCCGCCCCGTTGTCCAGGGCGGCCACGGCCAGGCGCGGGTCAAAGTGAATGTCCGCGATCACCGGCAGGGGGCTCAGGTCGGTGATGGGTTTGAAGGCCTCGGCCGCCTCCATGTCCGGCACCGCGCAGCGCACCAGCTCGCAGCCCGCCTCGGCCAGGGCCTCGATCTGGGCCAGGGTGGCCGCCGGGTCGCGGGTGTCGGTGTTGGTCATGGACTGCACCGCCACCGGCGCGCCGCCACCGATGGGCACGCCGCCCAGGTGAATGCGCCGGGTATGATCGCGGGTGTAGCTCATGTGTAAATCCTGCTCAAGGTTCCTTAAATCAGTCTCGCTCAAAAAGCAGCCCAGGGAAAGCGCTTCCCGGAATGAGTCCGGGCAGCTCGCCCCCTGGCCCGGCCACCGAGCACTGGCGGCCCGGAACCCGGGTGATGAGCAGGGCCTGCTCCCGGCTGCTGGTGAAATCCAACGCCTGCCCGATCTGGGACGGGGCCAGGCCGATGACCGCGTCGCGTCCGCAGGTCAGGCCCAGGAAGGCGCCGCCTTCATCCAGGTCCGTCTTTAGCGCGGCCAGCTCGGCCGGGCTGAAAACAAAGCTCCAGGGCGACTTTTGCTTTTCATGGCGCAGCCACAAATGGAGCGCGCCATTGACCAGGTAGCGGCCCTGATCCGGGTCCAGGGGCTCCAGCTTGCGGCAAGCTGGGTGGCCCAGCACCAGGCTGAGGGCCGCGCCCCGAAAAAAGTCCTTGGCCGTCACGGGCATCAGGCCAGCCCGCCTTTTACAAAAAGCTCGCGCACCCCTTCCAGGGCCAGCTCCACCACCCGGCTGGCCACGGCCGAGCCGTCCCCCTTGGCATAGAAGCTCTTGACCACGCCCGAGGCCAGCACCTCCAAGGGCGTGCCGGCCAGGCCCTGGTCCAGCTTTGCCAGGCTGGTCCCTTCATAGGCCTTGAGCGGGTGGTAAAGCGCTTCGCTCAGCTCGGCCAGCTCGGCCTCGCCGAGCATGGGCGCCAGGGGCCTGAGAATCTCGTCGGCCGAGCGCCGGGCCGAGCGCGAGACCAAGGCGGTGAGCTCCTGGCCCACGGTTTGCCAATAGGCCGGGTCCGCGGCCTGGTTCAGGGCCGCCTTTTCCAGGGCGCAGGCCAACAGGCCGTATTGAATCTGGCCGTCCAGGGCGGCGTCCACCACCTCGCTCTGGCCCAGGACCGCGCCTTGGATGACGTGCTCGCCGCGCAGGGCCGCGCCCAGCAGGGCGGCTATGCGGGCGGAAAGGGAGTAGAGATCCTGGGCGTGTTTCTGGGGATCAGAGGTGTCGGCCTGGCCCATGGGATCAACCCCGGCCATTGGCGCGCACCTCACGCACCTCGACGCCAACGGCCTTGAGCACCGCCGCCAGGACTCCCTGGCCCGGTCCGCCGGCGGGATTGATCCCGGCCGGGTCCCAGCCGCAGGAGGGCGAGCGGTCCTTCAACAGGGCCAGGCGCACCCTGTGCTCCCGGGCCAGGCGGGCCACCTCGCGGGCTCCGTGCACAAAGGCGGCGCTCACGTCGCGGCCCTGGTCGTTGAGCAAGCGGGCGCGGCCCTCGATGAGGTCCAGGCCCTCGCGGCCCCAGGCGGCGCCCACGAAACGGGCCGGCGGCCGGGGCACTCCCAGGCCGCCCAGCACCTCGGGGCACAGGGCCAACACCGGCTCCGAGCCCACCAGGGCCTTAATCTCCTCGCTCAGGGCGTGGCGGCCGTCATAGCGCACCTTGTGCCCCAGCAGGCATGCGGAGACCAGGATCAAGCCTTCACCTCCACCAGGGGCTCGTCGCCCTGGCGTGCCGTTATCTCGCCCACCATGAAGGCCTCCTCGCCCAGCTCGGTCAGGCGGGATATCACCGCCCCGGCCTGGGCGCCGGGCACCACCAGGGCCATGCCCAGTCCCCAGTTGAAGGTGCGGCTCATCTCGCGTTGGCTGAGCTTGCCCGCCTCCTGCAACCAGGAAAAGACTTGAGGCACCGGCCAGGAGCCCTGCTCGATCACCGCCCGGCAGCCCGGGGGCAGCACCCGGGGCAGGTTCTCCAGCAGGCCGCCGCCGGTGATATGGGCCGCGGCCAAAAGATCGAATTCGTTTTTGATGGCCAGCACCGGTTTCACGTAAATCTTGGTGGGGGTGAGCAGGGTCTCGCCAACCGTGGCCTCCAGGCCGGCGGGGCGGTCGCCGACCGCCAGGCCCAGCTCCTCGAACACGATCTTGCGCACCAGGGAAAAGCCGTTGGAATGCAGGCCAGAGGAGGCCAGGCCCACCACTGCCGCGCCCGGCGCCACCCGCGAGCCGTCGATAATGGCCGCTCGGTCGGCCAGGCCCACGGCAAAACCGGCCAGGTCGTACTCGCCCGGCGGGTACATGCCCGGCATCTCGGCGGTTTCCCCGCCGATCAGGGCACAGTCCGCCTGTCGGCAGCCATCCACCACCCCGGCGATCACCGCCTCGGCCACGCCCAGCTCCAGCTTGCCGGTGGCCAGGTAGTCCAGCAGGAACAACGGCTTGGCCCCGGTGACCACGATGTCGTTGACCACCATGGCCACCATGTCGATGCCGATGGTGTCGTGCTGGTTGGTGAGAAAGGCGATCTTGAGCTTGGTGCCCACCCCGTCGGTGGAGCTGACCAGCACCGGCTCGGCGCTGGTCATGCCGGCCAGTGAGAACAGCCCCGAGAAGCCGCCCAGGCCGCCCACCACTCCCTTGGTGTGGGTCGATTTCACCAAATCGCCGATATTCTTGATGAACTGATCGGCCTTTTCAATGTCCACGCCCGCGGCGCGGTAACGGTCGTCCTGGCTCATGGGGGGCTGACTCCTCTGCTTTAAACCGGCCTTAACCTTAGCAGAAAACGCGTGAGGCATAAAGCAAAGCCACGGACTTGACGCAGGGGGGGTAGGGCGGGCAGAAAGAGAGGAGCCCTTTTAACCCGGAGAGCCTTTTGCAAGCCTCGGTGACCCCCTTTGATCTGCCGCTTTTGGCCACCTCCCTGGCCGCCCTGCCCGGGGTGGGGCCGGTGACTGTCCGCCGTTTGGCCGGGCGGGAGCTCAAATCCTGGGGCGATGCCCTGTTCTTTTTGCCCGCCCGCTATCAGGACCGCCGCACCCCCACGCCCATAGCCGAGCTGAGCCTGGGGCAGCTGGCCGTGGTGCAGGGCCGGGTAGTCTCCTCCGGGGTGTGGGGCCACAAGGGCAAGCTGTACCGCCTGGTGCTGGAAGACGCCACCGGCCGCCTGGGCTGCTTGTGGTTCCGCTTCAAGCGGGCCCATCTGGAGGGCTACGGGGTGGATGCGGAGCTCTATGCCGTGGGCGAGGTGAGCCAGGGGCCCAAGGGCGAGATGCAGCTCATCCACCCGGAGCTGTACCGGGTGGAGGACGTGGGGCCGGAGCATCCCTCCGTGGGCAGGGTGGTGCCGGTGTACCCCGAGGTGGAGGGCGTGGCCCCGGCCACCCTAAGGCGCTTCATGGCCGAGATGATGCGGCGCTGCGACGGGCAGATTCCCGATCCCTTGGCCGGGATGCTGCCGTCCGATCTATATCCCCACGACGCGGGCGAGGCCCTGGCCCGGGCGCACCAGCCGCCCCATGAGGCCGGGCCGGACGACCTGGACCCCTCGGCCGCCCCCTGGCGCGGCTCCCTGGCGGTTAACGAACTCATGTACTTTGAGCTGGGCCTGGCCCTGAAGCGCCGCACCCGTGAGAGCGCCTCGGCCGCGCCGCTTAAGCCCGAGGGCAGGCTGTTGGCCAGGCTGCTCGAGAACCTGCCCTTCAAGCTGACGCCGGGCCAACAAGAGGCCATCGCCGCCATTGAGAAGGACATGTCCCGGGGACACCCCATGGGCCGCCTGCTGGCCGGCGACGTGGGCACCGGCAAGACGGTGGTGGCCACGGCGGCCATGTGCCTGGCCGTGGAGGCCGGGGCCCAGGCCGCGCTCATGGCCCCCACCGAGGTGCTGGCCCGGCAACACCTGGCCACACTGAGCGCCTATCTGGAGCCCCTGGGCGTGCGTCTCGCCCTGGCCGTGGGGGGAGCCAATGGAAACAACGGCGCGGCCATCCGCGAGGCCGCCTCGGGAGGGGCGCAAGTCCTGGTGGGCACCCACGCCCTGTTCTCGGCCAAGGTGGAGTTCGCCAAGCTGGGCCTGGTGATCATCGACGAGCAGCACCGCTTCGGGGTGCACCAACGCCTGGCCCTGGCCGCCAAGGGGACGCGGCCCCATATGCTGGTGCTATCGGCCACGCCCATCCCCCGCACCCTGGCCCTGGCCCTGGCCGGGCACCTGGACCTGAGCGACCTGCCCGAGCGGCCCCTGGGACCGCAAAAGGTCGCCACCCGGGCCCTGGAGTTCGAGCATCGCAAGGCCGCGGTGGACGAGCTGGCAAAGGTGCTCCAGCGCGGCGAGCAGGCCTATGTGATCTGCCCCCTGGTGGAGGCCTCGGACAAGATCGAGGCCCAGGACGCGGTGGCCACCGCCCGGCGGCTGGATCAGTACTTCCCAAAACACCAGGTGGAGCTGCTGCATGGGCGCATGGACGGGGCCGAGCAGCAGGAGACCCTGGCCCGCTTCCGCGATGGCGAGAGCCAGGTGCTGGTGGCCACCACCGTGGTGGAGGTGGGAGTGGACGTGCCCGCCGCCACCCTGATGATCGTGTTGGGGGCCGAGCGCTTCGGCCTGAGCCAGCTACACCAGCTCAGGGGCAGGGTGGGCCGTGGCGCCAAGCCGGGCGCCTGTTTGCTGGTGGCCGGGCCCAACCCCGGCGAGCTATCCGCGCGCCGCCTGGCCGTGCTGGCCTCCACCAGCGACGGGGCCGAGATCGCCGAGGCGGACCTTTACTTGCGCGGCCCGGGCGAGGCCCTGGGCGAGAAGCAATCCGGCCTGCCGCCCTTTAGGGTGGCCCGCTGGGAGATCGACGCCGAGCTGGTGCCTCGGCTGCGGGAGATCATCGCGGGCTGGCTGAAGGACGACCCGGAGATGAAAGGCAAGAAGCTGGCGGCGGTCAGAAAAGAAGCGGTGCGGCGCTGGGGCCGGCGGCTGGGCTTGGTTGAGGCGGGGTAGGATAAAGACTAGAAAAAGCAGAGGTCGGGAAAAAAGGAGATGAAGAAACGAGGCCGGCGGCTGTCGGCTCCCTGCCCGGCCTTGCAGGGCCTACTGTTCGCGGCCGTGACGGCAGGGCCCGCTCCCCCTATCAGGACCTTGCCAATAGCTGTCCTGAAATAATAGGTCATCGAGCCGCGCCGCCCGGCGGGGCGTGGCAATATTCCCAAGCAATTGTCGTGGGCCAGCCTGAAAAAGAGAGCCTGCTTCTTGTCCTTCAACAACTCTTCCAGAGCCGCCAAAAGCCGATGAACAACGCCCCGCTTGGGCTGGTGCGCAGGCTGGATCTGGCCGAGGGGTGGGGGCGGTGGTCAAAAAAGCATGCCGCTGTGAGTGAGTTTTTGTTTTACAGGCAACTCCGCTATCCGCTTAAAATATTTATAAAGAATTATAGTATAGCCTGAAACAATAAGGAGGATGAAAATGCTGTGCAGTCTCGCCAACCTGGATCAAGGCAATCTTTCCACCATCCAGGATCTGGAAAAGCAGGCCGGGGTTACGGTGCTGGCTTTTTCCTGCCAGGACTTGGAAGCAGCTCCGTTGGATGACAGCACACTGAAGGAGTTGCAGAGCCTGGAAAAGAAGCTAGGCCTTTCCCTGGTGGCCGTGAAGGTCTGAGCTGGCCGCTGGCCAACCAGCGAGCCTAACTTTTCTTTTTGAGCAGATCCCCCAGGGCCGCGAAGGGCTGGTGGGTCACCCCGCCATCCACCGCCTTTTCCGGGGCCGCGTCCTCATAAGACTGGGCCACCTGGTCGCGCTGGTGCTCATTGTCGTGGCAATAGATGCACAACAGTTCCCAGTTGCTGCCGTCGGGCGGGTTGTTATCGTGGTCGCTGTCCTTGTGATGCACGGTCAGTTCGCTGAGCTGCTTGCCGCTGAACTCCCGGCCGCAGCGCCCGCACACATGGGGGAACATCTTCAGCGCCTTTTCGCGGTAAGAGCGCTCCCGGTCGGCCCGGTTGCGCCGGGCCTCTTCGCGTATCTGTTCCCAGTTGCCGCCTGTCCTGGTCATTCGCCTTCCTCTAAAAGCTGAAGCCCAATCCCGCGCCCCAGCCGTATTCCGAGTGCCACTGCCCCACCAGGGACAGGTGGCTGTTGATCATGTAGCTAAGCCCGGCCTCGGCCTCCCAGAAGTCGTGGGTGTCGTACTGCCAGGAACCAAAAAGGGCCAGACGGGGAGTCAGGTCCCAGGCGCGGGCCAGCTTGACGCGCCCGCCCAGGTCCGTGTCCACCCATAACATGGAATGCAGGTTGTAGGGCAGGAGATAGTTGATGCCCAGGATGCCCCGGGTCTTGTCCAGCACGCCGGCCTCGCCTTCCAGGTGGCCGCCCGCGAATGCCGAAAAGAAGCGGTTCACATGATAGGCCCAGGTGGGCATCACCTCCCAGGCGGCCTTGGTGCGCCGCTGCCAGCCGATCTCCCACTCCACCCCGATGACGTTGCGGGTGGAGGCCAGCTTGGCCGCGCCCTCGCTCATGTTGCTCAGCAGGCTGGCATCCACCATGGGGTACCAGGGCTCCTGGTACAGCCGGGGACGCACCGCCCGCACCGCTGCCGGAGGAACGAAGCCCTGGTAGTGCACCAGCCGGGCCATGCCCGCTTTCATGTGATAGAGCAGGTGGCAGTGGAAGAACCAGTCGCCTTTTTCATCGGCCGCGAACTCGATCACCGTGGTGCTCATGGGGGCCACGTCCACGGTGTGCTTGAGGGGCGAGTAGTCTCCCTGGCCGTTGATAACCCGGAAGAAGTGCCCGTGCAAATGCATGGGGTGGTGCATCATGGTGCGGTTGATCATGATGAAGCGCACCGCCTCGCCCTTTTTGATGCGGATGTTGTCGCTTTCGGACAGGGGCTTGTTGTTCAAAAGCCACACGTAGCGCCTCATGTCCCCGTCAAGGGTAAGGCGGATGTTGCGCACCGGCCGCTTCTTGCTCAGGGCGGTGGAGTGCTTGGCCTTGAGCTTGGCATAAGGAGGCCAGGGGCGCTCCGGGCCGCCGTCCCGGGCCAGGGCGGGCGAGGCGGCCACGTCGCTGGCCAGGGGCGCGAAGTCGTGGGCCCAGCGCTTGCCGCTGGGCGGGGCGGCCGGGGCCTTGGCCATGGGGGCCATCTTTGGGGCGTGACCCTGTTCCGAAGAGGGCATCTTCATTTCCCCATGTTGCGCCTTTGCCATGTCCATGCCCTTCATGGCGTTATGGCCCATTTTCATGCCGCCCATGCCCGCCATGCCGGGCTTGTCGAACTTGCCCGCCTCCACCGCGCTGTCGGGCATGCCCATGGAGCCGGCCGGGGTCAGGGCCAGGATGCGCCCCAGGGACGGTGTGCCGTGCAGCAGATACAGGTCAGGCCGGGGGATGGCGGGCGCGGGGTGGGGATGGCCCGAGCCCAGCCATAGGGCGGCCCAGGACGAGCCATCCTGGGCCGTGGCCCGCAATTCGTATGAGCCCTTGCCCGGCAGCTTGATAAGCAGGTCATAGGTCTCGGCCACGCCCATGAGCAGGCGCTTGACCTTTATCGGCTCAACGTCCTGACCATCGGCCGAGAAAATGGTCAGGGGGCCGCCCGCGAACTCCAGGTAAAAGAACGACGAGGCCGACCCGTTGATCACCCGCAGCCGAAAGCTTTCGCCCGGCCGGGCGGCCAGCTTTTGCATGGGCTTGCCGTTGATCAAAAAGCGGTCATACGCCACGTCCGATATGTCCATGGGCGGCATGCGCACCAGCTCGCGCATGGTGTAGTCGCCCAAATGGCCCAGCTTGATGGCCCCCGCGATGCTCTGGGCCGAGCCCTTTTGCACCGAGAAGAATTCGCTGCCCCGCTTGAGGGCCTGCATCACGTAACCGGGGCGGTCGTCGGTCCAGTCCGAGAGCACCAGGACCAGCTCCCGGTCGGCCGGTGACTGGTAATCCTTTGGCTCGATGACAATGGAGCCGTAGACCCCGCTTTGCTCCTGCAAGCGGGTGTGGGAGTGATACCAATAGGTTCCGCTCTGGCGAATGGGGAACTCGTAGGTGAAGGTGGTTTTCGGAGCGATAGGGGGGAAGCTGATATCCGGCACCCCGTCCATGCCCGGGGGCACCAGCAGGCCGTGCCAGTGCACCGAGGTGTCCACGTCCATCTGGTTGGTAACCTGGATGCGGGCGGTGTCGCCTTCGATGAAACGCAGGGTGGGGCCGGGAATGCCGTTGTTGACGGTCATGGCCTCGGCCGGGGTTCCGGTGAGGTTGACCTTGCCCTTGGCGATGGTCAGGTGATACTCGCGCACCTTGGCCAGGCCCGGTGAAGGGGCAGCCAACAGGAAAAGAAACGCAAGAAAAAGGACTATAAAACGGGCGGTTCTGATCATGGGTGGGGCCTCCATTGCCTATCTGTAAAGTATGAGAGGCTCCGCCGCGCCAGTCAACGGCAGGCGGGGCGTCCGGCAAAACCCGGCGCGCCCCGCTTGACAAGTGCAGTGTTGCGGCCTAGTTGAAAGCGTCCTCCACCTTCCACTCCTGCCACACGTTGCCCACCAGGTCCTCGCCCGGGGTGAGCACCTTTTTGCCCGGCCGCCAGCCGCTGGGCGTGGCCCGGGAGCCCTTGCTCTCGCGCACCAGTTGGAAGGCCGCGATCTGACGCAGGGTTTCGGCCACATTGCGCCCCACCGGAGGGGTGAGCATCTCCATGGCCTGCACCACGCCGTCCGGGTCTATGATGAAGCGGCCGCGCACGTCCACGCCGCCGGCCGGGTCGTAGACCCCGTAGACCTCGCCCACCTTGCCGCCACCGTCGCTGAGCATGGGGAAGGGCACCCCGCCGTCGACCATCTTGGACAGCTCGTGGTCCACCCACATCTTGTGCACGAACATGGAGTCCACGCTCATGGAGAGCACCTCCACGCCAAGCTTCTGGAACTCCGGATACTTCTCGGCGACCGCCGAGATCTCGGTGGCTCAAACGAAGGTGAAGTCACCGGGATAGAAACACAACACCACCCATTTGCCCAAATATTCGCTTAGCTGCACCGAGGCGAACTTGCCTTGAAAATAACAAGGGGCTGTAAAATCGGGAGCTTTGGTTCCAACCTGGATCATCTTGCGCACCTCCGGGGCAGGAGTTTTTTTGTTTTCATCCTGGGGAGGGGGCGTTTGTCCCACCACTCCCCCGGTGGGCCGGGCGCACCCGGCCTTCTGCTCTTTGGGCATCGTGTCTCTCCACCTGAGGGTCAACTATCGGCCAAAGCCATGCTTGACGCGCGGTTCTATTGAAAATGCTAAAGGCAATGCCCGGCGATGTCTAGGAAATATTACTGAGAAGAAAGAAGGGCCCTAAATTGTGACGGTGCGGGGTAAATCCGATGGGTATAAGGCTATTTGCTCCGGCGCTGCTTGCGGCGCTCCCGCTTCCAGGCGATGTCCTTTTTGATGCCCTTGCGCTTGTAGGGTTTTTCCACGTCTTCGGGCATTAGCGTGAAGGAGCCGGTCGGGGAATCGGGCGAGGGCATGGCCGGGCCCTCGGGAGGCTTGGCCTTGGGCTGGGGTTTTTTCTTGGGAAAGGTCTGCTCGGCGATGGGCGGGCCCATGAGCGCGCTGGCCGGGGCCCACTCGCACAGGAAGTACTCGCCCCAGGCCGGGAACACGGCCCCCTGGTCCTGGGCCTGGTGGGCCTGGACGGTGACCAGCACCGGCTCGGCGTCGCGGCGCTGTCCCAGTTTTAGGGCCGCCTCCCGGCTGGCGGCCAGGAGCCAGGGCCGTCCGTCGTGCCCGGCCTCCAGGCCCCGGCGGTGCAGCACGGGCCAGGCTTTGCGCCGCGCGCCCAGGTAAAGGTGAGCCGGGGGCATGGCTTCGTAGTCAGGCAGGGGATGGCCGCGCTCGCTCACCCGCACCAGCTTTTCATCCAGCTCCACCAGATCCGGGGCCAGGCGGGAGGCCGCGTCGGCGATCATGCCGGCCCGCAGATGGCGCCAGCCCTCCTCCTGGTGCAGGGCGGCCAAGAGCTCCTTGACTGGAATCCAGCCGTCCTCCAGGGGATAAAGGCCGAACTCGGCCGGGGCCACACCCAGGACGTAGCGCAACATGCGCACCAGGTTGTCTTCTTTTTGGGATTGGCGCTTGGGCATGGTGCTCAGGCTGAGGGAATCAGCGCACCTCTTCCTTGACCCCCTGGGGGGTGACCACATAGCGCTTAATTCCCAGGGGATGCTCCACCGCCACTTTCCAGGCCGTGGGGCTGGGGTCCTGCACAATTACCTGGATCGGCGAGGGATCGCCGAGGCCCATGGCCTTGAGCTTGAGCAGGCTTATCTGGGCGGGGCCTGCGTCGGGGGTCACCGGGCTGGTCTGGGCAGCGCCGGTGGTTGCCGGTTCCGGGGCCGGCTGGGCGGCCGGGGCCTTGCTCAGCAATTGGTAGATTTGTTGGGCCACCTTGAGGGCCTGCTCGTCCTGGTTGTCCATGCGGCGCTGATAATAGGAGCCCACGAAGATGGCCGCGATGCAAAGGGCGGCCAATAGGGCGATGGCCTCGGAGCTGACCAGCTTACGATAGGCGCTCATGCTACTCCTTGGCTTGGTGGGTCATTTTGCCGCCGCAAATGGTCACAACGGCGCGGCCGGGCAGTTCGCGGCCGGCAAAGGGGGTGTTCTTGGACATGGAGCGCATCTTGCCCGGCTCCACCACCCAGGGCGCGGCCGGGTCGAACACGCATACGTCGGCCGGGCCTCCCTTGGCCAGGCTGCCGCCGGGCAGGCTCAGGATGCGCGCCGGGGAGGCGGTGAGGCGCTCGATCATTTGGGGCAGGGTGATCAGGCCTTCGTCGACCAGCTCCAGGAGGATGCCCAGGGCGGTCTCCAGGCCGGTTACGCCAAAGGCGGCCAAGCCGAACTCCAGCTCTTTTTCCAGCACCGAGTGGGGGGCGTGGTCCGTGGCCACCGCGTCGATTACGCCATCAGCCAGGCCGCGCCGCACCGCCTCGCGGTCGGCGGCCGAGCGCAGGGGTGGGTTCATCTTACGGTGGGTGTCGTACTCGCCCACGTCCTGGTCGCACAGGGCCAGGTAGTGGGGCGCGGTTTCGCCGCTCACCGCCCAGCCAGCCTCCTTGGCCCGCTTGAGGGCCTCGACGCTGCCCGCGCAGGAGATGTGGCAGATGTGCACCCGCGCGCCGGTGAGCCCGGCCAGGGCCAGGTCCCTCTCCACGGCGATGACCTCGGCCTGGGCCGGGATGCCGGGCAGGCCCAGGCGGGTGGAGGTGGGGCCTTCGTGCATGGCCCCGCCGGCAGACAGAGCCAGCTCCTCGCTGTGGCACACCACCGGCAAATCAAAGCCCGAGGCATATTCCATGGCCCGGCGCAACAGGCGGCTGTCGCTCACCGGGTGGCCGTCGTCGGTCACTCCCACGCAGCCGGCCTGTTGCAGCTCGGCCATCTGAGTGAGGGCCTGGCCTCCCAGGCCCGGGGTGATGGCCCCCACCGGATATACCCTCGCGCTGCCATCCTTGGCCGCCCGCTCCAAAATCTGTTCGGTCACCGCCGCGCTGTCGTTGACCGGCTCGGTGTTGGGCATGCAGCACACCGCGGTGAAGCCACCGGCCGCGGCAGAGGCCGTGCCCGTGGCGATGGTCTCCTTGTACTCCTGGCCCGGCTCCCGCAGGTGCACGTGCAGGTCGATGAACCCGGGGGCCACCACCTTGCCCGCGCAGTCGATGACCTTGGCGTTGTTGGGCGGGGCGATCTTGCCGCCGATTGCCTCGACGCGGCCCTTGGCCAGCAGGAGGTCGCCTTTTTTGTCCAGGCCGCTGGCCGGGCAGATCAGCCGGCCGTTTCTGAGCAATATGGGGCGTGGGGCGCTCATGCCGCCTCCGGTCCTATCAAGAGGTAGAGCAAGGCCATGCGCACCGCCACGCCGTTGGCCACCTGGTCCAGGATCACCGACCAGGGTCCGTCCGCCACCTCGGGGGACATCTCCACCCCCCGGTTGATGGGCCCGGGGTGCATGACCACCACGTCCTTTTTGGCGGCCTTCATCTCCTTCATGCCCAGGCCGAAACGCTGGGCATACTCGCGCAGGGTGGGGAAGAGCACGTCGGTGAGGCGCTCCTGCTGCACCCGGAGCATGATGATCACGTCGGCATCAGCGACCGCCTCCTCCATGGAACCGGCTACCTTGGCCCCCAGGCTTTCCACCGCGGGCGGAATCAGGGTGCGGGGTCCGTAAAAGGTGACCTCGCTGCCCATGGTGTTGAGGCCGATGAGGTCCGAGCGGGCCACCCGGGAGTGGGTGATGTCGCCGATGATGGAGACCTTGAGCCCGTCCAGACGGCCTTTGGCCTGGCGGATGGTCAGCATGTCCAGCAGCCCCTGGGTGGGGTGCTCGTGGGCGCCGTCGCCCGCGTTGATGATGGAGATGGGTATGTGCTTGGCCAGCAGATGGGGCGCGCCGGACTGGGAATGGCGGATCACGATGCAGTCCGGGCTCATGGCCAAGAGGTTCTTGGCCGTGTCGATGAGCGTCTCGCCCTTGGTCAGGCTGCTGGTGGAGGCGGAAAGGCTCACCGTGTCCGCGCTCAGGCGCTTGGCGGCCAGCTCGAAGGAAGTGCGGGTGCGGGTGGAGGCCTCGTAAAAGAAATGCACGATGGTCTTGCCGCGCAGGGTGGGCACCTTGCGGATAGGCCGGTAGGAGATCTCCTTGAGGTTCTCGGCGGTGTCCAGGATGGTGGTGATCTCCCCAGCCGACATTCCATCAAGGCCCAGCAGGTTGCGGCGCGACAGGCTCACTTGTCCTCCCCTTGCGGGCCCCGCGGCCCTGAATCAGCCCAAAAAAAACCCCCACTCACCGCGAGGGGTGTGGAGGCCCTTCCACCTATTTGCCCCGGCTCAAGGGTGCCGGGACCCGGGTATGCAGCCATGCTTTTCGCCTTGCCGCCCAAGGAATAAACTAACTCATCTTGATAGCAAACGGGGATGCTCCTGTCAAGGAGGGGGTTGCCTTTTCATGCCCTTAATATGGGGCTTTGAGCCGCAGCTAGACACTTGTTGCGTCCCGTGGTACATCTGGCCCATGGGCGGCAAGCTTCAGCGATACGTGGCATCCCTGGGCCGGGGCACCCACCTGGCCGGCGAGGTGGTGCACCTGGAGGACATTCCCCCCCGGCCGGCCTCGTACGGCGACATCGATCCGCCCCTGCCCGACGGCCTGGCCGGGGCCCTGGCCGCCCAGGGCATCGAGCGCCTGTTTTCCCACCAGGCCGCCGCCCTGAAGCTGGTGCGGGCCGGGCGCGACGTGGTGGTGGCCACGCCCACCGCCTCGGGCAAGAGCCTGGTCTACACCCTGCCGGTGCTGGAGCGCCTGGCTGCGGACCCCGAGGGCACCGCCCTGTTCCTGTTCCCCTTGAAGGCCCTGGAGCAGGACCAGATGGGGGCCATAAACCACCTGGCCCTGAGCGCGGGCCTGGGGCCGGTGGCGGCCATCTACGACGGCGACACCCCGGACGGCCAGCGCCGCAAGCTTCGTCAAAAGCCGCCGCCCATCATCATTTCCAACCCGGACATGCTGCACCAGGCGGTGTGCGCCTTTCCCTCGGCCTGGGACAACTTCCTGGCCCGGCTCAAGTACATCGTCATCGACGAGGTGCACGCCTATCGCGGGGTGTTCGGCAGCCACGTTTCGGCCGTGCTGCGGCGCCTGCTGCGTCTGGCCGCGCGGCGGGGCAGCCGGCCCGGTTTCGTGCTCTGCTCGGCCACCATCGCCAACCCGGGCGAGCACGCCGCCTCCCTCACCGGGCGGGAGTTCGCGCCGGACCAGGTGGTGGATTTTTGCGGCGCGCCCGCGGCCGGGCGCTCCTTTGCCTTGGTCAATCCGGGCGGGGCCGCCTCCACCACGGCCAGCCACCTGGTGGCCACGGCGGTCAAGCAGGGCCTGGCCACCATCTGCTTTACCAAGAGCCGCATCCACACCGAGCTGATCCACACCTGGGTCACCCGCTCCCATCCCGAGCTCAGGGACCTGGTGGCCGGGTATCGGGCCGGCTTTTTGCCCGAGGAGCGGCGGAAGATCGAGCAGGACCTTTCCTCGGGCCGTCTGGCCGGGGTAATCACCACCAGCGCTTTGGAGATGGGCATCGACATCGGCGGCCTGGATTTGTGCGTGCTGGTGGGCTATCCGGGCTCGCAGATAAACACCTGGCAGCGGGGCGGCCGGGTGGGGCGGGCCGGGCGCGACAGCGCGGTGGTGCTGGTGGCCAAGCCAGACGCCCTGGACCAGTGGCTCATCAGCCATCCGGCCGAGTTCTTCGCCCGGCCGGTGGAGTCGGCGGTGCTGGACACGGCCAACCCCCAGATTCTCTCCAAGCACCTGATCTGCGCGGCGGCCGAGGAGCCCCTGGACGCGGATGACGAGTTTTTTCATCCCCGCCAGCACCCCGAGGCCCTGGCCCGGGCCAGCCAGGACGGCCAGCTGCTCCTGGACGCCGAGGGCACCCGCTACTTCACCCCGCGCAAGCGGCCCCAGCGCGAGATGGACTTGCGCGGCGCGGGCGAGTCCCTGGCCATCCTGGATCACCAGGGCAAGGTGGTGGGCAGCTTCGACGGGGTGCGGGTTTATAAGGAAGGCTACCCAGGGGCCATCTATCTGCATAGGGGGCGCGCCTATCAGGTGAAGGAGCTGGACCTGGAACACCGCAAGGTGCGGGTGGCCCCGGTAAAAGCGGACTACTACACCCACGCGCGCAGCGAAAAAGAGACCGAGATCCTGGAGGAGACCGGCCGCCGTCCGGTGGCCAACTTCCTGGTGCACCAGGGAAGGCTCAAGGTGACCGAGCAGGTGACCGGCTACGAGCGGCGGCGGCTCTCGGGCGGCGACCTGATGGGGGTCTATCCCCTGGACCTGCCCGAGCTTACCTTCGAGACCCACGGCCTGTGGATCGACATCGAGGACCTGGTGCGCCAGGCCCTGGAGCGCTCGGGACGCCACTTCATGGGCTCCATCCACGCCCTGGAGCACGCGGCCATCAGCATGTTCCCCTTGTTCGCCCTGTGCGACCGCGACGACATCGGCGGCATCTCCATTCCCCTGCACCCCCAGACTGGCAAGGCGGCGGTGTTCATCTATGACGGGGTGCCCGGCGGGGTGGGCCTGGCCGAAAAGGGATTTTCCATCATAGAGGAGCTTTTGGAGCGGGTGGTGGAGCTGTTGGACCGCTGCGATTGCGAGGACGGCTGCCCGGCCTGCGTGTTCAGCCCCAAGTGCGGCTCGGGCAACAAGCCTTTGGACAAGGCCGGGGCCTTGCATCTGACCCGCCTTCTGTTGGGCCTGGAGGAGTTGGGGCAAATGGAGGTGGAGCCCGAGGCCCGCCCCATGATCACTCCGCCCAAGAAGCAGGGCCGGGACGCGCCCCTGAACTACGGGGTGTTCGATCTGGAGACCCAGAAGCTGGCCGCCCAGGTGGGCGGCTGGGGCAACACCCACCTGATGCGGGTCAGCGTGGGGGTGCTCTACGACTCCGAGGCGGACCAGTGCATCGCTTATGAGGAAGATCAGGTCAACCGGCTCATCAAGCGGCTGAACGAGCTGGAGTTGGTCATCGGCTTCAACCAGGTGCGCTTTGATTACGGCGTGCTGGCCGGCTACACCGGCCAGGATTTAAGCTGCCTGCCCAACCTGGACTTGCTCCTGGAGGTGCAGGAGGCTTTGGGCCACCGCTTGAGCCTGGACGCCCTGGCCGGGGCCACCCTGGGCGCGGCCAAGACCGCCGACGGGTTGCAAGCGGTGGATTGGTGGAACCAGGGCGAGATGGAAAAGCTCACCGTCTATTGCCGGGCCGACGTGGAGCTGACCCGCGATCTATTCTTGTTCGGCCAGCGCGAGGGCTATCTGCTCTACGAGCGCAAAGGCGGGGAGCGCCTGCGCATCCCGGTGGACTGGTCCTGGCGGGCCATCCGCGACAAGCTGGGGCTATAAGCAAGAAAAGAAAAGGGTGGGGAAGGATGTGCCTTGGCCGCGACGCGGCAATCTCCGTGCGGAGCAGATGCCCGTAAAATTAACCCACGACTCCAGGCGGCCACCGGCCTTTGACTCCTTCACCGCTTTTTAACCTTGACCAGGGTTGCACGGCCGGATAGATGATGCACAGGCATTGCCAAATTTAATCCGGAGGATTTTTTGTTCAACTGCTTGACCAGTCGCATCTGGGTTCTTGTGTCCCGGGGAGAAGAATAGTTTAGGCATAGCCGGGGTTGACCAACCCTGGCTCCAAAACTGACCCCCAAGGGAAAACAAGGACAATGAACCAAAAGGAAATTAGCCAAGAGGAGTTCATAGAAGCACTTTGCAACCTGCATAAGGGCCTGCCCAGGGGCGGGCCGGGCAGCGATGACTACACCAGACAGGCCCTGAGCCGCCTGAAGGGATTGCCGGCCTCGCCACGAGTACTGGACCTGGGCTGCGGGCCGGGCAAGCAAACCTTGGTCTTGGCCGAGGAGCTGGGCGTGCCAATTAAGGCGGTGGATTTTTACCGCCCCTTTTTGGATACGCTGGAAGCTGACGCCCAAGAGCGGGGCCTGGCCGAATTGGTGCGGGCCGAGCTTGGGGACATGCTCCAGTTGGAGTACGCCCCGGCCAGTTGGGATCTGATCTGGTGCGAGGGCGCCATATTCATCCCGGGTTTTGCCAATGGCCTCAAGATGTGGCGGCCTTGGCTGGCGCCGGGCGGCTATGTGGCCGTGACCGAGTGCTCCTGGCTCAAGCCCAACCCTCCCCAGGAGGTGGCCCAATTCTGGGAGCAGTTGTACCCGGAGATCGGCCAGATCCAGGATTGTTTGGGCGTGATCCGCTCCGCCGGCTACGAGGTGGTGGATCACTTCACCATGGCCCCCTCGGCCTGGTGGGATAATTACATCGGACCCCTGTCGGCCCACATGGATGAGCTGGCCAAGACTGGCGGCATTGACCCGGCCATGGAGCTGGTCATGGAGCAGTGCCGCCATGAAACAGACATATACCGCAAGTATCATGAGTGGTATGGCTACGTGTTCTATTTGATGCGGGCCAAGTGATAACCAAACGGGGCCTGGCCTGTCCGGATGGGCGGGCCAGGCCCCTCTTCAAGTGGGAGGCAGGCGGATAAGGCCATGGGCAAGCACCTCATCCCGGGAGAGCAATGCGCCTCCTGCCTTGAGGGCCTCATCGAGGCCACCATCAAGGGCTCGGGCCTGGAGGCGGAGGCCGAGCAGGCCCTGCGCTCGGAGATCGAGGCCCTGACCCGGGAGGGCCTGGCCCAAGGGCTGGCCCCGGCCCACATAGCCACCCGCTTTTTTGACCTGACCCGGGAGCGCTCCGGGGTGCACGACCCCTTCACCGCCAAGAAAGAGGCCGACTTCCTGGCCGCCCAAGAGGCGGTGGCCAAGCTGGGCCCCCAGCCGGACGACTTCTCCGCCCTGGCCCGGGTGGCCATCCTGGGCAACGCCATCGATCATTTCTTTTTGGCCGACACCGGACGCTTGTGGGAAGAGGGCGGGGGCCTGGAGCTGGGCCGCGACGACCTGGCCCGGGCCGAGGTCCATCTGCGCCCCGGTGCATCGGTGGTCATCCTGGCCGACAACTGCGGGGAGCAGTCCTTCGACCGCCTGCTGGTGGAGCATCTGGAAAACCGGGGATGCGCGGTGAGCTATGTGGTCAAGAACGGCCCGGCCCAGAACGACCTGACCCTGGCCGACCTGGCCGCCCAGAATGAGGCCCACGGCCTGGGCGAGGTGCTGGACTGGAGCCCGGCCGCGGTGGGCCTGGACCCGGAGGGCCTGCCGCCCAATCTGGACGGGCTGCTGGCCGGGGCCGACCTGGTCATCGCCAAGGGCATGGGCCACTACGAAACCCTGGCCGTGGCCGGGGGCATGCTGGCCTCCGGCTCGGCCCCCTGGCCCCTGCTGCTGTTGTTCCTGGCCAAGTGCGCCACCATCGCCCAGAGCGTGGGGGCGAGCAAGGGCCAGGGCGTGGCCTTGTATCTGCCAGCCGCTTGATGCCCACTCCGGGGCGGGTTAACATGCAGGCATGAACACACCCGCCGCTTTCTCCCGCCCCCTTTTCTGGGCCTGCCTGGCCCTGGCCGGCCTGTTGATCCTGGCCGCCTGCGGCAAGTCGGGCCCGCCGCCCAAGCCCACGGCGGTCAACACCCTGCGCCTGGTGCCCCAGTCCGAGTGGCCCCTGCTTTTGGACGACCTGGACGCCAAGAGCTTTTTCGCGGCGGCAGAGTCTTCCCTGGCTTATTTGCGGCGGGTGAAGCCGGACAAGCGCTTCACCTTTGGCCCCCACGCCATGACCGCCGCCCAGATGGCCGCCATGCTCGACGATCTCAAGGACCTGCTTTACCGCCATCCCGACCCTGTTACCCGTAGCGAGTTTTTGCGCGCCAAGTACGTGCTTTTGGAATCAGTGGGCCGGGACGGGGAGGGCGAGGTGCTCATGACCGGGTATTACGAGCCCCTGCTCCAAGCCCGGCGCATGGCCCAGGGCAGCTTCGAATACCCGGTGTACGCCCTGCCCGAGGACCTGGTGTGGATCGATCTGAAGCAGTTCAGCCCGGACCTGCCCAAAAAGCGCCTGGTGGGCCAGGTGTCCGGGCACAAGGTGAAGCCCTATCCGGACCGCGAGGCCATCGACTTCAACCAGGCCCTGGAGGGCAAGGCCGAGGTGTTGGGCTATGTGGGCGATCCGGTGGAGGTGTTCTTTTTGCACATCCAGGGCTCTGGCCAGTTGGAGTTCGGCGACGGCTCCCGCCAGCGGGTGGGCTACGCGGCCAGCAACGGCCAGCCCTATCGCTCCATCGGGCGCATGATGCTGCGGGAAAAGCTCATGGAGCCCGGCGCCATGTCCATGCAGGGCATCAAGGCCTATCTGGAGGCCCACCCCGAGCAGCGGCGCAAGGTGCTGGCCCACAACCCCTCCTACGTGTTCTTCCGGCCCCTGCCGGCCACGGGCGGGCCTCTGGGTTGCTTTGAGCAGCCGCTAACCGCGGGGCGCAGCATCGCCACCGACCGGCGGCTCTTTCCCGGCCTGGCCCTGGGTTTCGTGTCCGGCACCATGCCCGCGTCCGGGGGAGGCCAGCGCCAGTTCTCCCGCTTCGTGTTCAACCAGGACACCGGCGGGGCCATCCGGGGGCCGGGGCGGCTGGACCTGTTCTTCGGCACCGGGCCCCAGGCCGGGGCCCTGGCCGGGCGCATGAAAAACCCGGGGCGGCTGTATTTCTTTTTCCCCCGGGAGCTCATGGGGAGGTGAGCATGGCCGCTGAGAAGATGATCAACCACACCAAACTGATTCTTAGCCAGGGGGACATAACCCGGGCCGACGAAGAGGCAATCGTCAACGCGGCCAACAGCGCCCTGGCCGGGGGCGGCGGCGTGGACGGAGCCATCCACCGGGCGGGCGGCCCGGAGATCATGGCCGAGGGCCGGGCCATTGGCCACTGCCCCACCGGCGAAGCGGTGATAACCACTGCCGGCAAGCTCAAGGCCAAGAAGGTCATCCACACCGTGGGGCCGGTTTACCGGGGACGGCCCGAGGATCCCCGCCTGTTGGCCAGTGCCTACAAAAACTCCCTGGCCCTAGCCGCCAAGAACAAGTTGAAAAGCGTGGCCTTTCCCAGCCTATCCACCGGGGCCTATGGCTATCCTGTTGATCAAGCGGCCAAAGTGGCCCTCAAGGCGGTCAAGGAGGGCATAGAGGCCCACCCTGGCGCATTTGAACGGGTGCACTTCGTATTGTTCGGCGACGACGCCTATGATGCCTATTGCCGGGCCTTGGATGGGGTTTATTAAGGCCCCTCGGGGAACTGGTTTCGTTTAAAGCCCGGCAGAGTCTTGACATTGTGGATAGAGAATGTTCAAATTTTCTTCTGGCGCTCATTCCTGCCGCCTGCCCAAGGCGCGCCAATATTCGCCTTGTTTTGAAGTGCTTGAGGCTTGACAATCCCCTGCAAATGACTAAAATGGGTAGTAGGAATCATTATCAAGGAGAATAACATGGAAGCGCCAGGAAAACTCCGCATGACCACCCAGAGGCAGGTCATCATGGAGGAGCTCCAGAGCGTCAAAAGTCATCCCACCGCAGGGGAGCTTTGCCAGATGGTGCGGCGGCGCCTGCCCCGTATCAGCCTGGGCACGGTCTACCGCAACCTGGACATCCTCTCCCGGGCTGGGTTCATACAGAAGCTGGACGTTGCTGGTCAGGAAATGCGTTTTGACGGCAACACCATGAACCATTACCATTTGCGGTGCCTGGAATGCGGCCGGGTCTTTGACGTGGAAATGGACCTGCTCGACGAGGTGGAAGAGCGCCTGGCCCGCGAGTCGGGCTTCGAGGTCTTGGGCCACCGCCTGGAGTTCGTGGGCCGTTGCGAGGCCTGCCAAGGAAGAGCCGGCAGCCATTAGGGTTTATGCCGCGGTAAAAATTGGAGTAGACAAATGGCCAAGGCGTCCGCCGAGGATAAGAAGGTTCTAAAGGCGCTTTCCGGCTCCCAGGAGCCCATGAGCAACAAGCAGGTTGCCGAGAGCGCCGGCCTGGAAAGCAAGAAGGTCTCCACCGCCATGAGCGCCCTGAAAAAGGCGGGTATGGTTGAGAGCCCGGTCCGTTGCAAATACAGCATCACCGCCGACGGCAAGAAGGCCCTCAAGGGCTAGCCACTGCCGCTCGCACATTCTCATACTCAAGCTATCCCTATTTTGGAGGTGACAGCATGGCCAGCCTGAAGGGCAGCCAGACCGAAAAGAATTTGTTGACCGCCTTTGCCGGCGAGTCCCAAGCCCGCAACCGCTACACCTTCTTCGCCTCCGCGGCGATGAAGGAAGGCTACCGCCAGATTTCCGAGATATTCACCGAGACGGCCAACCAGGAAAAAGAGCACGCCAAGCGCTTCTTCAAGTTCCTGGAGGGCGGCGAGGTGGAGATCGTGGGCTCCTTCCCCGCAGGCATAGTCGGGGCCACCATGGACAACCTCCGGGCCGCGGCCGCGGGCGAAAAATACGAGTGGGGCACCATGTACCCCGACTTCGAGAAGATCGCCCGGGACGAGGGCTTCGAAGACATCGCCAGCGCCTTCCACTACATCGCCAAGGCCGAGGCCTTCCACGAGAAGCGCTACGTGGACCTGGCCAACAACATCGAGCAGGGCCTGGTGTTCAAGCGCCCCGGCCCGGTGGTGTGGCGTTGCATGAACTGCGGCTATGTGCATGAGGGCGACGAGGCTCCTTCGATCTGCCCGGCCTGCGCTCATCCCCAGGCCCATTTCGCGCTTATTTGCGAAAACTGGTAGCAGTCGCTTACCATAGAAAGAAAAGCGCGAGGCGCCTGAAAATCCCACTAGTCCCCAAGGAGGCGAATCATGGCCGATAGGCTTGAGGTTTACAAATGTGATGTTTGTGGCAATATGGTCGAGTTGCTCATCGTGGGCGGCGGCGAGTTGGTCTGCTGTGGCGAACCCATGAAGCTGCAGAGCGAGAACACCACCGACGCGGCCCAGGAAAAGCACGTGCCGGTGATCGAGAAAATCGACGGCGGCTACAAGGTGAAGGTGGGCAGCGTGCCCCATCCCATGGAAGACAAGCACTGGATCCAGTGGATCGAGCTGGTGGCCGGCGACAAGGCCTATATGGAGTTTTTGAACCCCGGCCAGGCGCCCGAGGCCACCTTCCTGGTGGACGCCGGCGCGGTCACCGCCCGGGAGTACTGCAACTTGCACGGCCACTGGAAAGCCAGCGCCTGATAAAAAGCTTATAGGAGAGATATCATGAAAAAGTATGTTTGTGGCGTATGCGGATACGTCTACGACCCGGAGAAGGGTGACCCGGACAGCGGCGTGGCCCCGGGCACGGCATTCGACGATCTGCCCGACGACTGGGCCTGCCCGGTTTGCGGCGCCGCCAAGGACCAGTTCTCCCCTGAAGACTAAATGTCTGCCAGGGGCCGGACCGCCCGTGGGCCGGCCCCTGTTTTTGCCCCCGCCATTAGGCGCGGCTAACTCAGCGAGCGGAAGCGGTAATGAAACCGGTTGAGATTAAAAAAGACATATTCTGGGTGGGCGCGGTTGACTGGAACATCCGCGACTTCCATGGCTACTCCACCTACAAGGGCTCCTCTTACAACGCCTATCTGGCCAAGGACGAGAAGGTCGCCCTTTTCGACACGGTCAAAAAGCCCTTTTACATGGACCTGATGCACCGCATCTACAATGTCATGGACCCCAAGGAGATCGACTACCTGGTGGTCAATCACCTGGAGATGGACCATTCCAGCTCTCTGCCCCAGGTGGTGGAGGCGGTCAAACCCTCCAAGATCTACACATCCAAGATGGGGGCCAAGTCCATGGCCGCCCATTACAAGATCGACAACTGGCCGGTGGAGGCGGTGGGCACGGGCGACACCCTGAGCCTGGGGGCGCGCAACGTCCACTTCCTGGAGACCCGGATGGTCCATTGGCCGGACAGCATGTTCTCCTACATCCCCGAGGATAAGCTCTTGATCTCCAGCGACGGCTTCGGCCAGCACTGGGCCACCAGCGAGCGCTTCGACGACGAGGTGGACAACAAGGAGCTCATGCGCCAGGCGGCCAAGTACTACGCCAACATCCTGCTGTTGTACTCGCCCCTGCTCCAGAAGCTGTTGCAGTCCATGGCCGAAATGGACATCGACATCGACATGATCGCCCCGGACCACGGCCTGATCTGGCGCAACAATCCGGGCCAGATTCTCAAGGCCTATGACACCTGGAGCCAGCAGAAGTCCACGGCCAAGGCCCTGGTCATCTACAGCACCATGTGGCACAGCACCGAGATGATGGCCAAGGCGGTCTACGACGGCCTGGCCGACCAGGGCCTGTCGGTGCAGTTGATGAACCTGGACCGGGTGCACCGCTCCGACGTGCTCACCGAGGTGCTGGACTCCAAGGCCCTGGTCTTCGGGTCGGCCACCTTGAACAACGGCATGATGCCCAACATGGCTGAGCTGCTGCACTACCTCAAGGGTCTCAAGCCCTTCGGCAAGATCTGCGGCACCTTCGGTTCCTACGGCTGGAGCGGCGAGGCATCCAAGCTCATCGCGGCCGAGCTGGAGGCCATGAAGCTGGAGCTGGTGGAGGATCCGGTGCGCATCAACTGGGTGCCGAACCACGACACCCTCAAGCCCTGCCGCGAGCTGGGCCAGAAGATCGGGCGCATGGTGGCCGAGCAGAACCTGCCCGCTTCCTGCCGCTCCATCTACTGCGGGGAGTAGCAGGGGGCCGGTGGCTTCCGGAACCAGCGCCCGGCGGCGGATGCGCCGCCTGCTGGAGCAGCCGGATTTCGGCGCGGCGCTGGCGGAGATAAGGCAGCTGCCCCCCGGGCAGGCGCTCAAGCATCTGCAAGCCGGCCTGGCCGCGGGCCAGCCAAAAACCAAGTGGCGGGCGGTCAGCGCCCTGGGCGCGGTGATCGCCGGCCTGAGCCAAGACGACCTGGAGGCGGCGCGGGATTTCCTGCGCCGCCTTCTTTGGTGCCTCAACGAGGAGTGCGGGGCCTCGCCCTGGGGGGTGGCCGAGGCCCTGGGCGAGATCCTGGCCAACTCGCCGGAGCTGGCTCCGGAGTACGCCAGCCTGCTTCTGTCCTACATTCAACCCGAAGGGCATAACTTTCTGGACTGGGAGCCCCTGCTGGCCGGAGCCCTGTGGGGAGTGGGGCGGCTGTGCGAGGCCCGGCCCGGGCTCATGCGCGACAAGGGGGCGACCGAGTCCCTGCTGACCCTGCTCAAGCACGACTCGGCCCTGGTGCGGGGAACCGCTGCCTGGGCCCTGGGCAATCTGGGGGTTGACCAGGAGGCTGCCGACGCCCTGGATGGCCTGAGCCGGGACCAGGCGGAGCTGGATCTGTGGCGCGGCGGGGAGCTGCAAAGGGTCACCGTGGCCGGCCTGGCGCGGGAAGCTTTGGTTAAAAACAATTAAACTAGTTTGTTATGCAAATATCTGAATAAAAAATATAAGCAATAACGTTTAAACATATTAATTTTAAATTGAATTATGCTTATTATTCAGCCGCAGGCATGACAAATCCTTCCGGGGCCTGGGGCCTTGACACCCAGGGGCCGCCGCGCTAGTTTCGTTGTATACGAGATACACGGCATCAATCGGTCCGAGGAGAGCCGGGGAAAGGGCGTGGCGTGAGCAAGGACAGCAACCCAACTTTCAAACGGCGGCGTTCCCTGGGCCAGGAGGTGACCCTTCATTTGCGCAAGCAGGTGGTGCGCAGCGATCTAAAGCCGGGCCACCGCCTGGTGGAGGAGGGCCTGGCCCGCGAACTGGGCATCAGCCGCACCCCGGTGCGCGAGGCCCTGCACCGGCTGGAGCAGGAGGGGGTGCTCACCAAGCGGCCCCGGGGCGGCTATGAGGTGCGGCCCCTGACCTCGGAAGAGGTGGCCGACGCCCTGGGAGTGCGCTCGGTGCTGGAGGGCTATTGCGCCGAGCTGGCCAGCCGCCAGGCCCCGCCCGGAACCATCGAAAAGCTGGAAGAGAACACCATCGGCTTTGAGCGGGCCCTGGCCGAGGAGAACGAGAAAGACCTGCTGGAGCACAACAGCCAGTTTCACGTGCTGCTCTACCAGGCCGCGGGCTCGCCCCTGCTGCTGCGCATGCTGGGCGAGCTGCAGGAGATCGTGGAGCGCATCTCCCGGGCCATCATCTCCAACATGGAGGCCGGCCTGTGGTCCACCCAGGACCATCGCGAGATCCTGGAGGCCATCAAGGCGGGGCAGGGGGCCAAGGCGGCCAAACTGGCCCGCCAGCACGTGGAGCACGGGGCCCAGTGGATCGTTTCGCGCATGATCGACGAGAAACTGGAGCTGTAGATGACCAAGGGCCTGTATTTCATCTATGCCGGCGGGGTGCTGCACATCGGCTGGGCGGTTTTTCACCTGCTGTTCCCGCGCATCTTCAAGTGGGGCAAGGCCCTGGAGCCCCTGGATTCGCTCAACCGCAGCATCTATCAGGTGCTCAACCTGTGCCTGACCTTTTACTTTGCTGCCGCGGCCTACCTGTCCCTGGCCTTTGGGCCCGAGTTGATGAGCAGCGCCCTGGGGCGCAAACTCCTGGCCGTGTTCGCCGCCTTCTGGCTGCTGCGCCTGGCGCTGCAACAACGCTTTTTCCGCATGGTGCATCCCCTCTCCCTGCTACTGAGCCTGGCCTTTCTCATCACCATGCTGACCTACGGCCTGCCCCTGGTCTGGGCGGGGCGCTAGACAACCATTCAATACCCAAAAGGAAATCATGGCTGACATCTTTACGCCTTGGCAGATGAAGGACCTGAGCATACCCAACCGCCTGGTGCGCTCCGCCACCTGGGAGGGCCTGGCCGATCCCGAGGGCGCGCCCACCCACGAGCTTATCCTGGCCCTGGCCGAGTTGGCCGAGGGCGGGGTGGGCCTTATCATCACCGGCTATGCCTATGTCTCGCCCGACGGGGTGGGTCTCTTCCGCCAGACCGGGGCGTACATGGACGCCCTGGTGGGCCCCCTGACCCGCATCAGCGACGCGGTGCACAAGTCCGGCGGCCTGGTGGCCATGCAGATCGTGCACGCGGGCGGCCAGACCAAGGCCGAGTGGATGGACGGCCGCCAGCCGGTGGGCCCCTCCGCCTGCTTCAACAAGGCCTATGAGCAGCAGGTGGCCGAACTGAGCCGGGACCGCATCGAGGACATTGTGGACGATTTCGCCCGGGCCGCCGCCCGGGTCAAGGCGGCCGGATTCGACGCGGTTCAGCTGCACGGGGCCCACGGCTATTTGATCAACCAGTTCCTGAGCCCCCTGACCAACCAGCGCGAGGATGACTACGGCGGCAGCCTGGCCAACCGGGCCCGCTTCTGTTACGAGGTCCTGGCCCAGGTGAGGAACGCGGTGGGTCCGCGCTACCCGGTGTTCATCAAGCTCAACACCACCGACGCGGTGGAGGGCGGCCTGAGCCTGGAGGACGCCCTCAAGGTGGCCAAGGGGCTCGGCGACCGGGGCATCGACGGCATCGAGGTCAGCGGCGGCACCCCGGCCGCGGGCAAGCTCTCCCCCTCGCGGGTGGTCAAGGAACCGGCGGACGAAGGCTATTTCCTGGACAACGCGGCGGCGGTCAAAAAGGTGGTCTCCTGCCCGGTGATCTGCGTGGGCGGCTGGCGCTCCAAGGCCAGGGTGGAACAGGCCCTGGACCGGGTGGACGCGGTGGCCATGAGCCGCCCCTTCATCCGCCAGCCCGACCTGGCCAACCGCTGGAAGGCAGGCGAGACCGAGGCCACCTGCATCTCCTGCAACCAGTGTTTCGCCGTGGGCCGCAAGCAGGGCCTGGGATGCGGCCAGGAGCTAAAGAAGCAGGGCAAGGAATAAACGGTTATTCCTTTGCCGGGCTTGCCTTTATAGCGGCATAGTTGATATCTAGAAGGCTGCACCCCAGCCGGAAAGAGCCCCATGCCCAAAACCAAGCGCAAGCAGCACGACAACGCCATGGCCGCCGGTCCGGCCCAACAGGGCCAGCAGCTCAAGGGCCGCCTGTGGCTGGAGCGGGAAGGGCAGACCTACCTCTCCTGGGGGCGGGTGGTGCTCTTGGAGCGCATCAAGGAAAAGGGCTCGGTCTCGGCCGCGGCCAAGTCCATGGGCATGAGCTTTTCCCACGCCTGGCAGCTGGTGGAGAGCATGAACAGCCTGGCCCCGGAGCCTCTGGTGCAAAAGCAGGCCGGCGGCAAGGGAGGGGGAGGGGCCTGGCTCACCCCGGCCGGGGACCAGGCGGTGGGCGAATTCTGGGACCTGGTCCAGGGCTTCCAGCAGTGGATCGACACCCAAAAACAATAGGCGTTGGCCTGGTTTTTTATTTGGCTTGCGTTATCCTCGAAAATAGATAACGTTGAAGGAGTTATTTTTTTGGAGACCGTTATAGTCTCCTTACAATATCGTAACCCCTTGACCAGAAGGACAAAGCCATGCGCCACCGCATCGCTGCCCTAATAGTAATCGCCCTGCTGCTGACCTGGGCCGCTCCGGCTCCGGCCGCGCCGTCCGACCTGCTTGTCTTTGCCGCCGCCTCCACCACCAACGCGGTCACCCGGATAAACCAGGCCTTCACCAAGGCCACCGGCATCAAGGCCACTGCTTCTTTCGCCTCCTCGGGCACCCTGGCCAAGCAGATCGCCAGCGGCGCCCCGGCTGACCTGTTCTTGTCGGCCAACGTGAAGTGGATGGATTATCTTGACAAGAACGGCGAGCTGGCCCCGGGCACCCGGCAAGACCTGCTGCGCAACCGTCTGGTGCTTATCGCGCCCATCAAGTCTCGCCTGAAAACGGTGAACATCGCCCCGGATGTGGACCCTCTGCCGCTGCTGCAAGACGGCTGGATGGCCCTGGGCGACCCCCGCCACGTGCCGGCCGGCACCTATGGGCAGGAGGCCCTAAGCAAGCTGGGCTGGTGGCCCAAGCTCAAGGGGCATCTGGCCCTGACCGCCAACGTGCGCGCCGCGCTCATGCTGGTGGAGCGGGGCGAGGCCGCCCTGGGCGTGGTCTACACCACCGACGCCCTTATCAGCAAGCAAGTGCGCATTGTGGGCAAGTTCCCTGGCGACACCCATGCGCCCATCATCTACCCCGCGGCCCTGCTCAAGGGGCATGACCGCCCGGAATCCCGGCGCTATCTGGAGTTCCTGGCCAGCCCGGAGGCCAAGGACATCTTCGCCAAGTTCGGCTTCGAGGCCTATAAGCGGTAGAGAGCGTGCTCACTCCCTTTGAAAGCGAGGCCCTCAGCCTCAGCCTCAAGGTGGCGGCCTGGGCCGTGGCCGGCAGCCTGCCGGTGGGCATCCTGTTGGCCTGGGTTCTGGCCCGGGGCCGTTTTCCGGGCAAATCCATCCTGGACGGCCTGGTGCACCTTCCCCTGGTGCTGCCGCCCGTGGTCACCGGCTACATGCTGCTGCTCCTGCTGGGACGCAGGGGCCCGGTGGGGGCCTGGCTGCACGACACCCTGGGCATAAGCATGGCCTTCAACTGGAAGGGAGCGGCCCTGGCCGCGGCGGTGATGAGCCTGCCGCTGTTGGTGCGGGCGGTGCGTTTGTCCGTGGAAAGTCTGGACCAGGGCCTGGAGCAGGCGGCGCGCACCCTGGGAGCCGGGCCGGTGCGCACCTTTTTTTGCGTGTCCCTGCCTTTGGTGCTGCCCGGCGTGCTCACCGGCGCGCTCTTGGCCTTTGCCCGCAGCCTGGGCGAGTTCGGGGCCACCATCACCTTTGTGTCCAACATACCGGGCCAGACCCAGACCCTGCCCCTGGCCCTGTACTCCCTGGTGCAGATGCCCGGGGGCGAGCAGGGGGCGCTCCGCTTGTGCGTGATAGCGGTGGTGGTGTCCCTGGCCGCCTTGCTGGTCTCGGAGTTCATCAACCGGCGCTGGGCCGCCCGGCTCAAGGGCTAAGGCCATGCTCTCTTTCGACGCCCGCAAAAAACTCGGCTCATTCGAGCTGGAGGCCCGCTTCTCGGCCCAGGCCCGCTCCATCACCGCCCTGTACGGCCCCTCGGGCGCGGGCAAGACCAGCATGGTCAACATCCTGGCCGGGCTGCTCAAGCCGGACGCGGGAAGGGTGGAGCTGGGCGGCCGAGTGCTCTTCGACTCCGAGGCCAAGGTGAATCTGCCTCCCGAGCGCAGACGGGTGGGCTGCGTGTTTCAGGACGGCCGCTTGTTCCCCCATCTGAACGTGCGCTCCAACCTGCTTTTCGGCCTGCGCCTGGTGCCGCCCGAGCGCCGCCGTCTGCATATGGACGAGGTGGTGGAGCTGATGGGCATCGGGCACTTGCTGACGCGGCGGCCGGCCACCCTGTCCGGCGGGGAAAAGCAGCGGGTGGGGGTGGGCCGGGCCCTGTTGACCAGCCCGGAGCTGCTGCTCATGGACGAGCCCCTGGCCTCGTTGGATCAGGAGCGCAAGGACGAGGTTCTGCCCTTTTTGCTGCGCCTGCCCGGCGAGCTGGACATACCCATCGTGTACGTGAGCCACTCCATCGAGGAGATCGAGTTTTTGGGGGCGCGGGTGGTGCCGGTGCGCGGGGGCCGCGCCGATATCCCACCTTCCAATTCCTGAAGGGCTTCCTGCCGTCCGACTCTAACCCAAAACCGGGTGCATTGACTGGGCAAGCCGGTTTGGGCTATATTGCCCCGGAAATTATCAGGGAATTCCGCCTTGTTTCGAGGACGGAGCCTGCGTTCAGCCACCTCTCGGCAGGCATTGGCCCGCATCCCGGACTCAAGCCAGGCTCAGCATGTAGGTTCCGAGTTCATCCTCCAATCATGGGCCTGACTCGGGGCCATTGCCGGGATTGCCCGAAGTGGTCCGCCATACTCGGCAGGGAGCAAAGATCTCATGAAAAAAGCTATTGTTTTGGGAATGTTTTTAGCTTGGTTGGCGCTCATGATCCCCAACTCGGCCAGCGCCATGTGCGCCTACAACCACGCCAAGCACCGGGTGACCGCCACCTTCGTATGCGGCCTGGGCTGCATCAACACCTGGTCCATGGCGGTGGACGAGCACGATTGCCGTCCTGACAAGAGTGGGACCCTCAAGGTCACCTACATCGATCCCGAGCACCTTCCATTCATGGAGTGCGATGTCTACAACGTGGACAAACATGGCTGGGTGAAAATCTACGAAGATAAATTGATCAACTTCGCCTCGGACGGCAGCGTCAAAAGGACCATATATTGCGTGGATGCGCCCGCGCCCAATAAAAAGTAAGGCCCTGGCGAATGGGCAGGGGGGTCAGGCGCGCGGCGCCTTGCGCGCCCGGCGGCGCAGCCGCCACAGCAGGCCACCCGCCGAAGCGGTGAGCAGCAGGGTGCCCGGCTCGGGCGCGGCCCCGGAGGGCAGGGTGGCTCCGCTGAAGCCTTGGAAGCTGATCAGCCCGCCGGAGCCGGTGGTGCCGCCGCTGGTGATGCGGATGGAGGTAAGCTCCAGGCTCACCTCGGCCGAGCCGTAGCCCTGGGTCTTGCTGAGGAAGGAGTCGCCCACCCCGGTGGACCAACTCACCCCGTCCAGGGAGTAGGCCCAGCGTTCGTCGGAGCCCAGATGGGTGTAGTCCAGGGAGTCCAGGCGCACCGGCTGGCTGAAGGTAAGCTCCAGGTAGCCGGTTTTGGTGTTCATGGCCCCGTAGCCGGTGCCGGTGTTGGCCACGAAACCCAGGCCGTCGCTGTTGGGGTCAAAAGAACCCCGGCCCCGCGCGTCCACGTAGACCAGCTCTGATTCCTTTCCTTGCAAGTAGGCCACCAAGCTCCACTCCAGATCGCCGAAGCTGCCCGAGAGGCTGGTGGGTCCGCTGTAGCGGGCATCCTTGCTGGAGCTGGAGATCACGCTCCAGGAGGAGGTGATGGCATCGGCCAGGTCGGCCACGTTGAAGCTGAATGAATCGGCCCGCGCCGCCCCGGCGCTCCCCAGGCCCAACACCAGGGCCAAAAGGGCTATTTTGCAGAAAAACCGCATGAATCAGGCCGAAGCTCCTTCCATCATCTGATTTTCAAGGGGATGCGGCCTGGTGTCAAGCCTGGGCGGAAATTATGCGCCATGGCCCGTGGCATAGGCCCCCACCAACTCGCTCCTGAGCCGGGCCACCTCCACCAGGGCTTGTTCCACGGCTTGGGCCTCAGCGTGGGTCATTACCCGTCTCAAGTGGCCGCACACGTAGTGCAGACAGGCAAAGGGCCGCGCGTTCCAGGGCAGGGCGCAGCCGTCCTTTTCCAGGAAAGGGCAGCCGCGCATTCGGGCGCGGGGGTAGGGCAGGCCCTTGGGGCACAGGGCGGCCATGAGGATCAGGTCGCTGGTGTCGATGAGCCCCCGCCGGGAGATGCGCACGCAGCAGGGGCGGGAGCAGGAGGGGCAAAGATTGGGGCAGTGCCGGGCGAAGATGTCGCGTGGGATCTCGAGGCAGGCGTCGATGCGCGCGGCCAGTTCGCGGGCGGGTGTCTGGGAGGGCGTTGCCAGCTCGGCGGACAGCCCCTTTAGCCGCAGGGCCCAGCGGCGGGGGCTGAAGGGAAACTTGGCGTAGCTAATAGCTCAATCCCACCCGGTCGCGCACCAGGTCCAAGGTCTCCACGGCCACGGCCCGGGTCTTGTCCGCGCCCTTGGCCATGATCTGGCGCACGTAATCCAGGTTGCCGGCCAGCTCGGCCCGCTTGTCGCGGTAGGGCTCGAAGTACTCCCACATGCGGGCGAAGAGCTCCTTCTTGACCGTGCCGTAGCCCAGCCCGCCGGCCCGGTAGCGCTCAGCCAGCTCGGCCTTTTCCTTGGAATCCAAAAACAGGCTGATCAGGGCGAAGACGTTGCACTTGTCCGGGTCCTTGGGCTCCTCCACCGGAGTGGAGTCGGTGACGATCTTCATCACCTTTTTCTTGAGGTACTTCTCCGGCGCGAAGATCTCCAGGGTGTTGCCGTAGCTCTTGGACATCTTCTGGCCGTCGATACCTGGGATGACCGCGGTGTCATCCTCGATCCAGGGCTCGGGCACGGTGAAGGTCTCGCCATAGGTGTTGTTGAACTTGATGGCGATGTCACGGGTGATTTCCAGGTGCTGTTTCTGGTCCTTGCCCACGGGCACCGCGTCGGCCTGGTAGAGCAGGATGTCCGCGGCCATCAACACGGGGTAGGAGAACAGGCCGTTGTGGGGCTGGAAGCCCTTGGCGATCTTGTCCTTGTAGGAGTGGGCCCGTTCCAGCAGCCCCACCGGGGTGTGGTTGTTCAGGATCCAGGTGAGCTCGCACACCTCGGCCACGTCGCCCTGCACCCAGAAAAAGGCCTTGTCCGGGTCCAGGCCCAGGGCCAGGAAGTCCAGACAGGCGTTCATGGTGTCCGTGGCCAGGCGCTTGCCGTCGTAGACCGTGGTCAGGGCGTGCAGGTTGACCACGAAGCAGAACAGGGTGTGGTCGCGCTGAAACTGGATCATGCGCTGCATCATGGCGAAGTAATTGGCGATGTGCAGCGTGCCCGAGGGCTGGATGCCCGAAAGTACCCGCATGGCTGGCTATCCTCCTGGATGCAAAGAACGAATCATCCAGGCAATATACCCAAGGGGGGAGGGGGCGTCAACGCGGAGGGTGTGACGGGAGCTCACCGCTCAGTAAGACTCGGTGCCGTAAACGTGTTTGGCCCAATGATCTTCCGAGACGATACACACGCCGTGTCCTTCTTCTCTCAATTGCGCGGCATATTCTATTTTACGGCCATAGGAAGTGTGCACCCAATCGCGGCTGCCGATAACACCGATGACTAGAAAATCGATTTTTCTTGAAACGGAGGTTTTTACATCTCCACCCATTTGAATTGTCGTTTGATGGCAGTCATTCCGGGTGCCAGACACAAACTTGCCGGTGAAGCAATAAACAGAGCCATTAAAGGTCAAGGAAGGAGGAGGGGTGTCCAGGGGCAGGGTAGAGGCCATGTTTTCCAATTCTTGTTCCACCGGAATTTGGCCAGTGAAGGAACAAACCAACTCCAGTAGCTCTTGTTGCTCTGATTCGTCCAGAACCCCATCGCAGAGCATTTCATTCACGCGGCTGTTAATTACGTTGACTGGCCATGTAGTGTTCAACTCACTATTTTTTATCAGCCATTTTTTCAGGAACTCTGCTTCTTGTTGGTTTATAACTCCGTCTGCCGCCATGCCTTTGGCCAAACCCAATAATTCATCAAGCGTGCGGTCATGGCGTTGTTTGCGGTTGTATGCCCTGACTAAGGGCTGTCCGTGAGCGTCGAGTATGTCTGCCATTTGATACCCCCCGTTGAATAGCTTATATCTCCATTAACATCTCCTCCTGCGGAAAAGCAAAGTTGTAGATTCACCAAATTAGCCTACTCGTCCCACTCCGGCTTGAAGTTGGTCATGAACTTGCGGTCAATGTAGTCCTTGATCTTGAAAGCCAGCTTGCCCTCGGTGATGAGTCCCCACTTGTGCAGGATGCCCACCCCGCCGCCCAGGTTGTAGATGAGCAGATAGGCTCCGCCCGGGTCAAAGGCCTGGAGCTCGCCGCCGCTCAGGCGGGCCCGCAGGTTGTGTAGCAGCACCGGGTTCTGGCGCACCGCGTACACCCCCACCTTGTCCAGGGGCTCGGGCTCGAAAAAGATGCAGTCGCCCCCGCCGAAGATGTCGGGGTATTGGTTGCATTGCAGGTATTGGTTCACCATCAGGCCGCCATCAGGACCGGCGGGCAGGCCCGAGGGCCCGAACAGGGGGCGCGGCTTGACTCCGGTGACCAGAAACACCAGGTCATGGGAAAAGGCGCGGCCGTCCTCCAGCTCCACCCGGCCCGAGTCCACCTTGGCGGCATAGGTCCCCTCGATCACCTCGATGCCCCGCCTGGCAAAGACCTTGCGGGCCCGCCCGGCCACTCCCGAGGGGGCGCGCTTCAAAAAGCGACTGCCCGCGTAGACCCGCACCGTGGCGCCCTGGCCGTTGTGCATGCGGGCCAGGGCCCAGGCATTGCCCGCCACCTCCAGGGCCGCGGGGCCGCCGCCCACCACCCCGATCTCCATCCGCCGCGTGGCGGCCATCTCGGCGATGCGTTGGCGGGCTTCCAGCAGGTTTTCGATGGGCTTGACCCGGTAGATGCGGGCCTGGTTCTCCACGGTCTGGTCCGGGATGGCGCTGCCGGTGTTGCAGGAGAGCAGGTCATAGGGCACCGGGCCGTGGTCCTGGGTGTGCACCTGCCTGGCCTCGGGGTCCAGGCCGGTCATTTTGTCCAGTAAAAAAGTTCCGCCGGCTCGCTCCACCATGGCCTGCACCGGGAAGCTGATATCCTGGGGTTCGTAGGTGCCGCCCAGCATGCCCGGCCCCATGCCCGAGTAATAGTGGCGCGGCCCCGGGCCGATCACCGTGACCTCGGCCCCTTGCTCCACGAACTCGGCCAGATTCTGCAACACCATCATGTGGGCGTGACCCGCCCCGGCCAGCACCAATCGCTGCGACATGCCTTCTCCCCGCCCTGGGTTCGATCAAATCAGCATATGCATTGATTGTACGCGAGGCGCAGGGGCAGGAACAAAAAATAGCCCGCGAAAATTGGCGGTTACTTTTTGGGATCATCCCGGCCGGAAGGAGCCTCTTGCAGGTATTGGCTTTTAATGGCTGTGAGGTATTGCCAGTGGGTCTTGCGGGGCCGGGTCTGGCGCAGGTCCAGGCAACAGGCCTCGCACAGGTCTTGCCCTTGGTGGCGATAGGAGAGGCCCGGCTCCAGGGCCCGGCCGCAACAATGGCATGTAAGGCGCTTCATGGTTCCAAATTATACCCCCGCCTCGCGCAAGGCAAGGCGGGGGCGGTTGGCGGTAGGCTACTTCTTCTTGCCGAAAATCTGGGGCGGCTTGGTGGTGCTGCCCGTGGCTCCGGGGAAGTAGGGGGCCACGTAGGCCTTCTTGTGCTCGCTGATCAGATGGTCCGCCTCCTCGTGGAACTTGACGTAGCGCTTCTTGCACTCGTAGAAGCCGTGCCACCAGGAATAGTCCGGGGCCATCATGGCCGCGCCCATGCGGGCCCGGCGGCCCTCGTGGTGCCACAGCTCGTAAAACTCCACCCACAGGGGCGCCTTGAAAAAGGCGTCCTTGGGCATGAGCCCCTTGGCATAGAGCTCGCCCAGCTTCTTCTTGGTGGGCTTGAAGTAAACCTCGTTGTAGTCGCGGATCACCCCGTCCATCTGGGCGTAGTGGCTTTGCACCCACTGATCGCTGTGGCACTGCAAGCAGATGGCCTGCATCTTCTTGCGCTCCTGTTGCCAGGAGCTCTTGGCGGGCCAGGGCTTGAAGTCCTGGGGCCGGATGGTCAGGGGCGCTTGCAGCTCCCAGGAAAGGCGCTCGGTCACGTCGTGGGTGGTGAGCACCGGGCCCGAGCCGCTCATGTGGCAGGCGGCGCAGGTGGGGGTGCGGTAGTCCACCCCCGGGGTCCAGGTGCCGGGAGCGGCGTTGAAGTTCCACTTGGTCCCGGCCGAGCGGTAGATGGCCCCGTGCTTGGACTCGTCCCATATCTCGATCTGGGGATGGTCCGGGCCCAGGTGGCATTGGCCGCAGGTGTCGGGCTTGCGCGCCTCGCTTACCGCGAAGCGGTGCCGGGTGTGACAGGCCGCGCAGGAGCCCTTGGACCCGTCCAGGTTGACGCGCCCCACGCCCACGTTGGGCCAGGTGAGCGGGTCCAGCTTGCCGTCCTTGTCCTTTTTGAGCACCGTGCCGTGGCAGTGGAAGCAGCCGTTGGTGCGCTCCAGGTCGCTGTTGAGCCCGTAGTTGAGCCAGGGGTCGATGGTCCAGATGATCTGCAGGGTGTTGGCGTGCTTGCTCACCGAGTACTGCTTGGCCTCGTCCGGGTGGCAGCGGGAGCAGTCCTTGGGCGTGACCACCCCGGCCACCGGGGCGCGGTACTTGCTGGTCGCCCAAGGGTTGTCGCCCTTTTCATAGACCTTGTAGTGGGCCTGGCTGACGTCGGCCTCGCCCTCCTTGACCAGGTGGCAGTCGGCGCAGCTTATGTTGGCGCTGGCGTGACGGCTGTTGGCCCAGTCGTCAAAGATGCCCGGCGAGACTATCTTGTGGCACTCGATGCAGGCCCGCGCCTGGGGGGACATGCCGCGCACGATGCGGAACTCCTTGACCTTGGCCTGGTTGGGGGCGGTCTTGTCCTGGGCCAGGGCCGCGCCGGGGGCCAGGCACCAGGCCATGACCGCCAGCAGAGCCATCCCCAACAGGGTGATCGCCTTTTTCATCTCCCTCCATCCCTTCGCCATATTTGGCTCGTCCGGATCCATGCCAAGCCTAACTGCCGTAGGTGTAGAGCTCCTTGGGCTTGTGCACCAAGGGCTTGTGGCAGTCCAGGCAGCGTTTTTCATAACCAGGGCGCGGGTAGAGCACGCTGCGGTGAGCCAGCATGGCTCCGCGCTGTTTGGGCATGTAGAGGATATTGCCGTGGCACTTTAGACATCGGTCGTTGTTGATGTCCGCCCAGGCCGTTTCCCGGGCCTTTTGGCGGTCATACTCGCCGCCCAGGAAATGGGCCACCACGTCCTTTATGCCGTGAAAGGTCTTGGCGTAGAAAAAGTCAAAGGTTTCGTGCGGCGCGGGCAGGTGGCAGTCCATGCACACCGCCCGGAAGCCCTTGTCGTTCACCGCGTGGCGTGAGGTGCGCCACTGGTCGTAAGCGGGCTGGATCTCGTGGCAGGAGGAGCAGAACTCCGGGGTGGAGGTGCGGTACATGCTGTAATAAGTGACGCTGAACACCGGGAAGGCCAGGACCAGGCCCAGGACCACGAAAAATATGGGCTTGAATAATTTGGTCCGCCACAATTTGCGCAAAGGCGAGTCAGCCATCCCTCTCCCCTAGCTGCCTGCCGCCCGCATTAAAGGGCGGCGCATGCCCGTATCACTAAATTATGGGAAAGGCGCGTTGTTTAAATCAAGGGTTAAATAATTAAAATATCAAGATAAAAGGTAAACAACCAAATAACTATTCCTGTTTGGGAGCATGAGAAGAACCATAAAAAATAGCAGGTTAAAAACCCTAAATTTAGTAGGGACAAATGGTTGGTGTTTTATAAATAATGGTTATCACCCTTATTGAGCTTCGTGGCCAAGACGGGCGCAAAAAGTGCTGGTCAAAACGCACAAACCGCCCGGCCAAGAGGATATGATGCTAGCATAAAAATAAGCGCCCTCTTGGCCGATACACCGGCCAAGGGATGGCGCTTGACAGCAGCGATGCCTGCCTTTAATTTGTTAGTAGTCATTACTAATAGGTGGCCAATGCAAATTCAGGACAATATGTGACCCCTGCCCGCGTGGAAGAGGTAGGCCTGGCCCCGGTCGGGCGGCACCCTTCGCCCCAAGAAGTGGCCGCGGCCACCCGCGAGGCGGTGTCGGCGGTGGATGACCTGGCCTGGCTCCAGCCCGGCGACACGGTGTTCATCAAGCCGGTGATCAACTCGGGCAACCCCTATCCAGCAACCACCAGCCCCCAGGCCTTGTCGGCCATGGTGGGCCTGCTCCGCGAAAAGGGAGCGGACCGGGTGGTGGTGGGCGACATGAGCGGGGTGGAACACGTGAAGCTTAGCTCCACCGGCTGCCGGGGCAGCACCCGGGCCCTGGCCATTAAGACCGGCCTGGCCCAGGCCGCCCAGGATGCCGGAGCGGAGCTGTCCTTTTTCGAGGAGGCGGGTTGGGACGGCTTTTTCGAGGAACACCCCGCGTCCGGCTCCCACTGGCAGGGCGGCCTGATGCTGCCCAAGGTGCTGCGGGAGGCGGACCACATCGTGCTCATGCCCCGTTGCGGCCGCCACGCCCTGTTGGGCTCCACCCTGGGCCTCAAGGCGGTGGTGGGCTACATGCGCTTCGACACCCGCCTGGAATACCACCACCAGGCCCGGAGCATCCAGGAAAAGACCGCCGAAGCCAACACCGTGCCCTCGCTCCGGGACAAGCTGCGTCTGGTGGTGACCGGGGCGGACAAGGTGCTGGCCACCTACGGGCCGGACAAGGGCTTCGTGTCCACGCCGGAGCAGGGCCTGGTAATCGCCTCGCGCTCCCTGGTGGCCCATGACCTGGTTTCCCTGGCCTGGCTATTGATCAACTGGCGCCAGCTTCCCCCGCGCCAAAAGGCCTTTTTCCGGGACCCCAACACCAGCCAGATGGTGGTTAACCTGGCCAATCACTTCGTAGCCGCCATGCTGGGCGGTCTGAAGGCGGGATTGACCGCCCACACCCTGCTGCGCGACGAGCTGCCCGGGGTGTGGCAAGACCGCAGCCTGGCCCGGGCCTGCCAGATTATGGGCGGCAGGCCGCGGGTGAAGCTGCTGGCCGCGGGCCAAGGTCTGTCCCCGGGGCTGGTGGACGAGCTGGCCGCCCAGATGGAGCTGCCCGCCGGCGGGGACGCCTTGTCCCAGCGCGTTGCGTAAGGCGGGGCAATCGTGCGACCTTGTGTTTAGAAGACTAATCCTGGCGGCCCGAGCCCCTGCGCCCGGCCGCTGATCAAAAGAAAGCAACCCCAGACCTGGAGTGAGAAGATGAGCCAGATCCCCATGATCACCTGGAAGTGCACCAAGTGCGGCTACACCTACACCGCCGAGAAGCCGGCCGAGACCTGTCCCGCATGCAATGAAAAATGCGAGTTCGTGGATGTGAGCTGCTACACCCCGGACTGCTCCGGACCGGGCACCGACGACCGCTTGGTGTAGCCCCGTCCATGTTGTTGCTGGGAATCTACGGCAGCCCGCGCAAGGGCGGCAACACCGACCTGCTCCTGGACGCCGCCCTGGACGAGGCCCAGGCCGCCGGCGCCGAGGTGGAAAGAGTCTACTGCCGCCGTCTGAAGATGTCGGGCTGCATCGCCTGCGGCGGATGCGATGAAACCGGCATGTGCGTGCTGGACGACGGCATGCAGGCGATCTACCCCTATATGCAGCTGGCCGGCGCGGTGCTGCTCTCCTCGCCGGTTTATTTTTACGGGCCACCGGCCCAGGCCAAGGCGCTCATCGACCGCAGCCAGGCCTGCTGGTCCGCCCGCATGCTCAAAAAAACCACCCCCGAGCAGCGCAAGTCCTTTGACAGCGGCCAGGGCTACATGATCGCGGTGGGAGCCACCAAGGGCAAGCGCATGTTTGAGTGCATGGAGCTGACGGCGCGCTATTTTTACGACGCCCTGGACATGACCTACCAGGGCGGCCTGCTGGTCCCCGGCGTGGAAGCCAAGGGCCAGGTGGCCGGCGACCAGGACATCCTGGCCCAGGCCCGCGACCTGGGGCGCAAGATCGTGGCCCAGGCCGCCAGTTGACAGCCGAGCCGGAAAGGAAACCCCAAATGTCCAAGACCCTGATTGTTTACGCCACCCGCAGCGGCCAGACCCAGCGCATCGGCGAGCTTATCGCCGAGGGCCTGCGCATGAGCGGTAGCGAGGTGGAGCTCAAAAACGTTACCGAGATCAAAAACCCCGAGCAGCTCAACGGCTACGACGCCTATCTGTTCGGCTCGGCCACCTATCACGGCGAGATGATGCCCTCCATGAAGCAGTTTTTGTTCCTGGCCGAGCAGGCCGAACTGGAGGGCAAGTGCGGCGGCTCCTTCGGATCCTACGGCTGGAGCGGCGAGGCCCCGCCGCGCATCTACGAGACCATGAAGAACATCTTCAAGATGAACATGGGCGGCGACTGCCTGCGCCTGAAGAGCGCTGACCTGGAAGGCGGGGTGCAGATGGCCCAGAGCTACGGCAAGGAGCTGGCCCAGCTGACCGCCTGATCCGGCCCAAACCCAACATTTTCAGGGCGCGCCGCTCCCCACAGCGGACGCGCCCGTTTTTTATGACGAAAATGGTTGACATCTCCGAATCCCTCCCATAGTCTGCCCGGAATCGCCTGCGGGCGAGGCATGGTGAAACGACAATGCTGTTGGGGTGTTAACCTACTTTCTTCACGTGCCGGGGGTGCGGCGCGCCGGAGGTTGAGATGCACCGGTTCGCGCGGATCACCAAGTTTTGCTTCCCCATCCTGCTCGTTCTACTGCTGGCCAGTCCCGCCGCCTCCCAGGTGGCGGTCACCGGCCAGATCGGCACCCTGGGCGTGCAGGGCCAGATAACCGCCAAACTTAACAAGTACTTAGACGCCCGCTTGTCCCTGGGGGCCATGCCTCAGTGGGGCTTTTCGGCTGACGTGAGCGACATCAACTACGACTTTGACATGAGCATCTACAGCCTGGGGGGATTCGTGGACTACCATCCCCTGGCCGGAGGCTTCCGGGTCAGCGCCGGAGTGATCTTCAACAATCACGACATCAACTCCTCGGCCAACCCGGCCAAGGACAAGACCTATGACATCGGCGGCACCACCTATCCCGGCGCGGCCCTGGGCACCCTGGACGCCAAGGCCGACTTCAACAAGGTGGCCCCTTATGTGGGCATCGGCTACAACGGGGTGTGGCGGGCCTATGAGCGCCTGTCGTTCACCTGCGAGCTGGGGGTGATGTTCTGGGGCTCGCCCAACGTGAGCCTCAGCTCCAACATGTCCGGGGTGGTGCCTGGGCTCAAGCAGTCCCTGGAACGGGAGGAAAGCGACCTGGAGAGCCAGCTGGATTTCTTGCAGTACTATCCCGTGGCCGCGGTGGGCGTGTCCTGGGCTTTCTAGGGCCGTAGCTCCCGGCCCTTTGGCAATAAAAAGCCCCCGTCCGGATTCCGGGCGGGGGCTTGTTCGTGTCGGGTTGCGGGGAGGAGGGCTATCTCTTCTTGCGCCGCAGCCGTAAACGGCCCCAGCCGGCCGCGCCGCCCAGGGCGCTGGCCAAGAGCACCAGAGTGCCCGGCTCGGGCGTGGACGCCCCGCCGCTGTAGGGGCTGAACTTCTGGCCGGTGGTGCTGAAGGAACCCTCGATCTGCTTGGCCACGATCTGGCCGTTGATGGTGGCGCCGGAGGTCAGCACGTCGGCGTAGGGCGCCAGGATGCTGCCCTCAATGGTGATGTTCTGGATGGCCAGCCGCTCGGCCTCGTAGAAGTTGAACATGATCTTGTCCGACCAGTCCGCCAGGGCCTGCTGCCCACCGGCCAGCCTTACGTCGGTGCCGCTCACGTTGAGGATGATGTGGGCGTCACTGGGGATGCTGGAAAAGGTGGTGCTCCACCAGGTGCTGTTGCTCAGCTCGTCGCCGGAGATGTCGAACACCTGCAAATCGCTGCTGCCGTCGCCGGTCAGGCCGATGCCGCCGTACCTGTAGTCAGCCGTACCCGTGCTCTGCAATAGGTTGAGGGTGGAGGAGAGGTCTTGCAGATAAGTCTGCGCGGCCTGGAAGTTCACCGGCAGGTCCTTCACCTTGTCCTGGATGTTGCTGCGGTCCACCCACTTGGGCAGCTTGGCCTTGCCGCCAACCACCACCTGGCCGGTGGCCACGGGCTGGATGTTGCTTTTTAGATTGCCGCCCACCACCAGGGTGGTGTCCGTGGGCTGGCCGCCATAGCCGATGGTGTAGCCGGCCAGGTTGGCATTGCCGCCCACGGCGTAGGCGCCGGAGCTTCGGTTGTAGCGCACGTCCAGATCATAGAGCACGAAGGCGCTGTATGCCCCGGCGGTGCCCAGGTTCACGTTGGCTGCCAGCGCGGGGCCGGCCAAGCCCAGCAAAGCCAGCGCCGCCAGCGCGATCACCAGTATCTTTCTAATTCCTGTGGCCTTCATGACATCTATCCAAATCCGCCGCTATCAGTGCCGGCGATGCGTATTCTGAAACTCTAGCGGAAGCCGGTTTTCCGTACTCCCTATTTAAAAGTTAAGCCCGGTGCAAATCATAGTCAATAGTTAAGGTTATATTAACCCAAGCCGCATTTTTTAGCTCCAGGGAAGAATCATGGTTTGAGCGGAGCCCTCCCCAACCGCCGTGGCCCTTGGGTGTAGGGCATGCAGCCCCGGCCACCGAGCTTGGCATGACTAAATAATCCAACCCTTGGGCAGCCGCTCTTCTGGCCATCCGCAAAGATCGAGTCATTGGCGCAGACCAACCAGGCCTCTCATTAATTAATCAATTATATCTTTCGCATAACAGCTAAGCTCCATCTTTTGAGCTGTTCGGCACGGGCATTGCAATCACCAATGGCGTGAACAAAACCAAGGTCCGTCAAAAGCCGTGGTCCGCCGGCAAGTTCGAACAGCATCCACAAGAGAGGGGCGCGCAATGCGACGGATAGTGGTCAGCTTGCTCAAGGGTGGAGTGGCCAAGAGCGAAACCGCGGTAAGCCTGGCCCATGGCCTGGCCCGCAAGGGCTGCCGGGTGCTTTTGGTGGACACCGACGTGCAGGCCCAGTGCAACGACATGCTGGGCGTGGAGCCGGAGCAGGGCCTGGCCGAGGTAATCGCCGGGTGGGCCGATCCTCTGGAGGCCCTGGTGGAAGCCCGCGAAAATCTCCACCTCCTGGCCGGGGGGGTGCCCTTGGCTGGGGTGAAAATGGAGATCGCCCGGCGGGAGATGGCCCCCGAGGCGGTGCTGGACGAGGCCCTGTCTCCTTATGAAGAGCATTTCGACCTGATGATCATGGACACCGCCCCTGGCTGGGACACCCTGCTGGTCAACGCCCTGTACTGCTCCCGCGAGGTCATCTCGCCGGTGTCCATGGAGCCGGTTGCCCTCAAGGGACTCCGGCGCTTCGAGGAGCGCCTCGGCGTCATCCAGAAATACAACCCCTCCCTGACCCTCAAATGGATCGTGCCGACCTTTGTGGACGGCCGGGTGAAAAAGACCGCCCACATCATGGAGCAGCTCACGGCCGAGTTCGGGGACCGGCTCACCGATCCCATCCGCTACTCGGTCAAGCTCTCCGAGGCGCCGGAATACGGCCGCACCATTTTCGAGCACGACCCCCGGGGAGCAGGGGCCAAGGGCTATCAGGCCCTGGTGGAGCGGGTGCTGCGCGAGGCCCCGGCCGGCGAGTCCCTTTTCTTGGATGAGCAGAGCGAGCCCGGCCCCCTGAGCTCGCGGGCCACGGCCCGGCCCACCCCGGAAGAGCCCCCCGCCCCGGCGCCCGAGATCCGGCCGGTTCCGGAGCCCGAACCAGAACCATTGCCAGCTCCTTCCTTCCAAGCCCAGGAGGCCGCGCCCCCGGCCCCAACCGCGCATTACGGCCCCAGGGTGGACCTGCCGCCCTTCTTGCCCCCGGTCATGCCGGACCTTTCCAGTCAACCATTGACAGCCCCGGGTTCGGCGGCGGGAGAGTCTGCCCCTCCGCCACGGGACTCCGGGGCTCCTGCCCAACCTAGCGGGGAAGCGTTTGCCAGCCAGGCCCAGCGCCTGGGGCAAGGCCGCGCCCCCAGCGCGCCCCCGCCGGAAGAGGGCGCTTCCGCCCGGGAGCAGGGCAAGGTATGGGATCTGCGCGAACGGCTGAAAAAGGTCCCAGTGCTTAGCCAGCGCCTCAAGCGGGGCCTGGGCGCGGGGGGAGAGGGGTGAACCGGTGATGTCCCGCTATGAAAACGCGCCCGATATCATGGGCGAGGCCCTGGGAAGGCTGCCTCTTAAATCAGCGGCCGCAAGCGGCAAGGTGGTCAACATGTCCCCCGAGGCTCCGGCCCGGACCCGCCTGCTTCTGGACAAGATGAAGCGCATGCGCCTGAAGGGCATGGCCGCCGCCCTGGAGGAGCAGATGGCCCGCACCCCGGCTTTGCCGCCGGCCCTGGTGGGCTCTTTGGAGCGCCTGGTGGCCCGCGAGGAGGCCGAGCGCGCCCGTTTGCGCCAGCAGCGGCGCATCAAAAAGGCGGGGCTCAAGGGCGAGGCCACGGTGCAGGGCATCGACTATTCCCATTCCCGCAATCTGGACCCCGCCCAGGTGGCCGAGTTGGCCGCCTGCGCCTGGCTGAAGCGGGGCTGCAACCTGATCATCACCGGGCCCGTGGGCGCGGGAAAGTCCTTTCTGGCCAGCGCCCTGACCCATGCGGCCTGCTTGCAGGGGCACAGCGCCCTGTACCGCCGCTTGCCCGAGCTGCTGCGCGAGCTGGCCGAGGCCCGCGAGTTGGGCGAGCTGGACAAGTACATGGCCACCATGGCCAAGGTGGATTTGCTCACCCTGGACGACTGGGGCCTGGAGCGGCTGGATCATCAGCAGGCCATGGATGTGTTGCAGATCGTGGAGGAGCGCTACGGTCAAAAGGCGGTGCTCATCGCCTCCCTGCTGCCGGTGCGCAACTGGAATCTGGTCATGGACGGAACCTCGGTGGGCGAGGCCATAACCGACCGGTTGGCTGCCCACGCCCCGCGCATCAACCTGAGCGGTGGCTCTCTGCGGCCGGAATACGCCCCCGGCCCCTAGGGCGCCGGGGCCCCACTATTACTTGATGGGTCCGTGTCATCTCCAAGCATGGAAGGGACAAATGGCCCATAAGAACCCTGCCCGCCACCCAGTGTTCATAGACCGGGTGTGCATATCCTCTTCCCCTTGGCTGACTCTTGACCAAGCCGCGCGTAACTTGGGAGTCTGCCACCGGGTGCTGCTCCAGCGCCTGAACCGCCTGGAACAAGGCGGTAGGGCCATTTGCTGCGGTTCGGGGAAATCGGTCCTGATCCACAGCGCATCACTGGAACACATGATCGCCTAGACCGCCAAGGCGGCCACCTCAGGCCGCCCGCGGTTAACTGCCTAACCAGGTCCGGGGAGGTGTTAAGTAAGATGAGTAAACGCCGGAACCGAACAATTGGGGCGCTTTTGATTCTTCTGGTGGTAGCGGCTTGTGCCGCCGCCACGCCGGCCCTGGCTGAGCCCCGGGCCTGTCGGGTGCCCGACCATCTGCAACGCCGGCTGCAGGCCACTTGCAGCCTGGAGAAAATCGCGCTCCCCCTCGTGACGGAGCAGGGCCTGGAATTAACCCAAGTGATGGTGGTGGCCACCGGCAAGGAGGGCCAGGGGGCCCGCTACTGCGCCATCTACACCTTGGGTGAGTTGCGGGACCCTCGCGCTGCTGAGCTGCTCAAGGCCATGCTGCACGACCCCGATCCCAACGTGCGGCGCATGGCGGCCCACGGCTTGGGCAAGCAAGGGGACCGCAGCGCGGTGATGCCCCTGGTGGAGGTGCTGTGCCGCCAGCGAGAGCGCGTGGCCGTGCGAAGCGCGGCGGCGGCATCCCTGGGTAAGCTGGGCGACCGGCGGGCGGTGGGGATGCTGACCTACTGCGCGGGAGACCGCAGCGGCTGGATGCGGAGCGAGGCTCTCAAGGCCTTGTCCCAGATGGAGCAGGCCCAACAAATGCAAAGGGCCGGCCGCTAAACCTGATTGCTCTTACAACCGGTCAATCCCGTTATCGTAATTGGCCAATTACGATTTCGTAACACGCTTGTCCGGTCTGGCGTGGTGGCTGATGGCAGTTGGTTTTTTACTTGCCCCGGCCCTCTGACACTATTTGCGGCAAGCCAAGCCAGCTGTTATCAGCCATAAGGTCGCGCCTTGTCCCTGGAGCCGGAAGCCCCAAGAGATTAGATCCGGCCGCCGGGCCCTCCGGGACCGCCCGGCCCGCCTCCGCCTCTGCGCGGAGTGGCGCCCTTGCCCTTGTCCTTGGCGCCCATGGCCCCGAGGCGCTTGCGCTCCTCCTTGAGCCAGTCCCCATAGGCTTCCAATTGATCCTTGGTAAGAACCTTGGCCAGCGCGGTCTGGGTTTCCTTTTCCACCAGATGCTGCATTTCAAACAGCCGGATCATGGTGTTCACGCTGGTGGTGGATGCCTGCTGAGAGCGAAGGTCTCCCAAACGGGCCTGTTCTTGGGCCAGGATTTCGCGCACCGGGGCCACCTGCTGAGGCTTGAGAACCAGGCGCTTGGTCAGCTCGGCCATGTTCTGGTCCAGCCGCTCCTGGGGGGTGATCTGCTTTTCCTCGGACGGTTTGGGCGGAGCCGGGCGCTGGGCCTTGGCGCCCTGGGTCGGCGGGTTGACTTCCGCGCTGGGGGGCGGTGGCGGATAGGTGGGCGGATTGGAACCGCCGCCGCAGCCCATGGCCAGGGTGAGCAGCAAAAGGGGTAGGGCGTAACGAAGCATGTTGATCGCTCCAAAAGATAGTACGTTGCCTGGGTCGGGCGCCAAGAGGCCTCGGCCCCTGATGCAGGCAAGTATACTCCCGCCCGCCTCGGCCGGCCCGCTTGCAAGCCCGCCCGGCCGGTGATAGGATAATCAGTTCCCAGCGGCCGTGGATAGCGGCCCCTATGGCATCGAATAAACGGGAGAAACCAAAGCCATGTCCGCGCCGGCGGTGAAGACTTTTCAAGACCTGATCCTGGCCCTGGAACGCTATTGGGCGGACCAGGGTTGCATTATCGGCCAGCCCTACGACCTGGAGGTCGGGGCGGGCACCTTCAACCCCCACACCCTCCTCCGGGTGCTGGGCCCCGAGCCCTGGAAGGTGGCCTACGTGGAACCCAGCCGCCGCCCCACCGACGGCCGCTACGGGGAAAACCCCAACCGTTTGCAGCACTACTACCAGTACCAGGTGATACTCAAGCCCTCGCCCCTGGAGGTGCAGCAGCTCTACCTGGACTCCCTGGCCGCGTTCGGCATAGACCCCCTGGAGCACGACATCCGCTTCGTGGAGGACGACTGGGAGTCGCCCACCCTGGGGGCCTGGGGCCTGGGTTGGGAGGTGTGGCTCGACGGCATGGAGATCACCCAGTTCACCTATTTCCAGCAGGCCGGCTCCATCGACCTCAAGCCGGTGAGCGTGGAGCTCACCTACGGCCTGGAGCGCATCGCCATGTACCTGCAAAAGGTGGACAACGTCTACGATCTGGCCTGGAACGACAAGGTCAGCTACGGCGACGTGCACCACAAGGGCGAGTGGGAGCATTCCACCTACAACTTCGAGGTGGCCAACACGGACATGCTCTTCACCCTGTTCGACCTCTACGAGGCCGAGTCCAAGCACGCGGTGGAAAAGGGCCTGGTGCTTCCCTCCTATGACTTCTGCCTCAAGTGCAGCCACGTGTTCAACCTGCTGGAGGCGCGGGGCGCCATCAGCGTGACCCAGCGCACCGCCTTTATCGCCCGGGTGCGGACCATGGCCCGGGCCGTGGCCGAGGCCTACACCGCCCAACGCGAGGAAATGGGCCATCCCCTGATCAAGGGCAAGGAGGCGGCGTGATGGCTGAACTTATCTTCGAGATCGGTTGCGAGGAGATGCCGGCCCGCTTCGTGGCCCCGGCCATGGAAGAGCTCAAGAAGCTGGCTGCGGCCAAGCTGAACCAGGCCCGCCTTTTGGAGGGCCAGGACCTGGCCGCCTTTGGCACGCCGCGCCGTTTGGCCGTGCTGGTCAAGGGGCTCAAGGAGCGCCAGGAGGATCAGGAAGAAACCGCCCTGGGCCCGCCGGTCAAGGCGGCCTACGACAAGGAGGGCAACCCCACCAAGGCGGCCCTGGGATTCGCCAAGAGCCAGGGCGTCGAGGTCGGCGACCTGAGCAAGGTGGACACCGACAAGGGCGAGCGCCTGGCCGCTATCAAGAACGTGCCCGGCCGCGCGGCCATGGAGGTGCTCGCCGAGCTGCTGCCCGGCCTGGTGGAGGCTATGTCCTTTCCCAAGACCATGCGTTGGGGCGACGAGAGCTTCCGCTTTGCCCGGCCCATCCACTGGTTCCTGGCCCTGCTGGACGGGGCGGTGGTTCCCTTCGAGGTGGCGGGCATAGCCAGCGCCGACCGGACACGCGGCCACCGCTTCCTGGCTCCGGAGGAGATCGAGGTGTCCGGGGCGGACGACTATCTGGCCAAGCTGGAGGCCGCCTTTGTGCTGGCCGACCGCCCGGCCCGGGCCGTCAAGGTGCGCGCCGAGGTGGAGAATGCCGCGTCCAGCGCGAGAGGCCGCCTGGTGCCCGACGAGCCGCTCATGGCCGAGAACACCGATTTGGTGGAGTGGGCCGCCGCCTGCTGCGGCACCTTTGACCGCGAGTTCCTGGAGGTGCCCCGGCCGGTGATCATCAGCGCCATGCGCGAGCACCAGCGCTACTTTGCCCTGGAGGACGCGGACGGCAAGCTGATGCCCAACTTCATCGCGGTCAACAACACCCAGCCCAGGGACATGGCCGTGGTAACCGCCGGGCACGAGAAGGTGCTGCGCGCCCGTTTGGCCGACGCCCGCTTTTTTCTGGGCGAGGACCGCAAGAGGGCGCTCATCGACTTTCTGGAGGATTTGAAGGAGGTCACCTACCACGCCAAGCTGGGCACCAGCTATGAGAAGGTGGAGCGCTTCGCGGCCCTGGCCGGCTGGCTGGCCGACACCCTGGGCCTGCCCGCCCAAGAGCGGGACCAGGTGGTGCGCGCCGCCCAATTGGCCAAGTGCGACCTGGTCACCGAGATGGTGGGCGAGTTCCCCTCCTTGCAGGGCGTGGTGGGCGCGGAATACGCCCTGCGCGACGGCGAGCCCGAGGCCGTGGCCGCGGGCATCTCCGACCACTACCTGCCCGCCGGAGCCGACTCGGCCCTGCCCGAGAGCGCCACCGGCATGCTGGTGGGCATTGCCGACCGTTTGGACACCATCTGCGGCCTGTTCAGCATAGGCCAGGTGCCCACCGGCGCGGCCGACCCCTTTGCCCTGCGTCGCGCGGCCATCGCGGTCATCCGGGTGGTGCTCGAAAAAGAGCTCAGCCTTTCCCTGGCGGCCATGCTGGCCCAGGCCCTTAAGGGCGCGGAGGGCAAGACCGAGCGCCCGGCCGAGGAAGTGGCCGCCGAGGTCACCCAGTTCTTCGCCGCCCGTTTCGCGGGCATCCTGGCCGATCAAGGCTGCCCGACGGACGTGGCCCAGGCCGTGTTGGCCGCCGGGCTGGACGACCTGAACGCCACGGCCGCCCGGGCCAAGGCCCTGGCCGCGGTAAAGGACTCGCCCGAGTTCGTCAGCCTGGCCGCTGGCCTCAAGCGGGTGATGAACATCCTCAAGAAGGAGGCGGACCAGGTTCCAAGCGCCGCGCCGGACGAGGCCATCATGGTCCAGGACGAGGAAAAGGCCCTGTACAGCGCCTTCCAGGGGCTGGAGGCCGAGGCGGGCCAGCTCTTCGCGGCCGGCGACTACGCCGGTTTCCTGGCCCGGGTCTCGGCCCTCAAGGATCCCATAGACAGGTTCTTCGACGCGGTCATGGTCATGGACAAGGACGAGAAGGTGCGCAAGAACCGCCTGGCCCTTTTGAACCTCATGGCCACCCTGTTCGGCCGTTTCGCCCGCTTCGAGCATCTGCAGCTCGTCTAGCGGCATCCTGCTTAAAAACAGAAGGCCCGGGGAGCGCGCGGCTCTCCGGGCCTCGTTTTTTTTCGCGGATGTATCAGCCCAGCATGCCCAACGCCTGCTCCACCTCCAGCCGCACCATTTCGCTCTCTTGCCCTCGTCGCGCCTCCAAGGCTCGCCGGGCCTGCACCCCGCCTATGCGGCCCAGGGCCCAGGCGCTCATGGCCCGCGCCCGCTCGTCCGGGTTGTCGTCCAGCGACCGCGCCAGCTCGGGCACGTAGGCCTCGTCGCGGGTGTTGCCCATGACCCGGGCCACGTTCATGTGCCAGCGCCACAGGTCCTTGGCGCTCATGTAGAACATGTGCGGCCAGATGCGGCCCTTGAAATAGGGCACGTCCATGGCCAGGAGCTTGACCAGGTCGAAGTCGCCCGCCTTGGCCGCCGCGCGGGGATTGGGCTCCAGGTCCGCGGCCAGCCAGGGCGCGTTGCGCGGGCACACGTTCTGGCAGCGGTCGCAGCCGTACACGTACAGGCCCATGGGCTCGCGCAGATCTCGCGGGGTGAGCCCCTGACCGAAGTAGGTGAGGTAGCTGATGCAGCGCCGGGGGTCCAGATTGCGGGGGCCTCTGAGCGCGCCGGTGGGGCAGGCGGTGAGGCAGGCGTTCTTGCACCAGTCCGGGCAGCCCACCTCCATGCTGGGTTCGCCCGGGGTGAATTCCGCGTCCACCACCAGGGGCAGGGGCAGCACCCAGGAGCCGCCCCGCGCGCAGTTCTTGGCATAGAGCAGGCAGTTCTTTCCGTAGTCGCCCAGTCCGGCCCGGGCGGCGGCCGGGCGTTGAGGCAGATGGTGGGGGAACTTGGCCTTGATCCCGTTTTCTTCCAGAAAGGAGCGGAAGGCCCGGATGCGCACGGCCAGGCCGTCCTTGGTAACCCGGTCGTCGTCCAAATAGCAACGCCCGAAAAAGGGCTCCAGCTCCCGGGGGTAGGCCTGCTTGAAGTAGAGCTCCAAGAGAACGATGACGCTGCGCGCGCCGGGCAGGGCCTTGGCCGGATCGACGCCGCCGGTGAGGTTCAGCCCCGCGGCCTTGGTCCAGGCGTACTCGTCGCGCCGCTGCTTGAGGATCTCCACCTGCTGGTCAAAAGGCTCGGCCGTGGTAATGCCCACGTCCGCGAAACCCAGCTCGCGGGCCTTGTCCATTATCTGTTCTTGTCTCAGCATTCGTCCTCCCGGCCGTCCGAAGTTCTTGGATCGTGCGGCCTTGGGATTGTCCATTGCAGGGGCCGCCCGCGTCAAGCCACGCCAAAACAAAGGCCCGGAGAGCCTCGGGCTCCCCGGGCCGTTTTGGCTAAATCGACCGCTCTAGCCGCAGTCCCGCTTTATGATCTCGTCCAGCGCCTCGATCACCTGGTCCAGGCCCTCCTTCATGTTCTCCCAGTCGCTCTTTTCCCAGGAGACGCCCATTAGATTCACCGCGTCGATGAGGTCCTGGTTCTGCTCGGCATTGGCCACATCGGCCAGGGCATTGGAAAGCTTGCCCAGGTTCTTGTCAAGCTCGCTGCCTTGTTCGATGCCGCCCACCTTGACCAGGGACTCGGCCGCCTGATCCAGGGTGCTGGCCATTTGCTCCAAGTCGGCGCAACTGGCTCTTTCCTGCGCCGCCACGGGGCCAGCGGATGTCAGAGCCAGGCAAATGCCCAGGACCAGGGCCACGATGATCATTCTTGTCACGGAATCCTCCAGTTCAGCCTAAACTCGCCATCTCTTGCCGAGACATCCCACTCCACGGCGCCAACAAATTCTACTGAATAAGTTGGGTATCCTGGCGACTCCAAGCAAATTTTTTCCGGGCGCGGACCTCGCCGCCAAGCAACGCACAAGCCCCTTCAAATGTCGGGCCCAGCGTGGCAGAATCATTAAGTCGCCCAAAGCTGGCCGGGAGGTCTTTCATGTTGCGCCGCTTTTTGCCGCTCTTGTCGATTCTGTGCCTGTTGATGTTCGCGTTCGCCTGCAAAGAGGCGAGCATGGCCGTGCCCACCGATTTAAGCGTGGCCGCCCAGACCATGAAGGTGGAGCAGACCCGGATCATCGGCTGGGACTCGCCCTTTGACTTCGGCCCCTACCAGGTGAGCCAGGTGCAGCGAGGCTGGACCGAGTCCACGGCCTGGGGCTTCATGATCTACGAAAGCTACAAGGCCGAGCAGTCCTATCAGTACGCCGTCACAAAAAAGGGCAAAAAGCCCTGGCAATGCAACTGCGCCACCAACGTGAATCAGCAGGTGCTGGAGGGCATGGTGGGCGGCGGCAAGCTAACCTGGGAGCTGGGGGCCGGCCAGACCCTGGCCTGCTCGCTCAAAAGCCCCACGGGCGACCTGTGGCGCATGGCCCTGGCCGCCTCGGGCCGCTCCGGGGAGCCCATGCAGGGCCTGCTGGTGGGGCCCAAGCTGACCATAACCGTGCAGGGGACCGACAAGCTGGAGGGCAGCAGCATCCCGCTTTCCGAGCCCACGGGCTATGTATTCTCGGTGCATACCAGCACCAGCGGCCCGGTGGCCGCGGTGCAGGTGATCAACAACGGGGTCCTGTGGCTGCCCCATTCACCCGACGCAGACGCCCTGGCCGCGGCCTCGGCCGCCCTGCTGCTCCATCAAAACGTGGACCGCAAAAACTAGGACCGGAAGCAAACCATGACCAAGCGCCTTCATCTTTGCCTGGCCCTGATCCTCATGGCCGCCCTGGCCTTGTTGGCCGCCTGCGCCAATGCCGGCAACCAGACCCAGACCCAGCCGCCCGCCTCCGGCCTGGGCGCGCCGCTGGCGGTGAGCCAGCCCAGCGGGGAGGGCTACGAAGGCGACATAGTTTTCGGCTCTTACCGGGTCAACGCCATTCAACCTGAAAAGGTCAACCAGGCTGACTGGCGCTTCGTGGGACGGCGGGGCCTGACCATGACTCAGGCCTTCAGCTTCGCCCTGAGCGGCGGAGATCAAGACTGGCACTGTGTCTGCGCCCTGGGCGGAGACAAGACCGGCATGCCCCTGAACGTGGGAACCTTAATGGGTTACGGCTTCGCCCTGGACCCCACCCACAGCAAGGCCCTGGCCTGCATCCTGCGCCCGGCGGGCAAGGGCAGAACCTGGCACATGAGCCTTTACGCCCCGCCATCCAAGTGGAAGGACCAGGGTTTGCTGGCCGACCCCAAGGTGCAGGGAGGCCTGAGCGACGGGGCGTCCCAGACCATCCGGGTGCGGGCCAAGGGCGTGGTCGCCGTGGAGACCGTGGGGGCCCAGATGCCGTCTGAGTACCATTTCCTCGGTGATAACGGGGAGGTGGCCCAGGTGCGCGTGGCTCCGCCCCTCCAGGTGTGGCTAGACACCGGAAACCTGCGCGACCCCCTGGCCGCAGCGGTGGGAGCCCTTTTGGCGGTGCACCGCAAGCGCCCCTGAAAAAAACCAAAGGGCCCGCTCCGGTGCACTAAAGCCAAAAAACGAAAAATCCCCATACCCTACATCTTGTTGTGTCACTCAGGGCGATACACACAATGTTGTGTTGCCCATTGACTAAAACACCCTCATTTGTTAATTATGAGTGAACTCTAGCGTGGGGTGCCCATGAAGGTCCGACGCCTGGACATCATTGGTTTTAAATCATTCGCCGACCGCACCCTGGTGGACATTCCCGAGGGCATGTCCGCCGTGGTGGGGCCCAATGGCTGCGGCAAGTCCAATGTGGTGGACGCGGTGCGCTGGGCCCTGGGCGAGCAGTCGGCCAAGCAGTTGCGCGGCTCTTCCATGGAAGACGTGATCTTCAATGGAGCCGACAACCGCAAGCCGGCCGGCATGGCCGAGGTGAACATCGTTTTTGAGAACGATGGCAGCGTCACCGCCGAGCCCTATGCCGGACTGGCCGAGATCATGGTGACCCGCCGCTTGTACCGCAACGGGGACAGCGAATACCTGATCAACAAGATGCCTTGCCGCTTGAAGGACATCCAGCAGGTGCTTATGGACACCGGCCTGGGCAACCGGGCCTATGCCATCATCGAGCAGGGCCGGGTGGCCGCCTTTATCGAGGCCAAGCCCGAGGAGCGCCGCCTCTGGGTGGAAGAAGCGGCTGGCATCACCCGCTACAAGAGCCAAAAAAAGGTGAGCCTGCGCAAGATGCAGGGCACCAAGGACAATCTCAACCGGCTCAACGACATTATGACCGAGGTGGCCACCCAGATGGAGCGCCTCAAGCGCCAGGCCAAAAAGGCCCAGCGCCACAAGGAGCTGCGCGACCAGATCCGGGACCTGGACCTCAGCGTCTCCAGCTTCGAGTACCGCCAGTTCACCGAGGAGATCACCGAGGTGTCGGCCGAGTCCGAGGCCGCGGGCACCAGCCTGGAACTGGCCGGGCAGCGCCTGGCCGGCCTGGAGGCGGACCTGGAGACCGCCCGCCTGGAGCTGTTGGAAGCCGAGGAGGAAATCCGCGACTCCGGGGCCCGGCGTCTGGAGGCCCAGGGAGCCATCCAAAAGGCCGAGAACGAGCTGATCCTGTTGGGCCGCGAGGCCGAGAACCTCAAGCGCCAGTCCGAGCGCCTGGAGGCCGAGCGGGTGGAGCTCAAGCGCACCCTGGGCACCAGCCAGACAGAGCTCAACCAGGCCCGCCGGGTGCTGGCCGCCGCCGAGGGCAGCAAGCGCGAGAGCGAGCTGGCCGTGGGCGAGGCCTCCCAGTCGGTGGCCATGCGCCAGGAGGCCCTAGCCGCCGCCGAGGAGTCGGTGGACCTTGCCAAGGCCGAGCTGGTGGACGCCATGAGCCGCCTGAGCCAGATCAAGAACCGCCTGGGCGACCTGGAGCGCCGCAGGGCCGATCTGCAGCGCCGCGCCGCCCAGCAGGAGGCCCAGCGCAGCCAGCAGGCCAGCCAAGAGGCCGAGGCGTCCCAGGCCCTGGAGGGACGCCGCCAGGAGACGGAGCGCCTGCGCGAGGCCCTGGAAGAGGCCGCCGTGGACCTGGCCCGGGGCAAGGCCCGCTTCAAGGAGCTCACCGCCGAATTGGCCGCCCTGCGGCGGGCCGAGGAAGAGGCCACCCGCCGCCGCTACGACCTGAGCGCTGCGGTGGACGCCATGGCTCTGAGCCTGGAGTCCCACGACTGGGCCGGGGCCGGGGTGCGCAAGGTTTTGGAGGCCGCGGCCCAGGGCGGTCCCCCGGCCGCAGTGCAGGGGGTGGTGGCCGAAAAGCTAAACGTGCAGCCGGGCCGCGAGGACCTGGTGGAGTCGGTGCTGGGCCTGGACTTGCAGGCCGTGGTGGTGGCCGATGGAGACCAAGCCCTGGCCCTGGCCGTCTGGGCCGGCGAAAAGGGCCTGGGACGCCTTCGGGTGGTGGCCCTGGCCGAGCTGGCCTCCAACGGCTGGAGCGCTCCCCAGAACTCTCAGCCCCTGTCCGGGCTGGTCAAACCCGAGCCCGGTTTCGAGCCTCTGGTGCATCTGCTGGCCGGGGCCGGCTGGTGCCAAGATTTGGAAGCCGCCTGGCGGTCGGGGCGCTCTTTGACCCCGGGCCAGGTGGTGGTGAGCCCGGGCGGGCAACGCCTGGATCGTCCCGGCCTGGCCACGGTGGGCGGCAGCGCGGGCGAGTCGGTGCTGACCCGGCGCAACGAACTGGCCTCGCGCCGCGAGGAGCTGGCCCAGGCAGAGCAGGAGGCCGAAAAGGCGACAGACCGCCGCCGTTCGGCCGAGGCCGCCCTGGCCGGCGCCGAGGCGGAGGTGGGCGCCCTGGCCGAGGAACAACAGGCCCGTCAGGATCAACTGGCCGGCCTGGAGCGCGACCTGGCCCGGGCCGAGCAGGAGGCCGCCGGGGCCCGCCGCCGCTTGGAGGCCCTGCAGTTCGAGAGCGACGAGACCCAGGGCGAGCTTCGTCACCTGGACGCGGAGAGCGACCAGCTCACCGCCCAGGCCGAGCAGCTCAGCGGCCGCGACGATGAATTGGAAGAAGCCCTGGAGCTGGCCCGCGAGGAGCTGCAACTGGCCCGCTCCGAGCTGGAAGAGGCCCGCCACTCCGAGGGCGAGGTAAAACTGGCCGCCCAGGCCACGGCCAGCCAGACCGACCAGGCCCAGCGCGAGGCCAACCGCTTGCAGCAGGAGATGGACCGCGCCACCGCCCGGGTGCTGGCCCTGGGCCGCGAGTTAGAGCAGACCGCCGCCCAGCTGACCGAGGCCACCAGCCGCCGCGAGCGCGAGCAGGAGGGCCTGGGCGGGCTCTACGCTGAGTTGGACCGCCAGGAGGCCGGGCTCAAGCGGGCCCAGGAGGTGCTGGGCCTGGCCCAATCGCGCACCGGCCAGCTGGAGGGCGAGCTAAAACGGGCCCGGGCCGAGCTGAAGCAGGCTGAAAACTCCAACCAGGAGCTGGCCTGGCGGCGGCGGGAGCTGGAGCTCAAGCGCGAGCAGGTGGCCGAGCAGACCATGGAGCGCTGCCGGGTGGAGCTGGCCGTGCGTTTCCGCGAATTCCTGCCCCAGGACAAGTTCGACCTGGACTCCAGCAAGGAAAAGCTGGAGCGCCTGCGCAAGCGTCTCAACCGCCTGGGCCCGGTGAACCTGGAGGCCATCAGCGAGCATGCCGCCCTGGAGGAGCGCCACACCTTCCTCACCGAGCAGAAGGCCGACCTGGAAGCATCCCTGGAGGATCTGCGCTCGGCCATCCGCAAGATCAACCGCACCACCCGGGGCCGCTTCCTGGAGACCCTGGAGCAGGTGAACAAGCGCCTGGACGGCGTGTTCCAGGTGCTCTTCGGCGGGGGCAACGCCAAGCTCATCCTGGAAGAGGGCCTGGACCCCCTGGACGCGGGCCTGCACCTCATGGTGGAGCTGCCCGGCAAGAAGGTGAAGCACCTGGACTCCCTGTCCGGTGGCGAAAAGGCCATGAGCGCGGTGGCGGTGCTCTTCGCCCTGTTCCTCATCCGGCCCGCCCCCTTCTGCATCCTGGACGAGGTGGACGCGCCCCTGGACGAGGCCAACACCGGCCGCTTCCTGGATCTGCTGCAGCAGCTTTCGCGGCGCTCCCAGATACTCATGATCACCCACTCCCGCTCCACCATGGAGATCATGGGCACCCTCTACGGCGTGACCATGGAGCAGAAGGGCGTGAGCAAGGTGCTCTCGGTCACCCTGGAGCAGGGCGAGTCCCTGGCCGCCTGAGCGGCGGGCGAGGGCAGGGCGCCTAGGGGCGCGCCAAGGATTCTAAACAAGCCTGAAGTGGGGGCGGGGTTCATCCCGCCCCTATCCTTTTTACAGGGGCCGCGCTTATTCGCCCTGGCCCGCCGCCTCCGCCCTTGACGCCCGGGCCGCCTCTGACTAGAGTTGCGCCAAACCCATCGGCGTTTCGTCTCCAACTACAGTTCGCAAGGTTTTGAGCAGCATGGCCTTCTGGCGCAAGAAAAACAAAAAAGAAAAAGACCCGCCCGAAGAAGCTCCCCAGTCCGTGGAGGCCCAGGAAGAGGCCGCCCCGGAAGGCGAGGGCGGGGAAACCGAACCAGCGCCCGAGCCCGAGGCTCAGGCCACGGTCTTGGAAGAGGCCCGACCCGAGCCCGAGCCGTCCGCGGAGCCGGAGCCCCTGCCCGAACCAGAACCGGCGCCCGAACCAGAACCGGAAACAGAGCCCGAGCCTTTGTCCGGGGATGAGCAAGAGCCCAGGCAAGGCCTATGGGGCCGTCTGGGTGCGCGCCTCAAAAAGACCCGCGACAAGATCGGCGGGTCCATCGACCGCATCACCCTGGGCAAGAAGATCGACGACGATCTCCTGGACGAGTTGGAAGAGGTGCTGGTCACCGCCGACCTGGGAGTGCAGACCTCGCTTAAGCTCATCGAGCAGCTCCGGGGCCAGGTGGCCCGCAAGGAGCTCAAGGACGCCGAGGCCCTCAAAAAGGCCCTGGCCTCGGGCATCGCCGAGGTGCTCTCCGAGGTGGCCGAAGCGCCTTCCCGGGACAACGCCCCCCACGTGATCATGGTGGTGGGGGTCAACGGGGTGGGCAAGACCACCACCATCGGCAAGCTGGCCCACCGCTTCAAGGGCGAAGGCCGCTCGGTGCTCCTGGGCGCGGGCGACACCTTCCGCGCGGCGGCCAGCGAACAGCTGACCCTGTGGGCCCAAAAAGCGGGCTGCGACGTGGTGGGCGGGCAGGAAGGGGCCGACCCCTCGGCTGTGGCCTTTGACGCGGTGGAGGCGGCGCTCAATAGGGGGCGCGACTTGGTAATCGTGGACACCGCCGGCCGCCTGCACACCAAGGTCAACCTCATGGAGGAACTCAAGAAAATTCACCGGGTGCTGGGCAAGAAGCTAGAGGGCGCGCCCCACGAGGTGCTCCTGGTGCTGGACGCCACCACCGGCCAGAACGCCTTGCAGCAGGCCAAGCTGTTCAACCAGGCGGTGCCGCTGACCGGCCTGGTGCTCACCAAGCTCGACGGCACGGCCAAGGGCGGGGTGGTGGTGGCCATAGCCGGTGAGTTGGGCCTGCCCATCTGCTTCGCCGGCCTGGGCGAGGGAATGGAAGACCTGAAGCCCTTCGACCCGGCCGAGTTCGCCGAGGCCATCTTCTAAAACAGCTCCCGGATTCCACAAAAAAAGGGGAGGGCCCGAGCGGCCCTCCCTTGTTTATTGCAAAGTGTTTCGCCGGCTCAGATGGCGCAGGACTTGAGGCGTTCGCATATGCTGTCGCACACGTCCACGATGCGCAGGATGCCCACCACCTTGTTGCCCCGGCGCACCAGCACCGAGAGCTTGCGGCCCATGACCAGCAGGTGCACCGCGTGGGCCAGGGTGTCCTGCTCGTCCACGAAGTCGTCCGGCCCCAGGGGGCGCATGGCGTCCTTGGCCAGCAAGTTGGCGGTGCGCGAGCACATGAACTCCCAGGGGTCGTTCCAGAGCTCTTCCTTGTCCACCATGGATTTCATGAAGCCGACGTTGAGCCCGAAGTGGCTCAGACGGTCCAAATCGCCGATCTGGCGATACTTGGGCTCCAGGGACTGCAACAGGTCCCAGTGGCTTATCTTGCCCACGACCTCCCCGGCCGGGTTGAGAACCAGGATGGCCCGGTGTTTGAACTTGCCGCCGCGGCCCCGTTGCCACGATTCCTCCAGAATGGCAACCGCCTCCTGCAAAGTGGCCTCCGGGCCCACGCAGGCGTATTCCTCCAGAGGAACCATCAGGTCCTTCAAGATTTGGTTCTTCATGGCAACCTTCCTTGTGCCTTATGCGCGCCGGGCGGGGCTCCCGGAGGAGCCCCCGTGCCTGACGCGCCTATTAGCTTTATTGTGGCATCCCCGGTCCCAGGTAAACCAGCCGCCTACTGGCCCACCGCCTTCATGGCCTCGGTGGCGGTGGGCAGGATGCTGTCCGGGAAGCCCACCACGTTGTAGATGAATATGAAGCCGACCACCCAAACCACGGCCATGCAGATGAGCCACAGCACGAAGCCGTACTTGATGAAGTCGGTGGGGTGGATGGCCCGCTGGCCGGTGTCGGGGTATATCCCCAGGCCGTAGACGATGGCGTTGTTGGGAGTGCCCACGATCAGGAAGTGGGCGAAGCTGGTGGCAAAGGCCACGGCCAGGCCCACGGCCCAAGGCTCGCCGGGCACCTGGGTCATGATGCCCATGGGGATGACGATGGGGCCCAGCAGGGCGGTGGTGCCCGCGTCGGACATGAAGTTGGTCATCAGTCCCGACAGCCCGCTCATGCCCACCCACAGGCCGAAGCCCTCGGCCATGCCCACAGATTCCAGGGCGACCAGGAAGGTCTGGGCCAGCCACATGGCCGCACCGGTTTCCTTGAGCAGGGCGCCCAGGGTCAGGGCGCCGCAGTACATGAACCAGGCGTCCCAGGAGATGCCCCCCAGGATCTTGCGCCAGTCGGTGGTGCGGAAGATCACCGGGATGAGCAGGGCCAGCAGGGAAGGCCCGCCCAGGCCCAGGTCGTGGCCTCCGAAGATCCACAAGACCAGAATGAGAAGCAGCATGCCGAAGGTCACGTATTCGGCGTAGCTCATGGACCCCATGCGCTTGGTCTCGTCCTTGATGGCCTTGAGGCCCGGGGTCAGGTCGGTGGTCTTGATCTTGCGCTTGAACAGGACGGTCATGTACAGGGCCACCAAAAAGCCCATGACCGGAACCAGGGGCAGGCCGTACTTCATCCAGGTGAAGAAGTCCATGGGCACGTTGTACTCGTCCCAGAACCCCATCATGATCACGTTGCGGCCGCCGGCGGCCGGGCTGCCCACTCCGCCCACGTTGAGCGCGAAACACAGCGAGAACAAAAGGAACTTGGCCAGGGCGGGGTCATGCTCTATGGGCCCGCCGGGCTTGGAATTGGCCGCCACCGCGCCCAGATAGACCGCCATCATCACCGGGGTCATGAAGGCGCACATGGCGTGGGCCGAGATGAAGCTGCCCACCACGGCCATGGAGATGCACAGCACGAACACCGGCACCATGAAGCCCTTGGTCCAGCCCAAAAGCCATGCAGCCAGGCGCTTGTGCAACCCCACGTCCACCACGGCCACGCCCATGGCCAGCACGCCCAACAGGAACATGGGGGCATCGCCGGCAAAGGTCTTGCCCACCATGGAAGAGGGCAGCAGCTCCAGGAAGTAGGCCAGGATGGGCATTAGCACGCCGGTGAGGCCGATGGGAATGGCCTCGGTGGCGAAGAAGATGACCGCCATGGGGATGATGCCCAGCACCAGCATGGTCTTGTGGGCCGCCTCGGCCGGGCTGGTGGCGATGTGCCAATCGATCATCTTCTGGGCAAAGCCGCCTTCTTGCACTACCTGCAAAACGCTCTCGGGGGTGGGCATTACAAAGCCCACCACCAAAAATATGGCCACCCCGATGCCCAGCCAGAGCATGCGCCCTTTTAGGCTGCCCTCGTCGCCGCCGTGATGGTCGGAATCATGAGACATGGCTTCTTGATCCTCCCCTCCTGGTCCGCCCTAACCAAGGGCGCAGGGGATATGTGATATTGATTACAAGCTGTCAAACTCTATAACAATCGCCGCCAGCCACAAACAAAAAAATTGCCGCCAGCAGCGCCATATATCTAGGTGCCTATTATCACAAATTTGAACAAAACTTAAAGAAAAAAGTAACAAATGTCGACGCCTTAGTGTTGCAATATTTAACACCGAGGCGCAACTGACTGAATTTTTTAGGTGGGAACCACCACCGGCGGCCGCAATAAAAGCTCCACCGCATCGCGGGCGGTTTCGGCCAGATGGGGATGGGTGTCCTTGAGGGAAATAATCTGGCGCAAATTGTCCGCCGTGCGGTAGATGAGCTGGGCCAGATCGCCCTCCGCGCTGCCGTATAGCGGCACCACCTGCTCAAAGGGAGCCAGTTGGCACCAGGAATACACCGCGGCCGAGGCCGAATGGGGCAGCACCGGGGTGGTGAAGCCCCACTGCCGGAGCCGGTCCATCATGGGGTCCAGGGCCTGTTTCAGGCCAGCCAGGGCGCTGCGCAGCCTTGGCGGCACCGCCGGGGCTGACTCGGGTTCGCGCTCGTCCACGAACAGGGCGATGAGCCCTGCCAGGAGCACCGGATCCTGCTGGGGCAGGGCTCCCTGGCGGATGGCCTCGGCGATGAGCACCGGCTGGTCCAGACGTAGTTGGCTGGCCCACAGGCCGTCGTCGGTCAAACGCCCCTGGGGATCGGCAAAGCCCTCGGCCCTGAGGAACTCCAGATGGCGCACGAAGTCGTACCAAAAGGCGTGGCTCTCCTGGGCCACCTCGGCCATGAGCGCCTCGGCCTGGTTGAGTAGCTTGCCCAGGCCCTTTTTTTCGGTGCGGCAATCCGCCTCGACCGGACAGGACAGGCACACCAGACCCGAGAGCTCTTGCTCCACGTCAGCCAGGCGTTCGGCGGTTTCGGCTGATTCTTGGGCGGCCAGTTGTTCTATCTGGGGGGCGCCCAAGGGGGTGGGCCGTTCCGGGGCCTGCTCCATAACCGCCCCGGCCAGGGCCCGTCCGCCGCCGGCCTGGGGCAGGCTCAGCTCTTCCTGGAACACCCCGGCCACTTCCTCCATGGAGATGAACTGCAAGCGGGGACGCCCCCGGGTCAAGCGGCGATCCTGCTCCAGACCCACGGCCAGCACCCCGCGCTCCTTGCCGCTGGTCTCGCGGCGGAGCACCGCCCAGGGCGCGCCGTACATGTCCATGAACACCCGTCCCCGGCTCAGGGCTCCCCAGAGGCCGGCACCGTCTTTTTTCAGCTCGCGCTTGAGTCGTTGGCGCAGGGCCTCCAGTTGCCGCCGCCGCCTGCGCCGCACCACCGCCTCCTCGGGCCCGGGGCAATCGGTGCCGTCCAGCTCCTGGGCCAGGGCCTTCAAGGCCCGCTGGGGCCCGGCTCCGGTGCGCGGCTTGCCCCCGGTGCGCTCCAGGCGCTGGAAGGTGGCCAAGGACATGCCCAGCATCTTCTTGACCTCGGCCGGGCGTTGGGACAACAGCAGGTTGAGCACCATGGAGAAGTTGATATGCAACTGGCTTTCGATGGGCTCTGGCTCGGAGGTCAGCAGGGAAGCCACCAGGGGGATGTCGTTGAAAGGCCCGGGCACCGCGCAGGCGAAGCCGATCTCGTCCATGCCCCGGCGTCCGGCTCGCCCGGTCATCTGCAACAGGTCCGTGGCTTTTAGCTCCACGAACTCGCGGCCGTTGAAGCGGTCGCTCTGGGTGATGACCACGGTGCGGGCCGGGAAGTTCACTCCCGCGGCCACGGTGCTGGTGGAGAAGATGGCCTTGAGCAGTCCCTTTTGCATCAGGCGCTCCACCAAAAGCTTTTCCAGGGGCAGGTGCCCGGCGTGGTGGCTGGCCGCCTGCACCTGGCGGATCTTCTCGACCTGCTCCTGCCCGGCCAGGAAAGGATAGGCCTCCATCCAGGCGTCCAGCTCCTGGTTGAGGCGCTCCCTCCCCTCGGGATCGGCTTGCAGCCTGGCCCCGGCCACGTGGCTCAGGGCAGTGTCGCAGTCGGAGCGGGACTTCAGGAAGAAGATGGCCGGCAGCAGACCGGCGTTGTCCAGGCTGGCCAGCACCCTTTGGAAAGGCGGCAGATGGGTGCCCTGCCAGCCGCCCCGGCGGCGCTTGCCCTCGTTTTCCACGAAGTTCTGCACCTTGCCGAACAGGCCGCGCTTGGTCTTGAGCGGGGTCAGCTCGCCATCGGGCAGCATGAAGATGGGATACAGGGGAACGGGCCGCTGGTTGCTGATCACCGTGGCGCAGGGCTCGTCGCGCACGAACTCCAGCCAGCGGGCGATCTGGGAGGCGTTGGCCACGGTGGCCGACAGGAGCAGCAGGCGCACCCTGACCGGCAGATAGATGATCACCTCTTCCCAGACCACCCCCCGGTCCGGGTCGCCCAAAAAGTGGGCCTCGTCCAGCACCACCAGCCCGGAGTCCAGGTCCATGCCCCGGTGCATGGCGTCGTATAGCTGGTTTCTTAAGATTTCGGTGGTGCCCACCAGGAGCGGGGCGCCCAGGTTCTCCTTGCGGTCGCCGGTGAGGATGCCCACGTTTTCCGGCCCGAATATCTCTCCGAACTCGGCCAGCTTGGCGTTGGACAGGGCTTTGAGGGGGCTGGCGTACCAGGCCCGCTGGCCGGCGGCCAGGGCCTTGGCAATGGCCTGCTCCGCGATCCAGGTCTTGCCGCTGCCCGTGGGCGCGCTGACCACCACGTCCTGCTTGGCCAGGGTTTCCACCGCCTCGACCTGGAAGGGGTCGGGCACGAAGGGCGCGTCATCGGGCACCCCCACCTCGGCCAGGATGGGCTTCAGCTTGGCATTGACCCGGGGGTTGAAGGGGCCCTGATCCTGCTGGGGCCGCCGGGGTTGGCGGGAAGGGGCCTTGCGCGGGCCGCGCGGTTTGCCTGTTTTGCGCCGCTTGCTCATGCCGGCTCCTTGTAGCCGGTGATGGCGTCCAGCTCGTCCTTGATGCGGTTGAGTTCGTCCTCCAGCTCCTGGCGGGCCTGTTCCAGCTCCTCGCCCTTGATGTCCGGAGGATAGTGGAACTCCCGCCCCGCGGTGAGCACCACCTTGGCGAATGGCTTGGGGATCATGGTGCGGTCCCAGGTCTTTTTTAGCACCCACACCTGGTTGGACGACCACATCATGGGCACCAAGGGCAGGCCGGTGCGCGCGGCCAGGGCGATCATGCCCTTCTTGGCCCGGCAGCTGGGCCCTCGGGGGCCGTCGGCCACGGTGGCCGCGTAGCCGTCCGGGTGGTCGCGCAGGTAATCGGCCATTTCCTTGAGCGCGGCCAGGCCGCCCCGGCTGGAGGAGCCGCGCACCGGCACCCCGCCCATGATTTTAAGGTAGCGGGCCAAATATTCACCATCCCGTGAGCGGCTGATCATGATGGCCGGATGTTGGGCTCCGAAGAAATACAGGAAGTAGATGGCTCCCCGGTGCCAGGTCACCCCGATGCCCGGCTTGCCCGCGTCAAAGAACTTTTCCACCAGATCGGGGCGCAGGATGCGGTTGCGGCAGGTGCGAAACAACAGGCGCAACAGACGGGCGGCCACTTGGGAGGCCAGCCAGAACTTAAAGCGTTCCTTGCGCCCATAGGCCGGTTGTGGATCCAAGATGCAACCTCCCCATAATACGGCGGGACCTACGCGCAAGGCCCCGCTTATGCTTACCACGCCAGGCCTCCCCAGGCCAAGGGGCGCGAACAAACGCCTGCCATTTATGGGCCTTTTCTGCTACAAACAAAGACCGTGAGGGTTCATTTGCTCAGCCGATGGGAGTCGCACCTATGGAAATGAGAGTTGAACTGGGACCGGGAGCCGAGGTGAGGGCGCTGTGGGACAAGTTCGAGGTCAAGACCGATCAGCCGCCTTCCTTTGGCGGCCAGAACAGCGCTCCGGCGCCCTTTGACCTGTTCCTGGCCTCCCTGGCCACCTGCGCCGGCTTTTACGTGCTCAGTTTTTGCCAGACCCGCCGCATCTCCACCGAGGGCCTGTACATGGTGCAGCGCACCGTGCCCGACCCCGAAGGTCAGGGCAACGACGCCATTGAAATGGAGATAATCCTGCCGCCCGAGTTTCCGGCCCGTTATGAAAAGGCGGTGGTGCGGGTGGCCAACCAGTGCACCGTGAAAAAGGCGCTCATGAAACCGCCGGAGATTAGGCTGAGCGCCAAGAGAGCGTGAGAGAACAACCCGCCGTCCGGGTGGGCCGCACAGGAGCCTAGGCCCACCAGCCCAAAGCCCAGGCGGCCAGGAACGAGGCCGCCGTGGCCAGCAAAAAGGCCACCTGGATCAGGCGCAGGCAGTAGTAGCCGTCCCCCGGCGACACCGGCCCTCCCTTGGCATTGATCCAGGGCTTGTCCACCAGGCGTCCGCCGTAGTAGTTGGGGCCTCCCAAAATCACTCCCAAAGCGCCGGCCGCGGCCGCCTCGGGCCAGGCCGCGTTGGGGCTCTTGTGGGCCGCGTGGTCGGCGCGCATCACCTGCCAGGCCCGGCTGGCGCTGAGCCCCAGCAGGGGGCAGGCCGCCACCAGCAGCAGAGCGCTTAGCCGGGCCGGGATCCAGCCCGCCAGGTCGTCGATACGGGCCGCGGCCCAGCCCAGGTCGCGATAGGCATCGTTGCGGTAGCCCACCATGGAATCCATGGTGTTCACCGCCTTGTAGGCCACCGCGGCCACCGGCCCGCCGATCACCAGATAGAAAAGCGGGGCCACCACCCCGTCGTTGAAGCTCTCGGCCACGGTCTCCACCACCGCGCGGCGCACCCCTTCCTCGTCCAGGCGGCTGGTGTCGCGCCCCACGATCATGGCCAGCTGGCCCTGGGCATAGACCAGGTCCCCCGCGTTGAGGGTGTCCAGCACCACCCGGGCCTCGCGCCAGAGCTGCCCGGCGGAAAGGCATTGCCAGGCCAGGACCAGGGCCGCCAGCCAATACAGGGGCTCGGCCAACCAGAGGCAGAGCAGGAGCAGGGCCTCGGTTGCCAGGGCGAAGCCGCCGGCCACGGCCAGCACCATGATCGCCCCGCCCACCCGGAGGTCCGTGGGCGAAAAGCACCAGGAGCGGAAAAAGCGGTCCAGCCCGCTCACGGTCCGGCCCATGTAGCGCACCAGATGGGGCCAAGTGGGCGGGTCGCCGATCAAGGCGTCGATCAGGGCGGCGATGGCGATGATCCAGGCTCCGGTCATGGTCTCCTCACGCTGCGGGGCATGAAAGTTTAAAGGGCTGTAAAAAGCATAAATCAGCATCATGGCGCGCGCAAGCGGGCAGACTGAACCAGTGCGTCCGCTATCTTGACATGCCTGGGACGCCAAGGTTAACGTGCAGGCAAAAGGGCGGCAAGCGCCGCGCCCATGGCCTTCCGGGGGGGAAGCCAAACCAGCACAAGAAAGCAGCATGATCAGTTCGCCGCCCGGCGGAAGGGGCGCGGTGCGGCCCTGGGCACCATTCAAGGACGTGTTTAAAGGGGGGCGTATTATGTCTGAGTTTATCGCAACGGCTGATCTCCATGATGGCGACGTGCTGCTCTATCATGGCAAGAATTTCATCTCCAAGCTGGTCCGGCTCTTTGACGGGGGGGACTATTCTCATGCCGGGATCTTCGCCGGCGGGCGGGTCTTGGAGGCGGTGGGCAGCGGGGTGGAGTACCAAGAGCTTGCCAAGAGCGTGGCCGGGGCCACCTACGTGGACGTGTACCGCTACAAATCCGAGGACAACGCGGTCCTGGGCTCGCCCCAGTTGCCCGGCGATCCGGTATTGGAAAATATCCATCACTACGAGGAGCACCGGGAGCGCTACGGTTATGAGCAGCTCCTGCTCCTGGCCATCCTGGCTGCCACCCGCAGGCCGCCCTTTGGCCTGGCGCCGGGCCTGGCCATGATCATGCGCAACCTGCTGGAGTCGGCCGCGGACATCATAACCAGCATCACGGACGGGGGCAGGGAGCCCATGATCTGCTCGGAGCTGGTGTTTCGCTGTTATGACGAGGCGGGCGAGGATTACAAGATTCTGGTGGTGGGGGCCGACATCCTCAGCCGTTTCGCGGGCGGTCCCCTGACCAGCCGGGGGCTGGGCGACGGGCTGCTGCCGGGCGAGGACACCGAGGAGGCGGTCTCCTTCCAGGCCGAGGCCCGCACCTTCCTGGCCGAGTACGAATCAGCCAAGGGCAGTCAGATCGCGGCCCTGGACACCAGGTCCATGTTCGAGCTTTCCAGGGCCAATCCCAACTACGTTACGCCCCGGGACTTGCAAAAGAGCCCCAGCCTGCGAAAGATGGGCACCCTGCGCCTGTAGCGCTTGGGGCCTGCCGGTCCGGGAGGCAATAAAGCCGGTGCAGCGGTCCGCTCAGGGGCTATGATAGACATATGGCCCCATGCGAAGGGGCAAGATGCACTCCTTGGAGAAGTATGGCCCCGTTGCGCACCTTTCATCTTTGGCTGAGCAGCCTGGGGGTGGGCCTGCTGCCCGGAGCCCAAGGCACCTACGCCTCCCTGCTGGTCGCGGGCCTGGTCGCCTTGTGGCTGTCCCTGGGCGGCGCTCCCCTGAGCGGGGCTCCCTATGCCCTGCTCACCGGCGCGGTGATCGCCCTGGCCCTGTGGTCCAGCCACATGGCCCTGCGGCAGCGGGTGTTCGGCGGCTCGCCCGATCCCGGTCAGATCGTCATCGACGAGGCGGCGGGCATGCTCCTGGCAATGTGGGGCATCACCAGCCTGGGCTGGCAGCTCGTCGCCGCCCTGGTCCTGTTTCGCATTTTCGATATCGTCAAGCCCCTGGGGGTGGGGGCCTTGCAGCGCCTGCCCGGCGCCTGGGGGGTGGTGGCCGACGACCTGCTGGCCGGGCTCTACGCCCTGGCCGTGTGGCGGCTCCTGGCCTGGGTGCCGACCCTTCTCTAGCTTCCTTTTTTCACCAGATCTTGCACCAACACCAGGCGAACCTTCTTGCGTAAGCGAGGGGTCCAGCGGGTCAGGGCCCGCATGGTGGAGGGCAGGGGATGGCCTATGGCAATGGCCGCGCCACGCTCCCGGGCCATCTTGAGCAGGCGCTCCATCTGGGCGTCGATGTCCGCCTGCTTGGAGGAGTGGTCCAAAAACACGTCGCGCCGGGCGGTGGCCAGGCCCAGGCGGCGGGCGGTGGCCAGGCCCTGGGAATCGGCCGCGGTGTAGCTGTCGATATAAAACAGGCCGCGCTTGTCGAGCTCCGCCAGCACCGGCTCCATGCGCGCGGCGCTGCGGCTGAACAGGGAGCCCATGTGGTTGTTGACCCCCTTGGCCTGGGGCACCCGGGCCAGATCCATCTTGAGCACCGCCAGTATCTCCGGGGTGGTCATGCCAACGCGCAGCATTCCCTGTCCCGGCGGCTGCTGGTGCGGGCCCACCGGCTCCATGGGCAGGTGCAGCATAACCCCCAGACCGGCGGCCCGGGCCTTGGCGGCCACGGCTTTGGCCTGGGGCGCGTGGGGCAAAACCGAAACGGTGAGGGGTATCTTGAGGGCCAGCAGGCGCTCCAAGGGCTTGGTGCCGTTGCCCATGTCGTCAATGATCAGAGCCACCCGGGGCAGGCTTGGCTGCCGGGGTTTGGGCGCGGCGGGCTTGGCCGCCACGCTTGGCTTGGGCTTTATCTTGGCGCGTGGCGCGGGAGGCGCGGTCTTGGCCGGAGCCTGGGCTGTCTTGCGGGGTGGCCGGGAAGGGGTTCCCCCGCCCCACCACAGGCCCAGGCCAAAGGCCAGAAGCACGGCCGCCACGGCCAGAAGCCACAGGGAGCGGCGCTGGACGTGGCGGCGTTTGGCGGAGCTTTTCTTACGACTCACTGGTTGACGGCTTTGGGGGCTCCCTGCAAGTTGGCCGGCGGCTCGCGGCGGCTGAAGACCTGCCAGGCCTTCAGAAGGTCCAGGGCCCGGATCATCTGGTTGTCCTTGGACAGGCGCTCCTTGGGATAGTAGAGCTTGTCCTTGTCCGAGGCGGCCTTGTCCTTGCCGGCCGGTTCCGCCGAAGAGCCCTGGTCGTCACCGTTGTCCTTGGCCTCGGGCTTGACCCCTTCCTCCTTGTCCACCGCGGGAGGATTGGGGTTGTCCTCGGGCGCCATGGCGCCCTGCAGGTCGGCCTCCCTGAGCCCCTGGTTCTTTTCCGGGGCCTTGGCCGGAGCGGGCGGCTTGAAAGGCACCTCCAGGTCCGGGATGATGCCCTTGGCCTGGATGGAGCGGCCGGCCGGGGTGTAGTAGCGGGCGGTGGTCAGCTTGAGAGCGCCCTTGTCCTCCAGGGGCAGGATGGTCTGCACCGAGCCCTTGCCAAAGCTGGGGGTGCCCAGGATCATGGCCCGGTGATGGTCTTGCAGGGCGCCGGCCACGATCTCGCTGGCCGAGGCAGAGCCCTGGTTGACCAGCACGATGATGGGGTAGTTGCCCGCGGTCATGTGGGGAGTGGCCTTGAACACCATCTCCTGGCCCGGCGCGCGGCCCCGGGTGGAGACGATCAGCCCCTTGTCCAGGAACTGGTCGGACACGTTCACCGCCTCGGTGAGCAGTCCGCCGGGGTTGGTGCGCAAATCGATGATCAGGCCCTTGAGGGGCACCTTCTGGTCCTGCAACTTGTTCAGGGCCGCGATCAGGTCGTCGGTGGTGTTCTCCTGGAAGCTGGCCAAACGGATCAGGCCGTAGCCGTCATCCAGCAGGAAGTAGCGCACGCTCTTGATGGGGATCACGTCGCGCACGATGGAGATGTCCTTGAGCTTGCTCATGCCCTCGCGCAGGATGGTCAGGGTCACCTTGGAGCCCTTGGGGCCCCGGATCACCTTGACCGCGTCCATGAGGTTCATGCCCTTGGTGAGCTTGCCGTTTATCTTGATGATGCGGTCGCCGGCCTCCACGCCGGCCTTGAAGGCCGGGGTGTCCTCGATGGGCGAGACCACGGTGAGGGTGCCGTCCTTCATGGAGATGACGATGCCCACCCCGCTGAAGGAGCCCTTGGTCTCGACCTGGAGGTCCTTGTATTCCTCGGGGGTCAGATAGGCCGAGTGGGGGTCGAGACTGCTGACCATGCCCTTGATCGCCTCGGTGAGAAGCTCGTCAGGAGTCTTTTTTTCCACATACTTCTTCTGGATTTGCTCCATCACCTCTATGAGCAGGCGGGTGCGGCGGTAGTCCTGGTCCTCGGCCGCTTGGGCGGGGGCCTGGCGCAGCTGAGGCAGCATGAAGGCGGTGATCGCCACCACCAGGATCAGGAAGATTCCGTATCGCAACCAACGGCCGGGCATGCAAGCCTCCCCCTAGGTGAGAGCAATAAACAATAAATTTATCTTCTGCCTCCCCGGCGGTCAAGGGGTCAGGCGCAACCAGGCGCGGGGGTCCACCGCCTTGGCCTCCAGGCGCACCTCCAGGTACAGGCGCCCCTTCTGGGCCACGGTGCCCACCACCTCGCCCGGAGCCACCACCTGCCCCTGGCTCACGGCCAGGGAACCGAGATGGCCCAGCACGGTGTGCACCTTTTCGCCGTGGTCCAAAACCACCACCCGGCCCATCCAGCCCAGCTCGCCGGCATAGGCCACCCGGCCGCCCCAGGGGGCGCGCACCGGGGCTCCTCGCTTGGCCTGCATGGTCACGCCGGGCTGCTGTTGGCTGCCGGGCGGGCCCAGCAACCGGCCCTGCACCGGCGGGCTCAAGTGGCCCTGGGCGGCGCGCACTCCGGGCAGGGGGCGGGCGGGAAACCCGTTTTCCGGGGGCAGGGCAAAGGCGCGGGCCAGGCGGGCCTCGGCCTCCTTGATGGCCGCGATCCGCTCGATCAGCGAAAGGCGCTTGGCCTGCATGCCCTCCAGCAGGGCGCTGCGCTGGGCGTGCAGGCCTCTCAGGCGCTGGCGGGCGGACTCCACCTGGGCCCGCAGCTCGGCCAGCTGGTTGTACTTGAGGGCCAGGTTGCCCTGCACGTGGGTAAGGCGGCGGCGGGCGGCTTGCAGGTCATTGAGGCGCTGGTGCTGCCCGGCCAAGAGCCAGGTTATGGCCCGGGAGCGGGCCGCCACCCGGCGGTAGTCCTCCTCCGAGGCCATGAGGCCCTGGTCGCTCTCCACCCCCAGCAGGTACAGGGCGCGGATCTGTTGCAAGTACAGGCGCTCCTGGCGCTCCAGGCGGGCGCGCAAATGGGATTCCTCGGCCAGCACGCCCGGGAGGCGCTCCTCCATTTCCATTTGCACCTGTTGCAGCTCACGGGCCTCGGATTGCTCCTGGGCGTAGCTGGCCTCCAGGCTCTTGAGGGCCTCTTCCTGGCCGGCGATGGCCTGGGCCGCGTCCTCCCACTGGTCCAGCAGGGCCACCAGGCGGCTCCTTAGCTCTTCGCGGGCCTGTTGGGGGGTCTGGGCCCCGGCGGGCCAGGAGAGCAGGCAGAGCGCCGCAAGCAGGGCCAAGGCCAGGCGCGAACGCCAGGGCCTCACACCATCTCCCGGGGCCGCAGGGTGCGGCCCACTCCCAGGAAACCGCCCAGCACCCCGGCCAATACGGCCAGAGCGGCCAGGGCCACGGGAAGCAGGCCCGGGAAGGACAACACCTCGCCCAGGCGAAGGCCCAGGGGCAGGGCGGCCGGGGCGGCCAGCAGGTTGAACAGGGTCCACAAGAGCCCGCTGGCCAAGGCGGCGGCCATGATGCCCTGCAACACCGCCTCCACCAGATAGGGCAGGCGCATGTAAGAGGAGCTGGCCCCCACCAGCACCATCAGCTCCAACTGGCGGCGGCGCACGTGCACCGCCAGGCGCACCGTGTTGCTGGCCACCAGCACCACGCCCAGAAAAAGCAGGATGCCCAGGGCCACGGCCAAATCGCCGCCCGCGGCCAGGGCCCGCTCCAGGCGTTTGAGCCAGGGCCGGCCCGAGACCACCTCGGCCACTCCGGCCAGGTTCTTGATGCGCGCGGCCAGCTGGGGGCCGGCCACCGCGCCGGGTTGCAACACCAGCTCCACCCCGTCGGGCAGTGGGTTCACCTCCAGGTCGTCCAAGAGCTGCGCCTGGGGCCCCAGTTGCCGCCGGAAGCGCACCAGGGCCTGGTCCTTGTTCACAAAGCGGGTGGAGGCCACCCCGGACAGACGGCTCAGCTCCAGGGCCAGCTCCTGGCCGCGCTCGGCCCCGGCCGAGGGCGAGAGCACCACCAGCAGGGTGGGGCCGGTGAGCAGGCGGGAGGCGGCGTTGCCCAGGTTGAGGCACAGGGTCAGATAGGCTCCCATGATGGCCAGGGCCACGGTGAGGGTGCTCACCGCCACGGCCTGCAGCCACATATCCTCGCCCATCTGCCGCCAGGCGCGGCCCAGGGCTTTGCGGCCCACCCGGCTCACCCGACCTCCTCCAAGCGGCCCCGCTCCAAGTGCACCAGGCGGGCCCCGCGCACCAGGCTGAGCAGGGTGGGGTCGTGGGTGGCCACCAGCACCGTGGCCCCGCCCACGTAGTCGCCCACCAGCAGGCGCATCATGGCCAGGGCGTTGTCAGGGTCCAGGTTGCCGGTGGGCTCGTCGGCCAATATCAGGTCCGGCCCCGGAGCCAGGGCCCGGGCCAGGGCCACCCGCTGCTGCTCGCCGCCGCTCAGGGTGTCGGCCGGGGCGTTGGCCATGTCCCCCAGCTTCACCTGCTCCAGCACCTCGCCCACCCGGCGCTCTATGGTGCGGCGGGCCACGCCAGCCACTTCCAGGGACAGGGCCACGTTTTCAAAAACGCTGCGCCCTGGCAAAAGACGGAAGTCCTGGAACACCAGGCCCAGGCGGCGGCGCAATAGGGGCAGCTTGCCCGGAGCCAGGCGGCTCAGGTCGGCCCCGCCCACCACCACCCGGCCGTGACTGGGCAGCTCGGCTCCGTAGAGCAGGCGCAAGAGGGTGGTCTTGCCCGCGCCGGAAGGGCCGGTGAGATATACGAATTGGCCGGGGGGGATTTTAAGGCTCACCTGCTTGAGGGCGGGCTCTTTCCGGTGGGGATAGAGCTTGGTTACCTGTTCCAGGCGGATCATGGCCAGACGCTGGTGTCGGGCTGGGGTTTTTTGTAGCCCACCCGGGCCAGACCCCGCCCCATGGCCCGCTGCAGACGGGCCTCGGCGATGTTGAAGGTGGCCAGGGCGTTGTAGTAGTTGTTGCGCGCCTGGGCCAAGAGCAGCTGGGCGTCCAGCAGTTCGGTGTTGGTGGTCAACTGCTCGCGGTAGCGTTCAAAGGTTACCCGGTAGTTCTCCTCCGCCTGTTTGACCCCGGTGGTGGAGGTGACGATGTTGCGCTGGGCCTCGCGTAAAAACAGGGTGGCCTCCTTGACCTGGAGGTCCACCTCGTCCTCCACCTGCTGCTTGACCGCCTCCAGGCGGCGCTTGTCGGCCCGCTGCTGGCTGGTCTGGTGGGCGGTGCGGCCCCACTCCCAGAAGGCCCAGTCCAGCTGGGTGGTGATGGTCCAGTTGGTGGCGTCGTTGTACTCGCTGTCGCCCAGGGTGGCGTCGTTGCTGGTGAAGTCGTAGGAGGCCCGGAGATTCACCTCGGGATAATAGCCGCTCTTGGCCTTGGTGATGCTCTGGTCGGCCTGCTTGAGTTGCAGATCCACCGCCTTCAGCTCGGGCCGCTCGGCCCGGGCCACCAGGCGGAATTTTTGAAAATCCACCTCAACGGGATACGACTTGAGGATGTCCTTGACCCGAAGTTTGCGCTCCACGGCCAGGCCCAGTAGACGGTTGAGCCGGGCCCGGCTCAGGGCGCGGTCGTTCTTGGAGCTAACCAGGCGCTGCTTGGCGTCGGACAGGCGCACCTCGGTCTTGAGCACATCGTTGACGGGTATGATGCCCACCTCGTAAAAATCGCGGCTAACCTTTAGCTGGGCCTCCAACTGGGACACCGCCTCCTGAGACACCTTTACTCCCTTGATGTAGCGCAGATACAGGAAGTACTGCTCCTTGACCTTGAGGGCCACGTCCAGATAGGCCAGGAACAGGTTCACCTCGGCCAGGTTCACCCCCAGCTTGGCCAGCTCGTACTGGCTGGAGATGCGCATGCCGGTGAACAGGGGCTGCTTGAAACCGGTGGACCACTGATAAATATCGTCCTCGTTGACCACCACCTTGGCCGCGCCGGTGCGGAACTGGGGCGGGTCTTGGGTCTTTTGCCAGCCATAGCTGGTGCTGAAGCTGGGCAGGAAGTAGGTGAAGGCCTCTTTCTGCTGGCTGGCCGCCCGGTCCAGCTCGGCCAGGGTCTGCTTGATGTTGGGCGAGTAGTCCAGGGCCATGCTCAGGGCCTGGCTCAGGGAGACCTCGTTGGTGGGGGAGGGGGCCTTTTTGGTCTGGGCCAGGGCGGGAAGGCAGCCGAGAATCAGAACCAGCATGCCGAGGCCCAGCGCGGCCCAGCCGCGGCCCGAGCTCATGATGCGCGTCAGCCTCACCCTAGCCCTCCTTGTGTCTGCCCAAAATAAACCTCGGCGGGCCGCATGCCCGCTTAAGATTGAATATGGCAGGGCGCCCCTGGGTGTCAACCCTTGTTTGCCTGTGATTCAGGCATGCTAATCAGTTTCGCCCCTGGCCGGTCACTCTGTCCAGCGATGCCCGCAGCATGCCCAGGGTCCAGGCCCAGGGGCGCAGCAGGCACCAGAGCAGGGCCTTGCTCATCAGCTCTGGCTCCTGACTGGATATCTGCTTGAGAAACCCCCGGTTGAGCGGGTAGAGCAGCAACAGGCACACCGCGGCCAGGGTGAAGGCCCGCTGCGGGTCGCGGCCGGCCAGGGCCACGGGAATGGCCACGGCCAAGAGCACCAGCACGCTCTGCCAAAAGCGCCGGGTCCCGCCCCGGCCCCTTATTCCCAGGCGGCGGCGGTGCAGGATGTTGCGAAAACGGTTGCGCCCCAGATGATAGGCCAGGGTCAAGGCCGGGCCCAAAGAGGCGGGCAGAGGCCTTTTCACGGCCAGCTCCGGGTCCAGAGCCATATCCTGCTCGGCCGCGCTCAGGCGGTAGGCCAGCTCGTAGTTTTCCAGGCCCTCGCCCTCGTCGGCCGGGTCAAAGCCACCGGCCTGCAAAAACTCCTGGCGCCGATAGGCGGCGCACAGGGCGTCGGGCAACTGCTCGCCGCGCTCCAGCTCCAGCTCCAGGCCCATGAGGCGGGCCCAGGGCTCCTGGGCATCCGTGGGCCGGCACAGGCCGCCCACGCCCGTCAGCTCCGCGTCGGCCAGGTCCGCGTCCAAACGGGCCAGCAGGTCCGGGGGCAGGCGGCAGTCGGTTTGGCTGAAAAACAGCACCTCTCCCCGGGCGGCCTCGGCCGCCTGGTTGCGCGCCGCACCGGCCGGGCAGGGCGGCAAAACCATAACCCGCAAGGGGCCGCCCAGCTCGGCCACCCGGCTGCGCAGGGCCTCCTGGCGGGCTTGATCCGCCCCGGCCAGCACCGCCAGGCCCTCCCACTGAGCCGGGGGCAGGGCGGCCAGGGAGGCCAATCCGCGGTCCTCCCCCTCCGGGGCGGGGTCGGCCAGCAGAATCAGGCTGTAGGGTGCGAGGGCGCGGTTCATGATGGTATAAGCCCTTTTGGCAAGGGGATGGCCGCGATTGTAGCAAGCGGGGCGCATGGCCACAAGCGGCATCATGCACTTGCGGTGTTGGCATCATCGCGCTAAGTATGGGTAATGCCTTTTCACTCCCCCGCCGGAACAAGGAGGTTCCCGTGCTGCTGAGCGTGGTGATGCCGGTTTACAATGAGGAGAAGTTCCTGGCCGAGATCCTTCGCCAGGTGCAGGCGGTGGACCTGGGGGACATGGAGCGGGAGCTGGTGCTGGTGGACGATTGTTCCACGGACGGCTCTTGGCGGATCGCCCAAGGCCTGGAAGGCGCCGATTCGGTGAACGATTCGCTCAAGCCCTTTGACCGGCCCATCCGGGTTTTCCGCCACGCGGTGAACCAGGGCAAGGGCGCGGCCCTGCGCACCGGATTCGCCAAGGCGGCCGGCGAGTTGATCATCATTCAGGACGCGGACCTGGAGTACGATCCCGAGGACTACCTCAAGCTCCTGGCCCCGGTGTTGAAAGGCAAGGCCGAGGTGGTCTACGGTTCGCGCTTCACCGGCGAGCGGCGCAACATGTTCTTTCATCACTGGGTGGGCAACCGCTTTTTGACCCTGATGACCAACCTGCTGTTCAACACCACCTTGAGCGACATGGAGACCTGCTACAAGCTGTTCAAGCGCGAGGCCTTGGAAGGCATCGTAATCAAGAGCGACCGCTTCAACTTCGAGCCCGAGATCACGGCCAAGATACTCAAAAAGGGCATCCGCATCTATGAGGTGCCCATCTCCTATACCGGCCGCGAGTTCGAAGAGGGCAAGAAGATCACCTGGCGCGACGGCCTGGTGGCCCTGTGGTGCCTGGTCAAGTTCCGCTTTTCCGACTAAACCGCGCTTTTATCATGTGGAAACAATATCTAGTCGGCCTTTTGGTCAGCGTGGCCGCGGTTTACTTTTTCTTCAAGGCCGCGCCGCCTTCCCAGATGCTGGCCTCCCTGGACCAGCTCAACCCCTGGTGGCTCATCCCGGGCACCCTGGTGTACATCGGCTCCTATTGCTTCAGGGCCATGCGCTGGCACTACCTCATGCGGCCCGTGGCCAAGGTGCGCTTCCGCCCCCTGTTCGCCGCCCTGATGATAGGCTTCTTGGGCAACAACATCCTGCCGGCCCATCTGGGCGAGGTGGTGCGCGCCGTGGTTCTGGGCCGCACCGAGCAGGTGAGCAAGTCGGCCACCATGGCCACCGTGGTCCTGGAGCGGGTCTACGACGGGCTCACCGTGCTGCTTATGCTGCTGGTGGTGCTCCTGTTCGTGGACCTGCCCACCGGCCAGGTGGAGGGCAGCCTGATCACCACGGCCAATCTGCGCACCGCGGGCTGGCTGGGCCTGGTCCTGTTCGCCGGGCTGTTGATTGCCCTGCAGGCCTTCCGCTGGCAACGGGCCGCCTCGCTGCGCTTCATGACCTGGATTCTCAAGCCAGTGCCCGAGCGCTTCAGCAGCAAGCTGCTGGCGGGCATCGATTCATTCGCCGACGGCCTGGCCCTGGCTCGGGTCGGCGACCTGATCGGCATCGGGGTCTACTCCCTGCTCACCTGGCTCACCCTGGCCCTTTGGGCCTGGCTGTTCATGCTGGCTTTTGGCATCCACCTGGATTTCATGGCCGGCGTGCTCATGGAAGTGGTGCTGGCCCTGGCCCTGCTCATTCCGGCCGCGCCGGCCTTTGTGGGCACCTTTCATCTGGCCGCGGCCGCCACCCTGGCCTTCATGGGGGCCAACCCGGGGGTGGCCGGGTCTTATGCCATGGTGATCTGGCTGGACCACTTCGTGTCCACCACCTTGCTGGGCATCTATTACCTGTGGCGCCTGGGCCTGGGCTGGGGCACCCTGACCGGTAAGCAAAAAAGCTAATTAAAACAGGGCTGATCCAGTTTTTTATTAACAAACGGCATCATCTTCAATTGGGGAGATTGCAGCCATGAACCAAGGCGAGGAATTCAACTTCGCGGCCGGCGACCTCACCCTGGCCGGCCGGCTGCACCGCCCGTCCGGGACGCCCCGCGCCCTGGTCATCATCTCCCACGGCCTGGAATCCTCCATGGCCTCCTCCAAGCTCACCCGCTTGGCGCAGGTGTTGGCCGAAGCGGGCCTCATGGCTTTTCGCTTCGACCACTCGGGCTGCGGCGTATCGCCGGGCGAGTTGAGCCGCACCTCGCTCACCGTGCGCCGTGACGAGCTCCTGGCCGCGGCGGCGGCGCTCAGGTCCCTTGAGCCGGGCCCGCCCCAGGTGTACATGGGTTCGTCATTCGGCGGCACCACCGCACTGCTGGCCGCGGACCTTGAGCCGCCCCTGTGCTCCTTGCACTGGTCCACTCCCTGGGACTTCGAGCCCCTGTTCAACACCATCGCCAACCCGCCCGAGCGCCCGCCCTTCAGGGACCTGGTGCGCGACGTGCCCCGCCACGACGTGGAGGCGGTGCTGGCCCGCACCGGACGGGCCTGCCTGGTTCACGGCGAACAGGACGAGGTGGTGCCCGTGGGCCAGTCCATCAGGGCCTTGGAGCTGCTGCGCGAGCCCAAGGAGCTTTTGGTGCTGCCCGGGGCGGACCACCGCCTCAGCGAACTGGCTGACCAGGAAAAGGCCATGCAGGCCTCCCTGGACTGGATCGAACGGTTTTTGCCGGAAGCTTAGGCGGGCTAGTTGCGGACTTCGCAGTCGGTGCGCTTGAACCCGTTGCAGGTGCAGGTGAGATTCTTTTTCATGGGGGGGCAATCCCAATCATAATCCATGGGTCCGCCCTTGGAGGGGTGCACGAGCATGGTGTACTCCACCCCGGGCTGGCCTTCCACCGCATAGAAGCAGAGCATGCGGCCCGGGCCCTTGAGATCGCCTTCATACGAAGCCCCGGTGAACATGTCGATACTGGCCGAGGGAGTGGGGGCCTTGTAGTCCTTGCGCTGCTCCCAGCCGCCCGGAGCGCTCCACCAACCCTGGACTTGCTTCAGGTCCTTGGCCGGCGGGCAGATCAGGATGCGCTGTTCCAGGGCCACCGCGGCCGGGGCCAGGGTGATAACCAGGGCAAGAGCCAACAGCAGGCGGGCGATGAGCATGATTCCTCCAGGACAGCGAAGATCGAATGTGACCCTAATGAGACCCCAGTAGGCCGCCTAGGTCAAGAATAAGCGAAGCGGCGGGTCAATAACCCAGGACCTTGTCCGCCTTGACCAGCTCTTGGTGCGGGAATTTCATATTGGAAAGAAAGGCGGGGCCGCTTTCATCCACACCGTGGATGTCCATGCATTTGCCTCGGACGGCCAGCACGCCCTCGCTCAGGGTGAATATCTTGGCCTGCTCGACATGGCTAGCGCCCTGATGACAGTCAACCTGGATTGCGCCGCGCGGGCAAAAGAAGACGGGCCGGTTTTAACAACCAGCCCGTCTTCCCTTTAAGCCTTTGGTGGAGGCGGGGGGAATCGAACCCCCGTCCGAAAGCTTTCAGCCCAAGCGTCTACATGCTTATTCCGTGATTGTTTCTCGCCCCCGGTGCTCCCCACGGACAGGAGGCCCCGGCGGCCAGCCTCATCTGTAGTTTCGGTCGCGGGCCGATCAGGCGATGCCCGTTTCCTATCCCGCTAGTCGACGCCCGCACCGGCCCCGCAGGAATGGGCCGGGAGGACGACAGCCTTATTTACGCGGCTGCGGCGTATGCGTAATCATCTGCGATTACTTTAAGTTCCCACCGGATAACGGGCCGACGAGACCCCGGCATGCAACTTGGTGCCTCAACTGCCTCCGTCGAAACCATGTCGCCCCCACAAGCCAATCTTGTGGTTGCCTTAAATATAGTCATCCCAAGCCCCCCTGACAAGCGCATAAACAAAGGGCTTTCGAAGATCGTGCCGCTAAAGGTATTGACAAAAGGAGCAATATTGGAGATAGTCGCCAATGTGTTTTGAAATGACGGTCCGCCCCCTTAGCAGGATATCAGTTCAGGTTGGCAAAGGAGAATTGCGTTGGCGCTGACCAAAGAGAACATTATCAGCCAGGTTTACGAGACCACCCAGCTCCCCAAGAACCGCTCCCGCGAAGTGGTGGAGACGGCCTTGGAGCTCATGAAAAAGACCCTCGAGGATGGCGATGATCTTCTGGTCAGTGGCTTTGGCAAGTTCATGGTCAAGGACAAGAAGGCGCGGCGCGGACGCAATCCCCAGACCCGCGAGGATCTGCGCCTCCGGGCCCGCCGGGTGGTGGTGTTCAAGACCTCCGGCGTATTGCGCCGCCGCATAAACGAAGCCGCCGGGCTGGAAGACTAGCTCCGGGCCTGTCCCGTCCTACCATGCCACCACAAAGGCCTGCTTGTAGCCGATCCGGCGCAGGCGGTCCTGTAGTTTTTGGGCTTCGTCCAGATTATCCAGCTTGCCCACCCAGACCCGCTTGAAAACCATGTCCCCCCGGTTGTAGTCCACCACCGACACTTGCTTGAAGGTGGGCCGCAGCACCGCGGCCAGGCGCCAGGCGTTGCTCTCGCTGCCAAAGGCGCCCACCTGCACCGCGAAGGGACCCAGCTTGACCACCGCGGTGGGAGCCGAGGCCGGGGGAGGGGAGGCGCCCGGCGGGCGGGAGCCCAGGGCGCGCACCATGACCGGCGCGGTGCCTGGGCCGATCACGTCCAGCTTGGCGGCCGCGGCCTTGGACAGGTCGATGATACGGCCGTCCACAAAAGGCCCCCGGTCATTGATCCTGACCACCGCCTTCTTGTTGTTGTTCAGGTTGGTCACCTCCACCCAGGTGCCCAGAGGCAAAAGCTTGTGGGCGGCGGTCATCTTGTGCATGTCATAGACCTCGCCGTTGGAGGTCAGGCGGCCGTGAAAGGTGGGGCCGTACCAGGAGGCCAGTCCCCGCTCCTCATAGCCGTGAGCGGCCAGATAGGGCTGATAGGTGTGGCCCAGGACGGTGTAGGGCTTGCCCTTGGGCAGGTCTCGGCCCGCCGGGGGAGGGGGCACCACCTTGGGCGCGCAGGCAGAGGCCAGCAGCAAGGCCAGGGCCAAGGCCAACAAGAGAGCGGGGCGACGGGGAATTGGGCGAGGGCGCATGATTTCTCTCCAGACAGGTTCCTTTATAGCCGCCTTGGCCCCCTGGCACAAGGCCGCCTTGTTGACAGGCAGCCTCCACGCCTCCTAAACTTGGATTCACCGGCTTTACGGCCGTTTGAGGTCCGGGTCTTTAAAAGGTGGGTTCAATGATCGCGCACGAGATCGCCCAAGCTTGGCAATGGTTTGAGGCCCATCCCTGGCTGTTGGGGCTGGCCATAGCCGTGGCGGCGGTGGTGGCCTCCCTGTTGGCGGACATCTTTCTCAGCCGGATACTCAAGACCGCCACCCGCTGGACCAAAAGCAACCTGGACGACGAGATCCTGGCCTACCTGCACGGCCCCATCCGCACCTCGGTGCTGCTGGTGGCCTCCCTGGTGGCCCTGGACGTGCTGCTGGCCGAGCATCCCTGGAAAGGCCGCCTGGTCAACTTCGCCTACACCCTGCTGGTGGTGATGTGGACCATATACCTGGTGCGCACCAGCCACACCATTTTCCGCACCCTCAAGCAACGCCACCGCAAGGACGCCGCTCCCCGTCAGCTATTGCCCTTGCTGGACAACCTGATCATCCTGTTGCTGCTGGTGCACGGCGGCTACTGGCTGCTCAAGATCTGGCACATCAACGTCACCCCGCTATTGGCCTCGGCCGGCATCGCCACCGCCGCCCTGGCCCTGGCCTCCAAGGACACCCTGGCCAACCTGTTCGGCGGGGTGAGCGTGTTGGTGGACCATCCCTACCGCCTGGGCGACTACATCGTGCTGAGTTCCGGAGAACGGGGCGAGGTGGTGGACATCGGGATCCGCTCCACCCGCATCCTCACCCGCGACGACGTGCTGATCACCGTTCCCAACAGCATCATGAGCACCACCACCATCACCAACGAGAGCGGCCGGGTTCCCCGCTTCCGGGTGCGGGTGTCGGTGGGGGTGGGCTATGACGCGGACCCCGATCAGGTGGAAGAGGTGTTGCTGTCGGTGTGCGCCGATTTGTCGGAGATATTGCCCAGCCCCAAGGCCCGGGTGCGCTTCCGGGAGTTCGGCGACTCCTCGCTCAACTACCAGCTTTTGGCCTGGATTCACGACCCCGGCGACCGGGGGCGCATCACCCATGAGCTCAACACCCGCATCCTCAAGGCCTTCCGCGAGGCGGGCATAGAGATTCCCTTCCCCCAACGGGTCATCTCCTATCACCCCCGCGACGGAAAGCTGGAGGGCAGGGTGGCGCTGCAAAAGGAGCCGGACCAGGCCTAGGGCCTTATTGGTCAACCCCTGGTTCAGGCGGCGCGGCTGATAAATAGCCGGTTCTTGCCTGCCCGCTTGGCCCGGTAAAGCGCCTGGTCGGCCCGCCGTATGAAGTCGTCGGCGCTTTCGTCTTGTTTGGCTCGGGCCACGCCAGCGCTCAAAGTCTGCCGCACCTCTTGGCCATTCGGACAAAAAACGCCTTGGCCAAAACGCTGGCGTATACGTTCGGCAATGACTGCCGCCGACTCCAAGGTGGCATCGACCAGAATCACCGCGAACTCCTCGCCGCCCCAACGGCAGGGCATGTCGTTTGAGCGCACGCTGTCGGCGATGACTTCCGCGAGTCTTTTGAGCACCAGATCGCCCTGGTCATGGCCATGGGTGTCATTGAAAAGCTTGAAATCGTCAAGGTCGATGAACAAGAGGCACGGGCGGTCATCAGAGCCCCGAGCGCCGCGCATGGCCTGTTCCAGGTGCAGGGAAAAGAATCGCTTGTTGAACAATCCGGTAAGGCCGTCGGTATAGCTAAGGTTCTTGAATTTGGTTTCGCTCGCGGCCAAAGCCTTCCGTTCTTCCTTGAGGCTCCTGATACGCGCGGCCAAGGCCAACGACAACAAGATCGATTCCAACGCCGTGCCGACGAGCAGGGAGTTTCTGGACCAATACTCGCCTTGCAAGGGCCCCAATTCTTGAATGACGAAAATGACCACGGCCGCGGCCAGCACCCCCCAGGCCAACAGGAAGTAGCGGGCCGCCGCAACCCCGCGGCGCAGGCTGACCATGCCCGCGGTCAGGGCCAGCAAAGGCGAAAGAATGCCGCTGCCCAGAGTCAGCCAGCGGCTGATCCAGGACAAGTCCATCAAGCCGGCCGCCGTAATGCCCAGGCCATAGCAAAAACCGAATATGAGCAGCTTGTCCAACAGGGGGGACAGGCTCCGGGTGTTGAGAATCCCGCGCATGAACAAATAGGCAAAGGCGGTGAACAGCCCCATGTTGACCCAGAGCACCCTCACGAAGGTCTGGGTGCCAAAGTCCCAAAGAGCAGTCACCTGGCCGTGCAGGAAGGTCATGCTTACCAGGGCGAACAGGATGTATCCGACGTAGTAAAGATAGACCCGATCCCGCAGCGAAACGGCGATGAACAGGTTGAAGGCGATCATACTGAGCAGTACGCCGTAACAGATGGCGAAAAGATAATTTTCCTTGGTGGTGTGGCTGATGAAAGCGGGAAGGGACCAGGCATGAAAATGAAGGGGATTGAATCCCTTGGTTTCCAAACGCATATAGCAGGTGAACGGACCATGGTCTGCTTGCGGCAGGGTGAATACGAAATTCCGGTTGACCAACTCGCGGGTGCTGAACGGGCGGTTGAGCCCGGTCTTGATCACTTCCCATCCGTCTGGAGTCGGCCTGTAAAAATTGATTTTGTTCAGGTAGACGTAATCGGTGGCAACAAGCCAGACGGTCTTTGCGGCTACGCTGCCTTTAGGCGCAAAGGCGGTGAAACGCAACCAATGTACCCGCAGGCCGCGTGACGGGCTCTCAAAGGCTGGCCCACCCATGGGCTTGAAGCGCCGGCTCCAAGGCTCTGCGCTGACCTGGTCGATGGTTAGCCGGCCTTCCGCTACATCCAGCACCTCCAGATAGGGCGCCAGATCGTAGGCGGGCCGCTCCCCCAGCTCCAACACGCGGCCGGGCTCGCCGGGCCAAGCCGGCCCGCTGGCCACCAATATGCACAATAGGCCAAGGCAGAGAACATTTAATAGGCGGTAGGGCAAGGGCTCGCTCGAAATTACGTGAGGTTTTGAGGAAACCGTTTAGACTTTCCCCGCCTTCGCCTGATTTCGAAAGCCGGAACGCTTCAACACCAATTCGCCGAAGCGATTTATCCACAAAAAGCCCGGCAGAAATCACGATATCCTTGATTCCGCGCATAGTAGGCCTATTTCCCCGTCCCGGTCAATGTAATGCGGCCCCTGTCCATCAGTGCCGAATGCCTTTCGTTAATGATGGGCCAGTGGAAATGATGTCACCATCCGCCGCATCTCGCCGCTCAATGACCTTTTAAAAATAAAAACCCGCCGGGCACCTGGTCCGGAGGGTTTTACTTGGGCGTCGGGCTTGCGGGCTAGCGGATTTGCTTGACCGTCACGTTGTTCCCCTTGTCCACCATCACGTTAAGGGTGTTGGTGGCCGCGGGAGCCGAGTTGTGCCACACCCGCTGGAACCCGCCCGAGGAGCCGGAGCAGTCGGCGTCGCCAAACTTCTGAGCCTCCACGTACTCGATGCCGTCCACCAGGCCTTCATAGATGTAAGTCGCGCCCGGCTTCACCGAACGGGTCTTGGGCGGGCCGTCGGGAATCCACTTGCTTTCCGACTTGGCCCACAAGAGGGTCTGCCACTTGAAGACGTAGCAGTTGGCCTTGGTTTCGTTCTTATAACCTATGCGTCCGGCATGGGCGGCCAGGGGGACCAGCGCGGCCGCCAGGAACATCAGCAGCATAATCAGGGCGAGCTTTCGGACCATGCGATTTTCTCCCTCAGCGTTAGTTTTCAGCACGATATCGTATTGTGGGGCGATGGAGCAGGGTGAGAGGGCAGGGTTGTCTTAATTTTGGAATCCCATAATGCTTTCCGGTGATGGCCGTGTCAAGCCGTGGATGCGTCCGGGGCCGCCATTAATTGACAAGCTCCGCGGGAAAGTCCCCGGCCCCGATGGCTAGCGGATTTTTTTGAAATCCACGTGACCACTCTCTTCCACGATCACGTTGAAGGTGCCCTGTTTGGTGGGATGGAAGGTGTGCCAGACGAGGGTCCAGCCGGTTCCGGAAGGGACCCAGCATTTGTCATCTTTATTCTCCGCGTAATTTATAAAGCTGATCGCGTCGACAAAACCTTCATAGATGCGGGTCTTGCCCGGCGGGACATCCCAGAGCTTGGGGTCGCCGACTGGCACCCATTTCTCCTGATCAGGGTTCCACTTCAAGGTTTGAAACTGGAAGGTGTAGCAGTGCTTGGGATGATTGTTTTTAAAGCCGATGCGCCCGGCCTGGGCCGAGAGCGGCGGGAGCAGGGCGAGCCCGAGGATCATGGCCAGGACCAGGCAAACCAAACGCGGCATGGGGTTTCCTATGGTGGGCAGGCTCAAATTACGGGCAATTGCTTAAAAAAATTCCTCCCATTTATAGCGCAGGTTGGTCGTGCTTGGCAAACCAAGCCCCGCCATGGCCACGCGTCGCGCCCAGTAAAGTATGAGGCCCGCCGGGAAAGGGAGGGGAACCCGGCGGGCCTCTTTTGCAGGAGGTAAGGACGCGCTCATATGCCCGGCGTCCCTATCGGGCTTGGGCGCTTAGTAGCTCAAGGGATATCCGTTCTTGTCCAGCACCCGCGCGGCGACTGCCCGGCGAAGGGCCACGCCGTTGGCCGGCTGGTACTTCAGCAGCTTGCGAGCGCCGATCATCATGGTGCGCAGGTCGTCGCCCTCGCTCATGGCCGCGAGGCTCTCGTTGGCCCAGATCAACATCTGGGGCAGCACCTCGTCCATGTAGGCCTTGGTCATGTCCATGTAGACCTGGGCCTTTTCCTCGCCCAGGGCATCGATGGCCTTCTTGGCGCGCAACACGCAGCTCTCCATGGCAAAGCTCTCGATGACCATGTCCGCCACCCGCATGAGGATCTCCTGCTGGTGGATGAGCTTCTGCATGTAGGTCTGGGCGGCCAGGCCGGCCACGAAGATCACCGCCTTCTTGGCCATCTCGGCCATGTGAGCCTCATAGGCCAAGGGCTCGTCGGGCAGCTCCACCATCAGGGGGGAGTACTCCATGATCTCGCCCAGGAGCTTCTGGCCCGCGGCCATCAGCGGCAGCTTGCCCTTCATGGCCCGCTTCAGGAGTTCGCCGGGGATGGTCATGCGGTTGATCTCGTTGGTGCCCTCGAAGATGCGGTTGATGCGGGCGTCGCGATAGGCGCGCTCGGCCGGATACTCGCTCACGTAGCCGTAGCCGCCGTGAATCTGCACGCACTCGTCGACCACGTAGTCCAGCACCTCGGAGCCCAGCACCTTGTCGATGGAGCATTCCACCGCGTACTCGCGGATGGCCGCGCTGGCCTTGGCGCCGTACTCGGGATCGTCGTGGGAGATGCCTTCCAGGCCGGCGTCGATCAGGCCCACCGAGCGGAAGATGGAGCTCTCGGCGGCGTAGATCTTGGCGGCCATCTTGGCCAGCTTCTCCTGGATGGCGCCGAACTCGGCAATGGGCATGCCGAACTGGGAGCGGTCCTTGGCGAACTTGGCCGACTGGGTCAGCGCGCCCTTGGCCCCGCCGATGGCGGCGCAGCCCAGCTTGTAGCGGCCGATGTTAAGCACGTTCATGGCGATGGTGGCGCCCTTGCCCTTTTCGTAGAGCAGGTTCTCCACCGGCACCTGGGCGTCTTCCAGGATCACCGTGGTGGTGGAGGAGCCGTTGATGCCCATCTTGTGCTCTTCGGCGCCGGTGCTCACCCCGGGGAAGTCGCGCTCCACGATGAAGGCGCTGAACTCGGCGTTGTCGATCTTGGCGAAGACGATGAAGGTCTCGGCCCAACCGCCGTTGGTGATGAACATCTTCTCGCCGTTGAGGATGTAGTGCTTGCCGTCCTCGCTGAGCACCGCCTTGGTGCGGCAGCCGCCCACCGCGTCGGAGCCGGCTCCGGCCTCGGTGAGGCCGTAGGCCGCGATCTTGGTGCCCGCGGCCAGGTCGGGCAAATACTTTTCCTTCTGCTCCTTGTTGCCGTAATACACGATGGGCAGGGTGCCGATGCCGGTGTGGGCGCCCTGGGCCACGGCAAAGGAGCCGGACTTGCCGATCTCCTCGGTGATGCAGGCGGTGGATATCTTGTCCAGACCCAGGCCACCGAACTCCTCGGGCACGTCGGAGCCCAACAGGCCCAACTCGCCGGCCGAAGCCATGAGCTTCTTGACCACCGCGTGGTCCTTTGCCTCGATCTGCTCATCCATGGGGACGATGTCGCCGGCCACGAAGTCGGCGGTGGTGGTCAGGATCATCTTGTGCTCGTCGGAGAACTCCTCGGGCACAAAGGCCGCCGCCGGATCGGTGGGGCCGAGGAGAAAGCCGCCGCCTTGGGGAATCTCTTTGTCAGCCATTTTTGGGCTCCCTGTTAAGAAAACGAAACCATGTCAAGCCAGCCGGAGTAGGGCGGGCTAGTAATCCTCTTTTTCGAAAATGCCCGCCGCGCCCATGCCGAAGCCGATGCACATGGAGACCAGGCCGTAGCGGCAGGAGGCGTCGCGGCGGCCCATCTCGTAGGCCAACTGGGTGGTCAGCTTGGCGCCGGTGCAGCCCAGGGGGTGGCCCAGGGCGATGGCCCCGCCGTTGACGTTGGTGATGTCCAGGTTCAGGCCCAGCTCGCGCACGCAGTAGGCCGCCTGGGACCCGAAGGCCTCGTTGAGCTCGATGAGGTTCAGGTCGTCCACCCCGATGTTCGCGTACTTCAGGGCCTTGGGAATGGCCGCCACCGGGCCCAGGCCCATGTAGCGGGGGTCCACCCCGGCCACCGCGTAGGAGCGGTAGGTGAGCATGGGCGTCAGGCCCAGCTCGGCCGCCTTTTCCTTGGACATGCACATCACCGCGGCCGCGCCGTCGCTCATCTGGGAGGAGTTGCCCGCGGTCACCGTCCCGCCTTTTACAAAGGCGGGCCTCAGCTTGGTCAGGGTCTCCATGGTGGTGCCGGGACGGGGCCCCTCGTCCACCTCGAAGACCTCCTCGTAGAGCTCGTACTTGCCCTTGGCGTTCTTGCGCTGCTTGGTCACCATCAAGGGCACGATCTCGTCCTTGAAGCGGCCTTCCTCGATGGCCTTGAGGGCCAGATCGTTGGAGCGCACGCCCAGCTTGTCCTGCTCTTCGCGGCTGATGTTGAAATCATTGGCCACGTTCTCGGCGGTCATGCCCATGCCCTCGTAGGCCCAGGGCTTGGCCGCGCCCATCTCCGGGTCGAGCATCATCATGTTGCCGCCCATGGGGATCAGGCTCATGGACTCCACGCCGCCGGCGATAATGATGTCCGACTGGCCCACCATGATGCGTTCGCAGGCGATGGAGATGGCCTGGAGGCCCGAGGAGCAGAAGCGGTTGACGGTCATGCCGGGCACCTCGTCGGGCAGGCCGGCCTTTTGGGCGGCCACCCGGCCGATGTTCAGGCCCTGCTCGGCCTCGGGAAAGGTGCAGCCCAGGATCACGTCGTCGATTTGTTTGAGGTCTTCCAGGGCCGGGGTGCGCTTGACCACTTCGCCCACCACGGTGCTGGCCATGTATTCGGGCCGGGTTTGGCGCAGGGTGCCCCGCGGGGCACGTCCCACCGCGGTTCGGCAGGCCGCGACGATCACGGCTTCCTTCATGAGATACCTCCCACCTTCTTGACTGAGGCGAAAATTATTAGAACAGGAGAGGGGCTCAACAAAATAGCGCCCGCACGACGTGTTTGTATTAAAATCGCCCCTCTCCCGTTCATTTCTTCCACTATCCGCCGCCCCTTAGTTGCGCAGCGGCTTGCCGGTCTTGAGCATGTGGGCCATGCGCGCTTGAGTCTGAGGCATTCCGCACAGCTTGAGGAAGCTCTCGCGCTCCAGGTCCAGGATGTACTGCTCGCTGACCTCGGTGTCGGGCAGCACGTCGCCGCCGGTGAGCACCCGGGCCACCTCGGTGGCCACGTTTATGTCGTGGTCGGTCACGAAACCGGCCTTGTGCATGTTGTAAAGGGCGTACTTGAACACCCCCATGCTGTCGCGTCCCAGCACCCGGATGTTTTCTATGGGGCGGGGAGGGGTGTAGCCGGCCAGGTTGAGGGCCAGCACGTTGTCCTTGGCCTTTTTGATGCGGTAGTCGGCGTTGACCACCACCTTGTCGGTGGGCTTGAAGATGCCCATCTTGATGGCCTCGGGAGCGCTGGTGGCCACCTTGGCCATGGCGATGGTCTCGAAGGCCCGGGCCACGAAGGGCAGCAGGTAGACCTGCTTGGGATAGAGCCCGCCTTTGGCGATCTTGAACACCCGCTCGTGGGTGTTGCGCAGCAGCAGCTCCTTGGTGCCGCCGCCGGCCGGGATGACGCCCACCCCGACCTCCACCAGGCCGGTGTAGGTCTCGGCCGCGGCCACCACCCGGTCGGAGGACAGGCAGATCTCGCAGCCGCCGCCCAGGGCCATCTGGTGCGGAGCGGTCACCACCGGCTTGGCCAGGTACTTGAGGCGCATAAAGCTGTCCTGGAACTTCTTGATCATCCAGTCCAGCTCGTCGAACTCCTCTTCCTGGGCGGTGAACAGCACCAGCATCAGGTTGGCGCCCACCGAGAAGTTGCTGCCGTGGTTGGCCACGACCAGGCCTTCCCAGCCCTCGTTCTCCACCAGGTCGCAGGCCTTGTCCACCATGGTGATGATGTCCTGGCCCAGGGAGTTCATCTTGGTGTGGAACTCCAGGCAGAGCACCCCGTCGCCCAGGTCGATCAGGCTGGCGCCCTTGTTCTCGGCCACGGTCTTGTTGCGCTCCTTGAGCGAGGGCAACAGGATGATCTCGGGCGACATCTCCACCAGCTTGTAGTCCTTGGAGGGGATGTCGTAGTAGTAAAGCTCGCCGTTTTCCTTCTTGTAGAAGGATTCCTTGCCCCCGGCCAGCATCTCTTCGACCCAGGCGGGGATGGCCAGTCCGGCCTCTTTCATCTTCTCCACCGACTTGGCCACGCCCAGGGCGTCCCAGGCCTCGAAGGGGCCCATCTTCCAGTTGAAGCCCCACTTCATGGCGTTGTCGATGTTGACGATGTCGTCGGCGATCTCGGGGATGCGGTAGGCCGCGTAGATCAGGCCGGCGCTCATGTGCTTGAAGGTGAACTCGCCGGCCTTGTCCTTGGCGTAGTAGATGGCCTTGAGCTTGCCCTTGCCGCCGGGCTGCTGCTTGGCCGCCTCCAGGGAGGCGAACTTGGCCTTCTGGGTGGGGCGGTAGTCCATGGTGCCCCGGTCCAGGACCAGAATCTGCTTTTTGCCGTCCTCGCCCTTGACCTTTTTGTAGAAGCCGCCCTTGGTCTTGTTGCCCAGCCAGCCCTTTTCCAGCATGCCCTTGAACCAGGCCGGGGGAGCGAAGACCTCGCGCTGCTCGTCGTCGGGCGCGCCGTCATAAACGTTGTCAGCCACGTGGCCCAGGGTGTCCAGGCCCACCAGGTCGGCCAGGCGGTAGGAGGCCATCTTGGGACGGCCCAGCACCGTGCCGGTCAAGGCGTCGGCTTCCTCGAAGGTCAGCTCCATCTCGTCGATGAGCTTGTTGAGGTAGCTCATGCCGAACACGCCGATGCGGTTGGCGATGAAGTTGGGGGTGTCCTTGGCGAACACCACGCCCTTGCCCAGCACGTTCTCGGCAAAGGCGGCCATGTCGTCGATGATGGCCTGGTCGGTCTTGGGCCCCGGAATGATCTCGAAGAGCTTCATGTAGCGAGGCGGGTTGAAGAAGTGGGTGCCCAGGAAGTGCTGCTGGAACTCGTCGCTCAGATGCTCGCTCATGGCGGACACCGAGATGCCCGAGGTGTTGGTGGTCACCACCGCGTGGGGGGCGCGCACCTTCTCGATACGGGCCAGCAGGTCCTTCTTGATGTCCAGGAGCTCCACCACCACCTCGATGATCCAGTCGCACTGGCCCAGGAGGTCGAAGTCGTCCTCCAGGTTGCCGGTGGTGACCAGGGAAGCGTTGTCCGGGACATAAAAAGCGGCCGGCTTGGCCTTGAGGGCGCCCTGCAGGCCGGAATCGGCGAAGAAGTTGCGGAACTTTTTGGAGTCCTCGCTAACTCCCTTTTTGGCCAGGGCGTCGGGCATCTTGGGGGGTACGATGTCCAACAGCACCGTGGACAGGCCGACATTGGCCATGTGGGCGGCAATGGTGGCGCCCATCACCCCGGCGCCGATGACACCCACTTTTTCAATCTTCAAGGACATAAACCTGACCTCCTTGCCGAACCCGCGTCCGCGTGATCCGCCGCAGTGGTGAATGAGCTGTCATTCAAAAATTACCGCTGATTTCTTCCCCTGAGGCCTTGCGGCCCAAAAAGTGAATGAATTGTCATTCAGTGGCTAAAAAGTAGCATGTGGTTTGTCTGGCTGTCAAACGAATTTTTCATTTTTATTTCCAAAAATGCATATCTCAGGGCCGGAATAGGAAAGGTTTGGGTTTTTGCAGTAGTTCTAGGGCATTGTCATTGTGAGCCACTTATGATAATCTCACCTCTAATAGTGATTCCGACCATGGCGTCGACTTTTTGTGATCCGCTCAATCCGTGGTGTAAAGCTTGTCCAAAACGCTAGCGGTCTCAAAGGCCTCCCACCTCACTAAAGTAATCAACCTACTTATATTTATTGTTTTATTGCTATTGGCCCCCATGGGAGCGGCCTGGGCGGCGTCCGCGCCATCCCTCACCCCCCTGGATGGGCAAGGCACCCCGGTGGTGTGGTGTTATCACGGCCAGGCCCCTGACACCCGCCTGGTGGTGGTGGACAAGTCCCGCCAGCGCCTTTTGGTGCTGCGTTATTTGGGCAAGCTGGGCCTGGAATACGAATACCCCTGCGCCTCGGGCGAAAAAAACGGTCCCAAGATCGCATCCAAGGACGAAAAGACTCCCGAGGGCATCTATTTCATCACCCACCGCTATAAGGACCGCAAGGTCACCATCTTCGGCGACCGGGCCCTGCACCTGAACTATCCCAACCCCCAGGATCGAGCCCAAGGCCGCAAGGGCGACGGCATTTACATCCACGGCACCAACAGGGATTACAAGCCGCGCTCCTCCAACGGATGCCTGGTCATGAACAACAAGGACCTGGCCCGGGTGGAGCCCCTGCTGGACGAGCAATTCACCCCGGTGATCGTGGTGGAGCGCATGGCTCTGCCCAGCCCGGCCTTGCAGGGAGAGGCCTGCGAATTCCTGCGCACCGTGAACCTGGACGCCCTGGGGGCTGGCGGCAAGTCTCCCCAAAGCCTGGAGCTGCTCGACAACGGCAAGGGCAAGGCCGAGCTCAAGGCCCTGGCCGGCGACCTCGAGCGCCTGGGCCCGGGGCTCGAGGTGCGCACCAGGGGCTTGGCCCTGTTCGGGGCCCAAGGCCAGTGGGTGCTCCTGGCCAATCAACACCTCAAAGGCCCCAAGGGCAAGGGCGTGGCCGTCACCCGGCGCTATTACCTGACCGGCCCCAGCCCGGCCCAACTCAAACCGGTGCAGGTGCAATGGGTGGTGCCCGATCTGCCCAAGGCCCGCCTTTTGGCCTCCTGGGCCCCGGCCAAGCCGGTGGCCGTGGTTGCCAAGGCCCCGGTTCAAGACCCTCAAGCCCAGATCAAAACCATGCTGAACGCCTGGCTCAAGGCCTGGCAAGGCAAGCGCCTCAAGCGCTACATGTCCTATTACGCCCGCGACTTCCGGAGCTCGGGCAAAAACTGGCGGCAGTGGCGCAGGCACAAGGCCTATCTGAACCGGGTATACAAGAAGATCACGGTGCGGGTGGAGGACATCCAGATCAAGGTGCACGGCTCCCGGGCCACGGTGAGCTTTGTGCAGCACTACCGTTCTGACTGGCACCGCGACCTGGGCCTCAAGACCCTGCAACTGGTCCAGAGCAAAGGCCGCTGGCTCATCCGCTCGGAGCAGTGGAAAAAGCTGCCCGCCCCGGGCGGCGCTCCCAAACGCGGTTAGGGAGTTCTCTTGCCCCGGAAGCGGGGAATCTATAGGATAAATAGCAACACCCGAAGGGAAAAGGGGGCACGTTGGCCCGGCGGACAACCGACATTTTGGTGGTGCGCAAGGACGCCCCGGTGCGAAGAATGCGTTTAGGACCCTGGCTGTTTTATTTCGTCCTGCTCCTGATCTGCCTGACCGTGGCCGGTCTGGCGGGAGGGGGCTATCTGCTCTATACCCAAAATCAGGCCCTTGACGAGTTGGTCAAGGACAACCGGCGCATGCGCCTGGTGACCCAGAACCTGGAGAGCATGCTGCGCGACCTGCGGGACCGGGTGGATCTTGCCTCCCGGCCCCAGCCCGAGCCACCGCCTCCGTCCAAACCCGCGCCCCCGCCGCCGCCTCCGCCGCCCAAGGCCGAGGCCCCCAAGCCTCCGCCTCCTCCGGAGCCTGCCGCGCCTGAAAAGCCCGAGGTCTCCACCCCGGCCCAGGCCCAAGCCCTGGAGCCTTGGCCCACCAGCTCGGACTGGGTGGATATCCAAAAGATAACCAGCAAGAAATCGGGCCGTGATTTGTTGGTGTACTTCAACGTGACCAATGAAAAAGCCGGCAAAAAGCCGGTGGAGGGCTATGTGGCGGTGGTGCTCAGGGGCGAGCGCAAGGGGACTCCCTGGCTGGAGGCCTGGCCCCCCACCCGTCTGACCCCCTTGGGCCGTCCGGAAAACTACAAGAGAACAGCCAATTTCGAGGTGCGGCGCTATCGCCGCCTGCGCGCCCGCTTTACCGTGGTGGACAAGAAGGTGGATACCCTGGAGTTCCTGGTCTACGACAAGGAGGGGGAGCTGGCCTTGCTCAAGCGCCATTCCTTGAAAAAGAAATCGCGCTGACGCGGGCGGCGGAGCCCCTAGGGGAGGCAGCGGATTGGCCGCCAACCAGTTGACCATAATCGCGCCGGGGACCATCGTGCGCGGCGACCTGTTCAGCCAGGACCTGCTGGTGGTGGAGGGCGGCGTGCAGGGCAACGTGGTGGGCGACCGGGTGATCATCAAGGGCGACGGCTGGGTGCGAGGCAATCTGCGCTGCCGTTCCCTGTCCATCGAGCTGGGAGGCATCGTGGACGGCGAGGTGACCGTGGAGGACGACGCGGACCAGCTGAAAACGGCCCGCGCGGCCAACCGCGAGCTGGAAAGCCAGGGGCAAAAAGCCCTGCCCAACGACTCCCAGGAAACCGCCCCGGAAGAAGGGGCCTGATGCTGGCCAAACAGGCGGACGGCCTCGAGGCCTTCGTGGCCACGGACGGGTGTCTCCTGGCCGAGGTGATCCACCCGGCCAACGATTCCACCAGCCCGGGGATTAGCCTGTCCCGGGCCAGCCTGGCTCCGGGCAAGGCCACCAGCCCTCATCGTTTGGAGTTCGTGGAAATCTACTACGTGCTGCGGGGCGGGGGACGCATGCACCTGGACGGCGAGGTCCGGGAGCTTATCCCGGATAGCTGCGTGTACGTGCCGCCGGGCGCGGTGCAGTGGGTGGAAAATCCCGGCCCCGAAGAATTGCTTTTTTTGTGCGTGTGCCATCCGGCCTGGAGCGCGGGGGGCGATCATCCGGCCTGAGATAGGTTGATTTCAAAAAATGGTTGGGGAAAAAAGGCATGATTAGCCATTCCAAAATGGCGATGCCAGGAATCTGATTTAGTCCTCAGCGCCTCTTTTTTTTAAAACTTTCTTTCTCTGGGAGAGAGACATGGCAAAGGTCCTGATAGTTTATTTTTCCCATGGCGGCAACACCCGCAAAATGGCCGAGGCCCTGTCCGAGAGCGTTAAGCAGGGCGGCTGCGAGGTGTCTCTCAAAAAGGTGGCCGAGGCCACGGTGGACGACCTGCGCGGCGCGGACGGGGTGCTCCTGGGCTCGCCCTGCTACTTCGGGTGCATGGCCGCCGAGATCAAAAGCTTTATCGACGAGTCCATCGCCTTGTTCGGCAAGGGCGAGCTGGTGGGCAAACCGGCCGGGGTGTTCGCCTCCACCGGCGGCATCGGCGGCGGCGGCGAGCTGACCCTCATGTCCATGCTGCAGGGTCTTCTGATTCACGGCATGGTGGTGCAGGGCTCGCGCAAGGGCGGCCACTTCGGCCCCCTGGCCATCGGCGAACCGGACGAGCGGGTGCTGGGCGAGCTCCAGACCTATGGCGCCCAGTTCGCCTCCCTGGTCCAGCGCCTGACCGCCTAGGCAGGTGCCCGCCCAGAGCGACCCGGTATGCCTGCTGGCCCAGGGCCTGGCCGGGGCCTTGCCGTACGAGGGCCCTCCCGCGGTGCTGCTGCGCGAGGGGAGGATCGAGGCCGTGGGCAATGAGGCGGTGGCCTCCGGCGCTCCCCGCCAAGAGCTGCCCGGGCTGTGGCTTTCGGCCGCGCCCCTGGACACCCACGTGCACCTGGACATGCGGGGCAGCCCGGACGAGGCCCTGGCGGCCAGCGCCTGGGCCGGACTGGCCGCAATCCGCGACCTGGGCCGCCATCCCCGCCACCAGCCCCATGCACCGGTGGCGGGAGCGCCTCTGGTGGTGGCGGCCGGGGTGGGCCTGGGGCCCGTGGGACCGGCCCGCTATTGGCTGGCCGAGGATCTGGCCGGGGCCGAGGCCTTCGCCAATGCCGTCGAGCAGCGCGTGGCCTCGGGCTGCGGGGTGATCAAGCTGTTCGCCACCGGCCTGCTGGACACCGGACAGGTGGGCCGGGTGGTGCATCCCGAGGGGCTGCAAGCCGGGGAGGTGGCCGCTGCCGTGAAAAGCGCCCACCAAGCGGGCCTGAAGGTGGCGGCGCACGCCAGCGGCGAGCAGGGGGTGAACCTGATCCTGGACCAGGGGGTGGATTGCCTGGAGCATGGTTTTTTCCTGGGCCAAGAGACCCTGGAGCGCCTGGCCGAGGCCGGAACCTTTTGGGCCCCCACCATCGCTCCCATCGAGGCCCACGCCCAGGACCCGGAAGGACGCTGGGACGCGCCCACCCGCCGTGCCTGGGGCGAAATAGCCCGGCTCCAGCATGAGCAGGTGCGCCGGGCCGGTCGGCTCGGGGTCAAGCTGGTGCTGGGCAGCGACGCGGGTTCTTACGGGGTGCCCCACGGACAGGGCGCCTTTCAGGAGATGGATGCCTGGCTGCGGGCCGGGGTGGACCCGGCCGAGGTATATACGGCGGCCACCAGCCGCGCGGCCGAGGCCCTGGGGTTGGAGCGGGAGGTGGGGGGCATTTTCCCCGGAGCCAGGGCCTGGCTGCTGGGAACCCGCTCGGATCCGCGCCAAGACCCGCTGCAGCTGGCCCGTCCCGCGTGGCGCGGCTTTTAGCTGAGCGCCGAGCGCATGCGGGGGGGATAGTAGAACACGTAATCGCGGGACAGGGAGCGGTAGCGCTGGGCGGCATAGTCCTGGAGCAGGGCGTAGAAATCTTGCAGATTGCTCACCGGCGCCACCAATCGCTCGAAGTGAAAGGGGTCGGCCGCGTCCTGGTTGGTGGGGGGAATGAAGCGGCTCTGCCCGCCGCGCCAGCGGAAGGATAGCTCCTGGGACAGCCGGTCCACTTCCTGGTACACCCGGCGGATGAGATCGGTGCGCAGGATGTCCGAGGGAGCGTTGAGCAGGGCCTCCAGCAGGCAGGCCAGATAACAAACCTGTCCCTGGGCCTCGGCCCGGTCCCGGTGGCGCAGAAAGCCCAGGGCCGTATCCTGGGCCCCGCCCTCCAAGGCGAAGTGGGGCGGCATCTGGCCGGAAGGGTCCTGGCCGCGCTCCATACACTGCTCGCGGTACTCTTCATAGCCGGCCGCCGAGCGCACGTGCACCAGGATGACCCGGGCGGTGCGCCAGGGCCCCCAACGCAGGCGCATGGGCTGGTCGGTGATTACATGATCGCGCCCGTTGCCGGGAAAGGTGATGACTTGATCCAACGCAACGCCCCTGAGAATTGCCACGCCATTAACCGCGAACCAAGGCCTCAGATTATCAGATGGGGCTGGGCGGCGAAAGCCTTGCTTGCCCTGTGCCTGCTCATGGCCGCCGCGCCTGGCTGGGCCGCCACCAGCGTGTTCGACCCTCTGCGCGGTGAGCTGATCGAGCAGGGGTATTCCCCGTCCCAGGTGGACGGTCTGCTCACGGCCAAGGGGGTGCGCTTCGAGTCCAAGCTCATGGCCGCGCTATTGGCCCCCAGGGAGAGCAGCCTCAACTACGGCCAGTTCTTGGGCAAGAAGCCGGTGGCCGCGGGCAAGCGCTTCATGAAAAAATACGCTCATAGCTTGGCCAAGGCCTCGGCCGAAAGCAAGGTGCCCGGCGAAGTGGTGGTGGCCATTCTCACGGTGGAGAGCCGCTTGGGCTATTATGTCGGGCGATGGTCGGCCTTTAATGTGCTGGCCTCCCAGGCGGTGCTGGACACCCCCGAGGCCCAGCGCCTGTTGGCCAAGCGCTGGCCCAAGAAAAAACGGGCCCAGTTGGACACGGCCAAAACCCAGCGGCGCTTTGCCAAGCGGGCCGCCTGGGCCCGGAGGGAGCTGGGCTCCCTGCTCAAGCTGGCCAAAAAAGAGGGGCGTTCGCCGCTGAGCTACAAGGGCTCGGTGGCCGGGGCCATGGGCATGGCCCAGTTCATGCCCAGCTCCCTGCTGCGCTGGGGCAAGGACGGCAACAACGACGGCAACCTGGACCTGACCCATCCGGTGGACGCCATCTTTTCGGTGGCCAATTATCTCAAGGCCCACGGCTGGAAGCCCGGCCTGAGCTACCAGCGGAAGTTCAAGGTGATCCTCACCTACAACAACTCCAAGCCCTACGCCAAAACCGTGCTCGCCCTGGCCGCGAGGCTGCGGTGAGCCCACGGGCCGAGGCCACGGTCTGGCCCAGCGGCCAGGCCCGCGAGCAGGCCCTGCACCGGGCCGCGGCTTCGGCGCCCGGCGGCCTGCTGCTGGGCGGGGAGCTCGTCTACACCTTTCAAGGGGCCAACGCCCTGCTGCCCAGGCTGTGGGCCCAGGTGCCGGGAGCGCATGAACCGGCGCGTCCTCTGGCCGAGTTGGCCGGGCCCCTGCTGGTGCAAAACATCCTGGCCGAACCGTCTCCTGGACAGCCCTCCTTGGCCGGTCTATCCCGGGGCCGGCGTTTCCCCCACCGCCTGTGGCGGTTGCTGGTGGGGCTCAAGGCCGCCCGCCTGACTCCCGCCCACCTGCGCGCCTTGCAGGGCCCCGGCGGCTCCCGGCGCGAAGCCCTGGCCCTGATGCTGGAGAGCTACCTGCGCGCCCTGGCCTCACGCGGCCTGGCCGACGAGGCGGACATGCTGGACCAGGTGGAGGCGCGCCTGGCCAAAGGCGGCGGGCTGCCTCTTATCGATTCCTGGCAGAGCCTGGTTGTCAAGCAGGCGCTATGGCTGCGCCCGGCCGAGCTGCGCCTGCTCCGGATGCTGGCCGGGCGGGTGCCGGTGCGGGTGGAATTCGCCTTGGTGCCTCCACGGGGCCAGGAAGACCGGGGCGTGTTCCGCCTGCTGGCCAAGACCGCCGATGCCCTGGAGCGCGGCGACAGCGGCATCGAGGTGAGTTGGCGCGATCTGCAAGGGGAGGGCGGCCCCCTGGCCGAGGTGGCCCTGAACGCCTGGGACGAGGCAAAAAGTGGTGCTCCAAATGGCGGCGCCCTGGAATTGGTGCGCTCGCCCGGAGCCTATGCCGAGGTGGAGGCCCTGTTGGGCCGGGCCCGGGAGTTGGCTGACGCCGGTGTGCCCTGCTCGGAGATGGAGCTGGTCTTCCCGGACTTGAGTCTATACGGCCAGATGGCCGAGGACGTTGCCGCGCGCCTGGGTCTGCCTCTTTCCTTCAGGCGTCCCGAGCCCCTGGCCGCCTCGCCATTGGCCCAGTCCCTGATGGAGCTGCTCTCTTTGCCCCAGCGAGGCTATCCTCGGGTGGAGCTGGCCCGGGTGTGGGACTCGCCTTATCTGGGGCCCGCCCTGGCCAGGGTGCTGCAAGTGCCCCAGCCCCGTGACGCGGCCCGCCTGCTGAGCGAAGCGGGCTATGTGGACGGCCGCGAGACTCCGGCCCGCGATTGGCTGCAAGAGGCCCGTGGCCGGGTCAGGCCCAGCCGCCAGGACCGGCTGCATGATTTGGCCCAGGCCTGCGGGGCGCTCACCGCCTGGCTGGCTCCCCTGGACCAGGCCCAGACCCTTGAAGATTTCGCGAGCCGGATTGGCCAGATGCTCTCGCTTCTGGAGCCTGCCGCCCGCCTGTCTCAAGATGCGCATGACCCCGAAGCCGCCGGAGTGCTGGCCCGCGACCTCAACGCCGCCGCCGGGCTGGAGCGGGCCTTGTCCGGCCTGCACCAGGCCGCCGTCCAGGTGAGCGGCGGGGAGAGGCTCAGCCCCGGTCGCTTGCTGGCTTTGCTGCGCCAGGCCCTGGAGCAGCAAGACGCCGGGCGGGGAGCCGGAGCCCGGGGAGGCGTGCGGGTGCTGCGCCTGGAGGACGCCCATGGCCTGGAGCCCGCCTGGCTGCTGGCCGGCGGCTTGAGCCAGGAGGAGTTCCCGGCCCGTCCCCCGGACTTGCGCCTGATCAGCGGCGAGGAGCGCATCGCCCTGGGCCGCGCGGCCGGTCTGCCCGTGTGGCGCACCGAGGACGAGGAGTTCGGCGGCCAGGAGATGCGCCTATTGCTCCTGCTGGGTTCGGCCCACCAGGGGGCCATGCTGGCCTGCGCGGCCACTGACATGGGTGGCGGACCCCGTTCGCCCAGCCTGTTGCTCAGCCGCCTGGCCGCATCCCTGGGCCGCGAGGACGATCTCGCCGTCCCTCCCGGCGGGGTGTACGGCCAGACCCCGCCCTTGCAAGCCTGCCCGGATGAGCGCTCTTTATGGGCCTCTCTGGCACGGGCCGCTCTGCACCCCAGCGTGAAAGAGGCGCGAGACGCGGCCCTGGCCCAGGCGCTGCTTTATGAAATCACCCGGCAGGCGGTCCTGGCGAAGCGTTGGAGTTCCCTGGCCGCGCGCTCGGTGGTGGAGGAGCGCCGCGCCCGCCTGGAGGTTTTGGGCGAGGCCAGCCGCCGCGAGCTGGCCGGGCCCTTTGAGGGCCTGCTGCCCGACGGGCCGGCGCACGACCTGCTGCAAGCCATCCTGGACCAGCCCGCGCGCCGCCGCCTGTCGCCCACCAGCCTGGAGCAATACGCCGCCTGTCCCATGGCCTGGTTCCTGGGCCGGGTCTTGGGCCTGGCCCCGGAGGACGAGCCTGCCTGGGATCTGGCCGGACGCTTTGAGGGCGAATGGGTGCACGCCGCCTTGGCCGCCTTTTTCACGCCCCGTGATTTCGACCCCACCTGGGATGCGGCCCAACAGGCCGCGCGTTTGCAAGACTGCCTTGCCCAGGCGGGCCGCGACCTGGCCGACCAGGGACGGGCCGGGCACGGCCTGGTGCAACAGGCCCGGCGCGAGGTGCTGCTCACCGCCTTGAACCAGGTGGTTGCCGAGGAAATGGCCGCTCTGGAAGGTATGCGCCCCCTGACGGTGGAAGCCGAGTTCGGTCGCGAGGATGATGGGCTGAAAATCGAAGTGGAGCAGGGAGAGCCTCTTCGCCTGCACGGACGCTTGGACCGCTTGGACCAAGGCCAGGGAGAGCTGCGGGTGGTGGATTACAAGCACTCCCTCAGCCCGCGCGCGGCCAAGGATCCGGTGCGCCGGAACGAGTTGGCGATCAGCGCCTTTCAGGTGCCGGTGTATCTGGCCGCGGCACGGGACTTGTGGGGCGGGCCCGGCGACGCGCTCAGCGCCCGCCTGGTGCCCACCCGCCGCCGCGACTCGGGGCCGGGCCTGCTCTCCCTGGAGCCAGACGCCCCCTTGCTCAGCGAGGACGCGGAGGTGCGCCGAGCCCTTGCCGAGGAAGACGCGCCCAACCTGTTCAATGCGGTTGCCGCCTTGTGGGGCCGCCTGAGCAAGGGCGATTATCTGGCCACGCCCGAGAAGGCCACTTGCGGTTATTGCAGCCTGGGCGGAGTGTGCCGCTCCCGCCTGGACCCGGCCGCCGCCCTGGAGGATGCGCCGTGAGCGTTCCCGCGCGGTTATGCCTGGTGGCCGGGGCCGGGGCGGGAAAGACCACCCGCCTGGTGCACCACTACCTGGGGCTTCTCCAGGGCGGCGATGGCCGCGATCCCCTGACGCCCGCTCAGATCGTGGCCATCACCTTCACCGAGAAGGCTGCGGCCGAGATGCGCGCCCGCATCTCCCAGGAGGTGCCCCCGGCCGTGGCCGCCGAGCTGGCCTGGGCGCCCATCAACACCATCCACGGCTTTGCGGCCGGTCTGCTCAGGGACTACGGCCTGGTCCTGGGGGTGGACCCGGAGTTCTCGGTGCTGGATGCCCAGGAGCACGCCCGCCTTTTGGACGAAACCGTGGAAGACCTGCTGCGCGCGGGCCTGGCCTCGCAAGACCCGCTATTGGCCCGCTTGCTGTCCAACTATCCCTTGCACGGCAAGCACGGCCTGGACGGAGTGCTCACCTGGCTGCACTCCCGCCTGGCCACCCTGGGACTCACGCCAGAGCAGGCGGCCCAAGCCACGGCCGCGGCCCATGACAACGACCTGGCCCGAGGCCCGGAGCTCCTGGCCGAACTGGACCAGGCGGTGAACCAGTTGGGGTCGCGCATGGCCACGGACCCCAAGCTGCGCTCCTCCAAGGCCAAGTACGTGGCCAAGGCCGCCGCGCTCATCAACCAGTGGCCTGGCCTGCGAGACAAGCTGAATGCCGCGCCGGGCTACCTGGAAACCCTGCAAGGCCTGGCCGCCTTGGTGGGAGGCTCGGCCTGGGGCAAGGTGAACGACCTGCGCCAAGCCATGGCCGCCACCATACAAGGGCTCATCGCCCTGACCGCCATCCCCGATGCCGCCCGCCTGGCTGAGGCCCTCTTGGCCTTGGCCGCCCAGCTAAACCAGCGCCTGGAAGAGGAGGGCACCCGCCGCTCGGTGCTGGGCTTTGACGACCTGCTGCTCAAGGCGCGCGACTTGCTGCGCGGTCACCCCGGGGTGCTGGCCCAGGTGCGGCAACGCTGGCCCGCCCTGCTGGTGGACGAGTACCAAGATGTGAACCCGGTGCAGGGCGAGCTGGTGGAGCTTTTGGCCGGACTGGGCGAGGACCCCGCGCCCCAGACCGCCCCGCCCGAGCTCTTGGCCGTGGGCGACCGCAAGCAGTCCATCTACGCCTTTCGCGGGGCCGAGGTGGCGGTGCTGGCCTCGCTCATGGACCGCCTGGAACAGGGCGCCGGCTCGGTGGAGGCCATGGCCAATAATTGGCGGTCCCACCCGGCCCTGGTGGAGGTGTTCAACCGCCTGTTCACCTCGGTGCTGCAACCCGGCGAGCAGGCCGAACACGCTCCCGAGGCCTATGTGGAGTTCGACGCACGGGACCGGCAAGCGCCGGGAGGCAAAAAAGAAGGCGATCCCGAAGACACGGTGGTGGAGGTCATCGACTGCGCGGGCCTGGCCGGGGAGGGCAAGCCCAATGCCGCGGCCTGGCGGGCTCTGGAGGCGCGGGCCCTGGCCGCCTATTTGGGGCGCGTGTTTTCCGAGGGCCGCTTCTCGCCGGGCCAGGTGGCGGTGCTCCTGCGGCGGCTAACCTCGGTGGGAGTTTTCGAGGAGGCCCTGCGCCGGGCTGGCCTTGATTTCTACACGGTGCGCGGCCGGGGCTTTTATGCCTGCCGCGAGGTGAGCGACGTGTCCGCGGCCCTGCGGGCCCTGCTGGACCCGCGCGACGGCATCGCCCTGGCCGCCTGGCTGCGTTCGCCCCTGGTGGGCCTGAACGACGAGAACCTCCTGGCCCTGGCCTATGCCCAGGACGTGGAGCGTCCCCATCTGACCGGGGCCTTTCAAAACGGCGAGGCCCTGCCGGACTGGTGCGGGCAAGAGCAGGCCGCGCGCCTGGCCCTGGCCCGAACCACTTGGCGAGAGCTGGGCCCCATGGCTCGCAGGCTTCACCCGGCCGAGCTTATCACCCGCCTGCTGGAGATCAGCGATCTGTTGCCCGTGCTCATGGGCACCAGCGCAGGCGAGCAGCAAGCGGCCAATTTGCGCAAGCTCATCGAGACCGCGCGGCGGCCCAGCGGGGTGCTGGCCGGCGGGGCCGAGGCCTTCAGCCGGGGCCTGGCCGGTCTGGTGGCCGACCCGCCGGACGATCCCCAGGCCCCGCTTTTGGGCGAGGACGCCCGGGTGGTGCGCATCATGAGCGTGCACCAGGCCAAGGGGCTGGAGTTCCCGCTGGTGGTCCTGCCCGATCTGGCCGGGCGGGGCGGCAACCCGGACCCGCTGCCGGAGCTGGGTCCGGCCGGTGAGCTGGCGGCCACGCCCCTGGACCCGGCCAGCGGCACCCGCCGCAAGCCGCCCCTGCACCAGCGCCTGCGCCTGCGGGCCCAAGCCCGGGCCGAGGCCGAAGAGGCGCGCACCTTTTACGTGGCCTGCACCCGGGCCGAGGAGCGCCTGGTGCTGCTCATGAGCGGGGCGGGCGGTTCCAGCCGCGGGTGGGCCCGTTGGGTGGAGGATCATCTGCTTAACGACCCAGCCACGCGGGTGATCGACGCCTCGGATCTGGGGCAGTCGGCCGAGGCCGAGCCCCGCGCCCTGGCCGAGGCATGGCCCGGTGGCCTGCCCGGTGAGCCCGGCCCTGGCCATGACGCGGCCCAAGACCTGTTGTCCCGGATTCGCCGCGCCCCGGCGGCCCTCAAGCTGGTTCGCGAGTCGGTCAGCGGCCTGGAGAACTGGCTTAGCTGCCCCCGGCTCTATGTGCTTACCCAGCGCCTGGGCCTGGACACCGCCCTGCTGCCCCGGCCTGGCAAGGGAAGCCAGGAGGGCCTATCCGATGCGGTGGCCCTGGGCAGCCTGGTGCACCGCCTGTTGGAGACCACCGACCTGAGCCAGGGAAGGGAGGGGTTGCCAGCCGCCCTGACCGCCCTGGACCCGGAGCCGGACCTGGCCGGCCGCGCCTTGGCTTTGGCCGGCCGCCTGTGGGACAGCGAGCTGCCCGGCATGCTGGGCCCGGCCTCGGATATCGGCCGCGAGCTGCCTTTCCGCCTGCATTTGCCGGGGGAAGGCGAAGGCCCCGCCCTGGAGATCATCGGCGAAATGGACCTGGCCGCCCACTTGCCTTCGGGCTGGCTGGTGGCTGACTACAAGGTGAGCCACAAGGCCGACCCTTCGCCCTATCGCGACCAGATGGCCCTGTACTGCCTGGCCTTGCACAGGGGGCAGGGCAAGAGCGGCCCGGTTCCCCGCGCCTGTCTTGTTTTCCTTTCCCCACGGGGCGTGGAGTTAGCTTGGCTGGAGTTCACCCCGGACGATCTGGCGGCCATGGAGCAGCGGGTGCGTCAGGCGGCCCAGGGCATCGCCTGCTTGGGACCCCGTCCCGAGCTGGCCACCCTGCCTCGCGGCAAAGGCTGCGACCCGGAGCATTGCCCGGCCGCCGGGCTCTGCGGCCTTCAGGAAGGCGCGGCGTGAAGCCTCCCAAGGAAGTCACCTTTCAGGGCCGGGTGAAGCGCATCACCTTTGCCAACCCGGACAACGGCTACACCGTGGCCAAGGTGGAGGGCTCCGGCAGCTTGGGCCTCACCACCCTGGTGGGGCGCATGCCCGGCCTCACCGAGGGCCAGGAGGTGGAGGTCAAGGGCAAGGAATCGGTTCACCCCAAGTTCGGCCCCCAGATCGAGGTGGAGGAGTGCAAGATCAAGCAGCCCTCCGACGCCGAAGGGGTGGAGCGCTATTTGGCCTCGGGCCTGATCAAGGGAGTGGGGCCGGTGTTGGCCAAGGCCATGGTGGAAACCCTGGGCCCCCTGGCCGTGGACATCATCCTGGAGAGCCCCAAGCGCCTGGCCGAGGTGCCCGGGGTGGGGCCCAAGCGGGCCCAGGCCATCGCCGAGGCGGTGGCCGCCCATGGCGCCCTTCGAGAGGTGATGGTCTTTTTGCAGGGCCACGGCATTGCCGCGGGCACGGCGCTGCGCATCTTCCGGCGATACGGGGCCGGGGCCCTGGACGTGGTGCAGACCCGTCCCCACCGCCTGGCCGCGGACATCCGGGGCATCGGCTTTACCACGGCCGACGCCATCGCCGCCAAGCTGGGCATCGCCCATGACCATCCCGAGCGTTTGCAAGCCGGCTTGCTGTGGATCCTGGGACAGGCCCGCGACGAGGGGCATGTCTACCTGCCCTACGAGGAGCTCATAGAGCGCACCGCCGAACAGCTCAAGGTGGACCGCGAGCTGCTGGGGCCGGCCTTTGCCCGCTTGCACGAGATGCAGGAGATCGTGGCCGAAAACCTGCCCGGGGGCGGCCGCGCGGTGTACCTCAAGGGCCTTCAGGTCATGGAGGACCTGGCTGCCAGGGAACTGGCGCGCATCGCCGGGCAGGAGGGCCTGCTGAGCCCGAGGCGCGCGGCCAAGGCGGTTGCCTGGGCCTCGGGGCAGCTTTCGGTGCAGCCCTCCCCGCGCCAGGCCAAGGCCCTGGAGGGGCTCTTGACCGCCGGGCTGGGAGTGCTCACCGGCGGGCCGGGCACCGGCAAGACCACCCTGGTCAAGGCGGTGATCAAGGTGGCCCGGCGCATGGGCCTGTACGTGGCCCTGGCCGCGCCCACCGGACGGGCGGCCAAGCGCCTCAGCCAGGCCAGCAACATGGAGGCCTCCACCCTGCACCGCCTGCTGGAGTACAGCCCCAAGGAAAACCGCTTTTTGCGCGGCCCGGAGCGCCCCCTGGAGCACGGGCTCATCGTGGTGGACGAGTCCTCCATGATCGACATATGGCTGGGAGCCCATCTGGCCTCGGCCGTGGGGCCCACCAGCCGCCTGTTGCTGGTGGGCGACGCGGACCAGCTCCCTCCGGTGGGGCCGGGCCTGTTCTTCAGGCAGATCATGGACTCGGGCGCGGCCCACGTGGCCCGGCTCACCGAGATATTCCGCCAGGACGAGAGCGGCCTCATCGTGGCCAATGCCCACCGCATCCTGCACGGCAAGATGCCCCGTTTGCCCAGCCGGGAAGGGGAGGGCGACTTTTTCTTTATCGAGCAAAAGGAACCGGCCCGGGCGGCGGAGATCATCCGCGAGCTGGTGGCCTCCCGCCTGCCCGCCCGCTTCGGCCTGGACCCGCACCAGGACATCCAGGTGCTGGCCCCAATGCACAAGGGCAACCTGGGCTGCGCCCATCTGAACAGCCTGCTGCGCGCCGCCCTGAACCCGGCGGCCGGCGGCCGGCCCGGCCTGGCCGTGGGCGACCGGGTCATGCAGGTGCGCAACAACTACGACCTGGAGGTGTTCAACGGCGACCTGGGCTTGGTGAAGAGCGAGGACGACGAGGGGCTCAACGTGGCCATGGACCGGGGACTGGTCAGCTACGCCCCGGCCGATCTGGAGGACCTGACCCTGGCCTACGCGATCACCGTACACAAGAGCCAGGGCAGCGAGTATCCCTGCGTGGTCGTCGCCCTGGCCAATGAGCACTACATCCTGCTCAACCGGCCCTTGCTTTACACGGCGGTTACCAGAGGAAAGGGCTTGGTGGTTATCGTGGGGCAGCGCTCGGCCCTCAAGCGGGCGGTGGAACACGCCCAGCCCATCCGGCGCTACGCGGCCCTGGACGGCAAGATCCGGCAATGCCTCGCCGGCTGAAACATTGCGGCCTGATCCTGCTGATCATGGCCGGGCTGATCGTCCTGGGCCTGGCCAGCAAGCGCTACGCCGGGCCGGGCGCGGCCTGGAGCCGGGCCTGCCTGGGCGGGGTGGTTTACGTCGTTTTCTGGAGCCTGGCGGTTTATCTGATGTGGCCCCGCCTTCGGCCGAGATCAATCGCGGCCGGCGTGCTGGGGGTCACCTGCGGATTGGAGTTCATGCAGCTCTGGCATCCGGCCTGGCTGCAACACTTGCGCTCTACCTGGCTGGGCATGGCCCTTTTGGGCAACAGCTTTTCCTGGTGGGACCTGGCCCACTACTGCCTGGCCGCGCTGTTGGCCTGGGGGCTGCTGCTCTGGCTGCAATCGGCAGGGGCTAGTAAAGATCCGCGAACAGGGTCTTGACCAGGCCCGAGAACTGCTCGCCATAGTCCCGGCACTCGGCCAGGACCCGCTCGTCGGGCTCGCCGATGGCCAAGGGACCGAAATGGCCGCCGCTCTTGATGCCCTGGATCACCATGCCGTGAATCATGAGCCCCAGGGTCATGCTGATCAGGGTGGTCTCGCCGCCGCCGCCGATGTTGCCGGTGCTGCAAAACACGCCCGCCGCCTTGCCCACCAGCATGCCCTTGCCGAAAAACTTGATGGAGTCGTCCAGGAACTGCTTGACCGGGGTGGCCATGGAGCCGAAGTAGCAGGGCGAACCCAGGAGCAGGCCGTCCACGCTGGGCAGCTTTTCCATGGCCGATTCCCCCACCGTCTCCAGGATCGCCTCGCAGCCGGTATCAGAGACCGCCTGGGCCAGGGCCTCGGCCATCTTGCGGGTATTGCCGCCATGGGAATGATAGGCGATCAGGACCTGGGGGAGGTTTAAGTCTAGAGTCATCATTCTGGGCATGATATCTCCTGATCAGAGTTGATCTGGATTGGGTGGCAAGGGGAAGATCGTTCTATTCGCGGTACTTGCCCGGCTCCAATAGCACGTGGTCCTTGTCAGGCTCGGGGTAGAGAAACACATTCACCGATTCGTTGCGCTGGGTCTCCAGGCTCAGGCCGGTGTGGTCGGGCTGGATGGGCATCTCGCGGTGGCCCCGGTCCACCAATACGGCCAGTTCCACCGAGGCGGGCCGTCCCAAGGAGAACACCGCCTCCAGGGCCGAGCGCACCGTGCGGCCGGTGAAGACCACGTCGTCGATGAGCACGATATGGCGGCCGCCCATCGGAAAGCTGATCACCGTGTCGTTGAGCTTGGGCACCTGGTGCAAACGGGTCCAGTCGTCGCGGTAAAAGGCGATGTCCACCAGGCCCTTGTCCAACTCGAGCCCCTTGCGTCCCAACCGGGCGGCCATGGCCGCTTCCAGGCGCCGGAGCAGCAGGTCGCCTCCGGTGTGGATGCCCACCAGGGCCAGTCCCGAGGGATCGGTATGCCGCTCCAGGATTCCGGCCGCTATACGGCCGATGCCCTTGGAAATGTCCTGGGCGTCAAAAACCAGGCGGGGCTGTTGGGTGGAGGCGGTCTGCATGTTGCTCAAGCTTCGATTTTCCTGCCGATGGTTCGGGCCATGGGGCGGGCCGCCGGAAAGTTGTATAGATAGCAGGCCGTTAAAGTACTGTCAAGGCTAATTGCATATAACTGCTGGGTAAAGGGAGGGTTTTCCCGCCACAGAGTCCAAAGCGGTGCACAGCGATCAGGCCCCCTCGGCCATTGGTCCCTACAGCCAAGCCCGCTGGGCCCTGTGCAACCTGGGCGCGGTGTTGGCCCGGGCCGGCCTGGGCTGGGGCCAGGCGGTCAAAACCACCGTATTCCTGGAGGCGATCGCCTGCCGCTAGGCGGGCTGCATCTGGATAAGATAGTTGGCCCGGGCCTGGGCCACCACCTGGTCCTGCTGGTTGGTGACGCTGAACTCGAGCACCGCCTTGCCGCGCTCCTGGTTGTCCGGGGCCACGCTGAGCACCTCGGCGCTCACCTTGACCCTGTCGCCCAAAAAGGTCCAGCGCAAAAAACGCAGGCCCTCGAAGCCCATGACCGCCACCACATGGTCGAACATGCCGGTCATCTGAACCAGGCCCATGGCCACGCTGAGCACCATGAGGCCGGGCACCACCCGGGTGTCGTGTCCCGCGGCCCGGGCCCCCTCGTCGCTGGTGAACATGGCCAGCTCAAGGCCGGTGGATGACACAAAGCCGTCGATGTGCTCGCCGGTGATCTCCCGCTCGGGGCTCACCCGGCGCAGGCCGGGCTCAAACTGTTGCCAATACATGGTGTCTCCTACCAAGGCCCCCAATCGTTCCACCCGCCCGAGGTCTTGCGGTCACCGGACACGTATTCCAACCGCTCCTGGCCGGTTTGCAGATAGTGCTCCCAAGCCTGGTCTTTATAGCGCTGATAATCCTCGTAATCGCCCACGTATAGGCACCCGCATCCCTTCGCGTCGGCATACACGTACCAGTCCTTGCCTTGGCGCTTAATCTTGAAGATTTTGTGCTGGGGCAGGCTGTTCAGATGGGCCTTTTGGGCCGGAGTGTCGGCGTTTTGGATCTCAAAGTCGGCCGTAATCAGCACCTCGCCGGTCTCCTGGGCGTGCTGTTTTTGCGCCGTGGCGCAGCCGGAGGCAACAAGCAGTGTCACGCAAATCAGTAGCAGAAAACGTCGCATATACAGGCTCACTTTTTACGGTTTTCCAAATCGGTCAGACAGGGCCAGCCGCCCAGGCTGGTGGCGGAAAGCACCGCCCGGATGATGGCCCGGCTCAGGCAGTCGGCCGCGGAGCGCCCTATCTCGCTCAGAGCGGTGGCCGCGGGCGGGCCGAACACCCCGGGCGCGGAGGGCAGGGCCTGGCCGCAGGTGCTCAGGGCGAACACGGTGTCTCCGTCAAACATGGTGTGGGCCGGGCGGATGGCCCGGGCCAGGCCGTCCTGGGCCATTTGGGCCATTTTGGTGCATTGGGCCTTGTCCAGGGCGGCGTCGGTGGCCACCACCGCGATGGTTGTGTTCTGGGCCGGTTGGGGTGGCCAGGGGGGCAATACCTTGGCCGGCCGTTCGGGTCCGAACTCGCCCGACAGCTCCAGGCGCTCTTCCCAGAGGCGGCCCGTGGCCGGGTCCAGCAGGGAGCCCAGGGAATTGACCGCCACCAGGGCGGCCACGAATACGCCGGATTCCAGCTTTTCGCTGGCCGAGCCCAGGCCGCCCTTGACCCCGCCGGCCACCGCGCCGGTTCCCGCGCCCACGCAGCCCAGGTCCACCGGGCCGTCGGCAGCCGCTTGGCAGGCGGCGCGGCCCCAGTCGGCGCCGACCGGAGGCACAAACTCAGCCCCCCGTCCCAGGTCGAAAAGCACCGCGCCCGGCACGATGGGAGCCACATGGCCCTGATCGTCCAGGGCAAAGCCCAGGCCCTGCTCCTCCAACCAGCGCACCGCGCCGTCGGCGCAGGCCAGGCCATAGGTGGAGCCGCCCGAAAGCATCACCGCCTGCACCCGCTCCACCAGGTTGACCGGGTTCAACAGGTCGGTCTCGCGGGTGCCCGGAGCCGCGCCCCGCACGTCCACCCCGGCCACCGCACCCTCGGGCGGGCAGAGCACCACCGTGCAGCCGCTCAAGGCTTCCGGCGCGGTGTGGGAGCCGACCTTGAGGCCGGGAACGTCGGTCAGGTCGTTGTGGGGGCCGGGCAGAGGCACGCTTTAACCTCTCAAGCATGGGGTAAGATGATATTAGGCAGGTTTGGCCGCGCTTGGCCAGAGCTTGTTGCAGGCCAAGGCGAAAAAAGCGCCGCAAGCCGGCCGACATTTGATAACGTTGACATTCTCCAGTTTCCGGTACACCTTTTTCTTGGAGACGCGCCCATGCTCAAGACAACCCGCCTGCTCCTGCTGTGCGCCTTGTTTGTTGGCCTGACCGCCTGCGCGGTGGGCGGCAGCAGCGCCCGATTAGCCAGGGTGGAGATGGCCCCCGGCTTTCATGCTGCGCCCCTGCACCGGGTGATGGTGGTGGGGGCAATCGAGGAAAAAAACAAGCGAATTAACTTCGAAAACGAGTTCGCCAGGCAGTTCCGGGCGCACGGGGCCACGGCTTTCACCAGCCTGGCGGTGCTGCCCGAGGGCAAGGAAAGGGACCGGGACGAAATCCTGCGCCAGGCCAAGGCCCAAAAGGCCCAGGCCATATTCGTGGGCTACTTGATCACCGTGGATCGAAAAGGCAGCGCCACGCCGACCTTTAACCAGGACTTCTACAGCATCGCGCCCGGATTTAACGCTGCGTCCTCCAGGCCGACCAGCTATTCGCAAGAAAAGGTCAAGGTCAGAATTCTTACCCAGCTCTACGACGTGAAGACCGGCAAACCTTTTTGGACCGCCGAGACCCAGGTGATCAATCCGGAGTACACCGGCGAAGTGCTGGCCCATCTGGCCAAGGTGGTCATGCCAGAGTTACAGGCCAAGGGGCTGGTGAAGTAAACTCATCGCTCGCGTGAGCTAAAAGAACAGGCCCCGGCCGCAAACGCGACCGGGGCCTGAGTATTATTCAGAGAGTAGGTCAGGGCAGGGGGCTTACTTGGCGTCCGCCCACTCCTTGACCTGATCCGGGTTCACGATGTCGCCGTACTTGGACCGCAGGTCCTCCAGCTCCACCTTCTGCTCGTCATAGATGGCGTAGAGCTTGTCCGGGATGTTCTCTTCCTTCTTAAAGGCGTCGTACTGCAGGTCGATGCGGGCCATGATCTTGTCGATGTACAGGGAGAACTGCTTGTCATAGAGCTCCCGGGAGTAGTCCTTGTCCAGCAGGTCCTTGAACATATTCTTCAGATCTTCGTAGGTGGGCATCAGGCCGACGGGCGAGTAGATGGTTTCCACCTCGTTGTTGACCAGGCGCTCCAGCCAACCCAGCCACACCTTCACGTCGCGCTTCTCGCCCAGCAGGGCGCTGCCTTCGCCGCCGCGCGCCTCGTGGGTCAGGAAGTAGTTGAGGCCGGCCATGATGGGCCGGTTCTCGGCGCTGATCTTGTCGGAGTTGAAGAACTCGAACTGGGCCACCATGTTGTCGCCCAGGGCGCCGGGGATAAAGGGCTGGTTGGCCCAGGGCTGGCGCTTTACGCCGGTCACGCCCACCTCGGTGGCCGTGGCCTTGCTCACGATGGAGGCGCCGATGACCACGCCTTCGTCGGCGTTGCGGGCCACACGCACCGGAGGCATGGTGTCCGCGTCGCGGCCGTTGTAGGTGAAGACCTTGGTCACCACGCCGGCCGGGTCTTGCATCTTGTCGGAGTAGTTGCTCAGGGAAGAGGCGCGGATGGTGAAGCGGGCGTTGCCGTGGGACAGGGGAACTGCCTTGCCATTCGCGTCGGTCTTGCCCTCGAACCACTCGCCCTGGAAGTTGAAGCCCTTGTCCGGGTTCTCCTCGCCGCTGCCCACCCAATAGGGCACGCCGTCCACGATGAGCACGTTGGAGAAGATGACCTCATGGCCCTGCTTGCGCAGGATGTCCATGATCATGGGATCGTCGGTCCAGTTCACGTCCTCGATGATGCCGAAGATGCCGCTCTCGGGGTTGATGGAGCGGATGGTGCCGTCCTCGGAGATCCAGATCTGGGCCAGGTCGTCGGAGATGAACTCCTCGCCAACCATGGCCGTGGTGGTCTTGCCGCAGCCGCTGGGCGCGGCGCCGGCGAAGAAGGTGACCCGGCCGCCGGGGCCTTCCAGACCGGTGATGAACATGTGTTCCGAGAGCTCCAGCCCCTTGCGGTAATAGGTGGCCCGGTCCACGGCAAAGCGGTGGTTGCCCTTTTTGAGCAGCAGGGTGTTGCCCGCGTAGGTGCAGAAGGTGGAGTAGGTGGTCTGGTGGGAACGGTCCATGAACACCCGCGCGTTGGGCAGGTCCTCGGCCCGGTTGGGGCCCTGGCTGTGCACGTTGGTGAAGAACAGGCCGGCCCGGTCCACCTCGGCGTCGAACTGGTCGAAGCAGTTGCGGTACAAAAGCTCGGCCGAGTGGCACACGTACAGAGAGGTGGTCATCTCGATGGCCGGGATGGCGGCCACGGCGCCCACGGGACCCCGGGAGTAGAAGCCGATGACCAGGGTCATGCCGTCCATCATGCCGGCCATGTAGTCCTTGACATAATTGTAGGCATCGTCGCGGTCAATGCGGTTGGCCAGGGAGCTGACCTTCTCGTCGGGGTTGGCGATATAGAAGGTGCGGTCCACGATACGGGCCTGTTCCTCGGCCAGGTCGTAGTGGATGGTGTGGTCGGGAATGTTGAGGTCTTTTTCCTCGCCGTATTCCACCACCAGCTTGCGCACCATGAGCACGTCGGCGTCGCTGCCGTCGTTGACCAGGACCTTGGACGGCTTGCCCAGGGCGATTGCGTTGGCGATCTTGAGGCGGGCTTCGGAGTTGGTGATTTTTTCGATCTTGGCGAAGTTGTCGTCATCCATGGAATCACGGAAGACGCGTTTGACTTCCTCAGCGTCTTTCACGCCGCCGATATCGGTGAGGATATCGACGCCCTTTTTTAGCTCCAGCATGGATACTCCCTCGTGGCCCGCGCCCAAAGGGCGGACCATTTTTAAATAGTAGATGCATCGAAAGCCCACGGGGGGGCTGGTTCAGTTTCCGGCGGAAGAGGGCTCTGGCGGGCCGCCTTCCAGTCCCAGCCGCACTGCGGCTGAAAGGGTTTCATTCTATAGCTTCGCGATTCCGCCCGTCAAGAGACCCGGCAGGGTAATGCACTTGAAATTCGTAGAAATTGGCCCTTCTGACCATCCTTGCTTATAAGTTTACATAATATATCTTATGCGAAGTATGTAACAATAAGCAAGCCCGGGACGGGAAGGCATGGAGGCGCGTCCGGATAAAGTTGCCGAGCATGGCCCACGAACCGAAGCTAAGAGTCTTTTGTTTCATAGTTAGGTTTAAGTTTAAACCTTATCTAAACGGTTTTACGTGTTTATTGTGGTAGATCATGCCGGTTGAAATATTTGGCCAGATCGACCTAGAATATGGGACGGACTCACACAGGAGAAGCCGCCATGACCAAAAGAATCTTCTCCCTGGCCTTGCTGCTGGCCCTGCTGGCCGCGGCTCCGGCTCTGGCCGCGCCACCGGTGGTCACCCCGCAAGGCGGCGCCCTGTCCTTGTACAGCCCGGCGCCCCGCTATCAGATATTCCAGGCCCCGCGGCCCTATGGCGGAATGCTCATGATGGACACCAAGACCGGCCAGTCCTGGCAAAGGATCATCGTCAACACCCCCCAGGGCATCCAGATCCGCTGGCTCAAGCTGCCTCAGGTCGAAGGCATCAATGAGGGCGAAACCATCCTCTGGAATTAGTCCAGAGCAGACCAAATTTTGCGCAACACCTCAGCGGCCCGAATCGCTCCTTCAAGAGCCGGTTCGGGCCCTTCATATTCAATGCTAAAGGCCCCGTCATAGCCCTGGTCCTTGAGCAGCTCCAACTTGGCCTGATAATCCAATTTAAAAGCCTCTTCTAACGGATCGCGGCCATGGGCCTTGTAATGCACATGGATTGCCGTTGGAGCTAAGGCAGCCACCCCGGCAAGAGAGTCTTGATCTTCATAAAAATTGTCAAGATCAAGGCATATCCCCCCGTTAAAAGGTTCTAAATTGTATACAAGTTTGAGCAGGTCATCCGGACGGCCGGACAGGCCCCAATGATTCTCCACCCCCAGTCGCAGGCCAAGCTCAGACGCCTTCGCGGCCAAGGGCCTCAGCGCCCTTTGGGCGGCATTATGCTCTGATTGGTTGGCTGGCGGTGGTGTGCGGCCGTGTCCCCTATTCCTGGCCATATTGGCCAAAGCCACCACCCTGTAGGCCCAGCGCCCGAGCAGGCCCAGGGGCGCGGCCATCTGGCTTGAAGCTGGGCGCAGGGTTGAAAGCCCCTCCAGCAGGCCGTTGAGGCTTAGGCCCCCTCCCCCCAGCCCTACCCGCACAAACTCCACCCCCATGTCCGGGCACGCCTCCAGCAGGGCCAGGGCGCGCCAGGTCTGCAATGCCAAACGCTTGGACGAGGCCAGGTGCTGGATGCTCAGGCTGAGCCCGCCAGGCCCCAAACCGGCCCTGGCGCATGCGCCGCCGAGCCTGGCGAGGTCGCGATGCTCAAAGGAAGGCAGCAGTCGGTCCAGCCATTCCACCCCGTCAAAGCCATGGGACGCGGCCAGGCCTGGCAAATCCCAGGGGCTCACCCTGCCCCGCAAGGCATCCCGCAGCAAGGAGACCTGGGCCAGACAGACGCGCATCAGCCGTTCCCGTTGCACCCCAGGTGATCGGCCAGATGTCCCAGGCTGGCAAACACGGCGTGGGCCTGGGTCAGGTGCTCAGGGCTCAGGGTGGTGCTCAGGGCGTAGCAGGTGGCTCCGGCGGCCACGGCCGAGGCGATTCCGGCCGGCGCGTTCTCCACCACCAGGCATTCCCCGGCCGCCAGGCCCAGGGCTTGGGCCGCCCGCAGATAGGGCTCGGGATGGGGCTTGTGCGCGGCCACGTCGTCCGAGGCCACCACGGTCTCAAAGCATGAAAGCATGTCTTGAGGCAGGCAGGTGTGCACCTGATCCCGGCGCGAACTGGTCACCAGGGCCAGGGGCACCTCTTGGCCGCGCAGGGCTTGCAGCAGGCCGGCCGCCCGGGGATAGGGCGCGACCAGATGGGCGTACTCGGCCAGGAACAGGGCGCGCTGTTTTTCCAGCAGTTCGGCCATGAACTCGTCCGGGCCGTACTCCGGTTCCAAACCGCATTTGCACAGCAGGCCCTGCAACACGTTGGTCTGGAGGCAGCCCTCATGGGCCAGGATGAACTCCCGGTCCACCCCCAACCCGGCCTCGCCCATGACCCTGAGCCAGGCGTCGGCATGGTGCTGCATGGAGTCCAACAACACCCCGTCCAAATCGAAGAGCACCGCCTTGTGGCTTAGATTGCTCATGAATCCTCTTTTGAAGCTAGTTCGAGGCTGTTGATCACCCCGTGGCACCGGCAGGCCGTGGCCAGTAGCCAGCGCCCTCCCCGGGAAGCCAGGAGCTTTCGCATGGAGAGCAGATCCTCCGTGCGATAGCCACCCACCCCTGGGGCCAATTGATGGCTTCGCACCACTGCGGTGCGCCGGTCCGGCAGGACGATGCGCCCCAGATCCGCGAACAAGGGCTCGCCACGGGGCTTGCCAGTGACCGTGCACTTGCCCGCCGGTTCGGGGCAGTCGTCCGGGCAGAGAAAGTCCGCCCGGCTCAAATACCACCCCCCTTCCCCGTCCGGGGTGATGCTGGGCAGCCCGGGCAGCGCATCACGCGGGGTGTCCAGGGGCCGCGCCTCCAGGCGGGCCAGTTCGGACAGCAGCCAGTCATACAGCAGATGGCGCGGCAAGGCGGGCACCACCCAAACCGGAGGCCGCTCCTGGGCCAGGGCCTTTTGCAGGGCCTTCACCCCCCTCTCGGGCCACAACTCCGCGCCCACGTCCTGGGCCAGCTCCCGCAGGCGCGGGGTGGGCTCGGGCTCGGCCACGGTGCTCACCCGGTTTTCCAGGCGCTCCAGGGCCAGGCAGCCGAAACGGCCGCCGCCGATCACCAGGATGTCCCTGGCAGCCGGTTTCCCCGGGCTAGGAGACATCGCCCGGCCTGAGCTGGTCCAGGGCCTGCTTGGCCTGGGCGGAAAATTTCTGGATGAAGCTCAAGTCCTTGCACGGGTAATCCGGGCACGGGGCGCAGTTTTCCCAGCCCTTGTCCATCACGCAGGCCCGCACCGCGCACACCTGGCAGTGGCCGAACATCGGTTCCTGGCCAACCCGGCACCCCTGGCAGTTGATCTGCTCCGGGCTTATCTCGGCCTGGTAAAGGCGCGACCATTCGGCGGCCGTGCTCTTGCGAAGTTCGTCGTCATCTTCTTGCCAGGCGCGGTGGGCCGGACAGGTCCCGCAATCCAGGCCGCAACAGGCTATGTCAGACACTTGCTTCCTCCCCTGGCAGGCTTATGAGGCGCCTCCCCCACCTACTATACCCCAGTCCGTTGGCCAGGGCGGCCCCCTCCCCTGCCCCTGGTCCGCACAAGAAAGGAGCCAGCCCTTGCCGGGCCGGCTCCTTGGTTTTTTCTGGAGGCGGCGACCGGATTTGAACCGGTGAATAACGGATTTGCAGTCCGCTGCCTTAGCCACTTGGCTACGCCGCCGCTATGTATAAATCGCCCGTGTCTACAGCCTGTTAAAGGCCCCGCCACGAGTGGGTCAAATAATATCGGCCCCTTGCGGGGGTGTCAAGAACAAAGGGCTTCCTGGCCGCCCTCCGAAGGCTGCCAAACGCCGCTCCCCAACAAAAAACCGGCCCCCTTGTGGAGGCCGGTCTGAGCTTGCCTTTTGGAGCGGGAGACGGGAGTTGAACCCGCGACTTCAACCTTGGCAAGGTTGCACTCTACCTCTGAGTTACTCCCGCCTTGCGAAAACGAATCTTACAGTATCCGCCCGTTATGTCAAGGCTAAAACTAACGGCCTCACTCGTCGCGTCCCATGTAGAGGCGGTTGAAACGCACGAAATACCTCAGCCCCGAAACCAGGCTAACCAGGGTGGCCGCCCACAAAGCCAAGCTGCCCCAGTACTGGGGATCGATGACCCCGACCATGCCGGGCAGCATCAACAGCAGCACGGCCAGCATCTGCAGGGCGGTCTTGGCCTTGCCCCAGCGGTCGCTGGGCACGGCCAGGCCCTGGGTGGCGGCCAGGGCGCGAAGCCCGGTGACAGCCACCTCGCGGGCGATGATGATGATGGCGGCCCAGGCCGCGGCCCGCCCCAGCATCACCAGCATGATCAGCATGGAGGCCACCAGCAGCTTGTCGGCCAGGGGGTCCAAGAACTGGCCCAGCACGGTTACCTTTTTCAGGCGCCGCGCCAAAAAGCCGTCCGCCAGGTCGCTGAGCCCGGCCACGAAGAACAGGGCCCCCGCCGCCCAATGCCACCCCATGGGCGGCAGATAGAGCATCGCCACCAGCAGGGGGATGGAGCCCACCCGCACCAGGGTGATGAGGTTGGGCAGGTTGAAAACCTGTTCTTTTTTCAGCGGAGCCATATCGCAACCAATTGGCTAGAGGGCTAGCCCTTGTTGGCCTTCTCCCAGTCGGCCAGGAACGCGGCCAGGCCCTTGTCGGTCAGGGGGTGCTTCAAGAGCTGGCCGATGACCTTGTAGGGGATGGTGCACACGTCGGCGCCCATGAGCGCGGCGCTGACCACGTGCATGGGATTGCGGATGCTGGCCACCAGCACCTCGGTGTCATAGGCGTAGTTGCCGTAGATGTCCACGATCTGGGAGATCAGTTCCATGCCGTCGGTGTGGATGTCGTCCAGGCGGCCCACGAACGGGCTGATGTAGGTGGCCCCGGCCTTGGCGGCCAGCAATGCCTGCAAGGGGCTGAAGCAAAGGGTCACGTTGACCTTCACCCCCTGGCCGGACAGGGTCTTGATGGCCTTGAGGCCCTCCTCGATGATGGGCACCTTGATCACCACGTTGTCGCCCCAGGCGGCGTACTTCTCGGCCTCGGCCACCATCTCGTCGTGGGTGAGGCCCACCACCTCCACGCTCACGTCGCCAGGCACCACTTCGAGGATCTCCTTGATGCAGGTCTCAAAGGGCTTGCCGGTCTTGGCCACCAGGGAGGGGTTGGTGGTCACCCCGTCCAGCACCCCCAGGCTCTGCGCCTGTTTGATTTCCTCGATGTCCGCGGTGTCGATGAATATCTTCATTGCCTCTACCTCCTAATGCCCCGAAAATTTATCAATCGCCGCGTTGCGCCTTGTGGCGCCGGGGCCTTATTTGGCCTCTTTTCGCTTGGCCTGCACATAGGCGTCGCGGCATTGTTTGCTGCAGAAAAACTCCTCGCGGCCGTCCACCCATGCGCTGACCGCCTCGTGCTGCGGCAGATAGGTGCCGCACTGGGGGTCCTGGACCATCACGTCCATGACCTCTCCCTTGGCCTGCCGTTGGCGCATGCGCTGTGCTTCGGCCCCGCCGGCCATGAAGCGCTTGATGGCCTTGTAACCCATCCACACCAGCAGAATCACGATGGCTATTTGAAATAGACGGATCAGTCCCACTCTATCTGCCTCAGCTCCTGGCGGGCCCGCTCTTGCGCGGGCAGCCGCTCCCACAACTGGCCTGGAGTGAGCCCCAGCCCGGGTATGATCAGCTCCGGGGCCAGCTCGGCCAGGGGAATCAACACAAAACCCCGCTCAGCCAGGCGGGGGTGGGGAACCGTCAGCTCGGGCAGGTCCACGACCAGCTCCCCGAAGATCAACAGGTCCAGGTCCAGGGTGCGCGGCCCCCACTGCTCCAGGCGCACCCGGCCGCGGGCTTTTTCCACGGCCTGCAGGCCAGCCAGGAGCTCCCCCGGCTCCCCGCTATACCTACCACGAACCACGGCGTTGTAAAACCGCGCCTGGTCGGTCTTGCCCACCGGCGCGGTGAGATACAACGAGCTTAGGGCCAGGGTGGCGTAGCCGGCAAGTGCGGCCAGCCCCTCCAAGGCGGCGTGCAGATGTTCTTGGCAGTCGCCCTGGTTGCAGCCCAGGCCCACGAAAACCTCATGGGCCGGAGACACCTTGCTTACATCTCCAGCTTGGCCATGCGCTGCACGGCCTCGGCCATGCGCTTTTTGTCCACGGTCAGCGCGAAGCGCACGTAGCCCTCCCCGGCCGAGCCGAAGCCGTTGCCCGGGGTGGTCACCACGCCGCACTCGGACAAGAGGCGCATGGTGAAGTCGGCGCTCTTCATGCCCTTGGGCACCCCGCACCACACGTAGAAGGTGGCCTTGGGCTTTTCCACTTCCAGGCCCAGGCCCTGCAAGCCCTCCACCAACACGTCGCGGCGCTCGGTGTACATCTGGCGCAGGTCTTCCAGGCAGTCCTGCTCCGCCTCCAGGGCGGTTATGCCGGCCAGCTGCACCGCGTCGAACGCGCCGGAGTCGATCTGGCTCTTTACCTGGCCCAAACCGCTGACCAGCTCGGCGTTGCCCACCGCGAAGCCCAGGCGCCAGCCGGTCATGTTGTAGGTCTTGGACAGGCTGTGGAACTCGATGCCCACCTCCTTGGCGCCCTCCACCTGCATGAAGCTCATGGGCCGGTAGCCGTCGTAGGCCATCTCGGTGTAGGCCGCGTCCGAGACCACGATGATGTTGTGCTTCAGCGCGAACTCGACCAGCTTCTGGTAGAAGTCGGCCTCGGCCACCGCGGCGGTGGGATTGTTGGGGTAGTTGACCACCATCACCTTGGCCGCCTTGGCCGTGGCCGGGTCGATGGCCTCCAGGTCGGGCAAAAAGCCGTTTTGCTTGAGCAGGGGCATTTCCACCGGCTTGCCGCCCACCAGCAGGGTGGAGGTGGAGTACACCGGGTAGGCCGGGCTGGGCACCAGCACCACCTCGCCGGGGTTCACGAATGCCACCGGGAAATGGGCGATGCCCTCCTTGGAACCGATCAGGGTGATGACCTCGCTGGAGGGAGTCAGGTCCACTCCGAAGCGGCGCTTGTACCAACCAGCCGCGCTCACCCGGAAGCGGTCCAGGCCCGAATAGGCGGGATAACGGTGGTTGGACGCGTCGCCGGCGGCCGCGCGCAGGCTCTCCACGATGTGCTCCGGGGTGGGCTGGTCGGGGTCACCCACGCCCAGGTCGATGATGTCCACGCCTTTGGAGCGAACCTCGTCACGCAGACGGTCGATCTCCTTGAACAAGTAGGGGGGCAGCAGCTTGAGGCGTTCGGCGCGCTGAATATCCATGATCGGTCCTTATGGCTTCCTATTGAAAATTAAGACACCTGGTTGTGCAAGCGCCCCACCCCGCCGATCTCGATGGTCACGGTGTCGCCGGACTGCAAGGGGCTGATGCCCGAAGGCGTGCCGGTGGCGATCACGTCGCCGGGGTGCAGGGTCATCACCTGGCTGATGAATGATACCAGATGATACACGTCAAAGATCATATCCGAGGTGTTGGTGCTTTGGCGAACCTTGCCGTTGACCACGGCCCGCACATTGACCTTGGTGGGGTCGATGTCCTGGGCGATCACCGGCCCCAGGGGGCAGAAGGTGTCAAAGCCCTTGGCCCGGGTGTACTGGATGTCCTGGGCCTGCAAATCGCGGGCGGTCACGTCGTTGAGGCAGGTGTAGCCCAGGATGTAGTCAGCGGCCTGATCGGCATCCACCAGGCGGCATTTCTTGCCGATGACCACTCCCAGCTCGGCCTCGTGGTCCACCCGCTGGCTGATGGCCGGGCGCACGATGGTCTCGCCCGGTCCGATCACCGAGGTGGAGGGCTTCAAAAAGAGCATGGGCTCCAGGGGCAGGGCCTTTTTCACCTCTTTGGCGTGGGCCTTGTAGTTCAGACCCACGGCCACCACCTTGGAGGGGCGGCAAGGGGCCAGCAGGCGCACCTGGCTCAGGGGAGCGGTCCGCTTGCCCAGTTTGCCCCCGCCAAAGGGGCTGCCCTCGTAGCGCAGCAGGCGGTTGCCGCTGATCTGACCGTATTGCACCTTGCCCTCGTAACCGAAACGCACGATGCCTTTTTTGCAGGCGATAAGATCGCTATTGTTGCTCACCAGACGCCTCCCTTAATCCCAAAACGTCCTGCATGTCATACAAGCCCGGCTCCTGCTCCACCACCCACAGGGCCGCGCGCACTGCGCCCTGGGCAAAAGTGGTGCGCGAGTGGGCCCGGTGGGTCAGCTCCAGGCGTTCGCCGTTGGCGATGAAGTACACCGTGTGCTCGCCCACGATGTCCCCTCCCCGGATCACGCTCACCCCCAGCTCGTTGGAAGTGCGGGCCCCGGTCATGCCCACCCGGCCGTGGCGGCAGGCCTCTTCCGGGTCCCAGCCGCGCACTTGGCACAGGTTTTCGATCAGGCGCACCGCCGTGCCGCTGGGCGCGTCCTTTTTTTGGTCATGGTGAGCCTCCACCAACTCCAGGGCGTAGTCCGGGCCAAGCACCTCGGCCATCTGGGCGGCCAGCTTGAACATGAGGTTGACCCCTACGCTCATGTTGGGCGCGAACACCACGGGCACCTTTTTGGCCTGGGCGGCCAGGCTCTTTTTATGGGTCTCGGACAGGCCGGTGGTGCCGATCACCGCCGCCTTGCCCAGGGATGCGCACTCTTTCAAGTGCTTGACGCTGGCTCCGGGGGCGGTGAAGTCGATGAGCACCTGAGCCTCGGCCAAGGCCTCGGCCGGGTCGTCGCCCACCACGCCTTCCACGCCCGAGAGCCCCACCACCCCGGCCAGGGACTTGCCCACCGCCGGGGAGCCGGGGGCCTCGAAGCCGCCCACCAGCTCGGCGCCGTCGCGCTGCATGATGGCCTGCACGATGTGCGCGCCCATGCGGCCGGCCACGCCGGCCACGGCTATCTTGACCATGACGCCTCTCTCCCGGGCCTAGAGCAGGCCGTAATCAGTGAGCGCCGCCTTGAGCTTCTCCAGGTTGGCCGGCGCCATCTCGCACAGGGGCAGGCGCATCTCGCCGCTGGAAATGCGGCCCAACAGACCCATGGCCACCTTGATGGGAATGGGGTTGGTCTCCAGGAACATGGCCTGGCACAGGGGCAGGATCTTGTAGAAAACCTCCCGGGCCCCGTCCACGTCGCCGGCGAACCAGCGCTGGCACAGGTCGGACATCTCCTTGGGGATGATGTTGTTCACCACGGAGATCACGCCCTTGCCGCCGATGGACAACAGAGGCAGCACCATGTTGTCGTCGCCGGACAACAGGTCCATCTTGTCGCCGCACAGGTTGTATATCTCGGCCATCTGGCTGATGTTGCCGCTGGCCTCCTTGCAGGCGATGATCTCGGGCATCTCGGCCATGCGGGCCAGGGTCTCCGGCAGGATGTTCACCCCGGTGCGGGCCGCGATGTTGTAGGCCACCAGGGGGAAAACCGCCTGCTTGGCCACGGCCTCGAAGTGGCGGTAGATGCCCTCCTGGGTGGGCTTGTTGTAGTACGGGGTGACCAATAGAGCCGCGTCCGCGCCCACCTGCTTGGCGTGCTTGGCCAGGTCCACGGCCTCGGCGGTGCTGTTGGAGCCGGCTCCGGCCACCACCGGAACCCGCTTGTTCACCTGCTCCACCGTGATCTCCACCACCCGCTTGTGCTCCTCGTGGCTCAGGGTGGGCGATTCGCCGGTGGTGCCGCAGGGCACTATGCCGTTGGTGCCGTTTTCGATGTGAAACTCGATGAGCTTGCGAAGGCTCTCTTCGTCGACTTCGTCATTAAGAAACGGGGTGACTATGGCCACCAAGGACCCCTTGAGCATTGCTTTCCTCCTAAACTAGCAACCAGGCCAGGGCGCCGGCCTTTAGAGTGCCGGAGAAGACGTAATCCGCCGCCCCCTCCAAGAACACCGGCCCGAAGTTATCGCCCTGCCGGTCAAAATAAACCTTGAGCTTTTCTCCGCTGCGAACCGATACGGTGACCGGCGATTTCAGACCCAAGGCCTGCCCCAGCATCAGGGCCGAAGCCACAGAGCCGGTTCCGCAGGCCAGGGTTTCATCCTCCACCCCCCGTTCATAGGTCCGCACCAGCAGCTCATCGCCGCCGGGGCTGACGAAATTAACATTGGTCCCGGCCGGGGCGAAGTGCTGGTGATAGCGCAGCTCGCGTCCCATGGCCTTCACCGGGGCTTGTTCGATGTCGTCCACCGCCACCACCGCGTGGGGCACGCCGGTGTTGATGCCCGCCAGGCGCACCTTCTGCCCGGCCGCCTCCAGCTCCAGGTCCTGGTAGGCCCCAAAGGGTTGGACCATCTCCAGCTTCACCTGGTCGCCCACCCAGGCCCGGATGGGCCCGGCGATGGTGTCAAACAGCATTTGTTCGCCGGCCAGGCCGATGTCGCGGGCAAAGCGGGCCGCGCAGCGCCCAGCGTTGCCGCACATCTCCGCAGCCGAGCCGTCGGCGTTGAAAAAGTGCCACTGCCAGTCAACCCTGCCCCGCTCCTGGTCCACCCGCTCGCTGGGCTCCAGCAGGACCAGGCCATCGGCCCCCACCGAGCGCCGCCGCTGGCAGACTCCCTTGGCCAGCAGGGGCATCAGCTCCCCGGGCACCCGGGCCTCGCGGTTGTCCATGAGCACGAAGTCGTTGCCCGTGCCGGTCATCTTGACCAGGGGGGCTCCCTCCAGGGCTTGCAGGCGTTGTATGTCTTGCTTAGTCATCGCATTTCACCCAAACAGCTTAGGGGCCCTTGCGGGCCCCTACTCCATCCACTCAGGCAGGCTCTCGCCACGCATGAGTTCTTCCACGGTCTCGCGGGTGCGCACCACGGACCAGCGGTCGCCATTGACCAGCACCTCGGCCGCCCGGGGGCGCGAGTTGTAGGTGCTGGCCATGGAAAAGCCATAGGCCCCAGCACTGAGCGCGGCCAAGAACTCGCCCCGCTCCAGGTCTGGCATCTCGCGGTCCCGGGCCAGGAAGTCGCCGGTCTCGCAGATGGGGCCCACCACGTCGGCCACCACCTTGGGCCGGGAGGGGTCTTCCATCACCGGCAAGATGGCATGGAAAGAATCATACATGGCCGGGCGCACCAGGTCGTTCATGGCCGCGTCGGAGACGATGAAGTGCTTGGCCGGGGTGTCCTTGGTGAACAGCACCTTGGCCACCAACACCCCCGCGTTGCCCACGATGGCCCGCCCCGGCTCCAAGACCAGCTTTAGCCCCAGGCTGCCGATGCGCTCGGTGAGGGCCTCGGCATACTGGGCCGGGCTGGGCGGCTGCTCGTCGTTGTAGTTGATGCCCAGGCCGCCGCCCAGGTCCAACAAAGACAGCTCGATGCCCGCGCCCTTGAGGCGGCCGATAAGCACCGCCACCCGCTCCAGGGCGTCGGCAAAGGGCTCCACCTTGGTCAGCTGACTGCCGATGTGGCAGGAGATGCCCTTGAGCTCCACGTGGTCCAGCTTGGCCGCCTCCTGGTACTTGCCAAAGGCAAGCTCCATGTCCAGGCCGAACTTGTTCTTGGCCAGGCCGGTGGTGATCTTGGGGTGGGTCTGGGCGTCCACGTCCGGGTTGACCCTCAGGCTCACCGGGGCCTTTACCCCCAGGCGGCCGGCCACCTGGTTCAGCACCTCCAGCTCCTGGGCGCTCTCCAGGTTGAACATCAGGATGCCCGCGTCCAGGGCCTGCTCCATCTCGGCCACGGTCTTGCCCACGCCCGAGTAGACGATGCGCTCGGCGGGCACGCCCGCGGCCAGGCTGCGGGTCAGCTCGCCGCCGCTGACGATGTCCGCCCCGGCCCCTTGCGCGGCCAGGGTGTTGATCACCGCCCGGTTGCTGTTGGCCTTGACCGCGAAGCAGATCAGGGTGTCCAGCCCGCCGAAGGCCTCGCTGAAGGCGCGGTAGTGGCGCTCCAGGGTGGCCTGGGAATATACGTAGGTGGGGGTGCCCACCTGCTCGGCTATCTGGCTCAGGGGCACGTCTTCGGCGTGCAGCTGGCCGTGCTTATAGGAAAAATGATGCATGGTATTATTTGGCCGCAAACCTACGGGTTCGTGTCAATGGTTGCCGTGTTTCAGTTTTGCTTTCGGAGGGCGGGCCCGCGGGGCCCGGATTTTAGCGGGGCAGCGAAACCGCTCCGGCCGGCTACCGGGACCAACGCACGGGCTTGCGTTTGCCCTTTATCGCGCTCTTGATGTTGATCCGGCTCCAACCCATGATCGACTCGCTTTGCTGAGAAGGACCGGCCGAGGCCCGTCCCGGGTGGCCGCCAAAGGCGACTCCAGATAACTTCCCTTAAATCGGCCCTTTTGTCAAGACTGGCCGGGCCCCGAAACACGGGACCCGGCCAAGTTTTTTCTTTGCGGGCCCGGGGGCCTAGGGCTGGTGCACGATCTCCAGCTCCTCGCTGAACTCGCTGGCGTTGCCAGACTCGTCCACCGCCTGGATGCGGTAGTAGTACGCTTCGCCCGCCTTGGCCTTTTTGTCCACGAACACGTTTTCCACCAACAGTTCTTCGGTGACCGGGGCCCAGGAGCCCTGCTTGCCCTTGCGGAAGACCAGGTAGCCCGCCGCGTCGGGAGAGGCGCTGGGGGTGAAGCGCAGATACACCCCGTCCTTGGAACTGGCCGCGGCCAGGTCGGTGGGCGGCTTGGGCGCCATCTGGTCGCTGGGCTGCACCTTGGCCCAGGCGCTGCCCTGGCCGGGCAGGTTCATCTTGCCGAAGCCGCGCGCCGCGTACACCCGGTAGGAGTAGAACTTGCCGTTGACCACCGTCTTGTCGATCAGGCCGGCCTCGGTGATGGGCCGCTCGTTGAGCTGCTTGGCGCCCTCGGGGCCCTTGCGCATGACGATGTAGCCGGTGATGTCGTCCAGCTCCCTGCCGTCGGCCGCGAGCTTCACCTCGTCCCAGGCCAGGACCACTTCGCCGTCGCCGGGGGTGGCGGTCAGCCTGGCCGGAGGCGCGGCGGGCAACAGGCGGGGCATGCGGGCCAGGGCCGAGAGGCCGCTCTTGCGTCCCGAGGCGTCGATGAGCATCACCTGGTACAGGGCCTCCCGGTCCACCGGGGCGCTGCGGTCCACGTACACGAAGAGGCCGCCGTCCTGGGAGCTGGGCTGGCCCTGCTTGGCGGGCTTGGCCGACAAGGTGAAGCGGTGGAACTTGCGCAAATGCGGCGGGCACGGCGGGCAGGCCGGATCGCCGGTCAGGGGCAGATAGCCATAGTAGATACGGATTTCCTCCACCGCCCGGGCGGGGGTGGGGGCGCTGGGCACGTCGAAAGTGATTTCCATGCCCGCTGGAACCGGCTTCACCAGCACGTTGCCCGGGGCAATCGGGGCCAGCTGACTGGAGGGCTTGGGCGAAGCCTTGACCCCGCAGCCCGCGGCCATGAGCGCCGCCGAGATAACCAACAGAACCGCTGCTATGCTGAGCCTTCTGGCCATAACCGCTTCCTCGCCTCCTTGAGGGCTGCTTCCACGTTTTGGCGGGCGGTGCCGCCGGGCGATATTCGCCGGTTCACGGCCCGGACCGGGTCCAAGGCCTGTTTTAACCCGACTCCCAGCTCCACCTCAAGCCCTTCGCACAACCGGGCGTGATCTTCCTCGCCGAGTTCCTCCAGGGTGCACACCCTGTCCTCGGCCAGGCGCACCGCCTTGCCGGCCACCTCGTGGGCCACCCGGAAGGGCACCCCCTGGGCGGCCAGGTAGTCGGCCAGTTCGGTGGCGTTGAGAAAACCATGCCCCACGGCCAGCTCCATGCGCTGGGCGTTGACGTGCATGGTGGAGATCATGGGGGCCATCACCAGCAGGCAGTCCGTCACCGTGTCATAGGCGTCGAACACCGGCTCCTTGTCCTCCTGCAGGTCCTTGTTGTAGGCCAAGGGAAGGCCCTTTAGCACCGTTAGGAGGCTGATCAGGTCGCCCACCACCCTGCCCGTCTTGCCCCGCACCAACTCGGCGGCGTCGGGGTTTTTCTTCTGGGGCATGATGGAGCTGCCGGTGGCAAAGGCGTCGCTGAGGCTGATGAAGCCGAACTCCTGGCTGGACCAGAGCACCAGCTCCTCGGCCAGGCGGGACAAATGCACCTGGACCAGGCTGAGCACGAACAGGAACTCGGCCGCGAAGTCGCGGTCGCTCACCGCGTCCAGGGAGTTGTTGAACACCGCGCCGAAGCCCAGCTCGTCGGCCACCGAGGCGGGGTCGAGATCAAAGCTGGTGCCGGCCAGGGCGGCCGCGCCCAGGGGCAGCACCGCCGCCCGTCCCAGGCAGTCGGCCAGACGGGCCCGGTCCCGCCAGGTCATCTCCACATAGGCCAGCAGGTGATGAGCCAACAACACCGGCTGGGCCCGCTGCAAGTGGGTGTAGCCGGGCATGATGGTGGCCGCGTGCTCCTCGGCCACCTCCACCAGGGCCCGCTGGAAGCCGATCAAGGCGCTGTCCAAATCGCGGCCCGCGTCCATCACCCACAGCCTGAGGTCCGTGGCCACCTGGTCGTTGCGGGAGCGGGCGGTGTGCAGCCGGCCGGCCGCCTCGCCTATGATCTCCTTGAGCCGGACCTCCACGTGGGTGTGGATGTCCTCCAGGGAGTCGCTCCAGGCCATCTTGCCGGCCTCGATCTCCTGCTTTACCTGCTCCAGCCCGGCGATGATCTTCTCCGCGTCGCGGGCGCTTAGCACCTCCTGGCGGGCCAGCATGGCCGCATGGGCCTGGGAGCCCCGGATGTCCTGCAAATAAAGGCGGCGGTCCACCCCGATGGAGGCGTTGATGCGCTCCATGAGCTGGTGGGGCCCCTCGCCGAAGCGTCCGCCCCAGAGCCTTTTGCCTTTATCGTCAGCCACTGCTAGTCATTCCTTCACAAGCGGGGTCAATTAATTCTTGGCCTGTTCCAGGGCGTGCCGGATTCGCAGACGCAAGCCGTTGAGCTGGATAAAGCCGGTGGCGTCGGCCTGGTCATAGACCGTGTCCGCCTCAAAGGTGGCGATATCCGGCCGATACAGGCTGTTGGGCGAGCGGCGGCCCATAACGGTCACGTTGCCCTTGTAGAGCTGCAACTTCACCTCGCCGGTCACCGGCTCCTGGGTCTTGTCCATCATGCCCTGCAAGAGCTCCATCTCCGGGCTGAACCAGTAGCCGTAATAGATCAGCTCGCTGTAATGGGGCAGCAGGTTGTCGCGGATGCGCAGCACCTCGCGGTCCAGGCACAGGCTCTCCAGGGCCAGGTGGCCCTCGCGCAGGATGGTGCCGCCCGGGGTCTCGTACACCCCACGGCTCTTCATGCCCACGTAGCGGTTTTCCACCAGGTCCACCCGCCCCACCCCGTGCTTGCCGCCCAGCTCGTTGAGCTTGGCCAGCAGGGCCGCGGGGCTCAGCTTCTCGCCGTTGACCGCGATGGCGTCGCCCGCCTTAAACTCCAGGGTGAGCTCCTCGGGCTGGTCCGGGGCCGCCTGGGGCGACACGCTGAGCACGAACATGTCCTCGGGCGGAGTGGCCCAGGGGTCTTCCAGGATGCCGCCCTCGAAGGAGATGTGCAGCATGTTGCGGTCGCTGGAATAAGGCTTGGCCTTGGTCACCGGCACCGGGATGCCGTGTTTGGTGGCATAGGCCACCAGGGCCTCGCGGGAGTTCATGTCCCATTCGCGCCAGGGGGCGATGATCGTCAGGTCCGGAGCCAGGGCCTGGTAGCCCAGCTCGAAGCGCACCTGGTCGTTGCCCTTGCCCGTGGAGCCGTGGCTCACCGCGTCGGAGCCGGTTTCGCGGGCCGCCTTTACCTGGCCCTTGGCGATCACCGGACGGGCCAGGCTGGTGCCCAGCAGGTATTTGGTCTCGTATATGGCTCCGGCCCGGAAGGCGGGGAACACGTAGTCCCGGACGAACTCTTCCTTGAGGTCGTCCACGATCACCTGGCTGGCTCCGGTGTCCAGGCCTTTTTGGCGGGCCTCTTCCAGCTCCTCGCCCTGGCCCAGGTCGGCCACGTAGGCCACCACTTCGCAGTCATAGGTTTCGATGAGCCACTTGAGGATGATGGAGGTGTCCAGGCCGCCCGAATAGGCCAGCACCACCTTTTTAATGTCTTTTGTCATGTTGTTTCACTCTCTTGCGGCCCCAACAGGGCCTCCAGGATGGCCTTTTGCATATGCAGCCGGTTTTCGGCCTGATCCCAGACCACCGATTGAGGGCCTTCCATGACCTCGTCGCTGATTTCCTCGCCCCGGTGGGCGGGAAGACAATGTAGCACAATGGCCTCGGGATCGGCCAGGGACAACAGTTTTTGGTCCAGGGTGTAGCCACCGAAGGACTTCACGCGCTGGTCCGCCTCGCCCTCCTGGCCCATGGAGGCCCACACGTCGGTGTTGACCACCTGGGCCCCGGCGACGGCCTGCCTGGGGTCGTCCCCCAGGTTGATCACCGCGCCCTTGTCCCGGGCGTGGGCCACGATCTCCGGATCGGGGGTAAAGCCCTCCGGACAGGCCAGGTTCAGGGTCAGGCCCAAGGCCGCGGCCGCCTCCAGCCAGGAGTGGGCCATGTTGTTGCCGTCGCCCAGCCAGGCGTAGGTGAGCCCGTCCAGCTTGCCGAAGCGCTCCTGCACGGTGAGCAGGTCGCTGAGCACCTGGCAGGGGTGATAGCGGTCGGTGAGCGCGTTGATCACCGGGATGTCGCCCCAGCGGGCCAGCTCGCTCACCACCTCCTGGCCAAAGGTGCGCACCACCACTCCGTCCACATAGCGGCTCAGCACCCGGGCGGTGTCCTTGAGCGGCTCGTCGCGGCCCAGTTGGCTGTCCCGCGAGGTCATGAACAGGGTGTTGCCACCCAGTTGGTTTATGCCCACCTCGAACGACACCCGGGTGCGGGTGGAGGGCTTGTCGAATATAAGGGCCACGCTCTGGCCCGCCAGGGGCTTTTCATGACCCGCGCCCTTGAGCGCCGCCTTGAGTTCGGCCGCGCTGGCCACCAGGCCCCGCACCTCGGCCGGGCTCAGGTCGCGTATGGTCAGTAGATGTTCGGTATTGAGTTTCATAACTACGATTCTTGCTCGGCCAGGACCTGGTCCAGGGCCGCAATGAGTCCGTCGATCTCTTCCCGGCTCACCACCAACGGCGGCACGAACCGGAGCACCGTGTCCTGGGTGGCGCCCACGATGTAGCCCAGCTCCCGGAGCCGGTTCACCAGGGGGCCGGCCTCCCGGTCCAGAGCCAGTCCCAGCATCAGGCCCAGGCCGCGCGCCTCGCTTACGCAGGCGTGCTTGGCGCTCAGCTCCTCCAGCCGGGCCTTGAAGTAAAAGCCCTCGGCCTCGGCGTGCTCCACCAGGCCCCGGTTGACCAGGTTGTCCAGCACCACGCCCGCGGCGGCCATGATCACCGGGCCGGCTCCGAAGGTGGTGGCATGAGTGCCCGGCCCGAATAGCGCGGCCGCCTTTTCCTCGGCCAAGATGGCGCCGGCGGGCAGGCCGTTGGCCAGGGCCTTGGCCAGGGTCATCACATGGGGGGCAACGCCCCAATGCTGGTGGGCAAACAGCTTGCCGGTCCGGCCCAGGCCGGTCTGCACCTCGTCAAAGAGCAACAGGGCGTCGTTGGTCTCGCACAGCTCCTTGAGCCCGGCCAGGTAGCCGTCCGGAGGAACCACCACCCCGCCCTCGCCCAGCACCGGCTCGGCCAGCACCGCGCACACATTGTCGTCCCAGGCGGCCTTCACCGCCTCCAGGTCGCCGAAGGGCACGTGCTTGAAGCGGGGCACCAGGGGGTCGTAGCCCTTTTGGATCTTGTCTTGCCCGGTGGCCGACAGGGTGCCCAGGGTCCGGCCGTGGAAAGACCGCTCCATGGTGATGATGGTGAAGGCGCCGTTCTTCTTTTCCTTGCCCCACAGCCGGGCCAGCTTGAGGGCCCCCTCGTTGGCCTCGGCCCCGGAGTTGCAAAAGAAGACCCGGTCGGCAAAGGAATTTTGCACCAACATCTGGGCCACCGGCGCCTGGGGCTCGGTGTAGTAAAGGTTGGATACGTGCACCAGATTCAGGGCCTGGTTGCACACCGCCTGGGCCACCCCGGGGTGGGCGTGGCCCAAGTTGCACACCGCGATGCCGGCTAAAAAGTCGGTGTATTGCTTGTCCTGGTCGTCCCACAGCCGGCAGCCCTGGCCCCGCACAAAGGTGATGGGGGCCCGGGCGTAGGTGTTCATTACGAATTTATCGATCAGCTCCGCGGCTTTCATGGCGCGCTCCTTATAGCTGGAAGTCTTTTCAGGTGAAAATTCAGCCTTTCAGGTAAGCGGCCTTATCGTCGTTTTTGCTGCATGGGTCTGGTCCCCATTTCCCGCCTCAGCGCTCGCTGAAAATGGTGCCCACGCCCTTGTCGGTGAATACCTCCAACAAAAGCGCGTCAGGCACCCGCCCGTCGATGATGTGAGCCCGTTCCACCCCGGCCTCCAGGGCCTCCAGGCAGCAGTTCACCTTGGGGATCATGCCCCCGGCGATGACCTCCTGCTCCATCAGTTGGCCGGCCTTGGCCCGGGTCAGAGAGCTTATCAGCTTTCCCTCGGAATCCAACACCCCCGGGGTGTCGGTCATCATGATCAGCTTGGCCGCGCGCAGGCGTCCGGCCACCGCCCCGGCCACCAGGTCGGCGTTGATGTTGAGCGAGTGCCCGTCCGGGCCCACTCCCACCGGCGCGATCACCGGGATGAAGTTGCCGTGCTCCAGGGCGTGCAGCACCTGGGCGTCCACGCTCTCCACCTGGCCCACCAGGCCCAGATCGATTATCTCGGGCGGCTGGTTGTCGCTGGCGCACTTGCGAGTCATCTTCATCTTGGTGGCCCGGATGAGCCCGCCGCCATGACCCGAGAGCCCCACCGCCCGTCCGCCGTGCTGGTTAATCAGCCCCACGATGGAGGTGTTCACCTGGCCCACCAGGACCATCTGCACCACGTCCATGACCTCGGGGCTGGTGACCCGCATGCCGTCGATGAACTCGCAGGCGATGTCCAGCTTTTTTAGCAGCTCGCCGATCTGGGGGCCGCCGCCGTGCACCACCACCGGGTAGATGCCCACCGCCCGCAAGAGGATCACGTTCAGGGCGAAGCTCTGCTTCAGGGCCTCGTCCACCATGGCGTGGCCGCCGTACTTGACCACCACGGTCTGACCCGAGAAGCGCTGGATATAGGGCAGCGCCTCGGTCAGGGTCTGGGCGGTCACTTGAGGGTCTAGGGGAGCCATAGCATTTGCTTCCTAAAGAATGTAGCGGCTCAAATCGCGGTCCGTGCTTATCTCGGACAAGCGCTGTTTCACGTAGGCCGCGTCGATGGACAGGCTCACGCCCTCCATGTCCGGGGCCTCGAAGCTCACCTCTTCCAAGAGGCGCTCCATCACCGTGTGCAGCCTGCGCGCCCCGATGTTCTCGGTGGCCTGGTTCACCCGGGAGGCGATCTCGGCAATCTCGCGGATGGCCTCGCCGTTGAAGTTGAGGGTCAGGCCCTCGGTCTTCATCAGCTCCTCGTACTGGCGGATCAGGGCGTTCTCCGGCTCGGTGAGGATGCGCACGAAGTCCTCGGCGCTCAGGGCGCCCAGCTCCACCCGGATGGGGAAGCGGCCCTGCAGCTCTGGCACCAAGTCGCTGGGCTTGGCCACATGGAAAGCGCCCGCCGCGATGAACAAGACGTGGTCAGTCTTGATCATGCCGTACTTGGTGGTCACGGTGGAGCCCTCCACCAGGGGCAGCAGGTCGCGCTGCACCCCTTCGCGGCTCACGTCCGGGCCGTGCCCCGCTTCCCGGCCCGCGATCTTGTCGATCTCGTCCAGAAAGATGATGCCCTCCTGCTCCACCTTGGCCAGGGCCTCGGTGACCACCCGGTCCATATCTATGAGCCGGCCCGCCTCCTCGGCGGAAAGTATCTCCAGGGCCTCGGGCACCTTGACCTTGCGGCGCTTGGTCTTCTGGGGGAACATGCCGCCCAGCATTTCCTTGAGGTTTATCTCCATCTCCTCCATGCCCTGGGCGGAGAATATCTCCACCATGGGCGTGGGGCCGGATGAATCCACCTCCAGGTCCACGTAGCGCTCGTCCAGCTTGCCTTCCCTGAGCAGGCGGCGCAGCTTGCTGCGGGTGGGGTTGATCTCCTCACCCACCCGGACCACCTCCAGATGGCCCTGGTCCTCCTCGCCCTTTTCGTCGCCAGCCCGGCGCGGGGGCAAGAGGATATCCAGCAAGCGCTCCTCGGCCAGCTCGCGGGCCTTGGCCTTGACGGTCTCGTGCTCCGCCGCCTTGACCATGTTGATGGCCAGCTCGGTCAGGTCGCGGATCATGGACTCCACGTCGCGGCCCACATAGCCCACCTCGGTGAACTTGGAGGCCTCGACTTTCAGGAAAGGCGCATCGGCCAGGCGGGCCAGCCGCCGGGCGATCTCGGTCTTACCCACCCCGGTGGGGCCGATCATGATGATGTTCTTGGGCGCTATCTCATCGCGCAGGTGCTCAGGCACCTGGCGGCGCCGCCAGCGGTTCCTGAGCGCAATGGCCACGCAGCGTTTTGCGTCGTGCTGGCCGATGACGTACTTGTCCAGCTCGGCCACGATCTCTCTAGGGGTCAGGGTTGCCATTTAGAGGCTCTCCACCTTCACTTGGTGGTTGGTGTAAATGCAAATGTCCGCCGCGATGCGCATGGCTTCGCGGGCGATCTCCTCGGGGCCCAGCCCGGTGTTGCCCACCAGGGCCCGGGCCGCGGCCAGGGCGAACGGCCCGCCCGAACCGATGGCCGCCACCCCCTCCTCGGGATCGATCACGTCCCCCGAGCCGGAGATGATAAGAAGCTGCTCCTTGTCGGCCGCCAACAAGAGCGCTTCGAGCTGCCGCAGCACCTTGTCGGTGCGCCAGTCCTTGGCCAGCTCCACCGCCGCCCGGGTCAGGTTGCCGGCATAGGCCTCCAGCTTGCCTTCCAGGCGCTCGAACAGGGTGAAGGCATCGGCCGTGGCTCCGGCGAATCCGGCCAAGACCTGGTCGTGATACAGCCGCCGCAGTTTGTTGGCGCTGGCCTTCATCACCGTGTTGCCCATGGTCACCTGGCCATCGGCGGCCATGACCACCCCGTCGCCGTGACGGATGGCCAATACGGTGGTGCCGCGCATATCTTGGACGGGCATCTAGCCCTCCTTGTCCTTGTCATCCCCGTGGGCCCTGGGATGGGCTTGATCATACACCTTGAGCAGCCGGTCCACCGTCAGATGAGTGTACTTCTGAGTGGTGGACAGGCTCTTGTGCCCCAGCATCTCCTGCACGCTGCGCAGGTCCGCCCCGCCTTCCAGCAGGTGGGTGGCCATGGCGTGCCTGAGGGCATGGGGGCTGAGCCTGCGGCCATGGCTCAACTCGCCCGCGTAGCGGGACACCAGGTTCTGCACGCTGCGGGGGCTCAGCCGCCCTCCCCTCTGATTGAGGAACAGGGCCTCTTCCCCGCTGCCCTCGGCCAGGAGCTCGGGCCGCGCGGCCAAGTAGCGGTTCAGGGCCTCGGCCGCCCGGGCGCCCACGGGCACCCAGCGCTCCTTGCCGCCCTTGCCGCTCACCACCCGCACCAGGCCCAGATCCAGGCGCAAATGCCCCGTGTCCAGGCCGGTGAGCTCGCTCACCCGAAGCCCGCTGGAGTACAACACCTCCAGCATGGCCAGGTCCCTGAGGGTGGCCGCCTGCCCCGCCGGGCTCTGGGTCTTGGCCGCGCTCTTGGCCGGGCCCTGCACCAGGTGAAAGGCCTCGTCCACGCTCAACCGGGGCGGCAGATGCCTGCCCTGGCGTGGCGGAGTCACCTGCCGGGCCGGGTTGGCCTCCACCACCTCCCTGGCCAAGAGGAAGTCAAAGAACTTCCTGAGGCTCATGAGCTTGCGGGACATGGTGGAGCGCTTTTTGCGCTTGAGCCCGTCGGCCATCCAGGCCAGCACGTCGTTGTCGTGCACCGAGGGCCAGTCCCAGCCGGGCGAGCGGCCGCTCAAAAAGGCCGCGAACTCGCGCACGTCGCGCACATAGGCCGCCCGGGTCAGGGGCGCGGCTCCGGCGCCCTCGGCCAGAAAGCCCTCAAACGCGGCCAGCAGGTCCGGCAAGCCTCCCTCGCTCACTTTCCGTCGCTGCCCAGCGGGTCTAACCCCTTGGGCCGCAACATGAAAAAGAATATCATAACCCGTGAGGGCCATGAAGCAAGTCTAAATAAATATGCGCCCGCCCAACGGCCAGGCAGCAGGCCCAAAGACCCGCGGAGATGCGGCAAAAACTACTTTGCTGGACATGGCGAAGAAAATGATTTAACAAACATGGGCGGCTTTTCGCAACGCAGGGGGGACAAGTAAAAAGTGATCAAAAAGTGGTTTGTGGTATGGGCCTGCCTGGCCTTGTTGGCGGCGGGCTGCGCGTCCAGATCCCGCACCTCCGGCTCTTCCGGGGGTGGTTCCCAGCACGTTGACCTGAAGCCTCCCGCGACTTTTTACGTGGAGGTGGCCCCGGTCCCGGACGACTCCCCCATATACGCGATTTGGGATGATTTCTTCAGCAGCGTAGAGGGCAAGGCAAAATCGCCGCCTTTTGAGGAGGTGCTGCGGAAAAAGGTGACCACCGCCCTACGCCACAAGGGACTGGTGCCCAAGCCTCCCGGCCAGGCCTATCTATTGGTGCGGGCCTCCTTTGACGCCAAGCGCCCTGCCAACCCAGAGGGCAGTGAGCCCAAGCAGAGCGGCGCCATCAAGTACGAGTTCAAGTTCCACCTCGCCGCGTTCAAGGCCGGCGGAAGCCAGCGGGCGGCCTGGCAGGGTTGGGCCACGCATCCCGATACTTACCAAAACGTCCTCAACACCCTTTACGCAATGATAGTGGCGGTGGTTTCCCATTGGGGCGAGCCGTCCCAAAGGCGAGACTGGACCGGCGTCTCCAGGGACAACCCCATGTATCTCCTGTTGAATCAGGGTCCCTGACCCAACAGATTCCAGCCCTGCGCCCCCGGCTCCGGCCCAAAGGGCCGCTTGGCTTGCACCCTATTGTTCATCCTCAAGGGCCGGGAAGGCCGGCCGCGCGCCAAAAAATACCCGCCTTGGCCACCGTAACCCTTGACTTGCTTCCAGGGCTTGGTTAATTTTGGCCGTTAACTTATCTTTATCCCGACAATAGTCATCTCCCGCGTCTTAGGAGCCGACATGAGCAGCGACAAAATTAAGGCAACCCGCACCGTGGCCCTGGTGGGACACGGCGGATCCGGCAAGACCTCCCTGGCCGAGGCAATGCTCTTCAACGCCAAGGCCGTCGACCGCCTGGGTAAGGTGGACGAGGGAACCTCGGTTCTGGACTGGGAGCCCGAGGAGGCCAAGCGCGGTGGCAGCATCAGCGCCTCCTTTGGTCACTATGCCTTTAACAAGCACAATGTAAATCTGGTCGATGCTCCGGGCGACGACAACTTCCTCTCCGACGCGGCCTCCGTGCTGCGCGCGGTGGACGGCGTGGTCATGGTGGCCGACGCCATCGACGGCGTGAAGGTGCAGGGGGAAAAGGTCTGGCAGTACGTGGACGCCGAAGGCCTGCCCGCCCTGGTGGTGGTCAACAAGATGGACCGCGAGCGGGCCGATTTCGAGACCGCGGTTAACATGATCCCCGACATGCTGGGCATCAAGGCGGTCCGGTTGCAGATTCCCATCGGCGCGGCCGAGAGTTTCCAGGGCGTGGTGGACCTGCTGGCCAACAAGGCTTACACCTTTGACGGCGGCAAGATGACCATCGGCGAGGTGCCGGGCGAGTTGGCCGACGCGGTGGCCGAGGCCCGCGAGGTGCTCATCGAGGACATCGCCGAGGCCGACGACACCCTGATGGAGCGCTACCTGGAGGGCGAGGAACTCACCGCCGACGACCTGGCCAAGGGCCTGGCCAAGGGCGTGTCTGATCGCCTGTTCCTGCCCGTGGCCGCGGCCGCGGCCCTCAAGAACATGGGCGTGCAGCCGGTCATGGACCTGCTCAACCGCCTGCTGCCCTCCCCCCTGGAGCGGGGCGCGGTCAAGGGCGTCAAGCCCGACAGCGAGGACGAGGAGATCCGCGAGCCCGATGCGGGCGCGCCCTTCAGCGGCCTGGTCTTCAAGACCGTGGCCGATCCCTTTGCCGGCCGCCTGAGCATGGTGCGGATTTTCTCCGGCACCCTGACCTCGGACATGCAACTGCTCAACCCCAACCGCGAGGCCAAGGAGCGTTTCGGCCAGCTCTACGTGCAGACCGGCAAGACCCAGAAGAGCGTGAGCGAGGCCCTGCCCGGCGACATCGTGGCCATTCCCAAGCTCAAGGAGACCCACACCGGCGACACCCTGTGCACGGTGGGCGACCCCATCCAGTACCCCACCATCGAGCCCCTGCCGGCGGTGATATCCTACGCCATCGAGGCCAAGGAAAAGGGAGACGAGGAAAAGGTCTTCGCGGGCATCAACAAGCTTCTGGAAGAGGATCCCACCCTGCGCCTGGACCGCGACCCCCAGACCAACGAGGCCCTGCTTTCGGGCATGGGCTCGGTGCACATCGAAACCACCCTGGACCGCCTAAAGCGCAAGTTCAGCGTGGAGGTGAACCTCAAGACCCCCAAGGTGCCCTACCGCGAGACCATCAAGGGTTCGGTCAGGGTGCAGGGCCGCTACAAGAAGCAGACCGGCGGCCGCGGCCAGTTCGGCGACACCTGGCTGGAGATCAGCCCGGCCGAAGAGGGCGAAGGCTACGTGTTCCTGGACGAGATCGTGGGCGGCGCCATTCCCCGCCAGTACATCCCGGCCGTGGAAAAGGGCATTGCCGAGGCCATGCAGGGCGGCGTGCTGGCCGGCTATCCCATGGTGGACGTGAAGGTGCGCCTGGTGGACGGCTCCTTCCACGCGGTGGACAGCTCGGAAATGGCCTTCAAGGTGGCCGGCTCCCTGGGCTTCAAAAAGGGCGCGGTACAGTGCAAGCCCACCCTGCTGGAGCCCATCATGAAGCTGGTGGTCATGGTGCCCGAAGACGCCATGGGCGACGTCATGGGCGACATCAGCTCCCGCCGGGGCCGCGTGCTGGGCATGGACGCCAAGGGCTCCCTGCAGATCATCAGCGCCCTGGTCCCCATGTCCGAGGTGCTCACCTACCAGCCCGAGCTCACCTCCATGACCGGCGGCCGCGGGGCCTTCACCATGGAGATGGACCACTACGAGGAAGTGCCTGGCGACGTGCAGGCCAAGATCGTGGAGGCCTACGAGCAGGCCAAGGAGGAAGGCAATTAGCTTCCGCGCCGCCATCCTGACCATCAGTGACAAGGCTTCGCAGGGCCGGCGGGAGGATCTCGCCGGCCCTGCGCTCGTACAGGCCCTGGCCCGGGCGGGCATCGAGGCCACGGTGCGCGACACCGTGTCCGACGACCCCGAGGGCATCGTGGCCGCGCTGAAGCGCTATGCCGACCAGCTGCGCCTGCCTCTGGTGGTCACCACCGGCGGCACCGGCCTTAGCCCCCGCGACAACACCCCCGAGGCCACGGCCCAAGTCATCGAGCGCCCGGTGCCCGGCCTGGCCGAGGCCATGCGGGCCGAGGGGCTCAAGCACACCCCCCGCGCCATGCTCTCCCGGGGCCTGGCCGGAGTGCGCGGGGCCACCCTGATCATCAACCTGCCCGGCTCGCCGCGCGGCGCGCTGGAAAATCTGGAGGCCGTGCTCACGGTGTTGCCCCATGCCTTGGAAAAGCTCTGCGGCGACCAAGACGACTGCGCCCGGCCTCTCACCGAGTAGACATCATGCAAGCATCGGAAGCCAAGTTCGGCCGGGTGTTCATCCTGCGCCTGGAAGACCACGACCGCCTACCCACGGTTATCGAGGATTTCGCCCGCGACCAGGGCATAACCCACGCCCTGGTGGCCCTGCTGGGGGCCTTGGGCCAAGGCGCCCTGGTGGCCGGGCCCCAGGACCAGGACGCCCGGCCCGTTCCGGTGATCACCAACCCGGTGGAGGCCATTCACGAGGCGGCCTGCCTGGGGCTCATCGCGCCGGGCGAGGACGGCTCGCTCACCCTGCACATGCACGGGGTGCTGGGCCGGGGAAGCGACACCGTGGCCGGTTGTTTGCGGCCGGGCATGGAGGTCTGGCAGGTGGCCGAGGCGGTGGTCATCGAGCTCACCGGCAGCCAGGCCCTGCGCCGCTTTGACGCGGAGACCGGCTTCGGCCTGCTGCAGGCGGACTGAATCCGCCGGCCCGTTTGACTTTCCCCTGTTGCCCAGTACACTTGGCATACGGAACCCCCACCATTTGCTAGAGATTGGCCCACAATGAAAAACCGTCTTACAGGGCACCTGCGCGGCGCTCTGGCCCTAGTGGTCTATGCCGCCAACACCCTGTTCTGGGTCTGCCCGCTTTTCACCATAGCCGGGGCCAAGCTCGTCCTGCCCCTCAACACCTGGCGCAGGTTCTGCAACCGCTGGCTAAACAGAATCGTGGTGGGCTGGGTGTATGGCAACGGCCTGAACCAGCGCTTTATCAGCCGGGTGCATTATGAAGTTCGCGGCCTGAGCGACGTCAGGCCGGACCAGTGGTACTTGGTGCTCTCCAACCACCAATCCTGGGCCGACATCCTGATCCTGCAAAAGGTGTTCAACCGCAAGATCCCGCATCTCAAGTTCTTCATAAAAAGCGAGCTGAAGTGGGTGCCGGTGTTGGGCTGGGCCTGGATGGCCCTGGAGTTCCCCTTTATGAAGCGCTACTCCCAGGAAAAGCTCTCCCGGAAACCCAAGCTGAGGGACCGGGACGCCAAGGTTGCCCTGCGGGCCTGCGCCAAACTGCAATCAGCTCCCTCGGCCATGATGAACTTCGCCGAGGGCACCCGTTTCAGCCGCAACAAGCGCGACACTCAGGGCTCGCCCCACGCCAACCTGCTGCGCCCCAAGGCGGGCGGCGCCTCCCTGGTGCTGGGCGCCTTGGGCGACCGGCTGCATCGCGTGCTCAACGTGACCATCGCCTACCCCGGGCAGGCGGGCAGTTTTTGGGACTACTTGTGCGGGCGGATGCGCGAGGTCACCATCTTGGTGGAGCCCATCACGGTGGGGCCGGAGTTGGTGGGCGATTATATGGCTGATCCCGAATACCGGCTTCGCTTCCAGCAATGGCTAAACGGGGTGTGGGCCGACAAGGACCGCAAGCTTAACCGCCTCATGGGCCAGTAGCTCCCGAGTCTTTGCCTTAAATCCCTTGCGGCCGCAAGGCCAGCAGGCGCGCGAGCCTTTGCCGCGCCCTCTTGCCGTGGCTGCCCGGCCAAAACACCTTTTTGCAGCTTGGGCACTGGGTGAAGCTCTCGGCCGTGTCCAGCACGTAATCCGGCACCCGGCCGGCAACATCGCCGCGCTCCAGGGGCTCCACCGGCAGGTTGCAATCCAGACAACGCGAAAAGAAATCGGCGGGCTCGGGCTTGAGCTCCAACTCGGCGGCCACTTGCCGTAGCTGGTCCTCCAGCTTGTCATGAGCCACGAACAAGACTCCGGGCCGTCCCTGCCAAGCCCGGCGGCGGGTGAGGACCACCTCTCCGGGCGCGGCCTGGGCGGGCGGTCGTTTTACATGGGGGGCGTCATAGCCCATGAGGCGCAGCCAGCGGGCCAGGCGGCCCAGCATGGCGTCGCAGGTGAGCCTCATGGCAGGGGCACCACCTCTAGGCCCGGCGGCAGGCTGGTCTCGAACAGGGCCGGGTCCGGGGATTGGTTCAGCTTGAGCTCGTAATTGGTTATCAGCAGGGTGCGCCCCTGTCCGTCGCTGGCCTGAAGCCGCTTGGGATAGCGCGAGGTCAGGGCCTTTTGCAGGCTGCCGAAAGAGGTTTCCAGGTTCATCCGGCCGGCCGCGTTCTCCAGCCAGGCCCGGTGCACCGCGAAATCGCCCTGGTCGAAAACGAGGCCCTGGCTCACCTGACGTCCAGGCTCCACCAGGCGCAGCAGCACCCCCTCGCCGCCTTCCACCGGGCTCACCTGGGCCTGGGAGCCGGCGGGCAGCAGGGGCGGCGCGCCGATGAGCACCGCGAATATCTCCGAGGGCGAAAGGTTCAGGCCCAGGAAGCGGGCCAGGTTCTCCCGGGTGGCCGCACCCACATAGGCCCGGTTTTCCCTAAAAGACAGCACGCTCAGCTTGCGGCCGTCCACCACCACCCGGAGCAGAGGCTGGCCGAATGGCCCCAGCACCTCGGCCCGCAAGCGGTCCGGGGCCTGGCCGATGATCACGTGGTCGCCGTGCAGTTCGCCTTGGGGCGCCTTGACCTCTATCTCCCCGCTCATGGAGAAGCTCTTCACCGCCATGCGGCGGTTTTCCAGGCCCTGCCTGGCCGTTTCCGGAGCGGGCAGCTCGCTGAGGGTGGGTCCGCCGGGCAGGTGTACGCAAGAGGTGATGGTCAGGCAAAGCAGAAGCGCCAGCAAGGCGCAGCCTATGGCTCTGGAGGCGGACATGATCTCATTGTCCGCCCGGGGCGTCTCGCAACAGGCGGCGGGCTTGGTTGAGCTTTCCCTGCAGGATTTTGGCGTTGCCGGGGTTTATGCGCAGGGACTTTTCATAGGCGTCCACCGCAACGTGGTAACGCTTGACCTTCATGGCCGCGTCGCCCAGATGCTCGAAGATCACCGGGTCCTGTTGGCCGCCCGAAGCCGCCTTTTCCAGATAATTGAAGGCCTGCTTGTATTGTCCCTTTTGAAAGTAGACCCAACCCAGGCTGTCCAGGATGTAGTAGGCCCCCGGCTCCACGGCCAGGGCGCGGCGGACGTAGCTCTCGGCCAGATTAAGGTCGCGGTTCTCCTCGGCCAGGCTGTAGCCCAGATAGTTCAGGGCCCGGGCGTGGCGGTCGTCCAGGTCGATGGCCTTTTGCATCTGCTCCAGGGCGGCCGGGCGCTGTCCCTGCTTGTCCAGCACCACCCCCAGGCGGAAGGTGGCCTCCGCATTGTTGGGCTCCAGCTTCAGGGCCTGCTTGAGCTCCTTTTCCGCCTCGGCCAGGTTCTTGTTGGCCTCGGCCAGGGCGGCCAGGGCCATGTGCAGGTCCGCCTCGCGGGGGAAGAGCTTCAGGGTGCTCACCAGCACCCGCCCCGCCTCCTGGGGCTGGTTGAGGTCCAGGAGTATCTCGGCCTGCAACAGGCGGCTCTCCACGTAGAACTCCGAGCTGGGCGGCACCTCCTCCAGCACCTCCAGGGCCTGGTCCTGCTTGCCCAACTCCTGCAAGGCCAGGCCCAGGTAGTAGCGGGCCCGGTGCTTTCCGGGGTCCAGCTCCAGGATGGCCTGGAACTCGTCGGCCGCCTGTCCGTAGCGCTTTTGCTGCAAAAAGACCAGGCCGATTTTGATGCGCACTTCCAGGTCCTCGCGGCTCATGCCCTTGAGTATGGCGAACTGGTTCAGGGCCGCCTGGTAGCGGCCCGAACGCAGATAGAGCCGTCCCAGGCGCTCGTGGGCCAGGGTGGACTCGGGGTTGTGGCGCAGTATGGCCAGATACATGGCCTCGGCCCGGCCCAGGTTGCGCTGCAGCTCGTAGAGGCGGGCCAGCTCGAACTGGGCACCCTGGAGATGGGGCGATAGCTTCAAGGCGGCGTGAAAGCTCTTTTCCGCCGCGTTGTAGTGCTTCAGGCGCATCTGGGCCTGGCCCAGGTAATACAGGGCGGGCACCAGGTCCGGCTCTTTTTTGACCAGGGGAGTGAGCACCTTGAGGGCCGCCTCGGGGCGGTGGTCCTCCAGATACAGGGTGCCCAGCAGCATGCGGGCGTCCTCCTGATCCGGGTTGATGCTCAGGGCCTTTTCATAGGCCGCCACCGCCCGCGAAATTTCCTTGCGGTTGGAGTAGACCCCGCCCAAGAGCAGCCAGCCGTCCACCAAATCCGGGCTCAGGCGCACCGCCAGGCGGGCCTGGTCCAGGGCCTTGTCCATCTGATTGGCCCGTATGAGCAGGCGGGCCATCTCCAGGTGCAGGTATCCGCTGGTCGGGTCGGCCTCCTGGGCCTGGCGCAGGTATTTGATGGCCCCTGCCTTATCCCCGGCCCGCAGCCTTAGCTGGGCTTTGGCATAGAGCTCCAGGGAGTCCAACTGCACCGGTTTGGCCTGAGCCGCCTTGCTTGGGGAGGGTTGGGGGGTTACGCCCTGGGACGGCGAGGTGGCGCAGCCCGCGGCCCACAGCAGACACAACACCAGGCACGACGCCGCCCAAGCGGCGCATCGGGGACGCGCGGTCCCGGGGCCCGGCGCGAACCTAGTCGCCTTCCACCAGATCGCCAAACTGCTCCTCGAAGTTGGGAATACGTTCGCTAAGGCGCTCCTTGAGCTTTTCCATGAGCCGCACCTGCAGCTGGCGGATGCGCTCCCGGCTCACGCCGTGTTCCTCGCCCAGGTCGTTTAGGGTCATGGGGTCCTCGGCCAGCAGGCGCCGGTCCAGGATGTCCTTTTCCTTGTCGTCCAGGGTCTCGCGCACCGCCATGAGCTCGTCATGAAAAAGCTGCCTGAGCTCCTGGTTGGCCAGCTCCTCGTCCAGGTTGGGCTGCTCCTCGTCAGTCAGGAAGCTCTGATGGGCCTCGTCCGAGTCCTCGCGCACCGGGGCGTCCAGGCTGAGCTCCCAGGAGTCCAGGCGCTGGGACATCTCGACCACGTCCTTTTCGCTGACTCCCAGGCGGCTGGACAAGAGCTTGGGGCCGGGGGTGATGCCCTGGGCCTGCAGCTTTTCCTGCTCGCGCTTCAAGTTATAGAACAGCTTGCGCTGGGCCTGGGTGGTGCCCAGGCGCACCAGACGCCAGTTGTCCATGATGAACTTCAGGATATAGGCCTTGATCCAGAACGAGGCGTAATAGGAGAACTTGATGCCCCTGAAGGGGTCGAACTTCTGCACCGCCTGCAACAGGCCGATGTTGCCTTCCTGAATCAGGTCCAGGAGGTTGCGCATCCAGTAGCGCTGGTGATCCATGGCGATCTTGACCACCAGGCGCAGGTTGCTGGTCACCAGCTTGGCGGCCAGGTCCGGGTCGCCGGTCTCGTAATAGGACTTGGTGATCTCCAGCTCCTGCTCGCGGGTGAGCAGGGGATAGTGGCGGGCCTCCCACAGATAGCGTTGCAGCGCGCTGGCCTGGGCCGGGGGGCCTCCTCCGGGCATGGGAACCAAGCCCGGCGTGCCTCCCCCTTCGGTCTCGTCCGCTTCTCCCCCTTCCGGGGAATCGGAGAAATCAGGGTCCAGCTCGGCCCCATCCCCGGGAGTGGGCTCCTGCTCGGGCTCGGCGTCCAGGACCTCGGGCTCCACCACTGGGGGCGCGGCCTTGGCCGTGGCTTTTTTCCGGCGTGGGGATGCGGCTTTCTTTTTGCTGGTCTTGGCCGGGGCTTTGGCTTTTGCCTTGCTTTTCTTTGCCATGTCGCCTTTCGTTGCGCACCCTGAGCCAAACCGCCTGTCCGCAGCCCGGATTTGGGTTAAGATAGGCACGGAGACAGTAGACAAAAAGTCCGCTTGATTAAGAAGATACTAGCCGCCATGGCCAGCGGCAACCAAAAAGGAGCCCTCATGCCCCGGTCCACCCTCCCCTCCGCGCCCCAAGGCCTCCAACACTACTGGCTGCGCCGCGACTGGGGCTGGCTGCACCTGACCGCCGGCGGGCGGGGCCCGGCCCTGTGGCTGGTGCACGGCCTGGGGGGCAGCGGGCAGGACTATTACGCCATGGCCCCCTACCTGAGCGGCCACTTCACCCTGCTCATCCCGGACCTGCCCGGCTTCGGGTTCTCGGACAAGCCGGATGTGGCATATTCCCCTGCTTTTTTCGCCGAAGAGCTGGCCCAGGTTACGGCCGAGCTTGGCCTGAAACAGGCCCATTGGCTGGGCCACTCCATGGGCGGGCACATCGTGCTGTTGCAGGCGGTGGAGCGCCCCGGCTTGGTGAGCCGGGCGGTGGGGGTCTGCCCGTCCGGGGGGCAGCTGCGATCGGACTGGCGCCGGGAGCTGCTCCTGACCCTGTTCGCCCGGCCCGACGACCACCTCAGGCTTTACCACCCCGCCCTGTTGTCCTTGGCCGTGCGCTGGTGCTACGGCGACAAAAGCCATCCCTCGCGCAAGGAGCTGACCAAGCGCGCCCAGGAGCTGTGGGACGGGCTGGAAGGGCCCTTGGTGGAACGCGCCCTGGTGCGCTCGGCCCGGGCCCTGCTCTCCCAGCCGGTGTGGCCCAGCTTGAACCAGCTCCAGGCCCCGGTGCTGCTGGTGGGCGGGGAGCGCGACCGGGTCATCACTCAGCGGGACATCGGCCGCCTGTTGGGCCACCTGCCCTACGGCACCCCCTATGAGCTGTTGCCTTGCGGGCACTTGCCGGTCTACACCCTGCCCGAGGAACTGGCCAGCCTGGTGTCCGCCTTTTTACGGGACAAGGACTAGGCATGCTTCCTCCGGCCAGCCGGGGCCTGGTGCTGCGCCTGCGCTCCCTGGGCGAGAGCGACCTGCTGGTGGACCTGTTCACCCGCCGCCTGGGCCGCCTCACCGCCGTGGCCAAGGGCGGCAAGCGCTCCAAGCAACGCTTCTTCGGGGTGCTTCTGGCCGGCCATCTGCTGGAAATGGAGCTGGCTCCCACCAAGAGCGCGGATTTGTGGCGCATGGAGAGCGCCCGGGTGCGGGAAGCCCATGTGGGCCTGCGTTCGGACTACACCCGCCTCATGGCCGCGGGGCCGGTGTTGGAGCTGTTGCTCAAGGCCACGCCGGTGCAGGCCCCCCAGCCGGGGGCGCTGGAGCTGGCCCTGGCCACCCTGGCCCGCCTGGAAAAAAGCGGCGACCCTTCCGAGCTGGGCACGGCCCTGGTCATCTTTCTGGTGCGCCTGTTGGACCTGCTGGGTTACGGCCTGAACCTGGACTCCTGCTTGCACTGCGGCCGCCAGATTCAGGGCGCGGTAAACGGCCGTCTGAGCCTGGGCGGGGGCCTGACTTGTTCCTCCTGCCCGCCGGGCCAGCGGGACCATCCCGCTCCGCCCGGCCTTATCAAGTCGTTGCAAGCCGCCGCCAGGTTGGAGCCCCAGGCCCTGGGCCGCTTGCGCCTGCCGCCGGAGCGGCTGCGGGAGGCCCTGGCTTTTTTGAGCGAGTTTTGGCAGGAGATCGTGGGCAACGACCTGCCCAGCCTGGGCCTGGCCGTGCGCACCCTGGCCCACGGCAACCGCCGGCGTTCCAAGAACGGCCCGCCAAAATGAATCCCCATTCATATTGACACCCGGCCCTGCCAGTGGTTTTATTGACTGGTGCCGCCAGGGGCGGTGTTTCCCCGTGCTTACTGATTAAATACAGCGATTGTTGTGGTTGAGGCCCCAGATAAGCGAGGTCTGAATGAAACAGTTCTTCTATCCCGGCTCGGTGGTCATCTTGGGAGTTTCTCCCCGCCCGGGCAATATGGGACGCAACATTCTCAAAAACCTGCAAAACATGGGATATGCCGGCGAGATTTACCTGGTCAATCCCAAGGGCGGCGAGTTGGATGGGCTCCCCATGCACCCCAGCGTGGCCGACCTGCCGGCCGCGCCCGAGTTGGCGGTTATCCTCACCCCGGCGTCCACGGTGCCCGGTCTGATGGAAGACCTGGGCGCCAAGGGATGCAAACGGGTGGTGATCGAGAGCGGCGGCTTCAGCGAGCTGGAATCGGACCGTGGCGGGCTGGAGCAGCGCATAGTGGCCGCGGCCGACAAGTACGGCATGCGCTTCATCGGCCCCAACTGCATCGGGGTCATCTGCACCGACTCCAAGGTCTCGGTGCCCTTCCCCCTGCTCAACCGGCTAATCCTTCCGGGCGGCCTGTCCATCATGGCCCAGAGCGGCGGCATCGGGCTCACCTACCTGCACGCCTCGGCCGAGGCCAAGGTGGGCATCGCCAAGTTCTGCTCCATGGGCAACAAGCTCAACGTGAACGAGCGCGACCTGCTGGGCTACCTCATCGAGGACCCGCAGACCACGGCCATCCTGCTCTACTTGGAATCCATCGTGGACGGCCGGGCGCTCTATGACCTGATCCGCTCCACCAACAAGCCGGTGGTGGTGCACAAATCCAACATCGGCGAGCTGAGCCACGCCATTGCCAGCAGCCACACCGCTGCCCTGGCCAATGACGACGCCATCGTGGACGCGGCCCTCAAGCAGGCCGGCGCCATCCGGGTGAACACGGTGCACGAGTGTTTGCAGGTGGTCAAGGGGCTCAGCCTGCCCCGGCCCAAGGGACGCCGCCTGGCCATCATCTCCCGCTCCGGCGGCCATGCGGTGGTGGCCGCGGACGCGGCCTATCGCCACAACATGGAGCTGCCCCCCTTTCCCCCCCAATACCTCACCCCCATCCAGGAGGCCACCCGCGCCTCGGTGATCAAGCTGCAAAACCCCCTGGACCTGGGCGACCTGTTCAAGTTCGAGATCTACGTGGACATTCTCAAGGGAGCCCTGGAGCTGGAGGACGTGGACGGGGTGGTGATGCTGCACGGCTACCGGGGCCCCGAGGCCGAGCCCTCGCGCAAGTTCGTGGCCAAGGCGGGCGAGCTGTGCCGCGAGGCCGGCAAGCCGCTGGCCCTGGCCCTGCTGGTGGACCCGGAGGAGATGCTGGTGGCCAGCGAGTTGTCCACCATCCCCCTGTTCACCTTTGCCGAGGAGGCCATCGCCGCCCTGTCGGCTTCCGAGGCGGCGGGCAAGGTGGGCCCGGCCGGCGAGGTTTCCTGCGCCGGGGGCTATGACATCAAGATGTGCAAGCAGTTGGTGGGCTCTGCCGGGCCGGACGGTTGGCTGGAGCTTCCCGAGTCCCTGCATCTGCTCAACGCGGCGGGCATCCCGGTGGCCCCCTTCGTGGCCGCCCTGGACCCCGATGACGCGGTGCACGCGGCCAGCACCCTGGGCTACCCGGTGGTGCTCAAGGCGGTGGGCGGCGACGACCTGCTGCACAAGACCGAGTCCGGCGGCGTGGCGCTGGGTCTGGCCGACGAGGACCAGCTCCGGGAGGCGGCCGAGAAGATGACCGCCAAGCTCAAGCCCTCCCGCTTGCTGGTGATGAACCACATCGCCGGCGGCCAGGAGCTGATCTTGGGCGTCAAGCGGGATCCCGGCTTCGGGCCGGTGGTGCTTCTGGGACTGGGCGGCACCGCGGCCGAGGCCCTGGGCGACGTGAGCTTGCGCCTGGCTCCGGTGGACGACCAGGAGGCAGGCCAGATGATGGACCAGCTCAAGGGGGCCCGTTTGCTCAAGGGCTTCCGGGGCAAGCCTCCGGTGAACCGGCCCGCCCTGCTGGAGGCGGTGATGCGCCTTTCCATCCTGGCCCACGACATTCCGGCCATCGCCGAGCTGGACATCAACCCCCTGCTGGCCGGCCCTGGTGGTGTCCTGGCCGTGGACGCCCGGGTGCGCGTCGGCGGCGAAGACTCCGAGCCGGCCTGCTAAGGCCCGGGTTTTGTCCACCCCCCGCCTGCTGGGCCTGACCTCCACCATCCCGGTGGAAGTGGCCCTGGCCGGGGGCTGGACCCCGGTGGACCTGAACAACCGCTTTATAACCCACCCCGACCCCGCCGGTCTGATGCAGCGGGCCGAGGACCTGGGCCTGCCCCGCACTCTCTGCGCCTGGATCAAGGGCATGTACGCCTGGTGTCTGGATCACCCCGAGGTGGCCACCGTGGTGGGCATCACCCGGGGCGACTGCTCCAACACCCACGGCCTCATGGAGCTTCTGGCCCGGCAGGGCCGGGGCATCGTGCCCTTTGACTACCCCGACGCGGCAGACCCCGAGGGGCTGGAGCGCTCCCTGGCCCGCCTGGCGGACGACCTGGGCGCGGACCTGGCCCGGGCCGAACAGGTGCGCCGCGAGCTGGAGCCCCTGCGCGATGACCTGGAACGCCTGGACCGCCTCACCTGGCAACAGGGCAAGGTGAACGGAGCGGAGAATCATCTCTGGTTGGTGAGCGCCAGCGACTTTGACGGCGACCCCGAGGATTTCGCGGCCCGGCTGCGCGCCTTTTTGGCCGAGGCCGAGGCGCGGCCCGCCCAAGAGCCCCGGGTGCGCCTGGGCCTGTTGGGGGTGCCGCCCATCATGGACGGCCTGCACGACACCCTGGAGCAGATGGGCGCGGCGGTGATGTTCAACGAGGTGCCCCGCCAGTTCGCCATGCTGCCCGGCGAGCAGGGCCACGCCCCCAACCTGAGCGAGCAGTACCGCCGCTACACCTACCCCTACGAGGTGGGCGGCCGCATCGTGGACATCAAGCGCCAGGCCGAGCGGCGGGGGCTGCACGGACTCATCCACTACACCCAGACCTTTTGCTGGCGGCAAATGCAGGACTCGCCCCTGCGGGAATCGCTGGGCATGCCCCTGCTGACCCTGGAGGGCGACCGGGTGGGCCCGGTGGACGCCCGCACCCGGCTGCGCCTGGAGGCCTTTGTGGAGGTGCTGGGCTGAGCCCTTTTGGCCTGGTATCCTAGGATTGCACTTTCACACTCAACCCTGCGAGCTATCGATGAGCCAAGAAAACGAAAAATTTCCCATCGACCTGGAATTGGAAGCCCCTCTCAAGACGGTTTGCTACCCCGGATTCGACACTGACATCCTGTCCATGCAGCTGGTCACCGAGGCCCATCTGGAAGGCGGCAAGGCCGTCATCCACCTGCGGCCCCTGTCGGCCCCGCCCGAGGTGAGCGAGGAGCTGGAGAACCGCATCGCCGCGGCGGTGCGCGAGGCCACCAATGCCGAGGAGGTGGAGGTACATGCCCCGGTTCCGCCACCGCCCAAGGAAAAGCAGGGCCCCCAGCCCATCGAGGGCGTCAAGTGGGTGGTGCCCGTGGCCTCGGGCAAGGGCGGCGTGGGCAAGTCCACGGTGGCGGTGCATCTGGCCTTGGCCCTGGCCTCCCAGGGGCTCAAGGTGGGTCTGTTGGACCTGGACCTCTACGGCCCCTCCATTCCCATCATGCTGGGCCTGACCAACGCCAAGCCCGACGCCCTGGAAGACAAGATCGCGCCCATCGAGGCCCAGGGCATCAAGGTCATGTCCGTGGGCTTTTTGGTGGGGGCAGACAAGGCCCTGATCTGGCGCGGCCCCCTGGTGATGAAGGCGGTGCGCCAGCTGTTGCACGAGGTGGCCTGGGCGCCCCTGGACGTGCTGGTGCTGGACCTGCCTCCGGGCACCGGCGACGTGCAGATCACCATGGCCCAGGAGGTGCCGGTTAGCGGAGCGGTGGTGGTCACCACCCCCCAGGACGTGGCCCTGGGCGACGCCATCAAGGGCGTGGACATGTTCAACCAGGTGGGCGCTCCGGTGCTGGGCATCGTGGAGAACATGAGCTATTTCATCTGCCCGGACTGCACCAGCCGCCACGAGATTTTCGGGCACGGCTCGGTGGAGCCTTTGGCCGCCAAGCTGGGCGTGCCCTTCCTGGGCGAGCTGCCCCTGGACCCCGCGGTGCGGCTCATGGCCGACCAGGGCAAGTCGCGCGAGGCGCTCACCGGCGAGCACGGCGAGCCCTTTGTCCAGGTGGCCCAAAAGGTTTTGGAACGCCTCAAGGAGCGATAAGCCATGGCCAAGGTTAGCAGGCAAGAGGTTGAGGCCGCCCTGGGCTCGGCCCGCGAGGAGCTGGCCAAGCACGGGGGCAACGTGGAGCTCATGGGGGTCAACGACCAGGGGGTGGTTTTGGTGCGGCTCATGGGAGCCTGCTCCGGCTGCCCCTCGGCCAACGTGACCCTCAAGGAGATCATCGAGAAGAGCCTCAAGGAGAAGCTGCCCGCCATCGAGCGGGTGGAAGCCATGATGTAAGCCGGTCCGGAGGGTCAGAGCATGTTGGAGTTCCGCAAAATTCTCTTTCCCGTGGACCTGTCCGAGGTCTCGCCCAAGCTGGTGGAGTTTGCCCTGACCATGGCCCAGCGCTTCTCGGCCGAACTGCACGTGATCAACGTGGTGCGAACCCTGATGGCCCAGTCCCAGGCCCTGGACTTTTCCAGCGAGGAGATCGAGCAATTACGGGAGCGCTACTACGCCAAGCTGGGCGAGCAGCTCGACCAGTTCGTGCAAAAGCACCTGTACTGCTACCAGCCGGTGGTAACGGCCCATCTGCTGGGCGACCCGGCCGACGGCATCCTGGACTACATCGAGAAGCAGGACATCGATCTGGTGGTCATGGGCACCCACGGCCGCAAGGGCCTGGACAAGATCATCTTTGGCAGCGTGGCCCAGCGGGTGGTGCAGATGTCACCCGCTCCGGTGCTCACGGTCAACCCCCACCGCCTGGACCATGCCTCCTAGCCCACCCCAGGAGCAGCCCCGCGCGGTGGTGCTCTTGTCAGGGGGACTGGACTCCAGCACCTGCCTGGCCATGGCCCGGGAGCAGGGCTTCGTCTGCCACGCCCTCACCGTGACCTATGGCCAGCGGCACCAGGTGGAACTGGACGCCGCCCGCCGGGTGGCCGCGGCCCTGGGCGCCACGGAGCACAAGGAGATCGCGGTTGATCTGGGCCTGTTCGGCGGCTCGGCCCTCACCGACGACATCGAGGTGCCCAAGGGGCGCAGCGAGGCCGACATCTCCCACGGCATTCCCGTGACCTATGTGCCCGCGCGCAACACGGTATTCCTCTCCCTGGCCCTGGCCTGGGCCGAGGCCCTGGATGCCAGCGACATCTTCATCGGGGTCAACGCCCTGGACTACTCGGGCTATCCCGACTGCCGGCCGGAGTTCATCATGGCCTTTGAAAACCTGGCCAACCTGGCCACGGCCATGGCCACGGAGCAGGGCCGCCGCATCCGGGTGCACGCCCCCCTGATCCGCATGAGCAAGGCCCAGATCATCCAGGCCGGCCTGGCCCTGGGCCTGGACTACGGCCTGACCCACTCCTGCTACGACCCTCTCGGAGACGGCCGCCCCTGCGGGGCCTGCGATTCCTGCCTGCTCAGGGCCAAGGGATTCGCCGAGGCGGGCATCACCGACCCGCTCTGGGGGCCCTGAGCCATGGGCCGGGGGGACGGCATGGTCGCGGGGGTGGTCCTGGCCGCCGGGTTGTCCACCCGCTTCGGGGGTGACAAGCTAAGCGCCCCTCTTGCCGGCAGGCCCCTGGCTCACTGGGCGTTGGAAGCGGCCCTGTGCTCCAGCCTCGGCGAAGTTATCCTGGTCACCCGGCCCGAGCTGGCCGATGATCTCGGCCGCGCCTTTCCCGCCGCCCATCTGGTGGTCAACCAAAACCCGGCGCGGGGCCAGTCCGGCTCCCTGCGCCTGGGGCTTGAGGCCGCATCCCCCAAGGCAAGCCACGCCCTGTTTTTGCTGGCCGACCAGCCGCTGATCACCCCGGCTCTGATCGACAGCTTCGTGGCTGCCGCTCTCACCGGCCACGGCCTGGCCGCCCTGGATGGTCTCGAGCGGATCATGCCCCCCACCCTGTTCGCGCGGGAGCATTTCAGCGAGCTGCTCCGGGCCAAGGGAGACAAGGGCGGCCGCCAGCTCTTGGCCGCGCACGGCGAGGAAGTGCTCACCCTACCCCCCAACTTCCCCCTGGCGGGCATGGACGTGGACCAGCCCCGCGATCTGGGCCGGGCCGAACTGGCTCTGCTCGGCGGCCTGCACCGGGCCTTGGGATTGAAGGCGCGCGAGTTGGTGAGCGTGGTGGGCGCGGGCGGCAAGACCAGCCTGGTGCATGCCCTGGCCAGCGAGGCGGCCCTGGACGGACGGGCGGTGCTGGTGGCCACCAGCACCAAGGTTTTCGTGCCTGCCGGTCGGTTGCTGGTGAAGCAGGAACCCGAAGCCATGCTGACCCAGGCGGCCGAGCGCACCCTGCCCGGCTGGGTGCTCAATATGGCCGCCGACCGCCGGATGATCCACGGCGCGTCCAAGCTCATCGGCCTGGAGCCGTTGCTTCTGGATCGGCTTTTCACAGAGGAGACAGCGCCCCTGATCCTGGTGGAGGCCGATGGCGCGCGCCGCCTTTCCATCAAGGCTCCCCGCTCCCATGAGCCGGTGATTCCATCCGCCAGCACTACTGTGGTGGGGGTCATGGGCCTGAGCGCCCTGGGCAAGCCGGCTGATGAGGATCATGTCTACGGCCTGGACGAGTTCCTGGCGATCACCCAAGCGAACCCAGACGAGCCGTTGGTTCCGGAGCATTTGGCCGCCCTGTCCCTGCACGATCAGGGCCTGTTCAAGGGAGCCCCTGACGGTGCCAGACGGGTGGTGTGCCTGAACCAGAGCGATGGACCCGGCGCCAGGCACGGGGGCCGCGAGATAGCGGAGCTGATTCAGGCGCGGGATTCTTCAATGCGGATTGTGCTGGCCTCCCTGGAGTCGGGTGAGGCCGAGGTCTTAAAGCAAACCTAGGCGGCCAGAAGGCGTCCCGTGGGCGGGGCCTCTTGCCACTCCAGGCAACGGCCGCGATCCAGCAGCAGGGTGTCTCCCTGCACCATCACCACACAACCGGAAATAAGCTGGCGGTCGTGCAGGGCCCGGGCGCTGAGCCGCGCACTGTTCAGGGCCGTGGCGCGTTGGGCCGGGCCGAGCCGGTTCACGGAGTCGGTTATGGCTTGGCTGCCCAGTCCGCTGGCAGGATCGAGCTTGCGGGCGGGCACGGTATTGGCCGCGCCCGAAGCCTGGGCCGCGTTGCCCAGGGCGGTGGCCGCCGCGTCGGCCAGGGCCGCGCTGGAGGACCAGGCCGTGGCCAGATCGGCCACGCCCGAGGACAGGCTGCGCCCGTGCCAGCCGCTGCTGGCCACGCCGCCCACCCCGTCGCTTGCCTCCAGATGCAATCTACCCAGCAGGGGCGCGGGCTCCTCGTCCTGAGCGGCGCCGGGCCGCAGGCCCACGCCGAGGCTCTGGCCCGGAGCCAGGCGAATGGCCACGTCGCCGCCGTTGTTCACCACCACCTTGTCCGCGCCCAGGGCCAAGGCCGCGTCGGCCACCTGGTCGGCCACCGCGCCGGCCACCGCGGCCAAGGGGGTCAGGTTCTTGTCCACCGCGCGGCAGGCCTCGGCTGCCCGGGCCACCACCGAAGGCAAGGGCCTGCCGGCTGGCAGCTGGCGCACCCGGCGGCGCATGTAGCCCTGAAAATCGGCCAGCACGGCCAGGCAGCGCAGGGCCGCGCGTGCCGCCTGGGCGGCCATCACCGGACGGGGCCGGCCGTCAGCCCAAACGGATATGCTCAGGGTCATGGGACCCCAGTCCACCAGGACCAGGTCGGGCCGGATTACTTGCACCGGTTCCATGGCAACGGCTCCTTGGCCTCGAATGGCTTTACCGCGTTCATGTGGCCGCCCATGGCCTCGTAGTCGCTCAGGCGCATGGTGTACTCCACCGGGGCCACCGTGGCCGGGGTGGGCACCCAGGTGAAGGCGCCGGGCAAAACCCGCTCCACGTCGACCATGAAGGTGATGCCCCCGCCGGGCAGCACGAACACCGGCGCGCCGCCGCAGGTGATCACCGCCTGGGCCGCGTGCACCGCGCGGGTCAGGCGCAGGGGGTAGCGGGCCACTCCGGCCCGGGCCGAGCCGCCCGCCCCGCCCACGTAAACCGCGGACACCCGGCTCTCCTGGCAGGTCTCGGCAATGGCCGCCACCGCCGCCTGGGCCGCCGGGCTTAGCTCGGTCGGCTGGAATTTGCCCTCATCGCCCAACACGAACATGGCCGCGTTCTGGCCGGTGGTCTCGGTGATGAGCAGGGTGGAGCCCGGCGCGGTCTTGCCGGTATCCACGCTGGCCACGATGTCCAGGGGGTTTTCCAGTCCGGTGCCGCCCCAGCCCTTGCCGTGGGTGCCGAAGTAGCGCCCCGGCGTGGAGCGGGGGAAGCAAAGCTCCAGCCCGCCCGGGGTCAGACCCAAACAGCGGCCAGCCGCGTGATGGGAAAACAGGCTGGTGATGTGGGCGTCCAGCACGATGACCTCGTCGGCCGCTTCCTTAAAAAAGGGCGCGAATAGGCCGGCGCTGGCCGAGCCGCAGCCCACCCGCATTTTTTCCACCCGCGCGCCGTCGATCACCGGCGGTTGGCCCACCCGCACCTCAAGCTTGGCCCCGCCCTTTACCTTGAGCTTCAAGGCCTCGCGGTTGGCCAGGGCGGCCACCGCCCGGGCGGCGGCGAACCCGTTCTTGCCGGTGAGGCGGTTCACCCCGCCGATGGCCAGCATCTTGGAGCCATACTCCTCGGTCTCCACCATGCCTACGGCGCGGCCCTCGAACTTAACCTCCGCGCCCTCGGCCCCCACCTCCAGGTCGGTGTCTATCTTGAGCTTGAGGCCCGAGTAGGACAGGGGCACCTCGGTGACCACCGTCACCACTTCCACGCCCTCGCGCTCATGGCTGAGGATGTAGGGTGCGGGCACGTAGTCGGGATAGGTGCCGCCCGCGCCGATGGCGGTGACCGTGGGGCGCTCCAGAATGGGCTCGGGCTCCGGGCCGATGAGATCGATCACCTCGGCCAGGGGCATCAGGGGGCGGGTGCGTTTGAGCTCGCCGTCCTCCAGGGCATAGCGGCCGCAGGCCCCGGTGAGGCCGGGCGCGATGGTGCAGGCCACGGGGCAGTGGTCGCAAGCCACCGAACCGGGCAGCGGGGTGACCTCGTCGATCACCGCTTCCCGGGGGCAGACTTTCAGGCAAGTGCGGCACTCCACGCAGGTCTGATCAATGGCCGCCTTTTTGTCTTGCAGATGAACCGCGGCCACGGGGCAATCGCGCACGCACAGGCCGCAGCCGTTGCAAAGCTCCAGATCAATCTTCATGGCTCTCCCCTCGGCTGCTCAGGGCCTCCATGACCCGTTCCAGGGACAGGGGCAAGTGGCGCAGGGGTTTGCCCACTGCCTGGCTCACCGCCGCGGCCACGGCCGGGGCGGTGGGTATCAGGGCGGGCTCGCCCACTCCCTTGGCCCCGAAAGGCCCGGTGGGCTCGGGGTCCTCCACGATCAGCGGAGTGATGGCCGGGGCGTCGGCCGCGGTGGGGATATGGTACTGTTGCAAGTTGCCCTCGCGGCCCGGGCGGTGCTCCTCCATGAGGGCCATGCCCACGCCCATGACCACGCCGCCGCAGATCTGTCCCAGCACCGCGCGGGGGTTTATGGCCCGCCCCACGTCATGGGCCGCGGCCACTTCCTTGACCCGGGTCATGCCGCTGGCCGGATCCACCGCGACCTTGGCGCACTGGGCGGCGTAGGCATAGGCAGCATAGGGACGCCCCTGGCCAGTTTCCGGATCCAGGGGGCTGAAGTTGGGGTCAAAGGCCCCCTCCCCCCGCGCCGCGCCTCCCTGGTCAGCCATATGCCGGGCCACCTCGCCGGGCTCCACCGCGCGGCCGTCAGAGGCGCGCAGCATGCCCTCCCGTAACTCGATCTCCAAATGGCGTTCGCCCAGCATCTCACGAGCGCCTTCCACCAAATTCATGACCAGGTTGTCGGCCGCGGCCAGAGCGGCGTTGCCCGAGATGTAGGTCTGGCGGCTGGCCGAGGTGGCTCCCGCGTTGGTGGTGCGCGCGGTGTCGCCCCGGCACAGCTTGATTTGTTCCGCCTCGATTCCCAGGCGGCCGGCCGCGATCTGTTTGAGCACCGTGTCGCTGCCCTGGCCGATGTCCGCCGCGCCGGTGAACAGGGTCACCGTGTTGTCCGGCCCCCACTCCATCTGGGCGGTGGAGGGATTAGAAACCCCGGTGTTGCCGATGCCGTAGAACATGGCTCCCAGGCCCACCCCGCTCAGGCCGTCCTGGGCGGGCGCCTCCTCGCGCCAGGCGCGGTAGATGGGCTCGATGCGCTCCAAGCACTGCATCAGCCCCACCCCGGCGGTGAGCTTCTGCCCGGTGCAGGTGCGCATGCCCGCCTGAAGGGCGTTGATCTTGCGCATCTCCAGGGGGTCCAGGCCCAGCTTGGCGGCCAGGGCGTCCATCTGGCCCTCGTGGGCCAGGGCGACCTGGGGACAGCCGAATCCGCGCATGGCCCCGTAAAAACCGTTGTTGGTGTAGGCCATGCGGCAGGCCACATCCAGGTTGGGCACGTGGTAAGGCCCGGTGGCGTGCACCGCCGCGCGCATGCACACGGCCAGGCCGTAGGAGGCAAAGGCCCCGGTGTCGCCCAGGATGCGCGCCTTGAGCGCGGTGAGGCGGCCCTGCTCGTCCGCCCCGGAGATGTAGTGCATCCGCAGGGGGTGGCGCTTGGCCGTGGCCAAGAAGGACTCCTCGCGGGTGAAGCGCATGCACACCGAGCGCACCAGATGCCAGGCAGCCAGGGCCAGGAACGGCTGCACCGACAAATCCAGCTTGCCGCCGAAACCGCCGCCGGTCTCGGCCTGGATCACCCGTATCTTTTCCTGGGGCACGTTGAGGAAACGGGCCAAATCAGCCTGGTCGTAATGCGGGTTCTGGGTGCAGGCCTGGACGACCAGCTTGCCGCCTTGCCACCAGGCGCGGCCGCCCTCGGGCTCCAGGGCGGCGTGCTCCAGGGGGCTGGTGGAATACACCGCCTCCACGGTCACCGCGCTGGCAGCCAATGCCGCGTCCACCTCGCCGCGCTTGATCTTGTTTTCCCTGAGCAGGTTGCCGTCCGCATGGTCCGGGTGCACCAGGGGCGCGCCGGAGGCCAAGGCCTCCGCGGGGGTGAACACGCCGGGCAGCTTGTCCAGCTCCACCCGCACCGCCCGGGCTCCGGCCAGGGCCTGGGCCCGGGTCTCGGCCGCCACCAGGGCCACGGCCTGGCCCCTTTGGCGCACCGTGTCGCGGGCCAGGAACTCCTGGTCGCGGCTCACCGCGATGATGCCCAGGTTGTGCTCGCCGGGCACGTCGGCCGCGGTGAACACCCGCACCACTCCGGGCAGGGCCAGGGCGGGCGCGGGGTCGATGCTCTTGATGTGCGCCGGGGCCAGCTCGGCCCGCACGCAGGCCAGGTGCAGATCGCCGTAGCCCTGTTGGTCCCAGCCAAAGCGGGTCTCGCCCCGCACCCTGGCGTAGACCCCGCTGTGGGGCATGCTGTGCCCCACGCTCATGACGCGGCCTCCAACCCGGACCAGGCCCGGGACAGGGCCTGGGCCGTGCAGCGGGTGATGGCCGGGACCTTGTAGTCAGCCGAGGAGCGCCAACCGCATACGTCTGTGAAGTGACTGGCCGCCAGCTCGCCGGCCTTTTGCCACAAGGCGGGCTCCGGAGCCGCGCCCTTGAGCAGCCCCTCCACGTCGGCCAGACGGCGGGGCGTGGGAAAGCAGGAACCCAGCACCACCCGGGGATCGGCCATGTCCCGGTCCAGGGCCACGGCCAGGTTCAGCCGGGCCACAGCCACCTCGCCGCGGCGGCCCACCTTGAGAAAGGCCTGGCCAGCCGGATCGGGCGGCGGAGACAGGGCAAAGCCCAGGATGATCTCGTCCAAGTCCAGGGTGGTCTGGTAGGGCGCGGTGATCAGCTCGGCAAGCGGGCAATGCCGCGCTCCCCGGGGCGAGGCGATCTCGGCGACCGCGTCCAGGCACACCAAGGCGGTGAGGCCATCGGCCGCGGGCGAAGCGTTGGCCACGTTGCCACCCAGGGTGGCGGTGGAGCGCACCTGCACCGAGCCCACCGAGGCGGCGGCCCGGGCCAATAGGGGCAGGCGTTCGGTGACCAGGGGGTTGCTCTCCAAAAAGCGAAAAGTCAGGCCCGCCCCCAGATAGGGCGCACCACCCTCCAGGTTCAGGCGTTGCAGCTCGAGCAAACGGCTCAGGTCCACCAGCAGTTTGGGCATCTGGCCCCCGCTGAGGCGGGCCTTGCGAAGGGTCACCATGAGGTCGGTGCCCCCGGCCAGGGCCTGGGCTCCGGCCTGAGACTGTGCCTCCAGGGCCTCGTCCAGGGAGGCGGGCGAGACGAAGCGGCTCACGATTCGCTGCCCTCCCCCCGCAATCGCTGGGCTCCCCGCCGCACCGCGCGCACTATGTCGTGATAACCGGTGCAGCGGCACAGGTTGCCCGACAGGGCGCGGCGAATCTCGGACTCGCCGGGATCTGGCTCTTGGCTGACCAGGTCCAGGGAAGAGAGGATCATGCCGGGCGTGCAAAAGCCGCACTGCACCGCGCCGGTCTCCGCGAAGGCCTGCTGCATGGGGTGCAGCTCCCGGCCATGGGCCAGGCCCTCCACGGTGGTCACCTCGCGGTCCTGGGCCTGCCAGGCGGCGATGAGGCAGGAGTTGACCGCCTGCCCGTCCAGGAGCACGGTGCAGGCTCCACATTCACCCACCCCGCAGCCTTCCTTAACCCCCAGAAGGTCCAACCGCTCGCGCAGCACCTCCAACAGGGTGGCCTCGCCGGGCACATCCTCCAGGCTCACGGGGGAGCCGTTTACAGTGAACTTGAGGGGCATGCTCAAGCCTTTTATTAACGGTTCATCAGGCCGGGCAAGAAGGTTGCGATGCCCGGGATGACCGTGATCAAGAAGGCGATGAAGAATATGGCCAACAGGAAGGGAGCGACTCCCTTGAAGATGGTCTCCAGTTTGGTGTCCGGGTCCACCCCCGCCACGGTGAAGATGTTCAACCCCATGGGCGGCGTGATGAGCCCCGCCTCCATCATCAGCACGGCGATGACCCCGAACCAGATGGGGTCGAAGTGCAATGCGGTGATGATGGGATAGATCACCGGCAGGGTGAGCACCATCATGGAGATGGCGTCCAGGAAGCAGCCCAGGAAAAGGTAGATGAGGATGATCACCGTGTGGATCAGATAGGGCGATACCTCCAGGCCCGAGGCCCAGGTGGCCACCTGGGTGGGGATGGTGGAAAGGGCCAGGAAGTAGCTGAACACGTTGGCCCCGGCCACCAAAAACAACACCATCACCGAGATGCGCACCGACTCGAACAGGGCTCCCAGGAGAACCTGCCAGCTTAGGCGGCGCTTGGCCAGGGCCACGATAAACAGCACCGTGGCGCCCACCGCGCCGGCCTCGGTGGGGGTGAAGAAGCCGGCGTAGATGCCGCCCATGACGATGCAGAACAGGGCCAGCGGCTCCCACACGCCCCTGAGGGAGGCGAACTTTTCGGCCCAGCTTACCTTGTCCGGGCTGGCCGGGGCGGCCGAGGGATTCATTTTCACCCAGGCGACCACGATGCCCACGTAGGAGAAGGTGAGCAAAAGCCCCGGCAGGATGCCGGCCACCAGCAGCTTGCCGATGGACTGCTCGGTGAGCATGCCGTAGACCACGAAGCCGATGCTGGGGGGGATCAAAAAGCCCAGGGTGCCGCCGGCGGCCACGGAGCCCGAGGCCAGGCTGGCCCGGTAGTTGAAGCGTTTCATCTCCGGCAGGGCCACGGTGCCCATGGTGGCCGCGGTGGCCACCGAGGAGCCGGACACCGCCGCGAAGCCGCCGCAGGCACCGATGGTGGCGATGGCCAGACCGCCGGGCAGGCGGCGCATCCACTTGTCAAAGGTGCCGTAGAGCTCGCTGGTGATGCCCGAGCTGCTGGCAAAGCCGCCCATGACGATGAACAGGGGTATCACGGTGTAGGGATAGAAAGAGGCCACCTCCCATACCGTGCTGGCCAGCTTGGGCAGGGCCGCCTCCATGGAGGCCAGATAGCTGATGCCTGAAAAGCCCACCAGCATCAGGGCAAAGGCGATGGGCATGCCTAGAAACAGGAGCACGAAAACGGCGATGGTGCCGATCACTCCCACGGTGATGGGATCCAACATCAGTTACCTGCCAGCTTGCGCACGGTGTCCACCAAATCGCACACCAGCTCCAGGCAAAGGAAAAGGGCTCCCACGGCCACCAGCATCCGGAAGGGATATTGGGGCACGCGCAGCATGTCCGAGACGGACTGCTCTTCCATGGCTACCACGTAGCCTTGCCAGCAGAGCATGGCGATGATGAAGATGCTCAGTAGGGTGGTTAGCAAATAAAAGCTCAGGGAAACTTTTTCGGGCAGCCGGTCGGTGAACATGGTCACCCGCACGTGCCCCTTCACCTGCTGGGTGTAGGCCAGCCCCAGCAGGATAAACACCGACAGCATGTAGCTGGACAGCTCCAAGGTGCCGGGGATGGGCCGGGACCAAGCGCCCCGGCCCACCACTTCGGCTGCCGTCAATAGCATCATTGGGATGAGCAGAAACATGCCCACATAGGTCAACCCGCGAGTCACCTTTTGGATAAAGGCCTTTATATTTTCATACGTTTCCATAGGCTCTCCCGGGTGGCGGGGCCTGTGCCTGCCAACGGGTTACTTCTTCTCGGACTTCCACTCGGGAGGCGTGGCCACGCAGGTGGAACCGGCCTGCTCCACGATCGTGGTGTACATCATGACCGCCTCCTTGGCGGGCTTGCCCTGCTTCTCCAGGTCGGCCACCCACTTGCGGGTGACGTCCTGGAAGCGGGCGAACCAGCGCTCCTCCTCCTTGGGAGGCAGGTCGTAGACCTTCACGCCCTTGGCCTTGAGCTCCTTCATCATCTGGGCGTAGGTCTTCTTGTCCAGGCCGTGGGTGTGCGCGAAGGGGTTGCCCACCACCTCGGTGATGATCGCCTGCAGGTCGGCCGGAGTGCGGTCCCAGGACTTCTGGTTCATGATCACGCCCTCGGACACGCAGCCGAAGGTGGCCTTGACGCCGAACTTGGCCACTTCATAGAGCTTGAAGGCCAAAACCAGGGGAGGACAGGTCACCAGGCCGTCGATGGTGCCGGTCTCCATGGCCAGGTACACGTCGCCCAAGGGCATGAACACGGGCTGAGCGCCCAGGGCCTTGATGTAGTTGGTCTGCATGCCGCCGGGGGTGCGGATCTTCAGGCCCTTGAGGTCATCCAGGGTGTGCACCGGCTTGGTGGTCCACAGGAAGGCCTGGATGCAGCCGTTGAGCTCCAGGACCTTGACGCCCTTGAACTCGTCCTTCAGGGCCTTGGCGTACACCTTGTTGCCGATGTCGGCCGCGAGGTCCTTGCCGTCGACCCAGGCCGCCATGGAGAGCACGTCGGTCATGGGGAAGCGGCCGGGGGTCCAGGTGGCGGTGAAGTAGCCCATGTCCGACAGGCCGTTCTTCACGATATCAAAGTGCTCCGGGCCCTTGCCCAAGGCGCCGCCAGCATAGAGGGTGTAGGTGATGCGTCCGTCGCTGCGTTTCTTGAGCTCCTCCAGCATGGGAATCCACACCGTCTTGACCTCGCGGCTCATGGGCGGATGCCAGGTGGAGAATTTCAAGTGGATACTTTTTTTCTCATCAGCCGCCTTGGCGTTGGTTACGCCGGCGAAGCTAACCAGCAGTGCCGCGAAAAAGCACAACATCCAAACAAACTTTTTCATGAATCAAGCCCTCCTTAAATGAGGTGACAAGGATGACGCGCCTGAAAGCGCTAAAATAATAGCCAACCAAAAGCTATCTCGTTATTTAGCGACCCCTCGTTTCATCTTGGCGACCACTCCCTGGTACGCTTGCCGTTGGGCCGGGGCCCGCACGTAGGTTAAGACCTACTTTATTTGTTTAAATATATTTAAATTTAATTTCCCGTCAAGTTTTTTGCTTGAATCCCCCAAAAAGCCTGAACCAACTCCGCATGCCCCCGGGAATAGCCCGGTTTCGCCTGCTTATTTGCGGTTTTTCCAGGCCGGCATGGGGTAAAGAGGCTTTCTCTCGGCCCATTTGGCCGGAAAGACGTTTACCAGCCGCTGGTCCTGCACCTGCACCGCCACCGGGGTGTGTCCTTGATTGTCCCCGTCCGGGCCGAAGCGCACCGGCCCGTAAAAGGTCATCAGGTCCATGGCGTGAAGCTTCTCGGTCAGCCTGATCCGGCCGTCCTGGCCCAGGCCGGGCTTGAGGTTCAGGGCCTCCAGCCCTTTTTGCAGGGCCAACGCCGCGGCGATGCTGGCCGCTTCCATGTATTCCGGCGCACGGCCGAAGCGCTTCTCGTAAGCATCGCTGAACTCGCGGGCGCTGCCGAAAACCGCTCCCTTGTAAGGCAGATTGGGGGTCCAGGCGCTGGGCGCGAACGCGTAGTTGGCTCGGGCCTTGAGCCCCAGCCTGAAGGCCGGCGCCGCGGGGCCATGGCTGAAAACCACCGCCTTGGGGTTGAAGTCGATCTCCTTGATTGCCTTCATCACCTTGAGGGCAGATTCCAGATGGCAGCCCACCAACAGCAGATCGGGCTTCTTGGCCTTGGCCTTGAGGAGGATGGTGTTGTAGTCCTTGAGCATTACGGGGAACAGCTCGAAGTGGACAATCTTGAAGCCGTAATGATGGGCATACTCCCGAAAGCCCGCGCAGGCCTCCATGGCGGAGGGAATATTGGTGCCCACTATGGCCACGCTCTTGGGTTTGGGGCTTACGCCCTCGAACAGGGCCACGCATGCGCCCACCTCTTTGGTGGCGCTGCTCTGGGTGCTGAAGTAGTAGCGGTTGTGTTGCTGGAAGATTTTCTCAGATGCCGCGCAGCTGGAGGGATAGGGATATTGGTGACGCGCGGCCACGGCCGAGGCGGCCATGACCGAGGAGGAGCCGCAGGAACCCAGGATCAGGTCCACCTTGTCCTGGGTGATCAACCTCTCCACCAACTTGGCGCTCTTTTGCGGGTTGGAGCGGTCGTCGTGGAAAACCAGCCTGACGGGATATTTGCCGGATATGCCGCCATCATAGTTGATATGTTCGGCCCAAAAGGTGTAGGCGTCTCTGACCAATTGGCCGGTTTTGCCGTAAGCGCCGGTCAAGGGCAGCGCGCAGCCGATTCTGAACTCCCCTGCCGCCGCGCCTGGGGTCGTGGCGCCCAGACCCGTTACCATAACCAAAGCCAGCAAGAAGATTCCGGCTCGTCCTAGGATCATTTTTTGTTAACCTTGCCGCGATTGAGGTTGAGCGATAGGGGCGCCCGGCAGTCTTGCATAATGCGCCCACTGTGTTTTATAGGTATATTTTAGCCAGTTGAAGGGCTTTCTGGGGCCCAATTCTTTCCGGCCAGCCAACCCGCTCTATCTCTCCTCGCTTTGCTCTTGACCTTCTCGTATTTAAGCGATATTTTATTTATTAGATTATATTTAAATCTCGGTACACGTCAAGCGCTTTTGCCGGATTTGGGGAGTAGAGGGTCCTTTGCAGAGCTTGGGGAGCAAAATTAAGCAGATGCGTCTGGCGCAAAAGCTGACGCTCAAGCAAGTGGCCGACAAAGCCGATTGCACCGCTTCTTATTTATCGCAGGTCGAGCACGACAAGGCTTCGCCGTCCATCGCCTCGCTAAAACGCATCGCCTCGGTGCTGGATGCGCGCATTGTGGACTTTTTCGCGGACGAGGACGAGCATGATCCGGTGGTCACGGATCCTTCCCAGTGGGTGCAGGTGAGCCTGCCCCGCTGGAAGGCGGACATCAAGCAGATGGTGACCATGGTCAAGCATCGTCACATGCAGCCGTTCTACACCGTCATCCAACCCGGGGGCGGCACCCGGGAAGACTATCACCACGTGGGCGAGGAGTTCGGCCTGGTGCTGGAGGGTGAGCTCACCCTTCGCCTGGGCGAGGACATCCATCTGGTGCCCGCTGGTTCGTCCTTTTATTACTCATCCAGCCAGCCCCACGCCTGGACCAACGAGGCCAACGAGCCCTGCCGCGTGGTGTGGGTGGTGACCCCGCCCAGTTGGTAGGCGGCGCGTTTTTTGGAGGAGGATTTACACCCATGAGCACGGTTCTTATTAAAAACGTGGGTCTGATGCTCAGCGGCCAGGTGGACAAGCCCATCCTGGAGGCGGACAGCATCCTCATCGACGACGGCCTGATCCAAAAAGTCGGCTCCGGCCTGAGCGCCCCGGAAGGGGCCACGGTCATCGACGCCAAGGGCTGCGCCCTGACTCCGGGATTGATCGACTCCCACTGCCACGTGGTGCTGGGCGACTGGACCCCGCGCCAGCTGATGGTCAATTTTCTGGACTCCTCCCTGCATGGCGGTGTGACCACCTCCATCAGCGCGGGAGAGGTGCACCTGCCCGGCCGCCCCAAGGACCCCCTGGGCGCCAAGAGCCTGGCCATCGTGGCCGCCAAGAGCTGGGCCACGGTACGCCCCGGCGGCATGAAAGTTTTGGGCGGCTCCCTGATCCTGGAAAAGGGCCTGACCGAACAAGATATTGAAGAGTGCTTCCAGGCCGGCGTGCGCGTGGTGGGCGAGGTGGGCCTGGGTTCGGTCAAGGAGCCCCCCGAGGCCACGGAGATGGTCTCCTGGGCCCGCAAGCGCGGCATGACCGTGATGATGCACACCGGCGGCACCTCCATCCCCGGCTCTTCGGTGGTGGGCGCCGAGCAGATCATCGCGGTCAATCCCTCGGTGGCCAGCCACATCAACGGCGGCCCCACCGCGGTGAGCCTGGAAGGGGCCAAGGCCATCATCGACCAGAGCGACGCGGCCATCGAGATCGTGCAGTGCGGCAACGTGCGCCGCGCGGCGGAGGTGGCCCGGTACATAAACGAGACCAAGCAATGGGGCCGGGTGATCTTCGGCAACGACGCGCCCTCGGGCACCGGGGTGGTAACCCTGGGCATCCTGCGCAACATGGCCCTGGTGGCCAGCCTGGGCGGGGTGGCTCCGGAGCTGACCGTGGCCATGGCCAGCGGCAACACCGCGGCGCTCTACGGCCTGAACCGGGGAGTCATCGCCGAGGGCCGCGAGGCGGACCTGGTTTGCATGGACACCCCCATCGGCTCGCCGGGCAAGGACGTGCTCCAGGCCCTAGCCGAGGGCGACACCCCCGGCGTTTCCCTTATCCTGATCGACGGCAAGGTGGTGGTTGCCAAGAGCCGCAACACCCCGCCGCCGATGCGCGCCGCCCAGGTGGCCGCCTAGTCTGAATAGTTTTTTTGGAGGATTGAACCATGCGGATTCGCAAGCTGGTCACCATAGTCGAAGAAACCCTGAGCGAGGCGGGCAAGAGCATCGCCCCGCCCACCCGCAAGGCCGCGGCCATCGCGGTAATCGCCAACCCCTTTGCCCATGAGTACCAAGAGGACTTGAGCGAGCTCATGGACATGGGCGAGGAGCTGGGCGGCCTTTTGGGCGACAAGGCCCGCGAGGCCCTGGGCGTCGAGCCCGAGCAGTGCGAGAGCTACGGCAAGGCGGCCATCGTGGGCCTCAGGGGCGAGTTGGAGCACGGCGCGGCCATTCTGCACCCCAAGCTGGGCGCCCCCTTCCGCAAGGCCCTGGGCCGGGGCCTGGCCCTGATCCCCTCGGTCAAAAAGCGGGGTCCGGCCGGCTGCACCATCGACGTTCCCCTGAACCACAAGGACGCGGCCTTTGTCCGCTCCCACTTTGACGGCATGACCGTAAGCCTGGAGGACGCGCCCCTTCCCGACGAGATATTGGTGGCCCTGGTGGTCACCGACTCGGGACGCCCCCTGCCCCGCGTGGGCGGGCTGACCAAGGAAGAGGCCAAGTACGAGGACGGCCTGCGCTAAAACAACCCGGCAGCCGGCATGGCTGCCCTGCCCCCACCTTTTTCGGAGTCAACAGTCATGGCAATGTTGCCAGAGGTCAAAAAACACTATGGACGCCTCAAGCTGCTCATCGGCGGCGAGTGGGTGGAGTCCAAGTCCGAGATAATCAACCAGACCACCAACCCGGCCACCGGCGAGGTGATCGCCGAGTATCCCACCGCCACCAAGCAAGAAGCCAGGGCGGCGGTGGAGGCGGCGGCCGGCGCGTTCGAGTCCCTCAAGGGCATCGCCCTCCGGGAGCGGGCCCGCATGCTGTTCGACATGCGCCAGATCTACGACCGCGAGGCCGACACCCTCAGCCGGGTGTTGACCCAGGACCACGGCCGCACCTACAAGGAGGCGGCCGGTTCGGTGCGGCGTTGCATCGAAAACATCGAGTCCGCCTGCTCGGCCGCCTATGGCCTGGTCTCGCGCAACGAGCATTTGGACAACCTGGCGGGCGGCATCGACATGTGGCTCACCTGGGAGCCCCTGGGCGCCTTTCTCATCGTGACCCCGGGCAACATCCCCATGCACGCCTGGAGCTCCTTTGTGCCCTACGCCCTGGCCGCGGGCTGCCCGGTGGTGATCAGCCCCTCGCGCCAGGACCCGGTGGCCGCTGAGTACATGAGCCGGGTGGCCCTGGAGGCCGGTTTCCCGGACGGGTGCATCAACCTGATCCACGGCGGCCGCGAGGTGAACTCCTACATCCTGGAGCAGCCGGAGATCGAGGGCATCGGCTTTATCGGCTCCACCTCGGCCGGCCTGGATTTGTTCGGGCAGTGCGGCAAGCTGGGCAAAACCTCCAGCCTCAACGGCAACGGCAAGAACACCGTGTTGATCATGCCCGACGCCGACCTGGCGGCCTGCCCGGGCTACGTGCGCCAGGGCTGCTTCGGCATGACCGGCCAGCGCTGCCTGGGCTCGGACAACGTGGTGATCATCGGCGACCAGAAGCGCTACGAGGAAGTCAAGGAGGCCCTAACGGCCAACGCCTCGGCCATGAAACTGGGCTACGGCCTGGACGAGTCGGTGACCATGGGCCCCTACGCCACCCCCGGCGGCCGCGACAAGGTGATCGCCTGGATCGAAAAGGGCCTGGCCGAGGGCGCCAAGATGGTGCTGGACGGCCGGGGCATGCTGCCCCCCGAGTATCCCGACGGCTACTTCCTGGGCCCCACCATTTTGGAAGACGCCGACATTGACATGGAAATCTGCAAGGAAGAGGCCTTTGGCGCGGTGGCCGCGCTCATCCGGGCCGACAGCATGGAGCAGGTCATCGGCTGGATCAATTCCAAGACCGACCTGGGACACAGCGCCTGCATCATGACCGCCAGCGGATACAACGCGCGCAAGTTCGCCCGCGAGGTAAACGTGGGCAACGTGGGCATCAACGTGGGCGTGCCCCAGCCCTACGCCTTCTTCCCCTTGGGCTCCAAGCGCAAGTCCTTCCTGGGCGCGGCCAAGTCCCGCATGGCCTCCATGCGCCTGTTCCTGGATGAAAGGACCGTCACCGCGCGCTGGGTCTAGGCGCAAGACAATCGCCTTGCTCCCAAGGCGAATCCCCCTCCCAAGCCCGGGGGCCCCGCCGTTCGCGGCAGGGCCCCTTCTTTTGTACGGCGCCCATTTGCATCAAACGCGTTTTGGTGGCTCAATGAAATATATATGCCCAGTTCGCCAACAAGGAGGTAAGGCCCCATGGCTCGGATACTCATCGTTTTTTCCAGCGATCATGACGGCACCGGCAAGATGGCCCGCGCCTTGGCCCAGGGGGTGGAGTCGGTGGAAGGCTGCTCAGCCAAGCTGATGCAGGCCGAGGAGGCCAAGGCGGAGGACGTGCTGGCCGCCGACGCCCTGGTCCTGGGCACCCCGGTGCACATGGGCAGCATGGACTGGCGCATGAAAAAGTTCATCGACACCCAGTGCGGCGGCCTGTGGATGGGCGACAAGGTCATAGGCAAGGTGGGGGCGGTGTTCGCCTGCGGATCGGGCTACGGAGGCGCGGGCAGCGGCGCGGAACTGACCCTGCTGGCCATGCTCAACAACCTGGCCGAGCTGGGCATGATCCTGGTGCCCTTGCCCAAAAACGCGCCCAATTACCAGCAGTCGGGTTTGCAGTGGGGAGCCTATGGCCGGGCTCACAACGAGGACCTGTCGCCCATAGACGGCGGCCTGCCCGACGAGCGCACCCAGCCATCCCGAGCCCACGGGGTGCACATCGCGCGCCTGGCCTCGGCCTTGAGCGGCCAAAAGATTTTCGATTGATCCAGCCTTAAAAAAGACCTATTGCGAGGGATGGCTCTCCCCGGCCGGCTGCATGGCCGCCGGGGGGGCCGGCTTGGCCTCTGGGCCTCCGGTGCCGGCGGCATCCCCCGACGCGGCCGGATCAACGGGCGCGTTGGGGTCGGCCATGGCCTCGGGCAACACCCGGTCCTGCTCCTGCACCGGCCGGAAGATCTTACCCTTTACCGTGAAGATGGTCACCGCCTCGTTGAAGATGCGCTGGGGGGTGATGCTCAGGGTTCCGCAAACCCCGGGCAGATCCTTCACCTCCAACAGGGCATGGCGCATGGCCGGCCGGGTGCGGGGCGGCTGGGGCTGGCTGATCAAATGGCGCAGCACCAGGGCCGCGTCATAGCCCTGGGCCTCCAGCAGGGTGGGCACCCGCCCCATGGCCGAGGTGAACTCGTTCACGAACTTCTTGACCAGGGGATCGCCGCTGGCCGAGGCGTTGAACAGCCCCGGGAATACGGCTCCCTGCACGTCGCGGGAGGCCAACTCCAGCAAACGCGAGTCATGCCACAGGTCGGTGCCCATGAGCAGCACCCCGGTCACGTCGAAGTAGCGCAACTGGCTGGCGGCCATGGCCACGGCCTGGGGGCCGTCCGGGATGAGCAGGGCCTGAAAATCTATCTTCGGCTGCGGGGCGTCCTTTTCGCCGGGGCGGAACTTCTTGGCCGGCAGTTGCACCAGCTTCTTCACATAGGGAGTGTAGTCCTTGGCCGTGGGGTCGAAGTAGACCACGCGCACCAGGCTGCCCCCCCGGGCCACCACCCCGTTGCGCAGCAGCGAGGCGAAGCCCCGGCCATAGGAGTTGTCCGGCGCCAGCACCGCGAAACGCTTCAGCCCGCGCAGGTCCACGGCCTCGTGGAGCAGCCCGTCCATCTGGCGGGACGGGGTGAGCGAGTTCTGGAAAACGTAGTCCCCGGCGCGGACCACGCCGTCCACCCGGGCCAGGCTGATCAGGGGCACCTGCCTTAGCTGGGCTTGGCGGGCCGCGGCCAAGGAGGCAGCCGCGCCCATGGGCCCGATGATGGCCATGACTTTGTGCTGATCCACCAACTTGTCCACCGCGGTCACCGATTCCAGGGCTTTGCCCTTGCTGTCGGCGATGTAGAGCACCGGGGCGTTGCCGGTGGTGGTCTCGTACAGACCCAGGCCCAGCTCCAGGGCGGCCAGCACCTCGCGGCCCGGCTGGGCCCAGGGCCCGCTCAGGGGCAATATGGCCCCCACGGCCACCGGGTTGACCATGCGGGCCTGCATGATGTCTTTTTGCACCGCCTTGACCTTGGCTTGCATGTCCGGGTCCTTGGTCAAGGTGGCCACCTGGGCCGCGGTGGAGGTTGCCTCTTCCAGTCGGCCTTCGCGCAGCTGGGCCTTGGCCAGGGAGAGCAGCAACAGGGCGTTGAGCGCGGGCGGACGGGGCTTGCCCAGCTGAGCCTCCAGCTCGGCGGCCGAGGCCCGCCCGGACACCTCGCCCAGACGGTCGCGCATGCCCATGGACATCTGGCCGCCCTGCATGGCGGCGATCTCCAAAATGGTGCCCGTAGCCTGGCCGTAATGCCCCAGATCGGCCTGGGTGTCGGCCAGGGTGCTCAGGGCCTTTTTGCGTTCCGCGTCGCTCAGGGGACGGTTGGGATTATCAAGCACCCGGCGAAGGGTTGCCTCGGCCTGGGCCCATTGCCCCAGCTTGCGCTCCAACTCGCCCAGCAAAAGGGCCGCTTTCACCAGGGCCTCCGGGTCGCTGCCCTTGGCCGGCATGTGGCGGAGCTGGTCCACGGCCATGGCCCGCTGGCGGGCGCCCTCGTAGGCCTGGGCCAAACCCAGGCGCACCCTGCTCTCCAGGGCCGGGCCGGGATTGTAGGTGAGAGCGGCGCGGAAGGCGTCCACGGCCAAGAGGTAGCGGCCCCGCTCCAAGCGCTCCTGCCCCACCTTGGCCAGGTTGGCGGCCTCGGGAGTGGTGCGCTTGTAGCCGGGGATGCCTCCGGCGGCGTCCTTGGGGGTTGACGGCGTCGGGGCCTGGGTGGGGGCGCAGGCCGCCAGACACAGGGCGGTCAGCAGCATGGCCGTGCCAAGCAGCAGGCGGCAGGCCTTTTTGGCGCTCAATGTGAACTTCATCGGTTCCCCTGCTCCCGCCCCTGGGCGGCCCGGGATTATTTCTTGCTGACCACCACCATGGCCGGCCTTAGCAGCCGCCCCTGGAACAGATAGCCCTTCTGGGCCTCGGCCATGACCGTGTTCTCGTCCAGCTCGGGGTTCTCCTGCTGCATCATGGCCTCGTGCAGCTCGGGATCAAAAGGCTGGCCCATGGCTTCCATGGGTTCCAGGCCGTGGCGCTCCAGCACCTTCAAAAGCTCGTCGCGGATCATCTGCACGCCCTGGGCCAGGTTGCCCCCGGCCTCCGGGCTGTCGGCCGCGCTTTCCAGAGCCCGCTCCAGGTTGTCCAGAACAGGCAGCAGGTCCTTGACCAGGCCCTCGTTGGCCCGCTTGAAAAAATCGGCCTTCTCGCGCTCGGTCCGCTTTTTGTAGTTGTCCAGCTCCGCCGCCTGCCGGAGCATGCGCTCGTTTAGCTCGGCCACCTGGGCGGCCAGGTCATCTTCCGGGGCCTCGGCCGCGGGGGCCTGCTCCTCGGCGTCCGGAGCTTGCTTGTCCGGCTCGGAGGCGGATTTATCTACCTTTATCACGCTAACTGTTTCCTTCCCTACGCCCTACTTGGCGCGCTCGTCCAGGATGCGGCTGACCACGCGGGCGGTGAAGTCCACCATGGGAATAACCTTGGAATAGTCCATGCGGGTGGGGCCGATGATGCCCAGGGCCCCCATGGGCTGGTCCTGATCGCCATAGGCCGAGGTGACCAGGCTTAGGCCCTCCAGCTCCGACTGCTCGCTCTCCGAGCCGATGAGCAGGCGCACCCCTTGGGCGGTGAGCGCCTTGTCCAGCAGGCGCAGGAGGGTGGATTTTTCCTCAAAGGCCTGAAAAATCCCCCTGAGGCGCACCACGTCGCGGAACTCGGGCTGGTCCATTAGGTTGCTCTGCCCGTCGACGAGCAGGTCTCCCTCGGAGCGGCTGCTCAGGGCCTGTTTGCCCAGGGTGAGGGCGCGGGAGAGCACCGCGTCGAAACGGTTGCGCTCCTGGGCCATTTCCTGGGCCACCCGCTGCTTCACCTGGCTCAGGGTCAGATCGGCCAGCAGGTCGTTGAGGTAGCGGGAGTATTTGTCCAACTCCTCCTGGGAGATGTCCTCCTCGGCCTCGATGATGCGGTTCTGCACCCCGCCGGCCTTGGAGACCAGCACCACCAGGATGAGCCCGGCGGCCAGGCGCACGAACTCCATGTGCCTGAAGACCTCCTGCTCCGGGCTGGGCACCGCCACCAGGGAGGCCTGGCGGCTGATCTGGCTCAGGGCCCGGCTGGTGGCCTTGAAGATGTCGTTGAGGTCGTTGAGCTGGTGGCCGGACAGTTGGGAGCGGATGGCCTGCTTGACCGATTCGTCCAGCTCGTCCAGCTCCAGGATGGATTCAACGTAAAAACGCATGCCATCCGGGGTGGGGATGCGGCCGGCCGAGACATGGGGCTGGGTCAGAAAGCCCATGCCTTCCAAGTCGGCCATCACGTTGCGGATGGTGGCGGCGGAAAAGCTTACGTTTTCCTGCTTGGAGATGGTGCGCGAACCCACGGGTTCGGCCGTGGCTATATAGGTGGCCACCACCGAAGCCAACACCAGACGGGCCCGCTGGGAAAGATCATCCGCCACAGATACTTACCGCCTTTGTCCCCGCACTTGAAACAATCATTTTGAATTTAGCAATCCACGGGGGGCATGTCAAGGCAAGCCCCCGAATAAGCTTTAAGTTTCGAGACTTAGCCAGTCCCACAGGGCCAGAATCACCTGTTTGTCCTTCTCGCCCAGTTCCATTTCCTCCAGGCGCAGGGCCTTGAGGCGCTCCAGGGCCTCGCGGCGGCCGTTTTTGCCGTTGTCGGAGGCTGTGCCGTTTATCTGCTCCAGGGAAAGATGCAAGGCATCGACCAGGGGCAGACCGACCCCTTCCTGGCACAGGCGCATGCCCAGGGCGCTTGTTTGGCAGTCCAGGTGGTGGTTCACCTGTTGGATGGCCGCCCGGGCCAACTCTGGGGCCTTCTCCTGGCTGGCCTGGGCAATGGCCTCCTCGCCGTCGCCCTGGGGCTTGAGCAGCACCCCATGGGCCCCGGCCCGGAGCATGGCCGCCGCGTCGGCCAGGGTGCCCTTGCGGCTGTAGCCCAGGGCCGTGGCCTCGGGGCAATGCTGGCGCACCGCGGCCAGGGCCTCCAGGCCGAAGGAGGGCCCCTGCCCTATCTGGCCGGCAGCCCGGGCAAAGGCGTCCTGGGCCGCGCTGGTCCGGGCATGGACCCGGCGCAAAAACTGGTTGGCCCGCTCCCAGCCCTCGCCCTCCAGGCCCTCGTACAGGCTCTGGACCTCGAAGCCCTGGCCCAGCGGCCCGGCCAGTTCCTCGGGCGAAGGCAGCTCGCCGGGCTCGCTGCCTGGTTCGGCCCCGTAGATATCCAGCAAAAAGCAGAGACAACGCCGGCCTTCCAGCTTGCGCTGGGCCCGCTCGAAATCGCGGGCATAAATGAACTCCACCCCCTTGAAGGCCGGGGCGATGTGGGACGCGAAGTTGTCGAGCTCAAACTCGGCGTCATCTATGAAGCAAAAAGTGGGTTGCATCCTGGGCTGACACTCCATGCTTTGGTACGGGCCGCGGGCGCTATCACCTTGGTAATCCTGCTGGCCTGAGCATAGCATGTTTTAGGGGGCCGGGCTGCTTGACCCGGAAGGCAGAGGGTGCTAATTAATTCCCCATGATTTACCGGGAATGAACCGCGCTAGGGCGGTCCCTCAAGGAGGACTGGAATGAAACAAGTGCTGATCGTGGGCTGCGGCTCCTACATGGATAGCGGCTATGGTTGCCCGGGCGAGTGGCGCTGCCTCAAGGCGGCGGCCCTGGGCGAGGGCAAGTTCGACGAGCCGGTGCAGGTCATGGGCTTTCACACCTGTCACTGTCCGGGCCGCAACACCGCGCCCAACATCGGGATGAACATAAAGATGGCCGACGTGAAGCCCGACGCCATCTACCTGAGCTCGTGCATGGCCGGGGCCAAGCCTGGCTGTCCCTACACCACCCCCGAGGAGATGGCCGAGATCATCACCGCCAAGACCGGCGTGCCGGTGATCCTGGGCACCCACGACTACCACTAGCCCAAACGCATCGTTAGCGCCCTCCCCGGCCGGCCCGGGGAGGGCCTTTGCTTGCGCCCCGGCTCCCGGACCCTTATATATAAGGGCGTAACGCATCCCGGGAGAAAAACATGGACTGCGCCAGCGAACCCACCGGCTTTGACTACGTAGGCAACTGCATCCGCCCGCCCAGCGAGGCCTATTCCATCCTCATCCAGGCCACCCTAGGCTGCTCGCACAACAAGTGCGGCTTCTGCGGCACCTACCGCGACAAGCGCTTCGCCATCAAGGACCAGGCCATTCTGGAGCGGGACATCGCCTTCGCGGCCAAGCACTGCCAGCGCCAGCGGCGGGTGTTCATCATGGACGGCGACGCCCTGATCATGCCCATGAAGCGCTGGGAGTGGCTGCTGGGCCAGATCAAGCAAAAGCTGCCCTGGGTCACCCGGGTGGGGGCTTATGCCAACTCCAAGGCCGTGGCCATGAAGAGCGACGAGGAGCTTGCCCGCCTAAAAGAGCTGGGCCTGGGCATCCTATACTTCGGGGTGGAGAGCGGCCATCCCGAAGTGCTGGCCAACATCGTAAAAGGGGCCAAGCCCCAAAAGCTCATCGAACAGGGGCAACGGGTCAAAAAGGCGGGCATCAAGCTGAGCGTGACCGTGCTCCTGGGAGTGGGCGGCACCGCGCTGAGCCTGGAGCACGCCAAGGCCACCGGCGAGCTGCTGAGCAAAATGCAGCCCGACTACGTGGGCGCGCTCACCCTGATGCTCGTCCCGGGCACTCCCCTGCACGAGGCCTATGAGCGCGGCGAGTTCCAAGTGCCCGGCGTGGAGGGCATGCTCAGGGAGCTAAGGGAAATGATCGCCCATAGCGACCTGGACGGCGGGTTGTTCTACTCCAACCACGCCTCCAACTATCTGCCGGTCAAGGCGGTGCTGCCCCGGGACCGGGACAAGACCCTGGCCCTGATCGACGAGGCCCTGGGCGGCCGGGTGGGGCTCAAGCCGGAGTGGATGCGCGCGCTGTAAGCAAATCATTTTTTGTTGAAGGGCGGGGTTGTTCCCCGCCCTTTTTATTTGGCAAGCCTAATGTTGCAGGCAGAGATTGTTTCGCTTTGCTCGCAACGACAATTACGGCCTGTCACTGCGTAGAGCAGTCTATCGGCTGCGAAGAAGCAATTTCGGTAGGCAAAAGAATGCCGGTCCAAACTAAGGGGGCAGGCGAGGAATTCGGTTGAGCTATTGCTGGGCCGGCTGGGTCTGGGTCTGCTCGGTGGGCGGGTTGTTCTGCTGGGGCGTGGCCGGTGTCTCCTGCTGTCCGCTCTGCTCCTGGAGCTTGATGCCGAAGCGGTCGTGCAAAAACTCCTTGGCCAGGGCCTTCAAGTCCCGCGAGTCAATGGACACCACCCGCCAGGGGCCGTCGCCCTTTTGCTGCATGCCCAGGCGCAGACGGCGGCCTTTCTCCGGCTCGGAGAGCACCACCAGGGCATAGTTGCGGTTGGTGGTCACGTTGGCCGCGAACACCAGGGTCCACGAGCTGGGCAGGTTCTGGCGCTCCGGGTCCTTGATGGCCTTGGCCACCTCATAGCGGGCCTGATCCACGGCCGCGCCCATGAAGGCGGTGGCCAGGCCGCGCACGATGCTGCGGCGCTGCTCGTCCTGGCCCTGGGGGGCGATCATGTCCACGAATAAGTCTTTTTGGCCCCGCAGGACGCTGTCCACGTCCACGTAGGCCAGGAACAGGCGGGGTTCGCGGTCGTGGATGGCCTTGCCGATCTGGTACAGGGCGTAGCGGGGACCGCTCAAGAAGCTTTGGGTGAGCCAAAAAGCCGCCGAGGCCAGGGCCACCAAGAGCACCAAGGCCCACCAGCGCCGCATGGCCTAGTCCTGCTCCAGGTTGGAGGAGGACTCGGCCGGGGCGGCCATGCCCTCCTTGGAAAAGAGAACCTCGCCCACCACCTTGTCCGCCGCGTCGGCGGTGTCCAGCAGCAGCTCCACCTTTTCGATCATCTCCAGGCGCAACTCCTCGCCGGCGTTGCTGAAGGCGTCGGCCCAGCCGCCTGATTCCAGGTGTTCCTTGAACCAGGCCAGATCGGAGGTCTTAAGCATGGGGCGAGTATAGGCTGGCCAGCCGGGGGTGTCAACGAAAGGAGCGCTTTACTCCACCCGCTCCACCCGCACCCCCAGGCCGCGCTCGTTGCCGGGGTCCAGGCCCAGGCGCTCAAGCAGGCTGCCCTGGTTCACGGCCAGCTCCAGACGGCCGGTAGAGTTGAATAGGGCCACGGTTTCTCCGGGCGGGACCGCGTCGTAAGAAGGCGATATGGCGAACACCGCCGTGGCCGCCGCCCGCACCGCCACCGGCCGGCCGTCCAAAAACCGCTCCACCTGGCCGCGCTCCAGGTTGGTAATCAGGTTTCCGAAGCGGTCGGCCATGAGCACCTCGCCCACCAGGGCGTGGCCCTCCTGGCTGGGCTGGGGCCGGTCCAGGCGGACCGGGTCGCTGATTTGTCTTCCCATGCTGCTCGCTTCCCTGCCTCGGGCCAGATGGGCCGCCGCGGGCGCGAAGATGTCCCGGCCGTGAAAGGTGTTGGATATCGGCTGGCGGAAGATGCCCTGGTCCCCGAGCTCATAGCAGCTGGCCCCGGGGTCCGTGGCCAGCACGGCGGAAAACAGGCCGTTGTCCGGGCCCACCCACAGGCAGCCCGCGCCCCGCACCACCATGGCCCGCCGCGCCCCGCCCACGCCGGGGTCCACCACGGCCAGATGCACCGTGCCCTCGGGGAACACGCCCAGGGCCTGCTCCAGCACCAGGGCCCCGGCCATTACGTCCTGCGCCGCGATGCCGTGCTCCAGGTCCACCAGGCGGGCCTGGGGGCAGATGCCCAGGATGACCCCCTTCATCAGGCCCACGAACAAACCGGGGCCGAAATCGCTGGTCAGGGTGATGATGGGAGCGCTCATATCTGGGCCATCAGCTCGGGCAGGATTTCGCCCGCCTTGCCCATGAGCGAAACGTCCACCTCGTTGCTGTTGGGAGTGGGCTCCAGGTTGATCTCGATCACAAAGCCCCCGGCCTGCTTGGCCACCGAGGCCAGGCCGGCGGCGGGCTGCACCACCGCGCTGGTGCCGACGACCAGCATGACCTCGCACCCGGTCGCAGCCCGCCAGGCGCTTTCCAGGATGTCCGGGTCCAACGATTCGCCGAACCACACCACATGGGGCCGAAGCATGGCCCCGCACTCTTGGCAAGCGGGCGGCTCGGGGCCTTGGGAGGCGCGGTCTTCATAGAGCGCCCCGCAGGAGGAGCAACGAACCCACCAGAGGTTGCCGTGCACCTCCAGGAGGCGCTCACTGCCGGCCAGGCGGTGCAGGCCGTCCACGTTCTGGGTGATCAGGGTGAAGTCGATTCCCCGGCGCTCCAGGGCCACCAGGGCCTCATGGGCCGGATTTGGCCGGCACTGGGCGATCAGCCCCCTACGCCAGTGGTACCAGCGCCACACCAGCTCCGGGTCGCGGGCAAATGCCTGGGGCGTGGCCAGCTCCTCGGGGCGGTGGTTTTCCCACAGCCCGCCCGGGCCGCGAAAAGTGGGCACCCCGGACTCGGCCGAGATGCCAGCGCCGGTGAGCACCGCCACCCTTTTGGCCTGTCCCAGGCGGCTGGCCGCCTGGTGCATGGGTATTTGGCTGTCATCGGCCATGGTGGGCCCAACATAGGCGTGAAAAGCCGCGTGTGTCAATCCAGGGCACAACAAAAGCGCCCCCCGTCTGGGAGGCGCTTGCAATGATCTCAACCAGGCTCAGGAGGACTTGCTGGCCTTCTCCGCCTTGGGCTTGTCCTTTTTCTTGGTCTCGGTCTTGGGGGCCGTGTCAGCGGGCGCGCTGTCGCCGGCGCCGGCGCCGCCGTCGCCGCCCGGGGCCGCGACGGAGGAGTTCTTGCCCTTGTAGTCGGTGACGTACCAGCCGCCGCCCTTGAGCTGGAAGGAATTGAGGCTCATGATCTTTTTGACCTTGCCGCCGCAGTGGGGACATTTTTTGAGCGGGGGGTCGGAGACCTTTTGCAGGGCTTCGCTGACCTGATTGCATTTAGCGCATTCATACTCATAAACCGGCATGACCTAACTCCTTACGGCTTATCTGTATCGCCTAGCAGTGGCCCTGATGCAGGGCGGCCGCTGAGTCCTCGTAGCAACGGAGCACTTGATCCAGGTGAGGCAGAGGAACCTTTTTGAGCACCTTGCCGCTCAGGCGGTGAACCTCGGCCTCCTCGGCCTGGCGTTGCTCCTGGTCCAGCTCGAATCGCTGCACATAGGTGCAGAAGCGGACCACGTGCACCAACTCGTGCACCATTACGTAGGTGAGCAGGGGTAGGAAAAGCTCCTTGGACCCCTCTCGTTGCACCGTTTCCAGGAAGTTGTGGTCCTGAAAGCAGATGCGCCAGAAGTCCTTGCCGCGCAGGCGCTTGCCGTGCGACTTGCGCAGCTTGAGCACCTGGGCCAGGGCCTGGCCGGTAACCTCGTCCGGGTTCAACTCGGCCAGGGTGCGCACCTCAAAGGGGTGTCTGCACCAAAAACCTTCGGACAGGCGAAAGTGATCGCTGACCCTGTCCTCGGCCACACTGAGGCCCTCGCACAACAGCCTCATCTCTTCGCGGCCAAATATTCCCTGGGGGCGCGTCATCGCTCCTCCGGTTGCTCACGATTGGAATATAGTCACGCCCCGGCGAGGGTGCAAGGGTTTTTGTTGATTTTTTTCGGCTCCTTGCCCGGCATTGACAACCCCGGGTCCCGCAGGGACAATGAGTGCCAATCGAATCGTTTCCCCTCAGCCTCGCCGGATTGTAATATGCGCGCCAAGACTCTGATAATACTGTTGTTAGCCGCCCTGTTCCTGGCCGGCCCCGTGCCTGCCGCCCGGGCGGCCGCCGCTCCTTCCCTGCTGGACGGCCTCTACCAGCCCGCCGACGCCGCGGCCACCGCCCTGGTGGCGGCCCAGCCGGACGGCTCGCTGATCATGCGCCTGTGGCAGGGCGGCGATGCGGTCCATCACGGCGGCTTCGCCTATATGGGACGCCTGGTGCCAGACGCCCAGGGCAAGCGCCTCGCCGGGTCCTGGCAGGCCCTGCCCGGCTCCTGCTGTCCGGGACGCGGCCGCCAGGAGATCGAGGTGCTGGGGCCGGAATCCTTCCGCTTCGCCTCTTTCGCGCCTTCCCTGGACCGCACGGCCTGGCCCGGCGACTCGGCCCAGGTCTTCCGCCGGGTGGCCGGACCGCCCAGCAACGAGCCGGCCCAGCGTCTGGGCGGGCAATGGAACGTGACCTATTGGTACAACGGCCTGCTGCCGAACGGTGCCCCGGCCGACCTGAACCGGGGCTCCCTGAGCCTGAGCCCCATCGGCGGCGATGCCCTGCAAGGGACCTGGCCGAACCATCCCGGCACCCTCACCGTTTTGCCCTCTCCCGGCGGGGCCACCCTGGCCTATGCCGACCCCGAGGCCCGCTTTGAGCTCAACGCCCAGCTGGCCGAGGAGGCCGGCGGCCTGACCCTGGCCGGGGTGTTCACCTCCACCCTGGGCAAGGGCCAGATGGTGCTGACCCGCAAGGGCCTGCCCGCCTCGCCGCCCGGACCCCAGATCGCCCAGGAAGGCAACCTCAGCGGCCTGTGGGTGGACCAGCGCACGGGCAGCGACTTTTACAAGATCACCGGCTCGGACAACGGCTTCTCCTTTTTGGCCTATGGCGGCGACCGCAACCAGCCGCGTTATCTCTCCAAGGGCGCGGCCCGGCCCGACGGCCCCGGCCGCCTGAGCGGCACGGCCAAGGACCAGGAGGGCTATTGCTGCGGCAACCAGGGTCAGTTCGGCTTCCGCCAGGTGGGCCCGGACCAGTTGGAGGTCATCGCCTATTGGTGGCCCCAGGGGCAGCCACGGCCCCAGAACCTCAGGCCCGAGACTTTCGTGATCCAGCGTTCGGCCGACAGCAAAACCGACATGGCCGCCACCCCGGCGGGCTGGCCCCAGACCGTCAGCTCCCGGCCGGACCTGCCCGCGGCCGGCGGCGGTTCATTGCAGGTGCTGTTCAAGCCCCGCGAGCAGAGCGGCGCTGCTCAAACCCTGTTCTCCCAGGGCGGCTACAGCCGCCGCCTGGAGCTATACCTCACCCCCGAGGGACAGCTCGCCGCCTTGATCGACACGGCCCAGGGTCCGGTGGAGCTGCGCTCGTCCGCCGTGGCCGAGCCCGGCCGCGACCACGCCGCCTGGCTGATCTGGCAGGCCGGCGGCGAGGCCAATTTGTATCTGGACGCCACCAAGGTGGCCTCCGCTCCCCTGCCCGAGCCATGGACCGGCACCGAGGCCCCCTATCTGGTGGGCGGCAGCCGCTGGCCCGGGCGCGGGTTCAGCGGGGACATCGACGAGGTGCGCCTGTGGGCCAGCGCCCAGAACCCGGACGAGGCAGAGCCTCCCAGGCTGACCATCACCCCGGGCGCGGCCCAGCCGGCCAAGGAACCCGCCGCCCGGGCCGAGGCCCCGACCACCCGCCAGGTGATGCGCCTGTGGCACCCAAGCCTGCTGCGCCACGCCTACGCAACCACGCCCGAGGCCGTCAAGGGCTGGCAGGCCAAGGGCTACCGCTTGCAGGGCCCCATCGCCCGGCTCTGGACCAAGCCGGTGACCGGCAGCCACCCCCTGTGGGCCTATCAACACGAGAGCGGTTACATGCTCATCAGCCCCAAGCCCGATCCGCCGGCCGGTTGCAGCTCCCTGGGCATCCTGGGCTACGCGCCCGAGGAGGCCGGTCCCGGCCGGGTGGAGTTGTATGGCCTGGAGGCCGCCTTCCCCGACCCCCTGCGCGGCAGCCAGATCAGCGACCGCCTGTTCGCCACGGACCACAAGACCCTGGAGCGGGCCAAGCAGGCCGGCTACGGCCAGCCCGCCAAGGTGTCCCTGGCTCTGCCTCCGGCCAAGCAGGCCGCCTTTGCCGCTCCGGTGCTCTACACCTGGGCCGGCTCCTGGCGTGGCGAGGGCTGGGGCCGCTTCTTCCTGCAACGCCGGGGCAATGAGCTGATCATGTTCTGGTACTACGCGGACATGAAGGGGCCCAAGTTCTACGGCCGCTACCAGATCGCGCCGGACGGCAAGAGCGCCGAGGGCGTGGCCGTGGGCCAGCCCGGACCCAAGGCCCGCTTTTACCGCCACCGCCTGGTGTTCGACACCCAGGCCCAAGCCGGACCCCGGCTGAGCCTCACCTCCTGGCGCATGGCCGCGCCTCTGGACGACGGCCGCCTGGTGCTGTTCACCAAGCCCCGCGCCAGCCAGACCCTACTCATCAAGGCGGCCCAGGCCCTGCCCGCCAAAGAGGGAGCCATCGTGGAGAAGCTGTTCGCCTCGCCCAATCCCCGCGCCCTGTACGACCAGGCCGTGGCCAAGGCCAAGGCGGCCGGCCGCCTGTTGGAGCGCTAGGGTGTCTGACAAGGAAAAGCTGCGCGCCGAGCTAGGGGCGCGCTGGTCGGAGCTGTGGCCCGAATCCGGCGAGCCGGGTCGGCCGCCCCTGTTTCCGGGCGCGGGCAAGGCGGCCGAGCGTTTGCGGCGGCTCCAGCCCTATCACCTGGCCCAAGCCCTGGCGGTGATGCCCCAGCCCTGCTTGCTCCAGGCGCGGGTCAACGCGCTCAACGACAACAAAAGCCTGCTGGCCGCCACTCCGGGGCTCAAGCAGGGCCTGGTGCGCCTTACGCCCGCGGAGGTGCCCCTGCCCGCGCGCAGCAAGGCCCTGCGCGGCTGGTCCATGGCCAACGCGGGGCAAACCCTGCGCCTTCCCGGAGCCAAGCCGGGCAAGGCCGGCATGCTCCTGGGCGCGGCCCTGGCCGTGGACCCGCAGGGCCGCCTGCTTGGCGACGGCCGTGGTCTGATGGATCTGTTCTGGGCTCTGCTGATGAGCCTGAGGGTGATCACCCCCAAGACGCCGGTGGCGGTGTTGGCGGCCGAGGAGCAGGTGGTGGAAGAGCTGCCCAGCGAATCGTGGGACCTGGGGGCTGACTTGATCGTGACCCCAAAGCGCATCATCAAGGTGGCCTCGCCGATCAGGCCACGCCCCAGCCTGGAGAACCTGCCGCCCTCCCTGGCCTCCCTGCCGGTGGTGCAGGCGGCGCGGGAGAGGCTGGCCTAGGCTTTTTGGGCCAAGCGCCGCCAGGCCAGGGGGATGGCCCCGTCTTCCCGGGTCAGGCGCAGGCCCACCCTGAACGGCGGCCCGTCCGCTGCCATCTCCCGGTTGATCCACTTGACCTCGCCCCGCACCAGCAGCTCGGGCTCCCCGTCCTGGCTGATCCTTAGCTCCACGGGATAATCCTCGGGATCTTCCAAACAGCGGTGCAAATGAAAGCCGCCGCAATCCAGGCGGTCCAAGGCCAGGCAACAGCCGTTGGGGGAGAGGTCGAGAATGATGACAGTGTGCTCGGGGGTGAGCTGGTTGCCGGAAAAGCTGTCCCTCACCCAAAAATGGGCCTCTAGGCTCAGTTCCCGGCGCGGCGTGACGCGCCGCTCCATATGAAAAGGCCAGAGCTTCACAAGTCCCCTTTTCCCCGATCCTGGACCCAGCTGTGGCCTGCGCATAATTATCATTACCTTTAATTGACAAATTGTCAATCCCCCTGGATAGTTGGGAAAAAGTCCCTCGCCAGCGAACTCTCATATCGTCCGGGAGCACAAGCTTGTCCGCCACCCAGTCGCCCTCCGCCCTGAAGGTGCTTTTTCTCACCCCCGAAGTGACTCCCGTGGCCAAGACCGGCGGCTTGGGCGACGTGGCCGGCGGCCTGCCCCCGGCCCTGGCCGCCCTGGGCCTGGACGTGCGGGTGGTCATGCCCCTGTACGGGGATATCGACCGCGCGGCCCACGGTTTGGAAGACATCGGCCTGTCCTTCGCGGTGCCGGTCGGCGGCCTGAACCACCAATGCCGGGTGTGGCGCGGCGACCTGAACGGCTGCCCCCTGTATCTGCTGGGCAATGACACCCTGTTTCAGAGGGACGGCCTGTACGGTGACGTTTACGGCGATTTCGGGGACAACCTGATCCGCTTCGTGTTCCTGTGCAGGGGGGCCTTTGAGCTGGCCCGGGCTCTGGACTGGCCGGCCTCGGTGGTGCACGCCCACGACTGGCAGGCGGCCCTGGCCATGGCCTATCTGGCCGCCGCGCCCTTTGACCTGGGCCCCCTGGCCAAGGCCAAGGGAGTGCTCACCTTGCACAACCTGGCCTTCCAGGGCATCTACCCCCGCTCCGAGTTTCAGGCCACCGGCCTGCCGCCATACATGGACTCCATCGACACGGCCGAGTTTTGGGGCAACATCTCCCTGCTCAAGGCCGGGCTCATGACCGCCGCGGCCATCACCACGGTCAGCCCCTCCTATGCCCGGGAGATCCAGGAGCCGGAGTTGGGCATGGGCATGGACGGGGTGCTGCGTCACCGCGCGGCCCATTTGCACGGCATCCTCAACGGGGTGGATTACGGCCTTTGGTCGCCCGAGGCGGACCGCCATCTTCCGGCCGCCTACTCGGCGGACAATCTGGGCGGCAAGGCGGCCTGCCGCAACGAGCTGTTGAAGACCTTCGGCCTGGAGCCGCCGGACCAGGGCGGCATGGTGCTGGGCTTCATCGGCCGCCTGGCCCATCAAAAAGGGGTGGACCTGATCGCCGAGGCCGCCCAAGAGATGGCCGCCCAGGGGCACCGCCTGGCCCTGCTGGGCACTGGCGACGCGGGCCTGGAGAGCCGTTTGTCCCATCTGGCCGAAACCCTGCCCGGCAAGTTGGGGCTCAAGCTCACCTTCAGCGAAAAGCTGGCCCACCTGCTACAGGCGGGCAGCGACGTGATGCTCATGCCCTCGCGCTTCGAGCCCTGCGGCCTGAACCAGATGTACGCCCTGCGCTACGGCACCCCGCCCCTGGTGCGCGCCACCGGCGGGCTCAAGGACACGGTCGAGCCCTGCGACCCGGAGCGCAACACGGGCGACGGCTTCGTTTTCTCCATCCACTCGTCCCAAGCCATGCTGGCCGAGTTGGAGCGGGCCGCCGGAGTGTTCGCCCAGCCCCGGGCCTGGCGCGAGCTACAGGCCCGGGCCATGGCCCGGGATTTCTCCTGGACGGCCAGCGCCCAGCGCTACGCCTCGCTTTTCAAGGAAATTTGCAAAGACGGCTGAGGGGTCAGTTCAGGGGCACGCAGTCAAAGACGATGTGCTTCACCTCCCCGGCGGTGATGCTCCGGTCGCCCAGGGAGAACTTGCCGCTCATGTAATAACCCCCGTCCACCTTGAACTGGCCCTTTTTGCCCTTGCGCCCCACAAAGGCGAAGGTGACCATGTCGCCGGAGCCCACCTTTTTGGGCGGAGCCAGGCGGGTGATGCTACGGAGGTCGCGGATATCGATGATGGCCTTGTCCTGGTCAAAGCTGACCATCATTTCGTAGCCCGCATCGGAGTCCTGGGTCAGGTTCACCCCGAAATCCTGCATCTTGAGGGACTCGCCGCCCAGCAGGACGACCCGGGCGTGGCAGGCGGTCTCGTCGGCCAGGGCCGGAACGGCCAGACAAACCAGGCCCAACAGCAGGGCCGCGCCCAGGGTAACCAGTCTTCTGCTCATATCTTTTTTGCGTCCTCTGATTTGCCGCGAATTGCTTCCGGGCCGGGATTCTGCCCGCCCCCCATGCGGTAGCCTTGCAGGTCCAGGGTCACGTATTCATAACCCGCCGCCTTTATGGCCTCAACTATCTCGCCGCGCAGGGGCTGGGACAACACCCGGTCCAGATCCGCGGGCTCCAGCTCCAAACGGGCCAGGGGGTGATGGTCGCGCACCCGGAAGTTGCCCTGCAGCATATCCCGCAGGGCGCCCTCGGCCGCCTCGATGCGGCCCAGGACCTCGGGGCTGAGCGGGGTGCCGAAAGGCACCCGCGAGGCCAGGCAGGCGGCCGGCGGCAACTCGGCGGTGGCCAGGCCCAGAGCCCGGCTCAGCTCGCGCACCTCGGCCTTGTCCAGGCCCGCCTCGGCCAGGGGGCTGAGCACCCCCAGCTCTTCCTTGGCCCGGAGTCCCGGGCGGAAGTCCTTGGCATCGTCAGCCTGGCTGCCCTCGGCCAGGGCGGCCAGGCCCTGCTCTTGGGCCAAACGCCAAAGCTCCTCGTAACGCAAATGCTTGCAGTAGTAGCAACGCTGCAGATCATTGGCCGCCAGCTCGTCCCGGTCCAGCTCACACACGTCGCTTTCCAAAAGCTCCACCCCCAGCTCCGAGGCCAAGGTGCGGGCCCGCTGGGCCTCCCAGGAGGGGGTGAAGGCGCCCAGGCACAGGGCGGCCTTTACCCGGGAGCCCAGGGCCTGGCGGGCGGCGGCCAAAAGCAGGGTGGAGTCCACCCCGCCGGAAAAGGCCACCAGCAGGGAGTCCAGGCCGGCCAGGATATCCCGTAGCCGCAGCCACTTGGCGGCCAGGTCCGGAGGCAGGCCGTTCGGGTCGAGGGATTGGGGCATGGACTGCTTAGAGCAGGGCCCCGTGTCCAGCCGCCTCCAGGGCGGCCACGACCGGCGCGGTGTCGATTTTTTTCAATCGGAAGGTGTAGACCCGGCGGCCCACGTCGGAGTTGAGCTGGGCCACGCTGACCACCTCTCCGCCGTGCTTGCGGATGATGCCGTAGACCTCCTCCAGGGAGCCGCTGCCCCCGCGCAGCACCACGTCCAGGCGGCTGCTCTCCTCCAGCAGGCCCAACAGGGCCACGAAAACCCGGAGTATGTCGGCCAGGGTGATGATGCCCATGAGCTCGCCGTCGTCCACCACCGGCAACCCGGTCAGGCGGTGCTGGTTTATGAGGCGGGCGGCCTGATAAACCGTCTCCTGGCTGCCGATGATCAGAGGATCGTGGGTCATCACGTCCTTGACGGTCAGCGACTCCAGCAGGCTGGCCACATAGGCAGTGCGCAGGTCGATGTCCGTGACCAGGCCCACCAGCTTGCTTTCCTCCACCACCGGAAGGTGGCGCACCCCGTGCTCCTGCATCAATGAAAGAGCCTCGGCCACCGATGCCTGGGGCCCGATGGTCCATGGTTTGGGGCTCATGCGATTGGCTACTATCATGCCCACCTCCGTAACCGAACAGTCACTTTATTTCCAGATAGCAGGATTGGGATAAAAAATGATAGTCCCAATTTAAATGACTCATGGGTCATTAAACCACAAGACAGCGGGGTCAGTGACCTTTTTCCGTCTTCAGTGCACTGCGCCAAAATTTGCGGCCCGTTCCCGGCAAAAAGTAACACTATGGCATCTTGACATTCTTCCTGAGATGCTCTTAATTTATAGCTCATGAACAGTGCCGGTCCGCCAGACACCCAACCACTTCATGTGCACCCCGCGATGAACCTTTCGCCTAGCAGGAGATCAGGCTAATGACCCCTAAATTCATTTTCACCACCGGTGGCGTGCTTTCTTCCCTGGGCAAGGGGCTGGCCTCGGCCTCCATCGGGGCCCTATTGGAAGCACGGGGGCTGTCGGTGATCCTGCAAAAGCTAGACCCCTATGTGAACGTGGACCCCGGCACCATGAACCCCTTCCAGCACGGCGAGGTCTATGTCACCGACGACGGGGCCGAGACCGACCTGGACATGGGGCACTACGAGCGCTTCACCCACGCCAAGATCACCAAGAAGTGCAACTACACCACCGGCTCCATCTACAACAGCGTGATCACCAAGGAGCGCCGCGGCGACTACCTGGGCGGCACGGTGCAGATCATCCCCCACGTCACCGACGAGATCAAGCAGGCCATCACCAACGTGGTCAACGGCTCGGACCTGGCCATCGTGGAGATCGGCGGCACGGTGGGCGACATCGAGTCCCTGCCCTTCCTGGAGGCCATCCGCCAGTTCCGCTCGGACGTGGGCAAGGAAAACTGCCTTTACGTGCACCTGACCCTGGTGCCCTACATCAAGAGCGCCGGCGAGCTGAAGACCAAGCCCACCCAGCACTCGGTGAGCGAGCTGAGGCGGGTGGGCATCCAGCCCGACATTTTGCTCTGCCGCACCGAGATGCCCCTGGACCGCAGCCTCAAGGAAAAGATCGCCCTGTTCTGCAACGTGGAGCCAGAGGCGGTGATCACCGCAGTGGACGTGGACAACATCTACGAGGTGCCGCTGAAGTTCCACGAGCAGAACCTCGACGAGCAGATCTGCCGCAAGCTCAACATCTGGACCCGCACCCCCAAGCTGGACAACTGGGAGGAGCTGGTCTACAAGCTCAAGCATCCGGCCCACGAGGTGACCATCGCCATGGTGGGCAAGTACGTGGACCTGCGCGAAAGCTACAAGAGCCTCAACGAGGCCCTGTGCCACGGCGGAGCGGCCAACAACGCCAAGGTCAACATCACCTTCGTGGACTCCGAGGAAGTGGAGCGCGACGGAGTCAAGGTCATCGGCGATGTGGACGGCATCCTGGTGCCCGGCGGCTTCGGCTCCCGGGGCGTGGAAGGCAAAATCAAGGCGGTGCAAATGGCCCGCGAGGGGTCCATACCCTACTTCGGCATCTGCTTCGGCCTGCACATGGCGGTTATTGAGTTCGCGCGCAACGTCATGGGTTGGGCCGAGGCACATTCCTCCGAGATAGATCCTAACACCCCCTATCCGGTCATCTATCTGATGCGCGAGTGGTTCGACTTCCGCACCCAGCAGATGGAGCGCCGCGACGAGCTCACCGACAAGGGCGGCACCATGCGCCTGGGAGCCTATCCCTGCAAGCTGGTGCCCGACACCCTGGCCCACAAGGCCTACAAGGTGGATGACGTCAGCGAACGCCACCGCCACCGCTACGAGTTCAACAACCAGTTCAAGGAAGAGATGGCCGACAAGGGCCTGATCATCTCGGGCACCAGCCCGGACGGCGAGCTGGGCGAGATCGCCGAGCTCACCGACCATCCCTGGTTCCTGGGCTGCCAGTTCCACCCGGAGTTCAAGTCCCGCCCCATGGACCCCCATCCCCTGTTCCGGGAGTTCATCCGCGCCGCCCTGAGGCACAAGAACGCCAAGGGAGCCTAGGACGTGGCCGCTGAAGTCGCCAGCGTGACCCTGGCCGGCCGGCCCTTTGGCCGCCGGGACTTTTTCGTCATCGCCGGGCCCTGCGTGATCGAGGACGAGGCCATCACCCTCACCGTGGCCCGGCACCTGGCCGCGCTTTCGGCCGAGCTGGATCTGCCGCTCATCTTCAAGGCCAGCTTTGACAAGGCCAACCGCACCAGCGTGACCAGCTTCCGGGGCCCGGGCATGGCCGCGGGCCTGGAGGTGCTGGCCAAGGTAAAGCAGGAGACCGGCCTGCCGCTTATCAGCGACATCCACCACCCGGGCCAGGCCGCTCCGGCCGCCCAGGTGTTGGACGTATTGCAGATACCGGCCTTTCTCTGCCGCCAGACCGACCTGCTGGTGGCCGCGGGCGAGACCATGAAGCCCGTCAACGTGAAGAAGGGGCAGTTCCTGGCCCCGCACGACGTGGGGCCCATCCTGGACAAGGTGATGAGCACCGGCAACCACACAGTGTGGCTCACCGAGCGGGGGGCCAGCTTCGGCTACAACAACCTGGTGGTGGACATGCGCTCCATCGCGGTGATGCGTGGTTTCGGCGTGCCGGTGGTGTTCGACGCCACCCACAGCGTGCAGCTCCCCGGCGGGCTGGGCACGGCCAGCGGAGGCGACCGGGAGCATGCGCCCAACCTGGCCCGGGCGGCGGTGGCCGCCGGGGCGGACGCGGTGTTTTTGGAGGTGCATCCCGACCCGGACAACGCCCGCTGCGACGGGCCCAACAGCCTGCCCCTGGAGCAGAGCGGCGCGCTGCTTAGGCAGCTCAAGGCCATCCACGGCCTGGTGCGGGGAGAGGCGCAATGAGCGGACCCGACCTCACCAAACGCGCGGCCAAGATCAAGCTGCTGGTGCTGGACATCGACGGGGTGCTCACCGACGGCCGGGTCATCATGGACCACGAGGGCCACGAGCTGAAGTTCTTTGACATCAAGGACGGCCACGGCATCAAGCTGTTGCAGCTGGCCGGCTTCGAGATCGCGTGGCTCAGCGGCCGGGCCTCAACCCCCAACCAGGTGCGGGCCCGGGAGCTGGGCATCGACGAGCTGGTGGAGGACTGCAAGATCAAGCTGCCCGAGTTCGAGCGCCTGGTGGGCGAGCGCGGTCTGAAGCCCGAGCAGGCCGCCTTCATGGGCGACGACCTCATCGACCTGCCGCCCATGCGCGCGGCCGGCCTGGCCCTGGCCCCGGCCGACGCCTGGCCCGAGGTGAAGGACGCGGCCCACTGGGTGGCCACCCTTCCCGGCGGCCGGGGCGCGGTGCGCCAGGCCTGCGAGCTGCTGCTCAAGGCGGTGGGCAAGTGGGAAGAAGTCACGGCGCGGTATTTCTAGAGCTAGAATTCTTCATTTAACTCTCTGGAAAAGACGAGTAACGAACACATTAGAACGGGTAACTCCGACAGCGAGTTGTCCCGCGCCACCCAAGTTTTTTCTTCCCTACCTCTTCTCTTTTTTCCTTCTCCCCGTATTGCTTCACCTGCTAGGCTCGGTAGGCTTGAGAGCAACCAAACAGGAGCGGTCTGCTTGAACCAACCCGACCTCGACAGCCTGCGCGCTCAGGCCCTGGACCTGGGCGCGGACCGCGCGGCGGTCATCAGCACCAGCGACATCGCGGTAAGCGAGGCAGTGGCCTTCAAGTGCCGGGTGCCCCGCTGTCCGAACTACGGCGTGTGCGCCAACTGCCCGCCCCACTCGCCCACGCCCAAAGAGTTCCGGGCGGTGCTGGCCAACTTCTCCCAGGCCTTGCTGTTCAACAAGCGCTTCGCGCCCGAGGTGATGGTCAGCCCGGACCAGGCCGCTGAGCGGCGCGAGGCCTTTGCCGCCATCTTCAAACTGGCCGCGGATTTGGAATCAGCCGCCTTTTACGATGGCCACTATTTGGCCTTTGGCCTGCCGGCTGGCTCCTGCAAGAGCGTCTTTTGTCATGCCCACGAGCACTGCGCTGTGCTGCAAGGCCAGCCCTGTCTGTTCCCGGCCATGGCCCGGCCCTCCATGGAGGCGGTAGGCATCGACGTGTTCCAGGTGGCCGCCCTGGCCGGGTGGGACATGCAGCCCGTGGGGCGCGGGGCCGACCCCAACAAGGTGGCCGACTCCTCCCTCACCGGCATGGTGGTGGTCGTCTAGGCACAGCCAGCCGTCAGGCAGGGGCAAACAACGGGGTTACTTTCATCGCCCGAATTAGGCTAGGATACTCAGCCAGGGAACTCACCTTGGCAAAGCTCAATTCTTGGGGGGCAACCTTTTCGGTCCGCTGAACAGGCGCCTCGATGCGGCAAGACGGCTCTCGTCGAAAACTCATTCCCTCTGACCACAGTCAGGCCCTGCGCCTGCGGCTGACCTTCTACGCTCTTTTGGGCGGCATGACCCACCTGTTCCTGGTGTGGCTGTGCCTGTACTTCGGCTTTTTCCGGGGCGGCCTAAAGGTTTTTCTCATCCTGGCCTCCGCCGACCTTTTGGGCCGCCTGACCTTCCTGGCCCTGGTGGCCACCGGCATCAATCTGCGCTTCAAGGAGCCCGGCCTGGTCTTGGTCCAGATGGTGTGGGCCACCCTTTGCGTGCTCGCCGCGATCTATTTCGTGGAATACGGCCGCCTGGTCCTGTTGATGTTCTACCTGCAAGTCATGCTCTTCGGGGCCTTCCGCCTGCGCCGGGAAGGCTTCATCTTCGTCACCGCCCTGGCCGTGCTGGGCTACGCCGGGGTCATTATCGCCCTGACCGCCTATCATCCGCTGAACCTCAACCCGCGCCTGGAGTGGCTGCAGTGGTTGGGCTTTTTGCTGATCATGTGCAACCTGTCGCTGGTGGGGGCCCAGCTCAACAAGTTCCTGCGCCGTTACCGCCGCCAGAACTACCAGCTCAAGGAGGCCATGGACCGCATCGAGGAGCTGGCCATAACCGACGAGCTGACCAAGCTGTTCAACCGGCGGTACGTCATCGAGATACTAAACGAACAGATGGCCCTGGCCGCGCGCGGGGTCAGCTCCTTTTCGGTCTGCTACATGGACCTGGATCACTTCAAGGTGATCAACGACACCCTGGGGCACGACGCCGGCGACAAGGTGCTCAAGCGGACCTCCGAGCTGTTGGCCGCTTCCCTGCGCGAGGTGGACCGGGTGGCCCGCTTTGGGGGCGAGGAGTTCCTGGCCGTATTGATCAACTCCACGGTGGAGCGCTCCCGCGACGTGGCCGAACGCCTGCGCCGCCGCATCGAGCAGGAGAGCTTCCCGGAGTTGGACGGCGACCTGAAGGTGACCATCTCCATCGGCGTGGCCGAGTACCAGCCCAACGAGACGGTGGACGAGGTGCTCAAACGGGCGGACCAGGCCCTGTACCAGGCCAAGCGCACCGGCCGCAACCGCACGGTGACCATCCCGGCCTGATCCCAGCAAAAAGAAAGGAGTCCCCGTGGGGACTCCCTCCTACCGGCTATGTCGGGGGGCTCAGGCGGCCGCGGCGGCCTTGAAGCCCAGGTCGAACGCTTTTACGTTGGAAGCGGCGAAGCGCTTCTTGGTCTGGGAGCGTATGACCTTTTTCATGGTTTTCACGTCAATGGGCAGCTCGGCCGCGCCGAAGAGCGCGCCCAGCATGACCATGTTCAAGCTCAGGGGGTTCTTGGCCTCCTCGGCCAGGGCCTGGCCGTCAAAGGCCACCACCTTCTTGACCTTCTTGCCCAAGTAGGCCACAGACTCCTCGGGCGGCGGATAGGGGGCCGCGCCGATGGCCACGGTGAAGGGCGGCATAGGCCGGGTGTTGGTGATGATCAGGGTTTCCTTGTTGGCCTTGGGCAGCAGCCTGAGGGCCTCCACCGGCTCGAAGGACACCAGAACGTCGGCCTCGGCGTTGGACACGATGGGGCTGGTGGCCTCGCCCAGGATCACGGCCGATTCCACCACGCCGCCGCGCTGGGCCATGCCGTGGATCTCGCTCACCACCACCTGCACGCCGGCCGCCAGGGCCGCCTGACCCAGAAGGTTACTGGCCAAGAGGTTGCCCTGGCCGCCCACGCCCACGAAAACTATGCGTTGGGTGCTCATGATCTCCTCCTTAAGCCTTGGCCTTCACGGGCAGGATGGCGTTCTCGGGGCATATCTGGGCGCACAGGGCGCAGCCGATGCACTGCATGGGGTTGATCCTGGCCTGGCCGTCCTCCACGAACATGGCCGGGCAAGCCACCTTTTTGATGCAGTCCATGTGGCCCTTGCACTTGTCCTGATTCACATAGAAGGGCTTCTTGCTGGTGGGGGCCACCCGCTTGGCGAACAGGGGACAGAGCTCCTTGGAGATGATCACGCTCACCCCGTCGTGAGCCACCGCCTCTTTGATGGCCTTTTTGGAGGCGCGCACCTTGAAGGGCTTGATGGTGGTCACGTGCTTCACGCCCAGGCCCCTGACCAGGGGCTCCAGGGGAACGTGGGTGGTGATGTCGCCGATGGAGTCGGTGTTCACCCCGGGGTGCGGCTGGTGGCCGGTCATGGCCGTGGTGCCGTTGTCCAATATCACCAGAGTGAAGTTGTGGTTGTTGTGCACTGCGTTCACCAGGCCGGTGATGCCGCTGTGGAAGAAGGTGCTGTCGCCGATGAAGGCCACCACCTTCTGGCCGGTGGCCCGGGAGATGCCTCCCGCGCTGGACACCGAGGAACCCATGCAGATCAGGAAGTCGGCCGCCTGGATGGGCGGCAGCAGGCCCAAGGTGTAACAGCCGATGTCCGTGGGATAGATGGCCTCATCGCCCATGACCTCCTTGACCGCGTGGTAGGTGGCGCGGTGGGGACAGCCGGGGCACAGGTTGGGCGGACGGCCCGGAGGGGCGGGCATGCCGGTCAGCTTGAGCTCGGCGGTGCCCTTGTACTTCAGGCCGAATGCCTTGGCAATGGCCGAGCGCACCAGGCGGGGGTTGTACTCAAAGGCCCGGCTGAGGAACTTGGGAATCTCCACGTCCACGCTCTTGGCCGGAATCTGGCCGGGCATCTTGCCCACGATCTGGACCTTTATGCCCTTTTCCTGGGCGATGGCCCGAGCCGCCTCCTCCATGATGGGCTCAAGCTCCTCGACAACCAGGACCTTGTCCACGCTCTTGAGGAAGTTGGCCAGCTTTTTTTCGGGCAGAGGGTAGCTCATGCCCACCTTGAAGATCTTGATCTTGCTCTTGGCGCCCAGGTCGGCCACCGCGTCGGCCACGTAGTTGTAGGACACGCCGTTGGTGATGATGCCCAACTTGCCCCGGCCGCTGATCTTGTTCCAGGGGCTGGACTCGCTGAGGGCGGCGGCCTGCTTGTGGATGTTGAGCAGACGCAGGTGCAGATTGCGGCTCACCGCGGGCACGGTGACAAACTGCATGGGCGCCTTGACGAACTTGCTCTTTTGCTTGACCTTGCCCAGCTTGGCCAGCTTCACCGCCTCGCGGGCATGGTTGACCCGGGTGGTGGTGCGGATGAACACCGGGGTGCCCAACTCCTCGCTGAGGTCAAAGGCGTGGGAGGTCATCTCCTTGGCCTCGGCCGGGCCGCAGGGCTCCAGCATGGGCAAACCGGAGAGACGGGCGTAATAGCGGTTGTCCTGCTCGTTCTGGCTGGAGAACAAGGAGGGGTCGTCCGCGGTCAGCAGCACCATTCCCGCCCGGACGCCCACGTAGGCCAGGGTCATCAGGGGGTCGGCGGCCACGTTCACGCCCACGTGTTTCATGGTGCACAGGGTGCGCACCCCCGAGGCGGCCGCGCCGGCGGCGCACTCCAGGGCTACCTTCTCATTGGTGGAATACTCGAAGTAGTACTTCACCTTGTTGGGAAACTGCTTCCTGAGACGGTAGAGGGTGTCGGGCACCTCAGAGGATGGGGTGCCCGGATAACAGGTGGCAAAGGCCATGCCCGCTTCCAGGGCGCCGCGCACGATGGCTTCGTTGCCCAGCAGCAGGTGCTCTTTACCGCCCGAAGGAGTCAGCAAAACGTCCATGCTTCCACTCTCCGGCCATGAAAAAGGATTAAAACAAGGGCTGCGCCGGGTTGCGCGGCGATGGCTATCCGCCAGGCAACACCCCTCCTACAAGACGCCCCAGCCCTGGTAGTTATTTAATAGCTACAAAATAACTATCGTGAATGTAGACGGGTCATATGCCGGCTGTCAAGCCATAAAAGCGGCTTTTGCGCCCCAATTGCCTTTCCAGGAGCCGCCTGGCCTGCCTGCTTTGCGCCAGGGAGGGCGGCCCTCAAAAAGACTGAATCCGGCCCATTTGGATTGACTTGGGCCACACCCTGGTTTAAGGTTCAAACCGGTTGTATCATACTAATTTACTCTGTCAGGTGAACTAAATGGCTAAGATCCTGATTATCGACGACGACGACGATTTTCGCACCGCGACCCAGGCCATTCTGGAGGCCGCCGGACACCAGGTTCTAACCGCCTCGGACGGCAAGGTGGGCCTGGAGATCGTCAAGGCCGAGGATCCCGATTTGCTGGTGCTGGACATCATGATGGACTCCATCTACGAGGGGTTCTCGGTGATCACCACCTTGCGGGCCACTCCCGAGTACATGGACTACCGCGACATCCCGGTGCTCATGTGTTCCGCGGTCAAGCAGATCACTGGCGAGCGTTTCGACATTCCGCCCGAGGCGCGTATCGCCCAGGGCGATGACTTCCTTGATAAGCCTTTCACTTCCGAGGTGTTGCTGAAGAAAGTTAACGCTTTACTTCAACGTTAGGTCGCGTTGGCCATGTCTTCTCAACGGCCCCCGGCGCACGTCCTGTGCATAGATGACGACGAGGTCGCCCGCGAGTCATCAGAGGTGTTGCTCACCCGCTGGGGCTTTCGGGTCAGCCTGGCCGCCAGCGGAGAGGCGGGCCTGGCCGCGGTGGAGTCCGATCCGCCGGACCTGATTCTGGTGGATCTGCAAATGCCGGGCATCGACGGCCTGGAGGTCCTGGAAAGGGTGCGGGAAGACCACCCCTCCATCATCTGCATCATGATCACCGGCCACGCCACTCTGCAAACCGCGGTGGAGGCCATGAAGCAGGGAGCCTACGACTTCCTGGCCAAGCCCTTTTCACCCGACGAGCTCAAGCTCACGGTGGCAAGGGGCCTGGAGCGCCGCCAATTGATCCTGGAGACCGAGGAGCTCAAGGCGGAAAAGGCCCTCATGCAGGCCAACTTCATGACCCTGGTCTCCCATCAGATGCGCTCTCCCCTGGCCGCGGTGCGCCAGTTGTTGGAGGTGCCGGCCAGCCAGACCCTGGGCCCGGTGCCCGAGGCCTACCAAGGCTTCATCCAGCGGGCGGTGGTGCGTCTGGATTTGTTGGCCCGCACCCTCAACGCCTGGCTGGCCATGAGCCGTCTGGATCAGGACGGCATCGACAGCCGCAAGGGCTCGGGCAACCTGGGCGAGCTTATCCGGCATTTGGAGCAAAGGGCCGAGGCCGACGTGGCCGCCGCCGGCCAGACCCTCAAGATAGAGGTGGGCGACCCGGACACCCAGGTCACGGTGGACCAGGAAAGCATCTTGGAAGCCCTTTACAACCTGGTGAGCAACGCGGTGAAGTACAACCAGCCCCAGGGGGTTGTGACGGTCCAGGGACGCACGCAGGGCAACATGGCCATAATCGCCATCAGCGACCAGGGCCCAGGGGTGCCGGCCAGGGAAGCGGATTACATTTTCGACGAGTTTTACCGCTCCCGCCGCCAGGAGATAAAGGCCAAACCAGGCACCGGCCTGGGCCTGGCCATCGCCCGCAAAGTGGCGCGGGCCCATGGAGGCGATATCACGGTGGAGTCCGAGCCGGGACAGGGCGCCACTTTCCTGGTCAGCCTGCCTTGTTAAAAAGGGCTGGCCGGGCTTGGGATTAGTTGACATGGCCCGGCATAGCGAATAATATTTGGCCCCGAACAGCCTCGGTGACGGCGACTGAGAGATTGCTGCCAATGACCCTTCATATTAGAGAACACTCCGGCCGGGAGCGGTTTATTCCACCCGCCAGCCGGATTATTTTTAACCCTCACTTGTGGCTTTCTTCACGAGGGCTCGGCCCTCTGCCGCAATCGGATTGCCGCGCGTACGAGCGCCTGAACTGGAGTTCGATGGCATGAAGCTTTCAAGTTGTTTAAAGGGCATCCGTTTGCCCCGCCCGCCAGCGGCGGCTGATCCCCAGCCGCTGCCCGCCCCGGAAAAGGTGTATCTGCCTCTCAGGCAGCACCAGGGTGCGGTGGCCGAGCCCAAGGTGGAGCCTGGCGACCAGGTGATGATGGGCCAGGTAGTGGGCGCATCGGAAGATTTCGAATCAGCCACCGTGCAGGCCACGGTGAGCGGAACGGTCGAGGCCATTGTCCAGATGCCCGACCCCTCCGGCGGCATGGTGCCCACCGTGGTCATCGCCAATGACGGGGCCGATGCCTGGATCGATGAGCCGGCCGCCACGGAGGCCGCCCTGGCCTCCCCGGAGGAAGTGGGCGCCACCCGCCCCTCCCGCCTGCTCAGGCGGGTGCGCGAGGCGGGCCTGGTGCGGGCCCAGGTGCAGGGGCGTCCCCTGCACGTGGACCTGAGCCCCCCCATGGCGCCCCAGTCCTATCTGTACATGACCGGCATCCCGGTGGTCAGGCCCATCGACACCTTGATCATCAAGGCGGTGGACCCCGACCCGCCGGTCTGTCCCAATGCCTCGCTGCTGGGCGAGGCCGGTGACGAGCTGGCCGTGGGCGTGGCCGCCCTGGCCCGCATCAGCGGAGCCAGCCGGATCATCCTGGCCCTGCCCTCCGGCGCCGACGCCTCGGCCCTAAAGGCCATGGCCGCCCAGTACGAGTGGGAAACCGCCTCGGTCTGCCAGACCAGCTATCCCTTTGCCATCGACCACCTCATGGTGAATTCGCTGACCGGCCGCGAGGTCCCCACGCCCTACGGCGAGCCCCGGGACGTGGGGGTGAGCGTGCAGCCGCTTAGCACCGCCCTGGACGTGGGCTCGGTGCTGCTCACCGGCAGGCCGGTGGTGGAGCGGGTGTTCAGCGTCACCGGCGAGGTCAAAAAGCCCGGCGTGTTCCGGGTTCGCCTGGGCACTCCCATCGGCGAGGTCCTGGACGCGGCTGGCGGCGGCCCCTCCCAGGCGGGCAAGGTGGTGGTGGGCGGCCCCATGATGGGCCTGGCCATCTACGACCTGGGCACCCCGGTGACCCGGGAGACCCAGGGCGTGTTCGTGCAGAGCGCGCCCCAGGTGCAGCACTTCGCGGACCATCCCTGCATCCACTGCGGGCGCTGCGTGGCGGTTTGTCCGGTGAACCTGATCCCCTCCGATTTGGGCAAGCTCTGCGAGTTCCGCATGTACGAAGACGCGGCCGAGCAGGATTTGATGAACTGCATCGAGTGCGGCTGCTGCGCCTTTGTCTGCCCGGCCCAGCGGCCCATGGTCCACTTCCTCAGGCACGGAAAAACAGAGGTCCTGGCCGGGAGGATGGAATAATGAACAACAACCTTCTCACCGTATCCACCTCTCCCCATATTTTGGGGCGCACCACCCTGCGTTCCATGTATCTGGAGATGATGATAGCCCTGGTCCCGGCCCTTTTGGTCGGCCTGTACTACTTCGGCGCCCCGGGCCTGACCACCGTGGTGCTGGCCATGGCCGCGGCCGCGGCCACCGAATATCTGATCAGCCTTATAACCAAAAAGCCCTCCACCCTTAGCAACCTTCACATTTTGCTGATGGGCCTGATGATGGGCATGATCCTGCCTCCGGGCGCGCCCTGGTGGCTGCCGGTGGCGGGCGGCTTCCTCACCGTGGCCCTGGGCATGAGCATCTTCGGGGGCAACGGCAACTATCCCTTCAACCCGGTGCTGGTGGCCTGGGCCGCCCTGGCCATCTCCTGGCCCGAAGCCATGGGCGCCTACCTGGAGCCGATGGCCCTGGGTTCGGGCGACGACTGGATGGAGGCCGAGACCTTCCTGATGCAGCTCAAGGGCGACATCGGCACCCTGGAAATGTTCGAACTGGGCACCCTGTGGATCGGCAATGTGGCCGGCGGGGTGGGCACCACCGGGACCTGGGCCCTGTTGGCCGGCGGTATCTACCTGGTCATCCGGCGCCTGATCCCCTGGCAGATCCCCCTGGGCGCGCTGATCGGCGCGGTGGGCATGGGCCTGCTGGCCGTGTACACCGACGAGCGCGTGGCCGAGATGGGCTTCGAGGAGTTCAGCGCCTACCTCAACATCGTCTGGTTGCACCTGGGGGCGGGCAGCTTCATGATCGCCGCCTTCTTCCTGGGCCCGGAGCCGGTGTCCAGCCCGGTGACCCCCTGGGGCGGCCTGCTCTTCGGCCTGGGCGTGGGCATGATGACCATCATCGTGCGCTTCTGGGGCAGCCCCCTGGACGGCGCCTTCTACGGCGTGCTGTTAATGAACGCGGCCACCCCGCTGTTGGACCGCATCAGGCCCCGGGTCATCGGAAAGGTGGTGAGCGGTGCGTGAGATTATCAAAATGCTGGTGGTGCTCACCGCCATCTGCGCGGTGAGCGGCTTCACTCTGGCCCTGGTGCATTCGGTAACCAAGGAACCCATCGAATACGCCATGCTCAAGAACGTCAAGGAGCCGGCGGTCAAGGCGGTGCTCACCGGTTTTGAAAACGATCCGGTCAAGGACCGCATCGTCATCGATGTGGGCAAGGACAAAAAGGGCAAGCCGGTGGAGCTTATCGTGTTCCCGGCCAAAAAGGGCGGCAAGACCTATGCCGTGGCCTTTGAAAGCTCAGCCGGTGGCTACCACGGCGACATCGGGGTCATGGTGGGCATGGACGTTGATAAAAAGGCGCTCTCCGGCATAAGCATTGTGAGCCATACCGAAACCCCGGGCCTGGGCGCGCGCATCATAGAGCCCGCCTTCACCGACTCCTTCAAGGGCAAGCCCATTGACAAGGAGTTGGGAGTGGGCGACATCAACGCCCTGTCCGGCGCCACCCTGTCCACCAAGGGCGTGGTGGCCGCGGTGAACAAGGCCCAAGGCCTGTTCGACAAATATCAATCCCAGATGGTGAAGTGAGGTTCCCCATGTCACTAACCAAAGAGTTCACCAAGGGATTATGGGAGATCATTCCCCCCTTCCGGCTGGTGCTGGGCCTCTGCCCGGTGCTGGCGGTCACCACCTCCGCCGAGAACGGCATGGGCATGGGCCTGGCCACCACCTTCGTGCTGGTCTGCTCTAACCTGCTGGTCTCGTTGCTGAGAAAGATAATACCCAGCAAGGTGCGCATCGCAGCCTACATCGTGATCATCGCCAGCTTCGTGGTCATCGTCGAGTTGACCATGCAGGCCTACGTGTTCCCCCTGTACCAGGCCCTGGGCATCTTCATCCCCCTGATCGTGGTCAACTGCATCATCCTGGGCCGGGCCGAGGCCTTTGCCGGCAAGAACGGCCCGTTGGCCTCCATCGCCGATGGGCTGGGCGTGGGCCTGGGCTTCACCATCAGCCTGACCGTGCTGGGAGCCTTCCGCGAGCTTTTGGGCAACGGCACCATCTGGGGCGCCAACCTCATGTGGGAGAGCTTCGAGCCCTTCACCTTCATGGTGCGCGCTCCCGGCGCCTTCGTGGGATTGGGAGTGATGCTCGCCTTGATCAACTTCATCAGCGTCAAGCTTGACCAGCGGAAGCGGAGGGCCTAGCCATGAGCTTCGGCGACTACATGCTGTTCATCGTCAGCGCCATCCTGGTCAACAACATCCTGCTGGCCAAGTTCCTGGGCAACTGCCCCTTCCTGGGGGTCAGCCGCCGCATGGACACGGCCACCGGCATGTCCATGGCGGTCATCTTCGTCATGGTCATGGCGGGCATGATCACCTGGCTGGTGCAGTACTACGTACTGGTCCCCCTGGAAATCGAATATTTACAGACCATCGCCTTCATCCTGGTGATCGCCGCCCTGGTGCAGCTGGTGGAGATCGTGATGGCCAAGAGCCTGCCGGCCCTTTACCGGGCCCTGGGCATCTTCCTGCCGCTCATCACCACCAACTGCGCGGTGCTGGGCGTGGCCATCATCAACATCAACGAAGAATACGACTTCGTCGACACCCTGATCTTCTCCTTCGCCTCGGCGGTGGGTTACAGCCTGGCCCTGGTGCTGTTCGCGGGCATCCGCGAGCGTTTCATGCTGGTGAAGATGCCCAAGGTCTTCGAGGGCACGGCCATCGGACTGGTGGTGGCGGGCTTTTTGGCCCTGGCCTTCTCCGGCTTCGCCGGACTGGTGAGCCACTAGAGGCTTGGCCCCAATGAGAGCAATCACTGAGCCGGCCGCACGGCCTGCGAGGAGAACATACTGATGCTGTTTGAAGCCCTGGCTATCGGAGGACTCGGCCTGGCTTCGGCCCTGGGCCTGGGCGTTGCCGCCAAGGTCTTCGCCGTGGAGGTCGATCCTCTGGTGGAGGCGGTGGAAGAGGCCCTGCCCGGCGCCAACTGCGGCGGTTGCGGCTTTGCGGGCTGCGCCTCGGCCGCGCTGGCCATTGCCAGCGGCAAGGCCGCGGCCAACATCTGCGTGGGCGGCGGCCCCGAGGTGGCCGTGGCGGTGTCGGCGGTCATGGGCGTGGAAGTGATCTACCGCGAGCCGGATGTGAGCCAGGTGGATTGCACCTACTCCACCGACATAGCCGAACTCAAGTTCAACTACGACGGAGTGCAGGACTGCCGGGCCGCGGTGCTTCTGGCCGGCGGACCCAAGGTCTGCGAAATCGGCTGCGTGGGGCTGGGCTCCTGCGTCAAGGTCTGCCCCTTCGGGGCCATCCAGATCGGCCCGGACAACCTGCCGGTGGTGGACCCGGCCCTGTGCACCGGTTGCGGCAACTGCGAAAAGGTCTGCCCCAAGAACATCATCCACTTGACCTCGGTGACCCGCCGCATCCTGGGCTTCAACGCCGACTACAACTGCTTGGCCCCCTGCCAGGCCACCTGCCCGGCCCAGATCGACATTCCTGGCTACATCCGGGCCATCGGCGAAGGGCGCTACGAGGACGCGGTGCTCACCATCAAGGAGCACAACCCCCTGCCCCTGGTTTGCGGCCGGGTGTGCCCCCATCCCTGCGAGGACCAGTGCCGCCGGGGCGTGACCGAGGAACCGGTCAACATCAACCACCTCAAGCGCTTCGCGGCCGACTATGAGATGAACTCGGGCAAGCGCATCCAGCCCTTCTGCATGCCCAAGAACGAGCGCAAGGTGGCCATCGTGGGCGGCGGGCCCACCGGCCTGACCTGCGCCTACTACCTGGCCCGCCTGGGCTACGCGCCCACCATCTACGAGGCCCAGCCCCATATGGGAGGCATGCTGCGCTACGGCATCCCCGAATACCGCCTGCCCAAGGCCACCCTGGATTGGGAGATCCAGGGCATCCTGGACCTGGGATGCGAAGCCAAGACCAACCAGGTCATGGGCCGGGACTTCACCCTGGAGAGCCTGCGCCAAGAAGGCTACGAGGCCATCTACCTGGGGGTGGGCTGCTGGTCCAGCCGGGGCATGCGGGTGGAGGGCGAGGACCTGGACGGGGTCCTGCCCGGCACGGACATGCTCATCGACCGGGGCAACCTCGAAGACACCCCGGTGGGCGACCGGGTGGTTATCATCGGCGGCGGCAACACGGCCATGGACTGCGCCCGCACCTGCTGGCGCCTGGGGGCCAAGGAGGTCACGGTCCTCTACCGCCGCACCGAAAAAGAGATGCCGGCCAACCAGATCGAGATCGAGGAGGCCAAGCACGAGGGCATCAACTTCCACTTCCTGGCCGCCCCCACCAAGCTCCTGGGCGAAAACGGCAAGCTCACCGGCCTGGAGTACATAAAGATGGAGTTGGGCGAGCCCGACGCCTCGGGCCGCCGCCGTCCGGTGCCCATCGAGGGCAGCGAGACGGTGCTGGAATGCGACAACGTCATCGCGGCCATCGGCCAGTTCCCCAACCTGGCCTTCCTGGAGCAGGACGCCGAGGCCAAGGATCTGGCCGTCACCAAGTGGAACACCATTGACGCCAACATCGACGCCGGCTCCACCAACATCCCCGGGGTGTTCTCCGGCGGCGACACGGTGACCGGCGCGGCCACCGCGGTGGAGGCCATCGGGGCCGGCCGCCGGGCGGCGCGGGCCATGCACAACTTCCTCAGCGGCGAAGAGATCCAAGTGCCCGAGGACTGGGTGCACGGCCCCAAGGAACTTCCGCAAATCACCGCCACTCCGGACGCGGCGCCCGCCGGGAACCGGGCCAAGATGCCCGAGCTCAGCGTGGCCGAGCGGGCCAACAGCTTCGTTGAAGTGGAGCTGGGCCTCACCGAGGAGATGGCCAAGAAAGAGACCCAGCGCTGCCTGCAGTGCGGCCTCTATTGTTACCGACGCAAAGGCCAAGATTACGAGGCCTGGAAATGGGAGAGGAAGGAAAATGCCTAGGAAGCTGCACCGCCGCTCCTTCCTGCAGATGACCGGAGCCGCCGCCTTGGGCGCGGCCGCCCTGCCCCTGGTGTCGCCGGCCATAGGACTGGCCAAGGTGACCCGCGAGCTGAGCGCGGCCCAACAGACCCGCATGATGATGGGCACCCTGGTTTCAGTCACCGTGCTGGACGCTTCTCAAGCCAAGGCCCAGGAGGCCATGGAGGCCGCTTTCACGGCCATGGGCCGGCTCACCCCGGTCTTTGACCGGCACCGCCCCGTGGGTCCGGTGGCCGCCTTTAACGCCGAGGGCCGCCTGAGCGACCTGGAGCCCCGCCTCAAGCAGGTGATGGACCTGTGCGCCACGGTGCAACAGGCCACGGACGGGGCCTTCGACCCCAGCGTGGCCCCGGTGGTGGACGCCATGGCCGCCTCCTTTGCCCAAGGCCACAAGCCCAACCGGGCCAGCCTGGACCAGGCCCTCAAGGCGGTGGGCGGGGTGGCCTATGACGGCCGCAGCCTGCGCCTGACCAAGGAAAACGCGGGCCTCACCCTGGACGGCGTGGCCAAGGGCTACATCGTGGACGAGGGCCTCAGGGCCGCGGCCAAAGCCGGGGCGCGCCACGTGCTCATCAACGCCGGCGGCGACGTGGGCGTGCTGGGCGACCAGGGCGGCAAGCCCTGGCGGGTGGCGGTGGCCGACCCCAATGCGCCCACCAAACCCAAGATGGTTCTCTCCATGACCAGGGGCGCCCTGGCCACCAGCGGCGACTACGAGGTCTACTTTGACCGCGAGCGCCTGTACCACCACATCGTGCGTCCCGACACCGGCCGTTCGCCCGGCTCGGCCCACAGCGTGAGCGTGCGGGCCCCTCAGGCCGCCCTGGCCGACGCCCTGGCCACGGCCTGCTTTGTGATGCCCCCGGCCCAGGCCACCAAGTTCCTCAACGCCCGGCCCCGGCTGGAAGGACTCATCCTCACCCGCTTTGGCCAGCGCTACCAGACCAAGGGCTTTATGAGCTAGCTTTAGCAAGTCATCAAATAAAAACCGGCGGCCGCGCGGCCGCCGGTTTTTGTTTGTGCGATACCGATGGGCTAGAAGGGGATGCGGATGCCCGCCTGGACCTCGTGGGCGGTCATGTCATCGCCCAGCTCGCCATCGTAGCGCAAATAGACCTGGGCGCCGCCCTCGCAGACCAGGGTCAGTCCCAAGCCGGGGACAAAGGCGTCGCTGTCCTGATCATATCCCTGTATGGTCACGCCGCTGTCCTGGTCAGCCTGGCGGGCGGTGATATCCCGGTCGCCCAAGGCGAACTGGTGAACCCAGCCCGCCCGGAATTGGGGCACCAGGCGCATGCCCTTGTCGATCATGTCCTGGTTTACCTGCTGGGCGCTGAGCACCTGCACCACCTGTCCGCCCGGCAGGACGATGGGGTTCCAGGCAAAACCAGGCCTGGCAACGGCGAGGATAAACAGGGCGGCCAGACAGACCAATCCAGGGACGGAGAAAAACCTAACGTGATAGCAACCAAATTGGCTTTCAGCGCCGCTGCATCTCCAAGGGCCCTCCCAATTGGGTGGGCTGGTAATCCTTGACCTTGCTCTGACCGTAGAGCTTTTTGGTGGGATCCTGGGAAGTGAAGAGCACCTGCCCCACTATGCGGCCATCCTTGAATTCTCCTTTAAAGCTCACCTTCCACAACAACTCGTCGCCTTTGAACCACAGGCGGTTTCCCTGCACCTTGCCGCTGTTTATCTCCAGTACGATCTGGTCCTTGGGGTCGCCGCCCACGGTGAGCATGCCTTTGAGCCGCTGGGCCTCTTGCTTCAGCTCGGCCTTGATCCGGGTGGCCTCGCCGGGCTGGGGCTTGTTGTCCTTCACCTGGCCCAGCCGGGCCGTGCCCTGGTAGCTGCCGGCCACATAGGCCAACTCCCCGGCCGCGGCGCCAGGGCCGAACCAGGCCGTCATTGCGGCCAACAGGACCAGGCCCGCCATACCGACCATTTTGCGCATGTTGTTCACCTCCGGCTGGGTTCCAATTTAGCATCATCCCCGCCGGGTTGCATGCCGGGCTTGGCCTGGAGGGCTGGTTTGTGTTTCAATAGCCGGGCTGGATGCACCTCACAAGGAGCCGAGCCCATGTCCCGCACCCTGATCATCCTGCCCTGCCTGCTTATGCTGATCCTGGCCTCTCTGGCCACGGGCTGCGGCAACTCGGCCCTGGAACAGGGTCTGCGCGCCGAAAAGGCGGGCCACGACCAGGACGCCCTGGCCGCCTACAGCGCGGCCATCGCCTCCACCTTCATGGTGTCTCAGAAGCGCTCCCTGGCCTATGCCTCCCGGGCCGGCATCCTGATCACCCAGGGCAAGCTGGACCAGGCCATGGCCGATCTGGACCAGGCCCTGGAGCAGGACCGCCAGAGCGAGCCCGGCTATTACAACCGGACGGTGCTCTATCTGCTCAAGGGCGAAACCACCAAGGCCCAATTGGATGCCAAGCGCCTCCTGGAGCTGGTTCCCCAGAACCAGGCCGCCCGCCGCCTGTTCGATCTGGCCGAAAAGCCGCCGCCCCGCTTCACCCTGCCCCTGACCTGGCAAAAGGCCAACTCCGGGAGCTAAGCCCCAGCTTGCCAACTCCTCCGCGCGGAGCCTATCCTGGTTTTAGACAAGGAGGAGAGTCATCGGCGAGAAAAAAACCCAGGGGCGCATAAGTCTCAAGCAGCTATTGGAGCTGCTCAAGCTGCCCACCCGCGGCGAGGTTCAGTTCGAGGGCTTCAATCCGGACATCGAGACCTATCGCAAGGTTGCCCACAAGGTGGCGCTCAACTTCTTCTCCACCGCCGGGCTGACCCTGTGGCCGGTTGAGGACGATATGTTCCAGATCGGGCCCATTCCCGGCAACGAATGGGCGGACGTGGCCTTTTATCTGGCCCACGAGGCCAACCTGGAGGCCGGGGCGGTGACCATCCACTCGGCCAAGGAGCTATTGAAGCGCAACGCTCCCATGGGCCAGCCCTGGCCGGATTACCAGAGCGCGGTGCTGGCCAACCTGGACATCATCCGGGACGCGCCCGAGGCCCTGAAAATGGGCACCGGACGCGAAACCATGCTCAAGGCCTTTGAGCTGATCAAAAAAGGCCCGGTTGAGATGCTGGCCGAGGAGATGGCCGAGCAGGCCAAGAACAAAGGCTGAGGCCCCAGCACAAAAAAAGCCCCCAGCCACGCACGGCGGCCGGGGGCTTGTTGCGTTCGCTAAAAGCTATTCAACCACGCAGATGGTGGCTCCCTGCAAATTGCCGATCACTCCGCTGGCGACCGAGCCGAAGAGCATGCCCGTTAGGTTGCTGACGCCCTTGCGGCCCAACACCACGGTGCCGTAGCCGCCCTTTAACACCTCGTCGATGATGTCCTTGGCCACGTTCTTGTTTTTTTCCACGTACTTGGTCTTGATCTGATCATCGCTGAACCCCATGCGCACCAAGTGCTTCTTGGCCTCTTCCATGTGCTCGCGGCCCTTGTCGCGCTCGCGCTCCAAGACCGAAATGCGAGCCTTGACCTGGTCGGTGAAGGGGGTTTGGACCATCTCGTGATCGGGCACCTTGTCATAGACCCCGAACAAGGTCAACTTGACGTTGTCCACCCGGCCGAACATCTGACCAACGTACTCCACGGCCCGCAGGGCCTGCTGGGAGTTGTCATAGGCAAGCAGTATTTGATTCCAGAGCATCCCTCTCTCCCTGTTGCAGTATGCGCACTACTTTCACGGTCAGTTCCTTGCGCCCGGCCAGGCGCTTGGAAACGCGGCGCAAGACCAGCCACGCCACCAGCAAGGCCAGCGCGGCCAGGACCACCGCCCCGCTCTGAGGCCCCAGGCCCCAAGCGGGACCCAGCTTTTTGCCCGCCAGGGCCCCGGCCAGCAGGGCGAAGACCGGCACCATGTAAACCAGGAAGCTGGCCCCCAGCACCCCCTTGCGGGCCATGGCCAGCATGACCCGGTCGCCGGCCTGGGCTCCCACCTGGTTGACCGCCGCGATCACCCGACGCTTGTCGCCCCCCATGGTCTGGCAAGCGCCACGGGCTCCGCAGCTCTTGCAGGCCTCTTGCTGGGCGGTCTCCACCTGGGCCAATCCGCCCATGGTGTCCACCACCACGCCTTCTTCCTGCATGTAATTGGAGGGCAGCTTTTCCATGCTCATTCTTATATCACGGGAACGGGGCTTTATAAAGCTTTCCAGCGGGGTTAAGGGCACAAATCAACGTGTTTTTCCGATGTTCGCCGGGTCTCGGCCCGTTTGGGACTCTTGCCGGATGCGGTCCATCCACCGCCCCAGGTGTTGGCCGTCCACCTTGCGCGCGAAAAGGGGCAAAAGCTCCTTTTCCAGGCGGTCCTGGTGCTCGGGCGGGGCCAATAGCCCGGGCAGGGGTTGGCAGGGCAACAGGGCCGTCTGGTCGCCGGCCAACACCGCGGCCAGGGAGCCATACCCCGAGCCCATGGCCACATGCTCGGCGATCTGCATCAGCGCGCTGTCCAGGGTGAACCACCAGGGGTCGCCCTCTGCCTCGCCGCCAGGGGCGCAGCGGCTCTGCGATGCCATCACCCGGCAGGCCAGGGGCCTGGCCTCATAAGCCGCGCATAAGCCTCCTTCCAGGAGAAAACATGCTTTGGGCAGGGCCTGGTTCTCCTGGTCGGCGGGGGGCTCGCGTTGTTCCAGACAGCACTGGGCCAGTTGATTGAAGGTATAGGAAGGGGCCGTGGTTTGGGGGGCCAGCTCGCCGGCCTTTGCCAGCAGGTCTTCCCGCCCCAGGCGCGCAAGCTCGGCGCGCAGCAACTCGCCTTCCAGGCCGGTGAGGTACACCTGATCCGTGCAACAGGCGAAACAACCGGCCTGACAGGCGGTGTCGCGGTCGTCTTGATCTATGCCGGCCTGTATGTCGTAAATCGCGGCCAGCAGCTCTTTCTGGGGGATCGCGTGGAACTTGGGCAAAAGCATGGCTGCTCCTTGACTGGGCCTAGATTGTACCAAAGCCGGGCTCCCCTCGCCTTGACAGGCTAGCCGGGCGGCTCACATACTTTCTGTAACAATAGTTTACCCGAGCGCGTCCCTGCCCCATCCCGTGGAGATGATCATGAAACGCATCGCCTTGTTGGCCCTGTCCCTGCTTATGGTCCTGTCCCTGACCCTGCCCGCCATGGCCGACGAAATCAGCGGTCAGCTGGAAAAAGGCCTCAAGCTCTACAACGACGGCAAGCTCAGCCAGGCCATAGGCGAGATCGAGTTCGCCCTGGCCCAGTTGAAACAGAAAAAGGCCGAGGCCCTGAGCAAGATATTCCCCGAGGCTCCCTCGGGCTGGACCGCGGAAAAGGCCAAGGGCTCCAGCGCGGGCGGGGCCATGCTGGGCGGCGGCATCAGCGCCTCGCAACGCTACCGCGACGGCGGCAAGGGGCGGGTGAAGGTGGAGGTGGTCACCGACTCCCCCCTGATCCAGAGCCTGGCCATGATGCTGTCCAACCCCATGTTTTTGCAGTCGGGCAACGCGGGCAAGCTGGTGCGCTTCCAGGGGCACAAGGCGGTGCTCAAGGACCAGGGGGAGCGGGCCGAGCTGCAATCGTTGATCGACAACAAGGTCCTGGTCCGGGTCAGCGCCCGGCGGGTCAAGGACGCGGCAGCGGTGGTGCAGCAGTTCGCCGGCAAGATGGACTTGAACAAGCTCAAGGACCTGACCCAGTAAGCCGAGTGATTGACTTGGCCCCGGCACGGGCCGCACAATTTAATAAGAAGGCCATTTGGCCGATTAGGGGCTTTTCTCCAGGGGAGGTGAGCTATGAAGGCAGGCGTCATCTTCACCGGCACCGGACCCATCCTGGTGCTGACCACCTACGGCTCTTTTGACGACCCCCAGTTCGTGGAAAAGCTGGCCCGCAAGGGCATCATGAAGTTCATCGCCTACGAGCTGGAAGTGGAACTGGTGCGCAAAAAGTACGGCGGGCAGTTCGAGGCCATTGTCAACGACGTGAAGCAGACCGACGATCTGAGGGTGCTGGACTACAACGGGCACAACGTGTTTTACAACTTTTCCTTCGGGGAGATGGGCAGCCCCATCACCCACGAATAGGATACTGACCTTTCATGGGCGAGAGCGGGGCCGCTCCCTGGGCGGAGCGGCGCCGCTTTTTTGGTCCCTTGACCGAGGTTGCCCGTGGTGATAGCCTGATTCGGCAATTTGAAAAGGAAAATCAGATGCGCCGCGAGTTTCGATTTATCCGGTATTATTATTACCCCGCCAAGGGGTTCGCGGAGGCGTGCTGAGACCTTAAGCCAATAGCAGCAATCGCAGCCGCGAGCCCGAGGGTTCGCGGCTTTTTTTGTCCCCCAGGGGAGGAGTGACATGCCGGTAGCCAGTAAAATCGCCGATTTCATCGACCGCTCAAGTTGGATCCGGGCCATGTTCGAGGCCGGGGCCAAGCTCAAGGCCGAAAAGGGTGCCGAGAACGTATTCGACTTTTCCCTGGGCAATCCCAACATCGAGCCGCCCGAAAAGTTCTATGAAGTGATCCAGCGCCTGGCCACGGACCGCGCGCCGGGCCGCCACGCCTACATGCCCAACGCGGGCTATCCCGAGGTGCGGGCCAAGGTGGCCGCCTACCTCAACCGGCAGCACGGCCCGGCCTTCAGCGAAAACGAGGTCATCATGACCGTGGGCGCGGCCGGGGCCCTGAACATCACCCTCAAGACCATCGTGGACCCCGGAGCCGAGGTGGTGGTGCCCACCCCCTACTTCGTGGAGTACGACTTCTACCTGGACAACCATGGCGGCAAGGTGACCCGGGTGCCCACCACCGACAGCTTCGACCTGGACGTGGATGCCATCGCCGGGGCCATCAACGACAACACCTGCGCGGTGCTGATCAACAACCCCAACAACCCCACCGGCGCGGTCTACTCCAAGGCGAGCATCGAGGCCCTGGCGGCCATGCTCACCGGCAAGAGCGAGGAGCTGGGCAAGGTCATCTACCTGATCAGCGACGAGCCCTACAGCCAGATCGTTTACGACGGCCTGGAGGTGCCCTCCATCTTCGCGGCTTATCCGCACAGCATCGTGGTGACCAGCTTCAGCAAGAACCTGTCCCTGCCGGGCCAGCGCATCGGCTTCGCGGCGGTGCACCCGGACATCGCGGACAAGGGCCTGCTGGTGGGCGGCATGACCCTGGCCAACCGCATCCTGGGTTTCGTCAACGCGCCTGGCTTCATGCAGCTGGCCGTGGCCGAGCTGCTCGAAGACGCGGCCGAGGTGGCCCAGTACGCCAAGAAGCGAGAGATGATCCTGGAGGTGCTGGACAAGGCCGGGTTCGATTACGTGCGGCCGGGCGGGGCCTTTTACGTGTTCCCCAAGAGCCCGGACCCGGACGACGTGGCCTTTTGCAAGGCAGCCCAAGAAGAGAACGTGCTCCTGGTGCCCGGCTCGGGCTTCATGGGACCGGGCTACTTCCGCATCGCCTATTGCTGCGACGATGCCACCATCGCCAACTCGCTGGATGCCTTCAAGCGGTTGCGCCAGCGCTACGCCTAGGTTTTAGGGTAAGTTATGAGGCTGGGCGCACTGCTGGCGCCCGGCCTCTTTTATTTTGGCGAGCCGGGGGAAGATGAAACTTTTTGCCATCACCAGCCTGGGCTGCAAGGTCAACCAGGCCGAAGCGGCCTATTTGGCCTCTTGCCTGGAGGACCGGGGCTGGCAGCGGGCCGGCGCGGAGCAAGAGGCCGAGCTGGTGATACTGCTCACCTGCTCGGTCACCGGCACGGCCGCGCGCCAATCCCGCCAGATGGCCCGTCGGTTACGGCGGCAACATCCCGATGCCCGGGTGGTGGCCACGGGCTGCGACGCCCAGGCCGACCCCGTCTCTTATAGCGAGGCCGGATGCAAAGCCCTGGGCCGTTCCCATCTGGCCGGCCTGGCCGATAGCCTGGATCTGCCGGGCGAGGCCTCCCCTCCCCCGCCCGACGCGGGAGCCTTTTGTCCGGGGGTGCAGTTTCCCGGTCCGGAGCGCACCCGGGGCCTTTTAAAGGTGCAGGACGGATGCGACGCCTTTTGCGCCTACTGCATCGTGCCCCACACCCGGGGCCGCCCCCGCAGCCTGCCTATCAAAGAAGCGGCGGCCTCTTTTGCCGAGCTGGGCCAGGCCAGGGCCCTGGAGGTGGTGCTCACGGGCATTCACCTGGGACGCTGGGGCCGGGACCTTTCTCCCCGCGCGGAGCTGACCGGGCTTCTGGAAGCCCTCCTGGCCGCCCACCCCGCGCCCCGCTTGCGCCTGTCCTCCCTGGAGTCCGAGGAGTTGAGCGACGGGGTGCTGGCCCTGGCCAAGCGAGAGGAGCGCATCTGCCCTCACTTTCACTTGCCCTTGCAGACCGGCAGCGCGGCCTTGCTGCGGGCCATGGGCCGCCCCTACCGGCCCGGGCAATACGCCGAACGGGTGCACGCCGCCCGGGAGGCCATGCCCGGCGCCTGCTTGGGCGCGGACGTGCTGGTGGGCCTGCCCGGCGAGGGCGAGGCCGAGTTCGCGGCCACCCGCGATCTCGTCGCCTCCTTGCCCATCAGCTATCTGCACGTGTTCCCCTACTCTCCTCGTCCCGGCACCCCGGCGGCGGACATGCCGGGCCGCCCTGCCAGCGAAACGGTCAAGGAGCGGGCCGCCCTGTTGCGCGCCCTTGGCCGGGAAAAGCGCCTGGCCTATTACCAGGCCCAGGTGGGCCGGACCCTGTGGGTGATCATCGAGGGCTCGGGCCTGGGGCGGGCAGCCAACTATTGCCTGGTGCGCCTGGAGCCCGCTTTGCCGGCGGGCGAGGCCCTGCAAGCCAAGATCACCGCCTGCGGTGAAGAGAACGGCCAGCCGGTGCTGTTGGGCTCTGTGGCCTGAACATCCCCTTTTGACTTGCCCCTACGGCTCTTGTACAGTTTGGAGCGGATATTTTAGTCAGTTTGGGAGGCGGGTTAGCATGAGTCCCCTTGCCCGGGTCCTCACAGCGCTTCTATTGGCCGCGGGCCTTGCCCTGGCCGCTCACCCGCCCGTGTCCGCCCAGGATCAAGCCGAAAAGCAAGCTTCCAACAAAGGCCCCCGCCTGGAGTGGGTGGAGCTGTCCATCGGCGGGCTGCCCTTGAAGGTGCGCGGTGGCGGGGTGGCCACCCTGCATCCGGACGCGCCCTTCCGGGTGCTGGGCGCCAAGAGCGACGCCTGGCTGGACCTGGGCCTCACCTGGCGCTTGCAGGGCTTTCCCGAGTTGGACCTGAACCACTACCACACCGTGGCCAAGCTCCTGGGCCCGCGCATGTACGACACCCCCACCCTAAAGCTGGAGGTGCTCAAAAACGACGAGCCCATCGGCGCGGTGAGCCTGCTGGTGCGGCTGTTGCCCATTGACTGGCTGCGCCGGGCCGCGGCGGCCGAGTCCCTGGACGACAAGATATCCCATACCGAGCGCGCCCTGGAGCTAACCCCGGACGACTCCCTGCTCATCGAGCGCTTGGCCGACCTCTACACCGAGGCGGCCCGCTATCCCCAGGCGGCCGAACTGCTGGCCAGCCACGCCCAGAGCGCCAAGGACCCGCGCTGGCTGGAGCGCCTGGCCATGCTCTATGAGCGCATGGGGGACAAGGAACGGGCCGCCGTGGCCCTGAGCAAGCTGGCCGCGACCCGTCCCGGAGACACCGCGCTGCTGGAGCGCCTGGCCGGGCTGTACGAGGACCTGGCCCGCTGGGAAGAAGCCGCCGCCCTGCTGGAGCGTCTGGCCGAGGCCCAGAGCGGCCCGGACCGGGCGGCCAGCCTGGCCCGCTTGTCCATTGCCCGGCAAAAGGCCGGCCAGGACCAACTCGCCTTGCAGAGCATGGAAAAGGCGGTGCGCCTGGACGGCGGACAGGCGGACTACTGGCAGGAGCTGGCCCGCTTGCGCGGCGCGGCCGGCAACCGGCAGGGCGAGCGCGAGGCCTTGCAACGGGCCTCGATCCTTTCGCCCAAGGACCGCGAGTTGCACCTGGCCTTGAGCCAGGCCTTTTTGGCCGCCGAGGACAAGCGCGGGGCCATCAAGGAGCTGGAAAAGGTGGCCGAGCTCTCGCCCGAAGACCCGGCCCCGCTTTTGGCCCTGGCCAAGCTCTACCAGGACATGGGCTGGCGCAAGGCCCTGGCCCGAACCTACGAGCGCCTGAGCAAGCTGCAACCCACCGACCCCGACCTGGCCTTCAATCTGGCGGTGCTGGCCTTTGAGGAAAGCAAGCACCAGCGCTGCCTGGAGCTGCTGGAGCCGGTGGAGAGCGCCCGTCCCGACGATCCCGAGGTCATGGAGCTGAAGCTGCGCGCCCTGCTGGGGCTCAAGCGCTGGGACGAGGTCATGGGGCTGGCCGCCCTGTTGTTGGACAAAAATCCCCACGACCTGAATCTTTGGCTGGCCGTGCTGGACCGCATGGATCAAAAGGCTCCCCAGGAGGCGGGCGAGCTGCTGGCCCTGGTGCTGGCCAAAAACCCGAAGAGCGCCAAGCTGTGGCAGTTCAAGGCCGCCCTGGCCCTGGAGGCCGAAGACCCGGCCGGGGCCATCGAGGCCCTGGACAAGGCGGTGGAGCTGACCCCCAAGGACCTGAAGCTCAAGTTCCAGCTGGCCGGACTGCTGGAGTCCCAGGGCCGCGACGCCCGGGCCCTGGAGCTCTACGAGGCCATTCTTGACGCGGACCCGGCCTTTCCCCAGGCCGAGGAACGCTATCTGAGCCTGCGCACCCGCCAATTGGGCCAAAAGAACAGCGGCAAGCCATGACCCCGGCCCGCCTGGAGGTCACCTGCGCGGTGCTGAGGCGCGGAGAGGGGCTGCTGCTGGCCCAGCGCCGAAAAAGCGGCCTGTGGGAGCTTCCCGGCGGCAAGGCCGAGCCCGGCGAGAGCCTGCCCGCCTGCCTGGCCCGGGAGATGGCCGAGGAGTTGGACGTGCGGGTTCGGGTGGGGGATTTGCTGGCCAGCCAGGAGGGCCTCACCCCGGACGGACAGCCCCTTCGGCTGCACGCCTTTGCCTGCAATCTCGCCTCTGGAGAGCCTCGGGCCCTGGAGCACCGCGCCCTGGTCTGGCTGAGCCCGGAGGGCGCCCTGGATTTGGCCCTGTGCCCCACTGACCGCCTACTGCTTCAGAGGCTCAAAGCCACCGGAGCTCTTGACAATTCCGGGGACCGGTGGTAGCTGTTTAGCTTCCAATCAACTCCTTTCTCCGGCAGCTAAGGCCGTTGCCGGGGACGTTCAGACCGAGAGGAGGCCTTATGCGACACTATGAGACGATTTTTATTGTCCATCCGGAGCTTAGCGAGGAGGACACCGCCGCGGCGGTGGACAAGTTCCGCGGCATCCTGGAGGACGGCGGAGGCTTCCTGGTCAAGGAAGACCACTGGGGACGCCGCCGCTTGGCCTATACGGTCAAAAAGCAGAACAAGGGTTACTTCGTGCTGTTCGAGTACGGCGCCGAGGGTCCGGCGGTCACCGAGATGGAGCGTAACTTCAAGATCGACGAGCAGGTGATCCGCTACCTCACGGTAAAGCTGGACGACTCCTTCGACCTGGAGGCCATGTCCCAGGCCAAGGCCGAGGCCGAGGCCGCCAAGGCCGCCAAGGCCGCCGAGCTTGCCGAGGCCGCCGAGGCCAGGGAAGCCGCCAAGGAAGAAGACGACAAGCCCGCGGACGACAAACCCGACAGCGACGAGAGCTAGGAGGACGGCATGATCACGCTCAAGAGAAGGAGATACGGACGCCGCAAGGTCTGCCGCTTCTGCGCCGACTCCAGCTTGCAGATCGACTACAAGGAGCCCCGCACCCTGCGCTACTACACCACCGAACGGGGCAAGATCATCCCCCGGCGCATCAGCGGTTGCTGCGCCAAGCACCAGCGTGAGCTGACCCTGGCCATCAAGCGGGCCCGACACATAGCCCTGTTGCCCTTCTCGGCTCAGGGTCCGAACTAAGCGCTTGATGCCGGCGGCGCTCATGGGCCGAGCCCGCCCCGTGGATTGGCTGCCGCCCCTGGCGGCGGCGGCCGGTGCGGTGGCCCTGTTCGCCGTGCCCTGGTTTCTGCCCCTGGCCGGGTCGGTGATCACCTTCGCCTCTCCCCTGCCCCTGGTCCTGGCCTATAGGACCCGGGGCCCCTGGGCGGGACGCAGGGCGCTGCTGCTAGCCGCGCTGATCACCTTCGGGTTGTTGCAGTTGGCCGCGCCGCCGGGAGGCGGCTACTACCTGCTCTACTTCCTGGTCATGGCCGCGGGGCTGGGCGAGCTGCCCTGCCTGGGCCTGCCCGAAAGGTGGGGCGTGGGCGCGGGAGCGGCCGGCGGAATGGCCGCGGTGCTGCTGCTGTTGGTCGTGGCCTCCATGCTCTCCGGGGCCAGTCCCTGGCAGATGTGGCGGGCCCAATGGAGCCTGGAGATGGCCACGGTGCTGGATGTGTACCGGGCCATGGACTTGGACCCGGACACCCTGCGCCAGATCGAGGATGGCCTCAGGCTGGCAGAGCGCATCGTGCTGCATCTGGCGCCGGGCATCCTGGCCGGGGTGTCGTTGATGGTGGCCTGGCTGAATATGCTGGGCGCCCGCCGGCTGGCCGCTCGCCTGGGAGGCATGGGGCCGGCCGAGGACCTGACCCTGTACCGCACGCCAGAGCCCCTGGTGTACCTGATCATCGCGGGCGGGTGCTTGATGGTTCTGGGTTCGGGCTGGGTGTTCTGGACGGGAGCCAACCTGGTCCTGGTGATGGGCCTGCTGTACTTCTTGCAGGGCCTGGCCGTGACCGACTTCTGGCTGCGGGCCAAGAACGCCCCGGTGCTCTTGCGCTGGGCCCTGTACCTGCTGGTGGCGCTGGAGTTTTACCTTGCCGCCATACTGGCGGCGGTGGGCCTGTTCGATATATGGTTAAATCTAAGGCGGCGGAAAATGAACCTGCCGCCTGAGTCGGAGGAATAAGACAATGAAGGTTATCCTCACCCAGGAAGTCCTGGGCCTGGGCGATCCCGGCGAGGTGGTGCTGGTGAAAAACGGCTACGGCCGCAATTACCTCATCCCCAAGGGGCTGGCCCTGATGGCCACCAACAAGAACATTAAGGCCCTGGAAGCCGAGCGTCAGCGCATCGAAGCCGCCGCCGCCCGTCAGGCCGACAAGGTCAAGGGCGACGCCGACAAGCTGGCCGGGATCAAGGTGGAGCTCACCGCCCGGTCCGGCGAGGGCGGCAAGCTCTACGGCTCGGTGACCAACATGCAGATCGCCGCGGCCCTGGCCGAGCTCGGCCATGACATCGACCGCCGCCGCATCATCATGGAGGACGGCCCCATCAAGGCCCTGGGCAGCTACACCCTGCCGGTGAAGCTGCACCCCCAGGTGGTGGTGGACATCCAGGTGGAAGTGATTTCCGAGGCCGGCGACGAGCCGGTTGAGGAAGCCGCGCCCGCCGAGGAGCCGGCCGAGGAGCAAACCGAGGCCCCGGCCGAAGCCGAGGCCGAGGCGGAGGTCGAAGCCGCCGAGGAAAAGCCCGAGGACAAGGTTCAGGCCGCGGTGGAAGAAACCCTGGAAGCGGCCGAAAAGGTCTTGGCCAAGGCGGCCGAGAACTTCGGCGGCCGCTCGGGGGACTAGCCGCCAGCTTTAGGAGCTCAGCGTGAGCGATTCCGGCGCTCCCAATCGTCGCGTACCCCCCCAGGACCTCGCCGCAGAGCGCGGGGTGCTGGGCGGGGTGCTGGTGCACGGCAGCGACGTGCTGGCCGGAATCGCCTCCATCCTCAAGCCAACCGACTTCTACGACCGCCGCCACGGGCAGATCTACGGGGCCATGCTGGCCCTGTACGACAAGAACCAGCCGGTGGACGAGATCACGGTCACTTCCCGTTTGTCCGACGAGGCCCGCCTGGAGTCCGTGGGCGGCGCGGCCTATCTGGCCGAGCTGGCCGACATCCTCCTGGGCCCGGCCCACGTGGACCACTACGCATCGCTGGTTAAAGACAAGGCCCTGCTCAGGGGCTTCATCGCCGCGGCCCACAAGGCGGTGGAGGAAGCCCACGCCCACCAGGCCGAGCCCGAGGTGGCCCTGGAAGGGGCCGAGCGGGCCATCTTCGCGGCCACCCAGGAGCGCCTCAGCCAGCAGGTGAGCCACATCGGCGATGTGGTCATCTCCTCCATGCAGGTCATCGAGGAGCGCTTCAGCCTCAAGGGCCAGGTGTCGGGCGTGCCCACCGGCTTCAAGAAGCTGGACCAGCTAACCACGGGCCTGCAAAAGGGCGATCTGATCATCATCGCCGGGCGTCCCTCCATGGGCAAGACCGCCTTTGCCCTGAACATCGCCTCCAACGCGGCCCTGGACCACGGGGTGGTGACGGCCATCTTCAGCCTGGAGATGAGCAAGGAGCAGCTGGGCATGCGCCTGCTGGCCTCCGAGGCCCGGGTGTCCGGCTCCAAAATCCGCTCCGGCTTCTTGTCGCACAACCAGGACTTCCCGGCCCTGACCCAGGCGGCGGACAAGCTGCACACCGCCCCCATCTACATCGACGACACCCCCGCCCTGTCGGTCTTGGACCTGCGGGCCAAGGCGCGGCGCCTGGCCCTGGAGCACGGCCTGGGCTTGATCCTGGTGGACTACCTCCAGCTCATGCGCGGCCGGGGGGGCACCGAAAGCCGTGAGCAGGAGATCAGCAACATCTCGCGTTCGCTCAAGGCCCTGGCCAAGGAGCTGTCGTTGCCGGTGGTGGCCCTGAGCCAGCTCAACCGCAAGGTTGAGGAGCGCCCGGGCGGGGACAAGCGCCCCATGCTCAGCGACCTGCGCGAGTCCGGGGCCATCGAGCAGGACGCGGACGTGATCGCCTTCATCTACCGCAAGAAGGTCTACAAGAAGCGCGACGACCCGGAAGAGGACGACGACAACGTGGCCGAGATCATCATCGGCAAGCAGCGCAACGGACCCACCGACACGGTGCGCCTGGCCTTTTTGGACGACCTCACCAGGTTCGAGGACCTGACCTTCGATCCCTCCCTGGAGGAGTAGACCCCTTTGCCAAAAGTCCTGGGCCACACCAGCGGCCTCAAGCCCAATCAGCTCAAGCGGCTGAACAACCTCTTCCGCCGCCGTCTGCCCCCGGCCGAGCTCATTTTGCCGGAGCAGGCCCGCGACCTGGCCCGGCTCAGCGCCGAGCTGGGCCGTCCCATCGGCCTGGCCCTGGACCGCAAGGGCGCGGTGGCCTCGGTGGTGGTGGGCTCGCCCCACGAGGGCATCGCCTCGCCGGATCCGGCGCGCCTGCGCCGGGGCCGGGGCCGTTTGGCCGGGCATGCCTGGCTGCACACCACCCTGGGCGCGGGAGGCCTGAGCCCGGCCGACCTGGGCGACCTGGGGATCAAGCGCTGGGACCTGGTGGCCGCCATGGAGGTGCGCGAGGACGGCCTGCCCGGCCTGATCCACGCGGCCCACCTGCTGCCCACCCCGGTGGAGGGCGCGGACGAGCGCCTGCTGGAGCCCTTTATCCCCGGCCAGGCGCCCGAGGATCTCTCGCGCCTGGTGCGAGCCCTGGAGCAGGAGCTGGGGCGCAGCGCCGGGGCCCAGGAGGTGGGGCGCTCGGGCGCGGCCCTGCTGATCAGCGTGACCAGCGGGCCCGCCGACGAGGCCCGGGAGCGCCTGGACGAGTTGGCCGAGCTGGCCCGTTCGGCCGGGCTCAGCGTGGTGGGACGGGTGGTGCAGCGGCGGCGCAAGCCCGACCCGCGCACCCTCATCGGACCGGGCAAGCTGAGCCAGGTGCTGTTGAAGGCCCTGCGCTCGGGGGCCGACGTGCTGGTGCTGGACCAGGACCTCACCCCGGGCCAGGCCCGCTCCCTGGCCGCCTCCTTCAGCGCGGAGCTGAAATTCATCGACCGCACCCAGCTCATCCTGGACATCTTCGCCCAGCGGGCCGCCACCCGCGAGGGCAAGCTCCAGGTGGAAATGGCCCAGCTCAAGTACCTCATGCCCCGCCTTGGCGCGCGCGACGACGGGCTGAGCCGCCTCACCGGAGGCATCGGCGGCCGGGGCCCGGGTGAGACCCGGCTGGAGATCGACCGCCGCAGGGTGCGCCAGCGCCTGAACCGCCTGGAGCGGGATCTGGAGCAGATCGCCCGCCAGCGGGGCCGGCGCCGCGAGGCCCGCTCCCGGGGCGGCCTGCCGGTGCTGTCCATCGTGGGTTACACCAATGCGGGCAAATCCACCCTGCTCAACGCCCTGACCGGCAGCAAGGTGAAGGCCGAGAACCGTCTCTTCGCCACCCTGGACCCCACCACCCGGCGGCTGCGCTTCCCCCGCGAGCGCGAGGTGATCATCACCGACACCGTGGGCTTTATCCGCGACCTGCCCCAAGAGCTGCAACGAGCCTTTGCCGCCACCCTGGAGGAGCTGGAGCAGGCCGACCTGTTGGTGCACGTGGCCGACGCGGCCAACCCCCGGGTGGAGGAGCAGATTCAGGCGGTGGAGGCCATCCTGGACCAGATGGAGTTCAGCGACGCGCCCCGCTTGCTGGTGCTCAACAAGGCCGACGCGGCCCCGCCCGAGGCGCTGAAGATGCTGAGCAACCGCTACGGCGGGGTGGCGGTGAGCGCGCTCAAGCCCAAGAGCCTGGGGCCCTTGCTGGAGCGTATGGAAGAAATGGTGGCCGGAGCGGGCGGCTGGAGCCAGGTCCCGGAGTATGGGACCGCCTGAGACCTATTTCTGGGTCTGCATGCGTTTTAGATCCGGCGGGTAGATGTAGCGCGGGTCCAGCTCGTGGCTTACCGGTAAATCCCAGAACAGCCAACCGTTGAGCTTGCCCCGGGAGCCATGGACCGGGGAATACTTCTGGGCCAGCTCGCCCTGTTTTTCCGGCACCAGGGCCTGCCCCAGGAATCCGTGGGACAGGTTGTAGACCTGGGTGTAGCCGGCCTTGACCAGGGCCTCGGCCGCCTGGGCGCCCTGCTCTCCGGTGCTGGAAATTATCAGCAGCTTGTCCTGGGGCTTGAACAGCGAGCCCATGACCCCCAAAAAGTCCGGGTTGGGCTTGGGGCTTCGCTGATATCCGGTGTAAGGGGCCTTGCCCCCGTTGTAGGGGCCGCCCGCCACCTGAAAGTCGTTGGTGGCCAGACGCCAGGGCACGTTGTAGGCGCGGGGAGGATGACCCAGCAGGGCGTATTCCATGCGGGTGCGCACGTCCACCATGAAGGTGTCCTTGGGCTCGGCGGCCAACATCTGGGCCGCCTCCAGCACGGTGATGGTGATGGGCTCGGCCGGTGCCTTGGCCATGGCGGGCATCGCGGCCAGCAGCAGAAGCAGGCTCAGGGCCAGAACGAGGGATTTTCGAATCATGCCAGTCATCTCCAACGGTTGGCTGTCCGTTGCCTGATACTATGCGCGCGGGCCATCCCTGTCAATGCCGCCCGGCCACGCCTTTGCTGGCCGCGTTGACCGGACTCCGGGGGCGTGCTATTCTTTTTCAAGCGTTACTGGCCCAATCTTTGTAAGCTCAATCAATAGGATAGCCACACATGTCCCTCGAGGTCGCCGCCCTGCCCATTCTGGAAGCTGCCCTGCAAAAGGGCGGACAGATGTCGGAATTGTATCTGGAGCGCTCCACCGGCCTGATGATCATCCTGGATGACGGCAAGGTGGAAAAGGTGCTGGGCGGGGTGGACCAGGGCGCGGGCCTGCGCCTGATCTACGACCTAAAGACCGCCTATGCCTATGGCAACCAGCTCAGCCAGGAAGCGCTGATGCCCTTGGCCGCCAACCTGTCCCTGCTCTCCACCGGCCAGGCCGTGGCTCCCTCGGCCCTGGTTGCCCGGCAGCCCGGCCTCACCTCCCAGGTGAGCTCCCCGCCCCGGGACACGGCCACCGCCCGCAAGGTGGACCTGGTAAAGGCGGCCGAGGACGCGGCCCGGGCCGTGGACCCGCGCATCAGCCAGGTGCGGGTCACCTACATGGACCGGGGCCAGGAGGTGCGCATCGTCAACTCTCTGGGCGTGGAGGCGGCCGAGGAGCGCAACCAGGTGCTCCTGGCGGTGCACTGCGTGGCCAAGGAGAACGGCCGCTCCCAGACCGGCTACGAGACCATGGGCGGCATCCGGGGCATGGAGCTGTTCGATCTGGAAGACCCCCTGCAAGTGGCCCGCGAGGCGGCCCGGCGGGCGGTGCTCATGCTTCAGGCCGATCCCGCGCCCGGCGGGGCCATGCCCGTGGTGCTCTCGGCCGAGGCGGGCGGCACCATGATCCACGAGGCGGTGGGCCACGGCCTGGAGGGCGACCTGGTTTTCGAGAACATGAGCGTGTACGCCGGCAAGATCGGCGAAAAGGTGGCCAGCGAGTTGGTCACGGTTATCGACGACGGCACGGTGCCCGGCCGCCGGGGCTCGGGCGGTTTCGACGACGAGGGCACCCCCTGCCAGAAGAACGTGGTCATCGACCAGGGCGTGCTAAAGGGCTATTTGCAAGACCGGCTCTCGGCCTGGAAGCTGGAGGCCGAGCCCACGGGCAACGGCCGCCGGGAGAGCTACCGACACCGCCCCATCCCCCGCATGACCAACACCATGATCGCGCCCGGTTCCGAGGACCCGGAGGCCATCATCCGCTCGGTGGGCGACGGCCTGTTGGTCAAGAAGATGGGCGGCGGCCAGGTGAACACGATCAACGGCGACTTCGTGTTCGAGGTGAGCGAGGGCTATCTTATCCGCGACGGCAAGGTGGGCCCGCCGGTGCGCGGGGCCACCCTCACCGGCAACGGGCCCGAGGTGCTGCAAAAGATCGACCGGGTGGGCAGCGACCTGGGCTGGAGCCTGGGCACCTGCGGCAAGGACGGCCAGGGCTCGCCGGTGGGCGACGCCCAGCCCACCCTGCGCATCCCCCGCCTGGTGGTGGGCGGTCATCAGCAAGGCTAGCCCCCTGCCCTCCTCCTGCCCGGCCCGCCTGCTGTGGGACGGGGGCGGCCTGTGGTCTTTGATGTGCCTGGAGGCGGCCTGGCAGCGCGGCCTGTGCCTGGCCCCGATCAGCGCGGCCCAGGTCGCGGCAGGCGGGTTGCAAGACGCCCGCCTGCTGGTGGTTCCGGGGGGCTTTTCCCAATACAAGAAGACCGCCCTGGGCGAGTCCGGGGCAGAGGCCATCCGCGCCTTTGTGGAGCGCGGCGGCCTGTATCTGGGCTTTTGCGGCGGCGCGGGCCTGGCCCTTACGGTGCCCGACGGCCTGGGCCTGGCGCCCCTGGGCCGGGCCAGCGGCGCCCAGCGCCTGCCCGGACTGAGCGGCCCGGTAATGGTGCGCCTGGCGGGTGGGTCGCAGAAACATGCCCTGTGGCAGGGCCAGGACAACCCGGCGCGCTGGCTGGTGTGGTGGCCCGGCCAGTTCTCCGAGCCCCAGGACACGGCCGTGCGGGTGCTGGCCCGCTATGAAGGCCCCACCAGTGAGCTTTGCTTTTTCGACCTGCCCCTGCAACAGACCAGCCCCGAGGATTTGCCCGCCCTGGAGCGGGAGTACGGCCTGTCCCTGGACCCGGCTCCCTTGTGGGGCCAGCCGGCGGTGATCGAGGCCGGGCTGGGCCAGGGGCGGCTGCTCTTGTCTTATGTGCACCTGGACACGCCCGGCGACCGGGCGGGCGGCGCGGCCCTGGAGCGCCTGTGGGACGCCTGGCTGGGCCAGGAGGCCCGGACCCGGGCCCCGGCCCCGCCCGAGGCCCCATCGCCCCGCCTGACCGGGCTGGCGGCCTCCTGCGGCGAGCTTTGGGAGCATGGCCGCGCCCTGGGCCTGTGGCGGCCCCGCCATTCGGCCATGCCCCTGTGGTCGCGGGGAGCCCGGGGCCTGGAGTTCTGGGAGCTCAGGCGTCTGACCGAGGCGGCTGCCGCCTGGTGCGCGGACGAATCCCTGGCCGTGGAGTTGGAGGCTGCGCTGGAGCCGTTGCTCACCAATGGCGAGAAGGTGTTGATGGCGCAGGCCGCCCGCCTGGCGGGCCAAGAGCCCGAGCCCGAGGCGGCCGGGATCGAGGCGGCCTGGTTCCCCCGGCCCCGCCGGGTGGGAGGCGATTGGGCGGGAGCGCTGGAAAAGTTGGCTCATGAGCTGCTTGCGGCCTTGAATCAGTTGCCACCCGATTGACAACTACCCGTCCTGATGGTACATATCCCTTCGCGTCGGGACGTGGCGCAGTATGGAAGCGCACTTGAATGGGGTTCAAGGGGTCGCTGGTTCAAATCCAGTCGTCCCGACCACTTAGCAAACCCCACCGGCGGTTGGCCTCAGGTCAGCCGCCGGTTTTTATTTAGCCCGCACGTTTCATGAAGATTGTGCACCCGGCGGCGCCAGCCACCTCCATCCGGCGTTGCTGGCTGCGCTCGGGCCTCGACGTATACCTCCGGCTGCGCCTGCGGCTCTCGCTTGTCAGACGCCTTGTCTGCCTGCGGCTGGCTGTGCCGGAGCAGTTACGAACCACATCCTCAAAGCCTTTTCTTTTTTTTATCTGACCTCTTATGTGCTTGATCCTGGCGCAATGCCGCCCAATCCTCATGAAACATGCGGGCTAGCTCCCCAGCCCCAACAAGGTGGCCCCGCCGTGGGCAAAGAGCCCGGCCACGCAGCCGGTGAGCATGGTGGCCAGGGTGGCGGCCCACAGGGCCTTGACGCCCAAGCGGGACCACTCGCCCATGCGGCCCGGAGCCAGGGCCCCGAAGCCGCCCACAAATATGGCGATGGAGGCCACGTGGGCGAAGCCGCACAGGGCATAGGAGGCGATCACCGCGCTGCGCCCGTAGGTGAGCCCGCCCGCGGCCAGGATGTCCTTTAGCTGCAAGTAGGCCGGTATTTCGGTGACCAGGATGCGCTGGCCCAGGAGCGATCCCACCGGGGCCGCGTCTGCCGGCGGCACGCCCATGGCCAGGGCGAATGGATAGCCCAGCCAGCCCAGCACCGTTTGCAGGGAAAAGCCCTCCCAGCCAGCCAGCCCGGCCAGCCAGCCCAAAATGCCGTTGGCCAGGGCCACCAGCCCCAAAAAGCTCATCAACAGGGCGGCCACCCCCACCACCAGCTTGACCCCGTCCAGGGACCCGGTGGTGATGGACTCCATGAAGCCGCCGTACTTGCCCATGGCCGGGTCCACCAGTTGCCCGGTGGTGAGGGGCTCGCCGGTCTCGGGCTCCATGAGCTTGGCCACCACGATGGCCGCCGGCGCCGAGATCAGCGAGGCGCTTACCAGGTGGCCCGCGATGTTGGGAAAGCCGCCCTGCAGGGTGATCACGTAGACCCCCAGGGTGGAGGAGGCCACGGTGGACATGGCCGCAGTGAGCAGGCAGAACATCTCCGAGCGGGTGAACTTGGGCAAAAATGGCCGCACCATGCCCGCCGACTCCACCCCCACGAAGATAAGGCTGGCCACGCCCAGGGACTCGGCCCCGCTGGTGCCCAGGCTGCGCACGAACACCCGCGAGAACAGGCGCACCACCCGTTGCAGGATGCCCGCCTGGTAGAGCAGCGCGGTCAGGGCCATGAAGAAAATGATGGTGGGCAGGGCGTGGATGGCCAGCATGAAGCCCAGGGAGCCCTGCTCGCCCGGCGGTATGGCCAGGGGGCCGAAAAGGAACTCAATGCCCGCCCGGGAATAGCCCATCAGGGCCACCATGGCCTGGTTGACCACCACCAAACCGCCCCGCCCGGCCGGCAGGGCGAAAACCAGGGCGCCCACGGCCAGTTGCAGGCCCATGCCCCAGGCCAGGGTGCGCCAGGCCGTGGGGCCGCGCCGCAGGCCGCCCGCCCGGGCCAGGGCCAGCAGCAGGATCATGCCCCCCAGGCTTATCAGGTTGTAGAACCAGGGCGCGTTTTGCATGGAGTCTCCTTTGCTTCGGCAGATCATAGCACGCCGGGTCCTCGCGGTTAAGCGGCGGGCCATGTTGCCGTGAGGCCGGTTGGGTGCTATCTTCTGGCCCCATGATCACCCTGCACAACGTCAGCAAATATTTCGGCAAGCAGGACATCCTCAAGGGGGTCAACCTGCACATCGGGCCGGGCGAACGCCTGGGACTGGTGGGGCCCAATGGTGCGGGCAAGTCCACCCTGCTGGGCCTCATGCTCGACACGGTGGAGGCCGACAGCGGCGAGGTGTTCAAGGCCAAGAACCTGCGCCTGGGCTATCTGCCCCAGGAGCTTCTGACCCTGTCGGGCCGGACGGTGCTGGAGCTGGCCATGGAAACCGGCGACAGCCTTCCCCAGGTGGAGGCCGAGCTGGACCAGGTGCACCGCGAACTGGGCTCGGTGCGCGACGAGGATGCGCTGGAGGAACTCCTGGCCCGCCAGGGGCAGTTGCAGAGCCTGTTCGAGCAACTCGGCGGATACGACCTGGAGGCGCGGGCCTCGCGGGTGCTGGGCGGCCTGGGATTTGACCAGGAGCGCCTGCACCGCGACGTGGGCGAGCTGTCCGGCGGCTGGCTCATGCGCGCCGCCCTGGCCCGGCTGCTGCTCTCGGCCCCGGACCTGATCCTGTTGGACGAGCCCACCAACCACCTGGACCTGGAGTCCCTGGTCTGGCTGGAAGACTATCTGGTGGGCAATCCCGCCTCCCTGGTGCTGGTGAGTCACGACCGGGTGTTTCTGGATAAGGTGGCCAACCGAATCGTGGAGCTGGACCAGGGCCAGCTCTACACCTATGGCGGCAACTACAGCCATTTTCAGGAGCAGCGCCAGCGGCGGCGCGACGCCCAGCGCTCGGCCTACGAAAGCCAGCAGGAGCGCATCAAGCAGATCCAGGAGTTCGTGGACCGCAACCGCACGCGCAAGGACCGGGCCAAGCAGGTGCAGGGCCGCCTGAAGATGCTGGAAAAAATGGAGAGGGTGGCCCCGCCGGCCGAGGACCAGGCCATCAAGCTGGAGCTGCCCCGGGCCGAGCCCTCGGCCAAGGTGGTGGTGGAGCTGCTCAACATCAAGCTGGCCTACGGCGATAAGGTCATCTACCAGGACCTGAGCCTGACCCTGCGCAAGGAGGAACGTCTGGCCCTGCTGGGGCGCAACGGGGCGGGCAAGTCGTCCTTGCTGCGTTTATTGGCCGGGCAGTTGAAGCCCAAGGCGGGCCGCCGCCTGGTGGGCGGCCGGGTCAAGATGGGGGTGTTCTCCCAACACACCATGGAGGACTTGCATCCCGAGAACACCGCCCTGGAAGAGTTGGGCACCGTGGCCGGGCTCATGGCCCACAGCCAGCAGCGCACCATGTTGGGGGCCTTTTTGTTCAAGGGCGACGACGTGTTCAAAAAGGTCAAGGTGCTCTCGGGCGGGGAGCGGGCCCGCCTGGTGCTGGCCAAGCTTCTTATACAAAAACCAAATTTCCTGCTCTTGGACGAGCCCACCAACCACCTGGACATCGCCTCCCGTCAGGTGTTGGAAGAGGCTTTGGCCCAGTACAACGGAACCCTGGTGCTCATCAGCCACGACCGGCACCTGATCAACACCGTGGCCAGGCAGGTCGCCTATGTGGCCGGCGGCGAGGTCACCATGCTGCCGGGGAATTACGATGATTTCGAGCGGCTGTGGAAAAACAAGCTGGCTCCCGGACAGGCAAAGGACGCGCCCTCCCCGGCCCCGGCCGCCAAAGCCGTGGCCGCCCCAACCCCGGCCAAGGACCCCGCGCTTGATGCGGACAGCGGCAAGAAGAGCCCAGAGCAAAAACGCTCCGAGGCCAAGGCGCGCAACGAGCGCTACCGCCGCCTGAAGCCGCTCAAGGACAAGGTGGCCCGCCTGGAGGCCCAGGTGGAGGAGGCCACGGTGGAGTTGGATCGGCTGGTGGGCGAGATGGTGGACCCGGAGGCATTCGCCGACGGGCCGCGTTGGGCCAAGCTGACCAAGGACCACGCCGCGGCCCAGGCCAGGGTTGAAAAGCTGACCAAGAAGTGGGAGAGAATGGCCTTGGAGTTGGAAGAGTTGGAGGACGAGGGCTAGTCCATGCCCAACAGACGCTCCAATTCAGCCACCTCGGCCTCCAGGCGCTGGCGCTCCTCTGGTGACAGATCGTCGGCGCTGAGCTGACGCTTGAGGGACAAGAGCCGCTTTTCGGCCCGGTAATCGGCACAAGGTACGCAAGGTTGGGTGGCCATGCTGCTTCCTCCGGCTGAAGGGCAAATCTAACACACCCCTTGCCCGCCGCCAAGCCGTCCCGGTTATACTGGGCTCAGCCCCTGTCACCGGAGACATTCATGACCCAATCCCCAGCCCCGGCTTTTTCCCACAGCCGCCTGGCCGGCGCCGCCCTGGGCGCCATGTGCGGCGATGCCCTGGGTATGCCGGTTGAAGGCTGGAGCCACCAAGATATTGAAAGGCAATACGGGCGCTTGGATGCCTTTCTTGAGGGTAGGCTTGAAGCTGGTTCCTATACCGATGACTCCCAGATGATGATCGCCATTCTCGAGACCCTGGCCCAACGTGGGACGCTGGACCCCGCCTATCTGGCCGCCCGGTTTTTGGCACTGTACGAGCCCCGCCGGGGCTATGGCGGCCGGGTGGACAGCATCATGCAACAGCTTGCCCGGGGCGCGCCCTGGGACCAGGTGGCCACCGATTCCTGGGGCAATGGCGGGGCCATGCGGGTGGGCGTGCTGGGGGTCTATTTCGCCCATGACGACCAGGCCTGTTGCGCGGCCGCCTTGCGGCAATGCGCCATCACCCACACCCATGCCCGGGGCCTGGCCGGAGCGGCGGCCCAGGCCCTGTCCGTGGCCCTGGCCGCCCGCCTGGGCGCGGCAGCCAAGCAACCCTACTGCGCCAGCCTGGTAAACCACGTGGCCAGCCTGGTGGAGCCCATTGACAGCCACACCGCCTCCCGGCTGCGGGCCCTGCCCCGCATTCCCCGGGGCGACGAATCCCAGGCCCGCCGGGTACTGACCAGCGAGTACGCCTGCGACGTGTCGGCCCCGGAGTCGTTGCCCCCGGCCATCGGAGCCTTCCTGGCCGCCGCCAGCCCGGAGCAGGCCATCGTCCTGGCCGTGAGCCTGGGCGGCGACACGGACACCATCGGGGCCATGACCGGAGCCTTGGCCGGGGCTTATTGGGGGTTGGAGGCCATACCCCCGGCCTGGCTGGACCGCCTAGAGAATCAAGAGGCGGGCCGCGACCACGTCTTGCGGCTTTGCCGTGACATATGCGGGGAAAACGGTTGACGAAACCCATTATGACTGATAAAAACAGCTTCACATTGAGCAAGGGCTGCTAGCTCAACTGGCAGAGCAACGGACTCTTAATCCGTAGGTTCGGAGTTCGATTCTCCGGCAGCCCACCAATAAAATAACCGTATTTCAAGCGGTTACAGCTCTCCCGGAAGATCTTCTAAAGTCTTCCGGGAGAGCCTTTTTTAGGGCATTTTAGGGCATGTTTTGGCACACTTTGGGATCACCCCCTGGCACAGTTTTGGTCCCTGCAGGGGGAGCCCAAATTTTTTCGTAGGCCTGCCGCTGTTTTTTAATTATGGGTTTGTGAGGGCTCCGGACTACCCCCTAAGACGCGCCGCCGATGGCTCTATCAGGGCCTGCCGGCCTCCGGCTCAGAGCCGCTTTCAGGGATGTAGCGGCTGACCTTGATCTCGCCCTCCCGCTTGCGGGCCTCCGCGATCTCAAAGGCCACTTGCATCCGTAGCAGGGCGTCCATTTTCACCCCGAAGGCCTTTTCCAGCCGCAAGCCCATTTCAGGTGACAGAGACGACCGGCTGTTTAAAAGGGTGGAGAGGGCTGGCCGACTGACGCCAAGCACCTTGGCGGCATCGGTTATGGAGAGCCCCAGGGGCTCGATTATTTCCATCCTTATGAAATTACCGGGGTGGCTCGGCTGAGATATACGGACCACTAACCCCCTCCCTAATAAACAAGGCTATAAAATTTTCTTGCGCCCCCGGCCCATTTACGTTAATTTGACTTTAAAGTTTTGTCAAATTAAAGGTAATCCTTAATTCGAGTTTGGCTGGGAACCATGAAACGGCAACTGCAAGGACATTATTTGACTGTATCCACAGTGGGCGAAAAAGTCAGCGCCTTTGTGCCCTCCCCCTTGCCTCCCAGCCCCCCGATTGAGTGGAGTCCGGAGCTGCAGAACAAGTTTGACCAGGCC
>JAIPEN010000015.1 GCA_021737145.1 Desulfarculaceae bacterium | reverse complement strand
GCGACGGGCCGTCTTCGAGTATATTGAAGTGGACTACAATCGAACCAGGAGGCACAGTGCCAACGGACACATCAGCCCGTTGGCCTATGAACACAAAATGATCGCTTAACCAATTGTCCGCTGTTACTGGGCAAGATCAAAGAGCCTTGAGTGGGATTCAGCGTTTGGCTGATTTATTCTTAATTGAGCATACTAGGCTGAACGCGGAAATACTTGAACGGGCTAAACAGGATTAGCTTTTTGTCTTTCAAAGCCAGGAACCACCATGCTTAAGAACATCACCGTCCGGGGCGCCCGGCAGCACAACCTGAAGAACATCAATGTGACCATCCCGCGCGACAAGCTGGTGGTGGTCACCGGTCTGTCCGGCTCGGGCAAGTCCACCCTGGCTTTCGACACCATCTACGCCGAGGGCCAGCGCCGCTACGTGGAGTCGCTCAGCGCCTATGCCCGCCAGTTTTTGGAGCGCATGGACAAGCCGGACGTGGAGTCCATCGAGGGGCTCTCGCCGGCCATCGCCATCGAGCAGAAGACCACCAGCAAAAACCCCCGCTCCACCGTGGCCACGGTCACCGAGATCTACGACTATTTGCGCCTGCTCTACGCCCGGGCCGGCACCCCCCACTGCCCCTCCTGCGGCCAAGTCATCCGCTCCCGCTCGCCCCAGGAGATCGTGGACCAGCTCATGGCCCTGGGCGAACGCGCCCGCCTCACCCTGCTGGCCCCGGTGATCACCCAGCGCAAGGGCGAGCACAAGGCGGTGTTCGCGCGGCTGATGAAGGACGGCTTTGTCCGGGCCCGGGTGGACGGCGAACTCTTCGAGCTGGCCGAGGCCCCGGAGCTGGAGAAGAACAAGAAGCACAACATCGAGGTGGTCATCGACCGGGTGGTGATCAAACCAAGCGTGGGCCGCCGCCTCACCGACAGCGTGGAGCTGGCCTTGCGCATGGGCGAGGGGGTGCTCATCGCCTGGGTGCACGGCGTGGACAACGAGCCCGACCGCGAGGAGCTGTTTTCCGAGCGCCTGGCCTGCGACCAGTGCGGCATCTCCCTGCCCGAGCTCAGCCCCCAGATGTTCTCCTTCAACTCGCCCCAGGGCGCCTGCCCCACCTGCGACGGCCTGGGCACCCGCATCTTTTTCGACCCCGAGCTGGTGGTGCCCGACCCCAGCCTGTCGCTGCGCGAAGGGGCCCTGGCCCCCTGGGCGGGCAGCGACAGCGTGTACCGCTTCCAGACCCTGGACGCCCTGGCCAAGCATCTGGGCTTCGACCTCTACACCCCCTGGCAAGACCTTGCGCCGGACGTGCAGCACGCCCTGCTCTATGGCACCGAGGACGAGGTGAGCTTCTATCTGGAGCGCGGCGAGCGGCGGCACTACTTCAAGCGGCCCTGGGAGGGCATGGTCAACAGCCTGGAGCGGCGCTACCACGAGACCGACTCCAGCCGCATACGCGACGACCTGGCCCGCTACATGAACGCCCAGCCCTGCCAGGACTGCGGGGGATCGCGCCTCCGGGCCACCAGCCTGGCGGTGACCATCGGCAACATGAACATCTTCGACTTCACCCGCCAGTCAGTGGCTGCGGCCCTTAAGTTCGTGCGGGGCCTGGAGCTGGGTGCGCGCGAGGCCATGATCGCCGAGAAGGTGCTCCAGGAAATCGAGCAACGCCTGGGCTTCATGGCCGACGTGGGCCTGGACTACCTGACCCTGGAGCGCACCAGCGCCACCCTGAGCGGCGGCGAGGGCCAGCGCATCCGTCTGGCCACCCAGATCGGCTCGGCCCTGGTGGGGGTGCTCTATGTTTTGGACGAGCCCTCCATCGGCCTGCACCAGCGGGACAACCGCCGTCTGCTGGCCACCCTCAAGCACATGCGCGATCTGGGCAACACCGTGCTGGTGGTGGAGCACGACGAGGACACCATCCTGGCGGCCGACACGGTGATCGACATGGGGCCGGGCGCGGGCCGCCACGGCGGGGAGGTGGTCTTCGCGGGCACCCCCAAGCAGTTGCTCAAGAGCAAGGCATCACTCACCGGGCAGTACCTGAGCGGCAAGAAGTCCATCCCCGTGCCCGCCAAACGCCGGGCCAACGGCCGGGGCCACATCGAGCTCATCGGCTGCGCCGAGCACAACCTCAAGGACATCAACGTCAAGATTCCGGTGGGGCTGTTCACCTGCGTCACCGGGGTCTCGGGCTCGGGCAAGTCGTCGCTGGTCATCGACACCCTGTACCGCGCCCTGGCCCAGCGGCTCTACCGCTCCAAGGAGCGGGCCGGGTCCCACCAGGACATCAAGGGCCTGGCCAAGCTGGACAAGGTCATCGACATCGACCAGAGCCCCATCGGCCGCACCCCCCGCTCCAACCCGGCCACCTACACCGGGGTCTTCACCCCCATCCGGGAGCTGTTCGCCCAGACCGCCGAGAGCCGGGCCCGGGGCTACAAGCCCGGCCGCTTCTCCTTCAACGTGCGCGGCGGCCGCTGCCCGGCCTGCGAGGGCGACGGCATCATCAAGATCGAGATGCACTTTTTGCCCGACGTGTACGTGACCTGCGAGGTGTGCCACGGCGCGCGCTACAACCGCGACACCCTGGAGATCACCTTCAAGGGGGCCACCATCGCCGACGTGCTGGGCATGACCTGCAACCAGGCCCTGGAGTTCTTCGCCAACGTGCCGGCCATCAAATCCAAGCTGCAAACCCTGGTGGACGTGGGCCTGGGCTACATCCGCCTGGGCCAGAGCGCCACCACCCTATCTGGCGGCGAGGCCCAGCGGGTGAAGCTGAGCCGCGAGCTGGGCAAGCGGGCCACCGGCCGCACCCTCTACATCCTGGACGAGCCCACCACGGGCCTGCACTTCGACGACATCAGGAAGCTCCTGGGCGTCTTGGAGCGGCTGGTTGAGATGGGCAACACGGTGGTGGTCATCGAGCACAACCTGGAGGTGATCAAGACTGCGGACCACATCATCGACCTGGGCCCCGAGGGCGGGGACAAGGGCGGCATGGTGGTGGCCGCCGGCACGCCAGAGCAGGTGGCCTCGGTCAAAAAGAGCTTCACCGGCAGGTATCTGAAAAAGGTGCTGGCAGGCTCCAAGGCTTGACACAAAGCGGCCCCCCGTTGCCTACTGGCGGGGGAGTTTTTCCCTGCCGGGGGGCCCAATGCCCGATTACAGCGTCTTCATACCGGTCTACAACGAAGCGGCCATATTGGAGAGCAACGCCCGCGGGCTGGTGGACTTTTTGCGCGGCCTGGGGCAAAGCTTCGAGCTGATCATCGGCTCCAACGGCAGCAGCGACGAGACCGTTACCATCGGCACGGCCCTGGCCGCCGAGGTGCCGGAGCTGGTGTTTTTTCATGGGGCCGCCAGAGGCCCGGGCCTGGCCTTTGCCCACGCCCTGAGCATCTACAAGGGAAAGGCGCTCATCACCCTGGACATGGACCTGTCGGTGGATCTCCGGTTCGTGCCCCAGGCCCTGGAGCTCTTGGCCGGGCACCAGGTGGTGGTGGGCTCCAAGCGCCAGGGCCGCCAGGAGCGCAGCGCCGCGCGCATCCTGGGCTCGGGCCTGTTCATCAGCGCGGCCCGGGTGCTCTTGGGCCTGCCCTTTGAGGACTATTCCCTGGGGGCCAAGGCCTTTGCCCGGCCGGTGCTCACCCGCTTCGCTGGGGCGGTGGACAGCCACACCTCCTACGTCACCAACCTCATGTTCTGCGCCCGGCGGGCCGGACTGGCCATGGCCGAGCTTTCGGTGCGCTGCTCGGACCAGCGGGCCAGCCGCTTCAACCTGGGGCACGAGGCGGCCTACCGCCTGGGCTGGGTGCTCCGCCTGTTCTGGCGGGGCCGGATTTTGCGGCGCTTTCCCTAGGTCCGTGACCTTTTCTTGCCCCCCCATGTTCGCGCCGCCTTTGGCTTGACCCCGCCTCATCCAACTTGTAGACCAACCGCGCAGGGGTTATGATGGGTGCGACCCAAACCCGGCATATCAGGAGCAAATACCCCATGCGCTGGAGGAGTATCATGCGCAAATTTATGTTGATCCTGGCCGCGGCCTGCCTGGTTCTGGCTGGCACGGGCGGCGCGGCCCTGGCCAAGAAGACCATCAAGTTTGGCCACGTGGCCCCGCCCTTCCACGGCCAGAGCAAGGGCGTGGACGCCTTTGCCGCCTATGTCAAGGAAAAGACCGGCGGCGAGATCGAGATCAAGACCTTCCCCTTCGGCCAATTGGGCTCCGAGCGCTCCATGGCCGAGCAGGTGCAGGCCGGCACCCTGGAGATGGCCACCATCACCACCGCGGTGATGAGCAACTACGTGCCCCAGATGGCGGTGGTGGACCTGCCCTTCGTCTTCCCCAGCCGCAAGGTGGCCTACGCCACCCTGGACGACATGGACCTGCAAAAGAAGCTCTTCTCCTACCTGCCGGCCAAGGGCTTCGTGGGCGTGGGCTTCACCGAGAACGAGTTCAGGGACATCAACTCCAAAAAGGGCCTGGTGCTCAAGCCCGCCGACCTCAAGGGCATCAAGATCCGGGTGATGAACAGCCCGGTGTTCATGGACACCTTCCGCCAGCTGGGCGCCTCGCCGGTGGGCATCCCCTTCCCCGAGCTCTACAACGCCCTGCAGCAGGGGGTCATCGACGCCCAGGAGAACCCGCTGCTCACCTCGATCCTGATCAAGGCCACCGAGGTGGCCAAGTACGTCACCGACACCAACCACATCCTCACCGAGTGCGTGATCATCGTGAACCCGGACTTCTGGGCCGGCCTGAGCGCCAAGCAGAAGGCCGTGTTCCAGCAGGCGGCCAAGGTGGCCATCACCACCAACCGCAAGGCCAACGAGCAGCTGCACCAAAAGCTGCCCAAGACCGGCATCTCGGTGGCCGAATATTGCAAGAAGAACGGAGTCACCGTGGCCGAGCTGACCCCGGCCCAGCGCCAGGCCTTTGTAAAGGCGGTGCAGCCGGTGTGGGCCAAGTACAAGAAGATCGTGGGCCCGGAGCTGTATGACTTCTTCATGAACACCGTGAAAAAGCACAACAAGTAAAAACTCAAGCGCGGGGCTCCCACCCTGGGGGCCCCGCCTCTTTTTCCGCCGGGGCCGCCTGCCATGCGCCGTTTGCTAAAAGCCATAAACCATCTGGAAGAGGCCGTGCTGGCCACGGGCCTGCTGGGCCTGGCCCTCATGGCCTTCGGCGAGGTGGTCTCGCGCTACCTGTTCAACCACAGCTTCACCTGGTTCGAGGAGTTCGCCCGCTACTTCTGCGTGTTCCTAACCTTCCTGGGGGCCAGCCTGGGGGTGCGCTACGGCATGCACTTTTCCATGGACTACCTGGTCACCAAGGTGGGGCCCCGCATCGGGCACTGGATGCGCATCGCGGGCTTTTTGATCAGTGCGGCCCTGTTTTTGGTGGTGGCCTACTATGCCTGGGAGCACGCCTGGAAGATGAAGCGCTTCGGCACCACCTCGGCGGCCATGGGCCTGCCCATGTTCTGGGCCTATCTGCCCATCGCGGTGTTCTCGGCCACCCTGGCCCTGCGCTTTATGGCCCAGGCCTGGCGGCATTTGAAGGCCTGGCGGGCGGGCCTGCCCCTGGAGGCCGCCGCCCCGGCCGGTGAGCAAGCCGCATGATCCCCACCCTGGCCATATGCTTCGCCGCCCTGCTCATGTTGGGCATGCCCATCAGCGTGCTCTTGGCGGTTACCACGGCGGTGGTGCTGCTGCTGTTCACCTCCACCCCCCTTACCATCCTGGTGCAGCAGCTGTTCAACGCCCTAGACAACTCGGTGCTCCTGGCCATTCCCTTTTTCATCCTGGCCGGGGGCATCATGACCGAGGGGGCCATCGCCAAGCGGCTCATCGCGGTGATGAACCTGATGGTGGGGCGCTTCCGGGGCGGGGCGGCCATGGCCACGGTGGTGGCCTGCGGCTTTTTCGCGGCCCTGTCCGGCTCCTCGCCGGCCACGGTGGTGGCCATCGGCTCCATCATGTTCCCGGCCCTGGTCAAGGCGGGCTACGGCAAGGGCTTCACCACCGGCCTGATCACCTCGGCCGGATCGCTGGGCATCGTGATCCCGCCCTCCATCCCCATGATCCTCTACTGCCTGGTGATGAACGTGTCGGTGGCCGAGCAGTTCATGGCCGGCATCCTGCCCGGGGTGCTCATCGGCGGGGTGCTCCTGGGCTACACCTATGTGATGGCCCGCAAGCACGGCTGGCGCAATCGGCGGGAATACGAGCCCGGCGAAAGCTGGCGCATCCTGCGCCAGGGGGTGTGGGGCTTGCTGCTGCCGGTGATCGTGTTGGGCGGCATCTACACCGGCCTGTTCACCCCCACCGAGGCCGCGGCGGTGAGCGTGGTTTACGCCCTGGCCGTGGAATTTTTGGCCTACCGCGAGCTGACCGTGGCCCGGCTGTTCAAGGTGACCCGCGAGGCGGCGGTGCTCTCGTCCTGCCTGCTGTTCATCCTGGCCTGCGCCATGACCTTCGTGTGGTTGCTCACCGCCGAGCAACTGCCGGTGCAGGTGGCCGACTGGATCATGGGCATGGTGGACTCCTGGTGGCTGTTCCTCATCCTGGTGGCCATCCTGTTCTTGCTCATGGGCACCATCATGGACGACGTGTCGGCCATGATCATCCTCTCGCCCCTGTTCGCCGAAACCCTCAGCCGCTACGGCATCGACTACGTGCACTACGGCATCATCATGGTGCTGGTGATCGAATTCGGCTTCCTCACCCCGCCCTTTGGCCTCAACCTCTTCGTGGCCATGGGGCTCACCGACCAGCCCCTGACCACCGTGGCCCGGGCCACGGCCCCCTTCCTGCTGCTCCTGCTGGCCTGCGTGTTCCTGGTGATCTTCATCCCCGAGATATCGCTGTTTTTGCCCAAGCTGCTGCTGCGCAACTGATCCCCGGCCCGGCCCATGCAAAGGCCGGGGAGTCATTGCTAGAAACAATGGTAGAATTGGCGCGAGGGGAAAAGGACGCCGTTGTGAAGCAAGCCTGGAGCAAATATTGGTGGGTGCTGGCCGTGGCCGCGGTGTTGGCCGGCTGGTACAGCGGGTTGCTGCCCCTGCCCATATGAGTGGCCTCGGTGTGCGGGCTTCCCGGCGGGACGCCCTAACAGCCCGGCTTCGCCAGCCACCGGCATACTGCGTTGCTGGCCTCGCTCGGGCCTCGACGTAACTTGAGCTACGCCTCCGGCCCTCGCTCGCCAGACGCCTTGTCTGCCAGCGCCTGGCTGTGCCGGGGTTATTTTTCAAGCCTTAAATTCGCGCTGGCGGGGCGGAGCTACTCGAAGCTCTGGGAGGACTTGAAGTCCTCGCTGATGCCTTGCACCTGCTTGGGGTCCTTGGCCCGTTCCTCGGCCTTTTTCTCGGCCTCCCTGGTCTTCATCTTGCGAAGGTGCTCTTGGAGCCGGATCACCTCCGGATGGTCATCGGTGTACATGATCCGGAGCTTGTCCAGGCGTTTCTTGCTGTCCTTGATGGTGGCGGGCTCGTCCATCTGGGCGGCGGACCAGCAGGCCCCGGCCAGGGCCAGGCCCGCGCTCAGCAGGCAGATCAGGATGCTTTTGCAGCCGCCGCGCAAGTTTTCCTCCGCTCGGATGTGGGCCGGGGCGGGCGGGACAAGCCCGCGCCGCTTGAGCCTAAAAAGTAGCACGCCGCGCCCCGCCGGGCCAGCCCGGGGCCGGTCACCGGCTTTTCCCTTGTGGCCGCGCCCCCCTTCTGTCAAGATTCAGCCTCATGGACCTATCCAACCCCTGGCTGTGGCTGGCCGCCTCGGGCCTGTTGCTGGCCGCCCTGGGCCTACTGGCCCTGTCGCCCCTGATCATGGGCCGTCTGCTGGCCCCCCGCTTCACCCTGGCCCTGTTCCGCCGCTTCGGTTGGGCCCTGGCCGGCCTGCTGGGCCGCATGAGCCCGGAGCTGGACCTGCGCCTTATCGTCAAGGCGGGCAACCGCTACTTCAAGAAGGCCTTCGCCGCCACCCCCTTTGGGAGGCGGGTGCTGTTTTTGCCCTTTTGCCTGCGCCCCCTGGAATGCCCGGCCGGGGTGGACCCGGATGAGGGCCTGCTGTGCTCGGGCGGCTGCCCGGAGTGCGAGGTGGGCCGGGTGCGGGCCGAGGCCCTGGAGCTGGGCTACGCCGCGGTCTACGTGGTGCCCTCCTCGCGCATCATGCGGGGCAAGGGCCTGATGCCCTCGGACCAGTTCATCAAGCACAAGATAAAACAGCACGGCTTCGGCGCGGCGGTGGGGGTCACCTGCCCCTGGCACATGCGCAACCGCCTGCTGGCCCGCTACACCCTGAAGAACGGGCGCACCTCCTCCCTGGACCAGGGCAGCGGCGGGTCGCTCAACTCGGCCCTGCAAGGGGTGCTCATGGACCGCCAGAACTGCCGCCACGGGGCGGTGAACTGGGCCCTGGTGCGCCGCTCCCTGCGCCTCACACAAGACTAAATACCTACATCCAACCGGCCTTGCATCCCCGGTCTGTGCTAGCATGATAGGCGTGAACTATCGCCATCCCAGTCAGCACGGGGAGAAAACCAATGGCCGTGTATCCCGACACCCTGGTCCCGGAGCGCCTGGCCGACCGCCAAGGCGTTGAGCTTTGGCGCCGCACTTTGCAGGTGGGCGAGGGCAAGGTGGTGATCCTGGGGGGCCACCACCTGGTGGAAGACCCGGACAAGGGCCTGGTCACCGAGGCCAGCGTGACCGTGACCAGCTACTGCTGCCCCCGCTGCCTGCCGGTCAGCAGCGTGGTCCTCTTCGACGAGATCGGCGACCAAGCCGTGGACAAGGTGCGGGCCATGGAGGCCGAACTGACCTCCGGCCTCTAGGCCCGGCCCCCCACACCCGGCCCCGGCCCCGCCGCCTGGGGCCCACACCCCCCCGCCGGGCGGCCGGCCGGGGCGGCATGCCATTTTTCCCAATTAATTCCAGCATTACAAATTAGGGTCTTCGCCCCCCCGCATTTGGGTCCTGTCCCTCATTTACCCATTGCCCATCCTCTGGTTAAGTGAAAGGCAAGAGAACACGAGTTCTCCCATAGGTAGGAAGACCCCCGTCGATGAAGACAACATGAGGGCTTCAAGCCCAATGAAAAGGATAGAGAGAATGAGAAACATAAGCCTGAAGACCCTGGCCCTCATCGCGATGATGGGCCTGATGATTGCCGCCACGCCTGCCCTGGCCGGCCAAGACGTTCCCCAATACCTGCAGAACAAGGTCAACCAGACCCTGAGCCAGACCGGCGGGCAGCCCCTGGCCAAGGTGGACAGCGAGGCCCTGCTGGCCCTGCTGGACTCTCCGGAGGCCAAGGTTCGCTACGTCGCCATCTACACCCTGGGCGACATCCGCGAGGCCGACGCGGTCCAGCCCCTGGCGGCCATGCTGACCAGCCCGGACCCCAACCTGCGGCGCATGTCGGCCCACGCCCTGGGCAAGATCGGCAACCGCGACGCCCTGCTGCCCCTGGCCTACCTGGTCAACACCATTGACGAGCAGAGCCTGGTCCGCTACGAGGCCACCAAGGCCATGAACCGCATCCCGGGCGGACAGTCCACCCGGCTGCTCATGGCCGCCCACTGCACCGACTGCCCTCTGGTGAAGCGCACCGTGATCCTGGCCCTGCAGTCCCGCGGCCTGACCCACCCGGCCGCGCGCTAAACGACCCAGCCCCCTCCCCTCCCGTCTACCCCGGCGGGAAGGGTCAAGGGAGGCCGTTCGCTCCCCGGCGAACGGCCTCCCTTCTTTTGTCCCATCCCTCGCCCGCCCAGAGCCCCCTTGCCCCGCGCGGCGGAATTTGCTAATTAAATCTCACCGGAACATCTCGCCCGACCATCCAGACGCCTCCCCCCCGGTTGACGATCTCGCCCACCACTCTGTGAAAGTCGGGGCAGTATGCGTTGGTTTGCCTGGTTGTTGCTCATCCCTCTGTTGGCCGGGGGCCTGGAAGCCGCTCCGGCCTGGTCCGCCCCTCCCGTGCGCGGCATGGGCCTGACCGCGGAAATCACGGTCCGCTCGGGGGGAAAGCTCGTCTTCTCCAACCTCTGCGCGGCCGAACGCTGCGCGGTGTGCCGCGACCTGGTCAAGCTATACGGCTGCGACAAGCCCAAATTGCAGATCAAATACGTAGAGTCCGACACCAGCCTGCCCCTGGACCGGGTGCGGGCCATCGAATTTCACAAGAAGGCCCCGGGCTCCAGCGACTTTTACCCGGCCACCGTGACCCTGCGCAACGGCAAGAAGTTCAAATCCCGCATCCGCGTTCGCAAGCAGGTTATTCCGGTTACCTTCTGCGGGGTCAACGACATAGGCACCGTCTCCTGCCTGGGGGCGGACAAAGTCAAGACCCTGCTCATCCGCTAGCTTCAGGGGCCGGGACAACCCCGGCCTTAGTATGCTATTAAAGGGTTTAATGAACCCTTGGCTGCCATACTCCCGCCTGCGGCTTCCCCGCGCGGCCCTGTGGGCCGCCCTGGGGCCCGGCCTGGCCGCCGGAGCCCTTTTGGGCCTCAAGAGCCAGCTGTACTTCATGAGCGCCGACGGCTGGGGCGGGGCCTGGCTCCGTTTGCCCTTGGGCCTGCTGGCCGGGGTCTTGGCCGGCCTTATCCTGGCCTGGGTCTGGGGCCTGATTAGCGCGGACCGCGCCGACCGGCCGGTTCACGGCGCGTCCCGGATGTCCTGGTCCCTGCTGGGGCTGGTTCCCTTCATCTGGCTGAACTGGGAGGCCCTGGGCTTCTGGCCCTGGCTGTGGCTGGTGCCCGCGGGGCTGCTGGGCCTCATGCTGGCCCCGGCGGCCATGATCTGGGCCACGGGCTGGGCCCTGGCCGCCCTGATTCCGGCCATGCTGCTCCTCTGGGGTTCGCTGGGGGCGGGGCCGCCGGTGTGGATGCTGAGCACCCTGGCCCTGGGGGCCCTGTACTTCCTGGCCCTGGCCCGCCGCCTGGCCCTGGAGCCCGAGGACGAGCGCCCGGCGCCGCCCTGGGTGGGCCTGGCCCTGGCCGGGGCCCTGCTCCTGGGCCTGGGCCTGCGCCTGGCCGGGCTGGACCACGCCTGGCCCCTGTACATCCCCCATGTGGACGCCCCCAAGCAACTGGGCCTGCTGCCCGCCTTCATGGCCGGCAACCTGGTCCCCTCCATCAACTACCCGGTATCGCACATCTATCTATATACGGCCCTGCACAGCCTGTGGCAGTGGATGGGCGCGCCCGGCCTGAGCATGCACCAGTGGGCCACCGGCCAGAACGGCTGGCTGGCCTATGTGCTGGCCGCGCGGGGCCTGCAGGCGGCCATGGGCGCGGTGGTGCCCTTGCTGGCCTTTTTGGCCGCGCGGCGCCTGTGGGGGGTGGGGGCCGGGCTGATCGCCGCCTTCCTCCTGGCGGTGGACCCCCTGCAAATGACCTATTCCCGGCAGCTTATGGGCGATGTGCCCCAGACGCTGTGGGTGTGGCTGGGCTTTTACTTCGCCGCGCGCATCCTGGGCCCGGGCCGCTGGTGGGACTATCTCTTCGCCGGGCTGGCCGCCGGAGCGGCGGTGGCGGCCAAGGTGTACGGCGGATACGTGATCCTGGTGATCCTGGTCGCCTGGGGCCTGGCCCGGCCCTGGGCCGGCTTTGCTCCCCTGGTGGTGCTCGCGGTGTCCATGATCGCGGGATGCCTGCTCTTTTCGCCCCTGTTCTGGGTGGAGCCAGCCCGCTGGTGGCATGACATGTGGCTGGTGGTGGCCAAGGCCAGCCCGGGCAAGCACATGACCAACCCGGCCCTGGGCCTGTGGTACGCCCTAAAGGCCCTGATCCGCCGTTCGGGCTGGGCCTGGGTGGTGCTGTCCGCGGGCGGGGTGATCTTCCTGGGGCTCCGGCACCGGCGGGTCGATGTGCTGGCCCTGTCGGCCGCCCTGCTCTCCCTGGCCATCGTGGGGGTGCGCCTGTCCTATCTGCGCGAATGGGACCTGGTGAACCTGACCCCCTTCCTTTCCCTGGCCACGGCCGCCCTGCTGGCCTCCCTGCTCAGCCGGCTAAAGCGCCCCCTCTGGCGGCGCACCGCCCTGGTTTTAGTGGCGATTTTCCTTGCGATGCAGGGAGTTACCGCCATGAGCGATGCCTGGCTGGCCCGCTTGCCCGACACCGGCCAGATGGCCCGGCGCTGGGTGGCCAAGGTGCTGGCCCCGGACCAGCTCATGGCCGGGGAGTACCCGGTGAGCAAGGGGCATTGGCTCACCCAGGACAATTACCTGCGCTCCCACAAGTGGGACCTGCGCTCCGAGCTGACCAAGAGCGCCTGGCCCAAGTCCGACGAGCTGGGCCTGCTGGTGCTGGAGCGTTTCTGGTGGGACAGCCTGCTGCCCCAGCGCTGCTTCCGCCCCCTCCAGCAGCTGGCCTCGCGCAACTATTACTGGGAAAACCCGGACATAGGCATCTACCTGCCCCAGGTGCCCGATTACGACAGCCAGATCATCCTGCCCCACGTTCGGGCAACCTTGCCCGGTCCGGCCTATATCTTCACCCCCTGGTCCCGCACGCGGCCCATGGACCTGCTGGTGGGCGGGCGCTTCGCCCATCGGCTGGGCTTCCGAAAGCAGCAGTGGATCATCAGCGGCAAGGCCCTGGGAAAGCTTACCTTTGCCGCTCTGGGCCAGGGCAAGGCCCGCCTGTTCTCCGCCCCGGAGATCGGCACGCCCCTGGACCTGGCCTGGGACCGGGCCCAAAGCGGGCGCATCTGCCCGGCGCGGCGGATCATCCCGGCCCGGCCCAGGGCCTACGGGGTGGAGGCCGTGGCCCATCACGAGGACGCCTTCATGTGGGTGGGGCTCTATCCCCAGGCCCAGGGCGCCCTGCCCACCCTGATGCGGGCCGGGGACTGGCAAGGCATGGCCCGGATCGCAACCAGCCTGGGCTCCGAAGCCTCGCCCGAGGCGCGGGTCATGGCCACGGCCGCCCTGCTGGAGGCGGGCCAGACCGAAGCCGCCGAAAAGACCTTGGCGGACTTGCAGGCCAAGCATCCGACTTTCCTGACTCTTTACCGCACCCTCGCCACCGCGCCCGACCAGGCGTCCTTTGACCTGGCCATCGCCAACCTGACCACGGCCAACCCGCCCCTGCTCTATTGGGAGCGCCTGCGCTGGCCCTACACGGTGCCCGGCTGGCCCGAGCCCCATATAGTCAAGGATGACGAGGGCATGCGCCTCACCCTGGCCCAGCCCTTCCTGCCGGGGAGGCTGCGCCTGCACCTGGAGCTGAACCAGCCCCTGAGCGCGCCCGGCCGCTTGCGCATAGCCTCGGCGGGCTGGGAATACCAGGCCGAGCTGACCACCCTGGAGCTGGCCGCGGGCAGCCAGCGGGCCGAGCTTTACCTGAAGGTCAAAAAAGGGCCGGTGTTCCTGACCCTGGAGCTTCAGGCCCCGGGCGCCGGAATCAAACGCTTGCTGGTGGAGCCAGATCTCAGGGCCGAGTTCGCCTGGCGCTGGCAGGTGCTCTCCGCCCGTTTGGCCGGCCTGGCCGCCTGGCCCAAGTAAGGAGTCCCCATGCCCGGCGACGACCTGCGCCCAGACATAGAGCGTTTGCAAAGGCAGGCGGCGGAGCTGTCCCGGATAGTCAGCGATGAAGGGCACTTTCCCGGGGCGGAGACCACCCGCCTGCTGGAGGAGATGCTGGCGGTGCTGGCCGAGCTGGCCGAGCGCTGCCCCCGCATGCACGGCGAGGACTGATTTTCTTGGCCAAGCAGCGGGTTTTCGGCTATTTTTACTAATCCAAGCAATACAGCCACCGGGCGGAGCGGGGGGATTCCGGCCCGACAGTTCAGGAGTGCGCCTTGAAACCGGTCAACGATCTCACCAACCAATTCGGCGAATCGGTGATTCGCGGCATGAGCCGCGTGTGCGCCGCCGCGGGCGGCATCAACCTGGCCCAGGGCTTCCCGGACTGGGACACGCCCGAGGAAGTTAAAGAGGCGGCCATAAAGGCGATCCGCGACGGCTACAACCAGTACGCGGTCACCTGGGGCACCCCCAACCTGCGCAACGCCATTGCCGAGCGCTGCGCGGTTTACAACCGCTTCAGCGTGGACCCGGAGGCGGACATCACCGTGACCTGCGGGGCCACCGAGGGCATGATCGCCGCGCTCAAGGCCATCATCAACCCGGGCGACGAGATCATCATCTTCGAGCCATTCTACGAGAACTACGGACCCGACACCCTGATGAGCCACGCCACCCCGCGCTACGTGACCCTGCACGCCCCGGACTGGAGCTTCGACCCGGACGAGCTGGCCGCCGCGTTCAATGAGCGCACCAAGGCCGTGGTGATGAACACGCCCAACAACCCGACCGGCAAGGTCTTTTCCCGCGCCGAGCTGGAGACCATCGCCGAACTGTGCCTCAAGTGGGACGCCTACTTCATCAATGACGAGATCTACGAGTACATCCTCTACGACGACGCGGAGCACATCTCGCCGGCCACCCTGCCGGGCATGAAAGACCTGGCCATCACGGTCAACTCCATGTCCAAGACCTTTTCGGCCACCGGCTGGCGGGTGGGCTGGGTCATCGCCCCGCCGGCGGTGACCAGCGCGGTGCGCAAGGTGCACGACTTTCTCACCGTGGGCGCGGCCCATCCCCTCCAAGAGGCCTGCGCCGCGGGCCTAAAGCTGCCCGAATCGTATTATCAGGGACTTAGAGGGATATACGCCGACTGCCGGGAGCGGCTCTACAGCGCCCTGGACCAGGCGGACTTCAGGCCCAACAAACCGGGCGGGGCCTATTACATCATCACCCAGGTGGGCCACCTCATGGAGCGCTACGGCTGCACCGACGACACCGAGTTCGCCTACAAGCTCATCGAGCTCACCGGCGTGGCCACGGTGCCGGGGTCCAGCTTCTACAGTGACCCCGCCCTGGGCCGCGAGCAGATTCGCTTCTGTTTCTGCAAGAAAGCCGATACCTTGGACCAGGCGGCTCAGGGGCTGCGGAAGCTCTCCTAGTACGCCCTCCAGTCCTCACCCGCCCGCGCTGCCGGGCGGGTTTTGCATTGGTCCCGCTTCGTTGCAGTCCGCGCCCCCAATGATTATCTTATTGGTAGGAATTTTAGATGGAGAGATGCCTTCGCCTACCGCATAATCAAAATACTGACCCTGGTCCTGGTCATCGGCCTGGCGGCCGTGCCGGCCTGGGGCGAGAACATCGATCTGCTGGACAGCGCATGGGCTCCGGCCAGCGGACTGAACAGCTACACGGTCTATAACGTGCTGCCAGGGTTGGACGTTACCATCAGCGCCAGCGGCGGGGCGGGCCGCCTGTGGTGGGACTCGGCCAGCGGCTTTGGCGTAAAGGGCTCCACCAACGACGAGATCGACAAGTACGAGTCCATCCTGGTCTCCTTCAGCCAGCCGGTGACCCTGAACACCTTCGAGGTCTACAACCTGTTCAACAAAGCCGGCTACTGGGGCTACGAGCCCGAGAAGGGCAAGGCCGACCTGAGCCCCGGCCCCACCGTGGACTTCCAGGCCGACTTTTGGCAGGTTCCGGGCACGGCCGGATTCCGCTTGGTTAGCGTGGGCTTGGGCGGGGTAAACGAGGTGAGCTTCTACCCGGACAGCAGCAGCTACTATGGCGGCCACCACGGGCACAAGAAGAAGTACAACTTCTCCCTGGGCGGCCTGGATGTGACCGTGCCCGGCGGCGGATCCACCGTGCCCGAGCCCGGCACCCTGCTCCTGGTGGGCTCGGCCCTGGTGGGCGGCCTTGGTGTGCTGCGCCGCCGGCGCGCCGCCCGCTCCTAGGGGGTTGCACGCTCCTTGACGCGCCGCCCGCCAAACGTCATCATTTTGGCTATCCGCCATTTTAGTGACGTATTTTTGACGCTAATGCCTTCCCCGATATCATTTACCTTTTACCCACAACCACCCCCACGCCCGACCCTTTGGTAAGGTTGAAGCGGCTTCATTTTGACAAGCCGGGCCGTCTTGGGCCTGGATTCCAGCCAGGCCGGTCATGGGCCGGATCTGTCTCATAATGTATGGGCCAGGGGCCATACCCACCACAACTTGGGCCACTCAACGCTTGGTCACCCAATATGTCGTATCAAATCCCCCGCCGCCGAATCTGGGGTCTATAGGTTGACAAAACAGGTAGTTAGGTTCAGAATTACCCTTCATGAGAGTCGGCGGGTCCCTTTGGCCGCTTTGGCGGCCCCGTCAGGAGGGCCCGAAGGAGCGTGAAACACTCGGTCGAAAAGTTGGCATCCCTTTTGCTTGTTAATAGGCCGAACCGTTTTAATGGAGTGCGCGAACGTGGTGAACCATAAGACAACCGGCGCCAATGGTGGACAGCCTGTCCGCCTTGATGCCTGGGTGGCTGCCAAGCACCCCCGCCTGCATCCCACGCGGCGGATGGTGCTCAAGGCGGTGGCTGCCCTGTGCGCCGACGGGGTCTGGGCCACCAGTAGCGACATACGTGAGCGCACCGACCTGAGCCAGCAGCTTTTGAACCGTCATCTTAGGGGTTTGGAGTCCGAAGGCTTGATCCGCATAGAAAAGCCCGGGCCCGGTCTGCCCCTGAACGTCATTACCACCCCTCTGGGATTGCGCCTGTTGGGCCATGCCGAGGCGCCCCGCGACATCCGCCCCGAACCCGAGGTGGAGCCCGAGGCCCCGGCCCAGGCCCCCGAGCCCGACAGCGAGCTGTCCGCCCTGGCCAAGCGCCTGTACCAGCAGTTGGAAGACCATCTGCTGGACCTGGACCGCCGCCAGATAGAGCAGCTTTTGCGCCGGGCCCTGGGCAAGGCCGCCATGGCCACCGCCGCGGCCCCGGCCGCGCCCCAAATCGTGGAGGAGGAGCCGGAGGTCGACTTCGGGCTGCAGCCCGAGCCCGAAGCGGAGGCCCCGCCCGTGGTGGAGGCGGTGGTGGAGTCGGAGCCCGAATTGGAGCCCCCGGCCCAGCCCCGTCCGCCCCAGCTCACCCCGGCCGAGGCCACCCTGGAAGAAAAGCTGCTATTAACCGCCCGCGCCGATTACCGCAACATTATCTGGTGGCAGCGCACCCGCGACCTCAGCGAGATCTGGGACCGGGCCCGCCGCCGCCAACTGGGCCTGCTCAATACCTACTTCACCAGCTTCAGGCCCCGCTGGGAATACTCCGAGTGGGAGGACTTCAACCTGGCCCGCCGCCAGGCCGACGCCAGGGGCGCCTCCTATGGCGACTGGATCGAGGCCCAGTTCGAAAAGGCCACCCAGGAAGGCCGCAATGATGTGCAGCCCAGCGAACTGCACGGCGACAAGGCCATCAAGGCCTACTTGGGCAGTGATTCCTGCGTCATGGAAGGCCAGCCCATGGACCTGAGCCAGCCTCCCTACGACTCGCTGGACGCCTTTGACCTGGACGACCCGGCCCACGTGGCCTATGCCACCGCCCTGCTGGACCAGCTCAAGCACCTGTCCAAGAGCGTGTATGGCAGCGACCCCCTGGGCCCGGTGAATCTGCTGGTGGAAGCGGTGCTCCGGGGCAATCTGCCCATGGAGGCGCTCGCGTTGCAGCCGGAATACCGCACCGCGGTGCTGGTGGTGTTGCAGCGGGAGCATCCCGACTTCCTGGCCTTGCAAAACGCCCCGGGCCAGCCCCAGGCCCGTCAGGCTCAGCCCCAGGGCCGCCAGGCCGCGTCTTCCGCCGGCTCGGACGTGCAGCAGACCAGCGTAAAGCCGCCCCTGATCATCTAAAAAGCCCCTTCTCCTCCTTACTTTGGTTGACAGGCACCCCGGTTTCGGGTACCAATGCCTTTACCTATTTTGGACAGCTTTGCGGAGAGATGACCGAGTTGGCCGAAGGTGCACGACTGGAAATCGTGTGTACCCTCACAAGGGGTACCGAGGGTTCGAATCCCTCTCTCTCCGCCAGATAGATTGTTAAGGGAGTCAGCCGCTTGGGCTGGCTCCTTTTTTTGGCCCCGCCAAACAAAACGGGCCGCGCCCCATGAGCGCGGCCCGTTGTTTTTCAATAGTTAGCCGGTTACTTCTTGCAGCCCACCGCCTTTAGCTCGGCATCGCCGCGCACGATCTCCACCCCCTGGATGGCCACGAAGCTCTGGGGAATGGCGAAGCCGTACTTGGCATTGGGCGCGGTCTCGCCCCACAGGCAGTCCTCCACCACCTGGTGGTCCTGGCCCCGCATTATCTTGTAGCCTTCCGGGGTGTTCCAGGCCAGGGGCTCCTTTTCCACTGCGGCCACGATCTTGTCCGGGTCCACGCTGCCGGCCCGCTCCACCGCCGCCTTGATGAAGTACACCCCGGCATAGGTCTCGCCGGCCATGTAGTCCGGGTATTGCTTGTACTTGGCCTGGTAAGCGGCCACGAACTTCCGGTTCAGGTCCGATCGAGGCGATGTAAAGAAATAACGGGATGATACGTAGATACCCGATGGCATGTCCTTGCCCAGGGGCACCAGCACCTCCAGGGCCCCGGCGCAGGGGAAGGCGAACTTCACGTCCTTGAACAGCCCGGTTCCCATGGCCTGCTTGATAAAGGTCACCGCGTCGCCGCCCCACAGGGGACACCACACGGCGTCAGGCTTTATCTCCTGGATTTTCTTGATCTCCGCGCTGTAGTCCTTGGCCAGGAACTTGGGAAACAGCTCGCCCACGAACTCCACGTCCGGCCTGAGCTCCTTGAGCTTCTCCTTGAACATGCGCCAGGAGGCATGGCCGTAGTTGTAGTTGGGCCCCACCACCATGTAGCGCTTGTAGGGCTTGGCGGCCATGAGATAGGCCCCGGAGCGGGCGTGCATCATGGCGTTGCTCAGGGTGCTGAAGATGTAGGGATGCAGCTTGGCCCCGGTCAGGGCGTCGGTGGCCGCCTGGGTGGCTACCAGAATCTTCTTGTTCTGCTTGGCGAACTCGCTCAAGGCCATGGCCAGGCCGCTGGAGGTGGGACCCATGAGGAAGTCCACCTTGTCCTTTTCCACGTAGCGCTTGGCCAGCCCCAGGGCCACGTCCTTTTTCAGCTTGGTGTCCTCGCACATGGCCACCACCTGGCGCCCCAGGATGCCGCCCGAGGCGTTGATCTCCTCCACGGCCAGCTTGATGGCCTGGCAGCCGTGCACCCCGTAGCCGCCCACCTTGCCGCTGGAGATGAACATGGCCCCGATCTTAATGGGCCCCCCCGCCGCATTGGCCCCCACCGCGCCCACCAGCAGGACCAGGCCCGCCAGCAGCATCACCTTCACAAACCGTTTACCCATCTTGCGATCCTCCCTTGCTCGTTCCTCATGGGGCAGAACTTTGCAAAGCACGCCCCCCGCGTGCCTCGACCGGACTGGTCCGGGGTTGGCGGTCCAACCCCTCGGGCAGCGCCGTCCTTGCGCGTGCTCAGGCTGAAAAAATAAGGAGATTAATCTTGTTGCGGAATGCCCTGAGGTTATTGGTGCAAAGAGCATGCCCGCCCTCCCGGCGGAACCCGTCTAGCTCAACATGCTAAAATGTCGGGGTTTTTAAAGGACGTCCTGGCCAGAGCCGGAGCGGGGCCGGTTCGGGCCGTGCCAGGGTGGTGGCAAGTTTCTTGCCATTGGTGGCGGGGAACCTAGGCTACTTTCGAAGCAGGGAAACCAACCAGGGACCATCTCCCAATGGGGCGGAAATTTTGGCCCAGTGGTTGACCGTGTTTAAAATCCCTAAGTACCATGTCGTCCTTAGGGTAATTTTTAGGAGGCAAATTTCCATCTGGAGGGAACATGGGAGACTATAAGGAAGTAAAACAAGCCATAAAAAAGCTAAAAAGCATGCTGACCGGGGGAATACTTTACAACGACAATTCAGATATTAAATCTGTATGGACCCAAATAAAGCTCGTTGGGTCTCTTTTCAAGGGAGTCAGGTTCCCCACCCATGAGGAGCACCAAAAGGCCTGGGACGAATTCCAAGGCCTGGTTGAGGAAGTCAAAGACATTCAATCCAAGCAACAGGCGAATTGGGAAGAAAAGAGAATCAGGCAGGTTAAAAGAAAAAATTATTGCTCAGGCCCGGTTGGCCAAGCCTGCGGGCGGGGGGGCGGACGCGATATTGGCCATCGCAACGGGCGGCATCAGCACCATGTTGAGCGCCATCATGGGGCCTTTTGACGAACGCAAACGAGATTTGCAGGCCGCTAGCGATCAGATGAAAAAAGGCTGGGGAATGCTCAGTGAATATAAAAACAAAATGTTCGGCCAGGACAAACAACAAGCCTATCAAGCCCTTTTGAATGCCCAAGACAACCTAAACAGTAAATGGGACGATTATAAGCGGGCCAGGAAAAAGGCTTTTGAACAACACCAGCGAGAATGGGAAAACAAGCACCGTGCCTGGGAAGAAAGGGTGCGCAAGAATATCGACAAGCTTGAGGAGCGGCGCAGCCGGTTGGAGGGGGTGCTGGAGCATAAAAAGTCTCACCTCCGGGAGCTGCACCGGAAGCTCGATGACGCTTGGTCTGATGATTTCCGGGACCGGGTTTCCGGCTGGATAGACGAGGAAGAATCCAGCGTCCAGGATATCATGGACAAATTGAGCCAGACTGAAGCTCGTATAATTCATACCGCCTCCCCGTTGACCCCGCCGCGCGCGGTGCCTTAGCATTTTAAATATAGGTTTCCCCGGCTATGCGCGCCCCGCGCGGGCGCGGCAGGCCCCGGCCCACTCCTGCCAGGAGGGCGTCAATGAAGCTTCCCGCGTCCCAATCCCTTGCCATCCGCCCCATGCAACCCACGGACCTGGACCAGATCGTGGCCATCGACATCAAGGTTCTGGGCCAGCCCCGGCCCGAATACTGGGAGATGAAGCTGGAGCTGGTGGCCAAACGCTCCCAGATGGCCGCCCTGGTGGCCGAGCTGGAGGGCCAGGTGAAGGGCTTTATCATCGGCGGGGCCAGCCGCTGGGAATACGGCATGCCCGAGAACATCGGCTGGATCGACACCATCGGGGTGGACCCGGACTTCCAACGCAAGGGCGTGGCCCGCCAGCTTTTCGAGCACATGACCGCCGAGCTCAAGGGGATGGGGGTGGAGTCGCTGCACACCTTTGTCAAGCGCCGCGACTGGCGCCTGCTCAAGTTTTTCCACAACATGGGCCTCAAAGAGGGCGACATGGTCAACCTGGAGCTGGACCTCTAGGCCCATCCCCAGGCCCTCTCGGGTTTTGGCTGGACTAATCCCCCCGGGGAAGGCTAACCTTGGGCATCGGCGGGTTGTTCAACGAGGCCCCCCGCCGGCCCCTACAATCTGGTCCGCCTTAAACTAAGCGCCACCCCTCTCGCCGGGAAAGGGCAGGTCCATGGTTGCGTCTTCTCTGGAAATCGGACACGTCACCTCCATCAGCGGCTCCAAGGTCATGGGCGTATTGTTGCAGTCCCAGGACGCGGCCGACGCCCGGGCCCTGGCCGCCTCGGTGCAGATAGGCTCCCTGGTCAAGCTGGCCACCTCCGGGTCGGTGGCCTTCGGGCTCATCAGTGGGCTGTCCATCCCCCGCCCGGTCTATCCCCTGTCCACCAGCGACCTGAAGATGGTGGAGATCGAGCTGTTGGGCGAGGCCATGAGCGCCCCGGGCGGCACGGTGCGCTTCCAGCGGGGGGTGTCGCTCTACCCCAGCCTGGGCTCGCCCATCCTCACCGCCGGGCCCGAGGACCTGGCCGAGCTCTACACCAAGGGCGGCCCCTCCAACGTGCGGATCGGCGCCATCCGCCAAGAGGCCTCCCTGCCCGCCTACATCGGGGCGGACGAGATATTCGGCAAGCATTTCGCACTGCTGGGCAACAGCGGCACCGGCAAGTCCTGCGCCATCACCGCCATCTTGCGCGCCGCCCTGGGCCGCCACCCCGAGGGCCACGTGGTCATCCTGGACCCCCACGACGAGTACGCCAAGGCCTTTGGCCAGGCAGCGGAGGTCATCAGCCCGGACAAGCTCAAGCTGCCCTATTGGCTGCTCAACTCCGAGGAGATCGTGCAGGCCCTGTGCAGCCAGGAGCAGGCCCTCCGGGAGGTGGAGGCCCCCATTCTCAAGGAAGCCATCGTGGCGGCCAAAAACGACCACCCGGACAACAAGGATCTCTACGCCAAGATCACGGTGGACACCCCGGTGCCCTACTCCCTGGCGGCCATGCTGGGCAAGGTAAAGGCGGCCATGGGCCGGCTCAACCGGCCCGAGGGGGCCCAGCCCTACATGCGCATCATCTCCCGGGTGGAGAGCCTGCAGCGCGACCGGCGCTTTGCCTTCATGTTCTCTAGCGTCATGGGCCAGGACTACATGGAGCAAATCCTGGGGCGCATTTTGCGCATCCCGGTGCACAACAAGCCCGTGGCCATCATCCCCCTGTCGGGCATCCCCTCGGAGATCGTGGACGTGGTGGTGTCCTTGGTCTGCCGGCTTATCTTCGATTTCGCCCTGTGGTCCCAGCGCTCCGAGGCGGTGCCCATCTTGCTGGTCTGCGAGGAGGCCCACCGCTACGCCCCCCGCGACCCGGCCCTGGGCTTCGCCCCCACCCGCCGGGCCATCAGCCGCATCGCCAAGGAAGGGCGCAAGTACGGGGTGGGCATGGGGCTCATCACCCAGCGCCCCTCGGAGATATCCGAGGCCATCCTGAGCCAGTGCAACACCCTGTTCGCCATGCGCCTGAGCAACGACAAGGACCAGGATTTCGTCATGGCCGCCCTGCCCGAGAGCGCCCTGGGGCTCATCAAGGCCCTGCCCGCCCTGCGCACCCAGGAGGCCATCGTCACCGGCGAGGGGGTCAACTTCCCGGTGATCATCCGCTTCGCGGACCTGGACCCCAGCATCCGGCCCAAGAGCGAGCTCTTGCGCGTCTCCGAAGGCTGGCACCGCGAGCAAGCGGGCGACCTGGTGAGCCGCACCGTGGAGCGCTGGCGCAACCACGGCAACTAGCCCGCGAATTTTATTAGGAATTTATTCAGGGCAGCGGCTGAAACACGGCCCCGTCCCAGCGCCAGCGCCGCGTGATTTCCTTGCCCTGGGTGTTGTCATAGGCCGGCGCGCTGATCACCCCGCCCCGGGCCCGGATGGCCCCGGTGGAGTTGGCCCGCCCCGCGCCGCTGACGAACAGGGCCCCGCCCGTGGCCAGGGGCAGCTCGCGCAAACGGCCGTCCGGCCCCAGGCCGAAGATACGGTACAAATTGCCGTTGCAAGAGCCGTACTGCCCCAGGTTGAAATCCAGGCGGCCGTCGCCGTTGTAGTCGGCGGTGATTATCTTGAGCGGGGCCCAGAAAAAGGCCTCCTCCCCCTGCCCCTCCGGGGGCCAGAACAAAGCGGCAAACCCCCGGCGATCCAGGACAATATCGCCTCGCCCCACCCGCAGCTCAAAGCGCCCCCGCCACTTTTCCCCCGCCCCGCACCAGGGTTCGCGGTCCTTGACCCGCTGGCCGCTGAGCATCACCAGCTCCAGGACCTCGGCCGCGCCGTCGCCGTCCAGGTCCGCCTCGAGCCGGGCGATCACCCGCCCCTGGGGCGTGGCGGCCAGGGCCGGAGCCACGCAAAGCGCCAAAATCAACAATGGTATCGTCAATATCCGCATAAGCGCATTATAGGCGGGCCGGATCCTGGGGACAAATAAAATGGCCCTTGGCCGGGAACCGTTGACAATGACGGGATAATTTAATATTTTTCATAAGTACCGGCCCCGGAAAAACAATAGCTGCCCATGATCATGGCCCACACCTCAGGTCCGCGGTCAGCCATGAAACAAGACACATTCAGTTTCACCTTGGATCCCTTTGGCCCGGATCCAGACCCCCGCTTCCTGGTGCTTACTCCGCCGCACCGGGAGGCCCTGGCCACCCTCGTCTATGCCCTGGACCAGCGGGAGGGCTGGGCCCTGCTGCAGGGCGGGGCCGGCCTGGGCAAAACCTCCCTGCTCCAGGCCCTGATGCTGCAACTGGAACCAAGCGTGATCAGCGCGGTGGTATCGCGGCCCCACCGGGAATTGCTGCCCTTGTTCAACCAGATGGCCCTGTCCCTGGGCCTGGCGGGGCCCTATGGCTCCAAGGGCCGCTTTTTGGAGGAGTTTCGCTCCCTTCTGGAGCGGCTCCGCAGGCAAGGGCAAATCCTGCTGCTGGTGATAGACGACGCCCAACTGCTCACCCCGGAGCAACTCACCGAGATACGCCTGTTGGGCAACGAGGACATGCAAAATCCCCGGGTGCTCAACCTGTTCCTGGCGGCCCGTCCCCTGATCCAGGTGCAGATGGAGCGGGCCCATGAGCGGGGGCTGCATCAGCTTTTGCACCGCCAGCCCCAGCTCGCCCCCCTGGACCGGGAGCAGAGCGTCCAGTACGTGGGCCACCGCCTGGAGATTGCCGGGGGCGACCCGAGCCTGTTCCAGCCCGAGGCCATCGGCCTGCTCCACCAGGCGGGCCACGGGGTGCCCCGGTCCCTGAACAGCCTGTGCCGCCTGTGCCTGGAGCAAGCCGGGGCCAACCGCCTGGAGTCCATCGGCCCGGACACGGTGCGCCGGGTGTTGGACCAGGCCCCGCGCATCGTCTCCATTCCGGGCCAGGGCTGGGTGAGCCCGGATGAAAAGCCCCTTCCGCCCTCGCCGGTTCCCGGCCACCATGACCGCTTCCCCACCCCGGACAACCCCTGGGACGCCTGCGCCCATCCCCAGCCCCGGCCCCGGATCGGCCCGGAGGAGCAAAAGCTGGAACACCGGCTCATGAACCGCTGCCATAACCAGTACCGGGGCATGAGTTGGTGGGACAAGACCACCGACTTCACCGTGGAGTGGGACAACCTGCGCCGCGCTCGCCTGGGCATCCTGGGCCCCTCCTTCCCCTCCTTCTGCCCCCGCTGGGTGGACCAGCGCTGGGGAGCCCTAAACCTGGCCCGCCGGGCGGCGGACTACGAGGGCGCGCCTTATGCCGCCTGGATCGCGGCCCAGTACCAGCGGGTGCTGGGCTCGGCCCTGGGCGAGCTGCCCCTGGAGGAGCTGAGCAGCCCCGAGGCGGTGGAGCATTACCGCCGGAGCCTGGCCAGCCCGGAGCCCGCGGCCCAGGCCCCGGTGGAGGCCCCCTTTGACTGGGAGCAGTTCGACCCCCAGAGCCCGGAGCACAGCGCCCACGCGGAGCAGGCCATCGACGAGATCTTCGACCTGGCCAACTACGTCTGCGCCCAGGAGCACCAAACCGCCGAGGACCTGCTCACCGAGGCGGTGTGCCAGGCGGTGCTGCCCCTGAAGGCCCTGCAAAACCTGCCCAAGGTGCAGCAATACGTGGCCGAGGCCCTGGACCGCCGGGCCCAGGCCCCCGCACCGCCCCCGGACGAGCACCCCCCCATCATCATCTGACCCGCCCCTGCTTGGGCTTGACAGGGCAAGCGCCCCTTCGGTTATGGTGAATAGACATTGGAACCAAGGGGGATTGCCATGTCCGAGCAAAAGGTTGGCGAGGTCTTCAAGTTTTTCGCCAAGCCCATGGTGGCGGCCATAAAGATCACCGCCGGAGAGGTTGCGGTGGGCGATGTCCTGCACTTCGCGGGGCACACCACCGACTTCGACGCGCCGGTGGACTCCATGCAGGAGGAGCACGGCGGCATCGAACAGGCCGGGCCCGGCCAGATGGTGGGCATCCAGGTGCCCGAGCGCTGCCGCCCCGGCGACGAGGTCTACAAGAAAATCTGAGCCCCGCCACCCTCGATGCGGAGTAACCCATGAGCAACTATCCCCACCTCTTCGCGCCCCTGGACCTGCCCGGCCTCAGCCTGGCCAACCGCATCACCATGGCCCCGCTGTACCTGGGCTATGCCCGGGCCAACGGCCTGGTCAACCGCCGCCTCAAGGAGCACTACCAGGAGGCGGGCGCCTCGGGCGCGGGCATGATCATGGTGGAGAGCGCCTCGGTGCATCCCCGGGGCGCGGGCACCCCCTACACCCTCAGGGCCGATCACGACGAGTTCATCGAGGGCCTGGCCGAGCTGGCCTCGCTGATCCAGGCGGGCGGGGCCAAGGCGGGCTTGCAGATCAACCACGCGGGCCGCTTCGCCCACCACGGCGGGGTGCCCCTGGCCCCCTCGGAGGTGCCGGCCGGCGGCCTGGACCCCATGCCCATGAGCCGGAGGCAGATCCACGAGGTGGCCGAGTTTTTCCAAGAAGCCGCCTGGCGGGTGCAAAAGGCCGGCTTCGACCTGGTGGAGCTGCACGGCGGCACCGGCTATCTGCTCTCCGAGTTCCTCTCGCCCCACACCAACCGGCGCGAAGACCAATACGGCGGGTCCCTGGAAAACCGTTTGCGCTTCCCCCTGGAGGTGATCGCCGCGGTGCGCCACGCGGTGGGTCCGGACTACCCCATCGGCTACCGCTTCCTGGCCGACGAGTGGCTGCCCCAGGGCTTCCAGCTCGAAGAGGCGGTTATCGCCGCGCCCCGCCTGGCCGCCGCCGGCCTGAGCTATCTGTCGGTCATGGGCGGCACCTACGAGTCGTTCTTTTTGCCTGAGCGCGTGGCCCAGGAAAAAGAGCCCGGCTACATGCTCTCCCTGGCCGAGGCAATCAAAAAGGCGGTGGACATCCCGGTGATCGCGGCCGGCCGCATCCAACAACCGGCCCTGGCCGAAAAGGCCCTGGCCGAGGGCCAAACCGACCTAATCGGCCTGGCCCGGGTGCTCCTGGCCGATCCCCAGTGGCCCATCAAGGCCCGGGAGGGCCGCGAGGCCGAGATCGTGCCCTGCGAGCCCAGCTGCAACCTGTGCTTCAAACGGGTGGGCAAGGGCCTGCCCATCTTCTGTTCCCAATGGCCCAAGGACAAGCGGGAGCACTTCGCCACCCGCGACTGATTCGGAGAGACCCCCATGCCCCGGCTCTCGCGCCTAGCCGTCCCGTTGTTTTTGTCGCTTGTCGCCGTCCTATGCCTGGCCCCGGCTTCGGCCCTGGCCAAGCCCTGCCTGGTCGTGGCCACGGTGCCCGCCGCGGGCGCGGCCAAAATAAGCCCCGGCCTCAAGGCCGTGTCGGTGACCTTCAACCAGGCCATGGTTCCCGGCTCCTGGTCTTTCGTCAAAAACCCCAAGCTGGGCCGCTTCCCCAAGCTGGCGGGCCAGCCCAAGTTCACCAGCCCCAACACCTGCCTGCTGCCCGTGGCCCTGGAGCCGGGAGTCACCTACGCCATCGGCATCAACACCGAGGGCTACGGCAACTTCCGGGCCGCGGCCACGCCAAAGACGCCCTGCGCCTCGTATCAGATGATTTTCACCACGGGTAGGTGAGGACGCTCAGTCCTCTTTGAGCAGGGACCACACCTCCACCGGCTGATCCAAGCCCTTGATCGGGTGCCTTCCCTTGGGGTGGGCCTGCCACAGGTGCTTGGTCAGCTCGCGGGTCTGATCGCTGATAAGAATGTCGCCGTGGGTGGCCAGGTCGGCCAGGCGGGCGGCCAGGTTGGTCACCGCCCCGGAGGCGGTGTAGGTCATGCGCGCCGCCTGGCGTCCCGCGAAACGGGATGGCCCCACCAGGGCCTGGCCCGAGTTGATGCCGATGTTCACCCTGAGCGGCTGGGCCTCGGGCCCCAGCATGCGGTTGTTGGCCGCGGCGGTGGCCTGGATGTCAAAGGCCGCCTCCACCGCCTTTTTGGCCCCGGCAGCCGGGTCGTCGTCCTGAAAGATGATCATCAGCCCGTCCCCGGCGGTCTCGTTGATGTCCCCGCCCGAGCGGTGAATGGGGTCCACGAAGCTGGAGAAGTACCTCTCCACCAGCTTGCTGACCTCTTCCTCGGGCATGTGGCTGAACAGGCTGGAGTAGCCCTCGATGTCCACGAACAGCACCGACACCTGGCGGCGCTCCTTGCCTCCGGTCAGGCTGCCGGGCTCCTGCTCGGCCAGGCGGCGCACCGCGTGGGGCACAAAGGGGGTGAGCTGATTCAGGGTCTGGTTGATGCGCAGCTTCTCCTGGGTCATCTCCCAGTGCAGCTTGGCGGCCAACAGGTGGTTGCCCGCGATGTCGGCCAGATCGCGCATCAAAAAAAACTCGCGCCGGGTGAAGCGGGCCCCGGGCTCGATGAGCACCGTGCCCACGGCCAGGGCCTCGCCGCGCACCAGGATGGGCATGGCCGCCTCGGGCCCGGTGCCCACCACCGTGCCGTCGGGCCGGGTCACCGAGCCGGAGTGGTTGAGCACCACCGCCTTGTGCCGGGTCAGGGCCTTTTGCACCGCCGGGCGGTTGCGCTTGCAGCTCAGGCAGTTGCGGGGAGTGTCGTAAAGGTCGCACTGCAAAGGCCGGGTGTAGGCCCCGGCCTCGGGGTCCAGCAGCAGGATGCAGGCCTCCATGGCTCCGGGCACCATGCGCTTGGCCTCGGAGCGCACCTCCTCCAGAATGTGGTTCACCTCCAGGTCGGCGGCCAGCACCATGCCCAGCCGCCTATAGAGCCGGTAGCGTTCGCGAAAGTGCTTATCCACCGCCGCCCGGCCCCTACCCCTTTTGCAGCAGCCCGGCGATCTTCTTCTGATCCGCCGGCTTCAGATAGGGGTGCATGGGCAGGCTGAACACCCGCCCGGCGGTGAACTCGGCCACCGGGAAATCGCCCTGGCGGTAGCCCAGGTGCTCGTACACCGGCTGCAGGTGCACCGGCGCGGGGTAGTGCACCGCGGTGGGCACATCGGCCTCGGCCAGCTTGTCGCGCAGGGCCGCGCGGTGCTCATGGTCCTTGGCCAATACGGTGTATTGGGCCCAGGCCGACGCGCAGCCCTCGGGCAGCGCCGGGGTCTCCACCTGAGACTCGGCCAGCAGCTCGGTGTAGCGGGCAGCCGCCTGAGCCCGCAGCTCCAGCTCCTCGGAAAAGATGTCCAGCTTGGCCAAAAGCACCGCCGCCTGCATGGTGTCCAAGCGGGCGTTGAGCCCGATGTATAGATGCTCGTAGGAATGGTGGCCGCTGCCGTGCACCCTCAGCGAGGTCATGGTCCCGGCCAGATCATCGTCGTCGGTAAAGACCATGCCCGCCTCGCCGTAGGCCCCCAGGGGCTTGGCCGGGTAAAAGGAGGTGCAGCCCACCGCGCCCAGGGAACCGGCCGCCTTGCCTTGGCGGCTGCCCCCCAGGGACTGGGCCGCGTCCTCGATGACCGTGAGGCCCTCGTTGTCGGCGATGCGGTTGATGGCCGCGTAGTCGGCCGGCAGGCCGTAGAGGTCCACCGCGATCACCGCCTTGGGCTTCAGCGGCCCGCCGCCCAGCTCGGGCAGGGGATGCAGGCGCGGGTCGTTCTTGCGCAGGGCCACCACCGCCCGCTCCAGCTTCACCGGGTCCAGGTTGAAATCCTCGCTGCTGATATCCACGAACACCGGCACCGCGCCCACCAGGCTCACCGTCTCGGCGCTGGCGAAAAAGGTGAAGGACGGCACCAAGACCGCGTCGCCCGGGCCTATCCCTAAGGCCATCAGGGCCAACAGCAGGGCGTCGGTGCCCGAGGCGCAGCCCAGGGCGTGCTTTACGCCCGCCATGCCGGCCAGGCGCTGCTCCAGCTCGTCCACCTCCGGGCCCATCACATAGGCCCCGTGGTCCAGCACCCGCTTGAGGTTTTGCTCGATCTTCTTGCGGATGCGCTTCTGCTGGGCGGCCAGGTCGATGAACTGCATGGCTGGGCTCGATTTCTCCGTGGGGTTGCCGGGTTGCTGCGCGGCCCTGTTCAGGGGCCTGAATTATTCTAACCCATCAGGCGGCCCTCGCCACCATCCGGGCGGTTCGGTTAAGGGATGTCCTTGGAGATGAGCCGGAATAAAAGAGTTGGCAATAAAAAGGCCAAGCGGCCAGGGCCAGCCGCTTTTGCCCGGAATCCCGCCCCTACATTTGCCTGCTTGCTTTCCCAATAAGCGAGCCGCCCTCTTTCCCCCACCCCCCTCCGTCGGGGTCGCCTCGGGGCCGGCATCTTCCCGCATCGCCCAGGCCTGCCTCTTGCGGGCCGGTTGATATATTGTCCAACCCATCTCCGCTCGCCCAGGTCAGCGAGACCGCCCCGCCAACGAACCCCCCTCATTCGCCTCGTCCCTTATGCCGGCCCCCGGGTGACTCCGACAAAAAACGCCTTTTTCTTTCTTTCCCCCCTCTGGAGTCGTCCGGGTCCGGGCCGGAGACGACCCCGAGAATAAACCCCGCCCCTACACCTGCCTGCTTGCTTTCCCAATGAGCGAGCCGCCCTCTTTCCTCCCCCCCCTCCGTCGGGGTCGCCTCGGGGCCGGCATCTTCCCGCACCGCCCAGGCCTGCCTCTTGCGGGCCGGTTGATATATTGTCCAACCTATCTCCGCTCGCCCAGGTCAGCGAGGCCGCCACGCCAACGAACCCCCCTCATTTGCCTCGCCCCTTATGCCGGCCCCCGGGTGACTCCGGCAAAAAATGCCCCTTTCTTTCTTATCTCCCTCTGGAGTCGTCCGGGGTCCGGGCCTGACACCTCCGCCAGCCGCGCCTCCCTCGACACCCCCGCCCCAAAAAGAACCCGGCCCCTGGTTTTCACCAGAGGCCGGGTTTGCTTGCTTGGTCGCTCAGCGGCCGGGGCCGCTAGGCGTCAGGCGGCTTACTTGTCGATGGACTGATAGTAGTCCATCAGGATCTTGGCCACCTCGGGGCGGGAGAACTCGGGCGGGGGCGCGATGCCCTGGCCCAGCATCTCGCGGACCTTGGTGCCCGACAGCAGGACGAAGTCCTCCATGGTGTGACCCTCGGGGGCGTCCTTCATCATGATGACCTTGTCCAGCTTCTTGGAGTAGGCGGTGTGGTCGGCCTTGTAGATCTCGATGTCCAGGGAGCCGGCCGGCACCTCGTCGTCGAAGATGGTCTGGGCGTCGAAGCCGCCGTAATAGTCGCCCACGCCGGCGTGGTCGCGGCCCACGATCAAGTGGGTGCAGCCGGTGTTCTGACGGAAAACGGCGTGCAGCACGGCCTCGCGGGGGCCGGCGTAGAGCATGTCGAAGCCGTAACCGGTCACCAGCACGGTGTTGGGCTCGAAGTAGAGCTCCACCATCTTGCGGATGCAGGCGTCGCGCACGTCGGCCGGGATGTCGCCCTTTTTCAGCTTGCCCAGGAGCATGTGGATCAGGATGCCGTCGCAGCTCAGATCGTTATAAGCCATGCGGCAAAGCTCTTCGTGGGCCCGGTGCATCGGGTTGCGGGTCTGGAAGGCCACGACCTTGGACCAGCCCAGCTTCTCCATGTCCGCGCGGATCTCGTAGGCGGTCTTGAAGGTGCCCTCGAAGTCCTTATCGAAGTAGGAGTAGTTCAGCACCTTGATGGGACCGGCGATGCAGGTCTTGCCCGAGGCGTTGAAGGCGGCGACGCCGGGGTGGGCCGTGTCGTCGGTGCGGTAGATCTTGTCGGTCATCATGGCCATCTCGTCGTCGGTGAAGCTCTCGACGGCCGTGACATCCTGAATGGCCAGAACCGGGTTGCCGGCCACGTTGGGGTCGCGCAGGGCGATGCGGTCGCCGGCCTTGATGGAGCCGGCGTCCTCGACCATGTTCAGCACCGGGGTGGGCCAGAACAGGCCGGAAGCGGTCTTCATTTCCTTGGCAACGCCCAGGGCGTCGGCCTTGGTCATGTAGCCGTCCAGGGGGGTGAAGTAGCCACCGCCCAGCATCACGGCGTTGCCGGCCGCGGCGGAGCTGACGGTGATCGAAGGCAGCGACATGGCCTCCTTGGCCAGGTCGGCGCGCTGAGCCTCGTCCATCACGAACAGCGGCTTCAAATTTCCGCCGCCATGGGGTTTGATAAGTGCCATTTACTTAAGCCTCCTTACGCTGGTTACATGCGCCCCACGCCGGGGCGCCCGCCGGGTGCGGCGGGGTATTTCCTATCGATCTTCAATACCCGGACCCTGGCGGCCCGGCGTAGCTTGCGAAGCCCACTTTGTGCCTTTTGGCACTTTGGTGGTCAAAAACTTTGGGCCCCTTAGGCCCTGCATACTCGTCCCGGCGGCTGATCATGGACTCGCCGCCCAGGTGGCTAATGCTCCGGTTTATACGAGTCTTGGCTACCTTAAATAGAGTGCCCAGCGGTGTCAAGCCTAAAGTAGACGGCCGGGCAGGGGGATCACCCCCCCTTTCGCTCCGCCCTGAGCCCGGCCAGGCGGCTGTATTTCTTCCAGGTGTAGACCGCCTCCATGCGCGCGGCGTGCCATCCGGCGGCCCCGTCCAAAAAACCCAGGTGCAACAGGTACCTGTTAAAGAAATTCCAGGCGGCGTGCAAAGCCCCGCTCAGCTTGCCGTCCCCCCGCCCCGCGGCCAGCATGGCCCGGGCCCCGGCCTCGGCGTAGCGCACCGTGCGCTGGCGGTAATCCTCCACCGAATCGTAGGAGTGGTGGTCGTAGAGGCAGGTGTCCAGCCGCCCCACCTCGCCCTCCACCTCCAGGCGCTCGTGCACCTCCTGCCGGGCCCAGCGGCCCTTGTTGCGGCGGTAGAGGCGCAGGTTCCACTCCTGGTAAAAGCCGCCCCAGCGCAGGCGATGCCCAAAGAACCACACCCGCGAGGGCAGCTGATAGCCGTCGACCTCGGGCTCGGGATTGGCCTTGAAACCTCTGAGCACCGCGGCGCACTGGTCGTTGATCACCTCGTCGGCGTCCAGCATCAATATCCAGTCGCCGCCGCACTTCTCGGCCAGAAAGTTGCGCTGGTCGGCATAGCCGGTCCAGGCGCGGTGAAACACCTTGGCCCCGGCCTGCTCCAACAGCTCCACGGTGCGGTCGGACGAGCCCGAGTCCACGGCCACGATCTCGTCGGCCACCGGGGCCACCGACTTGATCCAGCGGGGCAGGTTCTTCTCCTCGTTCTGAACGATTATGGCCACCGACAGCTTTAACATGGCTCTTAGCCTACCATCGGCTCTTGGCGCGGGTCAGCTTGAGAGAGAAATCCAGCCCCGTGTCCGAGCGCTTGACGATAATGCGCCCGATGGCCAGGGGGTCCGAAGCCGCCGAGAGCATCCCGGGCCTGGTGGAGCAGGCCGCCGTGAAGCCGGCCGCTTTCACCGCGTGCCGCACCCGGTGGTCGAAGCTGCCATAGGGATAGGAGAACACCTTGGGCGGCTGGCCCAGGATATCGCTCAGGCGGTCGCGGCAGGCGGCCAGGTTTTGGGCCAGGGCCGCATCATCCAGGCTGGTCAGGTCCACGTGCTCGTGGCCGTGCCCCCCGAACTCCACCCCCTGGGCGGCCAGATCCTGTATCTGCTCCCGGCTCATCAGGGGCGCGGTCGGTATGCCCTTGCCCGCGTCCCACAGGTTGGCCCCCCCGATCTGGCTGGTGACCACGAACACCGTGGCGCTCATGCCCCGTTGTTTGATGATGGGCCAGGCGGTGTCGTAAAAATCCTGGTACGCGTCGTCAAAGGTGAGCACCGCGGCCTTGGCCGGCCGGTCCGGCCCCAGGGCCCGGCCCAGGCTGATGCCCTGCCAGCCGTGGCCTTGCAGATAATCCAGCTGGGCCGCCAGCTTGCCGGGCCGCACCCGGAGCTTGGGCAGGGGGGTGTTCTCGGTGTCCTCGCGGATCTGGTGATACATCAGCACCGGCGCGCCCTCTTGGCGGGGCCGCCACCAATGCCAGCGGGCCGAAAAGCCGGCCGCCCCCAGGCCGGCCAAAGCCGCCCACCACCAGCTCATGCGGCCCCCTTGGCGGCCAGCACCTTGGCGTAGACCTCCTCGGTGGCCTCAAGCATGGCCTCCAGGGAGTAGCTGGCCAAGACCATCTCCCGCCCCTGGCGGCCCAGGCGGGCGGCCAACTCGGGGTCGTCCAGCAGGCGGGCCACCCCTTGGGCCAGGGCCGAAGCGCTGCCCGGCTCCACCAATAGGCCGGTGTCCATGTCCCGAACCACCTGGCCCACGTCGCCCGCGTCGGCGGCCACCACCGGCCGCTGGGCGGACATCTGCTGCAACACCGCCTGGGGCACCCCCTCGTTCTTGTCGCTGGCCAGCACGCAGGCGTCGCACAGGGGCAGGATGCGCTCCACGTCCTGGCGCATGCCGGTCATGCGCACCGCGTCCCACAGGCCCATGCTCTTTACCAGGCCGCGAATCTCCTGCTCCTTGGGCCCCCCGCCCACCAGCATGAACTGAGCCCGGCGCCCGGCCTCCAAAAGCTCCTTGGCCATTTCCAGAAAAAGGTCGTGGCGCTTCCAGGAGCGCAGGATGGCCACGATGGCCACCACCGGCACCCCCGGGGTCAGGCCCAGCTCGGCAGCCAGCGCCGGGTCGGGCTCGGCCGGGGCGTAGCGGCCGGTGTCCACCCCGGTGGGGATGGAGGCCACCCGCTGCCCGGGCAGGCCGTAGTCCTGGATCAGATGCCGCCGGATGCCCTCGCCGGTGGTGGTCACCGCCTGGGGCAGGCGATAGACGAAGTTGAAGGGATGGTTGGGCACCTTGGCCGAGAGGTGCCGGGTGCGCACGTTGGCCACCCCGGCCAAACGCGAGGCCATGCCTCCCACCCAGCCGTCCACCGAGGAGTGGGTGTTGAGGATGTCGGTGCGCTCGCGCTTCATCAGGCCCATCAGGCCCCGGATGGCCGGAAGGTCCCAGGGGCCGCGCATGGCCAGGGGGTGGAAGGTCAGGCCCGCGGCCTCGGCGGCCTGCCGCAGCTTGCCCTCCGGGCAGCCGCACAGGGCCACCCGGTGCCCCCGGGCGGCCATGCCCTGGCACTCGGTGAGTATGCGGATCTCCTGGCCCCCCCAGCCGTTGGACCATTCGCTGTGAATTATGTTCAGAGGCTTCATGCTGCCCCTTCATACGCTGTGGGAAACCGCCCGTCAAGTTTTGCCCGGCGCGGGCGCCCCTGGTTTGACAATCGCGGCCCCAGGGCCGATACTGCTGGCGGAGGATATCCTTGGACCCGGAACAAACTCAACACCTTCAGGAACTTGCCCGCCGCCTGGGCCATGAGTTCAGCAACCCGGCCCTGCTGGAACAGGCGCTGAGGCATTCCTCTTATATACACGAACACCCCGACGAGTCCGGCTACAGCTACGAGCGCCTGGAGTTTCTGGGCGACGCGGTGCTGGAGCTGGCCATCACCGAGATGCTCTTCGCCCGCTTTCCCGGGGCCAGCGAGGGCCAGCTCTCCAAGGCCCGGGCCGGGGTGGTCAACGAGGCCCGCCTGGCCGAGACCGCCCGCACCCTGGGGGTGGGCCCCTGCCTGCTGCTGGGGCGAGGCGAGGAGCTGCAGGGCGGCCGCGACAAGCCCTCCATCCTGGCCGACGTGATCGAGTCCCTGGCCGCGGCCATCTACCTGGACGCCGGCCTGGAGGCGGCCCGAAAGGTGCTCCTGGAACTGCTGGGCCCGGCGGCCGAGCGCTCCCTGGAACGCGCCCCAAAAAAAGACTTCAAGACCCGCCTGCAAGAGGAGGTGCAAGAATTCCTGCACCTCACCCCGGTCTACGACCTGCTGGCCGCCGAGGGCCCGGACCATGCCAAGGTCTTCACCGTGGCGGTGACCATCGACGGCCGCTCCGTGGCCCAGGGACGGGGCCACTCCAAAAAAGAGGCCGAGCAGGAGGCCGCCCGCGCCGCCCTGGACTGCTGGCGCGCACCGGAGGGCTAGGCCCCGGCCGCCTTTTCCAATACGGCCTTCATCTTAGCCCGCGGGCCCACCGGGCACCACCCCCCAAAACCCCCCTTGCCAGGCCGGGACTTCCGTGCTACATACTCCTGCGAACCGGGCTCGCCGCCCAGGACGCCCCACGGGGCAAGGAGATCAAGCCGAAACTCGCCATGGCCCGCACCGCATCCCATAGCGCCCACGCCCAGGCTTATCTCTATTCCTGCGACTATCGGCCGCCCCGCGGCTGAACCACCCCCATATAACCACCCATACCCCCGCTTTATAGCCAGAGACATGTCCGCGCCCGGCCTTTTCGGCCCTGGGCGCCCCACAATTTTGGAGTCCATCATGTTTAGCCACAAACTGGCCCGCGCCCTGTTCGGCGCTTTCGCCCTTTGTCTCATCACCGCGGTGGCCGCGCCGGCCGCCACCACCCTGACCTACAGCAACTTCTTTCCCCCCACCCACGCCCAATCCAAGCTGGCCCAGGCCTGGTGCGACGAGGTGACCAAGGCCACCGGCGGCGAGGTGAAGATCCAGTACTTCCCCGGCCAGACCCTGACCAAGGCCAACCAGTCCTACGACGGCGTGGTCAACGGCATCTCCGATTTGGCCATGGGCTGCCTGGCCTACACCCGGGGCCGCTTCCCGGTGATGGAGGCGGTGGACCTGCCCCTGGGCTACACCAGCGGCGGCCAGGCCACCCAGGCGGTCAACCGCTTCTTCAAGCGCATGAACCCCAAGGAGCTCAAGGACGTGAAGGTCATGTACCTGCACGCCCACGGGCCAGGACTGTTGTTCACCCGCACCCGGCCGGTGGCCAAGCTGGAGGACCTGAAGGGCCTTAAGATCCGGGCCACCGGCACCTCGGCCCGCACGGTCAGCGCCCTGGGCGGCACCCCGGTGGCCATGCCCATGCCCGAGAGCTACCAGTCCCTTTCCCGGGGGGTGGTGGACGGCTCCATCTACCCCATGGAGTCCAACAAGGGCTGGCGCCTGGGCGAGGTGGTTCAGCGCGGCACCCTGTGCTACCCCGTGGGCTACACCACCACCTTCTTCGTGGTGATGAACAAGGACCGCTGGAACGCCCTGTCCCCCAAGGCCAAGGAGGCCATCGCCAAGGTCAACCAGCGCTGGATCGCCAAGACCGGCCAGGCCTGGGACGAGGCCGACCGCCAGGGCAGGGAGTTCTTCCTCTCGCTCAAGGGCCGCAAGCTCATCCCCCTGAGCCCGGCCGAGGCCGCCCGCTGGAAAAAGGCGGTGGAGCCGGTGCTCACCGGCTATGCCCAGCAGGTCACCAAAAAGGGCCTGGACGGCGCGGCCGCGCTCAAGGCCGCCCGCGAGGAAGCTGCCCGCCCCCTGGACAAGTAGCCTCCGCCTCCCGTTCGGCGGCGTTTTTTATGGCCGGGACCGGTTAATATTCCGGTCCCGGCCATGGTATTCTTGGGGCCAGTAACCGGTTTGGCCCCTGCCGCCGGCGGGAGAAAAAATGACCACCCTGATAATCGCGGTCTGCGCCTCCATTCTGGTGTCGGCCTTGTGCTCCCTGCTGGAGTCGGTGCTCTACTCCACCCGGGTGATAACCCTGGAGGCGGCGGCGGCCCAAGGCAACCGCCTGGCCCGGGCCATGCGCGCCTTCAAGACCCAGGTGGACCGCCCCCTGGCGGCCATCCTCATTCTCAACACCGCGGCCAACACCGCCGGCGCGGCCCTGGCCGGCTGGGCGGCGGGCCAGGTGTGGGGGGCCGGCTCTTTGTGGGCCTTTTCGGCTTTTTTCACCCTGGCCATCCTCATCTTCAGCGAGATCATCCCCAAGACCGTGGGCGCGGTGTTCTGGCGGGTGCTGTGGGGCCCCTCCATTTATCCCCTCAAGATCATGGTCCTGGTGCTCAAGCCCTTCATCTGGATGACCCAGGCCATCACCGGGCTCATCACCGCCCACCGCAAAAAGGGCTCCCCGGTCAGCGAGGACGAGATCGTGGCCGCCGCCCGCCTGGGGGCCAGCGGGGGGGAGATCAGCCGCATGGAAGCCGAGCTGATCAACAACATCATCCAGCTCGAGGAGATCACCGCCGAGGACATCATGACCCCGCGCACGGTGATGATGTCCTTGGACGGAGCCCTGACCGTGGACGAGGTGGAGCTGGAGTCCCGCCACTGGCCCCACACCCGGGTGCCGGTGTGGCGCGACAATCCGGACCAGGTGGTGGGCTACGTGCTGCAAGACATCATCCTCCGGGCCGTGGCTACGGACCAGGAAAAGACCCTGTTCGAGCTGGCCAAGCCGGTGCGCTTCGTGCCGCCGGGGGCCAACGCCCTCAAGCTGCTGGCCAGCTTTTTGGGCTCCAAGGATCACCTGGTGGTGGTGGTGGACGAGTACGGCGGGGTCATGGGCCTGGTGACCCTGGAGGACGTGATCGAGTCCCTGGTGGGCTCGGAAATCGTGGACGAAACCGACGAGGAAGTTGACCTGCAGGAGGCGGCCCGCCGCCGGGCCAAGGCCGTCTTGAAGGCCAGCCGGGAAGATGACTGATGAGCACCTTTGATTATGACCTTCTGATCATCGGCGGCGGAGGCAGCGCCGGCTTCACCGCGGCCACCACGGCCATGAAGAGCGGGGCCAAGGTGGCCATGGTGGAGAGCGGCCGCCTGGGCGGCCTGTGCATCCTGGCCGGGTGCATGCCCTCCAAAACCCTGCTGCACAGCGCGGCCGAGGTGTCGCGCTTGCGGGTGGACGGAATGGCGGCCTACGGCGAGATACACCAGTACACCCGGGGGGTGGTGGACTACCTGGCCACCGGCCGCTCAGAGGCGGTCAAGACCAAGCAGGCCAAGGGCCTGAAGGTCATCGAGGGCCGCGCCTGCCTGAGCGGCCCCCACGAGGTCATGGTCGGCGGCCGCGCCATCAGCGCCCAAAGCATCGTCATCGCCACGGGCAGCGTGGAGCAGGTGCCCCCGGTGCCCGGCCTGGCCGAAAGCGGCTATCTGGACTCCGACGCCTTCATGCGCCTGGAGGCCCTGCCCTCCTCGCTCATCGTGCTGGGCGGGGGCACCCAGGCGGTGGAGCTGGCCCAGTTCAGCGCGCGCATGGGCCTGGAGGTGACCGTCGTCCAGCGCTCGGACCATCTGATCAGCGACGAGGACCCCCGGGTGGGCCAGCTCATCGCCGAGTCCCTGGAGGCCGACGGAGCCACGGTGCTCACCGGCACGGAGCTCAAGCAGGTGCGCCGCCAGGACGGCCGGGTGACCGCCGAGTTCGAGCAGGGGGGGCGGGCCCGCTCGGTCACCGCCGAGGCCCTGCTCTTGTCTTTGGGGCGGGTGGCCAACACCGAGGGCCTGGGCCTGGCCGAGGCCGGGGTGGAGTTGGGCCCCAAGGGCCAGGTCGTGGTGGACCGCCACATGCGCTCCAGCCTGGCCGGCATCTTCGCGGCCGGCGACGTGACCGGCGGGCCCATGGTGGTCAACCTGGCCATCCAGCAGGGCAAGGCGGCCGGATACAACGCCAGCCACGATCAGCCCGAGGAGGTGGAGGACCAGGTGCTGCCCCGGGCCATCTTCAGCGACCCCCAGTTCGCCCGGGTGGGCCTGAACCACGCCGAGGCCCACGCCGGGGGCCTGGACTTCATCGAGGCCAGCGAGGACCTGGGCGAGATGGCCGTGGCCCGCACCTATCCCCGGCCCGTCAAGGGCTTCCTCACCCTGCGGGCCCTGAGGCGGGGCGGCCGCCTCATCGGGGCCGAGCTGGTGGCGCCCGAGGCCTCCCTGATGATCCACGACATGGCCGTGGCCCTCAAGCTGGGGGGCACCGCGGCCGACATCGCGGCCATCCCCTACATCCACCCCTGCCTGTCCGAGGCCGGCGAGTTCGCGGCCGGCCGCCTGGCCCGCCAGGTGGAGCCCTGACTTGAGCCGCCTGCTGGCCGCCTTGGCCCTGGCCGCCCTGCTGCTGGCCGCCGCCACGGGCCAGGCCTGCACCCTGTGGGGCGCGGTGGGCTCCCGCGCGGCCGGGGGCGGGGCCCTGGCCGCCAAAAACCGCGACTGGACCCCGGACAGCCCGGGCCGCCTGGAGCTGGTCAAGCCCGGGCAGGGCCACCCCTACCTGGCCCTCACCGCCCTGGGACCCAAGGGCTGGGGGGTGCGGGCCGGGGTAAACCGGGCCGGGCTTTGCGTGCTCTCGGCCGCGGCCTCCAGCCTGCCCAAGGCCCTGCGGACCCAAGGCAAGGGCCGCAACCGCCGCCTGCTCTCCGGCTTCGCATCGGTGCAAGCGGTGCTGGCCGAGCCGGAGCTCTTCGCCCGGGCCCGCCCGGCTTTTTATCTGCTGGCCGATGCCCGCCAACTGGCCTTGGTGGAGGTGGCCCCGGACGGGACCTGGAAGGTGCGCTGCCTGCGCGATGGGGTGCTGGCCCACACCAACCATTACCTGAACCAGGCATTGGGGGACCACAACCGCAAGCCCGCCCGGAGCAGCCGGGCCCGCCTGGCTTTCATCCAAAAGCTCCTGACCGGGCACCCCGCTCCCTTCGCCCTGGCCGACTTCTGGTCCTACAGCCAGGACCAAAGCAACGGACCGGACAACAGCCTGTGGCGCACGGGCGGCACCCCCACCAAAACCCGCACCCTGGCCAGCTTCCTGGTCCGCCTGCCCCTGAGCGGCCCGCCCCGGGTGGAAGGCCTGCTGGCCAACCCCGGCCAGCAGGCGCGGAGCTTCGGCCTCGGCCTGAACCACCGGTTCTGGCAACAGGGCGCTGGAGTGCTTTTCAAGGGTGACTAGGCCCGGCGCCTCCGCGGCAAGCCAGAGGAGCCCCACTTGAGACAAGACACTATTACCATTAGCTTTCCGGTATTTATTTCCCTGCCCCCAAAAGCTTCCCGGAGCTTGACCATCTGAATTCATATGGAATACTCTGCGCTCAAAGCAAATCAAGATTGAGCGAGGTACCAGTGGCGCGCACCGTGTATCGCAGGCTTTGGTGTTACGGCGCGGCGCTGTTGCTTTGCCTGGCCGTGACCGCCCCGGCCGGAGCCGGGGCCATGCCCCTGCGGCCGGGCCTGAGCGGCCAGGACACCAACCCCTGGACCACGGTCCTGCGCGATCCCACCGGCCAGCTGACCATCGATCAGGTGCGCGCCGCGCCCTATGCGGGCCGCTTCCATCCCTTTTACAAGGGACGCGCCCACTTGGGGGTGGCCTCCGGGGCCTGCTGGCTGCGCCTGGAGGTGAAAAACATCTCCCCCGCGTCCCACACCTGGCTGCTGCAGCCCACCCACCCCCAGTTCGACCAGGTCTCCATGTTCTTTTTCCCCGCCTCCGGCCAGGCGGCCTCCTTTCACCTGGGCGACCACCTGCCCTTTGCCCAGCGGCCCATCCCCCACCAGACCAGCCTTTTCCCCCTGAAGCTGGGCCCCGGCCAGAGCGCCGTGGTCTACGTGCGCCTGGCCTATGTGGACGCGGGCATCGCCGACGTGCGCCTGCGCATCTGGTCACCCAAGCCGTTCTCCCACGCCCAGGCGGCCCACGTGGCGGCCATGGGCCTGATGATCGGCGGTTACCTGATGATCGCCCTGTTCAACCTGTTCATCGCCTTTTCCACCCGGGCCCAGGAATACGTGTGGTACGTGCTCTACGTGCTGGCCGTGGCCATCACCAGCCTGGCCTACCAGGGCCTGGGCTACCGCTTCCTGTGGCACGGCTGGGGATGGTTCACCGACAACGCGCCGGTGGTGTTCCCCATCCTCGGCCTGGCCCTAGCGGCCCAGTTCACCCGCTCCTTCCTCAAGCTCAAGCAGACCATGCCCCGCATGGACAAGGTCCTCAAGGGCTACATCGTCTTCACCCTGGTGCTAATGGCCGGGCTGTTTTTGGGCTTCCGGCGCGAGGCCATCATCATCTCCATATGCATCAGCTCCATCGGCCTGGTCTTTCCCCTGCTGGGGCTCAACCTGTGGCTCAAGGGACGGCGCGAGGCCCGCTATTACACCGTGGCCTGGACCTTCTGGATGGTGGCCACCACCCTGGTGATCCTGCGCTACTTCGGCCTGATCCGGCAGGACTTCTTCACCGGCATCATGCCCTCGGTGTTCATGCTGGTGGAGGCCCTGCTGTTGTCCCTGGCCCTGACCGACCGCATCAAGCTGCTCAGGGAGCAAAAGGAGCGGGCCGAGAAGAGCTATTTGAACGCCCTCAGGCAGGACAAGCTGGAGCTGGAGCGGCAGGTCAGGGAACGCACCGCCGAGATCGAGTGCATGCACCGCCAGGCGGTCAGGGCCTCGCGCACCGACATGCTCACCGGCCTGCCCAACCGGCGGGCCTTTTACGAGGAGGCCGGCCGCGAGCTGGGGCGCGCCGCCCGCTACCGCCGCATGGTCTCGCTGATCATGCTGGACATCGACCTGTTCAAGTCCATCAACGACACCCACGGCCACGCGGCGGGCGACGAGGTGCTCAGGCATTTGGCCGGCATCCTGAGCCTCGAAAAACGCAGCCACGACCTGATGGGCCGCCTGGGCGGCGAAGAGTTCGGCCTGGTGCTGCCCGAGGCCACCCCGGATGAGGCCGTGGCCCTGGCCGAGCGCATCCGCCAGGTGGTGGCCACCAGCCCGGCCACCTACAACGGGGTCGACATCGACTACAGCGCCAGCTTCGGGGTCACCCGCCAGATGCCCGGCGACAGCATCGAGACCATCCTCAACCGGGCCGACGAAGCCCTGTACCTGGCCAAGGCCGCGGGCCGCAACCGGGTCGAGGTGGCCTGAGCCGGCGGCTCGGGCATGATCCCCAAAATCTTCCGGACCGAGGCCGGCGCGGCCGAGGGGACGTGCGCCCTGCCCATGCCGGGAGATCATGGCCCCCGTCTTGGGGGAGGCCGGGTTGACCGGGCAAGTTAAAACTCCATAAAATGCTAGAAACACGGGTTTCCTGGGATCAAAAGGCTCCAAATGCGGCCAAGACCGGCAGCCACCGCGCATGCGGATTAACAGGGAGGGCTTTGTGGGAAAAATCAACCGAAGGAACTTCATCAAGAATGTGGCCATCGGCGGCGCTGTATTGGGCTTGGGTAACGCCGTTTTCACCCAGGTTCCAAAGGCCTGGGCCAGCGGGCAGGGCAACAAGGAAGAAAGCACGCCTGGAGAGAGAAGGCCCGAGATCATCACCTCATGTCACTGCAAAAAGGTGGTGCTCAAACTTATCGGCCTGGACCCCAGGTTCACTGTCTGCCATTGCGACACCTGCCAACTGATACACAACGGCCCCTGGTACGGGGCAAACTGCAGCGACCTTAAAATTATCGACGGCAAGCAGTACATAACCGAGTTCATCAAGGAACACGGGGGCGGGGACAAAAGCCCCACCATGCCCAAGGGCTGGGCGGCCTGGCATTTCTGTTCAAATTGCGGCTCCAGGCTTTATTACAGCTTTGACGACAAGATCTTAAAAAACGTCAACGACAAATATAATGTTTCCGCGGGACTGCTTAATCCCGTTTGCGGCGACTACTTGATGATGGAGAACGAACTCTTCTTTGACATGAAGCCGGCCTATTACAGCTTCCATGAAACCAAAAAACTTTCATCCGGCGAGGCCCTGAAAACCTTCAAGATGTGAGCCGGTTCTTCTAGCTTGAAAGAGGTGCGATATGCCCGTCGAGAGAATACCCAAAGCCGCCGCGAAATGCGCCTGCCATGGAGTGGTGCTTGAAATATCGGGACTGGACCCGGGATTCACGGCCTGCCACTGCGACACGTGCCAGTTCATGCACAGCGGCCCCGGTTTCGGGGCGAGATGCAATGACGTGAAGGTCGTGCAAGGGGCGGAGCTGGTCAAAAAGTATAAGCCCGCCGCCTGGGCGACCTGGCATTTTTGCGGCAAGTGCGGAACAAGGCTTCATTACAAATTCGAGAACGAGGCCTGGAAAAGCCAGCAGGACCGCTACGTGGTGTCCGTGGGCCTGCTATATGAAGCCGGCGTCAAAAAGTTCAAGATGGCCAACGAGGTTTCCTATGACGAGAAACCGGGCTATTACTGTTTCGCGGGGCACCGGCCAAAGCTGACCACCAGCGAGACCTACGTGCAGTATGCCTTGGACAGCCAAAAGCCCTAAGGCGTAGGCCGGGCCGCGCCCGTCAGTTCCCGGCCGCCCCACCGGCATCAAACAAAAGAGCGCCCCGCTTTTCAGCGGGGCGCTCTTTCTTCGATTCAAACGCCGTGGCTAGCCGGCCTCCTGGCCCATGGCGGCCAGGGCGGAGCGGGCCTGTTCGGCCACGGCCGGGGCCGCGGCCTGGGTGGCCAGCTCGCGGTATAGCTGGGCCGCGGCGTCCTTGTCACCGGCCGCGGCCAACACCCGCGCCCGGTCCAGCTTGTACATCACCCCCAGGTTGGGGCCGGACAGGCTGATGGCCCGGGCATAGGCCTCGGCCGCCTTGGCGTAGTTCTTCTGGCCTTCCAGGGCCTGACCCAGGCCGTGCCAGGCCATGGGGGCCAGCTCGGGCCCCAGGTCGCCCTCCTGGGTCAGGGCGTGCAGGGTCTCGGCCGCCTGGGCGAACTCGCCCATGGACAGGCGCAGGTCGCCCAGGGCCAAACGGGCCTGCAACCCGGCTGGAGTGGAGCCGTACTCGGCGGTTACCCGCTGGAGCTGGTCGGCCAGCTTGCCCAGATCGGCCTTTTTCGCCCGGCCCTCCACCGCCGCGAGATAGGCGGTCATCACCGGGGCCAGCTCGGCGGCGGCCCGGTTTTCCTGCCAGTCGAAATAGGCCCTGGCCCCCAGGATGGCCGCCGCCACCAAGGCCACCGCCGTGGCCCCCCAGAGCACCTTGTTCAGGTTGTCCTTGCCCCAGCGGATCACCCGGTCGCTGATGGTCAGGAACTCGTCGGGCTCCTTGAGGAGCTTCTTGCGGTCCACCTTGGCCATGGTTTGCCTTCCTTTAACCAGCCTGCTCGGCTTTCAACTCTTCCTTGATGCGCTTGATATGGCCCCGCCCCAGGCCCTTTACCTCGCAACCCAGCTCCAGATAGCGCCGGATGCCTTGGTCGTCCAGCAGGGCGAAGCAGTCCACCACGGCCACCGGCCCCCCGCATGCCTCCACCACCCAGTCCGGGTCCAGGCCCATGTACTCGGCGTGGCGCACGCACAATACCACCGCGTCGGCCCCCTTGAGGGCCGCGGCCAGGTCCTGGCTCACCTCCAGGTCCTTGAGCCCCTCCTGGTTGCGGAAAAAACGGGCCCGCCCCGCGCTGGTGGCCGGATACTCGCCCTGCTTGGCGAACTCCCACCACTTGAGCACGTAGGGATCGTGCACCGCCAGCTCGGCCCCCATCTCGGCCAGGCGGCGCACCACCAGCTCCGAGCCGGAGTAGCGGGTGTCGCCCACGTCCTCGCGGTAGGCCGCGCCCAAAACCACGATGCGGCTGTTGGGCACCAGGGTGCCCATGTTCCTGAGGGCGTCGCGCACCAGCCCGGCCGCGTGCAGGGCCCGGCCGTCGTTGATGTCGATGGCCATGGGGGTCATCTTGAAAAGGGGCTGCTGGAAGCCCATGAGGTGGTGATAGGCCCACACTCCCAGGCCGCCGTCCTTGGGCAGGCAATAGCCGCCGATGCCCGGGCCCGGGAAGATGAGGTTGCTGTGGGTGGGGCGCATGCGGATGGCGTCGATCACCTTGACGATGTCCACCCCGTTGTTCTCGGCAAAGGTGCTCCACTCGTCCATGAAGGCCAGGATGGAGGCCCGGAAGCTGTTCTCCACGATCTTGGTGGTCTCGCTCTCCATGGGCCGGTCCAACACGGTCAGGGGATACTCGGCCACGTTGAGCACCTCGGAGAGGAACTTCTCCACCTTGTCGCGGCTCTCGCGGTTTATGCCCGAGCACACCCGCCAAAAGTCGCGGATGGAGCGCACGTACTCCCGGCCGGGCATCACCCGCTCGAAGGAGTGGGCCAACAGGGGCTCGCCGTCTATGCCCCGCTTCTCGAAGGCCTTCTTCATTATGGGATGGGCCACGTACTCGGTGGTCCCCGGCGGCACCGTGGTCTCGATGAGCACCAGGCAGCCCGCCGGCACCTTCTGGCCGATGATGCCCAGGCTGTCCTCCAGGGCGGCCATCTCCACCGTGCCGTTGACCACGTCGGCCAGCGCCTCCTTGGAGTAGTCGCACTGCACATCGACCACCACCACGTCGGCGTGGGTCAGGGCCTCGTAGGAAAAAGTGGCGGTAAGGGTCTTCTTGTCGATGACGCAACGCTCGATGGTCACGTCCACCTCGGGGTCCTCGGCCTTCACCGGGGCGGTCCCCCGGTTGAGGTAGGGGATCTTCCAATAGCTGCGGGTGCTGGGCCGCTGCATGCCGATGACGAACTTGCCGGGCTGGCCGTCCGGGCCCACGCTGTCGGCCACCACCGCGGCCATCACCGCGCCCACGAAGCCCACCCCCATTACCACCACGATCTCGCGGCCCAACTCCCGCTGGGCGGCCACCAGATCGGCCAGGCGCCGGTTCTCGGCCTCATACTCGGCCGGACCGGGCAAGGGGAAGGTCTCGCCCTCCGGGCTCAAGCTAACCTGCGGTTGTTCCTGCTCCATATCCTTACGGTCGCTCCCGGCTTTGTTGGCCATGTTAGGGGCTGAACAAGCTCAACAAGACAAACTAAATGGATACCCTCCAGCATGTCGCTAGTCAAGCACTGTCCGCCCTGGGGCCATCGGATATCTTCTTACCATAAATTAGCAAATTGACCCCCAGGCCAAGTTGCGGGCAGACTAAAGCCCATGCTCAGACACCGTGCCATCGCCTGCTTGTTGATTTTGCTCCTGGGCCTGGCCGGGGCCGGCCCAGCCCGGGCCGGGATAAGCCTGCGGGTAATGGTGCGCTCCGCCCTGGACGGCGAAACCCTGCGCGCCACCATCACCACCCTTAACCAAGGCCCGGAAACCGCCCGCCGCCTGAGCTACAGCCTTTTTCTGGGAAAGGAAACGGCGCGCAGCGCGGGCGCGGACCTGCTGGCCCGGGGCGCCCAGGACCGGGTGGAGTTGAGCCTGCCCTTCCGGGCCGAGCTGCCGGGAAGCTACGGCTTCACGGTGCGGGTGGATTACCACGACCCCAACGGCTATCCCCTGAGCGCGGTGTCCTGGGGCCTGTTCGCCAAGGGGAGCTCCGCCGCTGCGGCCCTGGGCCTGCAAGGCCGCCGGGGCCATCCCCTGCCCGGCCGGCCCCCGGCCCTGCTGCTCGCCAACCCCTATGACCAGCCCCTAAAGGTGGAGCTGGAGGTGCTGGCCCCGGCCGAGTTCGAGCCGGCCCGGATGCGGCGCGGCCTGGAGCTGGCCCCCGGGGCCCGGACCGAGGTCCCGCTGGAGCTGGCCAACCGGGCCGCCCTGAGCGGCTCCACCTACCCCCTGGCCGGGCTGGTGAGCTATGAGCGCCGGGGCATCCACCACGCCGCCGCCGCCCAGGCCCTGGTCACGGTGAGCGCCCTGAGCGACCCGCTCCATGCCTGGCGGCCCTGGCTGTGGGCCTTGGCCGGGGCGCTCTTGGCGGCCATGCTGGGCCTGGCCTGGGCCGCGCGCCGGAGGGCCGGGGCATGAGCGCCCGGAAAAACCGCGGCCGCCTGGCCCTGGAGCTGGCGGTCCTGGCCGCCTGCTGGGCCTATCTGCTGCTCTACTTCCGGCCGGAGCTGCTCGCCAGCCCCGGAGTGACCACCGGCGGCGACACCGGCAGCCACGTATACGCGGCCTGGTATCTGAAAAACGTGCTCCTGCCCTCGGGGCGCATCCTGGGCTGGTGCCCGGGCAACCTGGCCGGATATCCCATCTTCCAGTTCTACTTCCCCCTGCCCTTTTTGGGCATGGCCGCCCTGTCCTGGCTCATGCCCCTGCAAGCGGCCTTCAAGCTCGTCACCGCGGGCGGGGCCTTTGCCCTGCCCCTGGGCCTGTGGCTGGGGCTGCGCCTGGCCCGGGCCCCCTTTCCGGCCCCGCCCTTGGGCGCGGTGTTCAGCCTGTTGTTTTTGTTCAACCAGACCAACTCCGCCTATGGCGGCAACCTGCCCAGCCTGCTGGCCGGCGAGTTCACCTATTCCTACAGCCTGGCCCTGATGGCGGTGTTCCTGGGGGCCCTGTGGGGCGACCGGGACGAGCGCCGCCACCCGGTGCGCGCCGCCCTGTGCCTGGCCGCCACCGGCCTTTGCCACGGCGGGCCCCTGCTGTTCGGGGTGCTGGCCGGGGGCCTGCTCCTGTTCCACCGCTCCCTGGCCCAACGGACCCTTTATCTGGGCAAGGTCTATGTCCTGGCCTTTGCCTTCCTGGGCTTCTGGATCGTGCCCCTGTTGGTCTTCGCGCCCTACAACAGCCCCCACAACATGGTGTGGATCATCACCGACTGGAAGGCGGTGCTGCCTCCCCTGCTCTGGCCGCTCATGGCCGTGGCCCTGGTCTCGCTGCTGTTGGGCCTGGCCGCCCGCCTGCGGCGGGGCGTCCCCCTGGGGCCGGCCGCCTTTTTCGGCGGCCAGGTGGTGCTGGCCTCGCTGCTCTACCTGGTGGCCTACCACATCAACGTGATCGACATCCGCTTCTTGCCCTTTGCCTGGCTGGGGGTGGTGCTGTGGGCCGCCTGGGCCCTGGGCGGCTGGCTGAGCCGCGTGCCGGGCCGGTCCCTGGCCCCGCTCCTGGCCCTGGTGCTGGTGGTGCTTAGCGTGGGCCACGCGGTCAGCTACATCCCCCGCTGGATCACCTGGAACTACTCAGGCTTCCAGGCCGCGCCCGGCTGGGACGATTACCGCGGGCTCAACCGTTTCCTGCGCGGCGGCCCGGCCGATCCCCGGGTGCTCTACGAGCACTCCATCCTCCACCGCCGGGCGGGCACGGTGCGGGCCATGGAGAACCTGCCCCTGTTCTCGGGCCGCTCCACCCTGGAAGGGCTCTACATCCAGTCCTCGCCCAACTCGCCCTTCATCTATTACTTGCAGTCCCTCACCAGCCTGACCCCCAGCACCCCCATCACCGGCTACAACTACGCCCGCTTCGACCTGGCCCGGGCCCGCGCCCGGCTGAGGCTCTACAACGCCAGCCAGATGGTGGTGATCAGCCAGCGGGTGCGCCGCCTGGTGGAGGCGGACCCCGGCTTCACGCGCCAGGCCCGCATCGGCCCCTACGGCGTCTACCGGGTGGCGGGCGCCGGCACGGGCTACGTGACGCCCCTGAAGTACAAGCCGATGCTGGTTACCGGGGGGGACTGGAAGAGCCAGGCCTTTGAGTGGTACCGGCGGGGCGATCTGGAAGTGCCCCTGATCTTCGCGCCCCAGGGCCAGGCCGGCGATCCGGAACGCTTCGCGGCGGTGGTCCCCCGCGCCCTGGCCGAAGCGCCCCGCCAGCCTCTGCCCCCGGCCCGGGTCAGCTCCCGGGTGGGCTGGCAGGAGATAAACATAAGCACCGACCGGCGCACCCCCCTGCTGGTGAAGATGTCCTATCACCCCAACTGGAAGGTGGAGGGGGCCGAGCGGGTCTTTTTGGCCAGCCCGGCCTTTATGATCATCTACCCCACCCGAAACAAGGTGCGCCTGTATTTCGGCCAGAGTTGGCCCAACTATTTGGGGCAAGTGTTGTTCGGGTTGGCCTGCCTGGCCGGGCTGGCCTGCCTGCCCGGAGTGCGGCGCACCGCCTGGAGCCGGGCCGCGCGCGGCGGGCTGAACCGGCCCCTGGAGGCCCTGGCCCGTTGGCTGGAGCGCGGCCTGGCCCGGCCTTTGGGCTGGGCCTCGCGCCACGCCGGGCTTTTGGCCCTGGCCGGGCTGTTGGTGTTGGGGGCCGGAGCGGCGGCCTATGTGGGGCTGGGGCTCAAGGCCGACTCCACCGTGGCCTTCAACCGGGGCAAGGAGGCCTTCGCGGCCAAGGACTACGCCCGCGCGGCCGAGCTCTTGGGCCAGGCGGCCCGGCGCTATCCCCGCTCCCTGATGATCGACCACATCCTATATCACCGGGCCTTGAGCCTGATGCGGCTAGAGCAAAACGCCCGGGCGGCCGAGGCCTTCCTGGGGCTGGTCACCCACCTACCCGAGTCGCGCCTGGTCCCCGAGGCCCTGTACCACGCGGGGCTTTGCTGGCAACGGGCCGGACAGACGGCCCAGGCCCGCATGGTGTGGGGCGAGCTGGTCGGCCGCTTCCCGGCCAGCCGGTGGGCCGAACCGGCCCGCCAGGCCCTCCAGCAGCCGGCCCCGCCCCGCTCCTGAGCGCCGCGCGCAAAACCCCGGGCCACCGGGCCCGGGAGCACGCCTGGGTATTATGCCGAGAATTCTTGCAGGGCGCGGATGACCACCCCGACCTCATCGTCGCTCAGGGCGCAGTGCAGGGGCAGGCTCAGAATCTCCTGTTCCAGTCTTTCGCTGACAGGCAGGCTTTGCCCCTCCACCCTGTAGTGGCTGTGTAAATGGCAGGCGGGGTAGTAGACCCCGGATTCGATTTCCCGCTCCCCCAGGTGGGTCTGCAGCTCCGGCCTGCGCCCGTCCAGCACCCTTATGGTGTGGATGAACGGCGCCACCTGGCCGTAATCGGCGCTCAGGGTCGCCACGCCGTCCAGAGCGGCGAAGGCCTGATCGTAGCGCTTGGCGATCTCCCGGCGGCGGGCGATGAACTCGGGCGCCTTGCCCAGCTGCACCAGGCCCATGGCCGCGTTGAGGTTGCTCATGTGATAGCGCCAGCCCGAGGTGACCACGTCATAGGGCGAGGTTCCCGGCGCGCCGGTGGCCCCTTTGCGGTCCATGCCCAGGGCCCGCTTGATGCGCACCAGCCGGGCCACCTCCGGATCGCGGCACACCACGGCCCCGCCTTCTCCGCAGGTGATGTTTTTCAGCGAGTCGAAACTGAAGCAGGCCACCTCGCCGGTGACCCCCACCTTGCGCCCGCCGTGCTCGCCGCCAAAGGCGTGGGCCGCGTCTTCCACCACCTTCAGGCCGCGCTCCCCGGCCCAGGCGTAGAGCTCCGCCAGGTCGCCGGGGTTGCCCGCGTAGTGCACCGGCATCACCGCCTTGGCGCGGGGGGTCAGGCGCCGGTGTGCGTCGGCCAGGTCCAGGAGCAGATCTTTTTCGCGAACGTCGCAGGCCACCGGCGCGGCTCCCGTGGCCCCGATGGCCTGGAAGCTGGCCACAAAGGTGAGCGAAGGCGCCAGCACCTCGTCGCCCGGCCCGATGCCCAGGGCCTCCAGGGCCAGTTGCAGGGCGGCGGTTCCCGAGCTGACGCAGACCACCTCGTAGGCGGGGTCTCCGAAATAATCCTGGAGCGCCTTTTCGAACTCCACCACCTTGGCCCCGTGCCCGAAGTAGGCCAGGTCCATGGCCTGGGCAAGGGCTTCGATCTCGGCTTGGTCGGTGAGCGGCTGCGAAACGCGGATCATGGGCTGCTTTCTCCGGTGCATGGATTCAGCAGCCACTTTACTCCGCCGGACAGCGGCGCTCAAGCCTCAAGACGCCCCGCCGGCTCGGCCCTCGCTTGCCTTGCCCCGAAGCCCGTGCCACCATGAAGCCTGATCCTGCTTCCGCGCCCTCCCCCAAGGCGGCCCGGCGCGGGCGAGAAGCGCCTCCCTGTGGTAATAATATGTAATACTTTTTCTGGGGAGAGGATGACCATGCGCCGCGTATTACTGGCCTGCCTGCTGCTGACCCTGCTGTGCCCGGCCGCCCTGGCCGCGCCGCCCGTCCTGGTGGGGGTGTCCATCCCGCCCCAGGCCTGGCTGGTCTCGGCCGTTGGAGGGCCTTACGTAAAGCCCCTGGTCCTGCTGCCCCCCGGGGCCTCGCCGGCCACCTACGAGCCCGGCCCCCGCCAGCTGGCCTCCCTGGGCGGGGCCCGTCTCTACCTGAGCATCGGGGTGCCCTTTGAAAGATCGCTGCTGCCCCGCCTGGCCGCCAGCTTCCCCAAGCTCAAGGTGGCGCCCATGCAGGCGGGCATAAAGCTGCGCCGTTTGAAAGGCCACCATCGCGGCCGTGACCAGCAGCACCTGCCCGGCCACGAGCCCGGCGCGCCCGACCCCCACGTGTGGCTGGGCCCCGGCCAGATGATGACCCTGGCCGCCAACACCGCCCGCGCCCTGAGCGCCCTGGACCCGGCCCACGCCGATGAGTTCGCGGCCAACCTGTCCCGGGTTCAGGCCCGCCTCAAGGGCCTGGACGCCAGGCTGGCCCATATCCTGGCCCCGCTCAAGGGCCACACCGTGCTGGTCTACCACCCGGCCTACGGCTATCTGCTGGATACCTACGGTCTCAAGCAGGAGGCGGTGGAGCTGGAGGGCAAGGAGCCCGGCCCCCGCCGTCTGGCCGCCATCGTCAGCGAGGCCAAGAAAGAGGGCATCCGGGTCATTTTCGTGCAGCCCCAGTTCTCCCCGGCCAGCGCCCGGGCCCTGGCCCGGGCCATCAACGGGGTGGTGGTGTCCCTGGACCCCCTGGCCCGGGACTACCCGGCCAACCTGAAGGCCATGGCCGAGGCCTTAGCCAAGGGCCTGGAGTAGGATTCCAGCCCGCATATTTCACGAGGGTTGGGTGACAATTAAACAACGAACTAGGGTTCATGGGGTCTTTATGAAAAAAGAACCGGCATTGTCGGGCTACGGCTTGCACCCAGGCCCGGCACAGCCAGCCGCCGGCAGACAAGGCGTCTGGCAAGCTAGGGCCGCAGGCGTAGCCCGAGCTACGTCGAGGCCCAAGCGCAGCCAGCAACACCGTATGCCGGTGGCTGGCGAAGCCGGACACTGGACGCGGGGATGAACCAACCCGATCAGATCGAGCTTTTCTTTTCCCTGGTCCTGGCCCTGTTCTGGGAGGCGGCCCCCTTCCTGCTCCTGGGCTCGCTGGTGGGGGCCCTGGTGGAGGCCTTCCTGAGCCCGGAGCTTTTGGCCCGCCGCCTGCCCCGCAGCCGTTTGGCCCAGGTGGGCCTGGGCCTGGGCGCGGGCATGCTGCTGCCCACCTGCGAGTGCGGGGTGGTGCCCGTGGCCCGGCGTTTGCTGGAGCGGGGCGTGCCCCCCTCCACCGCACTGACCTACATGCTGGCCGGGCCGGTGATCAACCCGGTGGTGCTCATCTCCACCTACGTGGCCTTCCAGGGCCGCTGGTCCATGATCCTGGGACGGGTGGTGGTGGTGGGGCTCAGCGCGGCGGCGGTGGGCCTGTGGCTGGGCCGGCGGGCCGGGGGCGGCCTGCTCAAGCCCGACAAGCCCCTGCCCGTGCCCCTGCTTTCCTCCCCGGCCGAGGCGGCCTGCGGCTGCGGCCACGATCACTCCCCGCCGGGGCGGACCCCCTGGTCCATCCTGGTGCGCACCGGTGAGGAGTTTTCCTCGATGGCCGTGTATCTGCTGGCCGGGGCGGTGGCCGCCGCGGCGGTCAAGGCCTTTTTGCCCCTGGAGATCCTCGGCGCGGTGCGGGGCGACCTTCTGCTCTCGGTGGGGACCATGATGGCCCTGGCCGTGCTCTTGTCGGTCTGCTCCGAGGCCGACGCCTTCGTGGCCGCATCTTTCCTGGGCTTCCCGCCCGCCTCCCAACTGGCCTTCATCGCCCTGGGGCCCATGGTGGACCTGAAGCTCCTGGCCATGTGGGGCGGCGCCTTCCGCAAGGGAGCGGTGCTGGCCCTGGCCCTGCTGCCCACCCTGCTGGTGGGGGCGCTGTCGTTGCTGTGGGGGTGGCTGTGCTGGTGAGGTCGCGATTCTGGGCGCTGGCCGAGGGCCTGGCCGTGGCCGGGCTGGGCCTGTGCATGCTCATGCTGGCCTTCAGCCAGGACTACTGGATGCTCCTGAACCCCAAGTTCCGCTGGCTCACCGGCTCGGCCGGGGGGCTGTTGGCCCTGTGCGGCCTGGCCATCGCCCTGGCCCCTGGCCGGCGGGCGGGGCCCCTGCGCCCCCTGCTCCTGGCCGCCCTGCTGGTGGTGGGCCTGGGCTGGGATCTGGGGGCCTGGTCCCAGCCCGGGGTGGGCACCGGGGGCGCGGCCTTCAACCCCCAGCAGCGCCAGCGCATCGCCTCGCGCCTGAGCCACGGCGGCCACGAGTACATCAAGATCAACCTGGCCGAGCTGTTCCTGCTGGCCGAAAAGAAGCCCCCGGCCTGGGCCGGCAAGCGCTATGTGTTCCGGGGCCAGGTGGTTAACACCCCGGCCCTCGAGGCCAAGGGCCGCTTCGCGGTGGTGCGGCTCAGCGTGTGGTGCTGCCTGGCCGACGCGGTGTGGGTGGGCTTCTCGGTCTCCCTGCCGCCCGGGGCCGAGCCCCCCGCCCAGGGCCAATGGGTGCGGCTCTACGGCCGCCTGGAGCCCCGTCCGGCCGCCCCGGACCAGAGCGAGGCGGTGATGGACAAGGTCACCAACCGCCTGACCGCCATCAACGAGCGCTGCTTTTTCCAGAGCGAGGAGGTGGCCCCCATCCCGGCCCCGTCCCCGCCCTACATGTTCCAGACCCGCTCCCAGGAGCCCTACGCCTATTAGGCCCGCCCGGCTTGCCCGCGGGGAGCTAGGGGGGTAAATTTAAATCTTTGCCATGTACTTTGCAGCCGCCGCCTTGGGAGCGGCTGTTTTATGGAGATAGCGCCTTGAACCCCGAAGAGCGTCGCATCCTGGCGGTGACCTGTTTTGGCCACTTCCTGAGCCACTACAACATGCTGGTCTTCCCCTCGGTGGTGCTGCCCCTGGCCGCCCTGCTCAACCTGCCCCTGGCCGCGGTGCTGGGGCTGAGCCTGTGGCAATACCTCTTGTTCGGCCTCACCGCCCTGCCCTGGGGCCTGGCCTGCGACCGTTTCGGGGCCAAACCCCTGTTGATGACGTTCTTCCTGGGGGCCGGGCTCTGCGGCCTGGCTGCCGCCGCCGTGGTGGACGACCCCCTGCTGCTCAGCTTGTCCCTGGCCGGGGTGGGCCTGTTCTCCGGCTGCTACCACCCCGCCGGGCTGGGCCTGGTGGCCCGGGGCGTCAAGCGCATCGCCCGGGGCATGGCCTTTAACGGCATCTTCGGCAACCTGGGCCTGGGGGCCTCGCCGCTGATCACCGGGCTGGTGGTGTGGCTGTGGGGGCCGCGGGCCGGCTTCGTGGCCCTGGGAGTGCTCAACCTGGCCGGCTTCGGGCTCATGGCCGCCCTCAGGGTGGACGAGCCCGTGAGGGCCCAGGGCGATTCGGCCCGCAGCGCCAAGGGCCTGGTGGGGCCCTTCGTCATCCTGCTGACCGCCATGATGCTCGGCGGCATCACCTACCGGGGCCTCACCGTGAGCCTGCCCACCTACCTGGAGATCAACGCGCCGGACCTGCTCGTGTGGTTCCAGGCCGTGGGCGGGGCCGGAATCTCGGGCAACCTCATGGCCACCCTGATCACCGCCTTCATCTTCACGGTGGGCGCGGCGGGCCAGTACTTCGGCGGCTGGGTGGGCGAACGGGTGGATCCGCGCTGGGGCTACCTAACCTTTCACGCCATCAGCATCCCGGCGGTGTTTTTCATGGCCTGGGCGGCCAACCTGCCCCTGGTGGTGCTGGCCATGATCTACGTCTTCTTCCTGCTGGGCATGCAGCCCATGGAAAACACCCTGGTCAGCCGTTTGAGCCCGCCGGCCTTCCAGCACACCGCCTATGGCACCAAGTTCGTCCTCACCTTCGGGGTGGGGGCCTTCGCGGTCAAGGCGGCCGGCTGGGTGGAAATCGCCTGGGGCCTGGGAGCCATCTATCTGGGCATCGGCTGCGTCACCCTGGTCCTGGTGGGAGCAATCGCGGTGCTCATCTGGCGCACCCCCAAGATGGATCCCGCCTAGCCTGGTTCTTTCACACCCAAAAAAGCCGGGAGCCCCGAACGGGACTCCCGGCTTTGGTTGCAAAAGGGTGAGGTTCTAGCTCTTGAGGCTGAACTTCTCCGCGATGACGTCGTAGTAGGCCTTCTCGGAGACCTCGCCCCAAGTGCCCACCTGCTTCTGGAACTTCTTGAAGGCAGCGTGGACCTTGCCGGCCTGCTTGTCCTTGGCCGCGATCTCGTCCAGGGTCTCGTAGGCCATCTTGCGAAGCTGGGCCAACACGTCGGCCGGGAAGCGCACCAGGTTCACGTGGTGCTTGGTGATCAGCTTCTGCAGGGCCGCGCCGTTGTCGGCGTTGAAGCCGGCCAACATCCAGTTGTAGGTCTCGGCGCAGGCCATGTCGATCATGAGCTGGTACTCCTTGGGAAGCGCCTCGTAGGCCTTCTTGTTAAAGAAGTTCTCCAGCACGGTTCCCGGCTCATGCCAGCCGGGGTAGTAGTAGTACTTGGCCACTTTGTAAAAGCCCATGATGTAGTCGTGCAACGGGCCCACCCACTCGGTGGCGTCGATCACGCCGCGCTCCAGGTTGGTGAAGATCTCGCCGCCCGGGGTCAGCACCACGGTGCCGCCGGCCTTGGCCAGCACCTTGCCGCCCAGGCCGGGGATGCGCATCTTCAGGCCCTTGAAGTCGTTGATGGAGTTGATCTTCTTGTTGAACCAGCCGCCCATCTGCACGCCGGTGTTGCCGGCCGGGCGGGGGATCAGGTTAAAGGGCTTGTAGACCTCTTCCCACAGCTTGAGGCCGTCGCCGCCCCAGAACCAGGCGGCCATGCCCACCGCGTTGAGGCCGAAGGGCACCGCCGCGAACCACTGGGTGGCCGGGGCCTTGCCGGCCCAGTAATAGGCCGCGCCGCTGCCGGCCTGCACCGTGCCGTTGCTCACCGCCTCGAAGGAGCCGAAGGCCGGAACCAACTCGCCGGCCGCGTAGACCTTGATGTCGAACTGTCCGCCGGACATTTCCTTGATGCGCTTGGCAAAGCGCACCGCGCCGGTCTGCAGATAGGGCAGGTTTGGCGGCCAAGTGGTGACCATCTTCCATTTGATCTTTTTCTTGGCCAATACGGCAGGCGCGCTGACCGTGGTGGCCGCCGCCGCCGCGGCCGCACCAACGCCGGCCTTCTTCAGAAAGTCTCTGCGTTTCATAACCTCTCCTCCTGGGGTTAATGCCCTGCGTAACACAAACGGAGACAAGCTCCGCCCGCCGCGCCCTGCCTCGCGGCGGGGCCGGTGGGGATATGTATGGACATACTCTATCTTTTTAATACAAAAGAGGGCCCGTAGACAACCCGACATTTTTGTAAGGCGCTTGGGCTAGTCGTAGACCACGGAGGGCAACCAGGTGGCCAGCTCGCTCCAGTAGGCCACCAGGATCAGGCCCACGAGCTGCAGGAACACGAAGGGAATGATGCCACGGTATATGTGGCCGGTCTTCACCTCTGGCGGGGTCACCCCCTTTAGATAGAACAGGCTGAAGCCGAAGGGCGGGGTCATGAAGGAAGTTTGCAGGTTCACGGCCAAGAGCACGCAGATCCACAGGGGGTCGAAGTGGAACTCCTGGATGAGGATGGGCACCAGCACCGGCACGTGGATGAAGGTGATCTCGATGAAGTCCAAGACGAAGCCCACCAGGAAGATCACCCCCATGACGATGATCAGCACCATGGTGTGGGAGTACTCGTGGGCCATGTGGGTCAGGAAGGTGCGCACCAGGTCGTCGCCGTCCAGCTCCCGGAAGGTCAGGCCGAAGGCCGCCGCGCCCACCAGGATGATGAACACCATGCAGGTCAGCTTGGTGGTGGTCTGCATCACCTCCCGAAGCATCCCCAGATTGAACCGGTGATTGGCGATGGCCAGGATCATGGCCCCCACGGACCCGACCGCCGCCGCCTCGGTGGGCGAGGCCACCCCGGCGAAGATGGAACCCAGCACGGCCACGATCAAAAACAGCGGCGGCACCAGGGCCTTGATCACCCGCCAGGCGAACTGGCCGATGGTCATGTCCGCGAACTCCTCGCGGGGGATGGGCGGGGCGATGTCCTTTTTAACGTTGACCACGATGAGGATGTAGATGACGTACAGGGCCACCAGGATCAGGCCCGGGAAGATGGCGGCCATGAACAAATCGCCCACCGGCACCTGCACGATGGTGCCCAACAGCACCAGCACGATGGACGGCGGGATGATCTGGCCCAGGGTGCCCGAGGCGGCCACCGTGCCGCAGGCCAGCTCTTTCTGATAATTGCGCCGGAGCATGGTGGGCACGGCCAACAGGCCCATGGTCACCACCGTGGCCCCCACGATGCCGGTGGAGGCTCCCAGCAAGGCGCCCACCACCACCACGCTGATGGCCAGGCCGCCCCTGAGGCGGCCGAACAGCCGCCCCATGGTGTCCAGGAGCTCCTCGGCCAGGCCGGAGCGCTCCAGGGTCACCCCCATGAAGATGAACAGGGGCACCGCGATCAGCACCACGTTCTGCATCACCCCCCAGATGCGCATGGGCAGCAGGAAGAAGAAGTCGAAGCCCGAGCCGATGAGCCCGAAGCAAAGGGCGGTGCCCATGAGGGTGAAGGTGACCGGGAAGCCGAACATCAGCCAGACGGTCAGGGCCAGGAACATCCATCCCGCTAGGTATTCCTCGAACATCAGGCGGCCTCCCCATCCTGCCCGGGCTGCTCGGCCCCGGCCAAGGTCAGGAAGCTCTTGATCAGCAGGCTGAAGCCCTGTAGCCAAACCAGGGCGAAGCCAAGGGGGATCATGCTCTTGATGATGAAGCGCAGGGGGATGCCGCCCGGGTCCGGCGAGCCTTCGAAGATGGTGAAGGAGTTGTCCACGAAGCCCATGGAGGTGACGATGATCAAATAGCAGCCGGGGAACAAAAACAGCAGGGTGCCCACCAGGTTGACCCAGGCCTGGGCCTTGGTGCTCAACCTTTGGTAGATGATGTCCACCCGCACGTGCCCATCGTGCAGCAGGGTGTAGCCGGCCCCGACCAGGAAGATGAAGCCGAACAGGTGCCACTCCAGCTCCTGGGTGAACACGAAGCTGATGTTTAAGGCATAGCGCATGACCACGTCGGTGAACACCACCACCACCAGCAGGGCGGTGACCCAGGACACCCCCCGGCCCACATACTCGTTGATCATGTCGATGAACTTGGCGATGCTTCTAAGTGCGTTCATGCCCTACTCCCCGAGGAGCCAACTGCCGGCAAACCGGCCCCTGCGAGGGGCGGCTCAACGGCAACACATTACCACAAACAGGCTATTTGTACCGTAGGCCCTAACCAGGTGACAAGGGCTAATGCGCAGTAGGTGTTAAGAAAACCGGTGGTCATTCGCCGGAGGCCCCGCCGGAGCGGCTCATTCGCCAATAATGCTCGGCCAAATAGGAGGAACGCACCAGGGGAGCCGCCGCCACGGCCGAAAAACCCATGTTCAGGGCCTTTTTCTCCCAGGCGGCGAACTCCCCGGGCGTCGGATAGGACTCCACCGGCAGGTGTTTCGGCCCGGGGGAGAGGTATTGCCCCAGGGTGAGGATATGCACCCCGGCCGCCCGCAGGTCGGCCAGCACCGCCTCCACCTCCTCCGGCCCTTCGCCCAGGCCCAGCATGAGCCCCGATTTCACCGTGCCGCCCGCCCGTGCCGCCCGCTCCAGCAGCTCCAGGGAGCGGCGGTAGCCGGCGCCGGGGCGGGCTGTGGCATAGAGCCGGGGCACGGTTTCCAGGTTGTGGGCCAGCACCTCGGGCCCGGCGGCCAACACCGTGCCCAGGGCCCGGGCCGAGCCGCCGAAATCCGGGACCAGCAGCTCCACCCCCACTCCGGGGCAGCGCTCCCTGAGCGCGGCCAGCGTGGCCGCCAGATGGGCCGCCCCGCCATCGGGCAGATCGTCGCGGGTCACCGAGGTTATCACCACGAACTTGAGCTTCAGCTCGGCCACCTGCACGGCCACCCGCCGGGGCTCGTCCGGGTCCAGGGGCCCGGGGCGGCCGCCGGCCACGGCGCAAAAGCGGCAGGCCCGGGTGCAGACCCGGCCCATGACCAGCAGGGTGGCCACCCCCCGGCCGAAACACTCCCCCTGGTTGGGGCAGTCGCCCTCCTGGCAGATGGTGGCCAGTCCCCGGGCGGCCAGGCCGGCGCGCACCGCGCCCACCTCTCCGGCCGGGGGCAGGCGGCGCTTGAGCCAGACGGGTTTGCGCGGCTGGGGCACGGCTTCTCCGGAGGCAAGGGTTGGGTAATTCGCCCCCTAGCTTATGACAAGCCGCCGCTGCCCGCCAAGGGGGCCGTCAAGTTGAAGCTTGGCTTTGTTCCCCGGGACAGGCAAAATTGGAAGCCAGAAGGTCACTAGGCTCAAGGGAGAAAGAGCAAGCCCATGATTAGACACGATTTCGCACCATCCCGCGCCCTGGGGGCGCTGATTGTCCTGCTGGCCCTGGGCTGGGCAGCCGCGGCCTGGGCCCCTCCCGCCGCCGCTGCGGTGGACGACATGACCCACCAAGATTTCCTTACGGCCATCAAGGCGCCCTGGACGGGCGACCTGGACGGCATGATCGAGCGCCGGGCCATCCGGGCCCTGGTGGTCTACAGCAAGACCAACTACTTCCTGGACGGGCTCAAGGAGCGCGGCCTCACCTACGAGGCCATGCAGCAGTTCGAAAAGTATCTGAACAAGCAGCTTCGCAAGGCGGGCAAGAAGAAAAAGCACCTCAAGGTGCACGTGGTCCTATTCCCCGTTTCCCGCGACAAGCTCATCCCCTACCTGATGGAGGGCAAGGGCGACATCGCCGCGGCCATGCTCACCGTCACCCCGGCCCGCCAGAAGCTGGTGGCCTTCAGCAATCCCTTCAGCAAGAACGTCCATGAGCTGGTGGTCACCGGGCCCGGCGCGCCCAAGATCACCAAGCTGGACGACCTTGCCGGCAAGCAGGTGTTCGTGCGCCTGTCCAGCAGCTACGCCGAGCACCTCAAGCAGCTAAACCGCAAGTTCAAGAAAAAGGGGCTGGCCCCCATCAAGATAGAAGAGGCCGACGAGAACCTGGAGACCGAGGACATCCTGGAGATGGTCAACGCCGGCCTGATACCCATCACCGTGGCCGACGACCACCTGGCCCATTTCTGGGCCAAGATATTCAAGAAGATCAAGGTGCACCAGAAGCTGTCCATCGACCGCGGCGGGGCCATCGCCTGGGCCCTGCGCAAGAAAAGCCCCCAGCTTTTGAAGATGCTCAACCGATTCGTCAAGAGCCACAAACAGGGCACCCTTATGGGCAACATGCTCATAAACCGCTATCTGCAAAACACCAAGTGGGTGCGCAACATGATGGAGCCCGAGGAGATCAAACGCTTCAAAAAGACCATCAAGTACTTCCGCAAGTACGCCGACCAGTATGGCTTCGATTGGCTGATGATCACCGCCCTGGCCTATCAGGAGTCGCGCCTGAACCAGAAGCTCAAGAGCCCGGCCGGGGCCGTCGGGGTGATGCAGATATTGCCCTCCACCGCAGCCAGCAAGCCGGTGGAGATCAAGCAGATCACCATCCTGGACCGCAACATCCACGCCGGGGTCAAGTACCTGCGCTTCGTCTACGACCGCTACTTCAAAAACGACAAGCAGGTGGACCAGCTAAACAAGGTGCTGTTCACCTTTGCCGCCTACAACGCGGGCCCGGCCCGGGTGGAGCAGCTGAGGCAGCGGACCAAGAAGATGGGGCTCGACCCCAACATCTGGTTCCGCAACGTGGAGCAGGCGGCGGCGCGGGTCATCGGCCGGGAGACGGTGCAGTACGTGGCCAATATCTACAAGTACTACATCGCCTACCGCCAGATCATCAAGCAGCGCGACGAGCGGAAAAAGTTGCTCAAGAAGAAATAGCCCGGCCCCGCTGGGCCGAAAAAAAGGGGCGCCCCGTTTGGGGCGCCCCGCCGCATTGAGGAGTGCGGAGGCGGGTCCGGATGGGGCTTGCCGCTCGGGCCCCGGAGGTTCGGCCAGCGCTGCTCTACGCGGGCCGGGCCCGGCTTCGCGCCCCGCCCGGACTCAGTCCTGCACCAGGGCCTTGGCGGTCAGGTCGGAGAGATACTCCACCTTTACCCCCAGGCCGTAGTGTTCGTTCAGGTCGGAAAGCTGGGTGTGGCAGTTCTCGCAGGCGGTGCAGAGCACCTCGGCCCCGGTGGCCTTCACCTGGTCGGCTTTCACCTTGGCCGATTTCATGCGGAAGTCCTTTTCGCCCATGGCCACCAGGCCGCCGCCACCGCCGCAGCACCAGTTGGCCTGGCGGTTGGGGGTCATCTCCACGAAGTTGTCGGTGAGCTGGCCCAGCACGTAGCGGGGCTGTTCGTAGATGCCGCCCTGGCGGGCGATCTGACAGGGATCGTGATAAGTGACCTTGGCGGGCAGCTTGCTCTTGTCCAGCTTTATGCGGCCCTGCTCCACGTAGCGCGCGATCAGCTCGGCGAAGGTGATGACCTTGAAGGGCTTTTCGCCGGACATGTGCTTCATCACCCTATAGGCGGTGCCGCACTCGCAGATCACCACTTCCTTAATGTTGAGGCGCTTGGCCTCCTCGATGATGCGCCCGGCGATCTCCTTGGTCTTGGCCGGGTTGCCCACGAAGGCCCCGAAGTTCACCGCCTCGAAGTAGCTCAGGGACCACTTCTCCTTGGCCGCGTTCATGATGGCCGCGGCCGGGATGATGGAGTGCTTGCCGGCCAGGGCCACGTAGAGCACGTTGGCGTCCTGCACGTCCAGGGGCACCACCTCCTCGCCGCCCTCGGAGCGCCAGCGCTGCAGCACCTCGGCCTCCAGGTTCTTGGCCGCGGCGGCGAAGTTCTCCTTGGTCTTTTCGATGGTCTTGGCCTTGGCGATGGACATGTCGGCCAGCATGGTGAGCGTCTTGGGCTCCTGGTCCGCGGTGATCAAGAGCATCTTGGCGATGCCCTGGATCACGCCGGTGTCGATGCCAAAGGGGCAATAGGTCATGCAGCGGCGGCAGCCGGTGCAGGTGTAGGCGGTCTCGTAGACCTTCTCCATCCAGTGGTCGTCCAACTCCACCGCCTCGTTGAGCTTCTTGGCGATCTTGCCTTTCTTGAAGTACTCCTCGTAGAGACGGCGGATGTTCTGGGCGCGCCCCACCGCGGTGTAGCGGGTCTCGGGCGAGGAGGCATAGGCGTGGCAGGCCTCGATGCACAGCCCGCAGCGCGAGCAGTTGTCCAGGTACATCTTGGCCGCCTTGGTCAGGCGCTCGCCAAAGGTTTCGATCAGTTCTTGCTTCAGCTTGGCTTCCATGATGACTAGCCCCTCCTCAGCTTGTTCAGCGGGATGGCGAAGAAGGTGTGCATTATCTTGCTGAAGGGCAGCACCATCAGAAAGAGGTTGGCCAAAAACACGTGCACCACCAGCACCACGTAGTGGCCGCCGTCTATCGCCTCGGCCGGGTCGGCCCAGGAGAAGTGGAACAGGCCGTTCAGGTAGGCGCCGAAGTCCTGCTTGGTGAGCACGAAACCGTTCTCGCTCCAGGAGTTGGCCCAGGAGATGATGTCCCCGCTCATGGCCGTGCAAAACAGCAGGAACAGCAGCAGATAATCAGCCGGCACCGAGATCTCCCTGAGGGGAGAGGCGAAGCGGCGCAGCAGGAAATAAAGGATGGCCGTGGTGACCACCACCCCCACCGCCCCGTTGCCGATCATGTGTTCGGAGTCCTCGGGATAGATGTTGAACCAAGGCAATAGATCCAGGTGGGCCAGGATGAGCACGGCTATGCCCAGATGGAACAGGATCAAAAACACCCAGAAGGTCGGGTTGTGGCGGCGCACGGTGGGCATGCTCAGGGCTCCCCAAACGGGGCTGGGCACGGGGTGGTCCTTGTCCGGGAACACCTTGAGGGTGAAGGGATGGGCGGGGGCCTTGGCCACCCGCGCCACCTTCACCACGATCCCCACGATGCACCAGGCCACGGCCACGTAGACCATGGGCACGGTGATTAGGTAGAAGATCTGGTTGACCATGCTCGTCCTGCCTCGGGGCTAGTTATTGCGCTTGATGAAAATCTTGATGAACTCGCCCTGCTCGGAGCCCAGCACCTCGTTGCCCGAGGTCTCGGCCCAGGCCGGGAAGTCGCTCAGGGAGCCGGGATCGGTGGTGTGCACCTCGATGATCTGGCCCACGTCCACCGAGCCGATCTCCTGGCTCATCTTGACCACGGGCATGGGGCAGGGAAGACCTTTGAGATCCAGAACCTTGTCAGCGGCGTAATCGGACATTGCTATTCCTCCAGTAATTGCTCGGCTTGGTTTATATGAAAAGCTGGTTGGCGGAGTTCTTGGCATGGGCCAGGAAGGTGGCCACACCCACGTAGTCCATGCCGGGATAGTCGATAAGCTCCTCGTGCTTGAAGCCCATCAGGTCCATGGACATCTCGCACACCTTGATTTCCACGTTCAGCTGGGCCGCGATGTCGAAAAGCTGGTCCAGGGTGGGAGCGTTCTTCTTTTTCATCAGGCCCTTGAGCATGGCGGTGCCCATGCCGCCCATGTTCATCTGGGACAGCTTGAGCTCGCCCCTGCCCTTGGGCAGCATCCAGCCGAACATCTTGGACATGAAGTCCTTGCCCCCGGCCTGCTTCTTGGCGTCGCGCAGGGCGGCGGTGCCCCAGAAGGTGAAGAACATCACCACCTTCATGCCCATGGCCGCCGCGCCGGTGGCGATGATCATGGAGGCCAGCATCTTGTCCAGGTCGCCCGAGAACACCACCATGGACAGCTTGTTCTCCGGCCCGGGCTTGATGCCCGCGACCTGCTTTTTGATCTCGTCCAGCTGGCCCTGCAAGGCGGCCATGCCTTGGTCCTGGTTGGCGTCAAGATTGACGGCGGCTTCGGCGTTCATCTCACACTCCTCGATTAACAATCGTTGGGTTAAAAAAGGTCTTTCGCCTAGCGCGAACATCCCTGTAGGCAGTTGACCAGGTCCTTCAAGCGGGGTTCGGCCAGGGTGTAGCGCAGTTCGCCCCCGGTCTTGACCGCGCTTACCAGGCCGCTCATGCGCAGGATCCTGAGCTGCTGGCTTACCGCCGACTGGGGCCGGTCCATGCCGCGGGCCATTCCGATGACCCGCTGATCGCCGTCGCAGAGCATGGCCACGATCCTCAGGCGCATGGGGTGCCCCAGGGCCTTGACCACTTCGGCCAGGCTTTCGGCTCTCTGTTGGTTGGCGGCCAGCGAGTTCACTGCGGATATGCTCCCCTTTAGATATGCAAAGTTTTGCATGTCGCGAATTCACGATATTTCAGAGCACCACCCGTGCCAAAGCGGGCCAAGGCCTGAAAATAGTCGGCAACCCTACGAATTAAGTAGCAAATAAATTATCGCCTATGTTGGTGGTAGGTGTTTAAATGTTCGAGTATACTGTTAAACAATTTAACAACGATTAAACGGATAGCGATTATGAGCATTGATCTTGGCGAGCATTGGGCCACCGTGGCCGACACCCTGCACGACGGCCTGCTGGTGGTGGACGATGGCGGGAACATCGTGGCGGTCAACCCGGCCGGCGAGGAGCTGACCGGCTACAAGAAGGAAGACCTGGTGGGCCGCAACTGCCGCATACTCAACTGCACCGGCTGCAAGCTCATCGGCCAGGGCCGGGGCGAGGACTACTGCGGCCTGTTCCAGGCGGGTTCGGTGGCCTCCAAGCGCTGCACCATCACCAACGCGGACGGCCAGCCGGTGAACGTGCTCAAGCGGGCCTCGGTGCTCAAGGACGACACGGGGCGGGCCATCGGCGCGGTGGAGACCCTCACCGACCTCAGCGAGCTGATGCGCCGCGACCAGCAGATCAACCAGCTTCGCCGCACCCTCAAGGGGGCCGACGGCTTCCAGGGCATGACAGGCCAGTCCCCGGCCATGCGCCGCCTCTACCGCCTGGTGGAAACGGTGGCCAAGAGCGCGGCCCCGGTGTTGATCCAGGGCCAGAGCGGCACCGGCAAGGAGCTGGTGGCCCAGGCCATCCACAAGCTGGGCCCCCGCGCCGAAGGCCCCTATATAAAGGTGAACTGCGCGGCCCTGAACCAGGACCTATTGGAGAGCGAGCTTTTCGGCCACGTGAAGGGCGCCTTTACCGGGGCCGACCGCGACCGGATGGGCCGCTTCGAGGCCGCCCAGGGGGGCGACATCCTGCTGGACGAGGTGGGCGACCTGCCCCTGGCCACCCAGGTGAAGCTGCTCAGGGTGCTGGAGGAAAAAGAGATCGAACGGGTGGGCGACCACCAGCCCATCCCGGTGGACGTGCGCATCATCGCCGCCACCCACCGCGACCTGCCCGAGCTGATCAACCAGGGCCGCTTCCGCGAGGACCTTTTCTACCGCATCGAGGGGGTGCCCATCCTGGTGCCGTCGCTTAGCCAGCGGCCGGAGGACATCCCCCTGCTGGCCTCGGAGTTTTTGCAGCGGGCCGCGGCCAAGAACGGCAAGGCCATCACCGCCCTGTCCCCGGAGGCCATGCGCGCCCTGGAGGCCTATTCCTGGCCGGGCAACGTGCGCCAGCTCAAGCACGCCATGGAGTACGCCGCGGTGCTCTGCCCGGGCGACGCGGTGGGGCCGGAGCATCTGCCGCCCAAGGTGCTGGGCGAACCGCGCCCGGCCCCCCGGGAGTCAGCCCGCAACGCCCCCAAGCGCCGCGACATGTGCGCCGAGCTCTTGGAGGCCCTGCGCGCCACCGGGGGCAACCAGACCCGGGCCGCCGAGCTGCTGGGGGTCAGCCGGGTTACGGTGTGGAACCGCATCAACCGGTGCGGGTTGGATTTAGAACGAGACCTTTAGGTGCAGGGCTTCGCAAGCCGCCGCCATGCTGCGTTGCCGGCCGCGCTCCAGCCTCGACGTAGTTTCAGCTACGCCTCCGGCTGTCGCCAGCCGGACGCCTTGTCCGGCGGCGGCTTGCTGTGCCGCCGGGCGGTGCGCCTGAGCTCCGAACTGCCAAAGCCGACTCTGTTATTCTGAAGGAGTGAGGGGGACTGACCTGATGGAGGGACAAGCCATGAAGACCGCCGCCATCATGCTAGCATTGGCCTTGGGCCTGGGCCTGGCCCTGCCCTCTTCCGCCGAGGTGAAGGGCATCTACAACCCCGGCAAGCTCCAGGCCGTGGACAGCCACACCAAGCTCAAGCCGGGCGACCAGGCGCCTGAGTTCACCCTGCCCGCCATCAGCGGCAAGAAGGTGAGCCTGGCCGATTATCGCGGCAAAAAGATCGTGGTGCTGTCCTTTGTGCCCGCCGCCTTCACCCCGGTGTGCTCGGGCCAATGGCCGGGCTACAACCTGGCCCGGCCGGAGTTCGCCAAGCGCGGCGCGGCGCTGCTGGGCATCACCACGGACAACACCCCCTCCCAGTTCGCCTGGGTCGAGGCCATGGGCGGCCTGTGGTTCCCGGTGCTCAGCGACTTCTGGCCCCACGGCAAGGTTGCCGAAGCCTACGGCGTGCTGCGCTCCAACGGCACCACCGAGCGCGCCCTATTCGTCATCGACAAGCAGGGCGTCATCCGCTACATCGACGTGCACGACATCAACCAGCGCCCGGACCTGGGCAAGCTGATGGCCGAGCTGGACAAGCTGCGGGGCAAGTAAAACAGTCGGTCGATTGTTTCCGGCCCGGAGATGGGCCGCGGACCAGGCAGCAGGCGGAACCCACCCGGCACAGCCGGGCGGCGGCGGGCAAGGCGCCCGGCGGGCGGCAGCCGGGGGCCTGGTGTTGGCCACGTCGAGGCCGGAGCGATGCCGGCAACGCGGCATCCCGCCCTCTGGCGAAGCCGGCCTGTTTATTTGTTGAACTGGTGCAGGATGCCTTCCAGCACCGAGCCGCCGATGGCGCGGGCCTTCTCGCTGATGGTGTTCAGATACTCCAGCTGGCCGCGCGGGTCCACGTCGCCAACCTTCCAGCCCTTTTCCACCTGGGTGCCCGGCCGGATCAGGCCGCGCAGCACCCCGCCCACCGCCACCTTGATCTCCTGGCCCGCCACCCGGGCCACGGTCTCGTCCTGGGCCACGGCCTGGCCCAGCTCGGCCAGGGCCTCGAAGGCGCCGTCCGCGGGCGAGCGCAGCACCCGCTGGTGGGTGTAGCCGGCGATGTTGCCCGGCTGGCCGGTGTTGGGCTCGGCTTGGCCCTGGTAGATGAGCCGCCCCAGGTTGTGGCCCCGGTTGGTCTCGATTACCAGGTGGGCGTCCTGGGGCGCGCTGAAGCCGGGCCCCAGCCCGATGGTCAGGGGGGCCATGTCCGGCGCGAGGCCGGTGTTCTTCTTGGCCAGCAGGGCGTCCACGATGACCACAGGCTTCATGGCGTGGCGGCAGGAGGTGTCCGGGTCCACCAGCACCGGCAGCTCGCCCGCGGCCCACACCGCGTCGAAATCCTCCGGCCCGGCCACCCGGCGGGCGGTGAGGCCCTCCACGGTCTTGGTCCCGTCGTGGATCGCCTCGCAGAAGCTGACCGCCCGGCGAACCGCCATGGGGTTGGGCGCCTCGGTGAGCGCCAGGCGCAGACCGGCCCGGTGCAGGCGGAAGGCCACGCCGGTGGCCATCTCGCCGGCTCCCCGTATCAATACGGGCATCGCCTTGAAGCTGGTGATCAGCGGGCTCACGAAAAAACTCCTTGCTTAGATCGCCGGGCGTGGCGGCCAGGCCCTAAATTTAAAGGCGGGCGGGCCGCCACGTCCGGCGTTGGGGGGCTTAGTCGAACACCTCCGGATTGAGGCAGTTGGGCGGCACCGCGCCATCGATGAGGCAGGCCTTGAGGTTGTCGTAGTCCAACATGCCCATGGCGGTGCGGGTCTCGATGGAGGCGCTGCCGATGTGGGGCAGCAGCACCACCGAGGGGTTGGCCATCAGGTCGGGGTGGATGGCCGGTTCGTTCTCGAACACGTCCAGCCCGGCCCCGGCGATCTGGCCGGTCTTGACGGCCTCGGCCAATGCCGCCTCGTCGATCACCTCGCCGCGCGCCGTGTTGATCACGTAGGCGGTGGGCTTCATCAGGGCGAACTCGGCCGGGCCCATCAGGTGGTGGGTCTCCGGGGTCAGGGGCACGTGCATGGAGATAAAGTCCGACTCCTTCAGGAGGGTCTCCCTGTCCACGCAGGTGGCGCCCACCTTCTGCTCCAGCTCGGCCGGGCAGGGATGGGCGTCGTGGTAGAGGATCTTCATGTCAAAACCGGCCGCCCGCTGGGCCACGGCGTAGCCCACCCGGCCGAAGCCCATGAGGCCCAGGGTCTTGTGGTGCACGTCGGTGCCCAGGAAAAGCAGGGGCGCCCAGCCCTCGTACTTGCCGGCCCGGGCGTAGACGTCGCTCTCGCACAAGCGGCGGGCGGTGCACAGCAGCAGGGCCAGGGTGAGGTCGGCGGTGGTGTCGGTGAGCACCCCGGGGGTGTTGGTCACCGCCACCTTGTGGGCCGTGCAGGCGGCCACGTCCACGTTGTTGTAGCCCACCGCGTAGTTGGCCATGATCTTGAGCTGGGGGCCGGCCGCGTCCAGAACCTCGTCGTCGATGCGGTCGGTGAGCAGGGAGACCACGCCGTCCTTGCCGGCCACGCCGGCCAGGAGCTCCTTGCGGGAGAGCACCCGGTCCTCGGGGTTGCACTCCACGTCGAACTCGTTTTCCAGAGCTTGCATAGCCCCCTCGGGCAGGCGGCGGCAAACGAAAATCTTAGGTTTCATAACAAGCCTCCTAAGGCTTTTTACAGTTGGGCCCAGGCCAGGTTCATGACTCTTTGGGCGTTGGCGATCACCAGCTCCGGGTCCTGGCCCTCCATGGGCTTGATCTCAAAGCTGACCATGGGCCGCTTGATTCCGTCCAGGAAACCGATGTCCTGGAGCACCCGCAAAAACTCCACCATCTCGGGCACGTCGTTGGCCGAGCCCGGCGTGCCGAAAATGGGATGATAGTCGCCGTAGCCGGGCATGCCCTCCACGGTCACCGCGTTGCCCAGGTGGGCGGCCATCAGATACGGGGCCACCGGCTCCAGGGCCTGGATGGGGCTCTCGCCCAACAGGGGGATGTGGCTCAGGTCCACCAGCAGGCCGAAGTTGTCGTGCTTGGCCTTGACCATCTCGGCCACCCGGGCGGCCAGGGGCGCCGGACCCAGCAGGCAGCACTTGTCGATGTCGCAGTCGAACACCTCGGCGATCACCGGGGGGCCTCCCAGCCGGGCCGAATAGGCGCACAGCCGGCCCAGCGAGTCCACCAGGGCCTCCACGCCCTCGTCGCGCTTGTCCTCGCCCGGGTCCTTGCCCGAGAGCACCACGAAGCTCTCGGCCTCCATGAACACCGCCTCGTCGATCAGCTCCTCCAGGCGGGCCACCGCGGCCAGGCGCTCGTCCTCGTCCAGGGAGTTGATGTCCAGCCCGCCGCCCAGGATGGGGGGATGGGCCCCGAAGCCCACCGAGAGCTTGGCCAGGCGGCACAGGTCGCGCACCCGCTCCCGCTCGGCCGGATCGGCGATGTGGGTTATCTCGATGGCGGTGAAGAAGGGGTCCCGGCCTATGCGGGCCGCGGTCTCGGCCCAGGGGCCCTCGCCGCCGCCCAGTTGGGGATAGGCCATGAAGTGGACGATGCCCATCTTGAGGTAGGCGTCCATGGGTGTTTGCATGAGAGCTTCTCCCTTCCGCCTAGGCGGAGGCCTCGATGGGCCGGAAGATTAGCACCACGGCCATGACCACGTAGACCATGGCGTCCGCCGCCGAGGAGACCAGGTACACCGCGGTGAGCGAGTGCACCAGGCCCAGGGTGAAGGCGGCGATGGCGGTTCCCCTGAGGTTGCCCATGCCCCCCACGATCACCACCGCGAAGCACAGGATGATGATCTCGAAGCCCATGTAGGGGTCCAGGGTGGACAGGGGGGCGTAGAGCACCCCGCCCAGGGCGGCCAGGGCGCTGCCGATGATGAACACGATGGCGAAGTATTTTTCCACCTTGATGCCCAGGCTGCGCACCGCCTCGCGGTCCTGCAGGCCGGCCACCACGATCTTGCCCACCAGGGTCTTTTTGAAGAACAGGCTGAGCCCCACGAACACCAGCCCGGCCAGGATGATGATGATCACCCGGTAGGCAGGCATTTGCAGGCCGCCGAAGTACCACAGCTTGCCGATGGGGTCGCTGATGGGCAGGGGGCTGGCTCCGAAGAACCACTTGAGGGCGTCGGCCCCGATGAGCAGCACCGCGTAGGTGGCGATGATGGCGTAGTCGATGCTCTGGCCGTAGAGCCGCCTGATGATGAAGCGCTCGATGAGGTAGGCCAGGGGAATGGACACCGCGATGGCCCCGATGGCCCCCATCAGGAAGTTGGCTCCCAGCAGGGTGGCCACGGTGTACAGGGCGTAGGCCCCCACCGCGTAGATCAGCCCGTGGGCGAAGTTGACTATGCCCATGGCCCCGAAGGTCAGCGACAGGCCGATGGAGATGATATAGAGGATGCCCCCTATGGTCAGGCCGTAGAGTATGGACTGAATGAAGTTAATCATGGCTGCATGCCTTGTCTTTGGCCGTGATCGTATGAGCTACAGTTTGCGCGCATAACCCCATATCCCCTTGCGGAACCAGAAGGCGAAGGCCAGCAGGGCCACGCCCAGGAACATCTCCCAACGCACGATGTAGGAGGCCAGGTAGTTGCTGATGGTCATGAAGGCGGTGCCGCCCACCACCGCGCCCAGCACCGTGCCCGCCCCGCCCATGAGCGCCGCGAAGATAACCTCCACGTTGCGGGTGGGGGCGATGAGGCTGGTGTTGCAGTAGGCCAGGTTCACGCTGGTCAGGGCGCCGGCGAAGCCCACGATGGCCCCGGAGATGATGAAGGTCACGTACTTGTAGACAAAGGTGTTGTAGCCCAAGAACTTGACCCGGGTCTCGTTTTCCTTGATGGACTTGAGCAGGATGCCGTAGGGCGAGCGCACGAAGGCGGTCACCACCAGGATGACCAACAGCAGCGCGCCCAGGCAGAAGTAGAAGCGGAAGGTGGAGTCGTTGAAGTCGACCCAGCCGTAGCTCTCGAAGAACAGGCTCAGGCCGTCCTCGCCGCCGGTCCATTCGTGCAGCGGGCTCAGGGCCAGGTAGGCCCCCACCTCGTTGAGGGCCAGGTTCAAAAGCGCGAAGGCCGCCGCCGAGGTCTTGACCACCACCGTCCCCAGCAGGGCGGCCAGGGCCGCGCCCAACAGCACCCCCACCAGGATGGACAGGAAGGGGTCGGGGTATACGTGATAGGCGAACATCCCGCAGCCATAGGCCCCGGCTCCCAGATAGAGCATGTGGCCGAAGCTGAGCTGGCCCATGTGCCCGTAGAGCAGGTCGAAGCCTATGACGAAGATGCAGAAGATGATGAAGTCGGTGATCTTGGGCAGGCTGGTGGCGTAGCCGTAGAGCAGAAACAGCACCGTCACCAGGGCCAAGGTCAGGATGGGGCTTTTTTCTATCTTGCTGAACATGCTTGCTACCCCCCTTGCCTACAGCTCGTCTTCGTAGGTGGACGGGTCGGCGATGGAGGCGGCGTCGGTTATCTCCCGCGAGAACACGCCCTCCTTCATCACGTAGACCCGGTCGGCCAGACGAGAGACGGTGGCCAGGTTCTGCTCCACCACCACCATGGTGATCTTGGATTTCATGGCGGCCAGGATGTTGATGATCTCGCCGATGATGATGGCGGCCAGCCCCTCGGTGGGCTCGTCGATCAACAAGAGCTTGGGATCGCCGATCAGGGCCCGGCCGATCAAGAGGATCTGGCGCTCCCCGCCGGAGAGGCCCTTGGCCTTGGCGTCCAGGAGCTTATTCATCTTGGGATGGATGTCCACCACCTTGGCGATGGCCTCGTCCAGGCCAACCTGGGTGGGATAGGCGGCCAGCTCGATGTTCTCGCGCACGGTCAGCTCGCCGAAGACCCGCTTGTCCTGGTAGACGTATTTGAGCCCCGACAATGCCACCTGCTCCAGAGGCTGGCCGTCGATGCGCTGGCCATCGAAGTCCACCGTGCCGCCGGCCGGCTTCATGAAGCCGCCGATGGTCCTGAGCAGGCTGGTCTTGCCCGCTCCGTTGCGCCCCACCACGCACACCAGCTCTCCCTCGTTGAGATGCATGGATACGCCGTGCAGCACCTGGGCGTGGCCGTAGCAGACGTCGAGGTTTTCGACGCTCAGTAACATACCATGTCTTCCTTGCCCCAGTAGCACTCCTTGACCTTGGCGTCGCAGATCACTTCCTGGGGGTTGCCGTTACAGACCAAGGCCCCCTCGTTTATCACGCACAGACTTTCCACCAGGTCCATCAATTTGGATATCTTGTGTTCAATGATCACAATGGTGAATTGTCCTTTGATTTTCTTGATCACCTCTGAAATATGGGCGATGTCCACCAGGCTCAGCCCGGCGAAGGGCTCGTCCAGGAGCAGGATCTTGGGGTTGAGCGACAGGGCGATGGCTATCTCCAGCTCGCGCTTTTCGCCGTAACCCATGTCGCCGGTGAGGGCGTCGGCCTTGTCGGCGATGCCCAGGGTGTCCAGGGCGTCGGCGCATTCCTTTTCCAGCCCGCGGTAATGGGCGTTTTTGAAAAAGAAGCGGGTCTTGGACTTGTAGTCCTGCCCTTGCCGCACCCGGGCCAGCATCATGTTCTCCATCACGCTCATGGAATCGAACACGCTGACCAGTTGGAAGGTGCGGGCAATGCCCATCATCACCCGTTCATAGGAGGGGCGCTTGGTTATGTCGCGCCCCTTGAAGTGCACCTGCCCCTCGCTGGGCCGGAAATATCCGGTCAGCAGGTTGAAAAAGGTGCTCTTGCCCGCGCCGTTGGGCCCGATAATGCCCGCGGTCTCGCCTTCGCTCACCTGATAGGTGATGTCGTCCACCGCCACCAGGCCGTCGAAGCGTTTGGTGACTCCGGAGGTTGCCAGTATGGACTCGCCCATGATCCTTACGTCCGGTTGGGGTTGAACGGGGGGGCGGCGTCGCCGCCCCCCCGAGTTATGCTCACGATGTTTCCTAGTAGCCTTCGGTCTTGAGCGGGGGCAGGTAGTCGTCGCCGGTGTAGGCGCCGATCACCTTGACCAGGTCCCACTTGCCCTTGCGGTCGGCCGGGCTCTTGCCCTGCACCACGAAGGCGCCGTACTTGAACACGGGCTGGTGGTCGATGCGCCAGGTGCCCGGGCCCTTCATGCTGGGGAAGGTCGGGTTGGCCATGATGGCCTTGGCGATCTTCATGGGGTCGGTGCTCTGGGCCTGCTCGATGCCGCGGATCAGCTCCTTGCAGCCCACGTAGGCCATGCCGGCATAGGGATCGGGCGGGTCGCCGTAGACCTTGGTGTACTTGTCCACAAAGGCCTTGCCCTCGGCGATGACGGCCTTGTCGGCGAAGCCTTCCAGGTTCCAGTACCAGCTCATCAGGCTGTAGACGCCTTCCAGGGCCTCGGCGGGAACGCCGGAACCGAAGACGTTGGTCATCCAGTTGAACCAGATCTTGGTGTCCTTCTTCAGGCCCAGCTCATGAGCCTGCTTGAGCACCTGGATGGCGCCGGTGCCCCACTGGGCCATCATGCAGATGTCCGGCTTGGCCTGGGCGATCTTCTGGATGTAGGGGGTGTAGTCGGCGGTCTTGACCGGGGCCTCGTCGTAGATCACCTCGACGCCGTACTTGTCGAAGGCGGCCTTGGCGCCCTTGTACTGGTCGCGGCCAAAGGAATAGGCCGGGGCCAGGAAGTAGACCTTCTTCAGCTTCAGCTTGGTGGCGATGTAGGCCGCGCCCGAAAAGCCGATGGAGTAGGCGGTGCCGTGGATGCCGAAGGTGGTGGGGGCCAGCTTGCCCTTTTCGAACATGTCCATGGGGGCCACGCAGGCGGAGATGTAGGGGATGGGCATGCGGCGCACCTGGTTGTTGAGCGCCTTGGCGATGCCGGCGAAGGTGGAGCCCACGATGCCCGCGACCTTGTCCTCGTTGCGCAGCTCCTTGAACCGGCGCACGGCCACGTCGCCCTTGGTCTCGTCGTCCTTGACCACGGCCTCGATCATGACCTGTTTGCCGTTTAGCTTAATGCCACCGGCCGCGTTGACCTCGTCGATGGCCATCTGGGCGCCCTTCATCTGCACCGGACCGATTGGCGAAGCCGGGCCGGTAAGCCCGAACATCAGGCCGATCTTGACCTTGTCGGCGGCGGCGCCCACGCCGGGCACGGCCAGCAGCATGCTGAAGGCCACCAGGCAGGTTGCGATGATCATCCATTTTCGGCTCATGTTTTCCCTCCCGTAAGGGTGTAGGTTCTCGGTTGTCCCGTTTGTCTCGCGGGCGCTCCTCGCGCCCGTTTGGTTTCCTTGCCCCGCCGCCCCCTAGTCCTGGGGCGGGCCCCCGGCCTCCTTGATGGCCCAGAAGATCCTCTCCGGATCGGCCGGCAGACGGCGCACCCTGCCGTTGCTGGCCTGGGCGATGGCGTTGATGATGGCCGGAGTGGCCGGGATGTTGGGCATCTCGCCGATGCCCTTGGCCCCGTAGGGCCCCAGCTCGTTGGTCACTTCCAGAATCACCGGCTGGATGTCGGGTACGTCGAGCATGGTGGGAACCAGGTAGCCCTGTAGGCTGGGGTTTTGGGTCACCCCCTCCACCAGCACCACCTCTTCCATCAGGGCGTAGCCCAGTCCCATGGCCACGCCGCCCTCGATCTGGCCTTCCAGGGCCTTGGGGTTGATGGCCTTGCCCACGTCGAAGGCGGCCACGTAGTCCTCCAACTCAACCTCGCCGGTCTCCACGTCCACCACCACCTGCACCATGTGGGTGGAGTAGGTGTAGACGTGATAGGGGCTGCCCTGGCCGGTGTGGCCGTCCAGGCTGGGCACCGGCGGGGTCCACCAGCCCTGGCCGATCATGCGCTTGCCCGCGGCCATGGCCCGGGCGGCCACCGCCGCGAAGTCCAGGCTCTTGTCCGGGTTCTCCCGGTCGTAGATCTTGCGGCCCTTGGCATCCAGGCGCTCGGTGGGCACCATGAGCATCATGGAGGCGGTGTCCATGAGCGACTCCTTCACCTGGCGGGCGGCCAGGATGATGGCGTTGCCCATCAGGGTGGTGGAGCGGCTGCCCACCGTGGGGCCGGACTCGGGCACCAGGTCGGTGTCCGGTTTGACCAGGCGCACGTCCTCGGGCATGATGCCCAGCTCCTCGGCGCAGATCTGGGGCAGAACCGTGAAGGCGCCCTGGCCCATCTCGGTGATGCCCGAGTACAGCAGAACCGAGCCGTCCTCGTGCAGGTGCACCGCCGCGCCGCAGCCGTCGCCGTTGGTGCCGATGCTGGTGCGGTACCAGCCCATGGCCACGCCCACTCCGCGGCGCTTGGTGTGGGCCTGGTCCACCCAGCCGGTGGCGGCCAGGCGCTCGTCCCACTTGAAGCGGTCGGCGCAGGATTCCAGGGTCTCCCGGAGGCCCACGCTTTGGCTCAGCACCTGGCCGGTGGCGGTTTGCGAACCCAGCCTGAAGGCGTTTTTCTCGCGGATGTCCACCGCGGTGATGCCCAGCTCGGCGGCCAGCTCGTCCATCATCTGCTCATGGGCGATGTGCACCTGGGGCGCGCCGAAGCCGCGCATGGCCCCGCCGTAGGGATGGTTGGTGTAGAGCAGGTAGGCGTCCACCTTGACGTTGGGGATCTCATAGGGCCCGGGCATCATGACCATGGCATGCACGTGGCTGCCGCCGGCCGGCGGAATCTTGGGCCCCAGGGAGGCATAGGCCCCCTGTTCGTCGTAGATCACTCCCTGGAAGGCGGTGAGGGTTCCGTCCTTTTTGACCCCCACCTTCAGCTCCATGATCATGGGATGGCGCTTGGCGGTCTGGATGGTGACCTCCTCGCGCTCCAGGGTGATCTTCACCGGGCGGCCGGTGGCCTGGGCCAACACCGCAGCCCGGCAGCTCAGATCGATAGGCGAGTCTTCCTTGCCCCCGAAGCCGCCGCCCATGTGGATCTGGCGCACCCGCACCTGATTGATGGGCACGCCCAGCACCGGGGCCACGTTGCGCCGGGTGGTGAAGGGAGCCTGCATGGGCCCCTCGATGAGCATCACCCCGTCGGGCTGGGGGATGGCCATGGTCGTGTCGGGCTCCAGGTAGGCGTGCTCCAAAAAGGGCACCTGATAGGTGCGCTCCAGGATCACGTCGGCCTCGGCGAAGCCGGCGTCCACGTCGCCCTTGACCATCTTGTCGTCGGAGAGGATGTTGCCGCCCTCGTGAATCTTGGGGGCGTCCTCGGCCATGGCGTCGCGGGGGTCGAAGATCCCGGGCAGGGGCTCGTACTCCACCTCGATGAGCTTCAGGGCCTGGTGGGCGATGGTCTCGGTCTCGGCGGCCACCAGGGCCACGCCGTCGCCCACGAAGCGCACCTTGTCCCCGCAGATAACCGGCTGGTCGGGGATGATGGCCCCGAAGCCGTTGCGCCCGGGCAGGTCCTCGGCGGTGAGCACCGCGGCCACGCCTTCGAGCTCCTGGGCCTTCTTGACGTTGATGGACTTGATCAGGGCGTGGGCATGGGGGCTCCTGAGAATCTTGCCGAACAAAAAGCCCTCGGCCGAATAGTCCGCCCCGTACTTGAGCTTGCCGGTCACCTTGAGCGGATCGTCGCGCCGGCCGATGGAGGTTCCGGCCACGGTCAGGGGCTTGTCGGCGGTGCGCAGCCGGCGGGCCAGTTCGTTCTCTTCCCTGGTCAGCACCTGGGTCTTGGTCTTTTCCTGGGTCTTGTCTTGCATGACGGCTTTCCCCTTAAAGGGTTCCCTAGGACCGGGCCTTGGCCGCGGTCTGCACCGCCTGCACGATCTTGCGATAGCCGGTGCAGCGGCAGATGACCCCGGACAGGGCGTGACGGATCTCGCCTTCGTCCGGGTCGGGGTTGTTTTTTAACAAGGCGGTGGCGGTGAGGATCATGGCCGGGGTGCAAAAGCCGCACTGGGCCGCGCCCTCGCCCATGAAGGCCTCCTGCAACGGCTCCAGGCTGCCGTCGGTCTTTTCCAGGCCCTCGATGGTGGTCACCTCGCGGCCCTGCGCCTTCACGGCGGGCAGCAGGCAGGAGTTCATGGGGGTGCCGTCCAGCAGCACGGTGCAGGCCCCGCACTCGCCCTCGCGGCAGCCGGCCTTGGTGCCGGTGAGGCCCAGGCCCTCGCGCAACAGGTCCACCAACAGGGTGTCCGGGGCCACGCTCAGGCTGACTTCCCGTCCGTTCAGTTTGAAAGAAAGCTCCACAGTGCTCATGAGAGTCCCCTTATTTCACGGTGCAGCCGGCTTGGGCCAAGGCGGCGGTCAGGCCGCGGCGCACGAATACTTTGACCATCTCGGTGCGGTAGTCGCAGGAGCCCCGCAGCAGGCTGTCGCGGGGATTGCAGGTGGCGGTGGCGGTTTCGCCCGCCTGGGTCAGGGTCTCCATGGTGGCCGGTTTGCCGGCCACGAACTCCTCGGCGGCCCGCTCCCGGAAGGGCACCGGGGCCACCGGGCCCAGGGCGATGGCCGCGGAGGCGATGTTGCCGCCGTCGGCCGTTGCCTTTACCGCGCAGACCAGGATGGGCAGGTTCAGGGCCTTGCGCTTGGCCAGCCGGAGATAGGCCGAGCCTTGGTTGTCCGCCAGGGCCTGGAAGCGGATGGAAGTCAGAATCTCCCGGCCGGGGTCCAGGGCGGTCTGGCCCAGCCCCAGGAAAAACTCGCTCAAGGGCACCACCCGCTCGCCCTTGGCCGAGGCGATGGTCACCTCGGCGTCCAGGGCCAAAAGAGGCACCGAGGCGTCGGCCGCGGGCTGGCCGGAAACCAGGTTGCCGGCCAGGGTGGCCACGTTGCGGATCTGGGGCGAGCCCACCCAGCCGCAGCCGGTGGCCAGGGCGGAGGCCTTGTCCTGAATCAGGGGCGAGGCCGCGGCCGCGGCGTGGGTGACGCCCCCGCCGATGACGATGTCGTCCCCGTCGGCCTCGATGCCGTCCATGTCCGGCAGGCGCGACACGTCCACCAGCACCGAGACGTCGAGTTTTCTGCTGCGCAGCTCGGGGATCACGTCGGTGCCCCCGGCGATGACCCGGGCTTTGCCCCCGTGGGAGGCCAGCATGTCCAGGGCCTCGGTCAGGCTGGCGGGGACCAGATACTCGGCCACCTCCAGCTTGCTGTGCCAATGCAGCTTTTCAAAGGCGAGTGCCATTTTATTACATCCTCATTTGTCGGCCGGGCACCGGAAGCCGGCGCCGCCCCTCTTCAGGAGGCGGGCTCGTCCTCTTTCCGGGCGCCGCAGCTGTTTCGTACGATGAGCTTGGGCTCCATAATCACTTGCAAGGGCTTGGTGTGGCCCCGCTTCTTGTTGATGATGTCGATCAGTCGCTCCGCCCCCAGGCGGCCCATCTCGTGGGCCTGCACGTCGATGGTGGTCAGGGCCACCGTGGGCAGCGAGGTGTAGGGCGCGTTGTTGAAGCCCACCAGGGCCATGTCCTCGGGCACCCTGAGGCCGGTGTCCAGGGTGGCCTCGTAGACGCCCATGGCCATGTCGTCGTTGCAGGCGTAAATGGCCGTGGGCCGCTCCTTGTCCGGCAGGTGCAGCATGGCCAGGGTGGCCAGGTAGGCCGCCCCCCGGGCGAACTCGCCCGGGGCGATGAGCTTGTCGTCCACGGGCACGCGATTATCCTTCATGGCCGCGACGGCCCCCTCGAAGCGCCCGATGCCGGTGGTGGTGTTGGGGGTGCCCTTGACAATGCCGATGCGCTTGTGACCCAGCTTGATCAGGTGCTCGGCCGCCAGGTAGCCCCCCTTGAAGCTGTCTTCCATGATGTAGTTCAGGTTGCTCAGTCCCGGCACCCGCCTGAGCACCGAGACCAGGGGCACCCCGTCCTCCACCAGCTCCCAGATGCCCGGGCTCTCCACCTGGGCCGAGGTGATCAAAAAGCCGTCCACTCCCCGGGCCCGGGCGCTGGCCAGTTCCTTGGTTTCCAGGTCCGGGTCGTCGTAGGTGGAGGCCATCATGATGGAATAGCCGTTTTCATTGAACGCCTCGGCCGCGCCGTCGGCGATCTCCATGAACAGGGCGTTGCGCGCCTGCAGGATGGTCAGGGCGATGATGTCGGAGTGGCTTTTGGCCAGGGAGCGGGCCATGAGGTTGGGGGTGTATTTGAGTTCGCTGGCCACGCGCAGAATGCGGTAGCGGGTTTCCTTGCCCACGCCTTTCTTGTTGTTGAGCACCAGGGAGACCGTGGTGGGCGACACCTCCGCGATGCGGGCGATGTCCTTGATGGTCACTTTTTTAGGCGTGTTGGCCATATTCCCCAATTAGGGCAGGCCGCCGGACTCCCGCCCCGCGGTCGAGTGTTTTGGTGAAGCGGTCTACTAAACCGTTTTACTAAAACGGTTTAGTATCAAATTTGCCAATCTGTTGTCAACCATCAACCTGCCCGATTACTGGCCGGCATGTTGCCGTTTTTGCCCAGCTGGGCGTTTTCCACCAGCCTGCGCATCCGGCGGTTGTGCTCCACCATGGCCTGGGAAGCCGCCGCCGCATCGCCCTTTTTCAGGGCCTGCACCAAGAGGGAGTGGTCCTGGAAGAGATCAGGAAGAATAGGAGAGATGTCGCGTACAAAGGGGCGTGCCTTGCTCTTGATGTTGTCCAGTTGTTCCCCTAGCAGCCAGTTGCCGCAGGCCTCGTAGAGCACCTGATGGAACTCGAAGTCCGTGCGGGAATAGGCCACCGAGTCACCCTGATCCACGGAGCGCTTTTGGCGGGCCAGGATCTTCTCCATGCGTCCCAGCGCGGCGCCCGGGGGGTTGGCCGCCATGAGGCTGGCGGCGAGTCCCTCCAGAACCCCGCGTACTTCATAGAGATCCACGGCCATCTCCGGGGTCATCTCCACCATGCGCACCCCACGGTTGGGCTCATGCTTGACCAGGCCCTCGGCCTCCAATTGCTTGAGGGCCTGCCAAACCGGGGTGCGGCTGACCCCCAGCTCCTTGGCCAACTGCTCGGCGTTGATCCAGGTTCCCGAGGAAAAGCGGTGGCTGGCAATCATGTCGCGCAACGCCTGATAGGCTTGTTCTTTCAGAGTGTTGCGCTTGAGGGGCTGGGGCATGGGGACGGCGCCTCCCAGGGAGGGTTCATAGGGTGATCCGATGTTCTTGCCGTGTAACCATTACATATCGGTTACACCCATGAAGTCAACACAAATTTCACATTTAATGAAATATCTGTGAAAGCGTCCATACCCCGGCCACCCGCTGACGTATCGGCTATCGCTATAGTTTGCAAAATATAACGTACGCCGGAGAGAAACGCCTTTCGCCGGCCAACCGCCGTGCGCGGGGGGCGCAAAGGGAGGTTTTGTGGTAAGGGTTGAGTCGTGTCTTTACCGCCCCTGGTCCTACACCGGCCCAGGGGCTTGCTGCTTTGTTAAGGACGGACAAAAAAGCCATGAGCACCGGCAAGATCATTCGCGAGGACCTGCGCAACCTGGCCATTGTGGCCCACGTGGACCACGGCAAGACCACCCTGGTGGACGCCATGCTCTGGCAGAGCGGGGTGTTCCGGGACAACGAGCAGGTGGCCGAGCGGGTCATGGACTCCATGGACCTGGAGCGGGAAAAAGGCATCACCATCATGGCCAAGAACACGGCCGTGACCTACAGCGGCGTGAAGTTCAACATCGTGGACACGCCGGGCCACGCCGACTTCGGCGGCGAGGTGGAGCGCACCCTGAACATGGTGGACGGGGTGATGCTTTTGGTGGACGCCAGCGAGGGCCCCCTGCCCCAGACCCGCTTCGTGCTCTCCAAGTCCCTGGCCAAGGGCCTGCCGCTCATCGCGGTGATCAACAAGATCGACCGGCCCGACCGGCGCATCAACGAGGTGCTCGACGAGCTTTACGACCTGCTCATCGACCTGGACGCCAACGAGGACCAGCTCGACTTCCCGGTCTTATACACCAACGCCAAGGCGGGCATCGCCCTGACCGAGCCCGACGGCACCGGCCGCAACCTGGAGCCCCTGTTCGAAGCCATCCTGGAGCACATCCCCGCCCCCAGCTACGACCCCGACGACCCCCTGCGCTTCCTGGTGACCAACCTGGACTACTCGGACTACGTGGGGCGCATCGCGGTGGGCAAGATCGTGGGCGGCGCCTTACGGGCCGGGGAGCCGGTGGCCCTGCTCAAAAAGGGCGAGAACGCGGGCAACTTCAACCTGAGCCAGCTCTACACCTACCAGGGCCTGGAGCGGGTGGCGGCCGAGGAGGTCCAAGCCGGGGACATCGCGGCCGTGGCCGGGGTGGAGGATGCCTTTATCGGCGACACCCTGGCCGACCCCGACGACCCGCGCCCCCTGCCGACCATCAACGTGGAAGAACCCACCATGTCCATGGAGTTCTCCATCAACACCTCGCCCCTGGCCGGCACCGAGGGCAAGCTGGTCAACAGCCGCCAGATCAAGGCCCGCCTGGAAAAGGAGACCCTGTACAACGTCTCCATCAGGGTGGCGCCCGGCGAGGGCACCGATACCTTCAAGGTCAGCGCCCGGGGCGAGCTGCAACTGGCCGTGCTGGTGGAGACCATGCGCCGCGAGGGCTTCGAGCTCTCCCTGTCCAAGCCCAGGGTCATCACCCAGACCATCGACGGCAAGCTGATGGAACCCCTGGAGCTGGCCGTGGTCGACGTGCCCGACGAGTTCGTGGGGGTGGTCACCGAAAAGCTCTCGGCCCGCCGGGGCAAGATGACCAAGATGCTCAACAACGGCCTGGGCCGGGCTCGCCTGGAGTTCGAGGTGCCCACCCGGGGTCTCATCGGCTACCGCTCCCAGTTCCTCACCGACACCCGGGGGGCGGGCATCCTCACCACCCTGGTCATCGGCCACACCCCCCACGCCGGGGGAATCGCCGGGCGGGGCAACGGTTCGCTGGTCAGCGACCGGTCGGGCAAGGCGGTGGCCTACGCCATCTTCCATTTGCAGCCCCGGGGCTCCATCTTCGTCAACCCCGGCGACCCCTCCTACCCCGGGCTCATCGTGGGGCAAAACTCGCGCAGCACCGACATCGCGGTGAACATCACCAAGGAAAAGAAGCTCACCAACATCCGGGCCTCGGCCTCGGACGAGGCCCTGCGCCTCATCCCGCCGCGGCGCTTCACCCTGGAGCAGGCCATGGAGTACATCGCCGAGGACGAGTTGGTGGAGGTGACTCCCAAGTCCATCCGGCTGCGCAAAAAAGAAGTCATGAAGCTGGGCGGGGCCCGCAAGAACGTCTAAAAAAATTGTAACCTGCCCTGATTCGGTTAAAAAAATTATAAATCCCCATTTGACAACCATATGCACTAGTGGTATTGCCTAAGGCACTGATCCAACTTGGAGCCCGAGATTGCACTGGTCTAAACAGGCGCGACCGCGCCAAATTACAGCCTGCATATTCAAGGCCTGACTAGGATCGCAGATGTCACCTCATTGGTGGGGTGACCGGTTTTTCTTTTGTTTGGAGAGTGATACGTGAGCAAGAAGATCTATGTGGGTAACCTGCCCTGGTCCGCCACCGACGAAGACGTGGCCGAACTGTTCAGCCAACACGGCGACGTTATTTCCAGCCGGGTCATCACTGACCGTGAGACCGGCCGTTCCCGGGGCTTCGGCTTCGTGGAGATGGACGAATCGGCGGCTAACGCGGCCATCGAGGCCCTCAACGGCGTCGAGATGGGCGGCCGTGCCCTCAGGGTCAACGAGGCCCAGGAGCGCAAGCCCCGCAACTCTTGGTAGGCCCTAGGCTCCTGCCGGCCTAGACGAATCTAGGCGTGAACCCCGTCCCGGACCACCGGGACGGGGTTTTTGTGTTTTGTTCGCGTATTTCATGTGGCCAGTGCGTCCGGCCTGCCCGAAAAGCGATGGCCGGCCCTGTATCGGCCTGATCTATTCTTATACTGATTGCCCAGCTAATCTAACGATTTGTCCGCCCGGCCCTCCCCGGCTATGCTCAAAATTCTAGCCAGATAAAACCCAACCACCTGATTAGGGGAGGCAGTAGTGAGCGAAGATTACAAAGCCATGTGGCAGAGCCTGGGCCTAGACCTGGCCGCCCACGACCAACTCCTGGAGGTGCTGGGCCAGGGATACCAGGACATATTCCTCAGCCAGCAAGCCCGGCCCGAGGGCATGGAGTATTTCAACTTCGTGATGAGCGAGGTGCACGGCCTGCGCATCAAGGAGCTGATCGACGGCCAGGCCGAGGGCAAGAAAGTGGTGGGCTCGTTCTGCGTGTTCGTGCCCGAGGAAATCGTCAGGGCCACCGGGGCCACCCTGGTGGGCCTGTGCACCGGGGCCGACTTCGCCACCGAGGAGGTGGACAAGTACCTGCCCCGCAACACCTGCGCCCTTATCAAGAGCGCCTTCGGCTTCAAGCTGGGCAAGGTATGTCCCTATCTGGAATCGGCCGACATGATCGTGGGCGAGAACACCTGCGACGGCAAGAAGAAGTCCTACGAGACCCTCAACGACCTGGTGCCCAACCTCTACGTCATGGACCTGCCCCAGATGCACACCAAAGAGGGCAAGGCCCTGCTGGCCGCGGAGTATGACCGCTTCAAAAAGGCCATGGAGGAGCTGACCGGGGTGGAGATAACCGCCGAGCGCCTCAAGGAGGGCATCGCCATCGTGAACAACCGGCGGGCCGCCATGCACCGGTTGTACAAGCTCAGGGCCTCCGACCCGGCCCCCATCTCCGGCCTGGACGCCCTGCTGATCAATCAGGTGGCCTTTTACGACGACCCGGTGCGTTTCACCGGCTCGGTGAACAAGCTCTGCGATGAGCTGGAAAAGCGCATCGCCCAGGGCGAGGGGGCCACGGCCAAGGGGGCTCCCCGCCTGCTCTTCTCGGGCTGTCCCATGGCGGTGCCCAACTGGAAGCTGCCCTGGGTGGTGGAGAGCGCCGGCGCGGTGGTGGTGGGCGAGGAGTCCTGCGTGGGCGAACGCGGCACCCGCAACCTCACCGAGGCCTCGGGCGAGACCGTCGAGGAGCTGATGACGGCCATCGTGGACCGCTACTGGAAGATCGACTGCGCGGTGTTCACCCCCAACCCCGAGCGGCCCGAGCACATCAAGCAGATGGCCGCCGACTACAAGGCCCAGGGGGTGATCCACTACGGCCTGCAGTTCTGCCAGCCCTATGCCATGGAGGCCATCCCGGTGGAGAAAAAGGTGGAGGAGGGCGACCTGCCGGTGCTGCGCATCGATACCGACTACAGCATGGAAGACGCCGAGCAGCTCAAGACCAGGGTCGAGGCCTTCCTGGAAATGATCGCCTAGTCCCAATCAACGAGGCAAGGTCAGGCCGGTCCGGGGGCGTCCCCGGGCCGGCCTTTTTTAGTGGGCCGCTTGGGGGAACAAGCCCGCCACGTCCACCGTGCGGGTCCAGTCATGCACGGGGATCTCGTCGCCCGGCCGCAGGCGGTAGACCAGCCGGAGATTGAGCTTCAGGCGCCGGGCCGGCTTGTTCAGTTGAATGTCGAACACCTCGCGCTTGGTGGCCCAGGGCTGGAAGGTGGTGTCTCGGATGATGCCCAGCTTCTTGTCCGGCCCCAGCACCATCACCTGCCCCAAGCTGTTGCCGCACTGGGGCATGTAGATGCGCTCGCGGCTGTACACGGTTTTTTTGTTCTCGTCGGTGGCGGTGGCGTACAGCACCGCTTGAGCCCGGGAGGGTCAGCCGTCGGGCAGGCGGTGGCCGGCCAGGTTGCGGATGGAGGCGGTCACCACCACCCGGGGATGATTCTCGCCGTGCCCCGGATGGAAGGTGTAGGGCAACACCTCCACGCTCATGGGCAAAGCCCGGGCGTACAGCTTGCCGGTGGCCGCCTTGTCGCTGAAGTCGGGCGCGAAGGTATGGTCCGATCCCTGCTTGTGGCAGTCCAGGCAGGTCTGGGAGCCTCCCCCGGGCACGTAGGCGTGCAAATAGCTGCCGTAAAGAGTGGCGCACTGGATGGGCGGGGTGAACTCGAAGTTGGGGCCCAGGCCATGGCACTGACCGCAGAAGGCGGGCGAGGACATGAAGCGGCTCTTCCGAACCTGCTTGAAGGCCCCCTCGTGCTCCTTCACCTCGCGGCCGCCGTAGAGCACCCCGGATGCGGGCTTGTGGTGCGCCACCGCCTTGTCCTGGTGGCACACCAGGCAGCCGATGTTGAGCTTGGCGATCACGGTCTTGTCATCCCGCCGGATCACCTCGGCCAGCTCCTTGGCCACCTGGTCGTTGGTGTCCAGCAGTTGGGGCAGGTGGCACTTGGCGCAGGAGAAGTTGGCCAGGGTGGCCTCCCCGGGGCTCTTGACCGACAGCGGACCCTTCTTGAGGTACTTGGACATGAAGCTGAAGTTGTTCAGGCCCATGAGGGAGCGGGCGTGGTGGGAGCGGGACCACTGCTGGTGGATTTCCTCGTGGCACTCGGCGCAGCGGGCCGAGTCGTAATGCTCCACCAGTTGGGCCAGGCTTTGTATGGCCGGCGGCGACCCGGCCGAGGCCCCCATGGTCATCAGGACCATCAACCCCAGCGTCAGGGCCGACAGGCCCGCCTTGGCCAAATGTCCTTTATTCACCTTGGCACCTCTTGTCCCGGACGGGCTAAGCACCCATCCAAGGCGAAAGAATGAAATAGACCCCCAGCAGGGCGATGCCCGCTCCGGCGGCGCGCTTGAACCACAGGCTGCCCTTCTGGAATGAAGCGTTTTCCAAGAGCTTGCCCACCGCCGCGGTGGAGCTGCCCGCCAGGGCGATGGGCAGGCAATGGCCCAGCCCGAAGAGCAGGATCATGGCCGAGCCGGCCACGATGTCCTTCTGCACCGTGATGACGGCCAGGATGGGCGCGATAAAGCCAAAGGTGCAGGAGCCCGAGAGCACCCCATACCCCAGGCCCAGGACAAAGGCCCCGCCGCGGCCCTTCACCCGCAAGCGGGCCAGCAAGGCGCCCGAGAGGGGCAGGGCCTTGATCCCCATCATGTCCAGGGCCACCCAGAGCAGAAGCGCCCCCACCAGCAGGGCCCAGTAAGGCCCCACCCCGCCCAGCATCAGCCCCAGCAGGGAGCTGACCACGCCCACCAGGGCGATGGTGATGAACAGCCCCAGGGTGAACAACCCGGCGTACTGGGCCGCCCGCCGGGGCCGCACCGCCACCTCTTGCCCGGCCACATAGGTGACGATCAGGGGAATGGAAGCCAGGTGGCAGGGGCTGAGGGCCACGCTGATCACGCCCCACAACAAAGCCCCGGCCAGGGCAGCCAGGCTGCCGCTGGTGATCCAAGAGTTCAGCGTCAGGAACCACTGCTCCCACATAAACCCCGCCTCGCCCGCTTACGGTTTATTTGGCGGCCGGCTTGGCAACGCCCAGCTTTTCCAGGACCAGCTCGATTTGCTCTTTGCTCAAAAAGCCTTCGTGCCGGAAGGTCTCTTTTCCCTGGCGGTCATAGAAAACCTGGGTGGGAATGGCCCGGATGCCGAAGCGGGGCGCCAGGCTGCGGTCCTTCCACACGTCCAGGAACACGATGGCCGCCTTGCCCTTGTACTCCTGCTTCAGCTCTTCCAGGATGGGGGCCATCATGCGGCAGGGGATGCACTTGTCCGCCCCCAGATCCACCAGGGTGACCATGCCCTTGACCGGGATGGCCGGCGGCGCGGCGCCGCTGGCCCCGGCTCCCGCGGGCGTCAACAAAGACAGGGCCAGGAGCAGCAGGCCCCAGCCACAGAATTTCTTCAGCATGTGTTTTTCCTCTTTTTTGCTCGGCCTCACTTGGCGCAGCATTCCCGGCTGCCGATGCCCTCGGCCATGAGTTGCTTGTAGTCGCCCAGGGCATCGTGGGTCCAGCAGTCGTCGCCGCCCGCGCTTTCCCGGAAGGTGAGGGCCATGATGTAGGCCAGCTCCTTTACCGTGGCCCCGGCCTCCAGGGCCCCGAAGAAGTGCTTGAGCAGGCACGGCTTGGAGCGGTTTTTTATGGACAGGGCGAAGCAGATGAACTGATAGGTCTTCTCATCGATGCTGCGCTTTTCCTTGTAGAGCTCGTCGATCCGGTCGAACTCGGCCGCGAACTCGGGAAACCATTCCTCCAGCAACCGCATGGCGTGCTCCTTTCCCCCTGGCTACGAGCCCAGCCAGGACTTGACCTGGTCCTTGCCGGGCACCTTGCCCACGATCTTCACCTCGCCGTCGATGATAACCGCCGGGGTGCCGAAGACGCCGGCCGCGGCGATGTCCATGGTGCCGGTGACCTTCTCGATGTCCGCCTCAACCCCGGCCTCGGCCACCGCCTCGCGCACGATCTGTTCGGTCTGGTGGCATTTGGGGCAGCCAGGGCCCAAAACCTTTATCTCCATGATCCTCGCTCCTTTTGGTTTATTCCTTCGCGGCCTGGCCGAGCCATTGGCTCAGCTGCTGTTCGGTGGGCAGCTTGCCCGTGCTCCTCACCTGGCCGTTGATCATCAGCCCCGGAGTGACCAGCACCCCGGAAGCCGCTATTTCCTTGGTGTCCTTGATTGCCTCCAGGTCGGCCGGCAGGTTCAGCTCGGCCAGCACCTTGGTCACCCGCTGGAAAAGCTGTTCGCAGCGGGGGCAGCCCGGCCCCAGCACCCGCACGCTGAGCCCGCCGCTTTCCCCGGCCTCGAAGGGCTGGCCCAGGGCCTTGCGGAACTCGCGCAGCAGGGCGGCGGCGTATTCATCCCGGGCCGTGGGCGCGAAGTAGTTGATCTTTTCCAAGCGGGCCAGCATGGCCTGGGCCACCTCGGGGTCGCTCTTGTCGGCGTAGTGCGCCTTCAGCTCCTCGATGGCCGCGTCCAGGCCCCGGATGCCGATGGTGTCGCCGCCCACGTTTATCTTCTTTATGCCGTCCATGCGCCGCGCTCCCCGCCGCTCAGGCGAACACCGAACCGTAGATCAGGCCGGCGATGGTGGACATGATCACGATGATCCCGGAGAACACCGCGGTCTTCTTCCAGCCCATGACCCCGCCGATCACCAGCATGTTGGGCAGGCTGAGGGCCGGGCCGGCCAGCAGCAGGGCCAGGGCCGGGCCCTTGCCCATGCCCGCGCCGATGAGCCCCTGCAAAATGGGTATCTCGGTGAGGGTGGCGAAGTACATCAGGGCCCCGGCCACCGAGGCGAAGAGGTTGGCCCCCAGGCCGTTGCCCCCCAGGGCGCCCGAGATCCACTCCGGCGGGATCAGGGCGGGGTGGCCGGGACGCCCCAGCATGAAGCCGGCCACCAGCACCCCCGCGCCCAACAGCGGCAGTATCTGCTTCATGAAACCCCAGGTGGACTGCACCCACTCCACCCGCTCCTCGCGCTGGAACCAGGCGCGCAGCATGAACATGAGCACCACCAGCAGCCCGGCGGTGATCCACCACTTGGCCGCGAACAGAGCCGCCCACACTCCGGCCTCGCCCTCGGCCGGGCGGGCAAAGGCCGCGAAGACCAGGATCAGCACCAGGGTGAGCATGAACAGGGACTCCTGGCCCAGGGAGCGGCCGGCGCCCTCGTCCTCGGGCAGGTATATCTCGCCGGAGGCCCGGGCCGCGTCGTCCTTGCGAAAGATGAAGGCCATGAGCAGGCCGGTGATCACCGCGAATACCACCGCGCCGATGGCCCGGGCCAGGCCCAGCTCCCAGCCCAGGATGCGGGCGGTGAGCACGATGGCCAGCACGTTGATGGCCGGGCCGGAGTAGAGAAAGGCCGTGGCCGGGCCTATTCCAGCGCCCCGGGTGTAGATGCCCGCGAACAGGGGCAGCACGGTGCAGGAGCACACCGCCAGCACCGAGCCGGACACCGAGGCCACCGAGTAGGACAGGATCTTCTTGGCCGTGGCCCCGAAATACTTGAGCACCGCGGCCTGGGACACGAACACGCTGATGGCCCCGGCGATGAAAAAGGCGGGCACCAGGCAGGTGAGCACATGCTCGCGGGCGTACTCCCGCAGCATGAGGAAGGCCTCCAGGCCCGAGCGCCTGACCACCTCGCTGCCCCAGGGCACGAAATAGGCGGCCGCGAACAGGGCCGCGATGATTACCAGCTTGTAGCGTTCCTTTAGCATGGCGGGCCGCTCCGCTCCTACTTGGCCAGAAGTATCTGGCGTTGCACTTGAACATCCATCACGTTTTCCACGCACTGGAAAAAGCCCAGCACGCAGGGGGCCAGCAGGCGGTAAAAGACCTGGGTGCCCTCCTTGCGGTCCTGCACCAGGCCCACCGACTTGAGCAGCGACAGGTGCTTGGACACGGTGGACATGTCGCTGCCCACCGTCTGGGTGAGCTCGGCCACGCACTTTTCGCCGTCGGCCAGCTCCTCCACGATCATCAGCCGGGAGGCGTGGCCCAGGGCCTTGAGGATGCGCGCCCGGGCCTCCAGCCTGCTCTGTCTGTTTGCTTCCATGGGTATGGCCTCCTTATTTGCAAGTTTGGCCAAATAACCAAATATGTCAAGTAAAAAATTCGCCCTCCTTTTTAGAAGAGCGAATTCATGGGCCAAAAAGGCCGGGCCCGGGCCTAGTCCGGGCTCTGCAGGTCCGCCTCCACCATCATCTCCACCAGGCCGGAGAAGCTGACCTTGGGCTCCCAGCCCAGCTTTTGCTTGGCCTTGGAGGGGTCGCCGCGCAGATACTCCACCTCGGCCGGCCGGAAGTAGCGCGGGTCGATCTCCACGTACTCCTGCCAGTCCAGGCCCACGTAGTTGAAGGCCGCCTCCACGAAGTCGCGCACGCTGTGGGTCTCGCCGGTGGCCACCACGTAGTCGTCGGGCTCGTCCTGCTGCAGCATGAGCCACATGGCCTCCACGTAGTCCCCGGCATAGCCCCAGTCGCGCTGGGCGTCCAGGTTGCCCAGGTAGAGCTTTTTTTGCAGGCCCTTTTTTATGCGGGCCACGGCCCGGGAGATCTTGCGGGTCACGAAGGTCTCGCCCCGCTTGGGCGACTCGTGGTTGAACAGAATCCCGTTGCCGGCGTGGAAGCCGTAGGACTCGCGGTAGTTGATGGTCATCCAGTAGGCGAACACCTTGCCCACGGCATAGGGGCTGCGGGGATGGAAGGGGGTGTCCTCGTTTTGCAGCGGGTTGTCGGTCTTGCCGAACATCTCGCTGGAGCTGGCCTGATAGTAGCGCGCGTCGATGCCCAGCTGGCGCATGCCCTCCAGCAGGCGCAGCGCGCCCATGGCCACGGTGTCGCAGGTGTATTCCGGCACCTCGAAGCTCACCGCCACGTGGCTCTGGGCCCCCAGGTTGTAGACCTCGGTGGGCTGCACCTTCATCAAGATCTGGTTGATGCTCGAGGCGTCGGTCAGGTCGCCGTAGACCAGATGGAGCCGGTCGCCGTTGGGCTGGAGCGGCTGGTGCAGGTGGTCGATGCGTTGCCGGTTGAGCAGGCTGCTGCGGCGCACGATGCCCCACACCTCGTAGCCCTTGTCCAAGAGAAGTTCGGCCAGGTAGGCTCCGTCCTGACCGGTGATGCCGGTGATTAGCGCGCGCTGATCCATGATTCCTCTCGCCGTGGGTATCTTCGCCCCCGGCCGGGGGGGCAAGGATTCATAATAGGCCAAGACCCGGCTTCTGGCAACGTGTCTGCGCCATAAATGCCTGATACCGGCTGAAATCGAGGAGGGTCCGGCTCAGACTATATCCGTCCTCAGGTTGATGCCGTAATCCTTCATCCGCTTCCACACCGTAACCCGGCTCACCCCCAGCACCCTGGCCGCCTGGGACTGGTTGCCCCCGCACTGCCTGAGCACCTCCACCAGGCGTTGGCGCTCCAGGGCCGGGCGTCCCCGCCGGCCCGGGGCGGAGGGCGAGGCCCCGGCGATGCGCGGGGGCAGGTGCTCGGCCTCGATGAGCCCGCCGGGGCAGAGCACGAAGGCCAACTCCAGGGCGTTGATCAGCTCGCGCACGTTGCCCGGCCAGGAGTAGGCCAGCAGGCGCTCCATGGCCTTGGGGGTCATCCCGGTGATGGGCTTGCCGCCCTTGAGGGCGATGCGCCGGATCACCTTGTTGGCGATGAGCGGGACATCCTCCAGGCGGTGGCGCAGGGGCGGCACGGACAAAGGCACCACGTTGATGCGGTAGAACAGGTCCTCGCGGAACTCGCCGGTGGCGATGAGCCCCTCCAGGTCCTGGTTGGTGGCGGTGATGATGCGCGCGTCCACCTCGATGGGCCGGTGGTCGCCCACCCGCTCCACCTCGCGGTTTTCCAGAACCCGCAGAAGCTTGACCTGGGTGTCCAGGGGCACGTCGCCTATCTCGTCCAAAAAGATGTCGCCCCCGTGGGCCGCCTCGAAGCGCCCCACCCGGGTGCGCTCGGCCCCGGTGAAGGCCCCGCGCACGTGCCCGAACAGCTCGCTCTCCAGCAGGCTCTGGTTCAGGGCCGCGCAGTTCACCTTGATGAAGGGCTTGTCGTGGCGCGGGCCCGCCTGGTGGATGGCCCGGGCCACCAACTCCTTGCCGGTGCCGCTCTCGCCCTGGATGAGGACCGGGGCCTCGCTGGCGGCCACGTTCTCCACCAGATAGAACAGGCGCTGCATCTCCCCGGAGCGGCCCAGGAGGCCGAAGCGGCCGTCCTCCTGGCCCTCGATGGTGCGCCTCAGATCGGTGATCTCCCGCTCCTTCTTGGCCAGCTCGCTCACGTCGATGAGCGTCTCCACCGCGCCGATGACCCGGCCGCCTTCGTCCTTGAGCACCGAGGCCCGCTTGATCACCTGCACCTGGCGGCCTTCCTTGTTGGTGATGGTGCAGCGCTTGGCCCGCACCTGGCCATCCACGAAAAGCTGGCACCAGCGCCCGCCCGGGCCCTCGCCCAGGATCTTGCAGCCGGTGCAGTCCAGGACCTCGCAACTCTGGCCCAGGAGTTCGCCCTGGCCATAGCCGGTCATCTCCTCGGCGGCCGGGTTAAGGGCCACGATGGCGCCCAACTCGTCCACCACCAGCAGGCCGTCCTGCATGGTGTTCATCACCGTTTTCCAATGACTGGTCAGATCCATATTCGTTACCTGGTGTTAATCAACACCTGTTAAAGCAGCCTTAACCCGTTAAACGGAGCCCCCAGGCGGCTGCGGGAAAAATAAACTGTAAAATCGGTGCCTTGAGCTTATGGCCCGTGTTAGGGACCCCCGGGCCGCAATGGAACCGCCCTTGTATAAAGCAAATCGCCTGCCAAAAGGCAGCCCTGCCGTTGCCACGGGCCAAAAATGGCGCGGCTTAAGGCGGGGACGGGGCTTTCTCCGCCCCGGGTGGCCCAGTTTCCCACCCCCTGCGCTATACGAACTTTATCACCTGTTAATTAAATTAACATCTTGCACCATAGTGAAAATATTTTCCGGGGGGCTTCATCGGCGCAACCAATTGAATTACAATAATATTAGGGACTCCGCCCATAATGGCACGGGAGTTGCTGATATTCATAACTAATTGAGCAAGTCCGCGCCCTGGCCCATGGGCGCAAGGCTCCAGAAATGAGCCAAGGGAGCCAAGGGTCCCCCTGGCAAGCTATTTTTTAACGGAGGTAGTTCATGAAGTTTTCGTGGAAGACGGCTGGCCTGCTGGGCCTGGCCGCCCTTGCGGTGGGGCTGGTGGCCTCGCCCGCCGCGGCCGAGAACATGTCCGCCAAAAAATGCCTGAAGTGCCACAGCGAGTTCAAGGACATGAAGAACTTGGTGGCCGGCGATTTCCAGAGCCGGTCCAACAAGGCCAAGTCCATCTCGGTCATGGTGGCTCCGGGCAAAACCATCATCCTCAAGTTCACCCCCCAAACCAAGGTCGAGAACGTCCCGAGCATCAAGAAGCTCAAGAAGCCCATCCCGGTGCGGGTGAGCTACGTGAAGCAGGGCTCGGACCTGGTGGCCACCGAGATCGTGGCCAAGCCCCAGATCAAGGTGCCCGAGAAGCAGGTCATGGGGGTCAAGGAATTGTCCGCCCTGGTGGCCAAGGGCCCGGAAAAGGGCGGCTACACCCTGGTGGACTCGCGCCCGCCCATCCGCTACTACGAGGGCCACATCCCCGGCGCGGTCATGATGCCCTTCCCCAAGATGCCCGAGATGATGGGCAAGCTTCCCAAGGACAAGAGCGCCCTGGTCATCTTCTACTGCCAAGGCTTCAGATGAGTGCTCTCGCCCATGGCCGCCAGGTTGGCGGAAAAGAAGGGTTACACCAACGTGAAGGTCTTCCACGCCGGACTGCCCGCATGGAAAAAGGCGGGCCTGCCGGTGGTGACCACCCAAGAGTTTGTCAAAAAGCGCCTGGGCTACATCGTGGTCATCGACACCCGCGGGGTCGAGGCCGCCAAAAAGGGCCACATCCAGGGCGCGGTGGCCATCCCCAAGGACAAGGTCATCGCCGAGCGCGAGCAGTTCCCCCTGGACCGCAAGGCCTACATCGTCCTGTACTCGGACCAGACCGACATGGACCAGCTGGGCAAGCTGGCCAAGGCCATCGGATCCTGGGGCTACGGCAACGTGGCCATCCTCGAGGGAGGCTTCAAGGGCTGGCAAAAGGTTGGCGGTCCCACCCAGAGGGACATGGTCAGCACCAAGATCTTCTACCTGCCCCGGCCTCACCCCGGCGAGATCACCGGCGACGAGTTCATGAACATCGTGCGCAACAAGCCCCAGGGCATGCTGATCCTGGACGTGCGCACCAAGGCCGAGGCCGCCAGCGGCATGCTGCCCGGCGCGGTGAACATCCCGGTGGACGAGCTTTCGGCCCGGGTGAGCGAGCTGCCCAAGGACAAGGAGATCATCACCCACTGCCGCACCGGCCTGCGCGCGGAGATGGGTTACAACATCCTGCGCAACGCCGGGTACAACGCCCGCTTCCTCAACGACAAGGTGACCATCCTGCAACAGCAGGTGTTCTGCTGCTACAAGTAGCCGGTCACCCCGCACGCAAGGCGGCGGCCCTTCGGGGCCGCCGCTTTTTTGTGGCCCGCCCGGAGGATCAGGGCTCGCGTATGCCTTCGTCCAGGCCCTTTATGATGGGATAGAGCAGGTAGGACAAAACCGAGCGCTCGCCCACCTTGATCTCGGCGGTGAGGGCCATGCCCGGTATGAGCCTGAAGTCCGGGGGGGTGGCGCGCAGCTTGGCATCGAGGATGTCCAAAAGGCCGAGATAGACGAATTCCGACACGCCCTTTTCATTGGTAAAGGGCACCACGTCCTCGCTCAGGCTGCGCACCCTGGCCTGGAGAGTGCCGTGCTTTTGAAAGGGGAACGCGTCCAGCTTCAGCCGCACCGGCGAATCGGCGCGCACAAAACCGATGTCCCTGGCCTTGATGCTTATCTCCGCCTCCAGGGGCGTGCTCAGGGGAGTGATGGTGAACACGGGCTGGGCCGCCTGCACCACCGAGCCCGGGGCCACCGAGGCCACCTTGATCACCATGCCCGCCGCCGGGGCCTTGAGCTCCACCAGCTCGCCGATCCTGGCCGCCTTGTTCAGCTGCTCGCGCAGCCTGTCGCGCATCTGCCTGGTCTTGGCCAGCTCCTCGGCGGTGTTGAGCTGCCACCCCAGGGCCATGGCCTTTTTCTTGGATTGCAGCCTCACGATCTCGTGCTCCAGGGCTTCGACGGCCCCGATGGCCTGCTCAAGGTGCTCCATGGCCAACAGATACTGGTGCTGGGCCTCCATCACCTTCAGCTTGCTCTCGTGCCTCTCCTTGAACAACAGCGAGCGCATGCGCACGATCTCGGCGAGGTTCTTGGTCCGTTTGCGCAGGAGCTTCAGCTCCACCTTCTTGGCCCGCAAAAGCCCCCGCTGGCGGGCCAGGTTCTCCGATATCTCGGCCAGCAGCTCCTTGTGTTGCGCCCGGCTCTTGAACAGCAGAATGGCCTGTAGCTGATGCTCGGGGTCTTTGGGGTCGCCCGCCGGAAACGGCTTTCCGCCCAGCTCGGCCTCCAGCCGTTTGAGCCTCACCTTGACCACGGCCAGCTCGCCCCGGAGCCGGGCGATGTCGGACTCGGCAAAGGTGGGGTCCAGGGTGGCCAGGAGTTGCCCCTTCTGGACTATCTGCCCCATGCGGGCGTCGAGGGAGCGAATTATGGAGCGCTCCAAGGGCTGCACCACCATGACCGGGGTGGTGGAGATCAGCTTGCCCCGGGCGGTCACCAGGCGGTCAACCTTGGAAAAATAGGCCCAGGCCAGGGCCGAGAGCAGCAAAAGCGCCAACAGGATGGGGACCCATTTCACCGTCCGGGGGGGACGGCTGGCCAGAATGGCTTCGGAATCGGGCAAAAAGCCGGTCAGGATTCCGCGCGGGTTTTGCGGCTTGTCGGGCTTCAAGGCTCTGCGATTCTCCCCCGGGCGTTGCCCACCTGCTGCCCCCACATTTTCATATACGCTTCGCAGGATTCCAAAAGCTCCCGGTGGGTCCCCTGGCAGACCAGGGCGCCCTCCTTGAGCACCAGTATGGAGTCGGCGTCCACCATGTTGGTCAAGCGGTGCGAGATGAGGATGACGGTGCGGTCGCTGGCGATGCGCCCCAGGTTGGTCTTGATGATGGCCTCGCTCTCCGGGTCCAGGGAGCTGGTGGCTTCATCCAGGATCAAGATGCGCGGGTTGGTGATCAGGGCGCGGGCGATGGCCAGCCGTTGCTTCTGGCCGCCGGAGAGGTTTACCCCGCCTTCCTCCAAAAAGGTGTCAAAGCCCTGGGGCAGGCGCTCGATGAACTCGTCGGCCCCGGCCATCCTGGCGGCCCGGTCGATCTCGTCGAAGGAGGCGTGCACCTTGGTGATGCTGATGTTTTCCCGGATGGTGCCCCGGAACAAAAAGCTCTCCTGGGGGACCACCCCGATGCTCCGGCGCAGGTGGGCGGTGTCGATCTCGCGTATGTCCACCTTGTCCAGGCGGATGATCCCCTCCTGGCTGGTGTAGAGGCCCTGGATCAGCTTGGCCAGGGTGGACTTGCCTGATCCGCTGCGCCCCACCAGGCCCAACACCGAGCCGGGCCCGGCGTTGAAGCTTATGTCGCTCAGGGCCGGCAAAGACGATCCCCGGTAGGTGAAGGACACCCGCTCGAAGGTGACGTCTCCGCGCAGGTCCAGGCGCAGCCCGGCCTTGAGCGCCGGCCTCTCGGGCTTGGCGTTCATGATCTCGCCCAGCATGCGGATGGACAGGGCGGTTTCCTGGTATTCGTGTACGAGCGAGACCACCGAGACCAGGGGGCCGGACACCCGACCGGCCAGCATCTGGAAGGCCACCAGGGCGCCCACCGAGAGCGCCCCGGTTATGACGTCCTGGGCGCCCACCGCGATCACCGCCACGGTCATGAGGCTTTGCAAAAGCTTGGTGGCGTTCTGGGCGAAGTTGGAGATCATGCCCACTTTGTAGTGCTTGCCCACGGCCAGGGCCGCCTTGTTGTCCCACTTTTGGCGAAAGCGCGGCTCCAGGGCCAGGGCCTTCACCGTGGCGATGCCGTGGATGTCTTCCACCAGCAGCGCCTGCCTGTCGCCCTCGGCCGCGTAGAGCTCGCGCAGGCGCTTGCGAAAGGGCCTGATCAGCAGCCCCACCACCAGGGCGATGATGCCCGTGAACACCAGGACCAACAGGGTGAGCTTGGGGCTGTAAAGGTAGAGCACCGGCAGGAACACGAATAAAAAGAAGATGTCCAGAAACACCAGAAGCAGCCGGCCGGTGAAAAACCTCCTGATTTTTTCGGTCTGTTGCATGTGCTTGGTGAGCACGCCGGCATAGCGGCGCTCGAAAAAATCCAGCGGCAGGCTGAGCAGGTGGGCGAAGGTGCTCTGAGCCAGGCGGATGTCCAGGCGGCGGCTGGAAAAGAGCAAGAAGTATTGCCTCAAAAGACCGAAGGCGGCCTCGAACAGCAGGGCGGTCACCACGCCCACGCAGAGGATGCCCAGGGTGGTCAGGCTTTGGTGCACCAACACCCGGTCAATGACTATCTGGAAGAAGAAGGGGACCGCCAGGCCGATGATGGGCAAAATCAGCGAGGCCAAAAGGACCTGGGAGAGCAGCTTTTTTTCCTTGATCAATTCGGTCACGAACCAGGAGAAGCCGAAATCCCCCCGCTCGCCCGCCGGCTTGACCCGCATTTTGAGCAGCAAGGCCCGGCCGCTCCATTGCGCCTCCAGCCGCTCAAAGGGCAGCTCCAGCACCCCCGGCCGGTCGGCCAGGGGGTCCACCAGTTGGGCCACCCGTTGACCGTCGCCCTGGCCGACCCCGGTCAGCACCACCCCGCGGCCGTTTTTGAGCAGCAGCACCACCGGATAGACCGGCCCCAGGTCCACCAGCGTTTTCCATGACGGGCTTACGACCCTCGCCTTGAAACCATAGCGGCGGGCGATAAGAGCCAGGTCGTCGATTCCCACTTCGTCTTGTTCTATGGAGTTTTCATGGACCAGGCGGTCCACCGACAGGTCCGCCCCCTTTAAACGGGCGCAGAACACCAGGCACTGCAACATGGTGCGGGAGGTCTGCCCGGCATCGCCCTTGGGGGATGCCTGGGCCGTGCCGGTGTCTGGTTTAGTCATATTGGAAGCCCCGGGGATCAGGAATCAGAGAAGTTGGGGCTCCGGGGACCCTGGACGGCGCCGGCGGCTCCGTCATCCTCGCCAAGCTCGGGCTGTCCGTCGGCATCCTTTTTGGTCAGCACGCCCATCTCGGTCAGCCGGTCCAGGGCGCCTTTGAGGTATTGGTAGGCCTCCATGGTGGCCTCGGTGGTCAAGTACACCCTGAGGGCCACCTCCCTGGCCGGCTTGCCCTTTTCGTCGCGCTTGTCTATGGAAAGGCTGGCCAGGTCGAGGTAAACCACCCCGCTTTGCAATCCCACCCCGGCGATTCCGACCGCAAAGATGCTTTTGGCAGACATTTGTTATTCCAGTCTTGAAAGTGAGGGGCTCGCGGGCGGCCGACCCGCCCCGATCAATGCACCGCTTCAAAGCTTGGGCCGTTTTTTGCCGCTCTAAGTACTCCGGTAGGCATTATCATCTGGCCGGCCGGGCCGGGTAAAGCCCTATTCCCGCTGATTGCAACAGGCCAGTTTTTCCAAGGCGCGCGGGCCGGCCCCGGACACGGGGGGCGCTCACCTTGGGCCTCCCTGGACGTCCTTCGGGCGGCCCGCTTGACCCCGGCCGCCCGGCCTCCAGGGCCCGGACGCGGCGACAACATTCAACCATTATAAAATATTGCCAAACTAGTTTACAGGCCGCAGCAGTTTGTTGACCAAGGTCACGTGCTCCTCCCCCAGGGTCCCCATGGTCTTGTAGAGTCTGAGCCAGCTCAGGATGTATTGATGCTTGGCCCTGATCAGCTCCATTTGGGCGCGGCGCCAGGGCGCCATGCTCTGCAACAAATCCACCGTGGTGACCGTGCCCAACTCAAAACCCCGCTGAGACCCCTGCAAGGCCACCAGGTTGGAATGCTCCGCCGTATTCAGGGCCCTGACCATGGCCACCGACGAAAAAATGTTGGTCAATGAGGCCCGGGTGTTTTTCTTGACCTTGCGGGTGTATTCCTTGTAGCGTCTCTGCGCCTCCAACAGGCGGTAGCGCGCCTCGCCGGCCTTGGCGTTGATCATGCCGCCCTCGAAAATAGGGAACTTCAGCAGCATCATCACATAGCTGGAGTCGTTTTCCGTGGGGGTGGTGCCTCCCAGCTCGTCCTTGTAGCCATGGGATGCCGCCAGCTCCAGCGAGGGCAGGTGCCCGGAGTTCTGCACGTTCAACTCCATCCTGGCCGCCTCCACCGCCTCTTTCTTGGCGGCCAGGTCTGGGTTCCCCTTTAGAGAGAGCCAGATCCAGTGCTGGGCATCGGGCGGGTCCGGGGCCAGCAAGGGCCCCAGGTCGGCCAGGCCGGCCAGCCGGTGATGCTGGCGTCCGGTCTTTACGCTTATGTCTTCGAGCAGGTTGAGCAGATTGTTCTTGGTGGCTATGGCCCGGGCATTGACCAGGTCCAGGCTGGCCTTGGTTTTCTGCTGCTCCACGGCCGGGATCAGGCCCAACTCCACCGACCGGGTCGCCGAGGCCAGGCTCTGCTCCAGCAGCCCGATCTCGAACTGGGTCAGTTCCAGTTCCACCTGCGTCTCCACCACCCTGAAATAAAGACGGGCCATTTGCAGGATTAAATTCTGCTCGATCCCCTTGAGCTTGTAATCACTGCCACGGCTGACCGCCCGCTCCTTGAACAATTGGGCCCATTGGGAAAAGTCCACCAGGGTCTGGCGAAGCCTGAGGTAATAGCTCTTGCTGTCGTAATGCTGGTCGCTGTTGTCCGTCCCTCCGGAGTCGGGAGGAGGCGACTGCTTGTCGTCGTAGCTGTGCAGCCCGCCGGTGGCCTCCAGGTTCAGCTTGGGGAGCAGCCGGGCCAGGGCCTGGGCCTTGCCCATTTTAATGGCCATCAAGGCGGCTTTTTCGGCCAGCAGGTTTTGATCATTCTCCCGGGCCTGCAGATAGATTTGCTGGAAATTCTCCTTGGGGGCGGCGCCCGCGGCCACGGCCATGTCCGCGCACCCCAAGGCGGCCCAAAAGGCCAAGGTCAAAATTAAAAAGGTGTTCAAGCGCAATTTGGCACGCTCCCTCCATGCTTTTGAACCTGGCCCCGATGCCTCGGTCCAGAGCCTCCCGGCCGGCTTGCCTGGCACGCGGCCGGAAAAGGACCGCGAAAATTGTAGTATTTCCTCGACTGGTTCTTGAAGTTTTTTTGCCAAAAAATCAGGGCGTAACTCCAGGAATGCCGTATAAGCGCCGGAGCGAAAATGTACCAGTGTCCGCCCTTGAATGAGGAGGTATGGGCGGTTGAAAAATGCACCACTGGTACCCCTTTCACAGTTTTTACAAGTATGAGCTGTGAAGGGGTGAAGGATGTATGGCGTGG
>JAIPEN010000014.1 GCA_021737145.1 Desulfarculaceae bacterium | reverse complement strand
GGGCTGGGACGAACAAGGCATTCGAAAATACATCAGGGAGCAAGAGAAGTTCCAACAAGACCAAGAACAGTTGGGGCTTGAACTGAACTAATGGCCCCTTTTAGGGGCCTTCCTCATACCACCGGCTATGCCGGTGGTGACTGATTATTGCGGCCATGATCTGTGCCTTGGGGGTAGCTGCTGCAAGCTACAGCCGAATCATTCGACTGATAATCAAGCAAGTTTGTAACTTGTCGGCTACACCTTTGAATGCAGCAACGAGCCAGTAGGGTTGCACTTGGACTAACTCAGCTAACCTACTGGACCATGAAAAACATCAGATTGAATTTAAAAGGTGCAGATGCCCATTATCTGGGTTCGCTCGCTTGGCGCAGGCGGGTCGGCTACAGTTCATGCTACAACCAGCGGCGGCCCCCACTCCAGCCTGGGCGGAAGAACGCCAGACGAGGCATACTGGGGCCTACCCATGGCGGGACTGATCGAAGCGGCGGCATGAAAACAACAAACGCCATCCACCTTAAGAACGCCGCCAAGCTGTCCAACAGATGGGGTCCACCGCTTTCCCGGATTGATCAGCACCACCTTGAGGTAAACATCAAGAAAAGGACGATTGGCATGGATCCCGAGGAAAAGATCGAGTTGGTTATCGTGGTTTCGCAGGAAGGGCATGAAAAAATTCTTTCCTTGGCCGAAACCAGGGGCGTGTCGCTGGAGCAGATGGTGGAAGAGTGGGTGGAGATTGGAGCCGCAGCCACTGAGTTTGCGGTTTTTAAGAAAAAGGGCACCCACTGAGTGCGTTTTTTGGCTAAGAACCGCGATTTAGCGCAACAAAGATACCGTAGCGGCCCGGCAGGGCAAAGAACAGCCAAGACTGCTGGAGCGCTCAGGAGCGGGCTTGGAACCCGCGATAATCCGCCGCGTGCTTCTGGAGGCCGGCGGGTCCAACAGACCTAAGCAATGCCTGCCCGCCTGGCGGGTTGAAATCCCTATTGGATCAGGCGAAATAGGTCGCCCTGCTGAAACCAGCGGGGCTAAATCTCTCAACTCACCTCCCCCCAATTTCTTCCAAAAAAAATCCTTCGCAAGGTCGTGGGATCATACAGGTTAATACCCCTTTAAAAATCCAGTTCGTCTAGGGTCAGATTGCTCAATACCTTGCGCAGGTAGGCATTCACTCGCCCTGGTCCCATGAGCCGCCTGGCGCGGGAAATTTTCTGTTTTCCCAACTCATGATAACTTCAGGAAAATTAGGCTATTGGCAAGCTAGGAGGACCAACTGTTTGTCGTCATGGAAAGTGGCACAGCTTGGTTGTTGAAAATAAGTTAGGGTTGACCGTCTGGTTTTGGTCCCTGGAATCTGGTCTTGGGCAGAGAGGAGACCAGTCATGGGAGCCAGTAACGTCATTCGAGAGATAAGACGGTCCACCCGGAGGCGATTCTGAGGGTCACCTCGAATTAGATCCGGCCAAAAGGTTAGGATTTGGGTGAAACCAAATAGCCTGCGGGTAGCCTACATTTTTACGTCAAAAAAGAAAAGGAGTTAGCCTCGAAAAGAAGCTAACTCCTTAAAATCATTAATGGTAGGCCGGATGGGATTTGAACCCATGACTTCCACCGTGTGAGGATGGCACTCGCAAATCCAAAATAATGCGTTGAATTATCAGCTAGTTGTGTCGCTGTTTTTGGCGGTGTGTACGCGGTGTGTACGGAGCAGCTTTTCCCTAAGCAGTTCCACGTCCGTGTCCACATAGAACTGCCGGGTGTGCTGAGTGCTGGAGTGCCCTAGCATCCGGGCAATGGCCCCCTCGTCCCAACCATCCCTCCGCAACCTATTGCCCAGGCTGTGCCGGGTAGCGTTCTTGAGCTTGATCCTATAGCCGGCCGCCTCGGCCGCCGTGTTCCAAATCCCGCGTAGAAAATCGGGGGTGTATCCGCCCGCCTCGTTCCTGGCCTGGGGGTTGGTGAACACCGGGACATGGGGCATGGCCTTGGGCTGCATGTGGGCCCACGTCTCAAACCAGTGAACTATGGGCAGAGGGTTGTCGCGGCGCTGCTTGGTCCCTGAGAGGACGAGCACGCCTTCGGCCAGGTACACCTGCCCCCAGGTGAGATTGCACGCCTCGGAGACCCTACAGCCGTACTGCATGGCGAATCTGAGGATGGGCCGGTGTTCTCTCGGCACCTTGGCCAAGATGGCCTCTTGTTTTTCCTGAGTGATCCAAGGCGGGGCCTTGCGGTCTATCTTGACCCCAGGCACCCGGGGAGCCCGAGGTATATCTTTCCAATACACGGCCTCGGCCAGGATGTGGCGAAGCTCCTGCAACACGTCGGCCCGGGTCTTGGGGGCCAGGTAGGCCAGGCCGGCCGCGAAGTCTCGAATCTGGGCGTCCTGTAGCTCCCTGAGGTTGTTTCCATTCAGGCCCGCCAGGTGCTTGGCCCAAAACTTTTTCTTGCGTAGGGTGGCCGGGCTGATCTCCCCCACCTCAACGCGGGAGGCTTCCCTTGCAAGATATTCGGCTAGGTAGTTTTCCCAAACCAGGGGGCTGGTGGGCTTCCATAGGTCGGGGTCGAAGACGCCGCGTTTGATCTCCCCCCTGATGGTTTCCAGGGCGGCCTGGGATTCCTCCAAGGAGGCGAATCGCTTGCCCGCCTGGGTGTGGTAGATATGCAGGTCGCGGCCCCGATGGCCGATCCGGACCCTAAAGCCCTTGGTGGCCGCGAACTGGCCACAGGCGCATTCCAGGACCGTGACCCCATCGTAGGTCTTGAGGGCGTACCTGCCGCGCTGTTTGCACTTGGGGCATACCTGGGTGCTCTGGAGCCTACCGCGCTGCATGGCGGCGGCTCTCAGGTGCTCTTGGATGTAGAGCGGAATGCCCAAGCCGGGGAGCTCCCAGCCTGGGCAAGGAAAGAGTCAGGTGCGGGCCTGATATGTTCATAGGCTAGTCATGGGAGGGGGTGGTGTCAAGCCGGATCATACAAGTAGCTTCGCCAAGCCGGCCCCCAAAAAGGCGATCACGGCATAGACAATAAACATCATCACAATATAAAAGAATCCGGCTCCAGCGGTATCAACCCCTTTTCTTCTGAGGTCCCTTTTATATTCCTGGCGGTCTTTACGCTTGGCGTTCAGCATGCACCCGCCGAACCCTACAGCGAGGCACCCGACTATTAATGCCAGGGTTTTATTCGTAATAAAACCAACAATAAAGCCCCCCCCAAAAGGAGCTAAAATATATAGAATCGCCCCCATATTTATTAAGCTGCCTTGTTGTTATTTCTAGAAAAAAAGTGGCGGGCAGTGGTGTAGGCAACAAGTAAAACCAAGGCTGTTATGAGTGCAACCCCTTCGCCTTGGGCCCGCGAGGGAAATATGCCGTTCTGCAAATAGATGCGCAGAAAAATAAAAAAGCGCCAAGATTCCATAGCGGCGAATAAAACAAGAATAATAAAAATTGATCGATCAGCCCAGGCTGGGAGCCATCTTTTCATCTATCCACCCTCACGGGGCAGGCGGGGCGTGGTCATGTGCGGCCTTTTTGGGCCAGCCAATCTTGTATCAGGATGAGTTGGCCTGGCGGGGCTTTTGTCCTTTTGAGCCGCTTTTTTTGGGCGGGGCCTCATGAACGGTTGGCCGGGATAGAACCCCCGCGCTGGCCAGGTTGGCGTGCACGCGCGTCAGGACGCCGGACAGGCCGTGATCCAGGGGCACCCCCAGTGCGTCGGCCACCTCGGTGAGCAGGCGCTTCTCTTCATCGCCCAGAACCTTGGCCACGGTCTGGACGCGCAGGCCCTCCAGCTCGGCCTTTAGCTGGTTCACCTCGGCCTGTAACAGTTCGGCGCGTTCCTCGGCCCGGCTGCGGCTGGCCACGGCCTCGCCCTCGGTTGCCTTGGCCCGCTCTTCATTGGCGCGGGCGGTTTCAGCTTCGGCTTTCCAATAGGCCGCCTCGGCCGGATCGGCGGGCGTGCCGTCAGGCATTTGGCCGGTAACCAGGTAATCAAGGCTAACACTATGGAACCTAGCCAGAGCCAGGGCGGCCCCCAGAGAGGGCACCAAACGGCCGCGCTCCCAGTCCCCCACCAGGGCCTGGCTAACCCCTAAAACCTCCGCCAGTTGCTCCTGTTTGAGGCTCTTTCCCATCCGCAATCGCTTTATGCGTTTACGGAACTCGGCCTCTTTTTCTAGTGTTATCGCCTTTTTAGCCATAAATATAGCGTAATGTGTTATTTTGGTTGACATCGTAAAACATTACGTTGTATTTATGGGCCATGGCAGAGCGAAAAAACAACGTAACGAGATTAAATGGCAGGCCGGTCAATGTTCGCCTCACCCATGCGCACCGCACCCTGATTGAGCGCGCCGCCCAGATAGACCACCGCAAGCTTAGCGATTTCGTCCGCGTCGCGGCCTTGGAGCGAGCGGAAGAAATTGTAAAGCAATGTAACACGCCGGGCCTCCCCGAGGCAAGTCGGGCCTAAGATAAACCATGGCACCTAACTGCCTAATAATCCACAAAAAAGATAGCGGAGATTTTACGAGATGGATCTAAGGGTCTTGAAAGAGGTGCGGCTGGTGAACGCGGGGCCCATCCGCGAAGTGTGCCACCAGGTGGCCACAGTGGAACAGCGAGGCGATGTGGTGGCCAGGGCTGCCGCCTTGGTTGATGTGCATTACAGCACATTCTACAGCCGGCTAAGAGGCCACGATGATTCCCATATGCGCCTGGCCGACGTGATGGCCATACATTTCGCTTCCCGGGCCCGGCGGGTGGAGCAGTGCCTTATTTGGCCCGCCCTGCGCGCGGTGGACGACATGGACGCCCTGGAACACAGCGGCAATCCGCTGCAAGAGATGAACGACGTGGTGGGCCGCCTGGGGTCTTTGGCCCAGGGCATTGCCGAGGCCATGAAAGACGGACGTATCGACCAAGAGGAACGGCCCGCCCTGGAGCGCCTATTCAAGGCAGCCGACAAGGAGCTCCGGGAGCTGGGCGCGGTGATCATGGGCAAGGGCGGCCCCAAAGGGGCCAAGAAGTGAACCACCAACAGGCCGGGCAAGGGAGAGTCGGGTGCGGGCCTGACGCCCTGACCGGCCAGGAGAAGATCATGGCAGGCGTAGAGATGGCACCGGCAAGCTCCTTTTTGCCCCTGGGCATGGCCTGCGGGTCCTGGCCGGTGAGCGATTGCGGACTGCTGCCTTATCCAGTTTTGAAGGCCGCCGCTCGCCTGGGCTTCCGGCCCCGCGCGGTGGGAACCATGCAGGACCTGGCCGAACTTAAAAAGCGCTTCAACGGCCAGGACAAGATAAGCGAGGCCATGGCCCGCATAAGAGGGGGTGTCTGATGAGTGACCACTACATCATTTTTGGATATGGGCCGGTTGAGCCAAGTCTTCCGCCCGTGGAGCTGGAGCGTCACGAATGCGGCCAGTGCCATGCCGAGGTGCATAGCGACTTGCCCTTGCCCCTGGGCTGGATACCCGACCCCAGGCCCAAGCGCTACGGGGCCCTTTGCGGCAACTGCGCCAACTCCTGGGCCCTGGGCCGCCATGCCGCCTAAAGACATAAAAAAACTAAACTTGTACCCGGGGAAAACCTATCCCGGCGGTTCTTGCGTAGACCCAGCCTGGCTGGTTCACACGAAAAAGCAACACCGCCACGAGTGCGCCCAATGCCACACCGAGGTGTGGGAGGAAGAGGCCTCTTATTTCAAGGGGCCCCCGCCGGACGGCTGGATTGAAAACCCCGACGGCGACGGCGAGCTCTGCGGCAACTGCGCCAACTCCTGGGCCCTGGGCCGGTATGCTGCCTGATTGCAAATACGCCGAGGACCGCAAGCTGTACGTGGCTTGCACCCGCAAGGGCAACAACTGCGTGACCTGCTGCTGGGCCTGCGCCCTGCGCGAGGCCAGGGAGCGCACCGATCACAACGGACGCAAGTATTTCTCGCCTGCCTGCATGCGCGCCTGCGCCGGGCCGGTGAACATCCGCATAGCCCCCCAACCGGCCCCCGGCCAGCCGCGCGCCCAAGATGCTCCAGGCGGCCGGAGCCCGGAGTCCCCCACACCCACGGGGGACAGACAGACCAACCCAAATCCAGAACCCAAGCCAGACCCCCAGCCGGCGCGCAGTGGAGCGGCTGGGGGTCTTTTTGAGGTGGGGGCATGCTAGACACGCTGGTCATGTTGGCAAAGGCCGGGGCTGGTGTTCTTGGCGTTTCGTTCTTGGTGGGGTTCGGGCTCTATGCGGGGCTTAGGTACGGGTTCACCAAGTGGCCAATAGAGATTCGCTACATCAAGGTCGTGAAGGCAAAGAAGCCGGAGGCAGGCAAGTGAGCGGCGACGTGGAGATGGTGGTGCACACCGGCAGGTTCAAGGGCAAGACGGTGGAAGAGTGCCCCACCTGGTGGCTCAAGTGGGCGGCGGTGAAATGGAAAGAGAGAACGCCCCAGGACAAGGAGCTGATGAACGCGGTGAACACCGAGCTGGAATTCCGCGCGAGGCATGGGGCATGAGCTGGCTAGCTGGTTGCCTTCTTGTCCTCGTAATCGCGCGAGGGGCAATGGCAGGCACAGCCTGGGCCAGGCCAAGAGTCAGGTTCTTAGTGTCCATATCTATAGCGGCAAACCTATTGGCGATCCTTTTGGCCAGGTGCGGAGCGTTGTCATGAGCTGGTTTTTCCCGCCCCGTTGCCGCCACGACTGGCAGACCGTGCTCCGATGGGGGCCGTGGCTGCACCAGACCTGTGGCCGTTGCGGCAAGGACCGCAAGGCCCCGGCCTGGGAGGCGGTGCGCCAGTTTATGATCCTGGCCCTGGGCGCGCCAGCCCTGGCCATGGTGCAGGCGGGCGGGGCTTGGGCTTGGTGGGGCTCTTTGATGGGCCTGGCTAGCCAGCCTTTTTGGCTGATCAGCACCTGGCGGGCGCGGCAATGGGGAATGTTTTGGCTCAGCGTGGGCTTTTGCTTGGCCTGGGGCCTGGGCCTGATTTGGAGTTGATGCATGGGCATGAAGGATTTGCGGCGCAAGAGAACCCGATGGCCAGTGAAGTGGGCCAAGTTCGACGCCAAGGGCAAGCTGCTGGAGCCGGGGGTTTGCTCGGACCGGCCCCCACGGCCGTGGAGAAGGCCCGGCATGAAGCTGTTCGGGCGGGCCTGATGACTGACCAGGACAAGCGCTGGTGGCTGGTGGTGGAGGACGACCCCATCGCGGGAACCGAGGACAAGCCCTATGTTCGGGGGCCTTTTGGGAAATACACGGCCAGGGTGTTGTGCAAGCTCACCGACTACGAGCGCAATCCCCAGGTGATCCCGGCGGCCACGGCGACCGAGGCGGCGGAAATATACGAGCAGCGTTTCAAGGGGGCGGCGACATGAGGACAAGTATCTCACGGGTGGTCGAAGATGTTCAGCCGGCCCTGGCGGCGGTGGCCAAGATGGCGGCCAGGAAGATGTTCGCCGAGATAAAGCACCCGGCATTCCGCAATAGCGTGCGCCTGGACCTACAGTCGCGGTTTAGGCGAGAGCTGATCAAGGCCATGGATGAGGAGAGCTGGGAGCGTGAGTGAGGGCGTGCGCCTGAACAAGATTTGGGGAGAAGTGAGCCGATGGACCAAGGACCCCGAACATCCCGAGCGCCTGAAACTGGAGCCAGCGGTGGCGGTGCGCCAGTACCTGGCCCAGAAGGCGCGGAGTCCGCGGCCTTCACCCACCGCTGCCCCTGGTGGACCGGGCACATGTTGAACGCGGACGGCCTGCAAGCCTGCCAGGTGCGGCGGCGTCTGCTGGCCAGCGTGAAGGCGATAGAAGAGCTGGCCCCGGCGGGCATGCGCTCGCTCCTGGAGTGCGTGGGGTGTCCGGGGCCGGTGGCCCTGCCCGAGTCCCTGCCGCCGGAGAGGCTGCCCATGGAGCCTGGACAGGTGATTTTTTTTGAAAGGAGCACGAGGGAATGGCAGATGAAAAACGTTTTGAGCGTGGCCGACATTGCCAACGGGGCGGCCATAAAGACCTTTGACCGGGAACTGGCGGCCATGGCCGAGAACATCATGGACCCCAACACCGAGGCCAAGGCGATGCGCAAGGTGGTTTTGGAGGTGGCCATAAAGCCGGACAAGGACCGCGACGTGGGCCTGCTCACCTACAAGGTCAAATCGACCCTGGCCCCGCCCAAGCCGGAGGAAAAGCGGGTGTTTGTGTTCGTCAAGAACGGCAAGGCGGTCATGGCCATGGGCAACAGGACGCCCCTGTTCGACGAACAAGAGCAAGGCGGCGACCAGGGCGAGGACGCCGAGGAAAACCCTAAGAAAGGCCCCATCGGGGCCGTGAACTAGGCGGGGCGCGGCCCCGGCCGAGAAGGAGAGGACATGGAAAGAGGCGCGTTGGAATTTTTGCAGGAGCAACTGGGCACCACCACGGTGCTGCCCATCGACGGGCGGGAGTACACCAACCGCAAGGTGCACGCGGTCATGGCCCCCACGGCCCCCACCCTGGAGGTGGTGAGCCTGGATGCCATGGTGCAGTACCTCAAGGGCAACCTGGACAAGCTGGCCGAACCGCTCATGGCCCAGGTGAAGAGCCCCACCCTGGTGGAGCTCTACGGAGCCACCTTTGGCGACTTCCGCCAGCGGGACATGTTCATGGTGGCCGACTGCGGCCAGGTGTTGCCCGATGTGGTCTTCGGCAGCTTCCTGCCCCAGGAGGCTTTCGTGATCATGCTGGCCTCGGGGTTTGTGAACGCCGATGCCCTGGGCATGGTCCGGGTGGGCGGCAAGCCGGTGTTGGTGCGCAAGCCGGTGCGCCGGGAAGGCAGCGACGGCAAGGTCAACTACGACGATCCCGAGGACGCTGCCGACGCCGAGCAGGCGCAGCTAAGCGCGGACCTGGGCGATCTGGAGTATTGCGCCGAGGTGGCCACCAGCCTGGTGGACAAGGCCGAGGCAGTGCACCAGGACGACGGCCTGGCCCAGACGGTGACCCTCAAGGCCGGCAGCGGGAGTCTGGTCCGGACGGAGCTAAAGGAGACCGTCAAGCTCAGGCCCTATCGCACCTTTGTGGACGTGATGCAGCCCATGAGCATGTTCAAGCTGCGGGTGCGCCCCGGCGGCGGTCTGGCCCTGTTCGAGGCGGACGGCGGGCGCTGGCGCTTGGAGGCCATGGCCAACGTGCAGGCCGAGCTGGAGTTTCGCCTGGCCGAGGCCAAGGTGGAGAACGTGACGGTAATCGCCTAACAGGCGCGGCCCGTTGGAGAAGGAGAGAAAGACAATGCTGGACGAAATCGATCTGAGATTCACCTACCACCCGCCCAAGGACGGGCAGCCCGCCAAGTACGAGGAAATCAGGGAAGAGGCCAAGGCCCTGGCCCGCACCATCGACAGCCTGTGTCCCGAGAGCCGGGAGAAGTCCCTGGCCATGACCAAGCTGGACGAGTTTGTCATGTGGGCCAACGCCTCTATTGCCCGGCGCGAGTGAACTACCAGGGGCGCGGCTGGCGGGCTGGCTGCGTGGCAAACACCCTTGATGCCCGCACCCCCGGCCGGGGGCCGTTGCACCCCCTCCGGCCCCCGGCCGGGCCTTTAGATGGGAGGTTTTGACAAGTGGCCGAGGCGATAGTGGAGAACCGAGCAATGTTGATTGGACCCGGCGGCGCTAGGGGCAACACGGCCCCGGCCACTTTTCAAAACCCCCAGGAAGGGGGCCTGGCCGGTGGAATATACAGGCCCCCGAGGTCACCAGAGGCACGGAGAGGGGCCGGCAATTGGGCCGGCCCCGCCGGGGCGGGGCGGGGGAAGGGGAGAAGGTTATGAGCGAGAGGCCCAAGGTCGTCACCTTGTGCGGCTCTTCGAGGTTTTGTGACGTAATGGCCGTGGTCGCCTGGATAATCGAGCGGGACGAGCGTTCCATCACCATGGGCCTGCATCTGCTACCCGGCTGGTACAGCGAAGAGTTAGCCAATGCCGAGCAACTTGTTCACCACCTGGCCGAGAACGAAGGTTGCGCGGAGGAAATGGATAGGCTGCATCTGGCCAAAATCGATCTAGCCGACGAGGTCTTCGTAGTCAATTACAACGATTATATCGGGGCCAGCACTGGCGTGGAGGTGGAGTACGCAAAGGCCAAGGGCAAGCCTTTGCGCTGGTTCACCCACGACCGCGTGGGAAACAAGGTCAAAAAAATAATTCAGGCCGCCATTGGGCGGGAGGAAGTAGGGGCATGAGCGAGTTTAGGCCGATCCCGGGCACCAGTTACAGGGTGAGCCGCGAGGGGGTGGTGATGAACCGGCGCGGTCAGACCCTCACCCCCCGCAAGGGGGGTAAGGCGGTGTACCTGAATCACCAGGGCGAGTGCACTTGGGAACCCATCGCCGACCTGGTGGAGCAGGCCTGGGCCGGGGTGCCCGAGGAAGAACAAGAGGCTGCCCCGGAGCGCCTGGACATGGAGGCGCTGGAGGCGCGGGTGGCGCGGGCCGAGGCGGTGGTGTTTAAGCCCCCGGACGTGATGGCCAAGGTGAACAGCGAAGTGAAACAACTCCAGGCCGAGCTGGCGGCGCTGGGATAGGGGAGAAACGAGATGATTTTAGTAAAGCCGAGCGTGGAGATACTGGCGGCCTTTGGGCACGAAGAATTGCCATATACATTCGGTCGACCGCTGAGGCTGATAGAAGCGGCGGGGCGGACCTGCTACAAGTCGGAGGACAAGGCTTGGGCAAAGTGTCCGGAGTGCAATGGCTCCGGGGAGGTGCCTACCGAATTATATAGCGCGGAGGAAGATCGAACTGACAGGCTGTCGTGTCGGGTATGCGATGGCGGCAAGTGCCCCACCAGCGCCCACAAGTTCGTGGCCATGCTGGAGGGCAAGGGCCACCTTGCCATGATTGAGCATAGCTGGGAGGTGTGGCGCGTGCCCAAAGAGCGCCTGTCTCATTTGGGAGAGGTTGACCCCGACCATCCCTTTATCTTCCAGTATTCAGACCTTGATAACTGGCTGCTGGTTGGCAACCGCCGCGCCTTTAACGAGTGGTGTGGGCGCGATGCTATCAAATATGTGGGAGCTCGGGTTCATGCCTTGGAGGCAATAGACATCCAGACATGGCCCGAGCTGGCGGCATTTACTGCAAAGATCGTCTGCGACAGGGGCGTTACTCATGAGATCGTGCGCCACCGCCCGGCCAGCTACGCCCAGGAGAGCACCCGCTATTGCAACTACGGGGGCGGGGTGGCCTTCGTGATCCCGCCTTGGGTGGACGTCGAAGAGGGAGAGTTCGGCCGCCTAGAAATGTTGAACCGCGCCGAAGCTACCTCTGATATAACCCCCGACTGGCAATGGCTGGCCTCCTGCCGGGGCGCAGAACTTGCCTATATCGACCTCCTCAAGATGGGCTGGTCCCCTCAGCAAGCCCGCTCCGTGCTCCCCAACTCAACCAAGACCGAGATTATCGTCACGGCCTCCCTGGCTGAATGGCAGCACATCTTCAAGCTCAGGTGCGACAAGGCCGCTCACCCGCAGATGCGCGAGGTGATGCTGCCACTGCGCGACATGGCCCGCGAGCTTTACCCGAATGTCTTTGTCGGGCAAGCGGCATGAGCATGCATTGCCTGCCGGTGTGGGCACCCTGGGGCTCTCTGATGTTCCTGGAGGGTGGCCTGGCCAAGGACGTGGAGAACCGGGGCGAGGCCCTGCCAGAGAGCTACAAGCTGCCCCTGGAGGTGCTGGTGTTCCAGGGGGCCAAGTGGGACCCGGCATGTAGTTATCTCCAACTAAGAAAAATGGTGGGCCCGCTGGAGGCCGGAGTCCTCGCAAATATTATTGCCCCCCGGCGGGCGATCCTGGGCACGGTGAAGATAACCGGGTGTCGGCAAGACAGCCGGAGCCGGTGGGCGGCCAAGGGGGCCTGGCACTGGGAGCTGGCCGACCCCAAGCCCTTTGCCCAGCCGGTGACCTACTTGGCCGGCCGTCAGGCGCGGCCCTTTTTCTGGGCCCCGAGCCCGAACAAGGACGAGCTGTTCCGCCCGCATGACGGCACCACCAGGCGGGTGGACGTGCGGGTGGAGTGCCCGGACGTGATGATCACGCGGCCGGGGCGGTGGGGGAATCCGTACAAGGTTTATAAGGTCGCTCGCAGGTGGTGGGCGGTTTGGGACTTAGACCAGAATGTCGCGGTGGCTGGAGCCCCGAGCAAGCAGGGAGCGGTGAAGCTGGCCGTGAAGCGCTTCAAGGGCTACGCAGCGGACAAGTTCGGGGACCGGCTGCACGAGCTCAAGGGCAAGCGCTTGGGCTGCTACTGCCGGGAGCATGAGCCCTGCCACGGGGATATTTTGGCCGAGCTGGTGAGGGAGGTGTGCGGTGATTGAGCGGGACGAAGCACTGGCGGGGCTTGGGGTTGTTGGGTTTTGGGTCTGCATTCTCGGCATGGTGGTGGCCGCTGTCTGGGGTCTGGTAGAGCATTTTTGCCGGTGATGAGGGAGGTGTGCGGTGGGTAGGGCGCCAGAGAATTTGAAGATGACCGACTCGCCGGGCAGGGTGTTGGCCTTTGGTGAAGAGCTTTATAAGCGCTGGGAGGCCGCAAGTAATAAAGACATGGATTCGTCAGAGGCCAACGCGGCCTGGGCGGCCTGGCGGGACTTCCTGGCCGGGTGGGCCCCGGCCTTGCTCAAGCTGGCCCGGGCCAACCTGGACCAGATCGTGGCCGATGCCACGGGCATGGTGGCCGCGCTGCAAGAGATTCACATGGAGGTGTTGGACGACAGGCTGACCGAGCTGCCCCTCAGGGTGGAGGTGGTGGGGGTGTTGGAGCGCATCAAGGCCCTGGCCCATGAGGGCCAGCTCCACGGTTGCGGGTTTGTCGACGCGGCGCTGTTGGCCCGAACCTTCCCCAAGGCGGTCAAGGCCATTGCCACCACCTTGGAGATCACGCCGGAGGCGGCCCAGGATGAAACGGCCATGTATATGGTGCTCAATCATAGGCGTGAATACCACCAGGACCCCCAGCGCAACGACTATCGCCTGGTGCTGATGGGCCTGTGCGCCCTGGCGGCCATGGAGCAGGAGCTGGAGAGAGAGGACGGGGAAAAATGAGCCCCGAGGTGTACCGCTGGGAGGAATGGCTGCACCGCAACACCGTTGAGGTGAAGCCCAAGGCCCCGCCCGTGCCGCCACTGGAGGACGAGCCGGACGGGCGGCCTCTGGGCTAAGAGTGCTCCTTGTGCGCCTCGGTGGTGGTCCTCATCGACGGGACGCGCTACCGGTGCATCCATTGGAAGAGGGTCAAGGAGAACCTGGGCAAGCCCCAGCCGGTGCGGGCCGATGGCTGTTGCGATTGCTTCACCTGGGAGGAGTCATGAGCATTATCTACCAGCCGGGGGGGCGGGCGCGGGAGTATGCGCCCTGGGCGGCCAACCTGTACAAGGGGTGCCCCCATGGCTGCAAGTATCCCTGCTACGCGGCCACGTTGTCAGTCAAGCAGAGGTGGTTCCCGTCCGTGGCCGCCTTCCATGCCCATCCCGAGGCCCGCGAGGGGGCCTTGGAGCAGTTCGCCAGGGAGGCGGCCAGCCACGCCCGCAAGGGCGAGCGCCTGCTGGTGCAGCTCGGTTTCCTGACAGATCCATATCAGCCCCTGGAAAAGGAGCTGGGCCTGACCCGCGAGGCGATCCAGGCCCTGAAGGCCCCGGTGCCCGGCGACATGTTCGGGCCGGGGGTGGAGCTGCAACACAACGCGCAAATTTTGACCAAGGCCGGGGAGCTGGCCATGCGGGATTTGGAGCTGCTGGCGAGCTGGCCGGGCAACCTGTTCGGCATTTCGCTGACCACCCTGGACAGCGAGAAGGCGGCCCGGGTGGAGCCCTTCGCGGCCCTGCCCCGGGACCGGTGCGCCTCGGCGGCGGCGGCCAAGATGCTGGGGATCACCACCTGGTGCAGCCTGGAGCCCACCTATTGGCCGGCGGAATCGCTCAAATGCATGGAGGCCGCGGACGAGTTCATAGACTGCTTTGCCGTGGGCAAGCTGAACCACGCCAAGCCGCCCAGCCCGATTGACTACCGGGCGTACAAGGGCAAGGTGGTGGAGCTGGCCCAACGGCAGGGCCGCAAGAGGGTGCAGAGCCCGGCGGACGCCAAGCCGGGGGAGAAATCGTATGTGCTCAAGGTGGATTTGCTGGAGGCGGCGTGATGAGCTTTTGCCGATTCCTGCCTAGAGCGCCCAGGCCCAAGCACGGCCTGCGGCCGGGGGACGGCATTTTCGTACGCATGATGGGCACGACCCACAATTTTGGATACGGGACATGCGGCGGAGAGATAGCCGACTGGCTGCACCTGAGCCCGGACGCCATGGAAGAGACCGGGCTGGAGCCCGGGGACCGGGTGGCCTGGTTCTGGGATGAAGAGCGGCGGCTGGTGGGCATCAAGAAGAGCACGGGCCCGGACACCTACACCGTGAGTTGCTATGGCTGCCACGGCGGCGGGCGCATCAACGCGCCGATCCTGACGGCGGTGGAGGCACCGGGCGACCGCAAGCCGCGAGACATCGCCTATGACCAGGAGGCGGGCTTTTACACTTTTTCGATTGATCGGGTGGAGGTGGCCTAGCCCATGGGATTCTGCGCAGTAGACCCGGGCCTGTATCAATACGACGAAGCGATCAGGGGCCTGCCTGACGACGCTTTCCGGGTGTTGCATGTGCTGTGGTTCCGGGAACCGCGCCACTGGCTGGGAGTGAGCCGCTTCCGGCCGGCCGACATCCTGCCCCAGCTACCACCAGGATGGAGTGAGAAACGAGTCCAGGAGGCCGTGAGCGGCCTTGTGGCGGCGGGCTTGGCCCTCTGGCACCCGGAGGCCAAGCTTGTCTTCCTGCGGCCCGCCCTGGAGCACGACAGGGCCAGCCGGGGGGAGCGCTCGGTTATCGGGGCATACACCTCGTTGACCGCCTTGCCCCAGGTGCCGCTATTGGTGCCTGCCTATCAGAAGCTGGGCCTGGCCATGCTGGACGCCATCGACGGCATCAAGAAGGGCGACAACATCCCGGCGCGCAGGGCGCGGCTGGCCGATATGGCGGAGGTGGTGCAAGACCGGGCCAGCCGCCTGCTGGAGCAAGAAGAAGATACCCCATCGATGGACCATGAATGGGGTATCGATGGGGTATCCGAGGAAGGGAAGGGCAGCGGGCAATGCCCCATCGATGGGGTATCGATGGGGCATACAGGGGGCGGTGGAGATGGGGAAAAAGTCCCCGATCCTGGTGGAGGGGGTGAAAAAAATTTACCCAAAAAAGGGGCATCGATGGGGTATCTCGCGCGCGCGGGAGACCCATCCCCACCCCCAGACCGTCCTCCCCCAAAAGGGGGTTCCGGGGACCGGCCCGGCCTGGTGAGGCGGTTTTTGAAAGGCAAGGGAGGCCCTGATGAAGCGTGACGCCATGGCCCAAAAGGCCCCGCCGGGGTGGCCGGAGCCACCGCCCCCGGAAATTTGCAGGCGGTGCCACAAGCCGGTGTGGCCGGTGCCCATCAAGGGGCTGCAACAGATAAAAAAATGGCTGCCCCAGGGGATACACCCGGAATGCTCCGAGGCCGAACAGCGGGAGAAGCAGGCACAGGTGCGCCATGCGGAGGCAATGGCGGCCACCATGGAGGCCAACCTTCCGGCGGGCCTGGGGCAGTGGAGTTTTGAGCGGGCCTACCGGGAGGCCCGGGCCATCAAGCAGGGCGAGGACTTCGCCTTGTGGGAACGGCCCTGGCAGGAGTGCCGGGATTGGCTGGGCCTAAAGCAGGGGCTTTTCTTGCACGGGCCCACGGGGGTGGGCAAGACGGTGCTGTTGTGCTGCACCCTGGCGGAAAACATGCGGGCCGAGGAGGAAAGCGGGGTGTACGTGCATGTGCCCACCCTGGCCCGGGAGAGCGCCAAGAGCATGGCCAAGGGCAGCCGGGCCCGCAACATGATGGAGGCGGTGGAGCGGCGGCACCTGGTGGTGCTGGACGATTTGGGCGTGGGCAAGGTGGGGCTAAGGGTGGCGCGGTTCATCACCGAGGTGGTGGACGAACGCATGCGGCGGGGCCTGCCCCTGCTGGTGGGCACCAACGCGGGCGAAAAGGAGATGAGCGCCAGCCTGCACGACAAGAAGCATCACCGGGTCTGGGACCGGTTGCAGCGCATTTGCAAGGCGGTGCGGGTGGAGGGCCTGGCTTTTAGTGCACTGATGGCGGAGGGCGATTGGGAATGATCTACAAGGGCGCTGAGGTAACGAGTTGGGGTGCACTCCCGATGATGCTCAAGCCGTGGATGGTCAAGTCGCTGATTGGCGAGGAAGACGGCAACACCCTGCGCAAGCTGGCCGAGGCTGGCCTTATCGAGCGCACACCCAAGCCGGTCAATGGCAGCTACAAGTATCCACGATGGGCAGTGCAAGAGTATTGCGAGCGCGAGGGCATCCATCCCTTTAAAAAATGACCCCCGAAACCCCCCGAAACCCCCTGATCTCGTAAAACACCCCCTATAAATTACGAGTGTTTGCTGGCAAACCTGAGCTTGTCATGGAACAGGCTCAGGAAAATAGCGCGCCGCGCCAGGCACTTCTAACCGGCCTGTTCGCCAGCGAGAACGAGAAGGCGCTGGAGCCTTATTTCCAGTGCAATATTGAACAGCGCAAGTTCATTGACCACCTCCTGGCAGACCCAAAGATGGTCGCCTATAAGGCGTACATGCGTGCTTATGGGGTCAACGCCGGGACGGCCCGGCGCAACGCCAGCCGGTTGCTGACAAATGCTGACATTCAGGCCGCCATCCAGGCTCGGGCCGACCAGTTGGCCGAGCAGGCAGAGATCAAAATCGAGGCTCTGCTGCTTGAGCTGGCCAACATCGCTCACAGCGACATAGCCGACATAGTGGACCTAAAGGACGGCACCCTCACTGTTTACAACCTGGACGAACTGCCGCCGGGAGCCAGCCGGTTGATCAGCGAGATCAGCCGGGAGCCGAGCAAGTTCGGCGACAAGATCAAGGTAAAGCTCTACAGCAAAGAGAAGGCCCTGGAGATGCTGGGCCGCTACAAGGGCATGTTCAAGGACGTGCAGGAGGTGCGCCAGAACACGCTTGAGGACGCGCTGAATCGAATCGCCGAAAAGAGGAAAGCCCGTGCAGACGGCGACGATTCAAGTAACTGACGTCCTCGACTCCTACCTGGAGCAATGGCAGCAAGAGCCCGTGTTGTTCGTGCAGGACACCATGGGGGTCGACCCGACTCTTCATCAAAACCAACTCCTAAACTCAGTGGCCCATAAGCCGCGCACGGCGGTGAAGAGCGGGCACGGCACAGGCAAGAGCTCGGGAGCGGCCATGGCCATTTGGTGGAAGCTTGTTTGCTTCCCCTACGCGCGCGTGCCGGTGACCGCGCCCACGGCCCACCAGCTTGAGGATATCCTTTGGGCCGAGCTGTCCAAATGGGGAAAGAAGCTGGAGCCGCATTTCCGGGACCAGTTCGACATAAAGAGCAAGAAGGTGGTCAACAGGGCCAACCCGGATGACTGGTTCGCGGTGGGCCGCACCGCGCGCCGGGGCGAGTCCGACGCCCTGCAAGGATTCCACGACGACAACCTGATGTTCGTAGTGGATGAAGCCTTCGGCGTTCATGAAAAGAACTTCGAGCCGGTCAAGGGAGCCCTTACTCAGGCGGGCAACTCGATCCTGATCATGGGCAACCCGACCGACCTCACCGGCTATGCGGCCAAGGCGTTCAAGAAGAACCGCGCCCGCTGGAACTGCCTCACCTTCAACTCCGAGGACAGCCCGCTGGTCTCCGCCGAGTACGTGGAAGAGATGGAGGCCGAGTATGGGCGCAACAGCGATATTTTCAAGGTCCGGGTGCAAGGCGAGTTTCCCCGGGCCGCCTTTAACCAGCTCATCGCCCACAACCTGGCGGATGCCGCGCGCGGCAAGTTCATGCGCCCGGAGATGTACCAGCACGCGGCCAAGCTTCTGGGCGTGGACGTGGCCCGCTTTGGTGATGACCGTAGCGTTATCACCAAGCGCCAGGGCCTGCTGACCCACCCTCAGCAAAAATTCTACGGCATAGACACCATGACCCTGGCCGGGCACGTGGCCCACGAGATCACCACCTGGAAGCCGGACGCCACCTTTGTGGACGTGGGCGGCATGGGGGCCGGGGTGGTGGACCGGCTGCGCCAGCTCGGCCACGAGGTTATCGAGGTCAACTTCGGGGACGTGGCCACCGACGAAAACAAGTACCACAACAAGCGCTCGGAGATATGGGGCGAGATGATGGCTTGGCTAAAGGCCGGCGGCTCAATCCCCGACGACGACGATTTGGTCGACGACCTGGTGGGGCCGCTATACGCCCACGATAGCAAGCAGCGTCTGGCCCTGGAGCGCAAGAGGGACATGAAAAAGCGCGGCCTGGCCAGCCCCGATTGCGGCGACTCCCTGGCCGTCACCTTTGCCGAGAAGGTGTCCCCTAAGAGCTGGCGCGGCGATGCCCAGCCCAAAGTCGATTATGACCCCCTGCAAGGGCTGCCCGATTCCGAGACCAGCGGCATGGACTACAACCCCATTTGAGGGATGCAATGAATTTCAGGGTTGAAGAGCTAAAGGCCGAGCACATCGTGCAGATCATCGAGGATCAGTTCCCCGAGTTCGACGAAGAGCGGGCCGAGGGATTGGTTACGCACTTCCTTACCGTGTCCAGCCTGGGAGAGGGCATGGCCGGTGTGGACGTGGAAACCGGACGCGCCTTTTACCTGGCCGGCATCCGCAACCACTGGCCGGGCCGGGCCGAGACCTTTTCTCTGGGCGGCACGGGCGGCGTGATGGAGCCCTATCGGGGCGGGATCACCAAGGCGTGCCACGAGATCATCCAGGGCTGGGCGGCCAAGCACGGCCTGCACCGCATGGACGCCATGATCCAGGCTGCGGCTGGCGAGTCGGAGCACGCCTTTATGCGGGCCCTGGGGTTCAGGCCGGAGTCGTTGAAGCAGGCTTATGGCACTCAGGCCGAAGATTGGATCGAGTACGTCCAGTTCTGGGGCCGTGGGGTAAGGAGCTGATCCTATGTGCGGCTTAATCGACGATGCGTTCGACACGATAAGCGAACCAGTCCGTGACATGTTTCCCGATCCGCCAGAGGTGGAGGCTCCCGACTACGACAGCCTTATATCCTCGGTGAACGAGGCGGGGCAGCGGCAGGCGGAGATTCTGGCCGAACAGGCGCGCATCCAAGAGGAAATGCTGATGGCCCAGTTGGAGATGGCCGAGCAGCAACGCCAGGCCCTGGCCGAGGAAAAAGAAAAGGCCACCGCCGAGGCCGCCGAGGAAGAAGCGGCCAAAAAGAAGCGCCTGGAGATGGCGGCGGCGGGGCCCATGACCTTACTAACCGGAGGAAGGGGCGACCCCTCCACCCCCAGCCTATTGCGGCCCAGGGCGGAGGCCTAGATGCCAGCGGCGCGCCAAATAGATGGCAAGAGTGAGGTAAAGCTCTACGAGCAGCACCGGGGCCATCTCAACCTGGACCGGTCCGCTTACAACGCCCACGGCAAGGAGGTGTCCGAGTACATCCTGCCGGGGTGGGGGGATTTTTCCGAGGACGGCGAGAAAAGGCAAGAGGGCGAAAAGAAGCACGCGGTCATCTACGACGGCGAGCCCGCCCGGGCCATAGAGATAGGCGCGGCCGGTCTGCGGGCTGGGATCACCCCGCCCGCCCAGAAGTGGCTAAAGCTGACCATGCCGGACCCGGACCTATCGGCCTGGGGCCCGGTGCGCCGCTTCCTGGATGACCTGACCGATCGGTTTTTGCGCACCCTGCCCCAGGGCGGTTTCTATAACGTGATGTTCGCCAACTTTATGGAGGATTTGGGCTTTGGCACCTATTGCTCCATGGGGACCAGAGACCCCAAGCGCATCACCCTTTGGACGCACATCACCGCCGGGCGCTACTGGATAAGCCGCAATTACCAGGGCGACGTGGACACCCTGTATCGTTCCATGCGCATGACCGCCCGGGCCATGCGCGACCGCTTCGGTGAACAAGAGCTGAGCCAGGCGGTGCAGAACTGCTTTAACTCCAGCGGCAACCCCTTTGACAAGCACCAAGTGGTTCACTTGGTGCAGCCAAACCAGAAGTTCGACCCGGACAAGGCCGACAACCAGAGCATGCCCTGGGAGTCGGTGCACTACGAGCCCATAAACAACGACAGGGTGCTTCGGCGCTCGGGCTTCAACTCCTTCCCTTATCAGGTGGGCACTTACTACTTGATCGGCGATGAGGACTATGGGCGCGGTCCGGGCCAGGCGGTGCTGCCGGACGTCAAGACCCTGTTCGAGTACGGCAAGGCGGGCATCAAGGGGACCCACAAGAGCATAGACCCGCCGGTTGTGGCCGACGAAACTTTCAAGGGGAAGCTGCGCCTGCTGCCCGGCGGGGTCAGCTTCGGCAAGACGGACAAGGCGTCCGGGGTGCGAGCCATCTACGACGTGACGCCGGACATGGTTACCCTGTGGAACGCCATCAAGGACCTGCGCGCCCAGGTGGCCAAGCGGTTCTTTAATGACCTGTTCATATTCTTGCTCCAGAACGCCAACGCCACGGCCACCGAAATTCTAAAGCGCGACCAGGAAAAGGCCCTGCTTCTGGGCCCCCTGGTAGACCGGGTGAAAGTGGACATGCTGGACCCGGGGGCCCAAAGGCACCTGGACAACATGATGGACGCCGGGGCCATGCCGCCGATCCCGCCGGAGGTGATGCGGGCCGGGGGCGTGCTGGAGATCGAGTACACCGGGGAGCTGGTGCGAGCCCAGAAGATGGCCGGGGTTTCCTCCATGGATCAGATAGTATCCACCACCCTGAACGCGGCCCAGCAGGTGCCAGAGGTGGCCGACAACATCGACCTGGACGTGTGGGTACGCAAAAAGGGCAACGTTCTGGATGTGCCCGCCGAACTGGTGCGCACCCCCGAAACAGTCCAGCAAATCCGCCAGTCCCGGGCCCAGGAACAGCAGGAGCGCATGAAGCAAGAGCAGGCCCTGGCAGCGGTGCAGGCGGCTAGAGAACTTTCCCGGGCCGATACGGAGGGCAAGAACGCGCTCACCGATTTGGCCGGGGCCATGGGCAACGAATAGGAGGCGGCGATGAAGAAGCTATTAACCCTGGTTCTAACCTTGGCCCTGGTGTTGGGATTGGGCCTTGCCCCGGCCATGGCCGCTGGCGACTGCATCACGGGAAGCGCCGGGGCCGAGGACACCTTTGGCTCCGCCCGCGATATTTGGCCTGGCTATTACGACATATCCGTGTCCGGTACCTGGGTGGGCACCGTGACCCTGCAACGCAGTTGGGATGGGGGAACCACCTGGTACGACGTGGCCGAATACACCGCCAACTTTGAAGGGGTGGGCCAGGCGGGCAGCGGGTGCAAGGTGCGCCTGGGCATCAAGAGCGGCGACTACACCAGCGGCACCGCCACCCTCACGATCTGCCAGAGGCTGCCGTGAACAACCCATACGCCACCAACCTGCTTGACGAGGCGGCGGAGTTCGATCGCCTCAATGAGCTTGATGCGAAAAAGCTCAGGCAGTTGGTCATCGACGTGGAGAACGTGGCCAGCAATCCATCGGGGAAGCGCGTATTACAGCACCTGCTGGACCGGGCCCATGTTTTCCAAAGCTCCATGACCGGCAATGCCTGGACCAACTTTCTGGAAGGCGAGCGCCAGATGGGTCTGCATCTGCTGGCAATGCTAGCCATGGCTTCGCCTGCGATATGCGCCGACGTTGTTACCGATGCCCTGCGCAACTACAAGGAGGATGGAGACCCCGCGCCCGATAAGTAGGCGCTGAACATAGATGCAGATACCCCGGCTGATCACCGGGGGCAACGCCAAAGAAAAGAGTCCCTGGCCGTTAACGGGCGGCGGGGGCTCTTTTTCTTTGGCCACAAACCAAGAGCAAAGGCCGGAAAGGGAAAAAACCAAACCGAAACCCGGCCGGGGAGACAAGAACCATGAGCGACGAACCAACTTTCATCGAAACCCTACCCGAGGACATCCAAGGCCACGAGGTCTTTTCCGGCATTGAGGATGCCGGCGGCCTGGCGGCCAAGACCTTGGAGCTGCACGGCCAACTGGCCGAGGCCAGCAAGCCCCCCGAGGTGCCGGAGGCATACGAGTTCAGCTTGGCCGAGGGCCAGGAAGAGCCCCTGCCGGTGATCAGCGCCTTTGGCGAGATAGCCAAGGAGCTGGGCCTGGATCAGGAGCGCTTTGCCAAGGTCGAGAAATGGGCCAACGGCTACCTGGGCGGCCTGACCGAGCAACACAAGACCAAGGCCAAGGAGGCCAGGGAGGCGGCGGCGGCCAAGCTCAAGAAGGACTGGGCCAACGACTTCGACGCCAACCTGGCCATGGCCAACAAGGTGGCCACCAAGCTGGGCCTGACCGAGGCCCTGGAAAAGGCGGGGCTCGGAAACGACCCCACCGTGGTCCGCGCCCTGCATGGGGCCCATAGCCTGTTTTCCGAGGATGCGTTCGAGGAAGGCGGGGGCGGAGGCGGCGATAAGGAGCTGTCCGCAAGCCAGGCCATGGGCTTCGACAACCTCGGCAAAAAGTAAACGCAAACCTTAAACAAGGAGATCCCAAATGGCAACCCTGGAAGACGGATGTTACACCCTGCGCGACTGGGTAATGGACTATCTGGGCCCGGACGGCAAAACCCTGCTGCCTATCGTTCGCATGATGGAACGGCTTAACCCGATCATCGATGACATCATGTGGATCGAGTCCAACATGGTCGACGGAAACAAGATTCTCATCGAGACCGGCCTGCCCACCACCGTGCTGCGCGCCCTGTACGAGGGTGTGATGTCCAGCAAGGGCAACCTGATCCAAGTCACCGACAAAATGGGCAAGTTCCATAACGTCATGGAGGTGGACAAGGAGTTGGCCGAGCTCAACGGAATGAAGCCGGAATTCTTCCTGCGCCGTTCCCGTGGCTACATCACCTCCATCACCAACGACATGGTGGACCACATCTACTATGGCGACCGTTCCACCCACCCCAAGGGCTTCGACGGCCTGGCCAAACGCTTCCCCTTCAAGGATTCGCCCAACGTGATCGACGCCGGCGGCGACGGCAACGACCTGACCAGCATCTGGTTCGTCTGCTGGGGGCCGGATTCCCTGTATGGAATCTTTCCCAAGGGCACCAAGGCCGGTTTGGTCCAGACCGAGCCCAAGGAAGTGGAGATCGTGGATACCGTCAATGGCGGCACCTTCGAGGGCTACCGCAAGCGCTTCAAATGGGACGGTGGAATCACCCTGGAGGACTGGCGGCAGGTGGTCCGCATCTGCAACATCGAGACCGCCGGAGCGGTCAATATCTTCGACTACAAGCACACCGTGACGGCCCTTTACACCATGGACAATCCGGATCGTGGCAAGGCGGTTTGGTACGTCAATCGCGCCATGGCCGCGCAGATGCACCAGGCGGCCCTGGACAAGTCCAACGCGGCCCTCACGCTGGACCAAGCGGCGGAGGGCGGAAAGAAGGTGGTGCACCTGCACGGCTACCCGGTGCGCATCTGCGACGCCATCCTCAAGACCGAGGCCGAACTGACCGCCGCTCCTTAGCGGGGGTGACGATCTGCCCTAGCTGATAACACGCCCCGCCCCTAAGCGGGGGCGGGGTCTCGCAAGGAGAAAGAAATGCTCGACAAAAATTTTATCCTCACCGGAACCGCCAGGAATCCGGAACAGGCGGTCACCGCCAGCGCCGCCACCACCAATGTGCGCAAGCTGGACGGTATGGAGATCGGCGACGATGAGCTGATCCAGATCGTGGGCGAAGTAACCGAAACCTTCACCGCCGCTGGCGCGGCCACCCTCAAGGTCGACCTGGAGACCGACGACGCCGAGGGCTTCGGCACCAAGGCGGTGATCCGCTCCAGCGCGGTGATCCCCAAGGCCACCCTGGTCAAGGGGTACAAGATTCCCTTTGGCCGAATCCCTGGCCGGCTGCTCAAGGATTACCTGCGCGGCTACTTCACCGTGGCCACCGGCCCCATGACCGCCGGAAAGATCATCCTGGTGGGGGTTATCAGCGACCAGACCAACGGGGCCGAGGTGGCCGAGGCCTTGAAGGCTTACGGCCATTAGTCCGGAGCCGGACAGGAGGTGATCCTTGGCAGAGAATAAAGGCTTCATCCTTAACACCATGTGCACCTTTAACGGGCGGCGCTACTACAGGGACGATCTGGGCCAGACCTTTTGGTTTCCCGCCGATTTAAAGGTGCCCAAGCATTTCACCCCCCTGGAGGACAAGTTGGGCAAGTCCTATGAGGATATGGACCTCCGGGACCTGGACCTGCTGGCCACCAGTCGGGAGCTTACCATCAAACGCAATGAGGTGGGGCAGGCCGCCAAAAAGGACCTGGTGGAGGCCCTGAAAACCGACGACGCCTGGCGTCGCCGGCAGTATGGGGTCTCCCAGGCTACGCCTGCCGGCCCCACGCCTCCACCTTATGACCAGTGGAGAAAGGAGGCCCTGGCTGCGGAGATATCCAGCCGTGGCCTGGTTGCCTCCGGCACCGACAACCGCATGACCGTCGAGGAGATGGTGGCGGCGCTCAAGGCCGACGACATCGCCAAGGCGGGCGGCGCTCCCGACCCCGAGAGCGACGGCAAGGGCGAGCTGTCCCTGAGCTGAGCTGTAACCCGTGATTAACCCCCGGGGGGCTCCGGCCCCCCGGGATAGAGGCAAGCCAATGGCCGCCAGCAAGGTCTCCATCTGCAACATGGCCCTGAACAAGCTCGGGGCTGATCCCATATCGGCCTGGAACCAGACCGGTTCCATCGAGGCCAAGCTATGCGCCGAGCACTTCGACCAGGCCCTGGAGGCCATACTGGAGGATCATCACTGGTCTTGGGCCAGATGCCGCCAGTCCCTGGCCCGGCTCACCAGCACCCCCGCCTTCGGTTGGAGCTATCAGTACACCCTGCCCACCGACCCCCGCTTCATCCGGGAAGTAAGGGTGAATGACGTGGGGGGCGTTGAAACTGCCTACTCCATCGAGGGCCGCAAGCTGCTTTGTAATGTGAGCGATGGGGTCCATCTGGAATACACCGGATTGATCGATGACCCCATGACCATGAGCCCCAAGGCCCGCGAGGCCCTGGCCATGAAACTGGGTTACCTCATCGCCTACAAGATCACCGGCAACCGCAAGTCGGAAGAGCTCATGGGGCAGGCGTACCTGCTCACCCGTGAAGAGGCCATCCTCAAGGACGCGGAGCCTACCCCGGTGGCGCTTCCCGAGGACCCCTGGATTACGAGGCGTAATTAGCATGGCCCGCGTAACCCCTTTAGTCGCGCACTTCTCCGCTGGCGAGATTTCCCCCAAACTCTGGGGCCGGGCTGACCTTGACTTCTGGGCCAGTGGTTGCGCCCTGGTGCAAAATTTCATCGTTTTGCCCCAAGGCGGAGTCACCCGCCGCCCTGGCTGGGAATTCATAGCCGAGGCCAAGCACCACGACAAAAAGGCACGGCTGATCCCCTTTGTTTTCAGCGAGGACCAAGCCTATATCCTGGAGGTGGGCGACGGGTATGTGCGCTTTTTCTACGAGGACGGCCAGATAGAGGACCCGGGCAGCCCGGGCAACCCCTACGAGATCACCGGGGCGCACAGCGAGGCCCAGCTCGCGGCCCTCAAACACTTCCAGCACATGGACGTTGCGTATTTGGCGCACAACGACGTGGCTCCGGCTCAGTTGGCCCGTAGCGGCCACACCAACTGGGCGGTGGCCTCGGTATCCTTCACCGCCACGCCGGGCGACTGGGGAGCGGGCAACTACCCCGGCGCGGTGGCCATCTATGAGGACCGCAGCTTCTGGGCCGGATGCCCCGACCAGCCCCTGCGCCTGTACATAAGCAAAACCTACGCCTATACCGACATGACCACCGGCACCGGGGACAGCGACGCCTTTATTCGCACCATCAGCGCCCGACGGGCCAACAAGGTTCTATGGCTGGAGCCCGACGACCGGCTCATCTTCGGCTGCGTGGGCGGCGAGATTGCCGGCGGGGTGGCCAGCTCCCTGAACCCCATAACCCCCACCAACTTCCGGGTGGACCCCCAGGGCTCCCGGGGCTCCAAGTCCGCGCAAGGCCGCAAGGCGGGCGACAACGTGCTGTTCGCAAGCCCCACCGGCAGGCGGCTCTATGAGCTGGTCTATGACTCGGCTTATGAAAAGCTGGTGGGCACCAACCTCTCCCTGCGGGCCGACCACATCACCGCCAGCGGCATTGTGGATTTCGACTATGCCGAGGAACCCTACAGCGTGGTGTGGTCCCACCTGGTCAACGGCGGGGCGGTGGGCATGACCTATTACCGCCCCGAAGGGGTGGTTTCCTGGCACCAGCACCCCACCCAGGGGGAGGTGGAAAGCATCGCGGTAAAGCCCGGACCGGACCGGGACGAAGTATGGGCCTTGGTCAAGCGGGAGATCAACGGCCAAACCAAGCGCTACATCGAGCGCCTGGCATCCTATGAGTTCGACGACGTGAGGGACTGTTTTTATGTGGACTCGGGGATCACCCATGACGGGGCCGAGACCGACACCATCACCGGACTGGAGCACCTGGAAGGCATGACCGTGGCTATCCTGGCCGACGGTTCGGTGCAGCCCAGCCAGGTGGTGTCCAGCGGCCAGATAAGCCTGGCTACCCCGGCCAGCAAGGTGCACGTGGGGCTGCCCTACACCAGCCGCTTGCAAACCCTGCCCATCGAGGCGGGCGCGGCCGATGGCACCGCCCAGGGCGGGAAAAAGCGGTTGCACTCCGTGATCCTGGGCCTGGAGAAAAGCGTGGGCGGATACGTGGGCCAGGTGGGCCAGGATATGCAGCCCATACTGCCCGACGTGATGGACCAACAAGAGGACCAGCCGGCCGCTCTGTTCACCGGCAAGACCAAGCCCTGCGTGCTGGCGGGCAACTATGTGCGCGATGGCCAGGTCGAGGTGGGCCAAGAGGAACCCTTGCCCCTGAATATCACCAGCATCATTCCCCAGATGAACACTAACGATATGTGAGGCGGCCATGTGCTCGACTGCATTAATTCTAGGAACAGTGGGAATGGTTGGGGGCACCCTGCTTTCGGCGGGGGCGCAGTACTCGGCTGCGGGCGTCTACGAATCCCAGGCCGAGCTGATCCGCCGGAACGCGGCCATTCAATCCGCCATCACCAACATGAACGCCGACCTTTCGGACTGGGAGGCGGGCAGCTATGCCCGCATCGGCAAGATAAACCGCGCGGCGTCCGAGGGCGACGCCCTGGCCGTGGAACGGGCCACCCTGCGCGAGGTGCGGCGCTTCCGGCGCGGCTTCGGCCGCCTGCAAAAAACCCAAGTGGCCACCTATGCGTCGGCGGGCTTCGCCCCGGACCCGGGCCTGGGCGAGATTTTGGACGAGGGGGCCGAGCTGTTCGAGGAAGACCTGGCGGCCCTTATGGAAGAGGGGGCGCTGGAGGCCTCGCGCATCCGGCTGACCGGCAAGGCCAGCGAGATGTCTAGCAGCCTCATGGCCGCCCAGTCCCTGAGCCAGGCGGCGCTGGGCCGCCTGGAGGCCAAACAGATCATCCTGGCGGGTAAATATGGGGCCGCTTCGGCTGGGTACCAGGCGGACGCGGCCCGCTGGGGCAGCGTGGCTAGCCTGCTGTCCGGAGCGGGCAACATCGCCATGCAGTATTACCGCGTGCCCACCTCCGGTCCCTCCACCGCCAGCGTGCCCAAGACCGGCTCCGGTTTCAAGGTATCTAGTCGCCCCGGGGCCTTTGGCACTCAATACCCGGTGTGAGGGGAGCCACCATGCCCATTCCGACTTATCAATCCAGGCAGTCCCTGCCGCGCCGATCCGGCACCATCCAGCTAAACCCCGGCATGGGCCAGGCCCCGGCAGTGCGCATGGACCCGGGGGCGCTCAGCGCGGGCTCGAACGCCGCAGTGCAGGCCAGCGATACCTTGGCCAACTCCATGGCCGTGCTGGTGGGCTTGGGCGAGCAGCTTCACAACCAGGGTCAGCGCCTTGTCCAAACCGACCAGGTGGCCCGGCGCAATGCCAACCTGGTGGCCTTGCGGGGTGAGCTGACCACCCTGGCCGAGTCCTACCAGGACAGAGGCGACTTTACCCAGTGGGAAGAGGATTACCAGGCCAAGGCCCAGGATTTGAAGAGCAGGTATTCGGATGGCCTGGTGGGGCCCTGGGCCGACAGCTACCAGTCCCATGCCGATGGCCAGGTGTTGCAGGGCTATGTGCAGGTGCGCGGCATGGCCCGACGGCAGGCGTCCTCGGTTTGGGGGGCGGCTTTCGTGGGCCGCGAAAAGGACCTGCTCAGCGAGTCCTACCAGGCGGGCACGGTCAAGGCCCGGGGCCTGGCGGTCAGCAAATACGAAGACATGGTTAATGAGGGGGTGGAGCTTAATTACTTGAGCCCCGAGGCGGGGGCCAAGAAGAAGCTGGCCTTCAAGGCCCAGGCCGACATGCTCCTGGCCGAGACCGCAGCCCAAGCCGATCCCTCCGGCTTTCTGGCGGCCATCAAGGACCCGGACTACCTGGCCAGCCTGGACCCCACCGACCGCATCAAGGTGACCCGGCAGGCCGAGATTTTCAAACGCCAGCAGGAAAAGGAGCAACAGGAAAAGCAGGTGGACCTGCTGGTGGCCGATCTAAGGCGCAAGCACGGCCTGAACTACAACGCCATGAGCGAGTATTTGGCGCGGCCAGAGGTGATCGAAAAATACGGCAACGACGGGGTGCGCGAGGCGTGGAACATGGTCCAGGCGTTCGATGCTCAGGCCCGCGAGCAAGAGAGGCAGCTAAAGACCGCCGGGGCCAAGCGCGAGCTCAAGGAAGCCTATGAGCTCATGGCCGGGGGAGACCTGGCCGGCGCGGCGTCCAGGGCGCGGCGCTTCAAGTTCGTGGGGCCCGAGGCCCAGTTCCGTCTGCAAAAGGCTGCGGCCAAGGGCATGACCACCACCACGGACAAGGCATGGGCCGAGTTCACCCACCAGCTCTATTACCTGGGCGTCCACCACACCCGCGAGCAATTGGCGGCCATCGGCATTATGCCCGACAAGCTGGATGACGCCATGAAAGAGGTGGCCAAGGCCAGGGGCGAGGCGGCCGGGGGCAAGTTCGATTACTTCAAGAACGCGGTGGCCCAGTTCTCCGGCCAGGAGAAGGACAAGGCAAAGGTGCAACGCTTCTCCCTGGCCCTCCGGGCCCAAATGGACACCGAGAAGATAGGCCCCACGGACATGAAAGTGATGCAGGTGGCCAAGGCCCTGCGCCAGGAGATGGTCACCGAGTCCGGCACCATCTGGGACACCGAGGGGCCGATATATGAATACGTGGCCGGCCAAGTGGAGACCAGCGGCCAGGCCCCGGCCGAGCTGCGCGACGCCGAGGGCCGCCTGGTCTACGACCCCCGCCTGCCCGACACCCCGGCCGAGCTGCTGGTGAATGCCCAAAAGCAGGCCGAGAAGGACGGCCAAAGCTGGAACGACCTGCCGGTGCACCAGCGGCGGCGCTGGACCGTGGCCGCCCAGCAGGGGGTGACCATCGACCAGGTGCCAGTGCTGAACGCTGAGAGCATCCAGGAGCTGAACGAGCTCTACCCGCCGGAGGTGATCCGCTGGGCCGAGACCGCACTCGGGAAATACGGCTACAAGACCACACCCCGGAACATCGACGCCATGATCAAAAGGTACCGCCCGGAGTTTGCACCGGCAGACCAACGGCAGAGAGGGGCGGCGCGCTAGATGCCTCTTGACCTTAATAAGCTTCACGATGATGAGATTCAGTTTGACCCCAGCGTTCTACCGGATAAGGGCGACGAGCTTAGCGACGCCTGGAAGGCCGCCGGAACGGTGCACCCAGATGACGCAGCCCGCGCCGTGGCCTACGGCAGGCGCACGGGGGTGCACCCCCAGGCCGTGCTGGACAGCCCGGACCTGAAGGCCCAGGCCGCCTATCCCATCCCCGACCTGAGCCAGCTAAAGCGCACCAACCCCGGCCTGGCCCAGTTTCTGGCCAACCCCCGAAATGCCGCCCTGGCCCGGGACGATGTGGAGAGCCTGGGGGCGGTTGAGCGGGTGTGGCGGCTGGCCATGGAAAACGTGGTGCGGGCCTCGGCGGGCAACCGCCTGGGCGAGCTGTACCATCAAAAATATGTGCAAGGTCAACACACACCCCAAGTCGATTCTGAAATAGCGCACCTCAAGGAGCAAAGCCAGGGCACCCTGGTTCCTCGCAACTGGTGGGAAGAGGCCATTGGAAGCGCGGCCAACTTCTTGACTCAGCGCGGGCTGTTTCTTTGGGAGGCCGTGGATCAGGGCCTGGAAGGGGCCATGGTTGGCGGCGGCGCGGCGGCTATCGCCGGCCAACTCGGACCCCAGGTGGCCTTGCCAGAAGAAATTGTTACGGTTCCAGCCGCTGCCATGGTCGGGTTCACCGCCGGAATGGCTGGCGGATCAGCCGACTACATCGCCAAGGTAGAAGCCGGACACGCGGCGGCCGAGTTTGTGGAAAAGCACGGCTTGGAGCCGAGTAAGGCGGCGGCCCTGGGCAACGCGGTGGGCTTTGTTAATGCCCTGCTGGAACAGGCCCAGATCGGCCAACTGGTCAAAACGGTGCCCGGTGGGCGCGAGCTGCTTAGCCAGGGACTGCGCAAGGGGGTGGCGGCAGCCCTGGGCAAGAAAAGCTTTGTGGAGGCCCTGGGACGGGCAACCAAGAGCTACGGCACCTATGTGGGTCAGGAGGTGACCGAGGAAGTTCTACAGGACCTGACCCGCGAGGTGGCCGCCCAGACCGGGCGGCTCATGGAGGGCAAGGCCGATCTCAAGGGAGCCCTGGAGGGCCTGGCCGCCCAGGTGCCCAGTTTCCTGGAAACGGCCCGCTCCACCGCCCTGGGGGTGGGGTTGTTGGGAGTGCCCGGCCATGTGATGCAGATACAGTCTTACCGCCGGGTGGCTCCCAATGCCCCCCGCCTGGCCGAGGCGGTGCAGAAGGCCCACCAGGAGGGCAAGCTGGGCCAACGCGAGCCCGAGGCCATGGAAGAGTTCATCGAGACGGTGCGCGACAAGGCCCAGGGCCCGGAGCGGGTCTATGTGCCCGCTGGAGCCATTGATGAGCTCTATCAGATGGGCGAGTTGGACCCCATGGAGGTCTCCGAGGCCCTGGCCGCCCTGGAGATCGGCGACCAGGAGTATCAAGAGGCCCTGGCCCTGGGCACCAATGTGAACTTCCCCACCAAGAAGATGGGCCGCCTTATGTCCGGACCGGTGGGCGAGGCCCTGAAAGACAAGCTGACCTTTGCGCCCCCGGCTAGGACGGAGCTAACCCCCTCGGAGATCAGGCTCCTGGAGCGGCGCGACCCGGACTTGCCCGAAGAAGAGATGTTCAAGCTCAAAGCCGAGCTGATGAACCTGGGCCGGCCGGAGCAAGAGGCGGAGCTGACCGCGCGGCTCATGGGCGCCAGGGCCCGGCGGTGGGCCACGGACTGGAATGCCATGGGCCGCAGGGTGCGCCCGGCGGACTACTTCGACCGCTTCGAGTTCGAGGTGCCGGGCGGCGGGGGCGGCGGTGATGACCAGGGCCGGGTGTCCGTGGGCAGCGCCACGCGCATTCATGGCGGGGACAGCAGCCTGCCCGGGGTCTACGTGTTGGTGGAAGCAGGGGATCTGATCACCAGCCACGATCCGGTGAGCTTTAAGCCCAGCGAGGGCTACCCCGAGGGCGTGCAAGAGCGGCGCTATGACGCCGAGCAGGACGAACAGCTCAAGGTGGTGCGCCACGCCCAGAACCTGAACACCCGCTATGTGATCACAGACAACCCCGACGCGGTGAACGGCCCGCCGATCATCACCCCGGGCGGGGTGGTGCTGGGCGGCAACAGCCGGGCCATGAGCATAAGCCGGGCCTATGGCGAAGAGGGCAACGGTGACGCCTACCGCCAGGACCTGGAGGCCCGCGCCCCCATCTTCGGCCTGGACCCCGAGCAGGTGCGGGCCATGCGCGAGCCGGTGCTAGCCCGTATGACCCAGCCCGCCGAGAGCGTCCAAGAGCTGCACCGCCTGGCCAGCCTTTTCAACCGCGCCCCCACCCAGGCCATGGGCGAAACCACGGCCACCGCCTCCATGGGGCACAACGTCTCCCAGGCCACCCTGGAGCGCATCGGCTCCCTGCTGGCCCAGCACGAGGCCACCCTGCGCGAACTGCTGGCAAATGCCGACGTGGCCAAGAGAATCTTGCAGCGCCTGGTGAACGACGGAGTGATCAGCCAGGAAGAGGCCAACAAGTATTGGTCCGAGCGCTTCGGCCAGCTCAATGAAGACGGCAAGCGCCTGGTGGAGCGCACCGTTTTGGGGGCCATCCTGCAAGACGCCGAGCTGATCGAGAACCTGCCCCGCTCAGTGCTGGCCAACATCAGCCGGAGCTTGCCCAGCCTGGTCAAGATCATGGCCGTGGGCGGCCAGTGGGACATCATGCCCGCCTTGCGCGAGGCCCTGGGCATCACCGTGAAGATGCAGGCCACGGGCATCAAGAGCGTGCGCGAGCTGGCCCGCCAGCAGGCCCTGCCCGGAGCCGAAGAGGCGGAGATGGGCGAGCAGGCGGCCGTCCTGGCCATGTTCCTGCAAGACAACGGGCCCAACCAAGTCCGCGACGCCTTCGCGGGCTATGCCCAGGACGCGGCCCTGGCCGCCGGGGGCCAGCAGACCATCATCAAGCTGACCCCGGAAGAGAGCTTTGCCAACTGGTTTGGGGGGCCGGAGGCCGAGCTTTTCCAGTATGCCGGTGAAGAAGCCGCCACCGCCGCACACGACCAGCTTGAGAAGGCAATCAGCATGGAAGCTGAGGGAGCGGATAAGGAGGAAATTCGCGCGGCGACCGGTTGGTTCAAGGGCATGGACAACATTTGGCGCTTTGAGATCGACGATAGCAAGGCGTCATTTAAAGAGCATGTGGAAAGGGTAGACGACTGGGATTATGAAGACCAAATCAATTTGGGAATGGTGATAAACCATCCAGACTTGTTTGCTGCATATCCAAGCATCGCCGATGTTCCAACCGCCATGAGAGTTCATCCTGTTTATGCTGCTGGCGGTCAAAACGGATCGCTTTCTGCCAGGGGTATCAGGGTTGTTGCGAAGGATTACAGCACCGCCTTTGAGATTTTAATCCATGAAATACAGCACTGGATACAGCGCCGTGAAGGTTTCGCCCGTGGCGGGCACCCCGTTGGAATTTACAGGCAAATGCAGGCAGATATTAAGGGCCTGATGGAAGAAGTTGAACAGCTTAACAAATTGCTAAGCGAGGCCGTAGGCACTCCCGAATATCCGGAAATAATGGCCGCCCGTGAAAAAGTCTCCAATGAGGTTCTTGAGTTAGAGAAAGACGCCGACGAAAAAGCATTTGGAATCTATCAGCGCCTTGCGGGTGAAGTGGAGGCGCGAGATACGGCCAGGCGGCGAAATTACACTAAACAACTCAGGGCGAAAACCCCGCCGGAAAACCGCGAAGATGCGATCGTTCTTTGGGAATATGGGGAGTTGGGGCGGTTTTCGCTTTACCAAACCGAAGGCCCCTTTGGCCCGGTGTTCGCCCAGCTCAAGGGCCAGCCCGAGCAGGCCATAGCCAAGCTCATGGCCGTGCAGACCGGCGAGGTGCCCGGCGCGTTCCACCACCCCGAGCTGGGCGACATAGACCTGGTTTGGGGGCGGCCCGGCGACCCCGGCAACGAATACCGGCGCGGCTTCGGCCTGGCCCACATCCTGGCCAAGCACGGCGAGGACATCTTGCCGCGCCTGCCGGAGATTATGGAGACCGGCAAGGTCACGGTGCGGCACCAGAACCGGGTTTACATCGAGACGGAACAGGCTGAGCGGGCGGTGATCCGGTTGGACTGGAACCGTCAGAACAAAACCTGGCTCCTGACGGCCTTTGCCCGAACGGAGAAGGCACCCCCCTCCGGCGGTACGTCAACCTTTGCCGGACGTAGTGGCGAACAGGGCGTTCCTTCGCCACAGGGGGAGCCTTCTAAGAACAATTTAAGCCCGGCCGAGCAAAAAAGCAAGGACCTTGACGAGCTGTTCCAGGACGTGAAGGTGCCCGGCCAGGGCTCCGGTGAACAGGTTCCCAAGGCCAGCGTGCGTTTTGACGATGACGACAAGGCCATAGTGAAGTTTTTCCAGGCCGCCGACCTGACCAGCGCGCCCCACGAGATCGTCCATGTGTGGCGGCGGGAGCTGGAAGAGCTGGCCCTGGACCCCGCGTCCACCCTGCGGGGCTATGAGCACGTCAAGGAGCGCCTGAGGGCCGACTGGGAGGCCGCCTGCAAGTTCGTGGGGGCCGAGGTGGGCAAGCCCTGGACCCGCGCCCAGGAGGAAAAGTTCGCCGAGGCGGGAATCGATTACTTGCAGACCGGCACCCCGCCCAGCAAGGCCACGGCCGGCATTTTCGCCCGCATGAAGAGCTGGTTCATCCAGATGTATGGGGCGCTCAAGGATCAGGACAAGGTGGGCCCGGAGATGGCGGGGGTGTTCGACCGGCTCATCGCCACCGAGCGCGAGATCGAGGCGGCCCAGGCCGAGGCCGAAATCGCGCCCATGCTGGCCGAGGCCCCACCGGGGGTGAGCCCCGAGGCCTGGCTGTTCTACAAGCGGCAGGGCAGCCTGGCGGCCGAAGACAGCGCGGCCCGCATCGCCGAGCGCCGCCTGGGGGCGCTAAAGCGCCTGATGCCCGCCTGGCGGCAACAGTCCCTGGAAGACGCCCGGGCCCACCCCGGCCAGGAGATCATGGCCGAGGTGGTGGAGCTGGGCGGCTTTGTCTCCGGGGAAGTGAAAGACCTGCTGGGCGAGGCCGAGTACAAGGCCCTGATGAAGAAGCGGCCCCGGCTGATCAAGCACGAGGGCTCGGTGAGCCTGGAGGAATACGCCGCCGGGCGAAACCTGGACCCCCGCGAGCTCCTGGGCCAGCTCCTGGCCACGCCCACCATCGGAGAGCTGCAAGAGGCTTGGCTGGCCAAGAAGACCGCCGAGTTCGACGCCGAGATGACCGCCCTGGAGGTGGGGGTGGGGCCGGAGTTTTTGGAGCTTTTGAAGGCCGAGCAGGACATGCTGGCCCCGGGCAGCGGCAAGGCCGCGGACGCGGCGGCGGCGCTACAGGGCGGCATAAACGAGCGGGCCGCCGGGGTGAGCACCAGCGAGCTGGACCGGCGGGATTACAACGACCTGGTGGCGGCCATGAAGGACGCGGCCACCAAGGCGGTGGAGCACTACCGGGCCGGGCGCAACGCCCAGGCCGCCCAGGAGAAGGCACGCCAACGGGCGGCGGCCGACAAAATCCGCGAGCGGGCACGGGCTCGCCAGGAGATAGCCAAGGCCAAGGAGGCCCTGGACCGCGCCGCCAGGCTCAAGCCCTTTGACCCCCAAAAGGGCAGCGGGGTTGACTGGGACTTCCTGCAACAGATTCGCCAACTGGTGGGCCGCTTCCGCAACTTGCCCATTTCCTTTCAGGCCCGGAGCGACACCCCGCCCCTGGGCGAGTTCCTGGAGGGGCTAAAGACCAACCAGGAATTTGCCGAGGACCTTATCGAATCCATGCCCGAAGTGCCGGGCAGCCTGGAGAGCGCCCAGGATTGGGTCGACCTGAAGAACATCGTCAAGCAGCTTGCCCACCTGGGCCGCCAACGCGGCAAGCTGGTGTGGGAAGGCAACGCCATGACCCTGGAGGGGGCGGTGTTGCAGATGACCAAGCACCTGGGCAAATACAAAAAACACCCGATCCGTAAGGGCTGGGAAGAGCTGCAAGACGGAAAGGGCCGCTTTAAGGGCCGCTTCCGCCGGGCCGTGGCCGAGATGATCAAGACCGAGTTCTTGCTCCGCCGGGCGGACCACTGGAAACATGACGGCCCGTTCCAGCGCCTGATCATGCACCCCATCAAAAAGGCCGAGGACTACGAGTTCGAGCTGGGCGAGCACGCCTTTGGCCGGCTAAAGGAGATTTTCGAGGCCATCCCCCTGGGCGAGCGTAAGGGCTGGCGCACCCGCAACATCAAGATAGACGGGGTGCCCGTGCTGCTGAACATGGAAGAGGTGGTCATGATCGGCCTCAACTCCGGCAACAGCGGCAACCTGCGGGCCCTGAAGCAGAGCACCAGCGAGCACCACGCCTGGCTGGCCGATCCCGAGGCCCACCAGGCGGTGCTGAACCACCTGGATGAACGCCATTGGGAAATGATCCAAAACATCTGGGCCCTGCTGGATGAGTTTTTCCCGCTCCTGGACGAAACCCACCACCGCATGACCGGGGTGCACCTGGTCAAGGTTGAGCCCATCAAGGTGCAGACCAGATTCGGCGAGATCGAAGGCGGCTACTTCCCCATTATCAGCGACCCCAAGTTCAGCCCCGTGACCGAGGCCCAACAGGAGGCCCAGGCGGCCAAGGACTACTTCGCGGCGGTGTACGGGGCCACCAGCACTCGGGCCGGGGCCACCCACGAGCGCACCGGCTCCCGCCAGGCCCCCATGCTCAAGCTGGGCACTATCAACCAGCACTTGCGGTCGGTGCTGCACGATATCAGCCACCGGCCGGCGGTGCGCGACGTACAAAAAGTCATCACCCATCCGGTATTCCGGGAGCAATTCAGCGAGGCCCTGGGCCAGGAGAGCTACAAGGAGCTGCGCCCCTGGCTGCAACACATCGCCCGGCCGGAGTATCACCGCCTGCTGGAGATGGAGAACTGGCTGGACACCCTGCGCCGCAATGCCACCCTGGTTTCCCTGGGCCTCAAGGCCACGGTGAGCCTGAAGCAGGGGCTCAGCCTCACCCAGACCATTGACGAGGTGGGCCTCAAGTGGGTGCGCAAGGGCCTGGCGCGCTGGATGAGCAACCCGGCGGAGGCAACGGCCTTTGCTCAGGAGGCCAGCCCGGCCCTGCGCAACCGCTCCAAGACCTGGGACCGCGAGGCCATCGAGCTGGTGCAGCGGGTGAGCCCTTCCGGGGCCAAGCTCAAGCAGCAGACGGCCCAGGTGATCATGTGGCCCATCCGCATGGTGGACCTGGGCACCACCACGGTTACCTGGCTGGCCGGATACGAAAAGGCCGTGGCCATGGGCATGACCGAGCACCAGGCGGCGGACTTTGCCGATGGCGTGATGCGCACCACCCAGCCGGCGGCGGGCCCCAAGGACCTGGCGGCCATCTACCGCAAGCCGGGCCTCTGGCGCATCCTGACCATGTTCCAGAGCTTCTTTAGCTCCTTCACCAACCGGGCCATCGAAAAGGGCTACAAGCTGGCCGAGGGCGAGCTGGGGGCCTGGGAAGGGGCCAGGGCGGCCTGGCTGCTGATGGTGCTGCCGGTGTTCATGGCCTACCTGATCGACGAGCAGGACATACCCGACGAAGCCGACGACTACAAGGACCTGGGAGTCAAGACGGTGGGCTACCTGTTGGGCGGGGTGCCGGTGATCCGGGACATGTGGACCGCCGCAACCGGCCCCTGGGGATATGCCATGAGCCCGGTGCAGGACGGCCTGGAGACCTTCAGCGACTTGATTAAGCTGGGCGGCCGGTTGGCCGGCGGCGAGGACGTGGCCCCGGAGCTACTGGCCAAGAAGGCCGTGCTGGCCATGGGATACGCCCTGGGCCTGCCCGCGCGGCAGATGATCACCACGGCCCGGGGCTTGGCCGCCCTGGCCCAGGGAAAGACCGATAGCCCCTTGGCCCCGGTGTTGGGCCCAGGCAGGGAGGATAAGTGATGACGGTTGGCGTGTATGGCGGGCCTTATCAATATGCGGGCAGCGGCTCCCAGGCCACCTTTGCCTATGGCTGCAAGATTTTCGCGGAGGAAGACCTGCGGGTGTTGGTGACCGGCCCCGATTTGGTGGACACGCTCCAGGTCCTGAACGTCGACTACACCGTGACCGGGGTGGGCGACGAAGGCGGGGGCAACGTGGTGTTCGAGGCGGGGTCCATCCCGGCGGCCAACGAAGCGGTGACCATCAACCGGGTGTTGCCTTTAACCCAGTTGACCGACCTGCGCAACTGGGGGCCGGACAACCGCGAAGTGTTGGAGCAGATGGTGGACCGTTCCATCATGATGCACCAGCAAATTGGCGAGCTCTTGGCCCGGGTGCCCCGCATGCGGGAGGGCTTGGACCAGGGCGGCCTGGACCTGACTCTGCCCGATCCGGTGGCGGGAGCGCCCATCGGCTTCAACGATGACGGGGACGGCCTGACCAGCAACCCCAGCGGAATTACCAGCGCGGTGGCGGCGGCAGCCACGGCGGCGGCGGCCGAAATCGCTGCCGAGGCGGCCCGGGCAGCGGCTGAAGCGGCGGCGGCGGGGGTCAACCTCCCCAGCATCACCGTTGCGGACGCCGACAAGCTGCTGATCGTCAAGGCGGCGGGGGACGGGTACGAGCTTACCGCCAACGCGATTGAGAGCTTCATTCAAAGTTTTTTGGGGGCCGTCAGCGCCGAGGCGGCCAGAAACCATATCAAGGCTCCCCCCGCGCTTGGCCACCGGGAGGGACTTGTCCCGCGCTATAAAGATGGGAATGAAATTTATCTAGGCGCGGGTGAGATTGAGATTGACGGCCTGCTTTGTGCTCTCAGCGGTGAGACTGCTTTCGAGGTTGACGCGGGAGGGGCGTTGAGCGCGAACAACGACTACTTTGTTGGCTTCTCCCAGCCCTCCAGTGGTAACGCTCTGAGCGCCTCCGAGTTTATCGTCACCGGCACCCCCCCCACATACAGCGCGAGCAAGCGCGGTTTTTATGATGCCGGTGGGGCGGCGATTTTCCAGCAATTCAGGACTGACGGCTCGGGAAATGTCGACCCGGCCAGCACCTGGACCGGGCCGAACGGCTGTATCTATTCACATTCAGCCATAATAATCCTCAACGATGCCACCCCAGCAACGAGCCCAGAGGTCATTTCGGCCGGTGTCCACGCATGGGGCGCGCCGGTGCTGTGTGGGGGGTTTGCCTCCGCTCAACACGCCGCTGCTGCCCAAACCATGTTCATCCAGACCGGGGGCGGCGCTACCGCAGTCCAGCTCACCACGCCAGCCGCTGCTGGGCCTACCTCGGTACCATGGGCGGTAACGACAAATGCCAGCGACCAGATTCGCCACTACTCAACGGATGGCACCTGGTCCACTTACATCATCAGGCTAGTGTGCCGCACTCTCCCGGCTGGAATATAGGAGGCTGACATGCCCTATTTGGCTTATGACCCGGCAACCGGCGAAATCGTGGGGGCGGTGAAGGATTCGCCCGAGTGGGCCGCGAACAAGGCGGCCAAGGGCTTCAGCGTGCTGAGAACCGAGAGGATGGCAGACCCGGTAGGGGATTACGTCCTCAATGGAGAGATGAAGCCCAAGGTCCTGGTGACATTCACCCCGGACAAGGCGCTGATCACCGCCGACGGAGCGGAACAGGCGGTGGTGAGCGTGAGCGTGGCCGGCGAGAGCCCGCCGGAGAGCATAGCGGTGCTTGTGGGGGACATCGAGCAAGAGGTGGCCCTGAGCGGCGGCCAGGGCCAGACAAAGCCCATCGCGGCCACCACGCCCTGCACAATCGAAATCGATGTTGCCGACCCCATCACCTACCGGGCCGAGCCGGTTGAAGTGGAGGCGATAAGTGGCGAGTAGCAAGCTCACGCCCATGGCCACGAAAAAGGCCAAGAGCAAAAAAGCCAAGGTGGTGGAACACAACGAGCTGCTGGTGGCCAGCGACCCGGCCAGCCTGGAGGCGGTGCTGGCCGAGCTGGAGGCTGCCAATTCCTTGAGCCAAGTCAAGGCGGCGCTGGTGGCCATCTTCACGGCGCTGTTGCAGGAAAGGTAGGTGCCCGTGGGTCCACTCTGGGAAATCGCCGCCGGTGTGATCGGGGTGGTGGTGGGCGGCCTGCTGGTCCATGCCATCAAGGAATACCGGGCTAGGGCCGCCAAGGGCCGCCAGGTCGACGAACACAGCCACCTGGTCACCAAGGACGAGTTGGAAGCGGCGCTCAAGGCATCCCTGGGAGCCCTGACCAAGGACATAGAGGGGCTGAGCGCAGCCATCGAACAGGCCACGGCCCGGCTCACCGACGGGGACGTGTGCTTCGACGACTTCGAGCGGGCCTTCCGCACCATCCTGCTCACCCTGGACCGCCTGTGCCGCGCCTGGGAGGCCAAGTTCGGCGACAAACTGGACTGCGCCGCCCTTCAGCTGCTCATTGAGGATTTGCACAATGGCTAGCGCCTTTGACATTTCGGTGGACTGGCTGCTGCGTCCGGAGATCGAGGGCAAGTTCTGCGACTCGCCAAACGATCGGGGCGGTCGGACCAAATGGGGCATAAGCCAGCGCAGCTATCCGAAGCTGAATATTGCCGCGCTCACACGCGACGAGGCCAAGGAGATTTATCGCCGCGACTTCTGGGACGCGCCCAACCTGATCCTGGGCAAGATAGCGCCGCTGCCGTTGCAGATGGTGCTGCTGGGCGGGGCGGTCAACCACGGGCAGACGGCCATGGCCCGGTTGTTCCAGGCCGAACTGAACCGCCTGGGCGGGGCCAAGAAGATCAAGGTGGACGGCCACGTCGGCCCCCAAACCAGGGGCAAGCTCTACGCCATAACCCAATACGACCGCGACCGGGAGCTGGATGTGGCCCAGGCCGTGCTCTGGGCCCGGCTCAAGCTGTACCGGGCCATCGTGGACAAGCGCCCAGCGGACCTGCCCAACCTGCGCCATTGGTGCACGCGCCTGGCCCTGCTGGGCGAGACCCTGATCCAGGCGCACCTGGACCGAACGTAAACCCCGGCCGGGGGCGGATTTGATGGGGTTAGACCACCCCAAAAAAATCACCCCGCGCCCCCGGCCGATATAGGAGACAAGAGCCGTGAACCAGGGCAAGAACCCCTTCAAGTCCAAGCGGGCGTGGGGCCGGGCGTTGCTCTTCGGCTCGGTCCTTTTCAAGCTGGTGCCACCGGAATTGCAGCAGCCGTTTTTAGACCTGTGGGCCTACGCAACCGAGCGGCTGACCCAAGAGGATTGGAACGTTCTTATCTGGGGTTTTTGGTGGATGTACGGGGAGGCACAAGCCAAGACACCCATAGCCTGGAGGTTCTGGGAGCAATGGAAAAAATGGTGAAAAAGACCGCGATTTTGTTGGTGATGGCGTTGGTGCTGGTGGCCGGGTGCGGCGCCGTGCAGACCAAGGCCAAGCTGGACTGCGACGAATACCCACTGTTGATCAAACAGATGCAGCGCGTGGCCACAGCCCTGCCGTCCAGCCAGTCCGAGATGGTCCAGGGCATCAAGGAGATCACCGCCCAGGCGCAGGTGTGCGGCAGCGGGAAAGCGGACGTGGCCGTGTTCAAAAGGTGGCAGGACCGGACGCTGGCGCTGGCCAAGGCGCTGGCGCTGGCCAAGGCGCTGGCGGCCAGCCAACAGACCGCTCAGCCATTGCCGGCCGAAACGCCCGTTGCTTCGCCGCCCGCTTCTTCCGGGGGCCTAAAGGACGATATCGACCCCAACAGCATCAACTGGGTGGGGGACCCGGCTGGCATCAAGGACTGGGCCATCACCGGAGACCTGGAGGTGAGCTTTTCCGGCGGAGACGTGGTGCTCAAACAGGACCGCACCTCCGTCTGGCCGGCCAAGAACTTTCAGGGCAAGGGCTTGGTTGCCAATTCTTGGGTGATTATCAATCTCGGAGGCACCTGGTACGGGTTTTCGTTCGAGTGGATGGGCCCAGGAAGCCAGACCAGAGCCAAGAGGGCGGTGGGCGACCCGGACGGCAAGGTCCGCGAGATACCCGACGACTGGCGGCCCAAAAGCGGAGAGAAAATATGCTTCTGCGTGGCGGCCCTGTCACGCGGCCGCATCAATGGCAGGTGGACCTGGGAAGTGGAGCCAATCGTACACGAGCGCACATCGATCAGTTGTGTGCCCTGGCCATAGGAGGCCGCAATGTCTATTAAAAGATACGACTTCGTCGCCCCCGAGGATTTTTCCATCATGCAGGGGCAAGGCGGCTCGGTTTTGATTGACCTTGCCACCGGCCAAGCGTTGCTTTGCCGTGGCGCGGTGGACATGACCCCGGCGGCGGGCGGCGAGACGAGCGCCATCGCGGGCGGCAGCCCGACCACAATCGTGGACACCAATGCGCTGTTGGCCCAGGCCGTGGTGGCGGTGCAAAACAACCAGGCCTCCCCCTCGCTGCTCAATGAGATTATTGGGCTTATTCCCGGCGGCTCCGCCATCTCCCCGCTGGTCGAGATGGCGGTGAACGGCGTGGAGCAGGTGCAGGAGCTGGTCGGGGTTATTTCCGATCTGCGGGAGAACAACGACATCGCCAAGGGCAAGAGGCAGCAGATAGACGACTTGCTGGCCAAGGTGGGGGCGTAGTCGTGCTGATCAAGCAAGGGGCGCGGCATGGCCGCGACTACTTCACCGGCCAGGTGGGGTTCACCTGCTGGCCTGACGAAATGCTGACCAGCCTTATCGCCCACCAGACCGACGTAGCCACCTGGGACAAGGACTTGGTGGTGGCCACCCACGCTCTGCTCGTGGCCGGCCCGGACACGGTGATCGAGGCGCACAAGGACGGGGTAGGCGAAGCCCCGATCCGGCCGCTGTTGGATAACCGCGAGTGCCTCTTTTGGGTAAGGAAAATTCGGGGTGTGACCGAGCCGGCGGTGGCGGAGATGCTGCGCATCGCCCGTGGCTGGGCCGCCGCGAAGATAGAATATGACACCTGGGCGGTGATGATGGGTTTCCCCTCCAGCGACCAGGACGGTGCGGACGGCAAACCCAACCCGTACAACGATCCCGATAAGTTGTTTTGCTCGGAGCTGGTATTCAAGCTGATCAAACGGGTCAATCACCTGCTTGAACAGCCTCTGCCAGCGGAGGTGCTGGCTTGGCCGGAGGGCTTTGTCAGCCCGGACAAACTATTCGATTTTCCAATTTGGGAGCAAGCCTGAGCCTTAGCGGGCCCGGCCGGTGTGTACGCCGTGTGTACAAGATTTTAAGGGATTCGAGACAAAGACAGGCAGTCAGGGTTGCGCCCTAACTGCCTGTTATTATTAGCTGGTAGGCCGGATGGGATTTGAACCCATGACTTCCACCGTGTGAGGATGGCACTCTCCCGCTGAGTTACCGGCCTTTATGTGCTCTGCCAGAGGGCGTTCCGCCGCTCCGAGGGCTCTTTTTTACACCATCAACCGGGGCTTTGCAAGGGGTCTTGAGCCCCACGGCCTTGCGGAGTTGGTCCACTTCCGCGGCCTTTAGGGGCCGGGACGACCTCTGGGGCAGGTCTCCCAGGTGCAGGGGCCCCATGGACATGCGCACCAGCCGCTTGACCGGGTGGCCCACCGCGGCGCACATGCGCCGTATCTCGCGCTTTTTGCCTTCGATGATAGTGATGCTCAGCTTGCTGCCGCTCTTGGTGGCCGACTTGATGCCCACCTTGGCCGGCGCGGTCTTCTGTCCGCTGATCTCCACCCCTTTGCGCAGGGCCTCCAGGGCCCTCTGTCCGGGGCGGCCCTCCACCCAGACCAAATAGCGCTTGGCCACCTGGTGGCGGGGGTGCATGAGGCGCTGGGCCAGCTCGCCGTCGTTGGTGAGCAGCATGAGCCCCTCGCTGTTGAAGTCCAGCCGCCCCACCGGGTATAGCCGGGCGTCGGCCTCGGAGGGCAGCAGGCCCCGCACCGTGGGGCGTCCCTGGGGGTCGTCCACGGTGCTCACCACCCCGGTGGGCTTGTTGAGCAGCCAGTATTGCTTTTTTTCCGCCGCGGGCAGGGGCTTGCCGTCCAGGGTGATTTTCTGTTCGGCCGGGTCGGCGGTGGTGCCCAACTGGCGCACCACCTGGCCGTCCACCGCCACCCGTCCGGCCAGGATGATATCCTCGGCCGCGCGGCGGCTGGCCACCCCGGCCTGGGCCAGGATCTTTTGCAGGCGTTCGCTTGCCACGGGATCAGGCCGGCCGGGAGCCGGATTCGGGGTCAGGGCCCGGCTCCGGTTCGGGCTCGGAAGCGGTCTCCGGCTCGGGGGCGGGCTCGGCGGCCTGCTCCGGTTCGGCGGCTTGCCCGGAGGCCTGCTCCGGTTCAGGGGCAGGCTGCTCGCCGGCCGCCTCCGCCTCCGACTCCTCGGTGCCGGGCTGCTCCAAGAGAGGTTGGCGCACCGGCTGGCGGGCCACCTCGGCCGCCTCTTCCAGAACCTGTTGCTCGGCCTCGCTCAGGGGGGGCAGGGGCTCTTCCAGGGGGATGAGGTCGTCCAGGCTGGGGGCCGGGGCCTGCTCCAGGGGCAGGGTGGGGGCCTCGTCCTCGGGCGGCTCGGCCGCGATGCCGGCCAGGTTCTCCAACTCCTCCACGGTGGGCAGGTCCTTCAGGTCCTTGAGGTCGAACACCTCCAAAAAACGGCGGGTGGTGGAGTAGATCAGGGGCTTGCCGGGCAGGTCCTTGCGTCCGGCCACCCGGATGAGGCCCTTTTCCATGAGGGTGCGCAAAATGCCGCCCACCTCCACCCCGCGGATGCGCTCCACCTCGGCCTTCAAGACCGGCTGCTTGTAGGCCACGATGGCCAGGGTCTCCAGGGCGGCCTTGGACAAACGGGTGACCTGCTGCTTGCGGAGCTTGCGCAGCCAAAAGGCCATGCCCGGCTTGGTGCGGAAGCTGAAACCGCCGGCCACCTGCACCAGCTCGAAGGCGCGCTCCATCTGCTGGTACTCGGCGATCAATTCCTCCAGGGCCTCCTTGACCGCCTTCCGGTCGTCGGACTCCATGACCTGGCACAACTGGGCCAGGTTCAGGGGGCTTTCGGAGACGAACAAGAGCGCCTCCACGATCATCTTAATGTCCCGGCTCAAGCCTCGTTCTCCTGTCCCTCGGCCGATACTTGGAAATACACCCGCAACACGCCCCACTGGGGCGGCTGGTTCGCCTGGCCGGCCATACGGTCCTGGTACAGCCGGATCAGGCCCAGACGGGTCAGCTCCAGCAAGGCCAGGAAGGTTACCACCAAGCGGGGGCGGGTGCGCGCGTCCGCGAAAAATTCCTCAAAGGTCATGGTCTGGCGGCGGCGCAAAAGCTCCAGCAACTGGCTGATGCGGTCCTCCAGGGACATGCGGTCCTTGGGAAGCTCCAGCACCAGCTGCTCGTGGCGGCGGTTCATGAGCTGGCGGAAGGCCTCGATGAGCTCGAAGACCCCGGCCTCGATGACCTCCTCCTGCCCGGCCCGGACCTTTTCCACTTCCTTGTGGCCGCCGCCCCGGGCGAACACGTCGCGGTCCAGCCAGTCGCGCTCGCCCAGCTTGTCGGCCGCCGCCTTGATGCGCATGTGCTCCTTGAGCCGCTCCACCAGGTCCACCCGGGGGTCTTCTTCCTGCTCGTCTTCGCTGGAGTCGTAGGAGGGCAGGAGCATGCGGCTCTTGATGTGCAGCAGGGTGGCGGCCATGACCAGGAAGTCGCCGGCCACCCCGATGGACAGATCGCGCATCAGGTCCAGATATTCCAGGTACTGATGGGTGATCAGGGCCACCGGGATGTCGTAGATGTCCACCTCGTTCTTGCGGATGAGGTGCAACAGAAGGTCCAGGGGGCCTTCGAAGATTTCCAGCTTTAGGGCTACGTCCATTCCCGGCTCGCCTCTTAGCCTAGTAGGGCAACAACAGGTTTAGCACGGAATGGGCCGGATAGAGAACCAGGTAGCTGATTATATCGGGCATGCCCGGCACCCAGCGGGGCAGGAAGATCAGGGCCAGGAGGATCATGAAACCGTAGCGGCTGAGCTCCTGATAGCGCATGGCCGCCCGGGGGCTGAGCAGGCCGGTGAGGATGCCCGAGCCGTCCAGGGGGGGCAGGGGGATCAGGTTGAAAAAGGCCAGGATAACGTTGACCGTCACCCCGGTGAGGAACATCTGGGCCAAAAACCATTTCCAGTCGGCATAGCCCGCGAAGATCCCGGCGCTCACCAGGAAGTAGAGCACCACCGCGATGATGATGGCGAACAGGATGTTGCTCACCGGACCGGCGGCCGAGATCCAGATCATGTCCCGCCGGGGATTCTTGAGGCGGCGTCCGTCCACCGGCACCGGCTTGGCCCAGCCGAAGCCAGCCCCGAACCAGGCGGTGATGAAAAACACCAGGGTGCCGGCCGGGTCCAGATGGCGCAGGGGGTTGAGGCTCAGGCGGCCCCTGAGCTTGGCCGTGGAGTCGCCCCGCAGCCAGGAGACCAGGGCGTGGGAGGCCTCGTGCACGGTCAGGGCCATGAGAATGGGCGGGGCCAGAATGACCACTTTGACCAGAAAATCCGTGATGCCGCCCATCATGCCGACTGCTCCTCCGGGCTGAATTCGCGTTTCACCAGTTGCAACTCCTGCTCCCGGGTGAGCACCTCGCCGTCCAGGCGGGCGGCCTGCAGCCGGTCCAGGATGCGTTTGAACAAGGGACCGGGCGAAAAGCCCATGTCCTTGAGATCCCCGCCGCCCAGATCGGGCCGCACCCGCACCAGGCTGGTGAGATATTGGCTAACCGCCCGCTTGGCCCACTGGCGGGTGGCCTTGGCCATGACGAACAACTGGTACTCCGGCTCCAGGGGCTGCAGCCAGAAGTAAATCTCCGAGGCGCGGGGCTTCTTGCGCTGCAAGAGGTTCAGGGACTGCAAAGCCCGCGAGCGCTCGTTTTCCATTTCCTCGCGCTGCTTGGGCGAAAAACCCAGGCGCTTGCTCAAGGCCAGGCGCTGCTCCCGCTCCAGGGAGTCGCCCAGGCCCAGGTAGTATACCAGCCATTGGCTGACCGGCTGGTCCAGGAAGGAAAGGCGGTGCCAGGCCAGGGCCTCTTCCAGGTCCCCCAGCAGTTCCTCGTCCTTGGGCTCCAGCCTGAGCTCGGCGTGGAACACGTAGAGCAGCCTGAGGGCCCGGAGCCGCCGGAGGCAGTCCACCGCCCGCTCTTCTTCGAGCATCTGGCGGAACTCGCCAAAGAGCCGCCGGCTGGACAGGCGCTTGAAGGCGTCGATCTTGACGGCGTTTTTGATCAGGCCCTCGGTGAGCTTGCCGATGCGGAAGCCGAAGCGCTGCTCGAAGCGCACCGCCCTGAACACCCGGGTGGGGTCCTCCACAAAGGAAAGGTTGTGCAGCACCCGCACCGCCTTTTCCTTGATGTCGCGGAGTCCGTCAAAAAAGTCCACCAGCTGGCCGAAGCCTTCGGAGTTGAGCACCACGGCCAGGGTGTTGATGGTGAAGTCGCGGCGGTAGAGGTCCAGCTTTAGGCTGGAAAGCTCCACCACCGGCAGGGCGGCCGGGGAGTCGTAGTACTCCAGGCGGGCGGTGGCCACGTCCATGCTCAGCCCGCGGTCAAAGGTGAGGTTGGCGGTGTTGAACTTCTTGTGGGTGCGCACCTTGACCTCGGAGTGGAGCTGGCCGTAGCGCCGGGCAAAGGCGATGCCGTCGCCCTCCACCACGATGTCCAGGTCCAGGTTGTCCCGTCTGAGGAACAGATCGCGCACCGAGCCGCCCACCAAAAAGGCCTTGAACCCCAAATCCTGGGCCACCGAGCCCATCTCCTTGAGGGTCTTGATGACCCCCCGGGGCAGGCGCTCGCCCATGAGGCTCTTGATGTTCTTGTGGCGCACCGGGCGGGGGCCTTCGTAGCGCTCGGCGTGGCGCTCGGTGATCAGCGGGTTTTCGATAAGGGTGTTGAGCAGGTCGGTGCGGGTGACCACCCCCAGCAGCTTGGAGCCCTCCATGACCGGCACCAGGCGCTGGCGGCGCTCCACCACCGCCTCCTCCACCTCCACCAGGGTGGCCTCCGGGGCGAGCACCTTTCCTCCGGGGGTCATGTATTCCACCACGCTCAGATCGCCCAGGCCGTGGAACACCGCCTTTTCCACGGTCTGGCGGGTGATGATGCCCCGCACCTCGCCCCCGCCGCTCACCGGCAGCACGTTGACGTTGTAGCGGGTGAGCACCCCCTCCGCCTCCTTGAGGGTGGTCTCGGGCGGCACGGTTATCACCGGGGCGGTCATCAGGTCGCGGGCCAGGATGGTGGGGTTGATGGAGGAGCGCAGGAGGTTCTTGAGCCGCTCCGAGGCCTCCACCAGGGTCATGTCCTTGAGGGTGGCGCTGGCCGCGCTGGGGTGTCCCCCCCCGCCCATGGCCGAGGCGATGGCTCCGGCGTCCACCTCGGGCAAACGGGAGCGGGCCACCAGATACACCCGGCCCTCCATGCGGGCCAGGGTGAACAGGGCGTCCAGGTTTTCCATGTCCATGAACTTGTGCACCAGCACCGCGAATTCGGGCACGTAGGCATCGCGGCTCACCTGGCTCACCACGATGGAGGTCCCGCCCACGTTGAGGGTCTCGGCCGCCTCGATCAGGTCGTGGAGCAGGCCCACCTCGTCGGCGGACAGCTCCCGGGTGATGAGGTCGGAGATCACGTTGAGCATGGCCCCCTGGCTCACCAGCCAGGCGGCGGCCTCGAAGTCGGCCGGGGTGGCCGAGATGAAGTGGAAGGAGCCGGTGTCCTCGTAGATGCCCAGGGCCAGCAGGGTGGCCTCGTCCTCGCTGAGGGTGATGCCCTCCTTGCGCAGCAGCTTGGTCATGATGGTCACCGTGGAGCCCACCATCTCCACGATCTGGAAGTCGGCCTTTACGTCGTTGTCCGAGTCCGGGTGGTGGTCATAGGCGATCACCTCCACCTCGGGGTCGTCGGCCAGGCGGGCCAGGTCGCCGATGCGGTCCTTTTGCCGGTTGTCCACCAGGATCAGGCGGCCCACCCGGTCGAAGGGCACCTGCTTGATCTTGACGAAGTTGTAGAGAAAGCTCACCGACTCCACGAAGAAGTTGCGCAGGTTGCGCTCCTGGGCCCCGGGGAAGACCAGCATGGCCTCGGGATGGAGCTTGGCCGCGGCCAGCATGGAGGCCAGGGCGTCGTAGTCCGCGTTGACGTGGGTGGTGATCACCTCCACGTCGCGGGGCGGTTTCTGGTAAGGGCCGGCGGCGCTCATGAAAAAATCAGCCCCGGGGGTGGTAGCGGTGGTGCACCTTGACCAGCCGCTGGGTGGTTACGTGGGTGTAGACCTGGGTGGTGCCGATGTCGGCATGACCCAGCATGAGCTGCACCGAGCGCAGGTCGGCCCCGCCCTCCAGCAGATGGGTGGCAAAGGTGTGCCTGAGGGTGTGGGGGGTCACCGGCCCGGTGATGCCCGCCTGCTTGAAGTACTTGTTGGCGATCTTCCACACTCCCATGCGGCTCAGGGGGCCGCCCCGGTTGTTGAGGAACACCTCTTCGTGCCGCTGCCCCTTGAGCAGGCGGTTGCGGGCGCCCTCCAGATATTCGGTGAGCACCTTGAGCGCGGTTTCGTGCACCGGCACCAGGCGCTCTTTGTCGCCCTTGCCCCTGATCAGCAGGCAGCCGATCTGGAACTGCACGTCGCCCACCCCCAGGCCCAGCACCTCGCTGACCCTGAGGCCCGCCGCGTACATCAGCTCCAGCATGGCCCGGTCGCGCGCCCCCAGGTCGGTCTTGGGGTCCGGCGCGGCCAGCAGTCCCTCCACCTCCTCGCGGGAGAGGAAGTAGGGCAGGCCGCCGGGCAGGCGGGGCCCGCTCAGCCCGGCCAGGGGGTCGGCCTTTATCTCGCCCCGGGCCATGAGATAGGCGGCCAGTCCGCGCGCGGCCGAAAGCCGCCGGGCCCGGGTGCGGGGGGCCAGGCCCTTTTTGGACGCCTTGGCCAGGTAGCCCACCAGGTGCAAGGGCTCCACCTGGTCCCAGGCCGTGATCTCCTGCTCCAGGAGATAGCCGGTGATCTCGTGCAGATCCTCGGCATAGGCCTGCACCGTGTTGGGGCTCATGCCCCGCTCGGCGGCCAGGTGCTCCAGATAGCGGTCCACCGCCTGGTGCAGGGCCGGGGCCGGGGGGTTAGCCCGCATATTTCATTAGGGCCGCGCGTCCGGCTGCGCCAGCCACCGGCATACGGCGTTCCCGGCTACGCTCGGGCCTCGACGTAGCTATGGCTACGCCTGCGGCCCTCACTTGCCGGCCGCCTTGTCTGCCTGCGGCTGGCTGTGCCGGTGGTGATAACAAACTGCACCTGAATAACGTGGGTACTTTTTTCATAACGGCCAATGAGTACCGATCCGTCGCTAATTGCCACCCAACCCTAATGAAATATGCGGGCTCTTAGGCGAGCTCATAAAAGCGGTCCAGGCTCCCCAGGCGGCGGCAGCCGCCATCGGTGAGCAGCACCATGTCCTCCAGGCGCACTCCGCCGTATTCGGGAAGATAGATGCCCGGCTCGATGGTGAAGACCATGCCCGGGCTCAGCACGTCGTCGGCCCGGGGGCCCACCCGGGGTTCCTCGTGGGTGGCCAGGCCCACCCCGTGGCCCAGGGAATGGCCGAAGCGGGAGCCGAAGCCGGCCTGGTCGATGACCTGGCGGGCGATCTGGTCCGCCTCGTTGCCGGTGATGCCGGGCATGATCTCGGCCGTGGCCTTTTGCTTGGCCTTCAGGGTGACGGCGTATATCTCCTTGAAGCGCTCGTCCGCCGCCTCCAGGCCGCCGGCCACCACGGTGCGCGAGATGTCCGAGCAATAGCCGTTGAGTCGCGCGCCCACGTCGAACACCACCGGGTCGCCGCGCTCTATGACCCGCTCGCCGCTCTCGGCGTGGGGCTCGGCCCCGTTGGGCCCGGAGGCCACCAGGGGCGGAAAGGCCACGTCCTGGGCTCCGGCGTCCTCCACCGCCCGGGCGATGGCCAGGGCCAGCTCGCGCTCCTTTTTGCCCACGATGTCCGAGGCCAACACCTGGTCCAGCACCTTTTCCATCAGGGCCAGGCTGGCGGCCAAGGCCTCTATTTCAGCGGTGTTTTTGACCACCCGCCATTGGGCGACCAGTCCCTCGGTGGGCACCAGGTCCACCCCGTCCAGCTTGGCCTCGATGCGCCGCCGCCAGATGTCGAGCATGCCCTCGGACTCGTAGGCCAGGGTCTTGACCCCCAGCTCGGGCAGCACCATGCCCAGGAGCAAGGGCAGGCCCTGCTGGTAGGTCAGGGTCTCGAAATAGGGCGCCTGGGCCCGGGCGGTGAGCTCGTAGCGGAAGTCGGTGAGCAGCAGGGCCGCGTTTTGGCTGATGAGCAGGGAGCCGGAGCTTTCGCCCCATTGGCCGTCCTCGGCCGCGAAACCGCTGAGATAGCGGCGGTTGGCCGGCAGGGTGACCAGCAGGGCGTCCAGGTCCTGGGCAGCCAAGAAGGCGCGCAGCTTGGCCAGGCGGGTTTTGATCATGTTTCGCTCCGAGCCGGTTGGCGATTTATACAGCCTGAATAAGATTTTATAGCATCGGGCCCCCATACTGGCAAGGGCGGCGGCGGCTTGCCAGGGGGGCCGAGCCTGGGGTATTAAAGAACAACTTTGCCTGGAAGGGGGGAGCCCTTGCAACCAGCCCAGAGAGTCGCCCTGGCCGCCGCCGGGGAGCTGGCCGCCCATCTGAATGGAAGCGGCGTCTTGGCCCGTCCCCGGGTGGGGCAGCGGGTGCGGCCCCTGCCGCCCGTGGAGGGCCTGGACCACCGGCAGCGCCAGGCCGTGAAGGACCTGGCCTCGGCGGTGGTGGAGGTGGTGCTCTCCCTGGCGGGCAGACGCCTGGCCCTGGGCGAGGCCGAGACAGCGGTGCGCCGCGAGGTGCACAAGCGGCTCATGGCCTCCCCGGACCTGGAGCGGACCGTGGCAGCCCGCATGGAGGCGGCCCTGCCCGGGCTGATGAACCTGGAGCGTCTGGCCGCCCTGGCCGGGGAGGGGATAAGCGCCCCGGCCCCGGCCGCCCTGGAGCCCGGCGAGACCCTGCTGGGGTCGTCGCCCGCCTTTGCAAAGGTTGTCGAAGACTTGAGCCTGGTGGCTGGCACGGACTTCCCGGTGCTGATCACCGGGGAGAGCGGCACGGGCAAGGAGCTGATGGCCCGCCGCCTGCACCGGCTCAGCCCCCGGCGGGAAGGGCCCCTGGTGGTGGTCAACTGCGCGGCCCTGCCGCCCAACCTGCTGGAGAGCGAGTTGTTCGGTCATGAAAAGGGGGCCTTCACCGGCGCGGAGCAGGCCCGCCAGGGCTATGTGCGCCAGGCGGCCGGGGGCACCCTGTTCTTGGACGAGATCGGCGAGGCCCCGCCCGAGGTGCAGGTGCGCCTGCTCAGGGTGTTGGAGAACCGGGCGGTGACTCCGGTGGGCGGCAGCGGCGAGGTGCCGGTGGACTTCCGTCTGGTGGCGGCCACCCACCGCGACCTGGTTGGCGCGGCCGCCAAGGGCGGGTTCAACCAGGCGCTGCTCTACCGCATCCAGGTGGTGCCCTTGGACCTGCCGCCCCTCAGGGAGCGCAAGGAAGACCTGGACCTGCTGATGGACTATTTTTTGGAGCAGGCCTGCGGCCTGGCCAGGCGGCGGGTGAGCATGTCCCCCGAGACCCGCGAGCTGATGAAGGCCCATGCCTGGCCGGGCAACCTGCGCGAGCTCAACCATTTGGTGCAGCGTTTGGTGGTGCTGTGCCGGGGGGAGGAGATAACCCCGGCCCAGCTCCCGCCCCACCTGTGCGGCGGCCAGGGCGACGAGGCCCGCTGGCTGGCCGATTTGGGCCCGGTGGAGGGCATCGCCCGGGCGCGCAAGGCCCCCCTGGCCGGGGTGCTGGCCCGTTGGCAAGACCGGGAAATGGCCAACCAGGATTTGCGCGCCGAGCTGGACTGCTCCGACTCCACGGCCAAGAACGTCTTGGCCGCCCTGGCCAAGGCCGGCCTGGCCCAGGCCAACGGCAAGCGGGGAGGCCGCCGCTACCGGATCGGGCGGCCATCTTGCGCCTGACCCCTGGAGCCCGGGGCCGCCAACGGCTATAGTAGGGGACAAGCCCGGCGCCGAACGCCGGGGAGGAGAATGGCATCATGGCATTAAAGGGACGCATAGGCCTGGTGGGGGGCGGCAACATGGGCTCGGCCCTGTTAAAGGGCATGCTGGGCTCCGGGCTCTGCGGAGCCGATCAGGTGGTGGTGGCCGAAAAGCTGGAAGAGCGGGCCGGCCAGCTCCGCACCGACCTGGGGGTGAGCGTGGTGGACGCCTGCTCCGGCCTGGGCGGCCTGGAGGTGCTCATCCTGGCGGTCAAGCCGGCCGACATGGCCGGAGTGGCCCAGGCCGCGGCCGGCTGCCTGACCCCCGACACTTTGGTCATCACCCTGGCCGCCGGGGTCCAGCGGGCCAGCGTGGCCGAGGCCCTGCCCGCGGACCAGCCCCTGGTGCGGGCCATGCCTAACACCCCGGCCCTGATCGGCCACGGCATCACCGCCATTTGCGGCGGCCCCGGCCTGGCCGGGGAGCACCTGGAGACCGCCCGCCTGATCTTCGGCGCGGTGGGCCCGGTGGTGGTGGTGGAAGAAAAGCTCATGGACGCGGTGACCGCCGTGTCCGGCTCCGGGCCGGCCTACGTGTTCATAATCATCGAGGCCCTGTCCGACGCGGGAGTGAACCAGGGATTGGACCGGGCCACCTCGCTGGCCCTGGCCGCTCACACCGTGGCCGGGGCGGCCCGCCTGCTCATCGAGAGCGGCCAGCACCCCGGCGAGCTCAAGGACATGGTGACCAGCCCCGGCGGCACCACCATAGCCGGCCTGGCCGAGCTGGAGCGCGGAGGCCTCAGGGCCGCGCTGTACAACGCGGTGGAGGCGGCCACCGGGCGGGGCAAGTCCCTGGGCAAGAAATAGACCTTTAAGCACGCGCCGGCTCGCTGAGCCGGAAGGAGATAGTCAGTGGCAGACATCAAGGCTCAATACCGCACGGTGATGGCCGATCATTTTCCGTCCGAGGTCAAGCTGAACCTGGGCGGCACGGAGCTGGTCTATGCCAAGCGCGCCTGGAAGCTGGCCGACGACAAGGGCGAGCTCATCGAAAAGGGCCTCAGGTACGGCGAGAACCCGGGCCAGGAGGCCGCGCTCTACCAGCTGGTCTCCGGCCAGCCAAGCGTGGGCGAGGTGGAGCTCATCGGCCCGGGACAGGGCCTGGTCAGCGCCATTGACGAGGCCCAGATGCTCCAGGCGGGCAAGCACCCGGGCAAGACCAACCTCACCGATGTGGACGGGGCCCTGCACATCCTGCGCTACCTGACCCACAAGCCGGCCTGCGCCATCATGAAGCACAACAACCCCTCGGGCGCGGCGGTGGCGGACTCCATCTCCGAGGCCTATGAGAAAGCCTTTTTGGCCGACCTCATCGCGGCCTTTGGCGGGGCGGCGGTGCTCAACCGTCCGGTGGACAAGACCACGGCCGAGATGATGGGCGAGCTCTACCTGGAGGTGGTGGCCGCGCCGGACTACGAGGAAGGCGCCCTGGACATCCTGAAAAAGGCCAAGAACCTGCGCATCCTGGGCATGCCCCGCATCGCCGAGCTGGATCAGTGGCGGGACCGCCGCTTTTTGGACATCAAGTGCCTCATCGACGGCGGCATGGTCCTGCAGACCAGCTCCTTCAACCCCGTCAAGGGGGCGGCCGACCTGTTGCCCGCCAAGTGCGAGCACAAGGGCGAGATGGTCGAGCCCCTGCGCCAGCCCACCCCGGCCGAGCTGGAGGACGTGGTCTTCGGCTGGGCCGTGGAGCAGGGGGTGACCAGCAACAGCGTCATCTATGTGAAGGACGGCTGCACCGTGGGCATCGGCACCGGCGAGCAGGACCGGGTGGGCGTGGCCCGCATCGCGGCTTCAAAGGCCTACACCAAGTACGCCAACAAGCTCTGCTGGCTGGAGCACGGCCTCAAGTACGATGAGCTGGCCCTGGCCGTGGCCGAGGGGCGCGAGGAGCCGGCCAAGATCAAGGCCCTCGACGAGCAGACCCAGCTGGACAAGGGCGGGCTACCCGGCTCCATCATGATCTCCGACGCCTTCTTCCCCTTCCGGGACGGGGTGGACGTGGGTTTGGCCGAGGGAGTGAGCTGCATCGCCCATCCCGGCGGCAGCCTCAGGGACTGGGAGTCCATCGAGGCCTGCAACCAGGCCGACCCGCCGGTGGCCATGGTCTTCACCGGCCAGCGGGCCTTCAAGCACTAAGAGTTTAAGAAAAGGCGAGGGGCGCATATGTTCTGGTTCGAGCCCAAGCATCTGCTGGACCCGGCAAACCCCCTGGGCATGCTGGCCCTGGCCGTGTTCCTGTTCCTGTGCGCTTTTGTCACCTCCCGCCTGCTGACCCAGATACTCAAGCGCTCCAACTGGGTCATGGGCCACCTGGGGCGCCGGGTGGACCAGACGGTCGTGGCCTTCACCCTGCGCCTGAAGTCGGTGATCATCTACCTGGCCGCGGTGGTGTTCTTCGCGGCCCTGGTGCCCCAGCTCCGGGGCCTGCTGGGCACCCTGGTGGCCGGCGCGGGCATCACCGCCATCGTGGTGGGCTTCGCGGCCAAGTCCTCCCTGGCCAATCTGATCTCCGGCTTCTCCCTGGCCATCTACCGGCCGTTCCGCATCGGGGACAAGGTGACCATCGAGGGCGAGTACGGCACGGTGGAGGACATCACCCTCAGGCACACCATCGTGCGCACCTGGGAAAACAAACGCCTGATCCTGCCCAACGAGAAGATCGACAACCTGGCCCTGACCAACTACACCATCATCGATCCCAAGATTCTGTTGCGGGTGGAGTTCGGGGTGAGCTACGACACGGACATCGATCTGGCCCGGCGGCTGATTTTGGAGGAGGCCGAGCGCTGCCCCCACCGCCTGGCCGACAGCCTGGCTCCGGAAGAGGCGGCGGTCCGGGTCATCTCCCACGGCGACTTCTCCATCGGCCTGCGCCTCGTAATGTGGACCGCGGACATCTCCGAGTCCTGGTCGGCCCGCTGGTGGATTTTGGAGATGGTCAAGAAGCGCTTCGACGCCGAGGGGGTGGAGATACCCTTCCCCTACCGCACCCTGGTCTACAAGAAAGACCTGCCCCCCGCCCGCCACGAGGGCGAACCGCCCCCCGAGGGCCCGGAGAACTTCTAGGCCAAGGCCTTTCCCTTTACTTGTCAGCCTGGTTGATCAGCGATTCCTGCCCCGTGGCCTCGCGCACCGCGCGCCACAGGTCGCCCTGGGGGTCCACCCTGCGGCGGTGGTCCACGGCCAGGGGGATGGGCACGTGCACGAAGTGGTTGTTCCAGATGGACACCAGCATGCCGGTGCGGCCGCTCATGCCCGCGTGCACCGCGTGGTGCCCCAGGAAGCCGGTGAAGACCCGGTCGTCGCTGCTGGCCGGCACCGAGCGGATGGTGTAGCTGGGATCGATGTACTTGAGGTTGATCTCAATGCCCTTCTTGACGAAGTAGCCCTTGATGCGCTCCCTGAGGTACAGGCCGATGTCGCCCAGCACCGGGTTGCCGCTGGCGTCGTGGCCCAGGTCCTGGTCGTCAAAGAGGTTCTGGCCCGCGCCCTCGGCCACCACGATAACCGCGTGGCCCCGGTGGGCCAGGCGCTTTTCCATGTGGGCCAACAGGCCTTGCTCGCCCTCAAGGTCGAAAGGCACCTCGGGGATCAGGCAGAAGTTGACCTCGGTGAGGGCCAGGGTGGCGTGGGCGGCCACGAAACCGGACAAGCGGCCCATGAGTTTTACCAGGCCCACGCCGCCGGGCAGGCCGGTGGCTTCGTTGTGCGCCCCCAGGATGGAGCGGGTGGCCGCCTCCACCGCGGTTTCGAAACCAAAGGTGCGCTCCACGAAGCAGATGTCGTTGTCTATGCTCTTGGGGATGGCCACCACCCCCAGCTTGATCTTGCGCTTGGATATTTCATGGTGAATGGCCTGGGCCGCCCTGAGGGTGCCGTCGCCGCCGATCATGAACAACAGGCCGATGTTGGAGCGCTCCAGGGAGTCCACCACCTCTTCCATGGGCTGGGGCCCCCGGCTCATGCCCAGGAACGAGCCGCCCCGGCCGTGGATGTTTTGCACCAGCTCGGGGGTCAGCTCCAGCATCTGGTGGCCGAAGCGGGGGCTGAAGCCCTGCAGGCCGAAGCGCACCCCCACGATGTTGCGCACCCCGTAGATGTAGTAGAGCTGCAACACGATGGACCGCACCAGGGAGTTGATGCCCGGACACATGCCCCCGCAGGTGACTATGGCCGCCTTGAGCTTGGTGGGGTCGAAGTAGACGTTGGGGTGGGGCCCGGCCAGTTCGAAGGTGGGCGGGCTCTTTTTACCGATCACGTCCTTGAGGTAGGGGCTCACCAGCACCCGGTCGTTTTCGTCCATGAAGGTGCACACGCTGCTGTCCGGGCCGCACATGGAGGTGGCGGGGTTGGGTATCTTGGCCGCGCCCAGGGTTGGTATTTTGGTCTGGGAGGCCTTGACCGTATGAGGTTCTATGCGCACGCTGCACCGCCTTGAAAGTTAAAGGGCCTGATGAAGCCATGCTAGCGCCGCTCCCCGGGGGGGTCAAGGCCCCGGCGCTCTTTACAAGCGCCCGAGTTGTGCTACCATCAAAAAGCCCGCGATCGGCGGGCCTTAGAGGCGAAAATCCCATCCGCATCCCCGCTGGAACGGGGGACGGGAAAGGTTACATTCACATGGCGAATAACTTCGCGACCGAGGGCCTCAAGCGCATGGTCTTCGGACAGGGCAGCGCGGCCCAACTGGGCTCGGAGTTGGGCCTGCTGGGAGCCGGCAAGGTGTTGTTGGTGCTGGACCCCAACCTGGCCGGCAGCGAGACCATAAAACCGGCCCTGGACAGCCTGGCCGCGGCCGACATCGACAGCGTGGTCTACAGCGACATCACCCGCGAGCCCGAGCCGGCCGAGGCCGACGCCGCCGCGGCCCTGGGCAAGGAAAAGGGCGTGCAGGCGGTGGTGGGCATCGGCGGAGGCAGCACCCTGGACCTGGCCAAGGCGGCCGGCGTGCTGGTCACCAACCCGGGGCCCTGCACCGACTACGTGGGCCTGGACAAGGTGAGCGAGCCCGGCCTGCCGGTGATCTGCCTGCCCACCACGGCGGGCACCGGCTCCGAGGTGACCTTCACCGCGGTGTTCACCCGGCGCTCGGACCAGTTCAAGGGCGGCATCAACGGACGCCAGCTCTACCCCTTCGCCGCCATCCTGGACCCGCTGCTCACCGTGAGCTGCCCGGCCTACATCACCGCCATCACCGGCATGGACGCCCTGACCCACGCCATGGAGGCCTTCACCTCGCGCCGGGCCCACGCCCTGAGCGATTTGAACGCCCTGGCCGCCATCGAGCTAATCGGGCGGCACCTGCGCCCGGCCGTGGCCCACGGCGAAAACCTCGAGGCCCGCGAGGGCATGCTCCTGGGCTCGCACCTGGCCGGCCTGGCCCTGGCCCAAGCCGGAGTGGGAGCGGTGCACGCCATGGCCTATCCCCTGGGCGCGTTCTACGACATCCCCCACGGCGAGGCCAACGCCCTGCTGCTGCCCTACGTGCTGCGCTACAACCTCATGGCCTGCCTCGAGCGCTTCGCGGACATGGCCTACGCCCTGGCCGAGCTGCCCGACGACCTGAGCACCGCCGAGGCGGCCGCCGCCTGCGTGGAAGAGGTGGCCGATTTGTCCCTGGAGGTGGGCATCCCCACCAGCCTGCGCCAACTAAAGGTGCCCGAGGATTCGGTGCCGGCCATGGCCGAGAAAGCCATGACCGTGGCCGTGCCCATCGCCAACAACCCCCGCCAGGTGACGGCGGCGGAGTTGGAGATCATCTACCGCGAGGCCTTCATCTAAATTTCAGCAGTTTTCGAGGAGAATAAGCCATGCCCGGATTCGAGTGGCTCGGCAAGGAAGAAAGCGACGCGGTCGCCGAGGTCATGCAGCGGGGGGTGCTCTTCCGCTACGAGTTTGATGAGCAGCGCCAGGGGATCTACCTGGTCAAGCAGTTCGAACAGGCCATGGCCGAGTTCACCGGCGCGGCCGCCGCCTGCGCGGTGTCCAGCGGCACCGCCGCGGTAAAGGTGGGCCTGGCCGCCCTGGGAGTGGGCTACGGCGACGAGGTCATCACCCAGGGCTTCACCTTCGTGGCCACCTGGGAGGCCATCCTGGACTGCGGGGCCAAGCCGGTGTTCTGCGAAATAGACGAAACCCTGTGCATGGACCCGGCTGATCTGGAAAAGAAGATCACCGACAAGACCAAGGCCATCGTTCCGGTGCACATGATGGGGGCCCAGGCCCGCATCAAGCAGATCAAGGCCATTGCCGACGCCAAGGGCATCGCGGTCATGGAAGACACCGCCCAGGCCCTGGGCGGCACCCTGGAGGGCCGCCATCTGGGCACCTTTGGGCACATGGGCTCCCTGAGCTTCGACGCGGTCAAGACCCTGACCACCGGCGAGGGGGGCATGGTCATCAGCAACGACCCCGCGTTGGTGCTCAACGCCAGCGAGTACCAGGACCACGGGCACGACCACAAGCCGGTGGGCCGGGGCAACGAGGGCCGCCGCTTCATGGGCTTCAACTACCGCATGATGGAGCTGCAAGGGGCCCTGGGCCTGGTGCAGCTGAAGAAGCTGCCGGACATGCTGGCCACCATGCGCAAGAACAAGGCCGCGCTCAAGGAGGCTCTCAAGCGGGTGCCCGGAGTGAGCTTCCGCGAGGTGCTGGACGAGGCCGGCGACTCGGCCACCTTCCTGGCCTGGTTCCACGAGACCCCGGAGCAGGCCCAGCGCTTCGCCGGGCTCCTGGCCGACAACGGCGCGGCGGCCATTCCCTGGGGAGCCAACACCTGGCACGCCTATTCCCATTGGGAGCACCTGCACGACGGGGCCAGCCTGCCCAGCGGCGGTTGGCCCTTCGCCCGGCCCGACGGGCCGGCCGAGTACGACCCGGCCGTGCTGCCCAAGACCGCGGAGATTCTCTCGCGCTGCCTGAGCTGGCAGATCATGCTCAACTGGGACGAGGCCAAGCTCAAGCAGATGACCGAGGCCATCAACCGGGCCGTGGCGGAACTCTAGCCGTGGCCCTGCACATCATCATCCCGGCCCGCTACGGGTCCAGCCGCTTTCCGGGCAAGCCCCTGGTCAAGATCGCGGGCAAGCCCATGATCCAGCACGTCATGGAGCGGGCGGGCCGGGCGGGCGGGGTGGAGACCGTGGCCGCGGCCACGGACGACCAGCGGGTGGCCGAGGCGGTGGAGGCCTTTGGGGGCAAGGTGCTCATGACCCCCGAGGCCTGCCGCAGCGGCTCGGACCGGGTGGCCGTGGCCGCCGAGATGCTGGGCCTGGGGCCCGACGAGCTGGTGGCCAACGTGCAGGGCGACCAGCCGCTGTTGCCGGCGGCGGTGCTGGAGCAGTGCGCCGCGCCGCTGATCGCCGAGCCCGGGCTGGGCATGGCCACCCCGGTGGTGGCCATCAAGGACCCCGGCGAGATAAACGACCCCAACCACGTGAAGACCGCCCTGGGCGCGGGGGGCGACGCCTTGTATTTTTCGCGCCTGGCGGTGCCCCATCCCCGCGACGGGGAACAGATCACCTATTACAAGCACCTGGGGATTTACGTGTTCCGCCGCTCCTTCCTGGCCGAGTTCACGGCTCTGCCCACCGGGCGTTTGGAGCAGATCGAGAAACTGGAGCAGCTCCGCGCCCTGGAGCACGGCCACGCGGTTCGCTGCGTGATAACCGACTACGACTCTCCCGAGGTGGACCGCCCGGCCGACGCCAAACGGGTGGAGGCCATCCTGCAGCAGGCTGGCGAGGGCTGGTAGGGCGGCCTTGCAACCCCGCCCCGCCGGTGGCAAGCTAGCGGCATGCTGACCTATCTGGGCATAAAGAATTTCGCGCTCATATCCTCCCTGGCCATGGAGCCGGGTCCGGGGCTTACCGTGCTCAGCGGCGAGACCGGGGCGGGCAAGTCCATCATTTTGGCCGCGGTGAACATGCTCATCGGCCAGCGGGCCGACTCGGAGCTGATCCGGGCCGGGGCCGACCAGGCGGTGCTGGAGGCCCAGTTCGACCTGGAGGCGGCCAGCGATCCGGCCCATCGCCTGGACGACGAGGGCATGGCCGGCGAGGAGGGCGAGCTGGTGGTGCGCCGTTTGGTGAACCGCGAGGGGCGCAACCGGGTGCAGGTCAACGGCAACCTGGCCACCCTGGGCCTGCTGGCCGAGCTGGGCCCCGAGCTGGTGAGCATCGTGGGGCAGCACGCCTCGCAGGCCCTCCTGAAGCCCGAGGAGCAGCTCTGGCTGCTGGACGCCTTTGGAGGCCTGGAGGACCAGGTGGCCGGGGTGGGCCGGGCCGTGGCCAAGGTGCGCGAGATGGACCGGGAGGTGGCCCGCTCCGAAGAGGCCCTGGCCCGGCGCGAGGAGCGCCGCGAGGAGCTGGAGCAGTTGGTGGCCGATCTGGAGGCCGTGAACCTGGACCCGGCCGAGGAGACCGAGCTCAAGGCCGAGCGTCAGCTCTTGGCCAACTCCGAGGAGGTGGCCGCTCTGGCCTCCCAGGCGCACCAGGGGCTCTACGCGGACGACGGCTCGGCCCTGGAGGTATTGGACCGGCTGCGCGGCCTGGTGGAGGAACTGGCCCGCCTGGACCCGCGCACCGCGCAGGCCTCGGAGCGCCTGAGCGAGGCCTTTTTCCTGGTGGAGGACGTGGCCCACCAGGTGCGCGACTACGAGGCGAGCCTGTCGTTTGATCCCCACCGTCTGGACTGGGTGGAGCAGCGGCTGCACGAGATCCGGCGCATCACCCGGCGTCACGGCGGGAACGCGGCCGGGGCCCTGGAGGTGCTGGCCGGGGCCAAGGAAGAGCTGGCCGGCCTGGACAGCGGCGAGGAAAAGCTGAACCAGCTGCGGGCCCGCCGCCAGGAGGCCCTGGACCAGGCCGTGGCCCTGGCGAGCAAGCTGGGCAAGGCCCGGCGGGCAACGGCCCGGAAACTGGCCGAGGCGGCCGAGGCCGAGCTGTCGGAGCTGGGCCTGGACGCCTGCCGCCTGCGCCTGGATTTTGCCTCCCCGGCCGGCGGCCTGGACACGCCGCAAGGCCCCCTGGGCCCCCGGGGCCTGGAGGCGGCCGAGATCATGATCGCGCCCAACCCGGGCGAGGGCTTTAGGCCGCTGAGGCGTATCGCCTCGGGCGGCGAGCTCTCGCGCATGCTTCTGGCCCTGCGCACCCTGGTGGCCCGCCGCCACGGCGCGCCCACCCTGATCTTCGACGAGGTGGACGCGGGCATAGGCGGGGCCACCGGCGCGGCGGTGGGCAAGAAGCTGGCCCGCCTGGCCACCCGGGGCCAGGTGATCTGCATCACCCATCTGCCCCAGATCGCGGCCTGGGCCGACGTGCACTATGCGGTGGAAAAGCAGGTGGAGGACGGACGCACCGCCACCCGCCTGGCCCTGCTGGACGAGGCGGGGCGTTCGGAAGAGATGGGCCGCATGCTGGCCGGGGTCGGCACCGGCGAGGCGGCCCGGGAGCATGCCCTGGAGATGCTGGAGGCGGCCCGCCAGGCCAAGCAAAAACTCTAGGCTTTCCTGCAAAAGACAAGGACGGCGCGGGTGCTACCCAACGCCGTCCTTGATTTGTTTAGGCTGGCTGAGCGGCCTGGCCGGTGTCTATTGAGTGCGCAGCACCTGGTTCGGCTGGAAGGACAGCTTGGCCTTGGGCGCCTCCTTGCCGTCTTCCTTTTTCTTTTCCGGGACCAGCACCGGCTCGGCCCAGGCGGTGCGCGACTCGAACTTCACCAGCTTGAGGCGGCCCACCGGCGGTCCGGGCAGATAGAGCACCCGGCCGCTGCCGGACTTGATGCGCTGGCCCTGGGCATAGGCCACCAGCTCGGCCCCCAGGGGCAGGCCGGTGTCGCGGCCCACGGTGACCTTGACCCGCCGCTTGTCCACCTCCAGGATGAAGCCCACCCAGGCCTGGGCCGTGACCTTTTCGGTCACCCAGTCCAGGGACGGATCCACCAGATCGGCTTGCAGGATGTTGATCACCTTGGGCGGGAAGGGCTTGCCCAGGCGGATGTTGGAAGCCCCGGTCTCGGTCAGCTTAACCCGGCTGGCGATGGAGGTCTCGCCCAGGAGCACCCCGGTGGCCACGTCGATGAGCTTCAGGTCCAGTTCCATGAGGCCGAAGGGCTCGTTGTCCCTAAAGCCGTAGATGCCGGTCTTGTCGTACTGCACCGACAGATTGGTCACGGCCCCGCTGAGCACCGTGTTGAGCCCCAGGCTCCGGGCAGCGGCCACGATGCGGTCCTCGCTGTTGACGATCTTGGGGCTCACCTTGGACAGCGACTGGCGCAGCTCCTTGAACTCCACCAGCACCACGCCGCCCTTTTTCTCCAGGCGCTGGCTGATGGACTTGCCCACCGCCTTGGCCCGCGCCTCCAGGCCGGGAAGCCTGCTGAGGAAAGGCGCCACCACCACCCGCTTGCGCAGGTTGGTGTCCTGGCTGTCCGTGAGGTCGTGCCAGTAGTCGGTGACGGTCTGGGTGAAGCCGCAGCCAACGGCGCTGGCCAGCAGCAGGGACAATATGATCAGCGGCAGCAGGCGCCGCGCGGGCTTCATCTGAAAGTGCATGCTTTTACTCCCGTTGCGAACCGGACTCCTGGGCATTATCCCTGCCAGAGGGGCGCTTGTAAACACCCCGTGCCGGGCGATGGGTCAATAACGCACCTCAAAGCCCTGGAGGCCGGGGTCCGGATCGTGCCAGGAGACCTCCACCTCGCGCACCTCGGCCCGGGGCGGCCCCAGGCGGCACCAGGCCAGGGCCTGCTCCACCACCTCGCGTTGGCCCTGGAACACCGCCTCCACCTTGCGCAGAGGCAGATTGCGCACGTAGCCGTCCAGGCCCAGCCGGTCTGCCTCCTTTTTGGTGGAGGCCCGGAACCAGACCCCCTGCACCCGGCCCTTGATAAGGGTCACGGCTCTCACCTGCGGCATGCTCATCCCCTTTGGTCGAACAGCGGGCCGGCCGAGTCTGGGGGCTCTCCGGCTCCCGCCTCGGCCACCCGTTGCCGGAACTCGTCCAGCCCGATCATCTCCACCCCCAGGTCGCGGGCCTTGTCCGCCTTGGAGCCGGGGCCCTCGCCCAGCACCACCAGGTAGGTGTTCTTGCTCACGCTGGAGCTTACCTTGCCTCCCAGGGCGCGCACCATGTCCGAGGCCGCCTCGCGGCTCAGGCCCTCCAGGGCCCCGGTGAACACCACGCTCTTGCCGCTCCAGGGCAGCTCCTCGGCCTGGCCCGCGCCCTCGACCGGGGCGGGCTTGACTTCGGCGGCCAGGGCCAAGGCTACTTCCTTGGTTTCGGGTTGGGTAAAGAAGTCGGAAATTGCCTCGGCTACGGTTTTTCCAATAAAGGGTATGTAAGGTTTGTTTGGTTCTCCTGTAAGCCCTTTGAGCCGTTTTCGTTTAATATGTTCTTTGGCCGCATCGAAAATAATTTGCAACGTTTTATGCTGATCAATCAGTTTTTTTGCTTTTGGGCCTTTTATGCCTTTTATTTTTATCAAGTGAGAGAATATATTCTCACTCGTTGCATCTTTTAATGCTTTCTCACCTTGAGGCGTGGAAAAGTAAGTAACAATGTTTTTACCAACAGGCAAAGATATATCGAATAGAGTTCTAAGCTTCTTTTTTGTTCGTTCTTCTTCAGCGGCCGCAATGATGTTTTCAATGGTTACGAGTTTTTCAGCAAGGGATCGAGCCGATATATCACCTAGGTTCGGGATACCTAGGCTAAATATGAAGCGGTCCAGGGACGCACCCCTAGTAGCTTCAATAGCTGCGATCAAGTTATCCGTACTCAGTTCACCCCAGCCACCTAGACTGACAATCTCATTTTTATGGTCTTTAATGTGATAGATAGAAACTAAATCCGTGAGTAATCCAAGCCTCCTAAATTCAACAACTGTCTTTTTACCTAATCCTTCTATATCCATCGCGCCACGACTGGCGTAGTGTTGGATAGCCCTCTCAATCTGTGCTGGACATGCCAAGTGATTGGCGCAGTAATGATTGGCTCCGGGTACCTCTTCGCCATTTTCTTCTACAAGAGGACGAACAACCTCCCCATTACAAACAGGGCAATTTGAAGGCGGTAGTATCTGTTCCCTTCGCGGCTCTCCTTTTTTAACCACTTCTACAACTTTCGGGATCACATCACCGGCGCGTTCTATTCGTACCTTATCGCCGATACGAAAATCATTCTTTTGCACCAAGATAAAGTTGTGCAGCGTGGCCCGGCTCACCGTGACCCCGCCCACGTCCACGGGCATCATGAGGGCCACCGGGGTCAGCTTGCCGGTGCGGCCCACCTGCACCGCGATGTCCTTGATTACGGTCTCTTCCTGGCGGGGCGGGAACTTCCAGGCCACGGCCCAGCGCGGGGTGCGCGATCGGGCCCCCATGACCGCGCGCAGCCCCAGGTCGTCCACCTTGATCACCACCCCGTCGATCTCAAAGGGCAGCTCGTCGCGGCCCGCCTCGTAGGCGGCGTGAAAGTCCTGGATGAACCGCGTGCCGTGGCCCTGCTTCTGGTGGTCCCAGTCCACGGGGAAGCCCCACTCGCTCAGGCGCTTCAGGGCAGCGTGGTCGCTGGTCAGGCCCAGCTCGCCGGCATTCACCAGCTCAAAGGGGAAAAACTTCAGGGGGCGGGTGGCGGTGACCGCGGGGTCGAGTTGGCGTAGGCTGCCGGCCGCGGCGTTGCGCGGGTTGGCAAAGCCGTCCCCGCCGCGCTCCACCAGGGAGCGGTTGAGCTCCACGAAGCCCTCCCGGTCCATGTACACCTCGCCCCGCACCACCACCACCTCCGGGGCGCCCTGCAAATGGCCGGGGATGTCGGCCAGGGTGCGCAGGTTGGGGGTGATGTCCTCGCCCACCGTGCCGTCGCCCCGGGTGGAGCCCACGCTCAGCAGGCCCGAGCGGTAGACCAGCTCCACGGACAGGCCGTCGATCTTGGGCTGGGCCAGCATGGCGGGCTCGGGCCGCCCGGCCTGCTCCAGGCGCTTGAACAGGTCGCTCACCACCACGAAGTCCACCTTGGATTCCAGGCTGAGCATGGGGCGGTAATGGGTGACCGGCGCGAAGCTGGAGTGCAGGGGCGCGCCCACGGTCTGGGTGGGCGAGTCGGACAGGGCCAGCTCGGGGTGGCGTTTTTCCAGCTCCTGCAGCTCGGCCAGCATGCGGTCGTATTCCGCGTCGGCCGTGTCGCTGGCGCCCAGGTTGTAATAAAGATGATTGAGCCGGCGCAACTCTTGGGAGAGCTGGGCCACGCGGGCCGCGGCTTGTGCTTGGCTTTCTGGCATGGCTAGATTTAAACCCTAATCAAGGTCTGCGCGCAAGAGGCGGCTCAGGACTTGGCGCAACGGTTGCCCCCGTCGCGCTTGGCCCGGTACATGGCCGCATCGGCCCGGTTCGTGAACTGTTCCGGCGAGTCGCCGGGCTGCCACTGGGCGATGCCCGCGCTCAGGCTGGTCCACACCGTGGCCCCGTCGCCGGGCTGGAAGGGGTGGTCGTGGAACCCGGTGCGCACCCGCTCGGCGGCCATGACCGCCTGGGCCGTTTCGGTGCCGGGCATGATCACCACGAACTCGTCGCCGCCGTAGCGGCAGGGATAGTCCCCGGCCCGGATGCGCTCCAACATGATGCGGGCCAGAATGCGCAGCACCTTGTCGCCCTCGGTGTGGCCGTGGGCGTCGTTGTATCCCTTGAAGTTGTCCACGTCCACCATCAACAGGGACAGGGATTGGCCGGTGCGCTGGGAATGATCCATCTCGCCCCTGAGGCGGCTGTCGAAAAAGCGCTTGTTGTACAGGCCGGTGAGCTCGTCGGTCATGCTCATGTGCTGGAAGCGCTGCTCGCGGCGGGCCGCCTCCTCGCCCCGGTGGCGCAGGTTGCGCACCCGCTCGGCCAGGGCCAGGGACAACAGCACCGCCTCGATAGCCGTGGCCAGGGGCATGGTGTAGGTGGAGGAGAGGGCCTGGGGCAGATAGCCGAGGCCCTTGACCGCCAACTGGAAGGTGGCCACCATGAGCACGCTCCAGGCCAGCAGGAAAAAGCGGGCCGGCCAGTAACCCCGCCGCCAGGCCTGCACCGCCGCCCACAGGGCGAACACCGGCCCCGCCAGGCCCAGCGCGTGGGTGGCGATGGTGGACCATAACACCGCCCCGGCCAGGGTGAGGATTATCACCAGCAGGCCGCCGGCCATGATGGCCAGAAACACCTTGTCCAGGCGGGGGGAGAACTGGCGGGTGCGCAAAAACGACCGGGTGAACTGGGCCGCGAAGATGGTCAGCAGGCCGCTGGCCATCCACAGGGCGGTCTGCCCCTGGGCCACCGCCCCGGGCAGCCAAAGGTCCCAGTGGCCGTAGAGACAGGCCTCGAAGACCAGCATGGACACCACGTAGATCACGTAGAGGATGTAGACCGGGTCGCGCAGGGCCACGAAGAAGAACAGGTTGGTCAGGAGCATGGCCACCAGCACCCCGTAGATAACCCCGAAGAACAGGTTGTCCCGGTTCAGGTGGCCGGCAAGGCCCTGCTCGCTCCAGAGATAGGGCCGCACGATGAGGCTGCCCGCGTTGTCCAGGCGCAGATAAAAGTCATCCCCGGGCGGAGCGCCGCTCCGTATGGGGATCAGGAAGGTGCGGTGGGGAAGGGGCCTGCCCTTGAAGGGGTGGGACGAGCCCGCCACCACGGTCTGGTATTCCAGGGCTCCCCCGGCCCCGGTCTGGGGCAGATAGGCGTCCAACTCCTCGATCTGGGCGCTGTCCATCTCCAGGTAATAAGACCGCCGTGGCTCCAGGCCGCTGATCCGAAAGCGCAGCCACACCGCCGCGTTGGTCAGTCCCAGACGCAGGGTGGGTGCGTCGTTGGCCGGATGGAAGCGGGTGGACCAGGGCGGCCGGCTCACCTGGTCCAGGGTCAGTTGGCGGCTGGGGTCTTCCAAAATTTCCATGTAGGGGGCCAGGAGATAGCGGTCCTGCTCCGGGTGCACCACCAGGGGGCTCCCGGCTTGGGAGGCGGCCTCGGGCGAGCCCAGCCAGCAGGCCAGCATCAGCCAGAATATCAGGCCTATGTATTTAGGCTTCAGAGTCATTCCCGCGCCCAAGGTGAACGCCCAGGCCGCGCCAAGAGCAGCGCGGCGATTTTAATAATAGTAACGGCTGGCTCAGGTGGTGGGCAAGGAAGGCTTTTCGCCATGGAAATTCCGGGCCGCGGCCAGCAGCCCAAAGCACCCGCTGAGCATCACGTCGCCGTGGGGCACGGCGGTTTGCCAACCCAGGCCCTCGGCCAGGCGGCGCTGGGGCCCGGTGATCACCGGCGGACCGGGCAGGCCCCGGGGGGCGCCGTCCAGGCGGGCCAGGCCGTGTCCCTGCCCGGCGAAGACCTCCTCGTCGCCGATATCGCCCTTGACGAAGCGCTCCACCTGATCGGACAGGCTCATGGTGTCCAGGCAGCCGGTGTGGTGCTCGTAAATGCCCGACACCATCCGGCCCTGCACCAAAAAGGCCACGGTGTGCATGTTGCCCAGGTTCACGATGCACACCCCCTCGCCGGCTGCTTTTGCGGCCACCTCCGGGTCTTGCAAGGCCCCCCAGGCCGCGGCCGCGGCGGTGTCCATGAGCAGGCATCCCGGCGCCTGACGGGCCAGGGCCTCCAGACGGGTCATGTCGGGAGGCGGGGTGTCGCTGATCAGGGAGGCCAGATCGCCGCTGCCTTCCAAAAAGCGCCGCCACATGTTGAAGCGGAACTTGCGGTTGGAATAGCCGGGGCTGTAGCCGTGGTCGCATACCGCCAGGGCCAGGGTGCGGGGCAGCTCCACCTCGAAACGGGCGCAGGCGGCGGCCAGCTCGGCCAGGTTCAGGTCGCCAAGGGGCACGGCCAGGGCCCCGTCCGGGGCGCTCTCGCTGAGCTCGATGCCCATGGCCTCCACCTTGGCCATATCGTCGGCAAAGGTGGCCGCTGCCCGGGGGGTGGCATAGACCTTGAGCCCGGCGGCCAGGTTTTGGTCCACCGCCTTGTGGATGGCCCCGCCGCCCATGAGCTCGCCGTACAAAAACACCTCGCGCCCCTGTTGGCCGGCCCGCCGCACCCTGGCGGCGGCCACCTGGGTGGGCGCGGGCAACACCAGCTTGACCGCGTTTTCCAGGTTTTGCGCGGCTCGCCACAAAAGGATATCCTGGGTGCCGCCACCGATATCCACGGCCAGTAGTTCGCTCAACGACATAGGAATGTTTATACCTTGCAATCCCGGGAAAGCCAAACCGCATTGGCCCGGCACATGGCGATTGAATCCTAGCGGCAGGGGGTGGTATTATTTCACAAGCCTCGATTAAGAGCTTGGAAAAACTTGGCAGTTCGGTTGACGGAACCCAGGCGGTGCCCTATAATCGCTACTTTGCCTGGCCAGGCCTCTGGCCGGGGGATAATAGTGCGCGCTTTTTGCGGTTGACCCGGTAGAGCGGTAATTATGTTCGACAATCTCAGCGACAGGCTGGCCAGCACCTTCAAGGCCCTCAAGGGCCACGGCAAGCTTTCGGAGAAAAACATCTCCGAAGCCCTGCGTGAGGTGCGCCTGGCCCTGCTGGAAGCCGACGTCAACTACAAGGTGGCCAAGACCTTCATCGCCTCCATCAAACAGCGGGCGGTGGGCCAGGAGGTGATGAAGAGCCTCACCCCGGCCCAGCAGGTCATCAAGATCGTGCAGGACGAGCTGACCTCCCTCATGGGCGGCGAGGCCGAACCCCTGGACCTGAGCGGCAAGGCCCCCCACGTTTTCATGATGGTGGGCCTGCAGGGCTCGGGCAAGACCACCACCAGCGGCAAGCTGGCCCTCATGCTCCGCAAGAAGGGCCGCCAGCCTTATTTGGTGCCCGCGGACACCCAGCGCCCGGCGGCCATCGAGCAGCTCAAGAAGCTGGGGGCCCAGATCGAGGTGCCGGTGTTCGATTCCGATCCGGCCCAGGACCCGGTGGATATCTGCATGCAGTCCCTGGCCGGGGCCTCCCGGGCGGGCTGCGACGTGGTTATCCTGGACACCGCCGGCCGGCTGCACGTGGACAACGAGCTCATGGCTCAGCTGGAGCGCATCCAGGCCAAGCTGAATCCCCAGGAGGTGCTCCTGGTGGCCGACGCCATGACCGGCCAGGACGCGGTGAACGTGGCCGAGGCCTTCCACGAGCAGCTCGGGCTCACCGGGGTGGTGCTCACCAAGGTGGAGGGCGACGCCCGGGGCGGCGCGGCCCTGAGCATCCGGGCGGTGACCGGAGTGCCCATCAAGATGGTGGGCGTGGGTGAAAAGCTCGACGCCATCGAGGCCTTCCACCCCGACCGGCTGGCCAGCCGCATCCTGGGCATGGGCGACGTGCTCACCTTGGTGGAAAAGGCGGGCGAGGCCTTCGAGGCCGAGCAGGCCGAGGCCCTGGCCAAGAAGATGGCCACCGACAGTTTCACCCTGGAGGACTTCGCGGGTCAGCTGCAGCAGCTCAAGAAGATGGGCTCCCTGGACGGGCTGCTGTCCATGCTGCCCGGCGCGGGCAAGCTCAAGGGCATGAAGGGCCTGCAACCCGATGAAAAGGACCTGGTCAAGACCGAGGCCATCATCAGCTCCATGACCCCGGGCGAGAGGGCCAACCACCAGATCATCAACTCCTCGCGGCGCAAGCGCATCGCCAGGGGCTCCGGGACCACGGTCTCGGACGTGAACCGGCTTTTGAAAAACTTCGCCCAGGCCCGCAAGATGATGAAGGGCATGGCCAAGATGGGCGGAAAACGTAAAAACCTGGCCCGCATGCTTGGGGCCATGCAGTAGACAGCGAGCTCGCCTCGCGCGGATAATACTAGATAGGCGGAAAGTATAGATTATGGCAGTGCGAATCAGACTGACCCGCAAGGGCACCAAGAAGAAACCCTTCTACCGCATCGTGGCCGCGGACTCCCAGGCTCCGCGTGACGGCCGCTTCCTGGAGGTGCTGGGCACCTACGACCCCCTCAAGGAGCCCGCCGAGGTGAAGGTGGACAACGAGGCGCTGCAAAAGTGGCTGGACAAGGGCGCCACCCCGTCGGATACCGTGGCCACCTTGCTCAAGGCCCAGGCCAACCAGGCCGGGGCCGCCGAGGGCGAGGCCGCCTCGGCCTGATTCCGGCTGCCCCTCAGGGCCGGGCGGTGGTTTTGGTTGTATCGCTCTCTCGCGACTGTGGAGGTACGCAATGAAGGAGCTCATCAAGTACATCGCCCAAGCTCTGGTGGACAATCCCGAACAGGTCGAGGTCAATGAGATCGAGGGCGAGCAAACCTCGGTGATTGAGCTCAAGGTGGCCAAGGAGGACCTGGGCAAGGTGATCGGCAAGCAAGGCCGCACCGCCCGGGCCATGCGCACCATCTTGAGCGCGGCTTCCACCAAAATCCGCAAGCGTTCGGTATTGGAGATCCTGGAATAGACATGAAACAACCCGGCCTGATCCTCATGGGCCGGGCGGCCGGAGCCTTTGGGGTCAAGGGCGAGGTGAAACTAACCTCCTTCGCCCGGGACGACAAGATTTTCACCCGGATCGGCGTCATCCACGCCGGCGCGGACCCGGCCACCGCCAGGCCGCTGACCATTACCGGGGCGCGGTCCCACGGGGGGCGCCTGTTGCTGCGCCTGGCCGAGGTGGAAACCCGCGAGCAGGCCGCCGCCCTGGGCGGAGCCTGGGTCTACCTGCGGCGCGAGGACCTGGACCCTCTGGGCGAGGACGAGTACTACTGGTTCCAGCTCACCGGGGCCGAGGTGAGCACCAAGGGCGGACGCCGCCTGGGCAAGGTGGCCTCCGTGTTCGAGGCCGGGGCCCACGATCTGCTGGTGGTGACCAGCCCGGGCAAGCCGGATTTGCTCATACCGGTGACCGAGGACATGGTGCCGGTGCTGGACCCGGAAGCGGGCAGGGTGGTGGTTGATCCGCCGCCGGGCCTTTTGGAGGCCCAAGGCTGGGAGGAAGAGGAGCCAGCGTGATCTTCGACATCCTCACCCTCTTCCCCCAGGCCTGCGCGGCCTACTTGAAGGCCTCCATCCTGGACAGGGCCCAGAAGGCGGGGCTGATCACCGTGCGCCTGACCGATGTGCGCGAGTTTTCCTTTGACCGCCACCGCACGGTGGACGACGCTCCCTACGGCGGGGGCGACGGCATGGTCATGAAGGTGGAGCCGGTGGTGGCCGCCCTGGAGAGCCTGCCCGGCAAGCCCCGGCCGCGCATTGTCCTGCTTTCGCCCACGGGCACGCCCTTCACCCAGGCCGTGGCCCAGGAGTTGGCCGGCCTGGAGCGCCTGGTGCTCATATGCGGGCGCTACGAGGGCGTGGACGAGAGAGTGCGCAAGTTGGCGGTCGACCAGGAGATTTCCCTGGGCGACTTCGTGCTGAGCGGGGGCGAGCTGCCCGCCTTGGCCGTGGTGGACGCGGTGAGCCGCCTGATCCCCGGGGTGCTGGGGGGCAGCGACTCGGCCGCGGCGGACAGTTTCAGCGACGGGCTCTTGGAGCACCCGCACTACACCCGGCCGCCGGAGTATCGCGGCCTGGGGGTGCCCGAGGTGCTTCTCAGCGGCAACCACGCGGCCATCGCCCGCTGGCGCCGCAAGGAGTCGCTCCGGCGCACCCTGCGCCGGCGCCCCGAGCTTTTGGACGCCGCTCCCCTGGGTGCGCAAGACCGGGAGCTGCTGGCCGAGATCGAACAAGAATCCAAGGCTGGCCACTCTGGATAAGGACTGGCAAAGCCAAGAATTTAGGGTAGAATACGCGAACCCGGCCGGGCAGTGCCGGACTAGGTTCCCAGGAGGTTTAGATAAAATGGATCCCATCGAGCTCATCGCGCGGGAACAAGTGCGGGTGGACATCCCCCAGTTCCGCGCCGGCGATACGATTAAAGTGCACGTGCGCATCAAAGAAGGCGAAAAAGAGCGCGTCCAGCTCTTCGAGGGCGTGGTCCTGCGCCGCCGGGGCGAGGGCCCCGGAGCCACCTTCACCGTGCGCAAGATTTCCTATGGCGTGGGTGTGGAGCGTATCTTCCCCTTGAACTCCCCGGTGGTGGACAAGGTGGAAGTGGTCACCCGCGGCAAGGTGCGCCAGGGCCGCATCTACTACCTCCGGGGACTCCGGGGCAAGGCCGCCCGCATCAAGGAGGCCTCCCGCAGGTAGATCATGGCCGCCGCGCCCGCTGGTCCCAGCCCGGCCCGGGAACGCTCCTTGGCCGGCTCGGGCCACCGTTTGGTGGCCGGGGTGGACGAAGTGGGGCGCGGTTGTCTGGCCGGGCCGGTGGTGGCGGCGGCGGTGGTGCTGCCCGATCCCTGGCCCGTTGCCGGGGTCAACGACTCCAAGAAGCTGGACCCTGCCAAGCGCCGGGTCCTGGCCGCGGCCATAAAGAAAGAGGCCACGGCCTGGGCGGTGGCCAGCGCCACTCCCGAGGAGATCGACCGCATAAATATCCACCGGGCCAGCTTGCTGGCCATGCGGCGGGCGGTGAACGCCCTGGCGCCCTCACCGGACTATCTGCTGGTGGATGGGCGTTTTATTTTGGAGCTCAGCCTGCCCCAGGAGGCGGTGGTGGGCGGCGACGCCAAGTGTTTGTCCGTGGCGGCGGCCTCCATCCTGGCCAAGGTGGAGCGCGACGCCCTGATGCGGGCCCTGCACTGGATATGGCCGCATTACAATTTCGCGGGCAACAAGGGCTACGGCACCAAGGACCATCAGGCCGCCCTGCGGGCCCACGGTCCCTGCCCGGTGCACCGGCGCTCCTATGCCCCGGTGGCCCAGCGCTGCCTGGACTTCGGTCTTGACTAGGCTGGGCGAGGCCCGGGGACGCGAGGCCGAGGCCTTGGCCCGGGGCCTGCTGGAGCGCGCCGGCCTGAAGGTGGTCGAGACCCGCTGCCGCACCAAAGGCGGCGAATTGGATCTGGTGGCCTGGGATGGGGCCACGTTGGTATTCGTGGAGGTCAAGGCCCGGGGCTCGGGTAGCCACGGGCGGGCGGAAGAGGCCGTGGATCGGCGCAAGCGTGAGCGCCTGACCACCGCGGCCGGGGCCTACTTGGCCTCTCTGGGAGCAGCGCCGCCGCCCTGCCGCTTTGACGTGGTGGCGGTGGAGTTCGGCTCAGGCGCGCCGGTTTTGCGCCACCTGCCCGACGCGTTCCGGCCGGGGGAGTGATCATGGCCACGCTGTATGTGGTGGCCACGCCCATCGGCAACCTGGAAGACCTGGGGCCCCGCGCGGCCCGGGTGCTGGCCGAGTCGCCGGTGGTGGCCGCCGAGAGCGTCGAGCGCACCAGGAAGCTCCTGGCCCATCTGGGGCTGAAGGGCAAGCGGCTGATCTCCTGCCGCGAGTCCAACCGCCGCCAGGCCGCGGCCAAGGTGCTCGATGCGCTGGGCCAGGGCCAGGACGTGGCCCTGGTTTCCGACGCGGGCACCCCGGGCCTGAACGATCCGGGCGAGGCGGTGGTGGCGTCGGTGGCCGCCCTGGGCTACAACATATGCCCGGTGGCCGGGCCCAGCGCCCTGGCCGCCGCCCTTAGCGTGGCCGGGTTCAAGCAGGCGCCGCTGAGCTTTCTGGGCTTCCCCCCGGCCAAGGCCGGAGCGAGGCGCAGGCTTTTGAGTCAGGCCGCGGCCACGGGCTGGAGCCTGGCCCTGTTCGAAGGGCCCCACCGCCTGGAGGCCACGGCCCAAGACCTGGCCGAGCTCATGGGCGGGCGCCAGGTGGTGGTCTGCCGGGAGCTGACCAAGCTGCACGAGCAGGTGGTGCGCGCCACCTGCGCGGAGCTGCCCCGGCGGCTGGAGGGCCTGGAGATTCGCGGCGAGTTCACCCTGGTCATCGGGCCCGGGGAGCCGGAGGGGCCGGACGCCGGCGAGGTGGAGCGCCTCATCGACGAGGGTCTGGCCGCGGGCGACAAGAAGCCCAGCGCCCTGGCCAAGCAGGTGGCCGCGGCCACGGGCCTGAACCGCGACGAGGTTTACCGCCGCATCCTTGAGCGGCGCAAAGCAGATGCCAGCGAGGAAGAAGACGATTCCATGAGCCCCAGCCGAGCCCCAGAGCCGGAGCCCCGGGAACGGGAGCTTCTGGTGGCCAACAGCCTGGGCCTGCATGCCCGGGCGGCGGCCAAGATCACCGAAACGGTGAGCCGCTTTGAGGCCGAGGTGGTGCTCAGCAAGGGGAGCGAGGAGGCCGACGCGGCCAGCGTGCTGTCCATCCTGGGCCTGGACGCGCCCAAGGGCAGCCGGGTCATGGCCCGGGCCAGCGGGCCCCAGGCGGGCGAGGCCCTGAAGGCCCTGGATGAGCTGTTCGCCGATTTGTTTGGAGAGGGACGTTGAGCGCGGCCAAGCAAAAGACCCTCAAGGGAGTGGGCGCCAGCCCGGGCATCGCCATCGGGCGGGCCCTGGTGGTTTCCAAGAGCCCGGTGCGGGTGCCTTACCGCCCGGTGGGCGGCGGCGACGAGACCGAGCGCGAGGTGGAGCGCTTCCAAAAGGCCCTGAACGCGGCCCGCGACGACCTGAACAAGGCCAAGGCCGAGCTGGGGCCGGACCTGGCCGACTACGCCTATATCATCGAGGCCCATTTGGGAATCCTGGGCGACAAGATGATCTCCCAGCGGGGCGAGGACCTGATCCGCTCCCAGGGCATCAACGCCGAGTGGGCCCTGGGCCTGGCCGAGGCCGAGGCCAAGAGCATCTTTGAAAACGTCAAGGACGACTACATCCGCTCCCGGTCCACGGACGTGGAATACGTGGCCGGGCAGGTTCTCAAGCACCTGGCGGGCAACAACGGCATCGAGCTGTCCACCATCCGCGAGAAGGTGGTGGTGGTGGCCCACGACCTGAGCCCGGCCGAGACCACCCAGATGGACCTGAGCTGGGTCATGGGCTTTGTCACCGACATGGGCGGGCCCACCAGCCACACCGCCATCATGGCCCAGGCCAAGGCGGTGCCCGCGGTGCTGGGCCTGGAGCGGGTCAGCCAGGAGGTCAAGAGCGGGGACTTCGTCATCGTGGACGGCTCGGCCGGAGCGGTGATCGTCAACCCCGACGAAGAAACCCTGCACGACTACCGCGACCAGCAAGAGGCCTACGAGCTCTACGCCCAGGAGATCCTGGCCCAGGCCCACCTGCCCACCAACACCACCGACGGCCGCCGCCTGGAGGTGGGGGCCAACATCGAGCTGGCCGAGGAGCTGGGCACCGCCCTGACCTACGGGGCCGAGGGGGTGGGCCTGTTCCGCACCGAGTTCCTCTACGTGAGCCAAAGGACCCTGCCCACCGAGGAGGAGCTCTTTGTCAACTTCAAGACCGTGGCCCAGCGCCTGGGCGGGCGGCCGGTGAACATCCGCACCCTGGATATCGGGGGCGACAAGTTCGCCTCTTCGGTGGAGCTGGCCCCGGAGATCAACCCGGCCCTGGGCCTCAGGGCCATCCGCTACTGCCTCAAGGAGCAGGCCCTGTTCCGCACCCAGCTCAGGGCCATCCTCCGGGCCTCGGCCTACGGCAAGGTGCGGGTCATGTTCCCGCTCATCTCCGGGGTGGGCGAGCTGTTGCAGGCGCGGGCGGTGCTGGAGCAGGTGAAGCAGGGGCTGGCCGAGCAGGGCCAGGCCTATGACCCCAAGCTGGAAGTGGGCATCATGATCGAGGTGCCCTCGGCCGTGGCCGTGGCCGATCTGCTGGCCCAGCACGCCGACTTCTTTTCCATCGGCACCAACGACCTGATCCAGTACTCCCTGGCCATCGACCGGGTCAACGAGTACGTGGCCCATCTGTACCAGCCCTTGCACCCGGCGGTGCTGCGCATGATCCGCCAGGTGGTGGACGCGGGTCACGCGGGCGGCATCCCGGTGGCCATGTGCGGCGAGATGGCCGGCGACGCCCGGGCGGTGCCCCTGCTGCTGGGCCTTGGCCTGGACTCGCTGTCCATGAACCCCCTGGCCATCCCCCGGGTGAAGCAGGTGCTGCGCCTGGCCTCGGCCCAGGAATGGGGCCGCCTGGCCAAGAACGCCTTGGGTTTCGCCACCGCCGCCGAGGTGAGCCGTTTCATGGAAACGGAGCTGGGTTCGCGCTTCTCCACGGTGTTGGCCGCCCGGGTCCCCCTGCCGGCCCAGACCGGTTAGGAGGCCAGGCATGGAAGGCGGCGGCCACATCAAAATAATCGCGCGCAACAAGAAGGCCCGCTTCGACTACGAGCTGAGCGACCGCTTCGAGGCCGGCCTGGTCCTGGCCGGCACGGAGGTCAAGAGCCTGCGCATGGGCAAAGCCAGCCTGTCCGAGGCCTATGCCCGCATCAAAAACGGCGAGGTGTGGCTGGTGGGCTGCCAGATCCAGCCCTATCCCTTTGCCTATTACGACAACCACGACCCCACCCGGCCGCGCAAGCTGCTGCTGCACAAGCGCGAGATAAAGCGCCTCACCGGCAAGCTGGCCGAGCAGGGCTACAGCCTCATCCCGGTGGCCCTGTATTTCAAGCGGGGCAAGGCCAAGGTGGAGCTAGCCCTGGGCAAGGGCAAAAAGCGCCACGACAAGCGCGCGGCCATAAAAAGACGCGAACAAGAGAGGGAAATGGCCCGGGCCATGAAGCACTAGGCTCCCGGGCCCGCCAAGTTAAAGCCCACCAAATCCAGTAAATTAATCTCCCCGGTTTTTTCAGTATAAAAAATCAGTTACTACCTCTGGTTACGATAGAGTTCCTTCATGGAGCCACCCCAAAGGTATAAATTCATACGGTTATTCAAGGTTTTTGGTTTGACAGCCAAATCCCCTGCCAGTATATTCATATTCTCCCTAATGACCATGCTGATGATATGAATTTACAACAGGGAGGATGGAAGTTGGGCGTAATCGCGGTGGCCATGAGTGGAGGAGTGGACTCCTCTCTGGCCGCGCTTTTATTGCACCAGGCCGGACACCAGGTGGTGGGACTTAGCCTGCGCCTGGGGGCCGGAGCGGACCGGGGCTGGCAAGCCGGCGCCCAGGCCGCGGCCCAGATGGGCCTGCCCCACCAGGTGGTGGAGGCGGCCGGGCCTTTTGAGCGGCAGGTGCTGGAGCCGGTGGCCGAGGCTTATGCCACGGGTCTCACCCCCAACCCCTGCGCATGGTGCAACGCCCGGGTCAAGCTACCCCTCCTTTGGCGGGCCGCCCAGAAGCATGGTTGCCAGGCCCTGGCCACCGGGCACTACGCCCGGGTGCGGGAGGTGGATGGCGTGCCGCTTTTGGCCGAGGCCAGCCACCGGGCCAAAAGCCAGGCCTATTTTTTGGCTCGGGTGGGCCCCGAGCTTTTGCCTTGCCTGCGATTCCCCCTGGGAGAACTGGATAAGGAGCAGGTGCGGCAAAAGGCCGCCCAGGCGGGCCTGAAGGCCGCCGGCGAGCCCGAGAGCCAGGACGCCTGCTTTTTGCCCCCCGGCGGCTGGGACCAGTTCATGGCCTCGCGCCGGGCCCCGCGCCCCGGCACCATGCAGGACGCGGGCGGGCGGGTGCTGGGCCATCACCAGGGCCTGCACCAGTTCACGGTGGGCCAACGCCGGGGCCTGGGCCTGGCCCTGGGCGAGCCGGTCTATGTGACCGCCCTGGACGGCGAGAGGGCCGTGGTTAGGGTGGGGCCCAAGCCGGAGCTGGCCACCCGGGGCCTGGTGGGAAGCCGGGCCCGCTGGTACGCCGAGCCCGAGGACGGCGAGACGATTTCGGTGCGCTTCCGCTACTCCCACGCCGGGGTGCCCTGTTGGGTGCGAAGGCAAGGGGAGATGGTGGAGGCGCGGTTTGAACGGGAACAGGGCGCCGTGGCGCCCGGACAACTGGCAGTGTTCTTTCGGGGCGAGGCCATTCTGGGCTCCGCCTGGATAGATAAATCAATTCCAAATGAACGGGTAGGATCACCATGAAACTTTCCACAAGAGGACGTTACGGAGTCAGGGCCATGTTGGAACTGGCCATGAACACGGGCAAGGGCCCGGTGCCTTTGCGCGACCTGGCCGCCCGCCAGGAGATTTCCGCCAAGTACCTGGAGCAGCTGCTCATCCCCCTCAAGGGCGCTGGTCTGGTAAAGAGCGTGCGCGGCGCCCGCGGCGGTTATCTGCTTTCCAGCGACCCTTCGGTCATTTCCCTTTACGACATCGTGCGCAGCCTGGAGGGCCCCTTGGCTCCGGTGGAGTGCGTGCAGGACGCCAACTACTGCGACCGGGTTGGCGGCTGCACCGTGCACATGGTGTGGGGTGACATGGGCCAGCTTCTGGTAGATTTCTTGTCCAACATATCCCTGGCCCAGATGGTGGAACGCCAGAAGGAAAAAGACCAGGTCTGCCTCGCGGCTCAACAAGCTGAGGCGGTGAATTAATCAGGCATCTTTAGGAGTGCAGTCATGAGAACCCTTGAGGAGATCAACGCCAAGATAAAGGCGGGCAAGGTGGTGGTGGCCACGGCCGAGGAGGTCGTGGGCATCGTGAAGCAACGGGGCGTCAAGGAGGCGGCCCGAATGGTGGACGTTGTGACCACCGGCACCTTTGGCCCCATGTGCTCCTCGGGGATCTACTTCAACATCAAGCAGACCACTCCCAAGATCAAGTGCGGCGGCGGGAGGGTGCTCATCGATGGAGTGCCCGCCTACGCCGGTTGGGCCGCCGCGGACATCATGCTGGGCTGTTCCGCCCTGCCCGAGGACGGGCCCCGCAACGCGGTGTATCCCGGCCTGTTCAAGTTCGGCGGGGCCCACATCATCGAAAAGCTGGTGCGCGGCGAAAAGGTCAAGCTGGAGATCAAGACCTACGGCACCGACTGCTATCCCCGCAAGGAGCACGTGGCCGAGGTGGGGCTGGCCGACCTAAACGAGGCGGTCATGTTCAACCCGCGCAACGCCTACCAGCTCTACAACGTGGCGGTGAACTTCGGCAAGCGCTCCATCTACACCTACATGGGGGTGCTCAAGGGCCGTCTGGGCAATGCCAACTACTCCACGGCCGGCGCGCTGAGCCCCCTGCTCAACGATCCCGAGCTGCGCACCGTGGGCATAGGCACCCGGGTGTTTTTCGCCGGGGCCCATGGTCATGTGGTCTGGCCCGGCACCCAACACGTGGCCGACCCGGTGCGTCTGGAAGGCGGCTTGCCCGCCACGCCGTCGGCCACCCTGGCCCTGATGGGCGACCTGAAGCAGATGGACCCGGCCTATCTTAGGGCCGCCTCCATCGTTGGCTACGGCACCTCTTTGGCCGTGGGCTTCGGCCTGCCCATCCCGGTGGTGGACGAGCAGGTGATGGCCCAGTGCGCGGTGAGCGACGAGGACATAACCTATCCCATCGTGGATTATTCGGAGAACTATCCCCTGGGGCGCACGGCCGATCTGGGCCGGGTGAGCATGGCCCAGCTCATGAGCGGTCACATAGAAATCGACGGCAAGTCGGTTCCCACCGGCGGCATGGCCAGCCGGGCCCGGGGCCGCCAGATCGCCGGCGAGCTCAAGAGCCGCATCGAGGCGGGCAAATTCTTGCTCACGCGCCCGGCGGCGCCCCTGCCCGGGGCCACCTTGGCCGAGGCTTTGGCATAGGCATCAACCAGAGGAAAGGGATAGAAAGCCATGGCCAAGAAAAAACTGGTATTCAGCTTCCCCCCCCGGCTCATCCAGGAGCCGGTGACCAGCAACCTGATCCGCAACTTCGATCTGGAGGTGAACCTCCTCAGGGCGCGCATCCAGCCCCGCGAGCAGGGGCGCATCGTGGCCGAGCTTTCGGGAACCTCCGAGAGCCTGGCCGCGGGCATGGCCTATTTGGAGGACCAGGGGGTGGAGGTGGACACCCTGATCCAGGAAATCCGCCACTACTCCGACCTGTGCATCAATTGCACGGTGTGCACCGGGGTGTGCCCCACCGACGCGCTCACCGTGAACCCCGGCACCCAAGAGCTGGTCTTCGACGCCTCCCACTGCATAATGTGCGAGGCCTGCGTGGCCGCCTGCTCCTATGGGGCCATGGAGAGCCAGTTCTAAACCCGGCTCCCCAGCCAATCCAGCCATTCCCGGGCCGCTGCCGCTTGACCGCGGCGGCGGCCCGGCCGCACAATGAACCGGCATGCGACTGAACCGGCAAATACCCCCCCGCCGCGTGGTGCTGGCCCTCTTGTTGCTTTTGGGCCTGCTGCTTCGGCTGTGGGGCCTGGACTGGGAGGCCCCCGCTCCGGGCAGCGGCCTGGCCGAGGACTGGGGCTGGCGGGTCATCGCCGCCCTGGGCTGGAGCCAGCCCTGGTGGCCCGGCCTGTGGCCCCAGGCCTTTTTCTCCCTGAGCGCCCTGGTGCAGGGCGGGGCCACCTTCCTGGCCGGAGGCCTGAGCCTGCTGGCCGGGGACACCCGCTTTTTGACCGAGCTGGCCCTGGACCCCCGCCTGGCCGGCCGCCTCACCTCCGCCCTTTTGGGCGCGGCCCAGATTCCCCTGGTCTATCTTTTGGGCCGCCGCTGCTTTGACAGCGTGGCCACCGGCCTGCTGGCCGCCGCTCTGGTGGCGGTGAGCCCCCTGCTGGTGGCCCAGGCTCATTATCTGTCCCCGGCCACCGGCCTGGGCCTTTTGCTCCTTCTGGCCGCCTGGCTTGCCTGGTCGCTCATGGAACGTCCCCGCCCCGGTCTCTGGGCCGGGCTGGGCCTGGTAATGGGCCTGGCCGCGGCCACCCACGCCATGGGGGTGGGGGTGTGGCCCGTGGGTCTGGCGGCTGTGGCCATGGTCATGTTCAACAAGCGCGCGCCAGCCCCCCAGCGCCTGCTGCTCTGGCCCCTGTGCCTATTGGGCGGCCTGGTGCTGGGCCTGGCCCTGGGCGCTCCGGCCCTGTGGCTGGAGCCCTGGGAGATCAGCCAAGCGGCGGCCGGTGGCTTGGGCCTGAAGGGCCCCCTGGGCCCCTGGCTGGCCCGGGGGCTGGCCCGTTTGGCCGGGCAGGGCCGTCTGCTCCTGGGGCCGGAGGGCGTGATCCTGGGCGCGCTGTGGCTCATCGGGGTGGCGGTGCTTATCAAGCGGGGCCTCAAGCGGCGCCTGGTGGTGGCCCTGGCTCCGCTGCCCCTGGTGCTTTTGGGCGGACTGCCCGCCGGCCTGGGGATGCAGGCCTGGACCGCCGCCTGGCTGCCCGGCCTGGCCGCGGCCGCGGCCTGGCCCCTGGTGCTGCTCTGCCGCAAGCTGCCCGCCTTTTCCTGGCAGGTGGCCGCGGTGACCTGCCTGGTGGTGGGGGTGGTGCTGGCGGGAGGCTGGGGCTCGGCCGGGGTCAGCTATCTGTTTTGGCAGCAGGGAACCGCCCAGTCGGCCCGCTTCTGGTTGGGGGCCAACCTGCCGCCCAAGGCCGAGGTGTTTCTGGGGCCGGGCGTGCCTTTGGACCTCTTTCCGGGGGCCCGTTTGTGGCGGCCGGAGCAGCCCCCGGGACAGGGCTATCTGGTGGTCAACCACGCCTGGCCCGAGGGCGGCCCCGGCGGGGCCGAGCTGGCCCGCCGCCAGCCACTGAAACGCATCGCGCTGAACCAGGGGCCGAAGACCGGCCCCTGGGCCGCGCGCGCCGGCTTCGCGGCCGGGCTCAACCCGCCGCTGAGCATCTATGCTCCCCAGGAGCGCCGCGAGGTACACCAGCCCCTGGCCCTGCCCCGGCCGCTGGTGGGCCTGGAGCGCAACTACGCCCTGGTCTATCTGGACTCGCCGGCCTACAGCCGCGACACCGCCGGGGCCCTGCTGTCAACCTCGGGAAGCCGCGCCCGCCGGGTTATGCGCCCCGCCGGCGGCCTGGGGGCAATGGGCCTTCGCCTGCGCAACCTGGGCGAGGGCCTGGCCCGGGTGCGCCTCAGCCAGGGGCTGTGGCCCCGCCAAAGCCTGGTGCTCTACCCCGGGCAGCAGCGCGATCTGGTGCTGCCCGCCCGGGCCTGGCCACCGGTGGTCAACGGGCTCTATCCCCTGGGGGTGGAGCTGAGCCAGGGAGGCCCGCTGTGGGCCCGCCTGGTGGCCGATCCCCTGCTGTTGGGCGAGCAGGCGCTGGAGGACGGGCGATGGGAGGCGGCCGCCGGATGGCTGGGCCAGGCGGCGCAGCGGGAGGAAAGCTTCGAGGCCTTGGCCATGTGGGCCGGGGCCCTGGCCCGGGCCGGCAAGACCGATCAGGCGGCCCGGGTGTTGGCCCGCCTGGACGGGCGGGTGGCCGGGGAGTATGCCGCCCTGGCCGCGGCCGATCCGGGGCCGGAGTGGGACGCCGCTCTGGAACGGCTCACCGGCTATCACCCCGGCCTGCTGCGCCAGGCCGCCTCGATCACTTTCAAGATGCAGGGCCCCCTGTGCCTGTCCGGCCAGCGCCCCCTGAGCCTCAGCGGCCGGGGCTACACGGGCAGCTTTTTCCGCCCCCACGGCCAGGAGGGCGGGGTGTTGGTGCTGCGTCCGGCCGCACCCTGGCCCCAGGGAAGCTGGCGGGCCGAGCTTAACCTCAAGGCCCCGCCCGGCCACGAGCCCCGCCAGGTGCTGGTCCGGGTCTCCATCTGGGCCCGGGCCTCGCTGGGGGCCAGCCTGGCCGCCCGCCAGGACATCACCGCCGGTGACCTGGAGAGCGGCAGGATCAGCCTGCCCTTTGTTCTGGAGGAGGACGGGGCCAGCCTGGAGCTGCGCCTGGAGTTCACCACTCCCCAAACCCTGGGACTGGAGCAGGTTGTCCTGGCGGCGGATATCCGGGCCCACATGCGCGCGGTGCTGGCCTGGTATCAAAACGCCCGGGGCCTGGTGGCCCTGAAAGACAAAGAATACAAGGCAGCGGTGGAGGCCTTCCAGGAACAACTGAAGCTGGCCCCCGGCTCGGCGGCGGCCTATCTGCCCCTGGCCCAGTCCCTGGTGGAGGTGGGCGATCTGGAGGCGGCCTGGGTGGTGTCCCTGAGGGCCGAGGAGGCCTACCGCGCCTTCCCGGATCAACTGGTTCGGGTGGCGGCGCTGTACAAGGCCCTGCGGAAAAAAGAAGACCTGGCCCGCGTGGAGCAGAGCCAGGGCCATCTGCGCCCCTCCCTGCAGAGGGTCAGCCGCTTTGCCGACGGCCTGACCCTGTTGGGCTACGACCTGCCCAAGGCCAAGGTGAAGCCAGGCGGCAAGCTGGAGATAAATTTCTACTGGCGGGCCTGGCAGCCGGTGCCCCTGGACTACACCATCTACCTGCACCTTCGCGGGCCGGGTCGCACCCTGAACTATGACCACCACCTGGATCACGCCCGGGTGGCCATGCCAACTCTCAGGACAGGGCAGGTGGTGCGCGAGGACTTCAGTCTGGAGATTCCGGCCGACGCGCCCAAGGGCAAGTACCGCGTGGTGCTGGGCCTGTGGGACCCGGAGCTGGCACCCGAGGCGGTGGAGGTGGTGGAAGGCGAGGATGCGGGCAGCCGCGACGTGACCCTGGCCGAGGTGGAGGTCCAGTAAGGGCCTAGTCGATTGGCCGCACCGAGGCCCCGGCCACCCGCACGCTTCCCCCCTGTTCAAAGCGAACCCTGAGCCCCAGCTCGCAGCGCCGCTTCAGCTCGAAGGGCACCACGATTTCCCGATACTCATTGGTCAGGCCTTGGCCGCGCACCTGCTTGACGCCCAGGGGACGGCGTCCCTGGTCCGTGGCCACCACCAGGCTGGCCAGCCGGGCCCCGGCCGGGGGCGAACCCTCCACGGCCAGGGAGAAGCGGGCCTCGTAGCGGCCGGGCGGGTAGGTCTGCTGGGGGCCGTGCATCAGATACAGCGGCGGGTGCCAGTCCGCCCGGCCTTGCACCGCGAAGCCGGTGGGGGCGCGTTGGTCGGCCACCAGCTCGCCGGTCTGCCGCCACAAGCGGCTGGCCGGGTAAAAGCCCTGGGGCCGCTCCATGCCCGCGAAGTTGACAAGAACCACATCTAAAGCCAGGGCGGCTGAACCGCTGAACCAGGTGCGCAGGTCCAGGGGAGCCACCTCTTCCAAACGGAAGGGCAGGGCCACCTCGTGCCAGCGGTTGTCAGCGGGCAGCGCCTCTGGGCCAAGCTCGGCCCGGGCCAGCAAACGGCCGGTGCCCGCGTCGCACACCTCCAGGCGGCCCGGACTGCCACTGCCCGCGCCCCGGCGCAGACGGAAGCGGGCCACATAAGCGCCCGGCGGGAAGGGGCGCCCAGGCCCCCGGCTCAGCCAGCCGGGCCGGTCCGTGCCCGGCCGGGCAACGCGCAGGTTGCCCCCGGTACGGGACAGGCGCGGCCCCAGGGGCCCGCCCAGCTCGGCGGCCTCGCCGAACAGCAGGCCCCAGCCCGAGGCTTCGGGGTCCTCGGCCAGGCTGCCAATGTTGCCGCGCAGCCACTCGCCTTCCCATAGGCTGGTCACCGGCGAGACCTGGTCCAGGGCGTCGCGGGCCGGTCCGGCGAGCCCGGTCGGCTTGAGCAGCCACACGTTGCCCGCCTGCAAGACCGGCTTCAGCAGCCCCGAGGCGGTCAGGCGGCGGCGGGCCAGCTCGGGCGGGAAGGGCGACACCTTGCGGGTGTAGACCTCCTCGTCCTCGTAAAAAGCCACCAGCCCCACCTGGAGCCGCTCCAGCACACCGCGGGCCTTGGGGGTGACCCAGCCGAAATCCAGGGGATACAGGGGCCAGAACACCTGGTCCACATAGGCCTGGGGCACCTGGGGGGAGTAGCCGTTTACCATCTTGGCCCGGGTGCGGGTGATCAAGAGGTCATAGGCCGAGGACTGGTGGGAGTCGCCCGGCCAGATGGGCAGGCCCAGCACCCGTTGGGACGCGGCGGGGCCGGTGGGCGCGTTGGCCTTGACCCCGGCGGCCAGGGGGCCGGGCGGGGGGATCAGGCACAGGCCGGGCGCCGAGGGCGGCCAGAAGTCCCAGGCCACCAGCAGGGCCACCAGCACGGCCAGGGCGGTCAGTACGCCCCGTCTATTGCCCAAAACCCTGCCCAGTTGCCCCAGGGCCCAGCCGCCCAGCAGGCCCAGGAACAGCACCGCGAACAGGACCATGCGTCCCGGCACCCGGGGGTAGTTGAAAAAGGGCAGGTGCTCGTAGAGCCAGGCGTATAGCGGCATCTGGGGCAGGTTGGGCCCCAGGCAGAGCAGGGCGGCCAACACCCCCAGCCCGGCCCACAGGGGGGCGGCCCCGCCCGGGCGGCGGCCGAAGGCCAACAGCAGCAGGCCCGCTCCGGCCAGGATGATCAGCACCAGGCCCAGATACACGATCTGCTCGGAATGGGCCGGGACCAGGCGGAACAGGTCGGCCAGATGGGGCGCGAAGAGCTTCACCTCGCCCAGGGAGCGGCCCCCGCTGGCGATGGAGGCGTCGAGCACCCGCGCCTTTTGCACCAGCATGGCGGCCACCCCCAGGCCCCATCCCAGGCCCTGGGCCACCAGCGGCGGCCAGGTGCCCCCGGGCAGCCTGGGCCAGGCGCGGGCCCGCCACAGGGCGGGCAGACAGCGCAGCGCGCCCCACAACAGCAGCGCGGCCAGGATAATCTTGCCCAGATGGGGTGCGTCCAGCCAGAACTGCACCGCGTACAGGGGGCTGAGCATCAAGGGAGCCAGGCCCCGGGCCAGCAGGGCGCGGGCCGCGCCGGGCCCCAGGCGGGTGAGGCCGGTGGCCAGCCAGGCCAGCACCAGCCACGAGCACCACAGCAGCACCAGGCCCAGGATCAGGCTGATGGGCAGCGGGGACCAGTCCATGCCGCCCGCGCCCCGGCCAGCGGCCAGATGCAGGCTCAGGCCCAGGGCCAGGCCCGCGCCGCCCACCCACCAGGGGGCGGCGGCCGAGTAATGGTCATCCTCTGTCTGGGCCGCGCCACCTCTGGTAAGCAGCCTGAGCGGCACGTAGAGGCCCAGGGCCAGGGTGCTGTAGAACAGCAGGTGCCCCTCCATGAGCCCCACCGCCAGCAGGCACAGCCCGCCCAGGGCCCCCCACAGCCAGGAGCGCCGCGCCCAGCCCTCCTCCAAGAGCCACAGGGTGGCGGGCAGCATGAAGGCGATGAAGCCGTAGAGATGGCCCGAGAGGGACTGGGAGGCCCTGAAGGGCAGCAGGGCGTAGATGAGGGCCAGGGGCAGGGCGGCCAGGGAGCTTCCCAGCAGGCGGCGGCCCAGGACGAAGGCGGCCAGCCCGGCCAGCAGATAGCACAGGATGGTCACCGCGTTGTAGGCGGACAGCTCTCCCAAGGGCTGCAGCACCAGATAGAGCAGCGAGAAGGGGAAATTGGCGTAGAGCGCGGTGCCCTGGGGGTTGATCCAGGTGTTGAACTCGTAGGGGTTGGAGGGAAACTGGGAAGCCCCGAAGATGTTGTCATTGAACAGCCAGGACCAGTAGTAGAACTGCAAGTGGTCGCCGGGCATCTCCGGGGCCAGCTCCCAGCCGGGCACCGGATGATACACATAGGGGATGGCCTGGTTCCAATGGGAAACCAGGGGCCAGGTGTGGACCAGGGCCAGGGCCAGGAGCAGGGCGGCCACGGCCAGACCGGCCCGCCAGGCCGGGGCGGCCACGGGTTTGTCCGGCCCGCTCACGGCCGCATCCTGGTGATGGTCATGGCTTCAACCTCCAGCGGGGCCAGGCCCAAGCTGCCCACCCGGAACTCCAGGTTGGGCGATCCCTGGGGCAGGTCGAACTCCAGGCTGATCGGGCCCTGCAAGTCCTGGCCGGTCAGGTCGCGCCGGGCGATCACCTGGCGCCCCTTGTCCTGGCTGATATCCAGCCAGGCGATGGTCCCGGTTCCCCGGGACGGGCTGGCGATGGTGGCGCTGCCTTGGTAGCGCCCCGGCGGCAGGGCCAAATATTGCCCCCACACCCAGATGCGCCGCCGCCCGTCGGCGGGTATGGCCGCGGTGGGCTTGGCGGTTGGCTTGCCGCTCCCCTCGAGGTAGCGGCCCGGCGGCAGGGGTAGCACGGCAAAGGAGCTTGGCTGCACCTTGTCCGACCCAAGATGCAGGCCGGGCCCGCCCGCAGGCAGGGCGGCCAGGCGGCTCCAACGGGCCACCCGGTGGGCCGGCTCGTTGGGGTCGAGCACCCCGGCCCCGACCTGGCCGGCGATCACCCCGGCTCCGGCCACCAGCACAAAGGCCAGGCACAAACCGGCCAGGGCCCGGGGCGGCCCGTAGACCTGGGAGCCGAACTGCATGGCCACCAGGGCGACGAGCGCCAGCCAGGACCACACCAGGGCCAGGTTCGTGTTCACCTGGGGCGCGGCGTCGTTGAAAATGAAGGCGGGCAGCAGGTTGTCGATCACCGGGAACTGCATGCCCGAGCCCAGCACCACCGCGTGGCCGTAGACCGCCGAGGGATGGCCGAGCACCCAGGCCGACGCGGCCAGGGAGGCCAGGCCCAGCACGGCCACGAACACCCCGTAGCGGGGCGGGCCCCAGTGGGCCCCCGCGGCCAGGCCCACGGCCAGAAAGGGCATGGCCGCCAGCAGATAGCGCGAGGGCGGGCCGATGCCGCCGTGCCAGTCAGCGAAGAGCCCGGCCACCACATAGGTGGCTCCGGCCATGACCAGGGTCCAGAAGCCGTCGCCCACCCGGCGCCTGAGCAGCCAGAACAGCCCGCCCAGGGCGGCCAGCCACACGGCCCCGTAGGTGAGCAAGCCCTCGCCCGCGTCCAGCCACAGGCCGCTGAGCCCCTCCCACAGGCCCCGGGGATTGAGGTAGTGCCCCTGGGCGTGGATTTCCTGGCTGGGGAAGGGCTGGCCGTAGAGGTATTGGAAATAGGCCATGAGCAGCCCGGCCGAGACGATGCAGGGCAGGAAAAAGGCCGCGAGCCCCTTTAGCGAGCGCCAGTGGCCCCGGGCCAGGCAATAAAGGCCCAAGAGCGCGGCCAGCACCACGAAGCGCTCGTGGAACCAGGCCAGATAGCCGGTGAGCGCCCCGGCCAGCAACAGCAGGCCCCAGCGGCCGGGCTTGGCCGAGCGCAGGCAGCGGAAGGCGCTAACCGCGAAGGCGGCGGCCGCGATGCCCGGAAAGGCCAGGTTGCTGTAGATCAGGGTGGGCAGGCACAGGGCCGCCCCGGCGGCGGCCAGCAGAGCCGGACCCTCGCGGCCGGTGTGCAGCCGGGCCAGCCAAAACACCTCGGTGACCATCCAGGCGGCCAGCAGCCACAGGGCCATGGTGCCGGTTTTGCGCGGCCCCTGGCCCAGGTAGAGCCCCCAGGAATAGAAGGGGGCCATGATCAGGGGCAGGCCGGGGCGGTGCTTGCTGATCCAGCGGCCGTCCTTGGTCCAATTGCCGTGCCCGCCGATCACCCGGGCCGGATCGATGAAATAGGAGCTCTCCCTCAGGAAGATGGCCTCGGACAGGTCCAGGCCGTGGTCCACGGCCAGGCTGTGGGTGTTGAAAAGATACTGGGGCTCGTCGCCGCCCATGAACTTGCCCACCCGGTCGCTCACCGCGCTCATGCGGGCCCCCACCCCGGCGAACAGGGCCAGGGCCAGCACGAACACCAGCGGCGCCAGCCACACCCGGTGGACCACCTCGCGCTTGCGGATGATGTCCGGCGCGGCCAGGCGGGTCTGGACCAACACCGTCCCGGCGGCGGCCAGGGCGGCCAGGGGCCAGGCCTCGCGGGCCAGGGCCAGAGGGGCCAGGCTCATGTTCAGCAGAGGGGGCAGCAGCTCGGCCAGGGGCACCAACAAAAGGGCCAGGGAGGGCAGCCAGGCCAAGGCGGCCAAGCGGCGGGCCCGGTTCTGGTCCAGGCCCTGGCGGGACAGCCAGCCCATCTGCCAAAAGGCGGCCATGCCCTGCAGCACCCAGGCGGCCAGCCCCATGCACAGGGGAATCCACCAGGGCGGAAAATGCCAGATGACCGCTGTTTCCCCGCCCGAGGCCCCGGCCAAAAGCACCGACCAGCGGGTGGCGGCCAGCAGGCCCCAGGAAAAACCGGCCGCCAGCACCACCGGGTGAGCCGGGCCGTTGAGTTTGGGGGAGGATATGGTCACGGCCGGGGCAGCCCGAAGCGCTCCCGCCAGGGGTCCCACAGGCGGGATTTGGTCATGTCCCGGAACAGGCGGTTGTCTTGTCTCTCCGCCCGGTCCAGGGCCTGTTTGGCGCGCTCCAGGTCCCCGGCGCGGGCCTCCAGCCAGGCCAACTCGATCCAGAAAAACACGGGATAGGTGCCCTTGTAGGCCTCCACCTCGCGCCAAAGCTGGTCGCGTTGGGAGCGGGTGAGCCGTCCGCCGCCGGCCATGCTCTGCTGGTGGGCCAGGCCCATCAGGGGCAGCAGGCGGTAGTCGGGACGCCAGTTGCTATCGATGCGTTTTTGGGCGGCCATGCGCCGGAGCTCCCGCCCCTGGGCCCAGGGCCAGACCAGGATGCCGGCCAGGACGATCACCACCAGCCACACCAGCCACAGGGGCGGGCCGTGGCGTTGGCTCACCGGCGGGAGGGGGCTTAAGTCCAAGGTATAAGGCTCCGATAAAACCAGCGAATAGGGGCGGGGCCCGGTCTGAAAGTCATTAGAACATGCGGGCTGCGGAGCGTCAAGAAGACCCGGATTCAGGCGGGTCCGCGGCGGCGGAGCGCATGCCCCGGGTCAAATACATGGGCACTGCGGGAAGGGCGCTGATCATGGAGCCCAGATTGATGATGAAGCCGATCAAAAAGGCCGAGGTGGCCCCGATGCCCACCAGGCGGAAAAAGGCCACGTAGAGCCCTTCCAGCACCCCGAAGCTGGAGAAGCTGACCGGCAAGCGGGCCAGGAAGAACACCACCGGGGTCACCGCCGCTGCCTGCAACAGGCTCAGGTCCAGGTTGAGGGCCCGGGCGGTGAGCCAGTTGAAGATGATGGGCGCGCCCTGCTCGATGAACGAGAGGAAGACGAACCAGAGCAGCACCCCGCGCTTGTGGCGGTAGGCGTGATAGGCGGCCACGAAGTCCAGAAACCAGGCCAGGAAGCGGTTTTTCTCGCGCCAGCGGGCCGCGGCCGAGGCGTGCAGACGCCCGGCCCAGGCGCTGAAGGACAGCCCCACCGCCAAGCAGGCCACGGCCAAAAAGGCGAAGGACCACCAGAAGAAATCCGGGGGCAGCTCGGTGGTGATGCCCGCCAGGAGCACCAGGCCGATGATGGCGGCCAGGGCCGCGGCCACGAAGCCCAGGGCCCGCTCCAGGAAAATGGAGGCGGCCACCGCCTCGCTGGGGCGGCCGGGCCGGGTGAAGATGCCCACGCGCACCGCGTCGGCCCCCAGGGTGGAGGGCAAAAAGCAGCCCGCGAATGTGGCCAGGTAGTAGGCCTTGAGCGCCTCGCCGTGCCCAGCCTGAAAGCCCTGGCTCACCAACAGCAGGCGCCACTTGTAGCTCATCAGCCAGCGGTCCAGGGTGAAGGCCGCCAGCAACAGGAGCAAGAACTCCCAGCGGGCCTCGACCAGGGCGCGCCAAGCCTGCTTCAGGTCCACGAAAAACAACAGCAGGACCAAAAGCAGGCCCAGGCTGATGCCCATGCGCAACCAGGTTTTGGCGGATTTGCCCAAGCGGCCTCCTGGGGTGGGTTGACCCCGCTCAAGTTATCACCAGGCCCCGGCCCCGTCAAACCCAGCCCGTATATTTCATGAGGGTTGGGGGGCAGTTAGCGACCATACCCATATGTGTGGTGATTGATACTGATAAAACTCCCCTTTGAGCGCGGAACGGATTTGCAATCAGCCCGGCATAGCCAGTGGCCGGCAGCCAAGGCGTCTGGCAAGCGAGGGCCGCGGGCGTGGCCCAAAGTGCTACGTTGAGACCCGGGCGCAGCCGACAACACCGCATGCCGGCCGCTGGCGCGGTTGGCCCCCGATTTTCATGAAATGCGCGGGCTAGGCAGGATGTTGCACAAAGGGCCAGGTTTCATTAGGCTTACACATCTTGAGCGCCCGGCGATGTCCGCCGGGCGAGCGCGGCGAAGGACGCTATGTGCGGCATCAACGGATTCAGTTGGGAAGATACTGACCTCATCCGGGCCATGGGCGACCGCCTGGAGCACCGGGGGCCGGACGACCGGCACGAGATCACCGCCTTTGGCGCCTCTCTGGGCCAGACGCGGCTTTCCATCATCGACCTCTCGCCCCTGGGCCGCCAGCCCATGGTCAACGAAAGCGGCGACATCCACCTGGTGGTCAACGGCGAGATCTACAACCACCTGGACCTGCGCCAGGAGCTGGTCGACGCGGGGCACGAGTTTTATTCCAACTCCGACTCCGAGGTGGTGCTGCACGGCTACGAGCAATGGGGGCCCGGGGTCATCGAGCGCCTGCAGGGCATGTTCTGCTTCGCGGTGCTCGACGGCCGCAACCGCCGCATAATGCTGGGCCGCGACCGTCTGGGCATCAAACCGCTGTACTACCACCACGCCGGAAACAAGCTGATCTTCTCCAACGAGATCAAGGCCCTGTTGGCCTGGCCCGGCCTGGAGCGGCGGGTGGACCCCCAGGCCCTGTTCCAATACCTGGGCTATGAGTACGTGCCCGCTCCCCGCACCCTGTTCGCGGGCGTCAACAAGCTCCGGCAAGGGCACTACGCCATCTTCGATCTAAGCAGCGGCGATTTTCAGGAAAAGCAATACTGGGACCTGAAGTTCTCGCCCCGCTTCTCCCAGCCCGAAGAGGCGGTGGAGGAGCTGCGCTCCCTGCTCCGGTTGTCGGTGAAGCGCCGCCTGATGAGCGACGTGCCCCTGGGGGTGTTCCTTTCCGGCGGCCTGGACTCCACCACCGTGGTGGCCCTGATGCGCGAGCTGGGGGTGGAGCATTTGCGCACCTATTCCATTGCTTACCCTGACCCCAGCTTCAGCGAGCTGGAGTATGCCAACGACATGGCCGAGCACTACGGCACCGACCAGACGGTGCTGATGATCGAGGGCCTGTCCCTGGATGACCTGGAGGCCGCGGTCTATCATTTGGACGAGCCCATGACCGACCTGTCGGCCATACCGCTGATGCTCATCTGCCGCGAGGCCAAGAAGACGGCCACCGTGGTGCTGTCCGGCGAGGGCGGCGACGAGATCTTCGCGGGCTACGACCGTTTCAGGGCCTCCAAGGCGGCCGGGTACCTGAGCCGTTTGCCCGGCTGCGCCCCCACCCTGAACCGCCTGGCCTCCCTGCTGCCCGATCAGCCCCAGAAAAAGGGCGCGGTCAACGTGGCCAAGCGCTTCTTGGAGGGCTGCGTGCTGCCCCGCGAGGGCGAGCATCTGCGCTGGCAGTACTTCCTGCCCCCGGACCTGGCCGGCCAGCTCTTCCAGCCCGAGGTGGCGGCCGAGGTGGGCATTGACGATCCCTTTGCCCCGGTGCGCCGGGTGCTGGCCTCCTGCAACAGCAGCGACCGCCTGGACCGCGAGGTGTATCTGGACCTCAAGCTGGCCATGGCCGACAGCGTGCTGATGAAGGTGGACAAGATGTCCATGTCCACCTCCCTGGAGGTGCGGGTGCCCTTCCTGGACCACGAGGTGGTGGAGTTCACCGCCAGCCTGCCCTCCTGGTTCAAGCTCAAGGGCTTCACCACCAAGTACATCCTGCGCCAGGCCATCCGGGGCCTGGTGCCCGACCGGGTGGCCTTCCGGGGCAAGCAGGGCTATTCCCTGCCGGTGAAAAACCTGCTGCGCGGCCAGCTCCAGCCCTTGATGCAGGAGCTGTTGACCTCCAGCCCCCTGGTGAGCCAGTTCCTGAACCGGACGACGGTTGACCGGCTCATGACCCAGCATCTGGCCGGAACCCACAACCACAACCACGTGCTCTGGGCCATGATGAACGCGGCCCTGTGGCATCGCCGCTTCTTCGAGAACTAGCCCCCGGATATGATGGATGCAGGCTGGACACCCCTAGGCCTGCATGATATTTTTCCAGAGAACCTAACCTCCCGCTGAGCAAGGGAATTTCATGACCGAGCCCAAGCAGGAATCCTATAAGACCCACCAGATGGCCACCTCCGGGGGCAGCGCCCTGAAGCGCTATCAGGAGCTCATCGTGGGATCGAGCTCCTGGGGCCGCCTGATCTACTTCGAGCTGTGCATGCTGGTGACCAATTTGCGGGGCGCCCTGGGCCTGCTGCTGCGCAAGCTCCTGTGGCCCCGGCTGTTCGGTTCCTGCGGGGCGGGGGTCACCTTTGGGGCCGGGGTGGTGTTGCGCCATCCGGCGCGCATCCATTTGGGCGATAGGGTGGTGGTCAGCGAGGGCTGCATTTTGGACGCCCGCGACCCGGACAGCGAGCGGGTGCTGATCATCGGCGACGACGTGAACCTGGCCAACGAGGTGATGCTTTCGGCCAAAAAGGGGCGCATCGAGATCGGGCCGCGCTGCGGCCTGGGGGCCAGGGTGATCATCCACTCCGTGGCCGGCAACCCGGTGAGCGTGGCCGAGGACGTGGTGATCGGTCCCCTGTGCTACCTGGCCGGAGGCGGCGACTACCACACCGGCCGGACCGACCTGCCCATCGGCCAGCAGGGCATCAAGGACCTGGGGGGCATCGAGATCGGGCCCGGCGCCTGGCTGGCCGCCCAGGTCACGGTGACCGACGGGGTGAAGATCGGGGCCGGGGCCATTGCCGCGGCCGGCGCGGTGGTCACCAAGGACGCGCCCGCTCTGGCCGTGGTGGGCGGGGTGCCGGCCAAGCTCATCAAGATGCGGGGGGAAACGGAGAGCGCCTAGGTGCCCGCCATGAACCCCGAATCCCCCAAACCCAAACGCCGCCGGGCCACCGCCTGGCTGTCCCTGATCGCCGCCGCCGCGGTGACCGGGGCCCTGTTTTGGTATCTGGCCCGGGCCACCACCCTGGACGACTGGTTTCGCCTGTACCAGGGCCTGGCCTGGAGCTTCTTCGGGGCCTACCTGGTCTGCTTCCTGGGCTCCATGGCTTTGAAGGCCCTGCGCTACCGCATCCTGCTGGACGCCTCGGGCACGGGCCGGACACCGCGCTACCGCGACCTGCTCACCCTGACCTTTGTGAGCAACCTTTTCGTGGACCTGTTGCCCGCGCGCTCGGGCAGCCTGGCCTATATCGTGTTTTTGAACCGCAAGCTGGAAGTGGGCCTGCCCGCCTGCTTCAGCTCCTTCGCCTTCAGCTTCATCTTTGACCTCATCGGCATGCTGCCCCTGTTCTTCGCGGCCATTATCCTGCACGGCATGGCCGCCGGACAGCAGACCCCCCTGCTGTGGGCTTTGCTGGCCGTGCTGGCGGTGATCGCCCTGCTGGCCCTGTTCCTGCTGGAAAAGGTGCTGGCCGTGGGCGAGATAATCCTGGCCTGGCTGGCCGAGCGCCTGCCCGGCAGGCTGGGGGACTGGAGTCAGCGCGGGGCCCAGGAACTGGGGGCCATGGCCAGCGACGTGAGCCGCATCAAGGGCCAGGGGGTGTACGGCCGGGTGCTGGGGGTGTCGGTGGCCATCCGGGCACTGAAGTATTTGGGCCTGTATCTGCTGGTGGCCGGGCTGGCCGCCCAGTGGCCGGCCGAGGCGGCCCGCCTGTCCTTCCCCCTGATCCTCTTCGCCCTGGTGGCGGCCGAGGCCACGGCCAGCCTGCCGGTGAGCGGCATCGCCGGGTTCGGGGCCTACGAAGGGGTGATGATGGCCACCCTGCGGGGAGCGGGCCTGGCCCCCACCCAGGCGGCCCTGATCCCCTTTGGCCTGCACCTGCTCACCCAGGCCATCGACTACACCCTGGGCGGCGCGGCCCTGATCGTGCTGAGCCTGATCAAGCCCCGGGGCGGGGAGGCTCCCGCCCGGGAGGAGAGAAAGACCATGACCCCCCGCACCCGCAAGGGACGCCTGCTGCGCTGGCTGCTCATCCTGGGCGCGGCGGCAATGATCACCGCGGCCGGGCTGCACTACGGCCCCCGTTTGTTCTACACCCACTTCGGCGGCCTGGTGCTGGAGGCGGTGGCCGGCGGCCTGGATCAGGGCCAGAAAGAGCTGATCCGCGGCCAGACCAAGGGGCTCGCGGCCAAGGTGGTGTGGTCCTCCAGCCGCTCGGGCAACCACGAGCTGTATCTGCTCACCCTGCCCGAGCTAAAGCTCTTCCGCCTCACCGAGAACGACCACGTGGACTACTTCCCCCGCTTTTCGCCGGACGGCAAGCGGGTGGTGTTCGCCCGCTCCCAGAAGCCATGGGTGAGCCAGCGCAACGAGATACCCTGGGACGCCTATGTCCTGGACCTGGCCAGCGGCAAGGAGACCCTGGCCGCGCGTGACGCCAACTATCCCCAGTGGGCCGGGCCGCGAAGCATCAGCTTCATGCGCGGCGGCCAGGTGGTGCTCAAGGACCTGGCCGGCGGCAAGGAGAAGGTGCTCTATGACGCCTCCCAGCCGCCGGTGGAGGGGCTGCCCCAGACTCCGGAGCTGTCGCCCGACGGCAAGCTGTTGGCCTTCACCGCCCGGGGCAAGCAGCGGGGCACCATGGTCTATGAGCTGGCCAAGCAGGAGCTCAAGCAGATCGCGGGCGGCTGCCAGATTACCTGGTTTCCGGGGAGCAAAAAGGTGCTGTGGGTGGAAAACGGCGGCCAGGGGGGCAACCACATCCTGACCTCGGCCCTGGAGCCGGTGGACCCCAAGGTGTTCATGGACCTGCCCGGCTCGCACAGCCACGAGTACTTCCCCCGCCTGTCTTCGGACGGGAGCTGGCTGGTGTGGGGCGCCACGGCCAAGGGGCATGAGCACGACATCGCGGATTACGAGATTTTCCTGTGGAAGGTGGGCACGCCCTGGGAGAGCGCCCTGCGCCTGAGCCGCAACGCGGCCAACGACCGCTGGCCGGACATCTTCATGGAAAAATGAGTAAAGTGACCGGGAGAAGGGTTTTTAAGGAAGGAAGGGGGGCCGGTCAAGAGCCGGAACCCCGGGCCCGGGCCCAGGCGCCTGTTGCAGGCCATCCGGCCGGACCTGGCAACCATGGCCGTGGCCGCCGGCCGAGCGAGACGGCGCCCTGAGGTCTCCGATTTGGGACCGGATGACAGCCTGAACCGCCCGCATCAAGGCTCCGCGCCGCGCGGAGGCCGAGCAAGCCCAGCTTGCTCTACCTTTCTTAACTTCTTTTTGGCTACGGCGTCTTAGGCTGGCAGACGGAAATCCGGTCTAGAACAGCTCCCAGTCGATGCGGGCGTCGCGCAGCATGGCATTGAGGGCCGGGCCCAGCTCTTGCCACTCCCGCTCGCCCTTGGACCCGCTTAGCTCGCCGACCAGCCAGATGCGGCGGCGGTCCTCCAGGGGCTCGTCCACCAGGGCCAGGCGCTGGTGGATCAGCTTGCCGCGCTTTTCCACCCGGCGCTCATACACCGCGCAGGGATACTTGCCGATGCGGCTCCGGCCCTGCAGGGTCCAGCCCTTCAGGTCCGGGGCCGGGCCCTTGCGCCAGCCCACGGCCATGGTCTGGCCCTGGCCCAAGGCCCCGCTCCAGGCGTAGCCGTTGTTGACCGCGCCGCCGCGCCAGGACCAGGGCAGGCGGAAGTAGACCCCGCCCTTTTCCACGAAGCGCCACTGGGAACCCAGCACGAAAAAGAAGGGCTCGAAGCGCAGCGAGGCCAGGATGGACTCCCGCCAGGCGCGGGTCTGCTCCCACAGCTGGGCGTCGCTGTCGGCCACGGCCCAGAGGCGCTTGCCGTCGACCAGAGGGCGCTCCAGCACCAGGATGAGCCGCCGCCGGGCGTACTCGGTGCCGGCCATCTCGCTCTGGTCGAAGGCTTGAGCCGGGAGGCCGGCCAGGGTGGCCGGGCCCAGGGCCTTGGTATCCACCTGTCCCTGGCGGCCCAGGGTGGGCGGGCCGTCCATCTCGAACAGGGCAAACTCCATCTCCGTGTACAGGGGGCCGGTCTTGCGGGCCCACCATGCGTACAGGGGGCGCATGCCCACGTAGAAAAAGCCGTACCAGCGGGCCGGGATGGCCAGGCTCACCCCCCGGCTGTCGTAGAGCTTCCACTTGGGGCCGGGCAGGGGAACCTGGGGGCCGGCCAGCACGTCGCTCTCCGCCGTGGCGGGAATGGCGGCCAGGAGCAGCGCCAGGGTCAGGGCCATGATCAGAGCGGCGCGCATGTTCAGGCCCTCGCGTCCGGGCAGCCGGGCAGGGAGGCGAACTGGGCCCCCCAGGGCGAGCCGCCCAGCACCTGGGCCAGGTAGGCCCGGCCCGTGCGGCGGAACCACACCTGCTCGTTGTACATGGTGCCCACCCAGCCCAGCAGGGGCGCGATCTGGGGACGGTAGAGCTGGCGGCCCAGGCCGGGGATGGCCCTGAGGCGGCGCTCCAGAAGCGACACTATGTCCTGGCCCAGCGAGGGCGGCTCGAAGCCGGCCGGCTCCACCGCATCGCCGATGGCTCTGTAGTCCATCACCCCCACCCCGGCCTCCTGGCTCAGGCGCACGTGGGGGGCGATATCCCGGGGCAGGCCCATGTAGTCCAGGGCCGCCGCGTCGCAGGCCACCCGGTCGCGCCCGGCCAAAAGCAGGCCGCAGGGGCGGGGCAGGCCGGTCTTGGGCCCGCTGCCTTCCATGGCCACGGTGGCGTCCACCAGGTTGAACACGGTCTGCTCCACCTGGCGGTTCAGCTCGGCGATGACCTGGTGCACCTGGCGGTGATACTGGTAGCGCAGGCGGGGCAGCAGGCCCCAGTGGTTTTTGAGGCAGCAGGAGATGCCCGAGAGCACGTGGGTTTTCATCACCGGCAGGTTGATGATGCTATCGCTCTGGAACACCGCGCGGGGAAAGGCCAGGGTGGGGCACACCGGGTTGTTGGTGCTCACCTCGCGGTAGGGCTCGCGGGCCAGGTTCACCACCCGGGCGTCGAAACGCCGGGCCAGCTGGTCATAGCCCCAATGGCGGCAGGCCCGCCCGAACTGGGGATAGCCGGCCACGTCGCTGTCGGCCAGGGTGAGGCGAAGCTCCGGGAAGCGCTTCCTGAGCTGGCTGAGCAGGGCCTCGACCACCCAGGGGCCGCTGTTGCGGCCGGGCAGCACCTCCTGGCTCATGGCGTTTATCTTGACCAGGCAGCTTTGGCCAAGGTCCGCGGCGCTGATCCCGGCCAGGTCCAGGGCGCGGCTCACCGCATCCTCCACCGCCGGTTGGCTGGCCTGGGTCATGGAATGGAAAGACACCTCAGGCATGGGTTGCCTCTGCCTTGGCGGCGCGCCGCCTGGCCAAATATCCCCAGATGCGGTGCAGGCAAATGGCCAGGCACACGGCCAGCACCGGCATCAGGGGTGAGTTGAAGCGGTGGGCGTTCACCGACACCAGGCTGTGGAACGCGTACACGTAGACCGAGGGGAACACAAAGGCGAAAAGCGGCCAGTTCCCCCGGCGCAGGCTGCTGCCGGTCAAGAAAAACAGGGCCGCGAAGCCGAGCAGGGCGATCCACCAGGTGTCGCAGAACAGGCCCCGCCAGGCCAGGGGCAGCGAGGCCAGCAGATGCCCGCCGGGGTTTTCCAAAATCTTGTTGATGGCCCGCTTCTGGGAGTGCAGGTCGCCCACGGTGTAGTGGCCCAGCCACTTGGTGTGGCGGGCCCAGTTGTGCTGGCCGGTCATCTCGAAGGTGTCGCCCCGGTTCTGCACCCGCAGGCGGTTGAAGTCCTTCATGTCCAGCACCCGGCCCAGGGTGAGGGCGTAGAGATCCAGGCCCAGGCATTTCTGGTAGTGGGGCGGGTCGTAGAAATCGGCCGGCGCGGGCGACTCGTGGGCCAGGGGGTTGATGCAGGTCCAGGGGGTGTAATAGACCAGGGCGGCCAGATGCTCCCGGCCGGTCATCATGGCGTGGTTGGCCCGGATGTCCAATACGTGCCCGCCCCGGAAGGTGAGAATCCAGCGTCCGAAATAATGGTTGTTGCGGGCCATCCAGGCCCCCACCGGCAGGGCGAAGGCCAGGGTGAACAACAGCAGACCGGCGATGGCCTTTGGCCAGGGCAAAGCTTTGCGCCAGGCCGCGCAGGCCACCAGCAGCACGGCCAGGGGCCAGAAGTACATGAGCACCGCGCGGGTGAGGGCCCCGCCGCCCAGGAGCAGCCCGGCCAGCAGGAACAGCCACCAGCGGGGCCGCTTGAGGCACCAGTAGAAGCTCAGCGAAAAGAAGAAAAGCACCACCGCCGCCCCGAACTCGCTGTAAAAGCGGTTCAGGAAAAACATGAGCGCCGGGCTGTAGGCGATGATGGCCCCGGCCACATAGCCCGGCCAGGGCGAGCCGGTGAGCCGCCAGGCAAACACCCCGGCCACCACCGCCACCAACAGCAGCCAGCCGATCTGCCATTTCTTGAGGGGCAGCAGATCGTCGCGCAAAAACCTCGGCAGGGGAATTTCCTGAAGCCCGGGCACCAGCACGATGCCCGCCGCCAGCAGGGCGGGATAGCCCGGCGAGCGCCAGGCGTCTATCCAGGGCTGGGGGGTCAGGGAGCGGCCGGTGGAGATGGTGCCGTGGTGCACCAGGTTGTGGGCCATGCACAGATAGTGGGTGGCGTCGTGGTCATTGGCGTGGTGGGGCAGGTTGGCCGCGGCAAAGGCCGCGAAACCGCCCGCCAGGGCCATGATGATCAGGGTGTGCAGGGCGGCCCGCGCCCAGCGGCTGGACAGGAGGCGGCGCCAAGAGCCAAAAGAGTCTTTCAAGGGTTGTCGGACGGGTTGGGACATGGGTCTCTCAGGGTTGGTGGGGGCCCAATTTCCGAGAACCTTACACAAGGCTGGCCCGGCGGGCAAGGATGGGTTGCTTTGGGGCCTAGATTCATTGCCAAGGGGGGGTAAAGCTGCTAAATATGGTGGACTATGACCCGCGCCCCGCCGGGCTCCGGTCCGGGGCGGGCGCCGCAACCACTACCCCGGGAACCACAACATGATTATATCCAAAGCGCCGGTGCGCATCTCCCTGGGAGGCGGCGGCACCGACCTGGCCTCCTATTATTCCAAGTTCGGCGGCTTCCTCATCGCCGGCGGCATAGACAAGTATATCTTCATTTGCATCAACCGCCGTTTTGAGCGCTCCATCAAGCTCTCCTACTCCAAGACCGAGGTGGTGGAGGGCGTGGACGAAATCCAGCACAATATCTTCCGCGAGGCCCTTAGGATGTGCGGGGTGGCCAACCAGGTGGAGCTGTCCTCGGTGGCCGACGTGCCGGCCAACTGCGGCCTGGGCTCCTCCTCCAGCTTCACCGTGGCCCTGCTCACCGCCCTGCGCTCCTACACCCGCGACTTCGCCTCCCTGCGGGACCTGGCCGAGGAGGCCTGCCGCATCGAGATAGACATTTTGGGCGCGCCCATCGGCAAGCAGGACCAGTACATGGCCGCCTTCGGCGGAGTCACCGCGCTCACCTTTGACACCGACGGCACGGTGCACGTGGAGCCGCTCAAGCTGCCCAACGGCAAGCTGGTGGAGTTGGAGTACAACATCGCCCTGTTCTACACCGGCATCGAGCGCAGCGCCTCGGAGATCCTGGCCTCCCAGAACCAGAAGACCCTGGAGGACGACGCGGCGGTCATCGAGCGCCTGCACGGCATAAAGAAAATCGGCCTGGAGACCAGGCGGCTGTTTGAAAAAGGCGACATCGACTCCTTTGGCGAGCTGCTGCACGAGCACTGGACCACCAAGAAGAAGCTTTCCAAGTCCATCAGCAACCCCTTCATGGACGAGTGCTATGAACAGGCCCGCAAGGCCGGGGCCCTGGGCGGCAAGATCATGGGCGCGGGCGGCGGCGGCTTTTTCATGTTCTATTGCCCCACCAGCAAGGCCAAGGTGGTGCAGCGCATGACCGACATGGGTTTGCAATACTTCCCCTTCCGTTTCGACTACGAAGGCGCCAAAATCGTGGCCAACCTGCGCAAGTGATCTCCTGGAGGCAAGCAGTGAGCGCATATATCGAGCAATATCTCGACGAGGCGGGCAAAATCGTGGCCGCCCTGAATCCCGAGGACATCGACAAGATGGTGGCCACCATCGCGGGCATCAAAAAAGACGGAGGCCGCCTGTTCTTCGTGGGAGTGGGCGGCGGCGCGGGCAACGCCAACCACGCGGTGAACGACTTCC
>JAIPEN010000013.1 GCA_021737145.1 Desulfarculaceae bacterium | reverse complement strand
GGGCTCCAGGGGGGGCAGCCCCCGCAGCATGGCCCCGCTGAGCCCGGCGCCCATCCCCTCGGCGGCCTGGCCCCTGGGGGCCAGGCCGGCGGCCAGCACGTTGCTGGTGGGCCGGCCGGGCTGCTTCTCCACCTCCTCCAGGGCGGCGGCGAAGTCGCCCCCGGCCACCTCCTCGGCCACCGAGGCCATCATCTGGTCGGTGTTGGCCCGCACCCGCTGCAAAAAGACCAGTCGCTCGATGATCAGGATGAGCGCAGCCAGGGCCACGGCCAGAATGGGCCACACCAGGGGTCCGCCGGCCAGCAAGCGCTCCCAGGCGCTTTCGCCCCGGCTGAGCTGTCTGAGCGCCGCGCCGCCGCTGATGTCCATGGGCGCGGCCTGGGTCTCGCGGTCCAGGTAGGCGGCGATGTCCCCGGACATGAGCCAGGAGGGCTTGCCCCCGGCGGCCAAAAGACGGCCCGAGGCCGGGCCCAGGGTGGCGAAGCCCAGCTCGCCGCCGGTGCGGTACAGGGTGGTGAAGGAGCCCAGGCGCACGATGTCCGCCGGGGTCTCGCGGCCCTGGCGGTCCACCAGGGGACCGCGCCAGCGGGCGATTTGGCCGGAGGCGGCCATCTCTCCGAAGAACTTCTCCACCAAATTTTGGATGTCGGCCAGGCCCGGGAAGCGGCTCTTGTTCAGATAGTCCCGGAGCTCCTCCAGGCGGCCCGGCTCCTGGGCGGTAGAGGGCGAGCGCTCGGCCACGGCCAACAGCTCCCGGGCCCCGGCCCGCACGTGACCGGCCAGCTCCTTCAGGTCGCCGCTGGTCTCGGCCAACTGGCGGCCCAGCTCGGCCTTGTCCCGGCTGGCCTGGGCCAGGCCCTCGCGGGCGGCGGCCAGGGCCTTTTTCTCGGCGGCCAGCTTGGCGCTCAGGTCGGCCAGGCGGGCCTTCATGGCGGCCCGCTCGTGGGCGATCTTCTGCCTGGTGGCGGCCAGCTCATGCTTGGCCAGGCTCAGGTCGGCGGCGGTTTCCTTGGCCGCTTGGCCGAAGTCGGCGGACCAGGCCGGGGCCGAGGCCAACAGCAGCACGGCGGTTATGGTCCACAGCACCCGCCGCATCACTTGGCCTCCCCGGCCGGGGGCGCCAGGCCCACCGGCAGCTCCACCAGGCTCACCACCCGGCGGCGCTGGGCGATCTCGGCGGCCAGGTTCAGCTCGCGGGCGTACTCGGCCTGGGGCTGCCAGGCTTGGCCGGCGCGGTCCCAGCGCCAGGCCGCCTTGCCCTCGGGCTCCAGGGCGAACAGGGCCAGGCGTCCCAGCCTGAGCAGGCGCACCCGCCGCCGGGCCCCGCCAAGCTCCATCTCCGCCTCCTCCACCGACACGGTGGAGCCGAAGCGGGCCTCGATCTCCAGGGCCTCCAGCAAACGGCGCGCCTTGGCGGCCAGGCTGGCGTCGTAGTCGTTCAGGGTGTGGGCCAGGGCCTTGAGGCGGGCCGTCCGCTCGGCGGCCAGGAAGGGCAGGTCGCCGGCCACGAAGGCGTCCAGCCGGGCCAGGCTGGCGTCCAGCAGGGGCTCCAGCTCGGCCCGGATGCGGGCCATCTCGGCCAGGCGCCGCCTGAGCTCGGCCACCTTGGCCCGCTGACCGGCCAGATAGGCCTCGGCCTTGACCCGCTGGGCGCTGATCAGCTTCAGCTCTTTTTCGGCCGCCTCGATGTCGTCGGCCAGCTTGGCCCGGGGCCCGGCCCAGGCGTCCCGGGCCTTTTGGGCCTGCTGGCGCTGGCCCACGGCCTGGCGGGATTGTTGCTGCACCTGGGAGGCGGGAGGGGCCGCCCCCAAGGCGGCCAGAGAGGCGCAGAGAACCAAAGCCCCCAACCAGCGGAGGCGGCGCGGAATGCTCATGTGATCACCTGTGGCCATAAAAATATCGAACCCCAGCCTCGAAAGAGGACCGGGGGTTCATACCGCCATTGATTATGCAATTAGACACTTCCGGTTTCCCCGCCGCTCGTCCAGCCTTCAGGCTGCTAAAATGATATATCGTCGTGCAGGAGTTGCCAGGCCTGATTGCGGCCAAGAACCCCCAACGGACTTGCGGGGACGGACAAAAACAAATTTGCGGTATGAGTAGGAGCTTGTCAAGCAAAAGCTGCCCCAGCGCGGCCAAGCCCGGCCGGAGCTGGCTGGTTTTGGCCCTTTGCCTGGCCCTGGGGGCGGCGCTGGGGGCGGCGGCCGTGGCCTGCCGGCCGGCCGGGCCCAGGTCCGATATGCTCCTGTTCATCCTGGCCGGCCAGTCCAACATGTCCGGCCGGGGCGAGGTGGGCCGGCTGCCCCCCGGCTTCCCGGCCAACCGGGAGCGCATCCAGGTGTTCAACAACGCCTACCAGTGGTGCGGCCCCCGCGAGCCCCTGGACGACCCCCGTGGCCAGCGCGACCTCTGCTCCCGGGACCGGGCCCCCGGGGTGGGGCCGGGGCTGGCCTTTGCCCAGCGGTTAAGCGAGCTGATGCCCCGGAGCCGCATCGGCCTGATCCCCTGCGCCAAGAGCGACACCACCCTGGCCCAGTGGGCTCCCTCGCCCCTGCCGGACACCCTCTACGGCTCCAGCCTCCGGCGGGCGCGGGCGGCCTCCCAGCGGGGGCGGGTGGCCGGGGTGCTCTTTTTCCAGGGCGAGAACGACACCGCCTCCCTGGCCGCGGCCAAGTCCTGGCCCCGGCGCTTCGCCGGGCTGGTGGCCGCCTGGCGGCGCGACCTGGGCGACCCCGCCCTGCCGGTGGTCTTCGCCCAGCTCGGCCGCCTGGGGGCGGAGCTGAGGGCCGATCCCCTGTGCCGCCACTGGCGGCTGCTGCAACAAGAGCAGGCCGCCCTGCGCCTGCCCAACCTGGCCATGGTGCGCGCCGACGATCTGCCCCTAAAGCCCGACGGCATCCACCTGAGCACCCCGGCCCAGCTCCGCCTGGGCCGCCGCATGGCCTGGGCCATGCACCGCCTGCTAACCCAAGGCCCCGGCCTGGCTGGCCAATCCGCTCCCCGGCCAGCCGCGAACTCAAAAACCACTAAATAACTGGAAATTATCCCGCGCGGTATTAAAATTAGGTTTCAACCGCGGAGGATCCATGACCAGCCAGCCCCAGCCTTTGTCCGGCCCTCCCCCGGCCGGGCCGCCTCCGGCCGGCCCCGGCGGCATCACCTGATGCGCCACCGGGTCCCCGGGCGGGGACCCTCTGGCCCAGCCCTTTGTAAGCGGACGGGTGGAGACCCCGGCCGGCCCCGCGCCCCGGGTGGGCAGCCGTTTGAGCCGGGCCGACCATCTGGGCACCTTCAAGGTGCGCTGGGGCATGCGCCGCCACGACTATGCCGTGGCCCCCGGCCTCTACGCCCTGGGCTCGCCCGGCCCGGACTCGCCGGTGCTGGCCTCGGCCAACTATAAGCTAAGCTTCGACCATCTGCGCGCCGCCTGCCCCGGCCTGGACGCCTGGCTTTTGGTGCTGGACACCAACGGCATCAACGTGTGGTGCGCCGCGGGCAAGGGCGCCATGGGCACCGCCGAGCTGGTAAAGCGCATGGACCAGGCCCGCCTGGACCAGGTGGTGAGCCACCGCAAGATCATCCTGCCCCAGCTGGCCGCGCCCGGGGTGGCCGCCCACGAGGTCAAGCGCCTCACCGGCTTCCGGGTGGTCTACGGCCCGGTGCGGGCCCAGGACCTGCCCGCTTTCCTGGAAGCGGGCCGCCGGGCCAGCCCGGAGATGCGGCGGGTGAGCTTCACCACCGGCCAGCGGGCGGTGCTCATCCCGGTGGAGCTGGTGGGGGCGCTGAGGGTCTACGCCTGGCTGCTGCCCGCCGTGGTGGCCGTGGCCGGGCTGGCCGGCCTGCTCGGCGGCCCCGGCTTCTGGGCCGGGGTGGCTGGTCCGGGGCTCCGGGCGGCGGCCGCCCTGCTCCTGGCCCTGGCCGGCGGCGCCATCCTGGGGCCCCTGCTGCTGCCTTGGCTGCCCGGGCGGGCCTTTGCCCTCAAGGGCCTCTGGCCCGGCCTGGCCGGGGCTCTGGCGCTGTGGGCCCTCTGGCCGCATCCGGCCTGGCCCCCGGGGGCCGAGCTGGGGGCCTGGCTTCTGGCCGTGCCCGCGCTCAGCTCCTTCATGACCATGAATTTCACCGGCGCCTCCACCTACACCTCGCTCTCCGGGGTGAAAAAGGAGATGCGCCGCGCGGTGCCCCCGCAGATCGCGGCCGCCAGCGCGGGCCTGCTGCTGTGGCTGTTTGCCGTGTTTTTCGCATAGGAGCCCTTGCCATGCCCCTGCAATATCTCAAGGACGTGACCACCCTGCGGGCCAACCCCGAGCTGTGCCTGGGCTGCGGCCTGTGCCTGGAGGTCTGCCCCCACGGGGTGCTGGAGCTCCGGGACCAACGGGTGGCCGTGGCCCGGCAAGACGACTGCATGGAGTGCGGGGCCTGCATGATCAACTGCCCGGCCGGGGCCCTGCACGTGCAGGCGGGGGTGGGTTGCGCCCAGGCGGTTATCAACAGCGCCCTGGGCCGCACCGGCGACTCCTGCTGCTGCACCATCGAGCCCCGCGACGCCCAGGCCCTTCCCCAGGCCGATATCGGCCTGGCCCCGCCGCCCAAGCGCAAGAGGCCGGGCTGCTGCTGAGCCCCTGGAATTCCTTTGCCCTCCGGACTGCCCGCCTGTAAAAATGGTAGATACGCCTCGCGCCCGGCCCGGCGCGGCCGGCCCACACCCCGGAGGAAGACATGAGCCAAGCCATTCCCGTACATCTAATCTGCGGCTTTTTGGGCGCGGGCAAAACCACCCTGCTGCAACGCATCCTGGCCCAGCAACCGGCCGGGGAGTCCCTGGCCGTGCTGGTCAACGAGTTCGGCAAGCTGGGGGTGGACGGCGAGCTGCTCGATGGCTTCCAGGCCCAGGTGCGCGAGCTCCGGGCCGGCTGCATCTGCTGCGAGCTCCGGGTGGACTTTCTCCGCACCCTGGCCGAAATCGTCGAGGGCTTCGGCCCCCAGCGCATCGTGGTGGAGGCCACCGGCGTGGCTGATCCCAACGAGATGATCAAGGCGGTGGAGGAGGCGGCCCGCACGGTCCCGGTGGCCCTGGGCTCGGTGATCAGCCTGGTGGAGCCGGAGATGTTCGCCGAGCGCGGGGTGTTCGGCCCCTTTTACGAGAACCAGATCAAGGCCGGCGACCTGGTGCTGCTCAACAAGACCGACACCATCGCCTCCCATGAGGTGGAGCCCCTGGCCGACGAGCTGGCCGCCATGAATCCGGGTGCCACGGTGCTGCCGGTGGTGCACGCGGCGGTGGAGCGCCGCCTGATCCTGGAGCCGGGCGGGCGCGGCCTGCGCCAGGGCGCCCCGGCCGGGCTCATCGACCTGAACGAGATCACCTCCCTGGCCGCTGGCCCCAGCCACCTGCCCGGCGCGGCCGACGGCTTCGTGGCCTTCAGCTACGAGGACCCGGCCCCCCTGTCGCGGGCCTGCCTGGAGAAGTACCTGGCCTCCCTGCCCTGGGAGGTGTTCCGGGTCAAGGGCTTCGTGCCCAGCGACGAAGGCCCCCTGCTGGTCAACTACACCTATCGCCGTCCCCAGATCGAGCCCGCCACGGTGGACGGCCCCGCCCGCCTGGCCTTCGTGGGCTGGCAGCTGGATCAAGAGGCGGTGCTGGCTCCCCTGGAGGGCTGCCGGGCCTGATCCCCTAAAAGACGCCAAATTGTCACGGGGCAATCCCAGCATGACGGTCAGAATATAAGGGCCGCCAACCCCTGTGGAGGATGTCCCATGCCCGGCAAAAAAGTCCTGTTCGTGTGCACCCACAACAGCGCCCGCTCCCAGATCGCCGAAGCCTACATGAAACAGATGGCCGGCGAGCGCTTCGCGGTGGAGAGCGCCGGTTTCGAGCCCGGCCCCCTCAACCCCCTGGCCGTGGAGGTGATGCGCGAGGACGGCGTCGACATCAGCGGCCACAAGGCGCGTAGCGTCTTCGAGCTGTTCAAACAGGGCCGGGTCTTCGAGTACGTGATCACGGTGTGCGAAAGCTCCCGCGAGAGCGAATGCCCCATGTTCCCGGGCATCACCCGGCGGCTGCACATGCCCTTTGACGACCCCTCCCAGCTCACCGGCAGCCATGAAGAACAGCTCGCCGCCGCCCGGGTGATCCGTGACCGGATCAAGCAGACCGTGGCCGATCTCATAAGCGAGCTGGCCTGAGCCCCGGACGCGCCGGGCCCGCCCGGCGGGTGGCGGTTTTTCCCTCCCGGTCTGGCAAGATCACTTTGTCCCAGTAAAATACTAGACGAACTGACCTTTGGATTCCGGAGAGCGAGCCCATGCCCCAAGCGCCCGATAAAAAGCTTTCTTTTCTCGACCGCTTTTTGACCCTGTGGATTTTCCTGGCCATGGCCGTGGGCGTGGCCTGGGGCTACTGGTTCCCCGGAATCCGCCAGGTCATGGACCACTTCTCCGTGGGCACCACCAATCTGCCCATAGCCCTGGGCCTGATTCTGATGATGTATCCGCCCCTGGCCAAGGTGAAGTACGAGCAGTTGGGCTCGGTCTTTCGCAACGTGAAGGTGCTGGCCCTGTCCCTGGTGCAAAACTGGGTCATCGGCCCGGTGCTGATGTTCGCCCTGGCCGTGGCCTTTCTCTCGGGGCAGCAGGAATACATGGTGGGCTTGATACTCATCGGCCTGGCCCGCTGCATCGCCATGGTCATCGTGTGGAACGACCTGGCCCGGGGCGACACCGAGTATTGCGCCGGACTGGTGGCCTTCAACAGCATCTTCCAGGTGCTGTTTTTCTCCCTCTACGCCTGGTTTTTCATCACCGTGCTGCCCGAGTGGCTGGGCCTGGAAGGCATGGAAGTGGAGGTCTCCATCGGCCAGATCGCCCAGAGCGTGTTCATCTATCTGGGCATCCCCTTTATCGCCGGCATCCTCACCCGGGTGATCGGCCTCAGGCTCAAGGGCCGCGCCTGGTACGAGGAAAGCTTCCTGCCCCGCATCGGGCCCGTCACCCTGGTGGCCCTGCTGTTCACCATCCTGGTGATGTTCTCCCTCAAGGGCGAGTACATCGTCCAGCTCCCCCTGGACGTGGTGCGGGTGGCCATCCCCCTGTGCATATACTTCGTGGTGATGTTCCTGGTGAGCTTTTGGCTCTCGCTCAAGGCCAAGGCCACCTACGAGCAGTCGGCCACCCTGAGTTTCACCGCCGCCTCCAACAACTTCGAGCTGGCCATCGCCGTGGCCGTGGCCGTGTTCGGCATCGACAGCGGCCAGGCCTTCGCGGCGGTGATCGGCCCCCTGGTGGAGGTGCCGGTGCTGATCGGGCTGGTCAACGTGGCCCGCTGGATACAACGGCGCTACTACCCCCACCAGGTAACCACCCCCACCGGGGTCTGCCACCTGAGCTGCCGGCAGGACTAAGCGCTGAGCGCGGCCCCGCGTGCGGGCCCCGGCGCTCGGCAAGCGGGGCTTGCCCTGGCCGGGCAACTCGTCTATAGAAAGGGGACCATTTGTTCCCCTGACGAGGAGCCCCGGCTTGAGCCAACGCGAGCCCATGAAACCCATCTACTACCCCGACGAGCGCCGCGGCCTGGTGGAGCGCCCCGGCCTGGGTCTCATCCATGCCTGCTACGGCCAGGGGGTGGGCAAGTCCACCCGCAGCGTGGGCCTGGCCATCCGGGCGGCGGCCTCGGGGCTCAGGGTCTTTTTCGTGCAGTTCATGAAGTCCGGCGACTCGGCCGAGGTGAAGACCCTGGCCAACGCCGAGAACATCATCTACCGCTGTCCGGGCGAGCACCCCTTCATCCTGTCCAAGGGCCCCCAGGCGGTGCACTACGAGCACGCCGAGGAGGCCCTGTGGTACGCCAAGCGCGCGGTCAAGGAGGGGGCCGAGGTCATCATCTGCGACGAGCTGTTGTCGGCGGTGGTCTTCGAGGTGCTCTCGGTGCAGCGCGCCCTGAACCTCATCGACCGCTGCCGGAACAAGGCCGAGCTGGTGCTCACCGGCATCCACGCCGCCCCGGAGATCCAGGAAGCCTGCGACTACGTCACCGAGTTCCGCCAGGTCAAGCATCCTTATTACAAGGGGCATATGGCCCGCAAAGGCATCGAATTTTAGACGACGCCCGATTCCGGCCTGCGAGGCTCGCTTCGCGATTTGCCTCCTGCGACGTATGGCCATATACGCCTTAGTCGTCAAATCGCTGCAGCTTCGCCTCTCGGCTGCGGACTCGGGCGTCGCCGCGATATGCCTGCCTAACCGCCTGCGTCCCAAAACCGCTGCAAAGCCACGCCTCGCCGACGCACCCGGCCGCCGCTGACGGGATGCCTTGGGTAGCCCCGCGGACTCGGGCGCCGCCGCGGCTCAGCGGCCCGCAGGGACCCGGGTTTCAGCGATAGTGTAGGTTGGGTAGAGGGGCTCCGGCCCCGAAACCCAACAGTTCCCATGAGCCGGTCTGCAACGCGCGCTTCGCGCCCTGTCCCCTTCGACGTATTGTTCAATACGCCTCAGTAGCCAGGGCGCTCCGGCATCGCGTTTCGCCGCGGCTCAGCGGCCCGCTGGGGCCCTGGTTTTGCGAGCAGCCGCGCCTTGCCGATGCACATGGCTGCCGCTGACGGGATGCCTTGGGTAGCCCCACGGACTCGGGCGCCGCCGCGGCTCAGCGGCCCGCTGGGAGCGGGGTTTCAGCGATAGTGTAGGTTGGGTAGAGGGGCTCCGGCCCCGAAACCCAACAGTTCCCAATACGCTAAAAATGCAAAACGGCCCCGGCGTTTTGATGACGCCGGGGCCGCGATGATGTCTGTGGTCTAACGAGCTACACGAACTTGATGCTCGCGGTGCGGGGCACGTTGAGGCCCAGCTCCACCTCGGCCGCCTTGAGCACTCCGCTGATCACCGGGCAGGCGTTGTGCCTTAGGGTGCGGGCGGCCAGCTCGGCCAGGGGCCCCTCGGCGAAGCGGTGACGCAGCAGCTCGTCGCAGCCCAGCTCGCTTAGCTCGGCGGCCATCTTTTCCACCGCCTCGCAGTCCGAGCTGATATTCACCGTCACGGCGCGAGCCCCCTTCTTCTCGGTCTCCACCGTGGTGATGAAACCGCAGGCTCCCGCGTTTATCTCGACCTTGGTCATGGTGGCTCTCCCGCAATAGGTGTGGCATCCTCCGCCCGGGCGCGCCCGGACGGAGGTGGGCCGTGACGGTTGGTCCTATTTCTGGTGCAAGATCTCGGGCCGCACCACGCCTTCCAAATGGGGGAACTCGTCGGTCATGTGGGGCAGTTGCATGGACTCCATGAACTGCTGCTCAAAGTCCTCCTCCACGGTCAGCTCGATATACTCCACGTTGCGCGCGATCCAGTCGGCCTCCTCGCGCCGGGCCACGTCCAGCAGGGCGGCGCGGGCCCCGTCGCCGGCCGCGTTGCCCACGCTCATCACCTTGTCCAGGTCGCAGTCCGGGAACAGCCCCATGGCCAGGGCCTTGGCCTTGTCCACGTGGGTGCCGAAGGCCCCGGCGATCTTGACCGTGTCCACCTTTTCGATGCCCATGCGCCGCATCATCAGCTTGCAGCCGGTGTACAGGGCGCCCTTGCCCAGCTGGATCTGGCGGATGTCCTTCTGGGTGATCACCACGTCCTTGTTGATGGAGGTCTCGTTGGCCCAGGCGATGACGAATTCCTTCTGGCGGGGGTTGTCCGGGTTGGAGCGGAAGCGCTCGGACTTCTGCTCCTTGGCAAAGCGGCCGCTCTTGGCCACCACCCCGCTGGCGTAGAGCTCGGCCAACACGTCCAGGATGCCCGAGCCGCAGATGCCCTTGGTCTGCATCTCCTTGGGCTCGCTGAAGGCCTTCCAGGCCTCCCGCCCGATGACCTTGTAGTCCACCTCGTGGGTGTCGGGGTCTATCTTGATGCGCTCGATGGCCCCGGGCGCGGCCCGCATGCCGCAGGAAAGCTGGGCCCCTTCCAGGGCCGGGCCGGTGGCGCAGGAGCTGGAGATGAGCTTGTCCTTGTTGCCCAGCACCAGCTCGCCGTTGGTCCCGATGTCGATGATCAGGGCTATCTCCTCGTACTTCTGGGGCTCCTCGGCCACCAGCACGCACACGTTGTCCGCGCCCACGAAGCCGGCCTCGTTGGGCAGCACGAACACATAGGAGCCCCGGTTGATCACCAGGCCCAAATCCCGCGCCTTGAGGTCCAGGCTGTGGTGGACCACCGGCGGGAAGGGAGCCAGGCCCACCGGCTCGGGGTCCAGCTGCAGGAAGATGTGGTGCATGGCCGTGTTGCAGCCGAAGGTCATGTCCACGATGTCGCCGGGCTCCAGGCGCAGATACTCCACGCCCTCCTCGGGGGACTCCACCAGTTCGGGGTTGCCGTCGGCGTCCTTGACCACCTTGCCGTTGTCGTCCTTTTTCTTGACCAGGGGCGGGAAGGTGTTGGTGCAGGCCTGCTTGATCAAGGTGTTGAGCCCCTCGATCAGGTCGTCGCTCATGCGCTCCAGGCCGCCGGGGGTCATCTGGTGATAGGTGATGCGGGCCATGACGTCCTCGCCGTACTTGCACTGCGGGTTCATCATGGAAACCGTGTCCATCACCTGCATGGTGGCCAGGTTGCAGAGGTAGGCCGCTATGGTGGTGGTGCCGATGTCCACCGCGATGCCGTAGTAGTCGGTCACCTCGCCGGGCCAGAAGTTGATGACCTCCGAGCCGTTCCACACCGCCACGGTCACGGTCCACTTGCCCTTGCGGATGGCGGTGGGCAGCTTCCTGAGCGCGAAGAGGTCGGCCCTCAAGTCCTTGAGGTCGAAGTCCTTGGCCAGCTCGGTGCACACCCGCTCGAAGTCGGCGGTGGGCTCCTCGAAGGTGGGGGGCTGGCAGGTGACGCTGTAGAGCCGGACCGCCGGGTTCCACTCGATGGGGATGTCCCGCGCCGCCTTGGACACCACCTGCTTGCCGGCCCGCGACTCCTCGGGCACGAACACCAGCAGATCGCCGGTCACCTTGGCCGCGCAGGCCAGGCGGAAGCCCAGTTCCCGCTCGGAGGGGGTGATGAACTTGTCCTCCTCCTTTTGCCAGTCGCTCACGTGCTCCAGGCCGGAGGTCACCCCGTATTTCTGGAAGGTGCCGGTCTCGATGCGCACCTTGCACTTGCCGCAGACCTTCTTCTCGCCGCACAGGGCCTCGATGTCCACGCCGAGCTGGCGGGAGGCCTCGATCAGGTTGATGCCGGTCTCCACCTCGCCCCGGCGGCCCGAGGGCTGAAAGATGACCTTGGCGGTTTTTTTGTCCATGAACTGTCTCCCGCTATTCTGACGTGGGGGCCCGCTGTTGCGCCCGGCTCCCGGGCCGCCGCTGATAAGGCGGCGCGCCCCGCCGGCGATAGGGATTTGTGGGGCCGGGGGAGAGGTGCAGGCCGTTCCCCCGGCCATGGGGCCTTGCTAGCTTTGCAGTTTGCGCAGGCTGGCCACCATCTTCACCGCCTCCTGCACCGCGTTGCCCGCGCTCTCGGCATAGCCGTCGGCGCCGAACAGGTCGGCGATGTCTCCGGTGACCGGCGCGCCGCCCAGCATGATCTGCACGTTGGGGTTCTTTTCCTTGATCATCTCCACCACCTTTTTCATGCCCATCATGGTGGTGGTCATCATGGCGCTCATGGCCACGATCTCGCTGTCGGTCTTGAGCTGCTCCTCCACGAAGTTCTCCAGGGGCACGTCGCGGCCCAGGTCGTGCACCGTGAAGCCGGCCACCTCGAACATCATCTTGATGATGTTCTTGCCGATGTCGTGCACGTCGCCCTGGATGGAGCCGAGCACCACCTGGCCCTTGGCCCCGGAGGAGCCCACGTCGGCCGGGTCGATGTGGGGCTTGAGGATGTCCAGACCCGCGTAGAGCGCGTCGGCGCACATGAGAAGCTCGGGCACGAAGTACTCTTGTTGGTCGTAGAGCTCGCCCACCTCTTCCATGCCCGCGGCCAGGCCGTTCATCACCGCGTTGTACACGTTGAAGCCCTCGGCCAGCACCGCGTTGGAGGCGGCGACCACCCGTTCCTCGTCATACTCCACCACACCCTCGTGCAGCTCCTGGAGCAGCTCTTTGATTCTTTCCTCGCTCATGTGCTCAGTCCTTTCCTGCAGAAAAGTTTTGCGTGTTCTTGTCTCCCGGCCCCCGCGTCCGGGGGCCGGGCGTTTGATTGGCTTACAGGCGGCCCACCGCCGGAGTGGCGGCGCCGCCGTACTTGTGCACCGCTTCCACATAGGCCTTCATGTTCTCGGCCTTCACATCGGGCCAGATGTCGCAGCCCGGCCACACCGCGTCCACGCCGCCGTCCACGCAGGCCTTGATCGCCGCGTCCACATCGGCCGCGTCCAGTTGCACCAGGGTCTTGTAGGGGTCGAAGTTGCCCAGGATCAGGGCGTCGTCGCCCAGCTTGGCCCGGCTTTCCACGATGTTGTTCTTCTGGTCCACGCTGATCGCGTCGGCCCCGCAGTCGCCCATCATCTCCACGATCAGGTCGGTGCCGCCGCAAATGTGGTTGATCACCGGCACGTCGACGGCCGCGAATACCTTGTCCAGGTTGGGCTTGATCAGGGTCTTCCACATGCGCGGGCTCAATAGGTCGGTGCCCGAGCCCATCTCCCGGATGTTGATGTAGTCCACCCCCAGGTCCTGGTAGTGCCGGACCATGGTGATCACGTACTCGGTCATGGACTCCAAAAAGGCGGTGACCCTGGCCTTGTCCTTGGCCAAGCCTTTCAAAAGCACGTCCAGCTCGATGATCTGGCCGCCCAGGGTGAAGGGCCCCAGGGCCCAGCCGCCCACCGCGTACTTGCCGCCGTCGTAGTCCAGGCAGTACTTGAGGGCCCCGTCCACCACCGGCATGCGCGCCTGGCTGAACAGGGTGCTGTAGTCGTCGGGCAGCTCCACCTCGTCCATGGAGGCCCATTTGGTGGGCACCGTGGGGTAGAGGATGCCCTCCACGTCGCTGTACAGGGTGGCTCCGCGGCCCATGGCCTCGGCCGGGATGCACATGTCATAGGGCACCACCACCCCGTCGAAGCCCCACATCTCGGCGCTGAGCATGGCCGATTTGCCCATCAGCTCGGGGTCGGTGTGGATCTCGGCGAAGCGCACCCCCATCTGCTCGATGGCCTGGATGGTCACGGTGCCCATGCCGCTGAACACGGGCATGGTGTCGATGGCCTCTTTTTTGAAAAACTTTTGTACCCGTTCCTTGGGAGTCATGGGTTCGGTCCTCTCTCCTTATAAAGATCGGCTGTCCCGCCTGGGCGGGGTTACATCATTCCCTTGAGCTGCTCCACGAACTCCGGGAAGCACTTGTACAGGGGATGGCCGGGGTCCACCGGCAGCTCCTTGGACTCGCCGAAGACCATGGTGGCCTCGTAGGCGTTGGCCATGGCCACCGCCGGGATCACCCGGTCCGAGCCGGCCATGGGCCCGCTGAAGATGATGTCGTGGTACAAACAGGCGCTCAGGCCCTCCAGGGCGGCGTCGCTGCCCGCCCAGCCCTTGAAGCCCCACATGTCCCGGGCCGCCTTCCACATGTAGGAGCCGTTGGAAGGCGCGCTGCCCGCGGGCAGGCCCCACTTCTCCTTGACCAGCTTGTTGGCCAGGGAGCACAGGCCCGTGGCCGGGCCGTTCATCACCGAGGTGTCCACGAACAGGGACTCGAAGCTGGCCCCGGCCTTGTCGATGGCGTCCAGCAGCTTCTGGGTGCCGCTGACGCGGCCGGTGGGCATCTGGTCGGCCATGTCAAAGGCCACCAGCAACACGTGCTTCACGCCGATGTCGCTGATCTCCTTGATCTCGGTGGCCAGATCCTCCTCCCACACCGTCAGGCTGTTGTAGAACATGCGGTCCAGCAGCCCTTTTTCGGCGCAGTAGGCCGCGCCCTCCAGCTTGGGCTTCATCTGCCAGGCGTCGATGCAAAAGGGCATGTCGGTCACGCTGACGAAGAAGTCCAGGAAGCTCTGGAACTCCTTGCCGGTGTTGGCCACGATGTCGGCCATAACCGGCACCCCGGCCTCGGCCGAAATCTTCTCGGCCTGCTTGATGATCTCGGTGGCCTTTTCCTGGTTGAAGCCTTCCTTGCGCTTGGCCCCCTCAAAGACCCGGTCGCCCTTTTGGAAGATGGAGGGCACCACCACGGTGGGGTATTGGCCGGGCTGGCCGCCGAACTTGACCCCTCCCACCTCCACGACTTTTTGTTCGGTATCAAAACGGAACATGAACCCTCCCTCTCTCTGGGGTGGCCGGGGCCGCGGTGCTCCCGTCAGGGGTGTTGCCCAAAGGTTCAATGGTGCGTTCGACTAGATGAAGGGCAAAATGCAAAGGGAGCCGGGAGCAGGGACCCGGTCGAGTTTTTGTTATGCGAAGATATAATGATAAAAGGGGCCTACGGCCGTCAAGTCTATGAATAGTCTATGAAAGTCTATACAATCGGAGGCTCTTAGGGGGGAATATCAGATTAAATCTATTCTATTCAAATAGTTGACTAGATTTTGCTCCTTGCGGGAAAGGCCCAATTTTTTACGGATGGAAATGCGCTGCAGGCGCACCGTGTCCGGGCTTTTGCCCAACAGGCCCGCGATCTGCTCGCTGGTCTTGCCCGCCCGGATCAAGCGGGCCACCTCCAGTTCCTTTTCGGTGAGGGTCAGGGTGGGGTCGGCCGGGTCGATCTTTTCGCTGGCCGGGCGCTGGCCCAGGTCGCTCAGGAGCAGCCCGGCCATCTCCCGCACCACCTCGGCCGACTCGGCCTGGTCCATGAGCTGGTGGATGCGCTGGGTGATGCGCTTGCCCACGTCGGCGGCCACCGCCTGGCAGGCCCGGAGGCGCTCCTCCTCGGCGTGGCGGAGCAGGGTGTTTAGCGCGATGTTCTTTTCCTGCAACTCCTGGCCCTTCACGGTCAGGTTGTCTTGCAGGCGCAGGCGCTGGGTCACGTCGCGGGCCAGGCCCACCGTGCCGTAGGCGCGGTCCGCGTCATCCCTCAACAGGGCCATGACCGACGAGCCCATGCCCCGGCTGCCGTCCTTGCGCTGAAACTCGTATTCGCCCTTCCACACGTCGCCCTCGCGCACCACCTTGGCCCCGTGGCGGGCCAGCTCCCGGGAGCGGGCCTCGGGCATGAGCATGCGGGTGTCCTTGCCCAGCACCTCGTCCTTGGCGTAGCCGAACATCTTTTCGGCCGCGGGGTTCCAGTCGATGATCATGCCCGCCAGGTCGGTGACGATGATGGCCTCTTCCATGTGCTGGAACAGATGCTGGTACTGCCGCTGGCGGCGCTCGGCCTCTCTCTGGGCGGTCACGTCGGCCATCCTGAGCATCACCCCCTCGCCCACCCGGCCCACCCAGAAGTTCACCAGGCGGCTCTCCGAGCGGGCCCGGCCCAGGCGCACCCCGATCTCCAGCTCGGCCGCGCCCCCCTGCTCGCTCACCTTCACCGCCTCGCTGAAGATGCGCTCCCGGGCCGCCTCGTCCACGAACAGCTCCCAAAGGCCCATGCCCGGCTGGAAAAAGTCCACCCGCCTCAGCAGGCGCCAGGCGGCCGGATTCACCCCGCTGGCCGTGAAGCCGGTGATGGCCCCGTCCTGGCCGCGCACTGCCTCCAAAAGCACCAGGGCGTTGGGCAGGGCGTTGAGCGCCGCGCCGGTCAGCCCCCCGGCGGGCAGGGAGGGCCCGGCCAGGGCCTCGAAGCCGGGAGGGCGCACCCAGGCGGCCACCCCGGTGCCCTCGGCCTCGCGCTCCACCGGGGCCAGCATGGCGTGGCCCAGGTGGCGCTGTCCAGAAAGGCCCAGGGGAGGCGGATCCTGGGGGATGCGCCCGGCGGCGGTTTGATCCAGGAGGCGCTGCCAGGCCGTGGCCATGGCCGGGGGCAGGGGCAGCTCCGCGGGGTGCCGGCCCAGCACCTCCTGGGGGCCCAGCTCCAGGCCGAAGGACTGGTTGAGCAGCTTGAGCGCCGCCTGGTTGAAGCGCACGAAGCCCTGCTCCGGGTAATAGGCATAGAGCCCCAGGCCGGGCGAGGCCAGCAGGCGTTCGTACTCCAGGGCGGCGGTGCGCTCGGCCGGGTCGTAGAGCACCAGCACCAGTTGGCGGGGGTCGCCCTGGTCGCCCACCATGACCAGGATGCGCATGGCCAGCATCCGCCCCGCCCCGGCCGGCGCGGCCAGGCGGAGGCTTATCTCGCCCCGGGCCGCGCCCTGGGCCCAGGCCTGCTCCAGGGCGGCCATGACCTGCTCCACCTGCTTGGACTCGGCCAGTATGCCACTGAGCCACTCGCCCACCTGGGTGCGCTCGCCGGGCACCGAGCCGGTGAGGCGGCGCACCTCGCTGTCGTACAGGGCCACCAGGCCGTCGCGCCGCAGGGCCACGATGCCCACCCCGCCCATGCGGTAGAGCAGGTTCAGGGCGGTCTCGGCGTTGTGACGGGCCAGGGAGAGGCGGCCCGCCTGGTTTTGGCGCAGGCGGCCGTGTTCCCGGCGCACCTCGGCCAGCTCCATCAGCTTGGCCACGGCAGAGACCAGCCCGGCCGGGCTCACCGGGTCGCAGAGCATCAGGGGCCCGGCCTGGCCGGACAGCTCCTCCCCGCTCCAGGCCGGCGAGGCCCGCAGCAAAAGCACCACCTCGATCTCCGGGCTTATCCGGCGGATGCGGGGCAAGACCCCCCCGGCCGACCAGCCCGCGCCCCGGAGGTCGGCCACCACCACCGGCCAGGCCGCGGGCTCGGCCCCCAGGCGCTCCAGCCCGGCCTCCAGCTCCGGCTCCCGGGCGATCTCCAGGGGGCTCAGGGCGCTTTCCAGGGCCTCCCAGAGCTCCTGGCCGCCCTCCAGGGACGGGCCCAGCCACATGAGGCGGCGGCTCATGGCCCGCCTCCCGGCTGGTGGCCCCAGGCGATTATCTCGATGAGGTCCGCGGCCAGGCGGGCGGCCTGCTCCCGGCCGGGGTGGCGGGGGTTCAGCTCGCACAAATCCATGCCCGCCAGGGCCGGGCCGCTGTCCAGGAGCCCGCGCAGGGCATGGGCCAGCTTGATCAGCCCGGCCCTTCCCAGGCCCCGGCGGTCGTTGAAGCGCACCGCCTCGATGGCCTCGCCGGCGCCCACGTCCAGGTCCAGGGATAGGTATACGTAGGGCGTCTTGATGCGTTTCAGCAGGGCCTTAAGCTTGGCCCCGCCCCCGGCCAGGTCGCTCCGGGTGGCCACCCCCACCCCCGCGCGGGGCAGGTGGGTGTAGGCCCCGGTGTAGGCCTTCATGCGCGGGTCCTTGAGGCGCAGGGCCTGCTTGGGCGGCCAGTCGGCCACGCCCAGCAGATACAGGTTCTTGGCCAGCACCGCGCCCTCGTCCAACAGGTGAAAAAGGAAGCTGGAGGCGTTGTAGGAGTTGGGCCGGCCGCGCAGAAAAGGGTCGTTGGGGTCGTAGGCGCTCTGGGGGTTGGTCTCCAGGTCATAGGCCACCGCCCCGGCCACCGCGCTCATGGGGATGGCGTCGGTGTGGGCGTCCAGCACCACCAGGCTCAGGTTCTCCGGCCCCAGGCGGCGGCTTAGCCGGGCGATCACCCCCCCGGCCAGGCTGTGGTCCACCGCGATGAGGCAGGGGATGTCCTGACCGGCTTGGGCGGCCAACTCGCCGATCTGCTCCGCCGCCTGGCGGCAGCCGTCCGCGTCTATGAAGCCCACCATGGCCTCCAGGCTCAGCTCCCTGGCCTGGCCCGGCTCCGGGCAGGGCAAAAGCCAGGCCTCGGCCGGGGCCTCGCCCAGCTCGCGGAAGCGCTCCGGGGCCACCTCGCCCCGGATATGGGCCAGCACCGCCTCATAGGGGCTGGGCGGGGTGGCTCCCAGGCTGGCCAGCTTTTCGGCCAGGGCGGGCTCGCGCTCGTCCGGGTCCAGGGCCGAGCCCAGGAAGGCTATTTTGGCTGCGTGGCTCATCTACAGCTTTATAACCCCCGGACGGGGGGCAAGACAACGCCCCCGCCGCGCCGGGATGGCGGACGGGGGCGGAGTGGTTGAATGGGGTGGCCCCGATTAGCGGGAGAAGTAGTCGTCCCGGGCCTTGCGCAGTTGCTTGAGGTTTTCCATGGGCGAGAGCGGGGCCACCCCACAGCCCGGGCAAAGGAAGTCGGTGCCGTTCTCAAGGGCCGCCATGGACTCCTGATAACAGGCCTCCGGCGTGCCGTTGAACAGGGTGGTGGCGGTGGCCACGTTGCCGAAGACCACCTTGCCCTTTTCGTGGGCGATCTCGGCGGCGCGCTTCATGTCCGCCTTTTCCTCGATGGACAGGCCCACCGCGCCGGTTTCGCACATCATCTCGATGATGGAGTCGGTGTTGGCGCAGATGTGCAGCACCACCGGCCCCTTGACCTTGCTTATGATCTCCTGCTCCAGGGGCAGCACGATCTGCTTGTACATGCGGGGGCTCAAAAGGGCCGGGCCCGAGGTGGGCTCGGCGAACACGTAATAGTCGGCCCCCTGGTCAAAGGCGAAGTTGGCCGCGGCGATGGCCGCCTCCTTGGTCACCTCCAGCACCTGGTCCACCTTGTCCCTGGCCTTGAAGCACCACTTCATGAAGGCCTCGGTGCCCACCAGGTTGGCCGCGGCGGTGAAGGCCCCCTCGGACTCGCCGAAGACCACCATCTCGTCGCCCACCGCCTCCTTGAGGATGCGGAACTGCTCCTTGAACATCGGGAAGCGGCCCCGCTCCAAAAAGTCGCTGGGGAACTCCAGGCCGTCCAGGCTCTCGGCGTAGGGGTGGCCCTTGACGTAATACTGGGTGTCTGGAGTGGGCATGCCCAGCTCCACCCCCAGGGCCTCGGACAGGGGGATGATGTCCCAGCCCATGGCCTTGACCCACTCCCAGCCCAGCTCCTTGGGGCCGGCCAGGGCCCACTCGGCCATGGTCTTGGGGTCCAGGTCGGCCTCTGGGCGCGCCTTGCCGATGATGTCGCCCAGGGCCACCACCGCGTAGGTGGTGGTGCAGCCCACCGGATTCATGTCCACTTCCTTGCCGCCCAGCTTGTTCAGAACCCGTTGCTTGAGATTCATGCTCACCTCCGGAGCTTTATGTTATTAGGCCGGCGGGCCGGGGCTCTCGCCTTCCCCGGCGGGCCGGAATACGCAGGCTCTACACTGCCAGGGTCCGCTTGATCAGCTCCTGGTCCTCGATGATCTCCTGGGATCTCACCTCTCCCTGCAGCTTGCTCTTGGTGCCCATGAGGTAGTGCCGCCCGGCCATGGCCAGGGCGATGCGGAAGTTCTGCTCCACCAGCAGCAGGGTGATGCCGTGCTGGGAGCAGAGGTCGCTTACGATAGAGGCCACCTTGGCCACCAGAATGGGGCTGAGCCCCTGGGAGGGCTCGTCCAAGAGCATGATGGTGGGGTTGCCCATCAGGGCCCGGCCGATGGCCAGCATCTGCTGCTCGCCGCCGGAGAGCTTGGTGCCCCCGGAGCGGCGGCGCTGGCCCAGCACCGGGAAGTATTCGTAGACCTTGTCCAGGCTCCAGTCGCCGTCGCCGCCCCCCTGGCCCTGGGCCAGGATGAGGTTTTCCTCCACGCTCAGGTCCGGGAAGATGTGGCGCTCGGCCGGCACATAGGCCAGGCCCAGGTGCACGATCTTGTGGGGCGGCCAGCCCCGCACGTCGGTGCCGTTTATCAGCACCCGGCCCTTCTTGGGCGGGGTGAGCCCGATGATGGAGCGCATGGTGGTGGTCTTGCCCACTCCGTTGCGCCCCAGGATGCTCACCGCCTCGCCGGTGTCCACCTCCAGGCTGAGGTTCTGGATCACGTGGCTGGTGCCGTAATAGGTGTCTATGCCTTCCAGCTTGATCATCTTAAGTCCCCGTCTTGGGGTTTCACACGTTGCTCAGCGGCGCCCAATCGTCGCCGCCCAGATAGGCGTCCTTGACCTCCTGGTTGGAGGCGATCTCCCGGGGGGTGCCCCGGGCGATGACCCCGCCCTGGTGCAAGACGATGATGTGGTGGCTGATCTTCATCACCACCTCCATGTCGTGCTCCACCAGCACCACGGCCATCTCGGTGCCCAAATCGGCGATGAGCTCGCTCACCTGGTCGGTCTCGGCCGGGCTCATGCCCGCGGCGGGCTCGTCCAAAAACAGCACCTTGGGGTCGCTGGCCAGGGAGATGGCCACCTCCAAGACCCGCTGGTCGCCGTGGGCCAGGAGGTTGGCCGGCCGCTCGGCCAGCTTATACAGGCCCACCCGCTTGAGGATGGCCTCGGTCTTGTCGTTCACGCTGCCAAGGCTGGGGCGGGCGGAGAGGATGCGCAGCGAGCCGCCCAGATGGCTCTGCACCGCGATGCGCACGTTTTCCCACACGCTCAGGCCCATGAAAATGCTGGTGATCTGAAAGGTGCGGCTGATGCCCATCTTCACCCGGTGGTGCACCGCGCGGCTGGTGATGTCCTTCTCTAGGTAGAGCACCTTGCCGCCGCTGGCCGCCAGGCGGCCGGTGATCACGTTGATCAGGGTGGTCTTGCCGGCCCCGTTGGGCCCGATAACCGACTGGACCATCTTGTCCCGGACTTCCAGGTTGACCAGGTTCACCGCCAGCACGCCGCCGAAGGCGCGGGAGAGGTCTTGGGTGGTCAGGATCGTGGTGGACATGACCTAATCCTCCCCGCCCGATTGGCGATTGAACAAGGCGGGCACCCCGGCCACCCCCTTGGGCAAGAACAGCACCAGGAGAATCACGATGGCCCCGATGAAGATCTCCCAGTCCTGGGTCCAGGAGCTGAGCTGATCCTTGAGCACGATGAACAAGGCGGCCCCGATGAAGGGCCCCCACAGGGTGCCCATGCCGCCCAAGAGCACCATCATCAGCACCCCGGCCCCCTCGAAGGCCCCCATGACTCCGGGCCCGGTGTAGCCCCGGTAGAGGATGTAGATGCTGCCCGCCGTGCCGGCCAGGCCGCAGGCCAGCATCCAGCCGATGAGCTTGTAGCGGCGCACGTTGATGCCCACGAAGGAGGCCCGCTCCTCGTTCTCCCGGATGGCCTCCAGCACCGCCCCCAGGGGCGAGTGGATCACCCGCCAGGTGAACACGAAGCAAATGAGCAGGATGGCCAGGGTGAACAGGTAGATCGCCGTGGAGTTGCCGCTGGATGCCAGCTTTAGGCCGAACAGGGTGATGTCCGGCTGGGGCAGGCCCATGAGCCCGTCGTCCCCGCCGGTGAGGTCGTACCACTTCCAGGCCACGGTGTAGAACATCATGCCGAAGGCCAGGGTCAAAAGGGCGAAGGCCAGGCCTCCGGTGCGCACCTGGACCCAGCCCACCGGCAGGGCCACGGCCATGGTGAACACGGTGCCCACCAGCATGGCCACCCAGATGCTCTCGGGCCAGATGTGGATCATGAACAGGCCGGTGGCATAGGCCCCCAGGCCCAGATAGGCGTTGTGCATGAACGAGAGCAGGCCGGTGTAGCCCAGGAGCACGTCGAGGCTCATGGCCAGCAGGCCGTAGATCATGATCTCGTTGACCAGGCGGATGTAAAAGCGGTTGGGCAGGATAAAAGGCAGTACGGCCAGGATCACCACCATCACCGCGGTGGTTATCCACATGGCCTTACCGCCGCCCAGGCGCTCAAAAATCAGCGAGCGGGGTGCTGCTTGCTCCATGTTACTCAAACTTACCCTCTCCCAGGATTCCAAGCGGTTTGATGACCAGAATGAGCGCCATGAGCATGTACACGATGACCATGGCCATTTCGGTGATGAAGAACTCGGCCAGGGTCTGCACAAAGCCGATCATCAGGGCGGCGATGACCGCGCCCCTGAGGCTGCCCAGACCGCCGATGACCACCACCACGAACGAACTGATGAGCATGTCGTGGCCCATGATGGGGAAGACGGTGAACAGCGGCCCGGCCAGCACCCCGGCGGTGCCGGCCAGCATGCAGCCCAGCACGAAGCCCGAGATCTGCACCCCGCGCACGTTGACCCCGCAGGCCGAGACCATTTCGGGAATCTCCGAGGCGGCGCGCATGTTGATGCCCAGCCTGGTGCGCCCCAGCAGAAGCATCAGGGCGGCCACCACCGCCGCGATGCCGATGAGAATCACTAGTCTGAACACCGGATAGGAGGCCGAGCCCAGGCTCACCGTCCCCTGCATAAACTCCGGCAGATGGATGAAGCGGGTCTCCACCCCCCAGAAAAACTTGATCAGCCCGTCGATGACGAACATCAGGCCGTAGGTGAGGATCAGGGTGTAGATCATGGAGCGCTTGCGCATGGGGGTGATCAGCACCCGCTCGATGACCAGGCCCAGGATTCCCACGATGATGGGGGCGATCAGCAGGGCCAGAAAATAGTTGCCGCCCACCGCCACCACGGAAAAGCCGAAGTAGGCCCCCAGGGCGTACAGGGCGCCGTGGGCCAGGTTCATGACCCGGTTCAGGCCGTAGATGATGTTGAGCCCGACGCCCATGATGACGAATATGCCGCCCAGGACCAGGCTGTTGAGGATTATGTCTACGGTGATAGCGAACATGCCTTAATACCTTGCCTACGCTGGCGTGACCGTGGTGAGGGGGGAGGGGAGGGGCCCCGAAGGGCCCCTGCCTCCTCCTCCCGGTCGGGTTTAGAGACTAAAGGCTTTCAAGCCCGCCTAGTTCTTGCAGGGCGGTCCCAGCTCCTTGGCCGGGAAGACCTTGAGAACCTTCATGTAGATGGTGGCCCCGTAGGGATTCTTGGGGGCCTTGACGGTCTCGGTCAGCACGGCGTCGTTGCGCATGCAGTTGTCGCCGGGGCAGATGTAGACCTTGCCATAGGGGCCGTCGTAGCTGATGCCCCTGATCGCGGCGGCGATCTTCTGGGGATCGGTGCTGCCCGCCTTCTCGATGGCCTTGAACAGGTTCATGGCCCCGACATAGCTATGGGCGGCGGCGTCGCAGGGAATGGCCTTGTACATCTTGTAGTAGCGGGTGTTCCAGTCCTTGGCCTTGGCCTGGTAGCCAGGGAAGTTCTCCAGGTCCCAGGCATAGTCGCTGGCACCGAAGATGCCCACGCCGGCGGTGCCCGCGTTCTCCAGGTCGACCGCGCCGGGGGCGGCGCCGGAAACCAGGCGGCAGGTCTTCATCAGGCCGAACTCGTTGGCCTGCTTCATGAACCGGGGGATGACGTCGGTGATCAGGGCGATGTAGATGCCGTCGGCGCCGCTGGCCTTGATCTTGGAGATGTAGGTGGACCAGTTCTTGGTCTTGATGGGGGCCCGGTCAAAGTCCGGGTTGACCACCTTGACGCCCTTGGCCTTGGCCAGGGCGATAAAGCGCTTGGCCGCGTCGTGGCCCCAGGAATAGTCATGCACCAGCACGTAGTACTTGCGCTTCTTCAGGTCCGGGGTGGCCAGGATGCCTTCCACGTTGCCCACCGCGGTCTGGTCGTTGGCCAGCTGCCCGGAGCGGAACACCAGGGGGTTGAGGCCGTAGAACTTGGTGGTCATCACGTGGGTGGACACGAAGGGCACGTTCAGCTTGTCGATGTTCTTGGCCAGGGCCAGGCCCACGCCGGAACTGAACACGCCGATCAGGGCCACGGACTTGTCCTGATAGACCAGTTTTTCCGCCTTGGACACCGCCACGGCCGGTTTGACCCGGGTGTCCTCCACGATGAGTTTGATGGGACGGCCCAACAAGGTCTTCTTGTCCTTGGCCGCCATGTCGATGCCGTTGGCCATCTCCTTGCCGCCGTTGGCCACGATGCCGGTCAGGGGCACCAGCACGCCGATCTTCACCGGATCGGCGGCCACGGCCGGAATGGCCAGGGCCAGAGCCAGCAGAACACTGGCCGCAATGATCAAAATCCTTTTCATAGCTTCTCCCCTCCTTTAAGAGAACCCAGGCGCGGCGGCTTCGCGTGGGGCCACATTGGCCCACACCCGGGACGCCGCACTATCGCATTGCCCTATTTCGGGCCGCCGGAGGAGACTGGCTGGAAGTCACGGGGCTGGGCTCCCGGCCGGCGGACGTTAGGCTTTTTTGCGGTTAAACCTCCCTTGATGAATGTGGTGCTTATCAGTGGGGCCGGCCCCTCCGCTGAGGCCGGCCCTGATGCCGTTACTCCTGCTCCGTGATCACCTGGTCCAGAAGCTCCACCACGTCCATGATTTTCATGGGGCTCTGGATACGCTGGGCGCCGGAGCCCAGGTTGAAGTTACAGAAGGGGCAGGTGGAGGCCATCACTTCGGCCCCGGTGCCCATGCCTTCCTCGACCCGAAGGCTGGCGTTCTTGGCCGCCCATTCGCCGAAGCCGGTCATCACTCCGCCGCCGCCACCGCAGCAGTAGGAGTTGGATCGGTTGCGCTCCATCTCCATGAACTCCACCCCGGGGATGGCCGCTAAGAGCTCGCGGGGCTCCTCGTAGATGCAGTCCTCCTCGCTCATGCCCAGATAGGCCCCGGGCCAGAGCTCGCTGCCCTCGGTGTCCACCTCGAACTTGTTCAGGTGGCGGCCGATGTGGCAGGGGTCGTGGTAGGTGATCTTGGTCTTGAGCTCGCCGGTGATGGGCAGCTCGCCCTTTTGCATGAGCTCGTGCAGATACTGGGCGGTGTGCACCACCCGGATGCCGTCCATCATCTGGTCGTAATCCTGGGAAAGGATGTAGTCCTTCTTGATGGCCCGGTAGCAGCCGGCGCAAGAGGTGATGATGGTGTTCACCCCCTGCTCGTCGTGCAGCTTCTTGAACAGCTCCAGGTTGTGGGTGGCCAGGCGCTTGAACTCCTCGGCATCGCCCACGCGCATGGCGGTGGAGCCGCAGCAGACCTCGTTATCCCCCAGGATGCCGAAGTCCAGGCCCAGCTTCTGGAACAGGCTGGCCGTGGCGGTGGGGATGGCCCGGGCCTGCTGGTTGAAGGCCCCGGTGCAGCCCACGTAGAACAGGGCCTCGGCCGGCTCCTTCATGATGTTCTTGATGGGCTTCTTGGCCTTCTTGAAGGGCCGGGCCCAGTCGGTGCGCAGGCGGCGCGGTCCCTGGTAAGGGTTGTTGTAGTCCTTGAGCGACTGGGTCAGGTTTTTGTGCAGGGGCAGGGGCCCCTTGCCGGCCTCCACCGCCTTGCGGCGCATGGCCTCCATGATCTCGGGGATGAAGGGCTTGTGGTCCAGCTGACACTGGTTCTGGCAGCCGCCGCAGATGGTGCAGCGGTACATGTCGTCCAAGAGCTCCTCGTCGAACTCTAGGGTGCCGTCCAAAATGCCACGGGCAAAGGCTATCTTGCCCTTACTAGACATGTTGCCCTCAAAGCCGAACTCGGTGCCGGCCGGGCAGATGGGGGCGCAGGTGGACGGAGGGCCGAAGTCATAGGCGACCTTGCAGGTCCCGCAAGCGGTGCAGCGCCAAATGTAATGTTCCAGGTCTTCCAGGCTGGCGATATCCCATTCCATGATATTCCTCCCCCTTCCCTAGATGCCCAGTTTGCCTGGGTTCATGATGTCGTTGGGGTCCAGCATGTTCTTGACCCGTTTTAAAAGCATGAGATAGCCCTGATCAGCCCTGAGGTTGATCTCCTTGGCGAAGTCCACCGGCGGCTTGTAGGGGATGCCCCCCTCGTCCAGGTCCACCCGGAGGCACTCCACGATGGCCTGGCGGGCGTTCTCGGTTTCTTCCTTGGACTGCTTGTTGAAGGGGATCATGGCCCGGAGCATGCCGTAGTGGACGCCGCGGTACATGCTCATGCGCACGCTGGGCGAAAGGTTGTGCCCGATGAGGATTTCCCTCCAGCGGGTGTAGACCGGAGCCCACTTCTTGGCCGGGGTGAAGGTGCCGGGCCAGGAGATGCCGGCCCCGCCCTGCTTGCAGTAGTTCTTGGTGGAGCCCACCACCTGGCTGGGCAGCTGGGTGCGGCCCTTGAGCGCCTCCTCGGGGTAGTGGGTTATCTCGATGGAGCTGCCCTTGGCCTTTTCCTCGGCCACGACCTTTTCCCAAATCTCGGCCCGGGCGTCGCGCTCGGCCTCGGTCCAGGAGAAGGTGGTGGCGTAGGAGTTCCACTCGGCCGCGTCGTCGGGCTTGGGGGTGTAGGGATAGGGGATGGGAACCTGGCTCAGCCACCAGGAGACCGCGGTGATGTCGTCGCAGATCTCGTAGTTGCTCAGGTTGAACATGTAGGAGTACATCTCCTCCACCGTCTCGCAGCTCACCGTGAAGATCTTGAGCAAGGGCGGGGCGGGGTGCACGTTGACCCCCATCTTGGTCACCACTCCGGAGCTGCCCAGCCAGCCCTTGAACAGGCCGTCCAGCTTGGGCAGCGGCAGGGTGGAGTGCCAGGCGTTCTTCTGGATGGCGCAGGAGCCCACCCTCACCAGCTCGCCGGTTGGCAGCACCACCTCCATGGAGGTGATCTCCTGGCTCTGCAGGCCGTAGCGCGCGTTTAGCCCGCCGATGCCGTGGCTGATGGCGCAGGAGCTCACCGAGGCCGAGGGCGGGCCCACCGGCCAGCCGAAGCGCAGCCCCAGCTTGGTCAGCTCGGCGGCCAGTTGGGCGTGGCTCACGCCGGGCTCGATCACCGCCACCCCGTCGGCCACGTCGATGTCGATGATCTTGTTCATCTGTTTCAGATCCATGAGGATGCCGCCCCGCTCGGGGATGCACAGACCGCCGATGTTGGTGCCCGCTGTGTAGGGGATCACCGGGATCTTCTCCTGGTTGGCGAACTTCAGGACCTCTTGCACCTGCTCCACGTTCTGAACCATGACCACGTAATCGGGCAGCTTGGGCTCCACGAAAGACAGGTCATAGGAATAGGCGTAGCGGATGTGCTTGGCGTCGCTGGCGTTTTTCTCGCCCACGATGCCCTGCAACTGAAGCAGGACTGGATCGACTTTCTTGGCGGTGGCGGTGTCCATGAGACTTATCCTCCTTGCGCATGGGCGCGCACAAGAGCGCCGGATACCGGGGCGGGACCGGGCTCCGTGGAAAGGCAGGTGTGGTTGCAAACAGGGGATGGATCGAAGATGTGGCGGGCTAACATGAGGTGGGTCAAAGCCGGGGACGGCTTCGGCCTCATCAGGCTCTGGTGATGTTTTAGATGCTTTTCCATGCCCTCCTCAAACCATGGAAAACAAACGCGGCACGCCTAGGGCGCGGTTCGCGGCCCCTGGCCGGGGCGGCCCCTGGCGGGGCCGCCCCGGGCGGGGGTTATTGAATCAATTCCTATCACTTGTCGGTGGGCATGGAGGTGATGGTCCCGTCCCAGGTGTCCACCTTGGTATCTATCTCGCCTTCTTCGGGGAACCAAGTCTGGGTGACGCACTTGGACTCGGTGAAGAAGTTGAAGCCGTCGCGGCCCATGACGTGCAGGTCGCCGAAGAACGACTGCTTGTGGCCGGTGAAGCCGAAGATGCCCAGGGGCACCGGGATGCCCACGTTCACCCCCACCATGCCCGCGTGGGTGCGGTAGGCGAACTGGCGGGCGTAGTAGCCGTTCTGGGTGTAGATCACCGATCCGTTGCCAAAGGGATTGTCGTTCATCAGGGCCAGGCCCTCTTCGAAGTTCTCCACCCGCTTGATGCACAGCACCGGGCCGAAGATCTCATTGCGGCCGCAGGACATTTCCTCGGTCACGTGGTCGACGATGGTGGGGCCCACGAAGAAGCCCTTTTCGCAGCCTTCGGGCAACTCGGGGTTGCGGCCGTCCAGGATGATGGACGCGCCCTCCTGCTCGGCCTTGTCGATCCAGCCGGTGACGAACTGCCTGTGCCCCTCGTTGACCACCGGGCCCATGCCGGTGTCGGGCAGCCAGGCCTTGCCCAGGGTCACCTCGGAGGAGAACTTCTTGAGCAGGGCCACCAGCTCGTCGGCGATGGCGTTTTCCACCACGATCACCGGCAGGGCCATGCAGCGCTGGCCGGCGCAGCCGGTGAAGGCGTTCATGATGCCCTGGGCGGTGCGCTCCAGCTTGCAGTCCCTGAGCACCAGAGCGTGGTTCTTGGCCTCGCACAGGGCCTGGACCCGCTTGCCGTGGGCGGCGGCGGTGGAGTAGATGTGCAGGCCCACCTTGGTGGAGCCTACGAAGGAGATGCCCTTGATGTCCGGGTGCCGCAGCAGAAGCTCGGCCTGGTCGCGTCCGGCGGTGATCACGTTGATCACGCCGTCGGGGATGCCCGCTTCCTTCCACAGCTCCATGACCCGCATGGCGCTCTGGGGCACGAAGCTGGCCGCCTTGAGGACCATGCAGTTGCCGGTGGCGATGCAGATGGGGGTCATCCAGCCGTGGGGGATCATGGCCGGGAAGTTCCAGGGCGGGATGCCGGCGAACACGCCCATGGGCTCGCGGTAGAGGCTGGTGTCGTAGTTGGTGGACACCTGCATCAGGGCCTCGCCCTTCATGATGTGGGGAGCGCCGCAGGCGAACTCGACCACCTCGGTGACCTTGAGGATGTCGCCCATGGCCTCCTGGTACTTCTTGCTCATCTCCTTGGCCAGCAGGACGGTGAGCTCTTCCAGGTTCTCGTCCAGCAGGGCCTTCATCTTATAGAGCACCTGCACCCGCTTGCTCACCGGAGTGGTGGACCAGCCGACAAAGGCCTTCTTGGCCGCCTGCACCGTCTCTTCCACTTCCTCGGAGGAGCACTGGGGAGCCAGCGCGATCACCGCGCCGGTGGAGGGGTTGTAGCAGGGCATGTAAGTGTCGGTGGACGACACCTTCCACTGTCCGCCCGAGCAGTACTTAAGCTTGATGGGCCGTTCGCCGCTGATGGGGTCTACGGGCACTGATTCGTCTATGAAAAAGTAACGGTCGTTTTCGCTCATGTGTTGAACTCCTTATCGGTCCTTGCGCGGCCGGGGGACTCCCCACCGGCCTATCAATGGTGTCGGTTCACGGTGAGCCATGCTCCGCGGGCCCGGGAGGGGCCGCATGGCGGTTTATCTGACTTTAAATTGAGGCGTCCGTCCGAACTCCGGGCGGGCCGCTCCTACTTTTTCTCGTCCTGGTCGGGCACCACCACGTAGAGTCCGCCCGAGCCTATGTGCTTCAAAACCATGGCCTTGCCCAGGTCCTGCCCCGGCAATGAGGCGTCCAAGAGCTGGGCCAGGGGGTTGACCGCCGGTTCCTGTTCGCGCCCGGCCACGTAGCGGGCGTCCAGGTTCAGGCCCAGGGAGGCGGGCTCAAAGGGCTCGGTGCCCGCCGCCTCGGCCATGTAGCGGTCCACTTCCAATAGGTCCCGGGCGATCTCGGCCCGGGCCCCCACGGTGTCGCGGGCCTCCAGAAAATCCACGATGCGCCGGTGGGACTGGCGCACGTGGCGGTAAAACTCCGAACTGAGTTGCAGTTCGTATTTGGCGTCCCGCAAAAGGTTGTCCACAAAGTCCAGGATGAGGATCAGAAGCGGGTTTTTGCTCATGCGGGCCAGGTAGCGGTGAAAGCTGATGTCCCTGGCCGCGTCGCCGTTTTCGTCGGCTTCGGTAATCTCGGCCAACTCCCTGAGGCGCTCGAAGTCCTTTTCGGTGGCGTTCATGGCCGCCAGGTGGGCCACCGAGGGCTCCACCGTGAAGCGCAGCATGGTTATGTCGCTGGTGGACACCGAGCGGAAGTGCAGGAAGTTCATTATGGAGTGGATGGTGGTCTTCATGTCCACCTCGGCCACGAAGACCCCGCCGGTGGTGCCCTTGCGGATCTCCACCAGGCCCATGGCCTCCAGCACGCGCAAGGCCTCGCGCATGGTGGCCTTGCTCACGCCGAACTGGGCGATGAGCTCCTTTTCCGAGGCAAGCCGGTCCCCGGGCTTTATCTGGCCCGAGAGCACCGCGTCGCGGATCTGCTCGATGATGCGGTCGGAGACCTTCTCGGTTTTGTTGGCGGCCTCGAACATGGAGCCTTTCCGCCGTGGCCGGCGGGCGCGGCCGGCTGGGCGCTTTCGCCCGGTTATCGCCGCGCCTGATAGTGGTCTAAAAGGCCATGAAAAATGATCTTAGACTTTATAAGAATTCACGGCCTCGCTTGTCAAGAGAAATATTATAACGTTTATACCTTATCCGTCCCTCTTTTGGTTAAAAATTTGGTTACAAGAGGGCAAGCGGCCTTTTGAATACCGGGATGTGGCATGGTTTCCTTTATGGTCATAATATATAGTTTACGCAATTATTTAAATTAAAACAATAACTTAAATGTTAAACCCCTGTTTTTATTGGGTGTTATGTGGCCCGAATCCGGAGATAGATGCGAACTATTATATTAATTATGTTTTTTTCGTTGACTTGAACCTTGTGGTTGCTGTTATGATGCTGGCGTCGAACCAACCCCCTAAGCCGGGTATTTGATGATTCAGGAGCATGGCCCGGGCCCCGCGGCCACTGCCAACGCGCCACGCCCCTGCCAACCTTTAGCGAGGATATAAACACTTAGCGAGGAATTGAACAGATGGGAGTCAAGATCGATCCGCTCAAGTGCACGGCCTGCATGGCCTGCGAACTGGCCTGCGGATATCACCGCGACGATGCCTTCGCCCTGTTGTCCTCCTGCATCGTTGTTTACCGCACCCGTGATAAGAAGGACTACTTCGGAGTCATCCTCAAGGAAGAGGAGGATCTGGTAATCGCGCGGCCCGAGGGTCTGGAAGTCAAACGCATCGGCGCGGTGGAAGAGGGCGGGGGAGGCGGCGACGCCTCGGCCAAGCCCATGCTGCTGCGCGAGGCCTGCGACCTCTGCGAGGACCGCGACGACGGGCCCCTGTGCAAGCAGGTCTGCCCGGTGGACGCCGTCTACCTGGACTGAGGCCAGCGGCAAAAAGTTTTTCCTTCCTTTATATAGGGGTGACCAGACATGGAGTTTTTGGCCTCTGACCAAATAGCAATTGTGGACCTGGCCAGCGGCGAGGTGGAGACCGAGGAGTTCTCCGACGAGCTGTGCCAGGAGAAAATAGGCGGGGCGGGCATAAACCTGGCCCTGTACAACCAGCACGCGGACGGCGATCCCATCGTGTTGGGCGCGGGCCTGTTCACCGGCAGCATGGTGCCCGGCTCCTGCCTGGGGGTGGTCACCGCCAAGAGCCCGCTGACCGGGCAGGTGGCGCACGCCCCCCTGACCCAATACCTGGGCATGGAGCTCAAGTATTCGGGCTTCGACTACATCGTGATCAAAAACGCGGCCGCCGCGCCCACCATGCTCTGGGTGCACGACGGCATCCTGGACGTGGAGGAGGCCGGGGGCCTGGCCGGCCTGGACGTGTGGGCCGCGGTGGACCAGGTGCGCGCCGACAAGGGCGACGACCTGATCCAGGTGCTGGGCACCGGCCCGGCCGCCGCGAGCAGCGACCTGGCCTGCCTGATGAACAACTACTGGCCCAGCGGCGACCGCTTCGGGTTGGGGCACGCCCTGGCCGCCAAGAACCTGAAACTGGTGGCCATCCGGGGCCTGGGCCTTTTGGAGATCGCCGACGACGAGGAGTTCGTGGACCAGTGCGTGGCCTTGCAGGGCGAGGTCAAGGGCGGGGTCTGGGCCGGCAAAAAGGGCCTGCTGGATTTGGCCAAGGGCATGGGCCAGGACGCCCTGGCCGACTGGCTGGCCCCCCTGGTGCACCGTCACCGGGCCAACTTCAACACCCCCTTCGCGGCCAACAGCTTCCTGTTCCTGCAAGGCGATCCCAGCGCCCTGCCCGAGCCGGAGGAGGCCGAGATGGGCGTGCTGCTCACCGATCTGGGCGCGGCGGCCCTGTTCCAGCAGATGGGCCTGGAGCTGGGGGACGCCGGGGCCATACTAAAGCAGTGCGCCAAGCTGGGCCTGGACGCCGGGCTGGCGGCCAAGGTCTGCCTGGACGGCGGCAAAACCGACGCCGCGGCCATCAGCGGGGCCCTGGAGGGCCTGAGCGGACCGGTGGAGGGCCTGAGCGGCCCCTTCAGCCCGGCCACGCCCAAGACGGCCGTGTTCGGAGTGGACCAGGCGGGCGACGATGCCTGGTGGACCCGGCGTCAGGCCGTGGCCCACATCTTCGGCCTGGACCCCCTGTTCGTGTTGCTGGCCCCGGAGCTGAGCGAGGCCAAGCTCGTCGAGCTGGCCGGCATCGGCACCGAGCTGGAGTTCAGCCAGGAGGGCTTGGACGCGGTCATCGCGGAGGTGTGCGGCTAGGCAGGGCGCATGAGCAACCCATTATCAGCAGTGAACGCCTATAACCGGGGCCTGGCCCGGGGCGGGGCTCCCCCGCCCCCGCCGGCCCTGGCCAAGGCGAGAGGAGGACGCGCCCCGCGCTACCCCCGCCTGGGGGTTTACACCGGGGCGGGCTCCTCCCACTCCTGGCTGTGGTTCGCCGAGTCCCTGGAGCGTCTGGGCTTTTATGACCTGCGCTTTTTGGACCACGCCGAAATCGCGGCCGGGGGCCTGGACGGCTTGGACGGCCTGGCCGTGAGCGGGGGCGACACCTTTGCCATGGCCCGCGCCCTGGGGCAGCCCGGAGCCAAGGCCTTGGAGGGGTTCCTGGCGGGAGGCGGGCTCTATTTGGGAGCCTGCGCCGGGGCCTACCTCATGCTGCGCTCCTCCCAGGAGCCTCTCTGCTGGTTCAACTTCGTTCAAGCCACCATCGCCAATCTCAGCCGAGACCTGCCCCAACCCCTCATGCTTCCCGAGAAGTACAAGACAGCCTATGGCTGCGACTATGTGTTCCATCCGGTGCGCGAGGCGGTGGGGCTGTCCTGCGCTCCGGGGCCCCTGGGCGGCGAGGAGTTGGCCGCGCCCCTATACGGCGGCCCGGCCATGATCCCGGCCTCGGAGGAGGTGGAGGTCCTGGCCCGCTACGCCGCGTTTGAAAAGCGCACCAAGTTCCTGGCTCCCCGGGATTTGGCCGCAGAGACCCTGTTGGGCCTGGCGGCGGTGCTGCGCGCGCCCTATGGCCGGGGCTCGCTGTATCTCTTCGGCCCCCATTTCGAGCATCCCGGCTTCCCCACGGCCAACCGCCTGCTGGCCGCGGCCATCTACGCCGACCTGCCCGAGCGCCAGCCGGAGCGCGGGCCCGAGGAGCAGGCGGCGCTCGACGGCCGCCCGGCCAAGGACTGGCTGCTGAGCATCAAGCGGGAGCTGTCCAACAGCCGCATCGTGGCCCTGGGCCTGGAGGACCACCCCGCCCGCTGGCTCATCGGCACCAAGGTCTACGAGCCGGCCAAGCTCAGGGTGTTTTTGGAGGCCTTGTGGGACCGCCTGCGCGCCCTGGGCAAGGCCCCGGCCCTGCGCGGCCCGGCCGATGCCCTGGAGGGGCTGCCCGGCTCCCTGGCCCGGATCACCGTGCAGGCGCGGGCCCTGAAGCAGGGCCTGGACGCCGGCCAGGACACCCAGCCCCTGGCTGAAGAGCTGTTCCCCGGCCTGGTGGGGGCGGCGTCCCAATTCATGAAGATTTACTTTGCCACTGCCCTGGCCGGCCTGGACGAGGACCGGGACGGGCGGCGGCTGCACTGAGGTTCGAGGCGCGTATGGCCCTTAGCACCAAACATCGTTGCCGGGCGGCGGGGATCATTTTGGCCCTGCTGGCCGCCCTGGTCCTGGCCGGGGGGGCCGGGGCCTCGGTCCCGCCGGGCATGGAGTCATCCTGGTATCTGGACCTGGGCCGCTATCAGGCCGGGGCCCACGGCAAGCTGGCCTGCGCCGAGTGCCACGCCAAGCAGGAGCTGGCCCTCAAGCCGGGCAGCAAGACCGCCCATCCTGACACCAAGGATCCCAAGTACCTCATGACCCCGGCCCTAAGGGGTTATGACTACGCCCAGTGCCAGCGCTGCCACAAGAGCGCCTATGCCCGCTACCACCTGGGCAAGCACGCCGAGGCCCTGAAAAAGGGGACCAAGACCAAGCAGACCGGGAGCCTCTCGCCGGTGTGCGGCGACTGCCACCAGGTGCACTATGACCCGGCGCGCCTGGACCGGGTGGAGCTGGGGCGGCGGCAGACCCTGGTCTGCGGCGCCTGCCATCCCGCCCAGGCGGCCACCTATCTCACGGACTACCACGGCCAGGCCGGGGACAAGCTGGGCTGGGACAAGGCCGCCTTTTGCTCCGACTGCCACGGGGCCCACGAGGTCAAGAGCCTCAAGAGCCCCGAGTTGACCGCCGGGGTCTGCTGGCGCTGCCATCCGGGCTCCAACCCCCGCTTCGCCGCCTACGTGGTGCACCCCACCCTGGTGGACCTGACCAAGGAGGACGCGGCCAAGCGCCGCTCCCTGTATCTGATCTACACGGTCAGCGCGATCCTGGGGGTTTTGGCGGTGTGCGTGGTGGGCTTCTTCTACGGCCACACCTTCCTGTGGATGCTCCGGGAGATCCAACACAAGCTGAGGAAGCACTAGTCATGTCCGAGCGTGAATTGGAAAAGGGACAGGTGGAGCGCTTCAGCGTTCTCAACCGCCTGCTGCACGTGCTGGTCATGGTGGGCTTCCTCGGCCTGGGAATCACCGGCTTTTCGCTGTTCTTCGGCGGGGCCTGGTGGGCCCGGGCCATCGCCTGGTGTCTGGGCGGGGCCGCGGGCCTGGCCTGGACCCACCGCTTCTTGGCGGTGATGACCTACGCGGCGGTGATGGCCCACCTGATCTGGCTGCTCTACTACAAGCTGGTGCTCAAGGGCCGCCTCACCGGCCCGGGCACCATGTTCCCCGGCTGGACCGACGTGAAAAACGTCTTCGCCCACCTGGGCTGGGCCCTGGACAAGGGCCCCATGCCCCGCTTCGACCGCTTCACCTGGTGGGAGAAGATGGACTACTGGGCGGTCTTGTTGGGCATGCACACCATGGGGATCACCGGCCTGGTGCTGTGGTTCCCGGAGTGGTTCACCCAGTGGCTGCCCGGCTACTTCATCAACCTGGCCCTGCTGCTGCACCTATTCGAGGCCATCATCGCGGTGGCCATCAAGTTCGTGGTGCATCCCATCGTGGCCCATCTGAGGCCCGAGGTCTGGCCCGCGGACACCAGCATCTTCACCGGACGCATGAGCCACCAACGCATCCAACAGGGGCACCCGGCCCTTTGGGAGCGCATAAAGCCCGGGGAAGGGGAGGCGGGCTCATGAAAAAGCTGGCCCTCATCCCCATCCTGGCGGCGGCGCTCATCCTGGCCGCCCTGCCCGCCCTGGCCGCGCCGGTGGTGGCCATGGACCCGGCCCCGGACGGACAGCCCGCCCGCAACTGCCTGGACTGTCACCATCTGCCCAACCTGGCCTCCAACGAAGGCGTGGTGGCCAACCAGCAACTCTGCCTGGAGTGCCACCTCAAGGAGAGCTGTTCCCGCGAGGTGAAGGGGACCAAGGTGCCCCTGGTGGTGAACATGGACCTGTTCGCCACCAGCCGCCACCGCTGGGTGGCCTGCCTCCAGTGCCACGGCGACGTGGCCACCTCGCCTCACAAGAGCAAGGTGGGGGCGCAGTGCCTGAGCTGCCATCCCATTCACGGCGAGGCCGAGGTGCACAGCCCTCACCTGTCAGTGGACTGCGCGGCCTGCCACCACAAGAGCCCCTTCGTGGAGCTGGACAAAAAGACCGGGCAGGTCAAGCTGGCCCACGTGAACCTGGAAGGCAAGCCCATACCGCTCACCGAGCACGGGCCCACCGACCTGAAGCAGGACCAGCACTGCCTGCGCTGCCACGTGACGGACAACAAGGTGGGCGCGCCGGAGATGGTGCTGCCGGCCAAGGGGATGATCTGCTTCCCCTGCCACACGGCCAGCTTCAGCATCGGCTCCTGGTGGTTCGGCCTGGCGCTGTTGATCTTCCTGATCGGCGTGGTGAGCGGCGGACTGTTCTACATGCGCGGCCGGGTGGCCGGGGTGGAGGGCAGCCTGCACGACAAGGTTTCCCGGGGCAGCGACCAGCTCTGGAAGGCGGTCTTCTCCCGCCAGAGCTGGGAGTTGGTCAAGGTGCTGTGGTTCGACGTTCTCTGGCAGCGCCGGGTGCTCAAGCAGAGCGTGCGCCGCTGGTTCTTCCACAGCCTGATCTATCTGTCCATCCTGGCCCGCATGGGCCTGGCCCTGTTCACCTGGCTGGTCTACGAGCTGTGGCCAAGCAGCGATCTGGCCATGGCCCTGATGAACAAGAACCAGGGCTTCGTGGCCGTGACAAATGATCTGCTGGGCCTGCTTATCCTGGTCGGGGTTGTCCTGGCCGCCCTGCAGCGCTGGGTGTTCAAGGGCGAGCAGGTGGTGGCCGAGTGGCAGGACAACCTGGCCCTGATCATCCTGGGCCTTATGATAGTGCTGGGCTTCGTGGCCGAGGGGGCCCGCCTGGTGGTCAGCCAGGTTCCCCACGGCGTGGCGGTGTACTCCTTCGTGGCCTATCCCCTGTCCCGCTTGCTGGCCGCGACCGGGATCGACTGGCCGGCGGTCTACGGCTGGCTGTGGTACGCCCACGGCCTGGTGGCCGCGTTGTTCGTGGCCTATCTGCCCTTTGGCAAGATGCGCCACATGTTCACCGCTCCCTTGAGCCTGATAATCAACCGCCGTTTGCAATGACGCGGCGGCACCTGGAAGAGTCGAGCCATGGCTGAGCAGGAAAACAAGCCTCCCGAGGACAACACCAGCCAGCAGGCGCCCGAAGGGACCGAGCCCGCCGCGCCCCAGGCCGAGGCCCCCCCGGAGCAACCAGCCCCGGAGGCCCCGCCCGCCGGGGCCGCGCCCCCGGAAGCGCCGGCCCAGGAGCCCGCCGCGCCCCAGGCCGCCGCCCCGGCCCCGCCCCCTCCGGAGCCCGAGCCCGAGCCCACCGCGGTGGTGCCCATCCAGATGCTGGAGGCCAAGCGCCTGTTGCAGCTGGAGGCCTGCACCCGCTGCGGCGAGTGCCTCTCCTGGTGCCCGGTCTACGACCAGGACGGCCGCCAGGACATCCTGCCCCGGGCCAAGGCGGCCGAGGTGCTGCGCATCCTCAAGGGCCAGCACGGCCTGCTGGCCAAGATCGTCCACGGCGGCGGCGATCCCGGCCCCCTGCGCAAGCTCGTGGGCAAGCTCTTCGGTTACCAGGAAGTGACTCGCGAGCAGATCGAGCAATTCGCCCGCGACCTCTACGAGTGCTCCACCTGCGGCCAGTGCCAGATCGTGTGTCCGGCCGGGCTGGACACCGTGAACCTGTGGGAAGAGATCCGGGCGGCCATCGTGGCCGCGGGCTACGGCCCCCTGGAGGCCCAGCAGGGCCTGGTCAAGAGCGTCAAGAGCTACGACAACCCCTGGCAGCAGCCGCGCACCGCCAGGGCCAAGTGGGCGCGCCGGGCCAAAAAAGAAAAGCTCATCGCCGATGTGCCCAAGGACATCACCAAGAAACCGGCCAAGGTGCTCCTGTACCTGGGCTGCACCGCCAGCTACGACACCAACGTGCGCCAGGTGGCCATCTCCACGGTGAACATCCTGGACGCCCTGGGCATCGACTACGGCATCCTGGGCAACAAGGAGCGCTGCTGCGGCAGCGTGATGCTCAGGATGGGCGACCGCGAGTTCGACCGCATCGCCCGGGACAACATCGAGCAGTTCAATTCCCTGGGGGCCGAGATACTGGTGACCTCCTGCGCGGGCTGCTTCAAGACCATCCGCGAGGACTACGAGCGCGTCGGCGAGCTGAACCTGAAGGTGATGCACAGCGCCCAGTTCCTGCGCACCCTCATCGAGAGCGGCGAGCTGAGCTTCACCACCCCGGTGAACCAGACCGTGACCTACCACGACCCCTGCCATTTGGGCCGGGCCAGCCGGGTCTACGACGACCCCCGCTTCATCATGGAGCACATCCCGGGCCTCACCCTGAACGAGATGCCGCGCAACCGGGAGTACTCCCGCTGCTGCGGCGCGGGCGGCGGGCTCAAGGCCGGCTACCCCGACGTGCAGAACAAGATGGCCCAGGCCCGGGTGAGAGAGGCCGAGGAAACCGGGGCCAGCGAGCTGGTCTCCTGCTGCCCCTTCTGCTACCAGGGGCTCCAGGTGGGCATCAACGCGGTGGACTCCAACCTGGTGGCCCGCGACCTCACCGCCCTGGTGGAGGTGGCCATGGGCCTCAAACCGCCGGCCGAGGAGTAGGGCCCCGGCAACCAGCGGGTCATGCCGCCGCGGGGGCCCGGCCCTTGCGGCGGTGCTGCTTTACCGGGGCGCGGCGATGTGCTTATAGTTGACAGGTCCGCCGGCCGGTGCGGCGGGTTCCAGGGGGTGCGAGGAGAGGGAGCATCATGTCTTTACGCAAGCTGAGCCTTATCCTGCTGCTGGGCGGCCTGCTCCTGTCCATGGGGGCGGCGGCCGCGCCGGCCCAGGACACGGTGCGCATCGGCTATCTCCAGGCGGACATCCACCAGCTGGCCTGCTGGGTGGCCCTGGAAAAGGGCTTTTATAAAGAACAGGGCCTCAAGGTGGAGGTGGCGGGCATTTTCCGGGCCGGGCCCGAGGAGATGAGCGCCTTTGCCGCCGGAGCCCTGGACATGGGCTATGTGGGCGAGGCCCCGGCCACGGTGGCCGTGGCCAACCGCGCGGCCAAAGTGACCGTGGTGGCCCAGGTGAACACCGAGGGCTCGGCCATCGTGGTGCACAAAAACAGCCCGCTCAACAAGGTGGCCGGGCTCAAGGGCCGCACCGTGGCCGTGCCGGGCCACTCCACGGTGCAGGACTTTTTGCTCAAAAAGGCCATCAGCCAGGCCGGGCTGCCCTTGAACCAGGTCAAGACCATGGTGCTCAAGCCGCCGGAGATGATCGGCGCCCTCAGGGGCAAGCAGATCGACGGCTTCGTGGCCTGGGAGCCCTACCCGGCCAAGGCGGTGACCATGGGGGTGGGCCGGGTGCTGATAAGCTCGGCCAAGATATGGCCCCAGCATCCCTGCTGCGTGCTGGTGGCGGACAACGCCTTTTTGGCCGCGCACCCCAAGCGGGTGGCCCGCATGGTGGCGGCCCACGTCAAGGCCACCGATTTCATCAACAAGCATCCGGCCGAGGCCCTGAAGATCGGCATGCGCTACACCGGCATGGACCGCCAGACCGTCAAGCTGGCCATGGCCAACGTGAACTACACCTACCGGCTCAGCCTGGCCGGCGAGAAGGAGTACGTGCAGTTCTTGGACAAGCTGGGCTACATCAAGGTGCCCGACGCCGATGCCTTTGTGAGCCGTTTCATCGATGCGGGCATCCTGAAAAAGGCGACCGCTAGATGAAGCTGGCCCGCTGGTGGCTGCCCCTGGTTCTGCTGCTGCTCTGGCAGGGGCTGAGCATGGCCGGGGTGCTGCCCGCCTACAAGCTGCCCTCGCCCTGGGCGGTGATCCAGGGCTTCGGCGAGCTGGCCGTCAAGGGCATGCCGCCGGGGCAGCTGCTGCATTGGCACCTGGCCTACAGCCTGCTCAGGGTGGGCACCGGCTTTTTGGCCGCGGCCGTCATCGGGGTGCCCCTGGGCCTGGCCCTGGGGGCCTCGCCCCGCCTGCGCACCACGGTCAGCCCCATCATCGAGGTGCTCAGGCCGGTGCCCCCCCTGGCCTGGATACCCATCGCCATCCTCTGGTTCGGCATCGGCCTGCCCTCGGCCGGCTTCATCATCTTCCTGGGGGCCTTCTTTCCCATCGTGTTGAACACCACCGCCGGGGTGCTGGAGGTGAATCCGGTGCTGGTGGAGGCGGTGCGCACCCTGGGGGCCAAGCGGGGGGACGTGGTAAAGAAGGTGCTTTTGCCCGGAGCCCTGCCCAGCATCTTCGTGGGGCTCCGGATCGGCCTGGGCATCGGCTGGATGACCCTGGTGGCGGCCGAGTTCACCGGGGTGCGCTCGGGCTACGGCCTGGGCTACATGATCATGACCGCCCGCGACATCCAGCGGCCCGACGAGATCATCGCGGGCATGGCGGTCATCGGCCTGGTGGGCCTGGGCATCGACATTTTGCTGCGCCTGGCCCAGCGCCGCCTGGTGCCCTGGCGGGGGGAGGCCTCGCCATGAGTCTGGAACTGCAAGGCCTGGTCAAGAACTTTCCCGCCCAGGGCGGGGGGGCGGAGGTGCCGGTGCTGGACGGCCTGGCGGCCACGGTCGAGCGGGGCCGCCTGGTGAGCCTCATCGGCCCCTCCGGCTGCGGCAAGACCACCCTGCTCAGGATCATCGCCGGGCTGGAACAGGCCGACCAGGGCCGGGTGCTGCTGGAAGGCGGGGCCATAACCGGGCCCAGCGCCAAGGTGGGCATGGTCTTTCAGCAATACGCCCTGCTGCCCTGGCGCACCTGCCTGGGCAACGTGGAGCTGGGCCTGGAGATGGCCGGCCAGGGCGCGGCCATGCGCCGGGAGCGGGCCCGGGGCTATCTGGACGCCTTCGGCCTGGGCGAGTTCGCGGGGCGCTATCCCCACCAGCTATCCGGCGGCATGCAGCAGCGGGTGGCCATTGCCCGCACCCTTATCCTGGGGCCCCAGGTGGTGCTCATGGACGAGCCCTTCGGCTCCCTGGACAGCCAGACCCGCAACGCCCTGCAGGAGTTTCTGCTCCAGGTGTGGTCCGGTCAGGGCGACACCATCGTGTTCGTTACCCACAACGTGGACGAGGCGGTGTTCCTTTCCGACGAGGTGCTGGTGCTCTCGGCCCGGCCCGCCCGGGTGCTGGAGCGTTTCAGCATCACCGAGCCCCGCCCCCGCGACCGCACCTCCGAGGCCTCCAACGCCATCCGGCGGGAGATCCTGGGGGTGCTGAGCAGCCAGAGGGAGATGTAGGCATGAAGATAATCGGCGTGGCGGCCAGCCCCCGCCCGGGACAGTCCAGCTTTTTCCTGCTCACCGAGGCCCTGCGCGCCGCGGCCGGAGTGAACGAGAGCATAACCACCGAGCTTATCGAGCTGGCCGGGCGCCAGATCAATGGCTGCCTGGCCTGCGGGGCCTGCGCCAAAAAGCTGGCCTGCTCCCAGGACGACGGCTTCCCGGAGCTCATCGACATCCTGGCCGCGCCCGACGTGGGCGGCCTGATCATGGCCACCCCGGTGTACATGGGCGGGCCCACCGCCCAGGCCAAGGCCTTTTTGGACCGCATGGTCATGTTCAGGCGCAACGGCTGGATGATGCGCAACAAGGTGGGCGGGGTCATCGCGGTGGGCGGCTTCCGCAACGGCGGCCAGGAAACGGCCATCCAGAGCATCCAGGCGGCCATGCTGGTGCAGGACATGGTGGTGGTGGGCGACGGCATGCCCACCGCCCACCTGGGCGGCACCGGTTGCAGCGGCATGGAAGGCGGCATCGAGGCCGACGACGCGGGCAAGACCACGGCGCAGGGTGTGGGCAAGAGGGTGGCGGAAGTCGCCCTGAGGATGCTGGGCATCTAATCCGCGGCCGGCTTCGCTCCAGCCTCGGCGCAGGGGCAAGCCTGTGGCCGAGGCCGCCACAAGGATGCTGCAAACCTAAAACCAGGGCTGACTCAAAAGCCGGGCGGGGATATATTTGAACCGCACGCAGGGCAAGGTTCGAAGCCAGGCCCGGCACAGCCAGCCGCCGGCAGACAAGGCGGCCCAAGGCTTGGGCTGCCAAGTAGCTGCACCGGGAGCCACGGGGGTTGGTGAGAGATTATTCCTTCCCGACCCGCTTTGCTCCCGGCGGCTCGCCGGCGAGCGAGGGCCGGAGGCGTAGCAAAAGCTACGTCGAGGTCCGAGCGAGTCCAGCAACGCAGTATGCCGGTGACTGGCGCAGCCGGCTTCATCATGGAGACTGCCCTTTGCAAACCGCCGAGATCATCACCCAGTTGCAAAGCCTGGGCCTTCGGGTGGAGGCCGAGGCCGAGAAGCGCGCCGGCGGCGCCGGACCGGCCGAGGGCGGCGCCCTGCTCATCAACGGCGTGGCGGCCACGGTGCCCACGGACAGCCCCTTTGCGGCCGATTCGCCCTGGGTGCTTAGGAGCGGGCCCGAAGGAGCGGCCCTGTATCTGGACGGCGAAAAAATCCCCGCCCAGGTGGAGCTGCTGCCCACGCCGCGCTTTTATGCCCAGCGCACCCCCGAGGGCGTGCCGCTGAAGCAGGTGGCCCTGATGCACGGCCAGGGCTGCCTGGCCAGCACGGTGTTGCAGCGCTGCCTGTTCTGGGACAGCCCCAACCGCTGCTCCTTTTGCGGCATAGAGCTCAGCCTGGCCAATGAGGGCACCCTGGAGGTCAAGACCCCGGAGCAGCTGGCCCTGGCCGCGGCCCGGGCCAAGGAGCTGGACGGCGCGTCGCATGTGGTGCTCACCACCGGCTGCGCCGCCCCGGCGGGCAGCGAGCTCAAGCACCTGGCCGCCTGCGCCCAGGCCATCAAGGAGTCCTCGGGCCTGCCCATCCACGCCCAGTTCCTGCCCCCGCCCTTCAACCGCAGCTTCAGACGCCTGGCCGAGGCCGGGGTGGACACGGTGGGCATTCACGTCGAGAGCTTCGACCTGAACGTGCTCGAGAGCCACGCCGTCCCCAAATACGGCCTGGGCCTGGAGCGCTTTTTCGAGGCCTGGATGGAGGCGGTGGAGGTGTTCGGGCCCGGCCAGGTGAGCAGCTTTGTCATCGCCGGCCTGGGCGAGGACCCCGAGGGACTCATCACCGGCTGCCGCATGCTGGCCGAGCTGGGGGTCTATCCCTTCCTGCTGCCCCTGCGGCCCATCCCCGGCTCCGAGCTGGCCCAGGCCGCGCCCCCGGATCCGGCCTACATGGCCGGGCTCTACCAAGAGGTGGCGGCCATCCTGCAACAGACCGGGCTGAGCGCGGCCCGGAGCAAGGCGGGCTGCGTGCGCTGCGGGGCCTGCTCGGCCCTGGGGTCCTGGGAGCTGCCCGAGGCCCGCCTGGTGGTGCGCCCGGCCCGCGACCAGGCCGAGCGCGAGGCGGGCCTGGCCGTGCGCCAGGGGGTGTTCGTCCAGGAGCAGCACATCGTGCAGCTCAGCGACCACGACGAGTACGACGATTACTCCATCCACCTGCTGGCCCTGGACCGGGGCCGGGTGGTGGGCACGGTGCGGGTGTACCAGCGCCAGGACCAGCCCAACGCCTGGGTGGGCGGCCGCTTGGCCGTGGCCCGGGATCAGCGCCGGGGCGGCGCCGGGGCGGCCCTGGTCAGGGAGGCCATGCGCACCGTGCGCCGCCGGGGATGCACGCGGTTCACCGCCGAGATACAGGAGGCCAACGTGGCTTTCTTCCAGCGCCTGGGCTGGTCCAAGGCGGGAGAGACCTATGAGATGCACGGCTGGACCCACCAGCCCATGGAGGCCGACCTGGACGCGGCCCCGGACCTGAAGCCTGGAGAGAGCCATGCAGCTTGACCTGACGGCCCTGGCCGCGCACATCAAGGGCTATATGGGGCTCAAGCGCAAGGAGCCCATCGCCGAGGTGTTCCACCACCTGGTGCAGGGCAGCCCCAGCGGTCCCCAGTTGGAATCCTGGGGCGACGACGCGGCGGTGATTCCCTTCACCGACGGCTTTTTGCTCCTGGCCACGGACGGCATCATGGAGGGCCTGCTGGTCAACGAGCCCTACGCGGCGGGCAAGGCCTCGGTGATGGTGGTGGTGGGCGACATCTACTCCATGGGCGGGCGGCCCCTGGCCATGGTCAACGTGATGGCCAGCGGCCCGGCGGCCCAGCGGGCCGAGATCGTGCGCGGCATCGCCAAGGGCTGCGCCAAGCTCAGGGTGCCCATGGTGGGCGGCCATTTGCACCCCGACGCCGAGGCGGAGCACCCCCACCTGTCGGTGGCCATTTTGGGCTGGGCCCAGAAGCTGCTGCGCTGCCACACCGCCCGGCCGGGCGACGCGCTCATCGTGGCCTGCGACCTGAGCGGCCAGCCAGGCTGCGCCTCGGTGACCTCCTGGGACGCCAACAGCCACAAGACCAGCGAGGAGCTGCTGGCCCGGCTGGAGGTGCTGCCCGCGCTGGCCGAGCAGGGCCTGGCCCACGCCTGCAAGGACGTGAGCAACGGAGGGCTCTTGGGCACCTTGGCCATAATGCTGGAGAACTCGGGGCGCGGCGGGCGCATCGACCTGGGGGCCATACCCCGGCCCGAGGGCCTGGAAATGGCCAAGTGGCTCACCGCCTTCATGAGCTACGGATTCGTCTTGGCCGCGCCGCCGGAGCACGCCTCGGAGGTCTGCGCCCGTTTCCGGGAGCGCGGAGTCAGCGCCGAGCAGGTGGGCGAGGTGAGCGCGGAGCGCCGGGTGGTGCTAAACCAGGGCGATGAAAGCCACACCCTGTTCGACTTCGAGCAGGAGGTCATCACCGGCATCAGCGCGCCGGTGGCTCCCTCCGACTAAGGGCCCAGCGCCCCTTTGCCTTCCATTCCCTCGGGCTCGCCACGGGTCCCGAAAACGCCTCCTACTATGATATGGTTAATGGCCTGCCTTTGATGGGGGGATGCTCCCTCTCAACCTGCCTGCCCGCCGGGCGGCCCCGGCCGCCATCCCCGGATCCTTTGCCAAGGAGGAGGACATGCGTTCCACCACCAGCCAATTGAGTGAGCAAAAGGACCAATACAACGCCCACCGGCTCTACGTGAAGATCCATTTCGACGAAATGGAGATGGACTTCATCCTGCAGTGGGTCCTGGGGGCCACGCCCTTTGGGGGCTGCGAGATAGGCGAGGCTTTTTACGTCGTGGGCAGCATAATCGACGGCGACACCCAGTCCTGGCGGGAGCAGTGGGCCGCCATGGCCCAGCGGGTGGAGGAGCGGGCCGGTGAGCAGTTGGCCGCGGGCCACCCGGTGAGCGCTCGCGAATCCCTGCTCAAGGCCTCCAACTATTACCGCACCGCCGTGGTTTCGGCCCTGCCCGAGGAGCCTGACTTCAAGTCCCTGGGCGACCAGTGCCGCGCCGTCTTCCGACGGGCCTGCCCCCTGTTCGATCCGCCCATGGAGGCCCTTGACCTGCCCTTTGAGGACACGGTGCTGCCCGGTTACTTTCTCCCGGCGGACCCCGGCGGCCAGCCGCGCAAGACCCTCATCATGATCGGCGGGATAGAGACCTATGCCGAGGAGCTCTACTTCTACATCGCGCCCGCGGCCAAGGCGCGGGGCTACAACTTCCTCACCGTGGACATCCCCGGCCAGGGCATGTTGCCCCTGGAGGGCCAGTTCTTCCGGCCCGACCCCGAGGTGCCCCTCAAGACGGTGGTGGACTTTGCCCTGAGCCGGCCCGAGGTGGACCCGGAGGGTCTGGCCATGTACGGCATCAGCGGCGGGGGCTATTTCGTGCCCCGGGCGGTCATCGCCGATTCCCGCATCAAGGCCTGCGCGGTCAACAGCGCGGTGAGCGACATGCGGGCCCAGTTCGCGGGCATGGAAAACTGCACCGCCACTCCCGAGGAGCTGGCCCAGTGGAGCGACTTCCACCAGCGCAACGCCGGGGTGCTCTCCTGGCGCTTCGGCCTGTCCTCCAAGGACATCCACGGTCTGGCCGACGCGGCCCAGGGCTTTGAGTTCGATCCGGCGGGGATCGAGTGCCCGGCCCTGATCCTGGTGGGCGAGGGGGAGTGGGCCAACGAGGAGGTGCAAAAGCAGGCCCAGGACTTCCTGGCCAAGGCGGCCAACCCGGCCAACAAGCTGGTGATCACCAAGCTGGAGCAGGGGGCCTCCTCCCACTGCATCGGCGGCAACCGCACCCTGATGAGCCAGGTTCTCTTCGACTGGCTGGACGAGGTGTTCGCGGCCTGATAAAGAGCCCCCGCCGGCGGCTCGGGGCGCGGGGCGGTTTATACGGGGGGGACCGTTGCAGGGGGTGTCCGCCCGCGCGGCCGGGTTATTATTGCGTGCGAATTTTCTTGTGGGGGGAGTTCATGCGCCTGAAAAATATCGTGCTGGCGGTCTGTCTTTTGGCGGCCCTGCCCGTCTGGGCCGGGGCGGCCGAGGGGGCGGCCAAGTGCGCCCCGCAAAGCTGCCTTGACGCCGACCGGGCGGGCCGGGAGGGCCAATACGAGCAGTCCCTGAAGCTATATGCCAAATGCCTGCGCAGCCGAAAGCTCACCCCGAGCCAGCGGGCCACGGTCTACAACAATCGGGGCAATGCCCACTACTTTGCCAAAAACTACAGCAAAGCTCTGGCCGATTATAACCAGGCCCTGAAAAAAGACCCGGACAACGCGCTGGCCTATTACAACAAAGGCTATGTCTACGCCACTCTGGAGCGCCCCGCCGTGGCCATCGAGATGTTCGACCAGGCCCTGAAGCGGGACCCCCGCTTTGCCCGGGCTTACCATGACCGGGGCATGGCCCGTCTGTTGTGGAAGAGGGCCTGGTCTCCCCAGGTGGAGCGCGACCTGGTGCTGGCGGTGTGCCTGGATCCGCGTTACGTGGGCAAGCTGTACCGAATGGGCATGGCGCTGGACAAAGCGGGCTTTCCGGTGAAGCTGGTCCATAACTTCGCCGAAAGGGTGCTCAAGACCTCGGGCATGGCCTCACGCTATGCCATTGAAGGCACCAAGGCCCGCCGGCAAAAAAATTATCAGCAAGCAATCGTGCTCTACGATAAAAGCCTGGCCATCAACCCCTATGATCCCACGGTCCTGGCCAACCGGGGAGTGACCCGCTTCCTGCTGAAGGAAAACGACAAGGCCCTGGCCGACTACAACCAAGCCCTGGCCTATGACCCCCGCTATGCCGAGGCCCGCCTGTTCCGGGGCATGGTCCATCAGCGCCAAGGCGACTATGCCAAGGCCCTGGCCGACATGAACGCCTCGTTGACCCTGCGGCCCAAGCTAACCCCGGCCTGGTACCGGCGCGGACTGCTTTATGAAAAGATGGGAAAGCGGGACCAGGCGGTGGCCGACATGCGCCATTTCCTGGAACTGGAGCCCCAGAGCAAGGCCGGGGCCGCGCAGTTGAAAAGGCTGTTGGCGCAGTAGCAGCCTCCAGGACGCGTCTGCCTTCGGGGGGGAGCCGCCCGGGTTCGTTCCGGCCTAGCCGTCCCACTCCCCGTCCAGCACCCGGCGCACCGTGTGCGCGATCTCCTGGCTGGTTATGGGTTTCATCACAAAGGCGGCCACCCCGGCCTGCCGGGCCTGCTCCGGGCTTAGCTGGCGGCTGAAGCCGGTGGCGATGATCACCGGCAGCTCGGGGCGCAGCTCCTTGATCTCGCGCACCAGGGCCGCGCCGGTCATGGAGGGCATGGTCTGGTCGGTGATGACCAGGTCGAAGGCGTCGGGCTGGGCCTGGAAGGCGGCCAGGGCCTCGGTGCTGGAGGTGTAGCCATCCACCCGGTAGCCCAGGCGGCTCAGGATGTGGCGGGCGATCTCCACCAGGGAGGGCTCATCGTCCACGAACATCACCCTCTCGCCGTCCTTGGCCCGGGGAGGCTCGGGCAGGGGGGCTTCCTCCACATAGTCCTGGTCTACTTCGGGCAGCAGGACGCGGAACACCGTGCCGCCGCCGGGCCGGTCCTCCAGGCGTATGGCGCCCTGGTGGCCCTGCACGATGCCGTGCGCCGCCGAAAGGCCCAGGCCCGAACCCCGTCCGGTCTCCTTGGTGGTGAAAAAGGGCTCGAAGATGCGGTCCCTGACCTCGGGAGGGACGCCGGGCCCGTCATCGGCCACGCTCAGCAGCAGATAGGGCCCGGCCGGCAGAGCGGGGCCCACCGCCTCGTCGTCCGGGGACAGCTCCTCCTCCCGCAGGTTGATCCAGATGGTGCCGCCGCTGTCCTCCAGGGCCTGGGCCGCGTTGGCGCACAGGTTCATCAAGAGCTGGTGGATCTGCACCGGATCGGCCATCACCCTGGCCCGGGACTCCAGATCGGCCTCCAGGGCCACGTTGGAGGGGATGGAGGCCCGGATGAGGCGCAGCACCTCTTCCACCGCCTCGGCCAGCGCCAGGGGGCGGAGCTGGTGCTTGCTCTGGCGGCTGAAGGAGAGTATCTGGCGCACCAGGTCGCGGGCCCGCTTGCTGGCGATGAGCACCTCGTCCAAATTCTCGGCCAAATGGCTGCCAGCCGGAGCCTCCGCCAGGCTCAGTTCGGTGTAGCCCATGATGGCTGCCAGGATGTTGTTGAAGTCGTGGGCGATGCCTCCGGCCAGGGTGCCCACCGCCTCCAGCTTCTGGCTTTGGCGCAGGCGGGCCTCCATGCGCCGCTGTTCGGTGGTGTCCCGGGCCACGTAGAGGATGGCCGGGCGGCCTTTCCAGGTGAGGGGCACCGCGCTGGCCTGTATCCAGCGGGTCTTGCCGTCGGTAGCCACCACCCGCATGGGATAGTTGTCCGGCGCCTTTTCGCCGGCCAGGCGTTGCTGATAGCGTTTTGTGGCCAGGTCCAGGTCATCGGGATGCAGCAGCTCGGCGAAGGAGGTCTGGGACAGCTCCCGGGCGCTGCGTCCGGTGATGCGCTCCACCATGGGGTTGGCAAAGACCAGCTTGCCGCCTTGGATGATGTAGATGGCGTCCTGGGCGGTGCTCACCAGCAGGCGGTATTGCTCCTCGCTCTCCTTGAGGGCCTGCTCGGCGGCCTTGCGCTGGGTGATGTCGATCACGTTGCCCACGTTGGCCGGAGCCCCCCGGTACTGGGCGTGGGCCCCCATGGTTTCCAGCCAGAGCACCCCGCCATCCTTGGTCATCACCCGGAAGGTGTAGCAGTTGGGCTCCAGGTGGTGCTCCTCGCGGGCGCTGCCCAGGTTGCGCACCATCTCCCGGTCTTCGGGATGCACCAGATCCCAGGGAACCGCCCCCCTCAGCTCGCCGGGTGAGTCGTAGCCCAGCATCTGGGCCAGGCGGGGATTCACGTAGGTGAAGCGGCCGCCCTGGATCACGTAGATGCCGGCCAGGGAGTTCTCCACCACGGTGCGGAAACTCTGCTCGCTCTCGGCCAGGGCCTGCTCGGCCCGCTCCAGCTCGGTCACGTCCAGCAGGACGTTGAGCATTACCTGATCGTCCTGCAGGGTTATCAGCTCGGACGACCACAGGAAGCGGCGTCTCTCGCCCGAGCGCATGCAAAACTCCATCGGCTTCTGATGCAAGGATCCCTGTGCCTTGAGCATGTCCACGACCTGGGACCGCTCGGCGGGGTCGGGCCAGAGGCCCAACTGGACCGAGGCCTTGCCCACGGCTTCGTCGCGGCTGTAGCCGGTTATCTGCTCAAAGGCCTGGTTCACCTCCAGGTACACCCCGTCATCCACCCGGTTGAGCGACATCCACACCGGGCTGGTCATGTACAGGCGGGAGAACTTTTCCTCGCTGGCCTTGAGCGCCTGCTCGGTCAGCTTGCGCTCGGTCACGTCGCGGGAGGCCCCGGTGTAGCCGATGAACTCCCCCTGGTCGTTGTACAGGCGGCGGATGAGCGATTCCACCATCACCTGGCGCCCGTCCTTGGCCTGCAGCAGGTTTTCCACCACCAGGGAGGCCTTGGCCGGGTCCTGGCCTTGCATGGCGCGCATCTGTTGTTTTATCTGGGTGGCCGCGTCCTGCCAATTCGAGGGCATGATCACCCGGGGGGATAGGTGGTGCAGCTCGGAGAGGTCATAGCCCAACAGCCGCTGCACCGAGGGGCTGACGTAGGTGAACCTGCGGTCCCGGTCCAGGGTCCAGACCACGTCGGCCATGTTGTCGGCCAGCAGGCGGAACTTGGCTTCCGAGGCCTTGAGCGCCTGGTGGGCCTCGCGGCTCTCGGTGACGTCGGTGAAGGAGATCGACGCCGCGGTGGGCTTTCCGGAGTCGTCTTGAAACAGGGGCTGGCCGTTGGTGGAGAGCCAGCGCTCTCCGTTGTCGCCCTTGTAGATGTAGAGTCTTTCGCTGACCGGTTCGCCGCTGGCCAGCACCAGGGACGAGGGCAGATTTTCGGGGGGGCAGGGGGAGCCGTCGGGCAGGTACAGGGGCCAGCCGGCCTCGCGGGTGTTGCGCCCCAGCATCCGCCGGGCGTCGAAGCCGGTTATGCGCGCGGCGGCCCGGTTCCAGCTCAACAGGGACCCGTCGCGGCCCACCAGCACCACGCCCTCTTGCAGGCTGTCCAACAGGGCCCGATGGCGCTCCTCGCTCTCGGCCATCACCCGGGCGGCCTGCTCCTGCTGGCTCACGTCCTCGCAGGTCATCAGCTGTTCGCCGCCGCTCAGGGTCACCGGCCGGAAGAGTATTTGCTTGCGCGAGCCGTCCTTGCACATCACCGGATAGGTGCGGGGCCGCACCTGGCCCGGCTCGGCGAAGTCCAACTCCTGTTGCCAGGTGGCGATGACCTCTTGGCGAAGCTCCCGGTCCGGGAAGGCCAGGCGGAACCAGGCCGCGCCGCTGGGCAGGTCCTCCATGGTGTAGCCGGTCAGGCGGGTGAAGCCGGGGTTCAGGTAGAGATAGTTCCCGTCCGCCTCGATCAGGGCCACCCCCAGGGGCGATTTTTCCACCAGGGTGCGGTAGCGCTCCTCGCTGTCGGCCAGGGCCCGGGCCGCCTGCTCCAGCTCGGCGGTGCGGTTTTTCACCGCCTGGGCCAGGGCGTCGCGGTGGCCGGCCAGGGAGGTCAGGGCCCGGCGGGTCTGGCCCAGGGAGGCGGCCAGACACAGGGCCCCCAGGGACAGGGCTCCCAAATAGGCCCACAAGAGCAGCGCCGCCTGGCGGCCGGGCTCTTCGGAAAAGGGGCCCACTCCGGCGGTGGCGGCCCCCACCGCGGCATAGCAGATGAACAGGCAGGCCACGGTGGTGAGGCGACGGCCGAATCTCAGAGCCGCCCAGAAGATGAGGGGGAAGGGCAAAAAATCCAGGGCGTCGGCCAGGGAGGGCGACACCCGGCCGCTGAACACCACCCCGATGATCACCAGGTAGCTCACCAGCCACAGGGCCCCCTCGATGATGCGCGGCGGCCGCCAGGTGATGGCCGGGCGGGTGGACCAGGCGAGCACCACCGGGGTGATCAAGACCACCCCCACCGAATCGCCCAGCCACCAGCTGAGCCAGGGCTGGCCCACCTCCTGCCAGTTGATGAGGCCGCCGGCCCAGAGGGCAAGCGCCCCGGCCGTGGCGCTGACCATGCCCCCGGCCAGGCCGCCCCACACCGCCAGGTCCACCACGTCGCGCACCCGCTCCAGGGTGTTGTCCAGGCCCTGCCATTGCAAAAGCCGCCAGCCGATCAGGGGCCCGGCGGCGGCGCCCAGGGCGGTCAGGAGGCAGAAGGGCCAGGGAGCCCCGCTGGCCGCGGTGGCCGCCAGCACCCCCAGGGCCACGGCCGGGGCCATGCCCGGGCCCCAGAGCAACAGGGCGGCCAGGGCCAGCCCGGCCGGCGGCCAGAGCAGGGTCATGTTGCCCTGCACCGTGGATAAGATCAGGCCAAGCTGGGAGGCGACAAAACAAACGGCCGCCACGCCCATGAATTTCAGGGCAAAAATTTTTCCGTTGGATTTAGGTTTGTTGCCAGGCAACAATTCCGAATCCTTAGCTAGAGGCAGGTGTAGGAGGATTTTAGCATGTTTGCCCTGTGTTTTGAGGCTTAGTTATTCAGAGCGGCGGGGCCGCGGTCCGGCCTGGGCAGAAGGGACTATGTGATAGTAAAATGGCAGTAAATCCAAAACAGGCCCTATGACCAATGAAAGAGGACGACATGGCGCGGGAAGCAGGCACACGGCGCATGGCCGAGCTGGAGCGGGCCCAGAAGGCCCTGGCCGAGAGCGAGGCCCGGTTCCGGGCCACCTTTGAGCAGGCGCCGGTGGGCATCGTGCACGGCGACCTCACCGGGCGCATCCGCCGGGCCAACCGGCGCTCCTCCGAGCTGTTCGGCTACCCGCCGGGCGACCCGGCTTTTTTAAAGCTGCGCCTGTGGGAATGCACCCATCCCGACGATGTGTGGACCATCGAGCGCTTCAAGAAGCTGTTGGCCGGCGAGATCTCCGACTACATCGTGGAGAAGCGCTACTTCCGGCTGGACGGCACCATGTGGTGGGCCAGCGTGCGCTGCTCCATGGTCCGCGACGACCAGGGCCAGGCCAAGTACTTCATCGTCATCGTGGAGGATATCACCCGGGCCAAGGCGGCCGAGGAGCATCTGGAGGGCAAGGTGGCCCAGCGCACCGCCGAGCTGGAGGCGGCCAACAACGCGCTCAAGGTGATGCTCAACCACCGGGCCGAGGAGAAAAAGGAGCTGGAGGAAAAGGTGGCCGCCAGCGTGGGGTCGCTGGTGCGGCCCTTTTTGGAGCGCCTGCTGGCCAGCGGCCTGGGGCCGGACCAGCGGGCCCTGGCCGAGGCGGTCAAGACCGGGGTGAGCGAGGTGACCTCGCCCTTTGCCCGGCGGCTCTCCTCGCGCCTGGTGGGGCTGACCCCCAAGGAGCTGGAGGTGGCCCGCCTGGTGCGCGACGGCAAGACTTCCAGCGAAATAGCCCAGATGCTGGTGATCAGCGAGAACGCGGTGGCCTTTCACCGCCAGAACATCCGGGCCAAGCTGGGCCTGAAAAAGAAAAAGCTCAACCTTTGCTCCTACCTGATGAGCCTGTCCGAGGGATAGGCCGGCCTTTTCGCTCTGACAAAATAGTAGTTTTAGCCTATTATAATACTGCCGATAAATTATATTTGTGTGGCAAGCCCCAAGCCTTAACATGACCCTAGGCAGCGGTCCGGCCCAGGGAGCCGGCTGGCGGGCAGCCGTCTTCCCGGGCTGGGCCGCGCGTTTTTTGCCGTGCACTTTGCTTATGGAGAGGGAGTTTGAATATGCGCAAAAAAGCCCTGCTCATGTTGGCGGCGGCCGGGGTGATGGCCCTGGCGGCTGGTTTGCTGGCCCTGCCGGGACCGGCCCAGGCTGGCAAGCTCTACCGGGTCGAGGCCCGCACCACCACCTTCGGAGGCTCCAGTTACATACTGGGCTTCGGCATGTGCGACTTGCTCAACAAGTACTCGGACCAGGTGCGCGGCTCGGTGCTGGAGTCCACCGGCACCCCGGAGAACATCAAGGTGGTGGGCATGGACCCCAAGAAGCGCACACGCACCTTCTTCACCTGCTCGGCCGAGATGTTCGAGGCGGCCCAGGCGGGCAGGCCCCCCTTCAAGCGGATGGCCGGCAAGGTCAAGGACATCATGGTCATGTGCTATCAGCAGTCCCTGGCGGTGAGCTTCATCACCCTGGACCCCAAGATCAAGACCCTGGCCGACCTGAAGGGCAAGCGGGTGGCCACCTGGCCCAAAGGCACCACCAAGTACGACATGGCCTACAAGCTCCTGGGCGGGGCGGGCAAGGATGTCCTGGATTCGGTCAAGTGGCAGTACACCGGCTACGCCGGCTACAACGACATGATCCTGGGCAAGACCGACGCGGCGGTGGCCTTTTGCCCCGAGCGGGGCAAGGGCATCTACACCACCGTGCCCAAGCTCAAGGAACTCATGAGCAAGCGCAAGGTGCTCTTCGTCACCGCCACCCCGGCCATGCGTAAAAAGTCCGGCGAGCTCTACGGCCCGGTGTACGCCGCCACCGCCACCATGCCCAAGGGCGTGTTGGGCAAGGGGGCGCCCCAGCAAAAGGTGATGGGCTTCAACATCGTCCTGGCCTGGGCGGTGTATCCCCAGATCCCGGAGAAGGTGGTCTACAACATCCTTAAGACCACTTTTGGCCACCGCGACCAGATGAAGACCTATCACAGCTCGGGCAAGGCCTGGACCCCGGACAAGCTGGGGGCCTATCCCGTGCCCAAAAAGGATTGGCACCCCGGGGCCCGTAAGTTCTTCGAGGAGAACAATATCCCCTACGGCCTCAAATATTTCCAGACGGTCTACCCGGTGGAATAACCGTCCTCAGCCCTGTTTCACGCGCCCTCCGGCCCACCCGGCCGGGGGGCGCGCAACCTTGAACCCCCACGGATAGGCCCATGTCCACCGACCCGCAGCCAACCCCGGAAAGCCGGCGCCTGTTCCCCTCCTGGTGGGACGCTGCCCTGGCTTTGGTCGCGGTGGCCATGGCCCTGTACCACCTGATAAACGTCTACTTCTCGGTGGTGGGCACCATCGAGCACCGCATGATCCACCTGGTCTTCGCCCTGGTGCTCATCTTCCTGGGCGCGGCCAAGGCGGGCAAGGGGCGCTGGTTCTGGTGGCTGATGATAGCGGCCAGCCTGAGCGTGGTGGCCTACCTCTGGATAAACCTGGAGAGCCTGCTGTTCAACGTGGGCTTCCCCACCATCCTGGACGTGGTGGTGGGCTTTTTGGTGCTGTTCATCGTCTTTGCGGCCTGCTGGCAGAGCTTCGGCTGGATTCTGCCCTCCATGGCCTGCCTGCTGCTGGCCTACGGCTTTTTCGGTCATCTGCTGGGCGGGCCCGAACTGTCGGTGGGCGAGCTGATCACCACCGTGGACCTGACCTTCGGCTCCTACGACCTGTGGGGCACCATCCTGATCATCAGCGCCAACGTCATCTTCCTGTTCATCTTCTTCGGCGGCATGCTGGGGGCCCTGGGGGCCAACGACTTCTTCTTGGAGCTGGGCAAGGTGGTGGGGCGCTACTCCCGCTCCGGCCCGGCCATGACCGCGGTGATCTCCTCGGCCCTGATGGGCACCACCACCGGCCAGGCCACCCCCAACATCGCGGTGACCGGCGCCTTCACCATCCCCCTGATGAAGCGGGTGGGCTACAAGCCGGAGGTGGCGGCCAGCGTGGAGGCGGCGGCCTCGGGCGGGGCCCAGATCATGCCCCCGATCATGGGGGCCGGGGCCTTTGTCATGGCCGACCTGCTGGGGGTGCCCTACGCGGATATCATCAGCGCCGCGGCCATCCCGGCGGCGCTCTACTTCGTGTCCGTGGCCTTTTTCGTGCACTTCTCGGCCCTGAAGCTCAAGGTGGCCCCGCTCACCGAAAAGCCTGACCGGGGGGTGCTGTTGGCCACCGCGCCCCTGTTCATGGTGCCGGTGGCGGCCATCCTGGTGCTGTTCTTCCTGGGCTTCCCGGCCATGTTCGCCGCCTTCTGGGGCATCGTCAGCCTTTTGGCCCTGAGCCTGCTCCGGCGCCGCACCCGCCCGCCGCTCAAGCGGGTGCTGGCCGGCTGCGTCAAGGGCGCGGTCACCGGGGCCAAGGTGGCCGTGGCCTGCGCCACCCTGGGGCCCATCATCGCCCTGGTCACCAAGACCGGCCTGGGGATGCTGGTGGGCTACTCGGTGGAGACCTGGGCCGGGGGCAGCCTGTTCGTGGCCCTGGTCATGGCCATGGGCTGCGTGATCATCCTGGGCCTGGAAGTGCCCACCGTGGCCGCCTATCTGGTGGGGGCCATGGTGGCCATCCCCGCCCTGATCCGCCTGGGTCTGGAGCCCATCCAGGCCCACATGTTCGCCTTTTACTTCGGGGCCTTTTCCGGGCTCACCCCGCCGGTGGGCATGGCGGCCATCGTGGCCAGCCGCATCGCCGAGGCGCGCTACATCAAGACCGCCCTGTTGTCCATCGGCGCGGCGGTGGCCGGATTTTTGGTGCCCTACGTATTCGCCTACAACGGTTCCCTGCTGCTGACCCCGGGCACCCAGGCCGGGCCGCTCATGGCCACGGTGACCCTGGTGGTGCTGGGCCTGGGTGCCTTGCAGATGAGCTTCGTGGGCTATCTGGCCCACCGCCTGAACCTGCTGGAGCGGGGCCTGTCCCTGGCCGCGGGCCTGGGGCTATTGGTGGCCGCCGCCCTGGGGCTGGCCTGGCTGCTGGTCCCGGCCGGGGGGCTATTGGCCGGACTGGTGATAAACAACCTGCGCAAACGCCGGGGCCGCGCCGCCGGGCCGGACGAGGCCGCCGCGCCTTCACCCGCCGGGGCGGCGGCCTCCCGCCGCGCCTGAGAGCAGCCATTAGGGAGTTGCAGACATGCTGATGGGCAAGGCCCTGGGACACAGCGCCGAGCGCCACCCGGACAAAACCGCGATCATTTTCGAGGACCGCTCCTGGACCTACGGCCAGTTCAACCGGCGGGTCAACCGCCTCTGCTGGGCCCTGGGGGCCCTGGGCCTGAGCAAGGGCGACAAGGTGGCCGTGCTGGCCCTGAACGGGCCGGAGTACCTGGAGATCTACCACGCCTGCGCCAAGCTGGGGGTGTGGATGGTGCCGGTCAACTACCGCCTGAAGTCCCCGGAGGTGGGCTACCGCCTCGCCCATTCCCGGGCCTCGGCCATGATCCTGGGCCCGGAGTACCTGCTGTTGTTCGACAGCCTGGAGCCGGAGATCAAGCGGGCGGTGGCCGGGCGCATCCTGGTGCTGGGGCAGGAGCCGCCGCCGGTGGGCATGGCCAGCTATGAACAGATGCTGGCCTCGGGCGGCGAGCAAGAGCCCGAGGTGAACCTGAGCCCCGAGGACGTCCTGTTCATCGGCTACACCGGGGGCACCACCGGCCGCTCCAAGGGGGCGCTCACCTCCAACCGGGCCATCGTGGCCGGCTATCTGTACAAGGTGCTGGACTACGGCCTGGGAACCGGCGAGGTCACCCTGAACCCCGGTCCCTTCTGGCACACCGCGCCGCGCAACTTCAGCTCCCTGGCCCTGTACATGGGCGGCACCACGGTGATCATGCGCAGCTTCGACCCCAGGGAGTACCTGCGCCTGGTCGCCCGGCACCGGGTCAGCTACAGCTTCCTGGTGCCCACCATGTTCAGCGCCATCCTGGGCCTGCCCGATCACCAGGAGCACGACACCTCCAGCCTCAAGGTGCTCATGAGCGGGGGCTCTCCCCTGCCCACCCCGGTCAAGGAGGCGGCCCTCAAGCGCTTCGGGGCGGTGCTCCACGAGTTCTACGCGGCCACCGAGACCCTGATCGTGACCAGCATCGGGGCCAGGGACATGAACCGCAAGATACGCTCGGTGGGCCGTCCGGTGTGGGACGCCTACGTGAAGCTCCTGGACGACCGGGGCAAGCCGGTTCCCCAGGGCCAGGTGGGCGAGATATATATGCAATGCCCCAGCATCTTCTCCGGCTACTACCGCGACCCGGACAAGACCGCCGCCGCCTTCAAAGACGGCTGGTTCACCCTGGGGGACATGGGCCGCCTGGACGACGAGGGCTTCCTCTACATCGTGGACCGCCGCACGGACATGGTCATCAGCGGCGGGGAGAACATCTACCCCAGCGAGGTGGAGGAGGTGCTCCTGGGGCATCCCAAGATCGCCGAGGTGGCGGTGGTCGGGGTGCCGGACGACAAGTGGGGCGAGACCCTCAAGGCGGTGGTGGTGCTCAAGCCGGGGGAGGAGTCGTCCTACCAGGAGATCGCCACCTTTTGCGCCGACAAGCTGGCCGACTATCTCAAGCCCCGCTCGGTGGACTTCGTGTCCGAGCTGCCCCGCAGCCCGGTGGGCAAGGTGCTCAAGCGCAAACTGCGCGATCAATACTGGGGAGACGCCGAGTTCAAGGTGTGAGGGGACGGGGCCGCCCCTCCGGAACGCGGCGCTCGTTTCGCGGTTTGCCGCCCGCGGCGTATTAGCCCATACGCCTTGAGCGTCAAATCGCGGCGGCATCGCCCCTTGACGAGGGATACGCGGCCCCGGCGATTTGACGGGCAACCCATGGCTCTTAATTAACAACGCATTCCCGGCGGGGGTGGGGGACGCCAGTCCGGGGACCGGAGCGGACCCGCCGGTTCCGGTCCCTGGTCATGGCCTTCGCCCGGCTGGGGCCGCCCCGCCCAGCCAGGCTATTTTTATACAATTTTGTGAACATTGAGCGCCCGCCTTTGCTACATTGGCGGACAGGATCCACGGCCGGCCCTTGACCTGGGCAGTACTCTTGCTCAAATATGGTCCCTGATCCGCGGTTCCGACCCAATTGGCCGTTACTCCAGTCCATTCCGAGGGACAGCTTGCGCATATTCGTGGTCAATCCCCCCCTGGCTTCACCGGCCGCCGCGCCCTGCGCACCCCTCAGGGTGCGGGCCATGCTGGCCGGCCTGGAGCCCTTGGAGGTGTGGGACGCCAACCTGGACTTCTGGCGGGAGCGCCTTTTGCCCGGACCGGGCGAGGAGGCGGCCCAGGTGCTGCGCGGGGAGGGCTTTTACGACCCCGACGCCTATGTGCAGGCCCGCCGCCTGCTGCGCGAGCGCCTGGAGGTTTTCTCAGCCGAGATATCCCCGGGCCGCTACACCTGGCGGGGCCTGGAGCATCCGGCCAGCCTGGACCTGGAGAGCTCCCTGGCCTGGGCCCGGACCCAAGACACCCCCCTGGCCGAGTTCGCGGCCGCCGGCCTGGAGGCCCGCCTGCCCGCCGAGGGTCCCGGCCTGGCGCTCATCACCCTGGAGAGCTCGGGCCAGTGGCTGGGGGCCCTGGTCATGGGCGCCTGGCTCAAGGCCCAACGCCCCGAGTGGGTGGTGGCCCTGGTGGGCGACTGCCTGGAGCTGGCCGGCGCGCCCCAGGGCCGGAGCGAGTGCTGGGACCACGCCCTGCCCCTGCTGGACCCCGTGCCCCTGCGTTCCCTGGCCGCCTCCCTGAGCGGGGCCGAGCCGGGCGAGGGCTGCATGCTGCGCGATCTGGAGCCGCCCCGGGGCGATTATCTGCTGCCCGCGCCGGTGATGACCCTGCGCCCGGTGCTGGGCATGGAGCTGGAGCACCACGACTGGCGCGACCCGGGCATCGCCTTGCCCCAACTGATGCCCGCCGGCCGCCTGGCCCAGGGCATGGCCATGCAGGCGTCCAAGGGGGCTGCGGCCTTCTTGTCCCTGCGCCAGGTGATGCCCGCCGCCTATCTGGCCGATCTGGCCCCTGCCCTGGAGGGCAACCAGGTCCCCCTGGGCCTGGCCGCTTCCCTGGACGACCCGCCCACGCCCGAGGTGCTTAGCGCCCTGCATGCCGGCGGGGTGCGCCTGGTGCAGTGGCAGAGCGGGACCCTGCCCCCCGCCAGCCCCGAGGAGCGCCTGGGCCAGGCCGAGAAGGCGCTGGCCCTGTCCAACCGGGCCGGGCTGTGGAATCATCTGGTGCTGCCCACCGAGGCCTCGGACCCCATGGCCGCGGGCCTGCTGGACTTCACCGGCTCCAACCCCCAGGTGGTGCACTCCTGGAGCCGCCCCTGGCTGTGGCCCTGGTCCCCCCGGCCCCGCCAGGCAATCGGCGAGCCCCAGGCCCAGGCCTTCCGCCAGGTGGCCCCCCTGCCGGGCCGCCCCTTGTGGCGCTTCATGGACGATCCGGCTCACCTGCTGCTCTATGTGGCCCGCCACGGCAGCCAGAGGCTCATGCGCTGGCGGGTGCGCGACGGGGGAGGGGTCCACCTCCTGGGCCAAAACCTCGAATACGTCTTCGCCCGCCCCGGAGAGATCGGCCCCGAGCGCCTGGAAGAGATCGCCATGCTGGTGCTGGCCGCGGGCAAGGTGCGGCCCAAGTGGCTGCGCCACAACCTGGCCCACGCCTATTTGGTGGGCTATGCCCATGAGGAGGGGGTGATCGTGGGCACCGACACCCTCAAGCGGCCCCGCGACGAGTACATCGAGCGCATCAAGGAGCAGAGCGGCCTGGACCTCACCGGCTACACCGAGCGCGGCTACATCTCGGTCCGGCCCGAATACCGGGGCCTGAACGTGGGCAACCGGCTCATTCAGGGGGTCATCGAGCATTCCGAGGGCCGCAAGATGGTCATCATCACCGGGGCGGACAATATTCCCGGCCAGCGCATCCTGGCCCGCAACGGCCAGCGCCTGGTGAAAACCTACTTCTCCCGCCGCCTGCAAAAGGACATGCAGATCTGGATGCCCCGGGACCAGGACCCCGATCTGGGCGAGGAGCCCTGGTCGTGAGGCGCCTGGGGGTGGTCTCGGTGCACGGGGTGGACTATCACCCCAACCGCAGGCTGGCCCAGGCGGCGCGGGAACGCGGGGTGGAGCTGGTGCTCATGCACCCCTTCCGGGCCTGGTGCTCCCTGACCGGCGCAAAGGCCGGGCTCCTGGGCCTGGACCCGCCCCCGCCGGTGGTGCTGCCCCGGGTGGGCTCCACCATCAGCCCCTACACCATGGCCCTGCTCAGCCATCTGGAGCTTTTGGGCGCGCGCCTGGTCAACCGGCCCGGGCCCATCGGCCTGGCCAGCCACCAGTATCTTTGCCTGCAGGCCCTGGCCGGGGCCGGGCTGCCCACCCCGGACACCTGCCTGGTCAACCGGCCCCGGGGCTGGGACCAGGCGGTGGAGCGCCTGGGCGGCTATCCCCTGGTGGCCAAGCTGCCCCAGGGCCGCCAGGGCTCGGGCGTGGCCCTGATCGCGGGCCCGGAGGAGGCCGCCCTGGCCCGGGAGCTGTGGCTAAGGCAACGGCGCGGCGTACTTTTGCAGCGCTATCTGCCGCCAGAGGGCCGGAAGGACTATCGCGTGCTGGTGCTGGGGGGCCGGGCCGTGGCCGGCATGGAGCTAAGCCCCGCGCCGGGCGAGTTCCGGGCCAACCTGCATTTGGGCGGCGCGCCGGCCAACCATTTGCCCCGGGGCGAGACCGCCCGCCTGGCCGAGGCCGCCGCCGGGGCGGTGGGCCTGGAGGTGGCCGGGGTGGACCTGGTGAGAGCCGCCTCTGGGGAGCTTATGGTGATGGAAGTGAACTTCACCCCTGGTTTCAAGGGCCTGGAGCAGGCATCCGGCCTGGACGCGGCCGGGCTCATCGTGGATTTTTCCCTGGGAAACCCCTGAAATTTACGGCAGATTTACTTTTAGTAATGGTTACCATAGAATAATTATGCAGGTTGTCCCGCGATTCCTTATAATTGGAAATGCGTTTCTCCGCACCGGAGATCTCCGCATTTGAAAGAGAGGAGCTACAGTGGCGAAGTGTTTTAAACGGAACATGATGGTCCGTGGCTTGGCCCTGGCGGCCATGGTGACGGTTTTATTGGGCGGCCTCTGCGCCACCCCCGCGGCTGCCGCCAACGGCATGCTCAAGATCGGGGTGTTGGAGGAGCCCAAGAGCCTGAACCTGTGGCTGGCCACCGACGCCTGGTCCAAGCGGGTGCTGAGCCTGATCAACGAGCCGCTGTTCATTCGCGAACCCAAGAGCAACGAGCTGGTGCCCTGGCTGGCGGCGGGCAAGCCGGTCTATGACGCGGGCAAGATGACCTACACCGTCAAGCTCAAGAAGGCCAAGTGGTCCGACGGCAGCGACTTCACCGCCGCCGACGTGATCTTCACCGGCCAGCTCATCAACAAATTCAGGATGCCCCGCCACCGCTCCAAATGGAGCTTCATCGAGCGGGTGGTGGCCGTGGACAAGCACACGGTGCGCTTCGAGCTCAAGCGGCCCAAGGCCATCTTCCTCTCGCGCACCCTGACCACGCCCATCGTGCAGAAAAAGCAGTGGGAAAAGATCGTGGCCAGCGCCCAGGGGGCCGAAAAGCCCCTGACCGTCATCCTCAGGCACAAGCTCACCAACCCCATCGGCACCGGGCCCTTTGTGGTGAGCAAGTGGCAAAAGGGCGTGTTCGTTTTCATGAAGGCCAACCCCCACTTCTTCGGCCGCGGCCAGACCATCTCCGGCCATAAACTGGGGCCCCATATCAAGGGCATCATCTTCAAGGTCTACGGCACCGCCGACGCGGCCATCCTGGCCCTGCGCAAGGGCGCCATCGACTTCTACTGGAACAGCATCCAGGCCGGCTATCTGGAGCAGCTCAAGGACGACAAGGACATCAAGCTGTTCGTGAGCAACAAGAGCGGCCTGTACTACCTGGGCTTCAACCTGCGCAAGGAGCCCTTCGACGACGTGGCCCTGCGGCGCGCGGTGGCCACCCTGGTGAGCAAGGAATTCATCATCAAGCGCATCCTGCAGGGATACGGCGAGGTGCTGCACTCCATGATTCCGCCGGGAAACAGCTTCTACTACAACCCCGACGTGCCCAAGTACGGCTATGGCAAGTCCATGGACGAGCGCATGAAGCTGGCCTACAACATCCTCCGGGAGGCGGGCTACACCTGGGAGACCCCGCCGGTGAACGCCAACGGCGAGGTGGTCAGGGGCGAGGGCATCCGCCTGCCCGACGGCTCGCCCATGAAGGAGTTCACCATCCTCACCCCGCCGGCCGACTATGACCCCCACCGGGCCATGAGCGGCCAGATGATCCAGGAGTGGCTCCGGGCCGCGGGCATGCCGGCCGTCAGCCGCCCCATGGCCTTCGGGGCCCTGATCCAGAAGGTCAAGGGTCAGCACGACTTCGACGCCTTTATCCTGGGCTACGGCAAGCTGTCGCTGGACCCGGGCTATCTGCGGGCCTTTTTCCACTCCCGCTACAACAAGCCGCGCGGCTACAACATGAGCGGCTACGAGAGCGCGGCCTACGACGCCCTGTCCAACGAATCCAACAACGCCATGGACCCCAAGCTGCGCCAGGAGATGATCTTCCAGATGCAGGCCATGCTCATGGCGGCGGTGCCCTATGTGCCCCTGTACAACCCCAAGGTGATCGAGGGCGTTCGCATCGACCGCTTCACCGGCTGGGTGCCCATGCTGGGCGGAGTTGGCAACATCTGGTCCCTTTGCCAGATAAAGGCCAAGTAAGACAGGAAACCGGGGCCTCGCGGGCCGACGGAGGAGCATGAGGAAATACATAGCAAAACGCCTGGCTCAGGTGGTGGTGATCCTGTTTTTCATCCTCACCGTGCTGTTCGTGCTCTTCCGCCTGGCCCCGGGAGATCCGGTTTCGCGCATGGTGGACCCGGAGATGACCCCCGAGGACGCCCAGCACCTCATCGAGCAACTGGGCCTGGACGAGCCCATCTGGAAGCAGTACCTGATCTACCTGAAGAACTTCGCCTCGGGCGAGTTCGGCTATTCCATCCACTACGGCGAACCGGTGGCCAGGGTGATCTGGGACAAGCTGCCCAACACCATCCTGCTGTTCACCACCGCGGTGCTGCTCTCGGCCATGGTGGGCATATCCTGGGGCAAGATAGCCGCCTGGAAAAAGGGCAAGGGCGCCGATATAGGCATGACCATCGCCGCCCTGGTGACCCACACCCTGTTTCTGCCCTGGCTGGCCCTGTTGTTGGTGTGGGTTTTCGCCTACCAGTTGGACTGGTTCCCCATCACCGGCATGGTCTCCGAAGAGGTGTTTTTGGACCCGGACGCCGGGTTCTGGGCCAAGGCGGTGGACGTGGGCTATCACATGGTGCTGCCCCTGGCCACCCTGTTCCTGATCCACTTCGGCTCCTATCTGCTGGTGATGCGCTCGTCCATGCTGGAGACTCTCAAGGAGGACTACATCGTGCTGGCCCGGGCCAAGGGACTCAGCGACCGGGCCATCCGCAACAAGCACGCCGCGCCCAACGCCTGGCTGCCGGTGGTGACCAGCGTGGGGCTTTCCCTGGCCTTTAGCATCAACGGAGGCGCGCTCACCGAGACGGTGTTCTCCTGGCCGGGCATTGGCCGGGAGCTGGTGTTCGCGGTGAGCCAAAACGACTACCCCCTGGCCCAGGCTTCTTTCCTGCTCATCGCCACGGTGGTCTTGTTCTCCAACGTGGTGGTGGACGTGCTCTACGCCTTCCTCGACCCCCGGATCAGGTACTAGCCATGAGCGTGCAACAAGCAACCTTGCAATCGCTCAAGGCCGGCCGCCGCGCCCTGTGGCGCCAGCGCCTGGCCGAGAACTGGCGGGTGTTCCGGGGCAACCTGTTGGGCAAGATCGGCCTGAGCCTGCTGGTGATGTTCGGGCTCATGGCCGGGCTAAGCTACATCCCGCCCCTGATCGACCCCATGTACCACCCCATGACCGGGGTGGACCCCTTGGTGGTCAAATCCACCGGCCCCAGCCTGACCCACTGGCTGGGCACCGATTTCATGGGGCGCGACATCCTGTCCCAGCTTCTGGCCGGGGCCCGGGTGGCCTTCATGGTGGGCGTGTCGGCCGCCTTCATGTCCGTGGTGCTGGGCACCGCGGTGGGCATGACCGCGGGCTATCTGGGCAAGACCACCGACACCCTCTTGATGCGCCTGGCCGACATGATCATGGTGCTGCCCACCCTGCTGGTGGTGCTGATGCTGGCCGCTTTGTTCGGCCAGTTGTCCATCTGGATGATCGTGCTCATGATCGCCCTGTTCCGATGGCCCGGGGTAAGCCGGGTGATCCGGGCCCAGACGCTGAGCCTGAAGCAGCGTCCCTTCATCGACGCGGCCCGGGTGGCCGGGGCCAGCCACACGCGCATCATCTTCCGGCACATCATGCCCAACGTGCTGCCCCTGGCCTTCTTGTACATGACCTTCCGGGTGACCAGCGCCATCGTCATCGAGGCGGGCCTGGCCTTTTTGGGCTTCGGCGACCCGGGCACCGTGAGCTGGGGCATGATGCTGCAATGGGTGTGGAAGACCGGGCATATGTTCACCGCGCCCTATTGGCTGCTGCCTCCGGGCATCTGCATTTCGCTCATCACCCTGTCGTTCTACATGCTGGGCCGGGCCATGGACGAGGTCCTGGACCCCCGGCTGCGCGACGAGACCCAGGCGGGCTGACATGGCGCTTCTCAAGGTAGAGAATCTTTCCATCGGCTACCGCACCGCCGGAGGCATGCTCAAGGCGGTGGACGGGGTGAACCTGAGCCTGGAGGAGGGACGCTCCCTGGGCCTGGTGGGCGAGAGCGGCTGCGGCAAGACCACCATCGGCATGGCCCTGATGGGCCTGCTGCCCCCCAACGGCTCCATCACCGGCGGGCGCATCGTCCTGGACGGGGTGGAGATCAGCGCCCTGGACGAGGAAGAGCTCCGCAAGGTGCGTTGGAGCCAGGTGGCCATGATCTTCCAGGCGGCAATGAACGCCCTGAACCCGGTGATCCGGGTGAGCGCCCAGATGACCGAGGCCATCCGCACCCACCGGCCGGACATGGACGAGCAGGCCATCATGCAGCGGGTGGAGGGGCTGTTCAACCTGGTGGGCCTGCCCCTGGAGCGGCTGCACGACTTCCCCCATCAGTACTCCGGGGGCATGAAGCAGCGGGCCATCATCGCCATGGCCCTGGCTTTAAACCCCAAGCTGATAATCGCCGACGAGCCCACCACCGCCCTGGACGTGATCGTGCAGGACCAGATCCTCAAGGAGACCAAGGTCCTGCAGGAGCAGTTCGACATCGGAATCATCTTCATCAGCCACGACATATCCATCGTGGCCGAGGTGTGCCACGACATCGGGGTGATGTACGCCGGGCAGCTGGTGGAGGCCGGGCCGGCCCAGGAGGTGTTTTTCAACTCCAAACACCCCTACACCCGGGCCCTGGTGGGCTCCTTCCCCACCCTGGCCGGGCCCAAGAGCAAGCTGACCCCCATCCCCGGCGAGCCGCCCAACCTCATCGGCGCCATTCCGGGTTGCCGATTCTGCGACCGCTGCCCCAAGGACACCGCCTCCTGCAAGCTGGAGCCGCCCAAGTGGCAGGAGATCAACGAGCGCCACTGGGTGCTCTGCGATCACTGCTGAGGGAGAGGACCGCGCCATGAGCCAGAGTCACAAGGACATCCTCAAGCTGGAAGGGGTGAGCAAGTTCTACCGCACCCGGGGCAACCGCTACCGCCGGGGCGGAGGCACCGTGGTGGCCCTGAGCCGGGTGAACCTTAGCCTCCGGCCCGGGGAGATATTCGGCCTGGTGGGCGAGAGCGGCAGCGGCAAGACCACGGCCGGGCGCCTGGTGGTGCGCCTGGAGGAGCCCGACGAGGGGCGCATCACCCTGGACGGGGTGGACATCACCCATCTCAAGGGGGGCGGCCTCAGGGACTACCGCCGCAAGGTGCAGATGGTCTTTCAGGACCCCTACCAGTCGCTCAACCCCCAGATGACCATCGCCGACGCGGTGGCCGAGCCCCTGATCACCAACAAGGTGGGCGATCCGGCCGATCGCCTGGAGCGGGTGCTCGGGGTGCTGGACACCGCCGGGCTCTCGCCGGCCGAGGACTTCATCTACCGCTTCCCCCATCAGCTGAGCGGGGGACAGCGCCAGCGGGTGGCCATCGCCCGGGCCATCGTGTTGGAGCCCAGCCTGCTGGTGGCCGACGAGCCCACCAGCATGCTCGACGCCTCCTACTCGGCCCAGATCTTCGAGATTTTGCAGGGGGTGCGCGACCAGATGGGGGCCACCATCATCTTCATCACCCACTCCATGGCCGCGGCCCGCTATCTCTGCGACCGCATCGCGGTGATCTACCACGGCCATCTGGTGGAGCAGGGCCCGGCCGAGGCGGTGATCAACTCGCCCAGCCACCCCTATACCAAGGCCCTGATCGACGCCACGCCCAAGTTCGGCCGCTGCGAGGGGGTGCCCACCTACGGCACCTATCTGCCCGCTCCGCGCCCGGCCGGCGAGCAGGCCGGTTGCCCCTTTTTCCAGCGCTGCGCCCTGGCCGAGCGGCTGCTCTGTTCGGCCACCTACCCCGAATGGCGCCAGGTGGCAGGGGAGCAGGTGTGCCTGTGCCACTTCGCGGCCGAGGGGGGCCAGTCCCCGCCGCCGCCCGAGGAGTGCCGCCTGGGGGGGTGAGGCCTCCCGCGAGGCCCTTGTCTCCGGCCGGGCCGCGTAATAAGATATAATGCCGGTTTTCGAGGCCATTTCCGTTGCGAGTGGGGTAATGAACAAAGCAGCCGCCATGGTGGGCCGTTGGCTCAAGGTGCAGCCCAACGAGATTGGGCTGTTCTTGTGGTCCGCCGCCCTGCTCTATCTCATCCGCACGGCCAACATCTTCTTCAACAACTTCGCCGAGACCGCTTTCCTCAAGCGCTTTGGGGTGGAGTATCTGCCCATCGTCTATGTGGCCAACTCCCTGACCACCTTCGTGATCATGGCCGCCATCACCGGCCTGCTGCGCAAGCTGCCCAGCGGCCGCATGCTGGCCTACATGATGATGTTCTGCGGGCTGTCGGTGGCCGCGCTGCGGCCGGTGCTGGAGATGGGCGTCGATCTGATCTACCCGGTGCTCTTTCTCCTGAAGGCCCAGTACGAGGGCCTGTTGGCCCTGGTGTTCTGGAACCTGGCCAACGACCTGTTCAACACCCGCCAGTCCAAGCGCATCTTCCCCCTGATCACCGCCGGCGGGGTCATCGGGGCCATCGTGGGCTCCTTTGTCACTCCCGGCCTGGCCCGGACCATCAATTTCGACAACCTGATGCTGGCCTACGGGGTGGTGGCCTGCGCCGGAGCCCTGTGCGTGTGGGAGATGTCGCGGCGCTACCCGGTGCTGAACATGCCCGAGCGCGACGCCAAGAAGGGCGGCAAGAAGAGCGGTCTGCTCGAGGAGTTCAAGCAGATCGTTCCCATGCTCAAGGAATCGACCCTGCTCAAGATCCTGGTGCTGCTGACCCTGCTGCCCAACATCGTGCTGCCCATCATGAACTACCAGTTCAACTACGCGGTGAACGAGACCTATGCCACCGAGGGCGGCATGGTGACCTTTTTCGGTTACTTCCGGGGCGTGCTCAACATCATCAGCCTGATCATCCTCTTGTTCGTGGGCAAGCTCTACAACCGCTGGGGCCTGCCCGTGGCCCTGATGTTCCACCCCATCAACTACGTCATCGCCTTCGGAGCCTTCCTGTTCAACTTCAGCATCTACTCGGCCATGTACGCCCGCATCTCCACCCGGGTGTTATTGGTGACCATAAACAACCCGGCCCGCAACATCCTGGTGGGCCTGTTCCCGGACAAGTTCCGGGCCCTGCTCAGGCCTTTCCTGCGCGGCACCGTGGTCCGGATCGGCATTCTCCTCGGCTCGGGGGTCATCTTCCTGTCCGAGCACCTGTTCCACCCCCGCTGGCTGTCGCTGGTCGGCATGGCGGTGGGCCTGATCTGGGTGGTCAGCACCATCTGGCTAAAACGCTCCTACTCCGACATCCTGCTGGGGCTCATCGGCAGCAACGTCATCGACCTGAAGTCCCTGGAAGAGCAGGACGTGGGGGTGATCTTCAAGGACAAGCGGGCCCAGGAGCAGCTGGTGGACGCCTGCCTCAACTCCCAGGGGCGGGCCTGCCTTTGGTACGCCGAGATGATGCGGGCCCAGCAGGTGCCCGACCTGGACCAGCACCTGCTCCAGCTCATCCGCACCAAGGACGAGCAGACCGCCATGGACCTGCTGCCCCTGATACCCTCCAGCGCCGGGCCCGCGGCGGTGGCCGCCTATTCCGAGCTGGCCGACCCGGCCCGGCCCAAGCTGAACGCGGCCCTGGCCGTGGCGGCGACCCGCCTGCCCTGGGAGGTGTCGGGCGGATTTTTGCAGCGGCTCTACGACCAGCAGAGCGATCCCCAGGTGCGGGCCCAGGCCGTGGTGGGGCTCTACCGCCACGATCCGGTGAAATACGAGACGGTGATCAGCGACTGGCTTGCCAGCCAGGACCGGGAGCAGCGCCGGGCCGGGGTGGTGGCCGCGGGCGGCTCGGGCAACCAGGAGTTCCGCCCCCGCCTGCGCGACATGCTGGCCTCGGAGGAGGACAACAAGCTCCGGGGCGAGATTTTGGTGGCCCTCAACCGCCTGGACGACCCCCACCTGCACGAGCTGGTGCAGGCCCGTTTGTCCGACGACCCGGCCGCGGTTCCCCTGGAGGTGCTCAACGACTTCCACCTCAACAGCGAGGCCGACATCAAGGCCTTTATCCACCTGCTGGGCAGCGAGGACCCCGAGCGCCACGAGATGGCCCTGAGCCGGCTGGAGGCCCTGGAGGACCTGGACAGCGCGGTGCTCATCGAGTCCATGACCCTGCCCAACCGGCGCATCCGCGACGGGCTCTACCGCCTAATGGCCGAGCTCAAGATCAGCGACAGGGAGATCATCGCCTTTGCCCGCAGCAACCTGGAGTTCGCCTATCTCAACCTGGCCGAGGTCAAGGCCCTGGGCAAGCTGCCCGAGGGCCCGGAGCGCGACCTGCTCACCCAGCACCTGACCGAGCGCATCAAGAGCCGCATCAACACCATCCTCCGGGTGCTGTCCACCCAGGAGGAGTCGGACCAGATGCGCCTGATCATCCGGGGGCTCTCCTCGGTGAACGCCAAGATGCGCTCCAACGCGGTGGAGGCCCTGGAGTCCATGGTGGGCCACGACATCTCCCAGGCCATGATCCCCCTGCTGGAGGACGGCCCGGTGAACGAGACCCTGGCCCTGGGGCGCAAGCTGTTCAAGATGCCGCTTAGGTTCGCGCAGACGCAGGAGCTGTTCGCGGACTTGCTGGCCAAGAAGAATTGGGTCACCCTTTACCTGAGCCTGCTGGTGCTGGGGAGTCAGGACACGGACCCCGAGCCGTTCATGACCACCCTGGAGCGCCTGGCCGGGCACAAGAACCCCTATGTGAGCCAGGAGGCCGGCCGCTTGATGGCCAGGGCCCGGAAGCCGGAGGGGAGGAGCTGACATGGCCGCCGAGACCAGTCTGTCGGAAAAAATTTTGCTGCTCAGGCGCATGGAGATATTCGAGGGCCTGGCCGTGGCCGAGCTGGCCGCGGTGGCCACGGTGTGCGAGGACTACGTGGCCGCCCCCGGCGAGGAGATCATCGCCGAGAACGACGTGGGCGAGACCATGTACCTCATCGTCAAGGGCAAGGTGAAGGTGAGCCAGGCCGGCGATGACGGTTGCGCCCTGGAGCTGGCCGAGCTGGGCGAAGGGGACTACGTGGGCGAGATGGCCCTGTTCGACGATGCCCCCCGCTCGGCCACGGTGACCGCCGAGGGCGAGGTGCAGGTGCTGGTGCTGTACAAGCGGGAGTTCGAGGAGACGGTGCGCGAGTATCCCCAGGTGGCCCTGCAGATGTGCAAGGAGCTTTCCCGCCGCCTGCGCAACCTGCACGACAAGATTCACACCATGCCGGTGTGCGACCTGCCGCCCTCGTTCCTCACCGGGGAGGAAACACCGAAGCCAGAGCCGACTCCAAGCGACGGCTGAGTTCCGCCGCCCTTTCATGGTCGACCCGGCTGTAGGCCGGGTCGGCGTATAGATCCTTGTTCAATTCCATCTGCAATGCGGCCTGGCCCTGGGCCAGGAGCTTCGGCCCGTGGCGGGCGATGACCTGTCCCCCGGCATAGGGGGCGTTGTAGGCCACGGACAGGCCCCGGGACTCCAGGGCCGCGCCCAGGCGGCGCATAAGCTCCGGCGGGCAGGTAAGCTCCTGGCCCGGCAGGGCCTCGCCGTCCGCTCCGCCCCGGTTGCCCAGCACCACCTCGGCCCGCGCCCGGCCCGGATCCGGAGCCCCGGCCGGTCCGATGCCGTCCAGGCTGTGCCCGTCGATGAGCGCGGCCACCCCGGGCCGGGCCAGGGCCTGGGCCAGCCGCTGGTGCCAGGGCCGCCACCAGCGCTCCACCGCCGCCTGCTTGGTCGCCCGGTCCGGGGTTTGCCCCGGCCGGAACACCGGCCGCCCGGCGTAGTCCGCCGCGGCCACCACCCCATGGCTCCCGAAGTCGTCGGGCGCGCGGTTGAGGTCCACGGCCAGGCGGGAATAAGAGGCGGGCAGCAGGGCCAGCACCGGCAGGGGCCCGAAGACTTCCATGATGCCCAGATCCGTTGACTGGACCACCTCCCCCGGCTCCAGGGCCAGAGCGGTGCGGCTTTCGGCGGGCAGCTCGGCCGAGCAGTGGGGCAGGGTGATGATCAGGGGAAGGGTCACGGCCGGGATGAGCCTGGATATTTCACGAGGGCCGTGCGTCCGGCCGCGCCAGCCACCGGCATACGGTGTTGCTGGCCGCGCCCGGGCCTCGACTTAGCTTGGGCTACGCCTTTGGCCCTCGCTTGCCAGACGCCTTGTCTGACGGCGGCTGGCTGTGCCGGGCCAAAGTACAAGCCGTGCCTTGATAGCGCGGATTTGTTTTTCATAGCGGCCCCGTGATTGTTAATTCGTTGTTGGATGCCACCCAACCCTCGTGAAATAACCAGGCTAGCCACCCTTGAGGGCGGCCACCTGCTTCTCCACGAAATCGACAACCGTGGCCTCGATCTTGATGCCTTCCAGGTGGTTGATGCGCGGAATGCCTCCCGGGCTCACCACGTTTATCTCCACCAGCTCGTCGCCGATGATGTCCAGGCCCACGAAGTAGAGCCCGTCGGCGATGAGCCGCGGCTTGATGGTGGCGCAAATGCGGCGGTCGCTCTCGGTGATCCGGTGCTTGGCCGGGCTGGCCCCGGCGTGGATGTTGGTGCGGAAGTCACCCTCGGCCGGGATGCGGCGCATGGCCCCCAGGATCTCGCCGTTCAGGAGCATGATGCGCACGTCACCATGTTCGCGCACCTGGCTCAAATACTCCTGCACCATGATGGCCTCGCGGTAGGGATAGGGCTTGTAGGAGTTGACGTAATAGTGGATCAGGGAGTTCAGGTTGTCGCGGTCCGCGCTGGAGACCTTGATCACCCCCTCGCCCCGGGAGCGGCTCAGCGGCTTGACCACCATGGCCCCGCCGAACTCGTCGATGATCTTGCGCAGGCGCTTGGGATCGCGGCTCACGTGGGTCTCGGGGATGATATCCGGGAAGTTGAGCAGATAGAGCTTGGATGAGGCCACCATCTGGCCGTGGGTGGAGTTGATGATGAACACGTCCTTGCCCACGTGGTGGAGGTATTCCATGGTCTGGTAGTTGAGCGGCGGGTCCTTGCGCAGAAACAGGGCGTCGATGTCGGTGATCTCCTCGAAGATCAGCTCGTCCTTTTGCAGGCAGCTCAGCGCCTGGCCCCAATAGTCCTGCATGGACAGGTCCGGAGGCACGGTGACGTTGCGCATGCGGGCCACCAGCTGGGAGCCGCGCACGTAGATGTCGTGGGGCTCCAGGAAAAACACCGTGTGGCCCCGCTGGTTGCACTCGTACATCAACCAGGAGGTGGTTTCGTTCTCCGGCGAGATGGACTCCAGGGGGTCCATCATGAAGGCGATGATCATCCTTGGCACCCGCATATGTATAAAAAAGCGCTCCCTACCCGAGCGCCGAATCGGCCGCCATGGCGCGGCCTTGGGCAAGCCCCCGCTCACCCCTCCTCAAAACCCACTTTAGCATAAAACCCCGGGGACTTATAGGGCGGCGTAGACCTCCACCGGCTGACTGCGCCCCTTGACCAGGGTGTTTTCCAAATGCTCCACCCGGGCCCCGGAGCCCAGGGCGGCGGCGGTGGTCCCGCTGAGCAGGATGTCGCGGCCCAGCGCCTTGGTCAGGTCTTGCAGGCGGGCGGCCAGGTTCACCGTGTCGCCCACCAGGGCATAGGACAGCCGCCCTCCGCCGCCGATGTTGGCGGCCATGGCCGGGCCGGTGTGGATGCCGATGCCGTGGCGCAGGACCGGGCCCCCCTGGGCGGCCAACAGGGCGTTGTACTCGGCCAGGGCGGCGCGCATGTTCCAGGCCGCCTCCAGGGCCAGGCGGGGATGGCCGGCCAGGGCCAGGGGCGCCCCGAACACCGCCTCGATCTCGTCGCCCACGTATTGCAGCACCAGGCCGCTCTGGCCCTCCACCGCCTCGGTCATGCGGGTGAAGTAGCCGTTGATGATCTGCACCACCTGCTTGGGATCGGTGTTTTCCACCAGGGGGGTGAAGTTTCTGAGATCGCTGAAAAGCATGGTGACCTGCTTGATCTCGCCGTCCAGGGGGATGCGCCCGGCCAGGATCTCGTCGCGCACCTGCTGGGACACGTACTTGCCGAAGGTGTCCTTGATGCGCTCGCGTTCGGCCAGGCCGGCGGTCATCTGGTTGATGGCCTCGCCGGTGTAGCCGACCTCGTCGTTGGCCATCACCTCCACTCGGGCGTTGAAGTCGCCCTCGCGCACCTGACGCAGGGCGCGGATGATCTCGCGCAGGGGGTGAACCAGGTTGGACCGGGTTAAAAAGGCCAGGCTCGCCGCGTTGACCATGAACAGGATGCTCAAAAAAAGCACCGAAGTCTGCAACTCGCCCAGCATCTCCGCGCTGGCGATCACCCCCCGGTCCAGCATGCGCTTGGAGCTCTGGATGGTGAAGAAGATGGCCAAGAAGGGAATCATGGACGAGGCCATGACCAGCATGCCCAAACGCAGACCGATGCTGATGCGCCGGGCCCCCCGCACCCGGGTGAGGCCGCCTTGGGGGAAGAACACCGGGGCCAGGCGGTGTTGCAGGATGTGCTCCAGCACGAAAAAGGCCGAGGTCATGGTCAACAGACCCACGAACAGGGCGCGCACCGCCAGCACCGGGGCCAGGTGTTCGGCGGTGGGCACCTGGTGCAGAAATATGGGGAATACGATGGCCGCCAGGATCCACAGCCCCAGGCTGAGGCCCATGCCCAGCCAGGGCTCGTTGAGCAGGCGGCGGCGGGCCTGGGACAGCAGGGGCCGGGGGGTCTGCTCCTTGCGGGCCAGATTGCGCAGGTGGCGGCGGATGGGCCGCTCGTAGATGTAAAAGATGATCAGGCCGGTGAGGAGGGCGAAGAGGTCGTAAAGGACGATGAGCCAGATCACCGCCGGGGTGCGGGGCACCGACTCCATGTAGCCGAAGCGGTCCAGCAGGCCCATGACCATCACGCCCAGGAGGTTGGCCAGGAAGTTGCCAAGGACCATGGAGTTGGCCAGCAGGAAATATTTGAGCCGGGCCATCCGGCGCCCCCCCTCCGGGTCGGTCAGAGTTCCAGGGTCTGGCCCTCGCGGGCTCCCTCCACGGGCAGGGAGCCGGCCTCGGCGCGGGCCTGGTCGATCATGGCCTCGATCTGGGCGTCGGTGCGCCCGGGGTCGTGATGGGTCAGGATGAGGCGGCCCGCCCCGGCGGCTTGGGCCAGGGCCAGGCAGGCCCTGAACTCGGAGTGCCCCCGGCCCGCGCAGATGTCCATCTCGGACGGAAGATACTGGGCGTCGTGGATGAGCACCGCCGCGCCGGAACAGAACTCCACCAGGGCCTTGGGCGGCGGCGCGCCCACGGCCAGCTCATTGTCGGTGATGAACACCAGGGCCCCGCCCGGGGCCTCGAAACGGTAGCCCACCGCGCCCTGGGGGTGGTTCAGGGGGGTGGTGCGCACCTCCATCCCCTGCCAGGCGAAGCGGGGCGGGGTCAGGGCCTCGTCGCGCAGTATTTTGCTGGGCAGCTCGGCAAAGGACACCGGGAAGCCGCCGTCGTAGCGGCCGTTCTTGAACATGCCCTTGATGCCTTTGAGGCACTTGGGCCAGCCGCCCAGGCGGATAACCGCGCCAGGGGTGTAGGCCGGGGCGAAAAAGGGAAAGCCCATGATGTGGTCGAAGTGCAGGTGGGTCATGAGCAGGGTCACCTCCAGGGAGGCGTCCTCGCTTCCGCCCATGGGACCGGGCCCCATGAGCTCGGCCCCCAAAAGGCGGATGCCGCTGCCCGCGTCGATGACCAGGTGGCGGCCCTCATGTTCGATGGAGCAACAGGTGCTGTTGCCGCCGTAGACCAGGGTGTCCGGGCCCGGCGCGGGCAAGGAGCCCCGGGTTCCCCAAAAGCGAAACTTCACTCCGCGTCCTTCCTTGTGCTGGTGCTCAAAGTCCTTAGATTATCACAAGATTATGCCCCAAACCACTATGGGAGGCCCTTTGGCCCCTCCGCGGCCATGCGGGCAAAGGTGTAGAGCACCACCCGGGCCAGGGGCTCGCTCACCGTGGCGTCCAGGCGCTGTTTCAGCTCCGGGGCCAGGTTTGCCAGGCCCTGGGCGGCCCAGGCGAAAAGGGGGCTGGCCGCGAAGGGCTCTCCCTGGCCCACGGGCAGGGGTATGGCGTGATGCTCCACCCGGTGGTAGCGCTGGCGCAAATGCTTCTTGGGGTCCAGGATGCTGCCCAGGGGCCGCCGGAAGTAGGCGGACACGTAGAACACCAGGGGCTCCAGATAGGGGAAGCGCACCGTTTTGTTCCAGAAGCGGGCCGCGTTTTTGAACAGGGCGGTGTTGCCGGTGGTCATGTTGTGCATGCGCTTGAATTGCAGGATGGGCCAGTAGCCCCGCCCGCCGGTCAGGCGGTTTAGCTGCTCGGCGTGGCCCTGGAGCATGCGCTGGTCCAACATGCCGCCGGGTTTGACCCCGCCAAAGGAGCGGGCCGCCTCCAGGCGGTAGGCCACCCGGGCCGGAGGGCTCTGGGGCGAGGCCGGGCTCTTGAACAAGAGCTGGCGCGGGCCCATGCGCGAGGTCAGGGCGAAGAACTGCATGGTGTCCGCGTTTTGCCCGGAGAGCACCGTGTCCTGGCCGGCCTCCTCGAAAAGCCGGTACATGGAGGCCGAGTAGTGGGCCGCGAAGGGGTCCAGCCCGGCCGCGTGCTCCAGGCGGGGCTGGTGCGCCGGGTCGCTGAAGTCCACCTCCACGGCGCGATAGGGCTTCTGGGCGGCCAGGCAGTTGACCAGGGCGGCGGCCGCCTCCTGGCTGCGCTCGATGTCCTGATAGGGCGCGGCGTAGTAGATGGTCAGCACGTCGTCGATCCGGCCGAGCTGGCTGTAAAGCAGGTGGTGGGAGTCGATGCCCGTGGAGTAGCACAGGCTGTAGGGCCCGCCGGACAAACGGCGGCCCACCACGGCGTAGAGGTCTTCCCAGGTGAAAACGCGGCCATCGGACGGGGGATCGGGCAGGGCGGCGGCTGTGGCCTCCAGGCCGGCCGGGCCCGCCTGGTACAGGGTGGCCGCGCTCAGGCGGTTTAGGCCCTTCAAATAGGTGCGCCCCGGCGCGCAGGTTTTGCGGCGGCTGAACCAGGCCAGTTGCTCGGGGTCGTAGGACTCCCAGGCCAAGGGGTCGATGCTCGCGGTGAAACGCCGCCAGTCGTCGCCGAGCTCCAGGCCCCTTGGGCCTTGCCACCAATAGACCGTGTTGGGCAGCTCGTCCGAGGCCAGCACCTGCTCCAGGGTGTCGCCCGAAGCCACCAGCACCAAGAAGGCCCCGGAAAGACCGGCCATGGCGCTTAGGCGGCCCTGCTCCAGCCAGGCGGCCAGGGCCCCTTCCAGGGCGCTCTGCACCGAGGCCTCGCCGCTCTCATAGGAGAGCCCCTGGTAATCCACCCGCCAGCCGGGGCGGCCGCAGACGATGACCCGGCGGCCGGCCAGCGCGTATTCGTCCAGCGGCTCCAGCTCGGGCCAGCGGCCCAGGCTCAGGCGGGCGTTGGCAAAGATCAGCTCAGGCAAGACACTCCCCCGGCGGGACGCAAAAAAAGCCCCGCGGCGGCCATTATAACCGCGCGGGGCTTGAAAAGGGCGGGCTTAAATCTTGAACCAGGCCTTGAGCTGCTCCACCACCTGGGGCGCGGTCTTTTCGCTCAGGTTGATGGCGTCGCGCTTGCGGAACACGCCGCCCACCTTCTGGTAGCGGCGGAAGCCGGCCTTGGGCTCCTTGAACTCGCCGGTCTTTTTGTCCAGCTCGCGGTAGAGGAACAGCACCGTGGTCCACAGGCCCTTGTTGAGCACCTGCTTGTCCATCTCCTCCACCAGTACCTGGCCGTCTTCCTCGTATTGCACGGTCAATTCGTCGTAATCACTGGCCACTTCATTTCCTCTCATTGCGGGGCCGCCCCGTCCATGGCGCGGGGGCAGGCGTTTTGGCTATGAATGTCGCGCTTATTTGAAGCGCTGCTTGTCTTCTTCCAGGGCGTCCACGATGTGGGAGGCGACCTCGGGCAGCTTCCACTGGATGCGCTCCCAGGAGGGCAGATGGCGCACCTCCAGGGACTCCTCGCGCAGCCGCTCCTCCAGGGCCAGGATGGTCTGCTGCAGGCCCTGCTCCACATAGGGCTTGAAGTCATCGTAGGCGGCGGTGAGCCGGAGCATCTTTTCGGCCAGGTGGGAGGGCGCGGCCAGGTGGTCGCCGGCCTGGACGATGGCCCGGGAGAGCACCTGGTACACGATGTGCTCCTCGGCGTCGCGGTCGTAGGTCAGGTTGTTGAACTCGGCGTTGTCCGAGTACTTTTTGATGATCTCCTCGGCGATGGACTCGTAGGTCAGGGCCAGATCCCTAAAGAACTCCTCGCCCACCTCCAGGCCCTCCTCCACGATCAGGGCGTGCAGCAGGGTGTCGATGATGTCCAGGGACATCTTGTGCAGGCCCTTGTGGGGGTCGTCCGGGCTCACCCGCTGGTGCTTGTGGTCAAAGCTCTTGCGGGTGAACTCCACCTGGGCCACGTGGGAGGCCTTCCTGAACACCTCGATGAGGGTGAATATCTCCACCCCCCAGTCCAGGGAGTAGCGCAACTTTCTGAGCAGCCACATGTCCATGGCCACCTCGCCCGAGAGCTGGTAGTCGAAGCTCAGCAAAAAGTCCACCAGCCTGAGCACCTTCTCCTCGCTGCCCTCGGAAAACTTGCGCTTCAGGGCCAGGAGGATGGGGTCCAACAGCAGGCGCTTGACCCGCCCGAAGAGGCGCTGGCCGTTCCATCTGGCGTAGAAGGCCTTGGAGAACGGGTAGTTGTGCACCAACACCGGGTAGAACAGGCGATCGAGCTGGCGGCGCTGGAAGGTCTTGATGTCCGCGTCCAACAGGCCCACGGCGGTGGCCCCCAGGGCCATGGCCACCCCGAAGCCCATGAACACGTTGCGGCCTTTGCCCCGGCGGCTCAGGTCGAAACCGCCTTCCTCGAGCTGGTCGTAGATGCCCTTGATGGCCGGGCCGTCGTTCCACTGGATGACGTAGTTGTTGAGCTTCTTGGCCTTGCAGATTTCGATGCACAGGCGCACATCGGCCTCGCTGGCCTGGTCCAGTCCGAAGATCACCTGGGCCAGATACGAGGCCCCGGACAGCTCGGCCACGATGTTTTCGAACACCGGGCGGTTCTCGGGGTCGGTGAACTCGCTGGCCAGGGCGGGCACGATCAAAACCGGCTTTTTCCAGCGGGCGGCGTGCGCCAATTGCTGGCGGATGTCCTGCAGGTCCTGGAGTACGTAATAGCTGGTGACCCGGGCGTGGGTCTGGGCGAAGCTGGGCATAAATCAACGGGCTCCTTGGGGAGCGGGCTCCCCGGGATGAAATTATTCGGCTTCGTCCTTATTATGCCGCTTGAAGGGCTTCTGGTCCAGGGTGGTCAGGCTGCCGGCCCGGGTGAGGGCCTGGTCCCCGAAGCGGGCCACGATGGCGTCCTCGGCCCGGTCCAGGGCGTTTTGGCGGCCTTTTTGCCGGGCCGTGAAGAGCCCGGCCTGGCCCTGGGCCGGGTCGCCCAGGCCGCTGATTCCCACCCCGATGAGCCGGAAGGGGCCGGGCGGGGAATAGGCGCCCAACAGGCGGTGGGCCGCGGCGTAGACCTCCTCGGCCGCCTCGGTGGGCCCGGCCAGGGTCTCGCTGCGGGTGACCAGGCGGTGGTCGGCGTGCTTGAGCTTCAGGGTGACGGTGCGGCCGGAGAGGCCCTGACGCCTGAGGCGGCGGGCCACCTTTTGGCTCAGGCCCAGCAGATGGGCCCCCAGCAGCTCGCGGTCGGCGGTGTCGCGCTCCAGGGTGCGCTCGTTGCTGATGCTTTTGACCTCCCGCTCCGGGGTCACCGGGGTGTCGTCCCGGCCCCAGGCCAGCTCCCACAGGCGGCGGCCCAACACCCCCAGGGTCCGCTCCAGGCGCTCGGCCCCCAGGGCGCGCGCCTCGATGAGCCGGTTGAGGCCCATGGCCCCCAGGCGCTCCCGGGCCTTAGCCCCCACCCCGGGCACCTCGGCCAGGCTCACGGTGGCCAAAAAGGCCTCCAGGTCGCTCACCACGGTCAAGCCGTCGGGCTTGTCGCGGTCAGAGGCGATCTTGGCCAAAAACCTGACCGGCGCCAGGCCCACCGAGCAGGTGAGGCCGATGGTGCCCCGCACCGCCTGCTTGATGGCCCGGCCGGTCTGGGCCGGGTCGCCCCACAGGCGCTCGGTGCCGCTCAGGTCCAGGTAGGCCTCGTCCACGCTGACCTGCTCCAAAAGCGGGCTGAAGCCGGCCAGCACCAGCATCACCTGGCGGCTCACCTGAACGTAGCGCTCCATGCGCACCGGCAAAAAGGCCCCCTGGGGACAGCGGGCCCGGGCCTGGAACATGGGCATGGCCGAGCGCACCCCGTAGCGGCGGGCCTCGTAGGAGGCGGCCGAAACCACCCCCCGCCTGCCGCCGCCCACGATGATGGGACGGCCGGTCAAGCCGGGGTCGTCCAGGCGCTCCACCGCCGCGTAAAAGGCGTCCATGTCCACGTGGGCCACCAGACGGCCCGCTTGAGCCAGCAAAACTTGCCTCCGAGGGAAAAACGTGCTAGTTTCGCAACCTAGCTTAAATCGGGCTTTCTTCACATCTGGAGTTGAAACATTTGTATCTGCCAGATGATGCCAACCCCCGCAATCATCAGGGGGAGCGTAACTTCGAGTGTCCGCACTACGTGTTCTGCTTGGACATTGCCGCGGCCAACATGTGGCCCAATTTCACCTGCCACTTCTGCATCTATAAGAAGACCAAGGGCGAAAAGAAGATCGACGACCTGGATCTCTGCGCGCCCGGGTGGGAAGATATCTGGGGCGGCAGCGGCTAGCCCCGGCTCTGCGCGCGGTCCGCGAAAAAGCGGCGGCATTCGGCCAATATCCAGGGATGGGTCTCCGGCGCGGCGGCAACCACGTCGCCGGACCAGAGGGCCTTATCCCCGCCGGCGATATCGCTAACCATTCCGCCAGCTTCGCTCACCAGCAACAGGCCCGCGGCCAAATCCCACGGTTTGAGCCCCAGCTCCCAAAACCCCTGGCCCCGCCCGGCGGCCACGTAGGCCAGGTCCAGGGCCGCCGCCCCGGCCCGGCGCACCCCGGCGCAACGGCTGAACAGAGAAGTGAAAAGCTGCAAGTAGGGCTCCAGTATATCTTTTTCCCTGAAAGGGAAGCCGGTCATCAGCAGGGCCCGGTCCTGGGGCAGGTCCGTGGCTTTCAGCCGCCGCGAACCCTGCCAGGCCCCGCCGCCCAGGCTGGCGAAAAACTCCTCGTCCTTGGTCACGTCGACCACCACCCCCACCGCGGGGCGGCCGTCCAGGAGCAGGCCCACGCTCACCGCCACGTGGGGAAAGCCGTGGATGAAGTTGGTGGTGCCGTCCAAGGGGTCCACCACCCACAGGGGACCCCCTTGGGCCTGGGCCATGGCCAGGTCGGCCGGGGTCTCCTCCGAGAGTATGTCGTGACTGGGATGGCGGGAACGCAGAAAACTCAACACCTCGTTTTCGCTGGCCAAATCAGCGTCGGTCACATAGTCGAAGGCCCTCTTGTTCTCCACGTTGAGCCGCCGGCCCCAGTGGGCCCGCAAAACCTCGGCCCCGGCGCGGGCAGCCGCCCGGGCGCTGTCCAGGTACTCATCCAGGTTGTCCAAGACCTAATCCTCCCCCTGCCAGGATGTATGTTTACAACCCCTTTATTTTCAGGATTCTATGCTATATGATAGTAGCCCAATTCTAGTCCGAGGCATACCCCAGCCGGAAGCGCCAGTGAGTTCAACCGCCCCCCCAGCCTCCTGTGAAAATCTGCCCGAGCCGCTTATCATCCCCCGGGCCGAGCATGGTATAAGCCGCAAAAACATCGACAGCGATGCCCTTAAGGTTCTTTACCGTCTGCACAACCATGGGCACAAGGCCTATCTGGTGGGCGGCGGGGTGCGCGACCTGCTCCTGGGGCGGCGGCCCAAGGATTTCGACATCAGCACCAGCGCCACTCCCAGCCAGGTGCGGCGTCTGTTCAAGAACAGCCGGGTCATCGGCAAGCGTTTCCGCCTGGTGCAGGTGTTTTTCCGGGGCGGCAAGATAATCGAGGTGAGCACCTTTCGCCGGGCGGGCGACGCGACCGAGGGCGAGAACGATGTGCTGTGCGCCAACAACACCTACGGCACCCCGGCCGAGGACGCCCTGCGCCGCGACCTGACCATCAACGCCCTATTCTACAACATCGCCGACTACAGCGTGGTGGACTACGTGAACGGCCTGGCCGACCTCAAGGCCGGACTGGTGCGGGGGGTGGGCGACTCCCAGGTGCGCTTTCACCGCGATCCGGTGCGGGTGCTCAGGGCCATCCGTCACGCGGCCCGCGCCTCCCTGGACCTGACCCCCGAGGCCCTGGAGGCCATCCAGGCCCACGGCGACAAGCTGGCCCTGTGTCCCACCAGCCGGGTGCGCGACGAGCTCATGCGCGACCTCAAGGGCGGAGCCGCGGCCGACTGGCTGGAACTGGCCCACGCCACTGGGGTGCTCTATCACCTGCTGCCCACCCTGGAGCCTTATTACGGGGCCAAGGACAGCCAGGCCCGGGCCCAAGCCCGCGAGCTGATGGCCAAGGTGGACCGTGAGTTGGCCGGAGGCCGCGACGTGGAAGACCCGGTGGTGGTGTGCCTGCTGTTCTGGCCCGCCTTGGAGGTTCAGGCGGCCCAGATGGAGTTCGCCCCCGGACGCCAGGGCCGCGCCCAGTGGTCCGTGTTCGTGCGCGATGCCCTGCCCGCGCTGACCAAGCCGGTGGCCTTCGCCAAGCGGGTGATGGAGCGGGCCGGTCAGATAGCCGGGCTCATGGCCTTTGTGCGCTGGGAACAGCCCGGCCAAAGCCTGCCCAAAAAGGTGACCACCAAGGGATACTTCCCGGTGGCTTGCGAGCTGGCCCGTCATCTGGGCCACGACCTGGGCGGTCTGGACCGCCAAGGGGCCAAGAGCGGGTCCAAGAGCAAGCGCCGCCGCCGCCGCCGCAGAAAGCCACGCCGCAAGTCCACAACCCCGGCCCAAGGCTGAGACAAAGGGAGCGCCCCATGAGCACCCCCGCCCCGCCCTCCGAATCCCAGGCCGTCAACAATATTCCACAGCTTTTATTCGAGCGGGTGGCCCGTCTGGGGGAGCGCACCGCCATGCGGGTCAAGGAGTTCGGCCTGTGGCACGACATCTCCTGGACCACCTACGGCCAAAAGTCGCGCTCCGCGGCCATGGGCCTGGTGGCCCTGGGGGTGGGCCCCGGCGACATCGTGGCGGTGATCGGGGAGAACCGGCCCGAGTGGCTCTACGCCGACATGGGCACCATGGCCGCCGGCGGGGTGACCACCGGCATCTACACCACCAACGCGGCCGAGGAGTGCGGCTACATCCTGGGCCACTCCGAGGCCAAGATCTATGTGGTGGAGGACGAGGAGCAGCTGGACAAGGCCCTGGAGGTGCGCGGCGACTGCCCCAACCTGTCCAAGATCGTGGTCATCGACACCGAGGGCCTCAGGCACTTTTCAGACCCCATGGTGATGAGCTTCGATGAGCTCCTGGCCCTGGGCGACGAGCACGACGCGGCCAACCCCGGCCTGTTCGAACAGCGCCTGGCCTCCCGGGGGCGCGACGACCTGGCCCTGCTCATCTACACCTCCGGCACCACCGGCCCGCCCAAGGGGGCCATGCTCAGCCACAACAACGTGCTCTGGACCACCAAGGCCCTGGCCAAGGCCATCCCGGTGTACGAGGACGACGAGCTGCTGAGCTTCTTGCCGCTGAGCCACATCGCCGAGCGCATGTTCTCGGTCTACATGCACCTTCGTTTCATGTACACCATCAACTTCATCGAGAACGTGGACACGGTGACCGAGAACGTGGTGGAGGTGAGCCCCACCGTGTTCTTCGCGGTGCCCCGCATCTGGGAAAAATACTCCAGCGCCATCTTCATCAGGATGAAGGACGCCACCTGGTTCAAGCGCCTGGTCTTCGGCCTGGCCCTGAAGCTGGGCAAGCGCCGGGCCGCGGCCCGCCTTTCGCCGGGCGGGGTGAATCCGGGGCTTCGGGTGGCCTTCAACCTGGCCCACTTTTTGGTGTTCAAAAAGCTCAAGGAGCGCCTGGGCCTGGAGCGGGTGCGCCTGGCGGTCAGCGGGGCCGCGCCCATCGGCCCGGACGTGCTGAGGTTCTACCACGCCATCGGCCTGCCGCTGAGGCAGGTGTACGGCCAGACCGAGGACACCGGGCCCACCACCATCCACCAGGGCGACATCATCGAGGCGGACAACGTGGGCCCCGAGATCCCCGGGGTCAGGGTGAAGATCGACGACGACGGCGAGATCCTGGTCAAGGGCGAGAACGTGTTCCTGGGCTACTACCGGAACCCCGAGGCCACGGACGAAACCCTGGAAGACGGCTGGCTGCACTCGGGCGACGTGGGCCAGATGGACGAGCGCGGCTACCTGACCATCACCGACCGCAAGAAGGACCTGATCATCACCAGCGGCGGCAAGAACATCGCGCCCCAGTACATCGAGAACAAGCTCAAGTTCAGCCCCTACATCAACGATGCGGTGATCATCGGCGACCAGCGCAAGTACGTCTCCGCCCTGGTGTTCATCGACGAAGACAACGTGGTCAAGTATGCCCAGGACCAAAAAATACCCTTCACCACCTACGCCAGCCTAACCAAGGCCAAAGAGGTGAACCAGCTCATCGGCCAGGAGATCGAAACGGTCAACAAGACCCTGGCCCGGGTGGAGCAGATCAAGCGCTTCACCATCCTGCCCAAGAAGCTCTTGGAAGAGGACGGCGAGGTCACCCCCACCATGAAGGTCAAGCGCAAGTATATTAATGAGACTTACGCGGACCTGATCAACATGATGTACCGGTAGGCTGCCCCAGGCGGCCTGCAAGGCTCGTTTCGGGCTTTGCCTCCTCGGCGTATTGCCATATACGCCTGCGTCGTCAAACCCCCACAACTTCGCCTTTCGGCTGCGCCTGGAGCAGCCTACCCCTGTTGCAGGCAAAGGGGGCGGGGTGAACTGGCGTCCCGGACGGCCTGCAAGGCTAGCTACACAAAAAAACGCCTCGGCCATGATCGGCCGGGGCGCTGTTGTTTCTAGCTGGTGGGGCGGGCTAGGGCAGGGCGCTGTTGAGCCGGTCGGCCCACTCCGCGTAGCCGTCGCTGTTCAGGTGCAGGTTGTCGGTTAGCAGGTACTGCACCTTGAGGGTGCTGTTTTCGGCCATGGTGGAGTTGAGGTCCAGCCAGGTCTGGCCCTCGGCGGTGGCCAGGCCGTTGAGCATGTGGTTCAGCTCGGTCACCTTGGGGTTGATCCGGGTGGAGTTGGGATAGTCCGCGCCGGTGTACAGGGTGGCCTGCACGATGACGATGACCCCGGCCGCCTTGGAACGTATAACGATCTGGCGCAGGTTGTTGTAGGCGGTGCTCACCGACAGGCCGTGGATAAAGTCGTTGATCCCGCCCATGATGCAAAGCACCTTGGGATTGCGGGACAGGGCCGCGCTGAGCCTCGAGAGGATCTGGCTGGTCTCGGCGCCGTCGATGCCGTAGTTGAGGAAGGTGTTGTTGGGGAACAGGCCCGACCAATCGCCGCGCCGGGTGATGGAGTTGCCCAACATGATGACGATGTCGTCTTTGGATAGAGTGTTGCCGCTTTGGCCTCCGCCGCCGCCGCCGCTACAGGAGCTGAGCGAAACCACGGCCATGGCCAACACCAACACTATTGCAAGCAGGCGCTTCACGCTGCCCCTCCTCTGCGGACGTCCCAGCGTTTCCAAGATAAGTTGTGGTGTCGACTGATGAATGTAGCACTTAAATAAGGTTGTTTCAACTGCTTTGATAGTCTCTCCCAACTGGCCGGCCGGGCGGCTTGCGGACGGGCATCCGGCGGGCTACACTGGCTCCGGTAACCACGCTGGAGTTGTTCGCTTGCGCCGACGCCGATCCCTCCCCATGCTGTTGTCCCTGGCCATCATCGTGGCCACGTCCGCCGCGGCGGGCCTGGTCTTCAATCTGGTCATGCCCCAGGGCATCGGCTGGCTGCCCGCCTATATAAGCAGTCCCGCCTGGCAAAAGGCGGACCTGGCCCAGGCCGAGCGGTTGCTGGCCCAGGGCGCCATGCTGGTGGACGCCCGCGAGGCGGGGGACTACAAGCTGGCCCACGCGGGCGGAGCGGTGAACCTCTATCCCGGCGAGATAAAGCTGCTCTGGCCCCTGCTGGGGGACATTCTCAAGGCGGCTCCGGCGGTGGTGGTCTACGGCCGCTACCGCAGCCGTTGGCCCGCCGCCCAGATCGGCCAGTATTTGCGGGGCCAGGGCCTGGCCCGGGTCTATGTGTGGGACGGGAGCCTGGCCCAGTGGAAGGCCGCCGGCCTGCCGGTGCGGGCCCCCCGGAGGGCGCGGCCATGAGGTCCCTGGCCGAGCTTGTTTCCCTGGCCTGCCGCCTGTTTTTGGCCGGGCTGTTCTTGTGGGCGGCCCACGACAAGGTGTGGGACCCGGCCACCTTTGCCGCGGCGGTGGCCCGCTACGACCTCATCCCCTTGTGGCTGGTCAACCCGGGCAGCGTGCTGATGGCCTGGCTGGAGCTGGTGCTGGCGGTGTGCCTGCTGTTGGGCCTGGCCACCCGGGCGGCGGCCCTGGGGGCCACCGGGCTGATGGTGTTCTTCACCGGCCTGATGATCTACGCCGGACTCACCGGGGCCGGCTTTGACTGCGGCTGCTTCCCGGGGCAGGCGGAGCATCCGGCGGGGTACGAGGCCGCGGTGCGCGACGCCCTGATGGCCCTGCCCGCCCTGTGGCTGCTGGCCTGGCCCGGCCGCTGGCTCAGCCTGGGCGGCTCGCCACGGTCCCGGCGGCAGCGCCTGGAGTATAAGCTGTAGGCCCCGCGCGCCTTTTTTCAGCCGACAACTAAAGTCCTACTCCCCGCTTGACATTAAATCCCCTTCGGCTTCAATCTGGATTTAATGTCCCATTAGCAAGGAGGGTAGGGCCATGGCTGAAACTCATGAGGGATTCGTGTGGGTTAAGGACAAGGCGGGCAACCAGTTCATCTGCCCGGTGTCGGCGCTCAAAGACCCCAAGGACGCCAGCCAGGATGAGCTGAGCAAGTGCATCGACGATGCCACCGCCGGGGTCGCCATCGGGGATTAGCCTCTTTGGAGCGCAAAAAGCCAGGCCCTTCTCCGCCGTGGAGAAGGGCCTTGGTGTTGGATCAAACCAGGATCAACCTATCTTCTTGAACTTGTCCTTGCCGCTCAGGCACACCGGGCATTTGTCCGGCAGCGAGCCGTCGAACACGTAGCCGCAGACCTCGCACACGTGGTAGGTCACCTCGCGCTCGGCGGCCAGGGCCCCCAGCGCCCGCTTGTACAGCTCGGCGTGGCGGGTCTCCACGTCGCGGGAGCGCACCAGGGCCCACTCCAAATCGGGACGCTTGGCCTTGATGGCCTGGGCGATGATGGGCGGGTAGTGGCCGCTCTTGGCGTCGATCTCGTGCTCAAAGGCGGCTTGCAGGTTTTCCTCGGTGGAGCCCACCGCGCCCTCCAGATAGGGCAGCAGCTCGGCCGCGTGCACCCGCTCGGCCTCGGCCACCGCCGCGAACAGGGCGGCCACCTGGGGCAGGCCCTCGGCTTTGGCCCGGCGGGCAAAGGCGCTGTTGCGCGCGGCGGCCTTGGCCTCGCCGGCAAAGGCGGCCCGCACCATCTCCTCCAGCTCCGGCTCCAAGGGCTGGTCCAGGACAAAGCGGTTCATGGGCGCCCCGCACTGGGGGCAGGGGTCGGGCGGGCTCTTGCCCTGGTGCACATATCCGCAGACCGTGCAGCGCCAGCGTTTCATCACGCCTCCTCCCATGCGATGGCCTCGGCCGGGCAGTCGGCGACGGCCTCTTGCACCAACTCCTCGGGATAGGCCTCCAGCTCGGCCACCTCGATGTAGCCTCCGGCCTGGTTTAGCCCGAAGACCTCGGGGGCCAGGTCCAGGCAGCCCTCGCACATGGTGCAGGCGGCCATGTCCACCACCGGGCGTCGCATAAATTCCTTGCCTCATTATAAGACCGGGCCGGCCCCGGCGGGACCGGCCCGGAGGTTGAGCTTGCGGCCCTCTAGTGCTTGGAGAGCATTTCCTTGGCCTGGGCCTTCCACTCGGCGGTCTCGGGCGCGTAGCCCGGCTCCACCGGCCCCTCCACCACCGTCTTCAACAGCCCGTTGGCCTTGAGCACCTCATCCTCGTCGTAATAGACCTCGGCCAGGTAGATGTGGTTCAAGTAGCGCTGAGGACCCTTGTGCACCGCGATCTTGAGGTTCTCGATCGCCAGGTCGTTGTCGCCGCCGAACAGGCCGGGCAGCTTGTAGTAGAGCCGCCCCAGCACCCGGTAGGGCCCGCCGGCCTCGTAGTTGGGGTCCATCTCGATGACCGTGGCCATCTCCTTCTTGATGGGGTCCACCAGCGACAGGCTCTCCATGATGCCCTTGGCGCTGCCGTAGACCCCGTAGCTGACCCCCAGCCAATAGTGCCCGGCGATGCTCTTGGGGTTGATGGCGATGGCCTTTTTGGCCGCCTGCACCCCTTTGTCGTAGATCGCCTCTTTCTGGTCCTTGGGGCTGTGCAGGCCGATCCAATACTGGGCCCGGGCCAGCTTCCAGGCGGCCTGTTCGCTCCCCGGGTCGGCGGCCAGGGCCGCCTCGTAGATGGTGGCGGCCTCCTTGGCCTTGGCCAGGTCGGCCCGCTGGTCGTAGGCGGCGTCGCCCTGGGCGATGAGCTCGGCGCTGGTGGCCGCGCCGGCGGCCGTGGCCAGGGCCAGGCAAAGGACTAGGGCGGCCATCACGGCCAGATGCCTCAGCAAGGGTCTCATATCCCCCTCCGGTTGTTACGGGGCTCCCGGCCCCAAAGCGCGTGCGGGCGTTGTCTGCGGTTGTCCTTCACTTTACTCCGGGGCCGCGGTCCGGCTCAAGGCCCCTTGAGAAAGGAGCGCACGAAATTCTCATAGCAGAACTGGCCCTGGGTCAGGCCGTGGAAGGAGCTCTCCCCGCCGTAGAGCCGCTTCACCATCTCGGCCGGCTCCACCCCTTGGGCGGCCAGCTTTTCGATGCGGGCCTGTTGCTCCTCCAGCCAGGCGATGGTCTGGCCCAGGGCCTGGGCGCCCGGCTCGACCACGTCGCCCAGGCCGGTGAACAAGGTCTTTGGCTCCAGGTCCCGGAGGCGCTTCAGCGAGACCAGGGTCTGGCGGTTGTTCTCGAAATCGCGGCTGGTCTTGGGCTTGGGCACCAGCCACAGGTCGCCCACAAAGGCCCAGCCCTGGTCCGGCTCCCAGAGCACCACCGAATCCTGGCTGTGCCCCGGGGTGGGGATCACCTCAAAGCGATGGGACGGGGTGCGCACCTGATCGCCCAGGGGGGCGGGGCGGCTGGGCGGTGACTTGCCCCACATCAGTTCCTGGTAGGGGTAGAGCGGCGGCGCGTTGCCCGCGATGTAGTCCAGGGCCTGGGCCGGGGCCAGAAGCTCCACCCCCAGCTCGGCGGCCAGCAGGGCGTTGGCCCCGATGTGATCCTCGTGGGAATGGGTGTTCACCACCTGGCGAACCCCGTTGTCCTTCAAGGCCTCCAGGAGTTCTTGGGCGGTGTGGATGCAGCCGCTGTCCACCAGCAGGCCGTCAACCAGATAGGCGGCGCACCAGTACATGACCTGGCCGTCCATTTCGCGGCCCATCTTGAAGCGGGTCACCTCGCCGTGACGGGCGGTTTTAAGCAAAGGGGGTCTCCTTGGACTGGCCGTGCGGGCTCTGCTACACTGACAGGCGACCCCTGTGGAGATAAGGAGCCTTGGTGTCCAAGTTTATCATACTCGCGTTGCTGGTCAGCCTGTTGGCCGCCGCCCCGGCCGCCGCCTTGGTGGGGCCGGGCCAGCCCCTGGTCGAGGTCACCCTGCCCGACACCGATGGCAAGGACCACCGCCTGGCCGATCTGGTCAAGGACAAGGTGGCCCTCATCGTCTATTGGTCGGTGACCTGCCCCCACTGCCGCATCGACATGCCCAAGCTGCTCAGCCTGGGCCGGAGCTTCCAGGGCAACCCCTTCGTGCTTCTGACCGTGAACACCGACGGCAAGGCCATGACCCCGGCGGTGAAGGCCTATGCCGCCCAGAGCGGGCTTCCCCAGCCCTGGCTCATGGACCTGGGCCCCAAGGACTCCCTGCCCCTGGCCGACGCCTACGACCTCATCGCCACCCCGGCGGTGCTGGTGCTGGACAAGCACGGCAAGCTGCTGTTGGCCCAGGAGCTTAAGCCGGATTTAGCTCAAATCAAAAAGGCGATCCGGTCCGGATTCTAGGCTTGCTCTTCCAATAGATTTTTTATGCAGCTCAGCAGGCGCCCCGCCGGGCGGGCGTTGGCCAGTTGGTGGTTGAAGCACAGCCCCAGGGGCAGACAGCCGTCCTTGAGCGCGCCGGGATAGAGCCCCATGGAGTGGGCCGGAGTGAAGCTCACCGCCTCGATGGAGGGCATGCCCAGCATGCTGATGAACAGGGGGGCGTTGCGCCGGCAGTAGTCGCGGGTGAACGAGCCGCTCAGGCGCTCGACCCAGTAGGTGGTAAGAGGCAGGGCCTGGCGCAGGCGGCCCCGCGCCCCCAGCGGGCCCAGGGCCCCCTGGTGGGCGGCCAAACGGGCTCTTAGTTGATCCAGGCTCATCTGGTGGGCCCCGCTGATCACCACCATGTCGCAGGTGGAATCGCCGTTTTCCAGCACCACCGCCACCCGGGGGGGCCAGCCGGCCCAGGTCAGGCGGCCCCAAAAGGTGAAGAAGTTCAAGCGGGGGTGCAGGGACAGGGCGGCCGAGGCGGCCCAGCCGAGCGCGGCCAGCAGGCGCCAGGGATCGGCCGCCGCCCGGGCCAGGGAGGGGCGCAGGGTGACCGTGGTTTTCAGGCTCACCCCGGGGGTAAGCTCCCAGCGGCTCCACCAGGCCCGCCGGGCAAAGCGGCTGCCTTCGGGGCTCACGGGGTAGGGCCGGGGGAGTGGAGTCGGGGCCATGCTCTCTCCTGGGGTCGCGGGGTATCAGACACCATTACCCTGGCCAGGGCCGCGGCGCAAGGGCGGCTTGACCAGGGGGCGATTGGAGGCCAAACTATGATGAAAATGCTTCTCGCTTGGAGGGCCCCTTGGATCTCAAGAAAGTAATCGACACCTCCCGCTCCCTGGCCCAGCGCTTTGTGGCCAAGGGCCATGAAACGGTTCGCCTGCCGGTGTTTACCTTTGACGACTGGCGCGCGGTGTACGACCGACCCGGCGACGGCGCGTCCCTGGCCGACTACCAGCGCCAGGTGAAACAGAACTGGTATCTCATGCACTTTCTCCGGGCCATGGAGGTGGAGGTGCTGCCCGTGCCGGTGGCCGCCGGTCCCTTTGCCGCCTGGGCCCAGGAGACCGACCACAAGCTCAGCGACGGCCACGAGCTGGCCCACGCGGTGGGCGAGTACGTCAACGACCCCGAGACCCCGGTGTCCTCCTGCCGCCACGGCTCGCTCAACCCGGACTTCGACGGACTGGGGGGCATGGCCACCATCACCGTGCTGGGCGAGGAAGAGGACGCGCCCGAGGTGATGACCGTGGTGCAGCACACCAGCGACGGACAGGTGCTGCAATCGCTGCAAATGGCGGCCGTCGACTTCAGCCCCCAGGCGGCCTGGGAAGAGGCCCAGCGCTTCCTGGGCCGGGTGCGGCCCGACAAGGTCTTCCACGACGAGAAGGTGCGCAAGCCCGAATACTGCACCGACTGCAACGGGTTGTTGGTGTCGGTGGCCTCCCCCGAGGACGTGGCCGCTTCGAATTAGCGCCGGCTTGGCCAGACGCTGAAATTCGGCGTTGCCGGCGGCGTTCGCCGGGCGCCTTGCCCGCTGACGGCTGATTGTGCCGGGAGTGGCGGCAAGGCGTTTTTGGTGAGCCCAGTAATTTGTGGGGAATGATATGAGGCAGAAAATAAATGTGATTACGCTTGGCGTGAATGATTTAAAAAGGTCCGTGGAGTTTTATGAAAAAGGGTTGGGTTGGCAAAAATCATCCGCCAGCGAGGACGGGCTGGCTCTGTTCCCATTAGGGGGAATCGTCCTTGCCCTTTATCCAAGGAAGCTCTTGGCCGACGACGCGACCGTGGAGGATGAGCCCACGGGGTTTTCCGGCATCACCCTGGCCCACAACGCCAAGAGCAAAAAAGAGGTCGACGAGGTTCTGGAAGAGGTGGCCAAGTTGGGCGCGACAATCGTAAAGCCGGCCCAAGAGGTTTTTTGGGGAGGATACAGCGGATATTTCAGGGACCTGGATGGGCACCTGTTTGAAGTGGCATTCAACCCCTTCTGGCCTTTGGACCAGGACGGCAACCTGGATCTGCCCTGAATTATCCGGCGGCAGCGACCTGACCAAAACGCCTTCTTAGCGGCCGTCCTGGCCATATCTCGGCGCTGAACACAAAGCCCCCGCTCCGAAGAGCGGGGGCTTTTTCAGTCGCTTGGGTTAAGCGGCGCGGCCTAGTACATGCCGCCCATGCCGCCCATGCCGCCGGGCATTCCGCCAGGCATGGCCGGGGCGCCGCCCTTGTCGTCGCTGGGCTTCTCGGCGATCATGCACTCGGTGGTCAGCAGCAGGCCGGCCACGGAGGAGGCGTTCTGCAGGGCAAAACGGGTCACCTTGGTGGGGTCGATGACGCCCGCCTTGAGCAGGTCCTCGTAGGTGTCGGTCTGGGCGTTGTAGCCGTCGGAACCCTTGGTGTTCTTGACCTTCTCCACCACGATGGAGCCTTCTTTGCCGGCGTTGAAGGAGATCTGACGAAGAGGCTCTTCCAGGGCGCGCTTGACGATGTCGGCGCCGAACTTCTCCTCGCCCTTGACCTTGTCGCGCACCTTGTCGGCCGCGTCCACGCAGCGCAGCAGGGCCACGCCGCCGCCGGGCACGATGCCCTCTTCCACGGCCGCGCGGGTGGCGTTCAGGGCGTCCTCCACGCGGGCCTTCTTTTCCTTCATCTCGGTCTCGGTGGCCGCGCCCACGTTGATCACCGCCACGCCGCCGATCAGCTTGGCCAGGCGCTCCTGCAGCTTCTCGCGGTCGTAGTCGCTGGTGGTCTCGTCGATCTGGGCCCGGATGGTGCGCACGCGGCCCTCCAGGGCGTTGCGGCTGCCGCCACCGTCGACGATGGTGGTGTTGTCCTTGTCCACGGTCACCTTCTTGGCGGTGCCCAGGTCGTTCAGGGTCACGGTGTCCAGCTTGACGCCCAGGTCCTCGCTGATCACGGTGCCGCCGGTGAGGATGGCGATGTCCTCGAGCATGGCCTTGCGGCGGTCGCCGAAGCCCGGGGCCTTGATGGCGCAGGCGTTCAGGGTGCCGCGCAGCTTGTTGACCACCAGAGTGGCCAGGGCCTCGCCCTCCACGTCCTCGGCGATGATCACCAGGGGACGGCTGCTCTTGGCGACCTGCTCCAGCACGGGCAGCAGGTCCTTCATGGCGCTGATTTTCTTTTCGTGGATCAGAAGGTAGGGATCGTCGAGGTTGACTTCCATCTTCTCGGGGTCGGTGACGAAGTAGGGGCTCAGGTAGCCGCGGTCGAACTGCATGCCCTCGACCACCTCCAGGGTGGTCTCCATGCTCTTGGCCTCTTCCACGGTGATGACGCCCTCTTTGCCCACCTGGTTCATGGCCTCGGCGATGATGTTGCCGATGGTGGTGTCGTTGTTGGCGGAGATGGTGCCCACCTGGGCGATCTCGTTCTGGTCCTTGGTGGCCTTGGACATCTTCTGCAGCTCGGCGACCACGCCCTCGACGGCCTTGTCGATGCCGCGCTTGATGGCCATGGGGTTATGACCGGCGGCCACCAGCTTGGAGCCTTCGCGGTAGATGATCTGGGCCAGGATGGTGGCGGTGGTGGTGCCGTCGCCGGCCACGTCCGAGGTCTTGGAGGCGACCTCCTTGACCATCTGGGCGCCCATGTTCTGGAACTTGTCCTCCAGCTCGATCTCCTTGGCCACCGTCACGCCGTCTTTGGTGATGGTGGGGGAGCCGAAGGCCTTATCGATGACCACGTTCCGGCCCTTGGGGCCCAGGGTTACCTTGACCGCGTTGGCCAGGGCGTCCACGCCCTTCATCATGGCCTCGCGGGCCTTGACGTCGTATTTCAGCTCTTTGGCCATAGTGCTATCTTCCTCTCCAATTGAATGGATTCTTTTTAGAGTCTAAATGTGCCTGATCTGGCGAAAGGGCCTACTTGAGGACGCCCAGGATGTCATCCTCGCGCATGATGAGGACTTCCTTGCCGTCGATCTTGACCTCGGAGCCGGAGTACTTGCCAAACAGGACCTTGTCGCCCTTGTTGACGCTCATCTCCAGCTTGGTGCCATTGTCCATCACCTTGCCCGGGCCCACGGCGAGAATCTTGCCCTGTTGGGGCTTTTCCTTGGCCGAGTCGGGGATGATGATGCCACCCGCGGTCTTGGTTTCCTCCTCCAGCCGCTCCACGATTACGCGGTCCTGCAGCGGTTTAATTTCCATGCGTCCCTCTCCTTCATCTCTGTTAACAGACGGATATGAATGCCTAATTGATGCCTTGTTGATTCCGGTTCATCCCGGCCCCCCTCTTGGGCCCGGTTTGTTAGCACTCGCGGTTAGTGAGTGCTAACAGCAGAACAGTAAGCACCAAGTGCTTGGTTTGCAAGAGCTAGCACGAATATTTTTGAGAAAATTTTGGGGCCGGCAGGCGAAAATCACACCAAACGGGTCACGCCCGGGGCCACTTCGGGGAAGTCCTGGCTCATGGCCAGGTCGTGGCCCGGGATGAGCAGGCGCTCGCTGGCGGCCAGGGACTTGAGCTTGTCCATGGAGCGCAGCCAGGCGGGCAGGTCGCAGATAAAGGAGCTGGGCCAATCCAGGGCGTAGTTGTCCCAGGTGTGGCCGCAGTCGCTGCCCACCACCGCGCGCCCTTGGGCGGTGTCCGCGGCCAGGGCCATGAGCCCCGGGGTGTGGCCGGGCGCGGCGACCAGCTCCAGGCCGGGCAGCGGGGCGTCGCCGTCATCGTGCAGCACCAGGCGGCCCTCATCGCGGGCCCGCTCCAGGGCCCGGCCGGTGGGATCGTCCCTGAGCCACTGGAACAGGGCCCGCCGGGACACCGGGTCTTCCTGCCAAAAGCGCCACTCCTCGCGGTGCACATGCACCTGGGCCCCGGGGAACAGGCCCGCGCCTCCGGCGTGGTCCCAGTGCAGGTGGGTGAGCACCAGATGGGGGACCGCGGCCGCATCCACTCCCAGGCGGGCCAGCACCTGGTCCGGGCTCTCATAGGAGGGCAGCTCGCGCTCCACGGCGGTGTCCGGGTGGGTGCCCGCGTCCACCACCACCGGCCCGCCCTCGCCCAACAGGCACCAGAAGTAATAGGCCCGTTGGTGGTTTTGATCAAAGTCGCGGTTCCACAGGGTCACCGCCCGGCTGGTTTCCACCGGGCCGGCGTACATGAGGGCGTATATCTCCCATTGAGACATGGCGGGTCTCCTCTTTTTTCTAGAAGGCCTTGCTGGCCAGAGGACCGTCCGCGCCCAGGGCCGAGGCGCAATATTCCAGGGCGGCTTCCGTGGGGAAGGGGGCGCAGGAATAGAGGACTATGCTGAAAAAACGGGGACCGGTCCAGAAATAGGCCGCGATGCCGCTGTCCACCAGGGGCAGAAAGGCATCGAATCCCTGGTTAATTTCCTGGCCCTGGCCGTCGGGCGAGTGCACCAGCACCTGGCCGTAGGGGGTGAGCCCGCAGGCCTTGGCCAGCTCGGGCAAAAAGGCGGCCACCCCTTTGGCGTCCAAATGGTGGCGGTAGTGGCCTTCCACCAGCAGGCGCTGGCGGTATATCTCTGGTGCCAAGTCGTCCATGGGGGCTACTATAACCCGTACCCGGCTGCCTCGCCAAGGCGACATTGCAGCATTTCTGGCCCCTTGTACCCCACGATGGCCTGTGCTAGATTTGACCAGCCATGACCCGCCCCGGACACCCTGACGCATACTACCGCCGGGCCAAGAGCCAAGGCTACGCGGCCCGTTCGGTGTATAAGCTATCTGAAATGGATCGGCGCTACGGGTTTTTGAAGTCCGGGCAGGCGGTGCTGGACCTGGGTTGCCATCCCGGCTCCTGGTTGCAGTATGCCGCCAAAAAGGTGGGTAAAAAGGGCCGTTTGGTGGGAGTGGACCTGCAGCCGCCGGGGGTGGAAATGCCTCCCGGAGCGCAATTCATCCAGGCCGATGTGTTGGAATTGACCGCCAAAGGCGTTCGCGGCGACACGGGCATCGAGATCTTCGACCTGGTGCTCAGCGACGTGGCCCCGCGCACCACCGGCATCAAGGACCGCGACGCCGCGGCCAGCCTGGAGTTGAGCGAGGCGGCCCTGAACCTGGCCCTGGCCCTGCTCAAGCCCGGCGGCTCGTTTTTGGCCAAGGTCTACTTCGGGCCGGGGGTGGATGAGCTCATCCGGCGGATTAAAAGGGCCTTCAAGCTGGGCAAGGGCCACAAGCCCGAGGCCAGCCGCTCGGCAAGCAAGGAAATATACCTCCTGGGCAGGGGTCTGAAAAAGGCCGCCCAGGCCCCAGAACCATAGTTTCAGGAGACTGCCATGTCGGGTCACTCCAAGTGGAGCACCATTAAGCGCAAAAAGGGCGCCGCCGATGCCAAGCGGGGCCAGATCTTCACCCGGATGATGCGGGAAATCACCGTGGCCGCCAAGTCCGGCGGTGGCGATGTGGAGGGCAACCCCCGTCTGCGCACCGCGGTGGCTGCGGCCAAGGCCCAGAACATGCCCAAGGACAACATCGAGCGGGCCATCAAAAAGGGCACCGGCGAGTTGGAGGGGGTCACCTACGAGGAGATCACCTACGAGGGCTACGGTCCCGGCGGGGTGGCGTTTCTCATCGAGTGCCTCACCGACAACAAGAACCGCGCGGCCAGCGAGATCCGCCACATCCTGACCAAGCGGGGCGGCTCCCTGGCCAAGGCCGGGGCGGTGGGCTACCTCTTCGAGGCCAAGGGCATCATCACCTTCGAGAAGGACGCGGTGGACGAGGACACCCTGATGGAGGCGGCCCTGGAGGCCGGAGCCGAGGACGTGGTGGACGAGGGCGACGTGTGGGAGGTGCACACCTCTCCCAGCGACTTCAACACGGTCAACGAGGCCCTGGCCGAGGCCGGCCTGGAGCCGGTGGAGGCGGAGATTACCAAGCAGTCCTCCACCACCGTGGAGGTGACCGACAAGGGCGAGGCGGCCAAGATCATGGCCCTTATGGAGGCCCTGGACGAGGCCGACGACGCCCAGAACGTGTACTCCAACTTCGACATCGACGAGGCCCTCCTGGCGGACCTGGACGAGTAGGAACGATGTCCCCCGCCCCCGCCGTGCTGGGGCTGGACCCCGGCAGCCATCGCACCGGCTACGCGGTGGTGGCTTCCGGCGCGGGCGGGCGGCTCCAGCTCATGACGGCTGGGGTGATCAGCGCCCCGGCCAAGCTTTCGGTGCCCGAGCGCCTGGCCATCATCCACAACCAGCTAAGCGAACTGATCCAGAGCCACGCCCCGGCCGAAATGGCGGTGGAGGGGGTGTTCACCGCCAAGAACGCCCGCACCGCCCTGGTGCTGGGCCAGGCGCGGGGGGTGGCCATCCTGGCCGGGGTCAACGCCGGCCTGTCCATCCACGAATATCCCCCGGCCACGGTGAAAAAATCCCTGGTGGGCAACGGCCGGGCCAGCAAGGAGCAGGTGCGGGCCATGGCCCAGCGCCTGGCCGGGGTGAACGGCAAGAACCTGCCCCTGGACGCCAGCGACGCCCTGGCCCTGGCCCTGACCCATCTGCAAAGCCGCCGCCTGGCGGCCACCCTGGAGAAGCTAAAGTGATCGCCTCGGTGAGCGGGACCATAATCACCCGCCGGCCCGACCATGTGGTGGTGGAGTGCGGCGGGGTGGGCTATCGCGTGTTCGTGAGCCTGACCACCTTCTGCGACCTGCCCGACACCGGCAACGCGGTGCAGCTTCTTATTCACACCGTGGTGCGCGACGACCACATCCATCTGCACGGCTTCATGTCCGAGGCCGAGTGGCAGGCCTTCGGGCATTTGGTGGGGGTGAGCGGGGTGGGGCCCAAGCTGGCCCAGGCGATTCTGTCCGGCATGCCGCCGGGTGACCTGTTCGCGGCCATCCGGGCCGGGGACGCGGCCAAGCTCACCGCCATACCAGGCGTGGGCAAAAAGACCGCCGCCCGCCTGGTGGTGGAGCTGGAGGGACGCTTGCCCATGGACTCGGGCGAGGGCGAGGCTCCCAGCGAGGCCGCCGCGCCCATGCTGGACGATGCGGCCAGCGCCCTGATGAACCTGGGCTATCCCGAGGCCAAGGCCAAGAAGGCGGTCGAGAAGGCCCTCAAGGAAGCGGGCGAGGGCGCGGGCCTGGAAGAAGTCATCAAGGCGGCGCTGAAGCGGGTGGTGGGGTAGGCCCCTTGCTGTTTATCCTGGAATCCCTCCTTATGGGTTGCTTCGCGACCCTGTTCATGGACCTGTCGGCCAGGTTCCTTATCAAATCAAAGGTGGTGCGCCCCACGGTGGGGCCCGAGGTCCCCGGGCGCTGGGCCTTGTACATGCTCAAGGGCAAGTTCACCCACCAGGACATCGACCAGACCCCACCCCTGCGCAATGAAGTCAAGGCCGCCTCGCTTTCCCATTACTTGATCGGGATCGCCTTGGCGGGTTTCTACCTGCTCTTGGAAATGTGGTTCCCGGCCATCCAGGGCCGGCTTTGGGCGCCCCTGCTCTTCGGCTTGGCCACGGTCCTTTTCCCCTGGCTGTGGCTCTACCCCGCCATCGGTATCGGCTTCCTGGCCTCCAAGTCCCCCCGGCAAACCGATTTCATCGTCCTGAGCTGCGTCAATCACCTGGACTTCGGCATAGGCATGGCCATCTGGGTGGCCTTGTTTCACCGCTTTTTCGGTTGAAAATTTAGACTAGGTTTAAGATGCGAGAGTTGGGTAGAGGGGCTCCTGCCCCGGAACCCAACAATACCTTTTAAGGATTCGTTGGGTTTCGCTTCGCTCTACCCAACCTACGCTATTCTGCATGCCCCATTACAACACGGTTGTTTTTCAGGTTAGTGAGTCATTGCGAGGTCCGCCGCTCTCAGGGGTTGTTGAGGGAAGAAGACCTCTTGCGGCGGGCTGTGGCAATCTTCCTTTGCATTGTCTCCCCGGGACCTGAAAAGGATTTCTTTTCCTGCCCGCCGCATGAAGATTTCAATCGAAGATCGCCACCTCGCGGCGGGACAACCGCCTTTTTCGTTACCAACATTCAGGCCGCCGCTCCTCGCGATGACGGCTATTCTGTATTATTCCCTGCTACCCCCGGCGGCTTGTCTGCCGGGGTTGCCGAGCGGATGCAAGGCGGCAAGAAAGATCGGGGCAGGCCCGGCCGCATCCGTTTCTTGCCGCGCCGCTGACGCGTCGCGGCCCCGATAGCACAGCTATCGGGGCCAGCAAGAAAACCTTGGCTCATTCAGAGCCTTTTACTTTTTCCCAACTTTATTCTCGGTGCTTCACTCCACCATTCTGAGCATGGTGGCCACCGCATCCTCGGGCTCGTGGGCCTGGTGCATGCCCTCGATGTGCCAGGAGCCCAGGCCCACCACTGGGCGGCCCATTTTGAGCGCATGGCCGATCTCGCTGAGGGTGCCGGCCCCGCCGCCTATGGCGATGGCCCCGTGCCCGGCCATGACCACCAGCAGGTTGCGGGCCTGGCCCAGGCCGGTGGGGATCACCACCTTGCACCAGGGGTTGGCCTCGCGGCGGGAGTGGCCGGGCAAAATGCCCACGGTGAGCCCGCCGGACTCGGCGCAGCCCCGGGCCGCCGCGTTCATCACCCCGCCCAGGCCGCCGCACACCAGGCCCCAGCCCCGCGCGGCCAAGAGCACCCCCACCTGGCGGGCGTGCTCCTCCTGCTCGTCGGTGGGCGCCCCCGCGCCGATTACGCTGATTAGCCTTTCGGTCTCTACCATCCGTGCTCCCCTATCAGGTCCACGAAGCGGCAGCCGCCCAGGTCTTCCTCGATGACCCGGCCGTCGCGCTTGGATATGCGCAAAAGGGTCTGGATGCCCCGGTCGCCCACCGGCACCAGCAGGCGGCCGCCCTCGGCCAGCTGCTCCACCAGGGGGCCCGGGGTCACCGGGGCTCCGGCGGTGACGATGATGGCGTCGTAGGGGGCCTCCTCGGGCCAGCCCTTGGTGCCGTCGCCCACGATGAGATTGACGTTGTAGAGCTTGAGCTCCTCCAGCACCCGCTGGGCCGCGCGGCTCAGCTCGGACAGGCGCTCTAGGCTGAACACCCAGTCGGCCAGCTTGGCCAGGATGGCGGTCTGATAGCCGGAGCCGGTGCCGATCTCCAGCACTTTTTCGGAGCCGGTGAGGCCCATGGCGTCGGTCATCAGGGCCACCATGTAGGGCTGGCTGATGGTCTGGCCGTTGCCGATGGGCAGGGGGTGGTCTTCGTAGGCCCGCCGCCACAGGGTCTGGTCCATGAACATGTGGCGGGGAATGTCGTTCATGGCCGCCAGCAGGCGCTTGTCCCGGATGCCCCGGCCGGCGATCTGGTCATGCACCATGCGGCGGCGGCGAACCGCGAAGTCGTTTACTGCTGCCAAGCTTGTCTCCTCCGGGAGCCTATCTTAGCAGTCCGCGAGTGGCGCGGGCCACCTTTATCCCCCATGACCGGCACAGCCAGCCGCCGGCAGACAAGGCATCCAGGGAGCGAGGGCCGCGGGCGTGGATGAAGCTACGTCGGGGCCCGAGCGATGCTGGCAACGCCGTATGCCGGTGGCTGGCGAAGCCGCCCCAATCAGGGTTTGCTGGCAAGGGTGATCTGCACCATGGACAAGCGCACCTGCCAATTGCCGCCCCGCTTGACCAGCCAGCCCTCCAGATAGCCGGGCTTGAACTTCAGCGGGCCGTAGCGCATGTCGCCCTGCCACCAGCGGCCGCACACCGCGGGCGCGCCGATCTGCTGCAAGGGGCCGGCCGCGCTGATGAGCACGTTGTTGAACCAGGCGTGCTGGTGCCCGCTGATCAGGGCGGCCACGGGGCGGCCCTGCAAGAGCCGCATGATCAGGGCGGTGTTCTGGTCCACGTCCCTGAGGGCCAGGCTGCCGGGCTTTTGGCCGGCCACCAGGGCCCGGGGATACAGGGGGTTTACCCCGGCCAGGGGCGAGAGCAGGGGGTAGTGGCTCACCAGCACCAGGGGGGTTTTTCGGGGCAGCAGGGCCAGGAGCGAGCGCAGCCAGACCAGGCCGGCCCGGCTGGTCAGGCCGCAGTCGCTGGCCTTGCCGTCGCGGGACTTGGTCAGGCCCACGTTGTCCAGCAGGATGATCGCCGCCGGGCCCAGCAAATACACGCTGCGGGCCGGGCCCAGGTGCCGCCGCCATTGGGCCAGGCTCACCTTGCCGCCGTCGTAGCGCACGTCGTGGTTGCCCGGGGTGGCCCGCCAGGCGCCGGGCATCAGGTTAACCGCCTCGGCGGCCATCTCCATGTAGGCCTTGCCCCGGGCCGGGTCGCCCTTGTCCGCCTCCATGGCCAGGTCGCCGGCCACCAGGGTGAGGGCCGGGCCGAAGTCGCGCACCCGGGCCATGACCCGCTGCCAGGTGAGCATGGGCAGGCGGGAGTCCACCTTTTTCGCGGCCCAGGAGGGCTCCAGAGCGGCCACGTAAAGATGGGGATCGCTGATCACGGAAAGGGGGTAGCGCTGGTTGGATGAGGGCGGGGCCTCTTTCAGGCGCAGGGTGCCCAGCTTGGCCGCCCGCCCGGCGGGCCACCACCAGCGCCCGGCCGGGCGCATCTTGGGCGGTGCGGTGAGGGCCACCACCAGCTCGGGGCGGCTGGCCAGGCTATAGGCCCCGTCCTTGCCGGTGCGCACGATGCGCTCCCCGTCGCTGACCAGGGCCCCGGCCACCGGCCGGCCGTTGTGGTCCACCACCTTGCCGGCCACGGTGAGGGCCCAGGACGGGGCGGCCAGGCACAGGACGACAAGGACGGCCAGGAGGGCCCGGCGCGGCAGTCTCACTTGACGACCTCCACGAACTTGCGGGCCCGGATGTCCACCAGGCCCTTGTTGGTCAGGCGCAGGAAGGGCAGGCCGGTGAAGCAGAAGGTCTGGGCGGTGAGGAAGGGCCGGGGCAGGGGGCAGCCCAGCTCGGCCAGGGCCGCGCGGCAGGCCTCGGCCGAGGCCAGGATGCCGGGCAGGGGCTCCGGGGAGATCACCCCGGCGATGGGCAGGGGCAGCGAGGCCAGCACCCGGCCCCCCCGGGCCACGGCCCAGCCGCCGCCCATGGCCCGCACCGCCTCGGCGGCAACGGCCATGTCCTGTTCGCTGGCCCCGGCCACGAAAATGTTGGTGGTGTCCCAGATCACGGTGCTGGCCAGGGCCCCGTCCTTGAGGCCCCAGCCCCGGGCAAAGCCCACGGCCAGTTCCAGCTCTCGGCTGTGGCGGTTGATATGGGCGATCTTGAGCACGTCCTGGGCCGGGTCGGGCCGGGCGTTGCCCGCCTCCACCGGCACCACGGCCTCGCCCTCCCTGGTGATGGTGGGGTTTGATGCCTCCACCACCCGGACCAGGGCGCTCTCGCCGTTGGCGGGCAGGGCGAAGGCCTCCGGGGTGAGGGCCGGGCAGCGCATGGTGGCCCGGGCCTCGGGCGGATAAACGTAGGGCGGGTGCTCGCCCAGCAGCTTGCCGTCCCGGGCCACGGCGCGGCCTTCCAGCCACACCCGCGAGGCGCGGAACTCGATCAAGTCCTCCACCAGCACCAGGTCGGCCACCCAGCCGGGGGCCACCGCGCCCAAACGGTCCAGGCCGAAGTAGCGGGCCGGGTTGAGGCTGCACCAGGCCACGGCCCGGGCCGGGGCGACCCCCAAGGCCACCGCCTTGGCCAGCAGCGGGTTCATGGCCCCCCAGGACATCAGGTCGTCGAAGTCGGCCAAATCGGTGACCAGCATGACCTGGCCGCTCTCGGGCAGATCCTTGAGGGCCGGGACCACCGCCTCCATCTCGCGGCGCACGAAGCCCTCGCGCACCTGCACCGCCAGGCCCAGGGACAGGCGCTGGGCCGCGTCCTCGGGGCTGATGGACTCGTGGCAACTGCTGGTGCCCGCGGCGGCATAGGCCATGAGCTTGGCCCCCCGGGCCCCGGCGGCATGGCCCTCGATGCGCTTGCCCGCGGCCAGGGCGGCGGCATAGTTGGCCTGGGCCCGCTCTTCGCCGTCGGTGATGGCCGGCCAGTAGGTCTCGCCCACCCCCAGGCAGGCGGGGTGGTTCAGCAACTCATTGAAGCCATCCCGGTCCAGCCCGGCGCTGGTCTCCCAGGCCGGGAAGGGCGGCACCAGGGGCGGGGCGGTGAGCAGCACCCGCTGGGGGCTGGCCTGGGCCGCGTCCATGAAGGCGCGGCACCCATCGATGCCCCAGGCCCCAGCCACCATGGCCATCTCGCTGACCGCGGTGGTGTTGCCGCTGGCCAGGGCGTGGGCCGCGAAGGCCTCCAGGCCGAACAGGGAATCCAGGTGGGTGTGGGCGTCGATGAGACCGGGGATCAGGTAGCGCCCCCCCGCCTGGCAGATCTCGGTGTGGGGCCCGGCCCAGGCCTCGGCCTCCTGGCCCAGGGCGGCCACCCGGCCGCAGGCCAGGGCCACGCAGGTGGGCTCGCTCACGCTGTGGTCGAAGACGCCCACCACCCTTGCGTCGCGGATCAGGCCGTCGGCCGCCTCTTGCCCCAGGGACACCCGCACCAGGCGGGCCAGGTCGGCCGGGCCGGGAGGCGCGGGCTGAAAAGCCATGTTAGCCCACCTCCTTTCCGAAGGCCGCGCGTCCGGCTGCGCCAGCCACCGGCATACGGTGTTGCTGGCTGCGCTCGGGCCTCGACGTAGCTTGGGCCACGCCTACGACCCTCGCTTGCCAGCGTGCCGCTGGCGGCAAAGCGGGTCGGGCAGTGATTTGCCCCCACCAGCGTCTAGGACTCCCGTTGAAGCCCTTTGGCAGCCCAAGCCTTGGGCCGCCTTGTCTGCCTGCGGCTGGCTGGGCCGAGCCCAGGTGGAAACTGCCTGTTGAGAACGCCTTTTCCTTGTTCATAACAACCACCTGAAGCTTGCTAGGTGATGCCCTGCCGCCCACCCTCCGGAAAGGATGTGGGCTACTGCCCTCCGGCCATCTTGGCGCGGGCCAGGGCCATCTTGATCAAGGGGATGAGGCGATCAGCCGGCATGAAGCCCACCAAGCGGCTCTCGGTGACCTCGTTGCCCTTGCCGTCCAAAAAGATCATGGTGGGCACCCCGCGCACCCGGTACTGGCGCATGAGGTTCTGGGCGGCCGGGCCGGGGTCGGAGGTGAAGTCGGCCTTGACGGGCACGAACTGGGCCAGCAGGGCCTGCACCCCGGGGTCGGGCAGGGTCTGGGACTTGAGCTTCTTGCAGGGGGCGCACCAGTCGGCGGTGAAGAACAGGGCCACCGGCTTGTTCTCGGCCTGGGCCTGCTCCAGAACCTGGGGGGTGAAGGCCACCCACTGGGTCTTGTCCGGCCCGCCGGAGGGGGTGAGGAACCACCAGAAGCTGGCCGCGGCCACCAGGATGATCAGGCCGGCAACTTTTTTGAAGCTCACGAACTTGCCCTTTCCGCTTTTTTCCACAAAGCCCAGGTATATGCCCCCGACCACCCCGGCCAGGATGGTCAGCCAGCGGGCGGCCCCGCCGCCCAGCAGGGGGCTGGCCACGTTGATGGCCATGATCACCAGGATCAGGCCAAAGAACTTGCGCACCCATATCATCCACTCGCCCGCTCCGGGCAGGCGGGAGATGGAGCCCGAGAAGGCGGCCAGCACCGCCAGGGGCAGGCCCAGGCCGGCGGCCAGGATGAAAAACACCAGCAGGCCGTAGCCCACCTCGCCCACCTTGGCCACGTGGGCCATGAGCCCCACCACGAAGGGCCCCACGCAGGGCGCGGCCAGCAGGCCCAGGGTAAGGCCCATCAGGAAGGCCCCCAACATGCCCGAGCGGTTGGCCGCGGCCACCTTGTTCAGGGAGGCGGGCAGCCGAAACTCCCACAGGCCGAACATGCTGGCCGCCATGGCCAGGAGCACCCCGACCAGAAACAAGATGACCGCCGGGTGGCTGAGGGCCTGGCCCAGGAAGGACCCGCCCAAGGCCACCAGGCTGCCCAGGGCGGCGTACATCACGGTCATGCCCAGCCAATAGGCCAGGGCGTCGCCCACCACCGCCTTGCGGGTGGAGGAGCGGCCGCCGAAATAGCCCACCGTGATGGGGATCAAGGGGTAGACGCAGGGGGTGAGGTTCAGCCCCAGGCCCCCGGCGAAGACCAGGGCCAGGATCCACCAGAAGCTCTGGCCGCTGAAGGGATCGTCGACTCCGGCCCCGGAAGCGGCCAAAGCCGCGCCGGGAGCCAGGCACACGAGGACGGCCAGGGCCGGGCCCAGGCTACGGAACACAGTTTTTACAGGCATGACGAAGTAACCGGCTCCCCGAATCATGGGTGGGTTTGAAACCCCCTCGCGCGCCTAGAAAATCTACCCGAGGCGGTCCACGGGGTCAAACCCTTAATGGCCTTGTCCGAAAAGGGCTTTGGCTCGCAAGCATTTATAGAACCAAGCACTTTACAGCCAAAGCCCTCTCTGCTATCTTAGCCCAAATGCCCATGGGGCGAAAAAGATCGCCCTCGGCGGATGGAAGTATGAAGTTAAAGACAATCCTAGTTATCGCATGCCTGGCCCTGGCCGCGGCCGGTTGCGCCTCCACCTCTTCCACCACCAGCAAGGCGCCCGCCCCCCAGCCCCAGGTGGTGACGGTCAAACCCCTCAAGCCTCCCCAGGCAGAGATCTCGGCCCGCGTGGCCCATGAGCTCAAGGAACTGGGCGAGAAAGAGGTGGTCACCGAGACCAAGAAGCCGGCGGAGCAGCCCGACCAGCCCGAGCAGGTCACCTACGACATTCCCATCGTGATCAACTCCCGGGTCGAGTATTTCATCGACTACTTCCAGACCCGGGTGCCCAAGCGCTTCAAGGTGTGGCTGTCGCGTTCGGGCCGTTATCTGCCCATGATGCGGGCCATCCTCAAGGAGCACGGCCTGCCCGAGGACCTGGTGTATCTGGCCCTCATCGAGAGCGGCTTCTCCTGCCAGGCCTATTCCCGGGCCCACGCGGTGGGGCCCTGGCAGTTCATACGGGCCACCGGCCGCCGCTACGGCCTGAAGATCAACTACTGGGTGGACGAGCGGCGCGACCCGGTCAAGTCCACCCACGCCGCAGCCAGCTATCTCAAGGACCTGCACGCCGAGTTCGGCTCCTGGTATCTGGCCGCCGCGGCCTACAACGCCGGCGAGAACAAGATCCGCCGGGCGCTCAAGCGCTACAAGGCCGACAACTTCTGGTCCATCAGCCAGGGCCGGCGCTATTACCTGAAGCGGGAAACCCGCCAGTACGTGCCCAAGATGATCGCCGCGGCCATCATCGCCAAGGAGCCGGCAAAGTACGGTTTCACCAACATTGTCTACGAAGCGCCCATGGCCTATGACGTGGTTGAGGTCCATCCCGGCACCTCCCTGGGGGTGGCGGCCAAGCTGGCCGGCATAAACAGCCGCCAGCTGAACTACCTCAACCCCGAGCTCAGGCGCTGGGCGGTTCCCCCCACCGGGAAAGAATATTCCCTGCGCATTCCGCCCGGCCGCAAGGCCAGCTTCGAGATCGCCTACGCCAAGCTGCCGGTTCCCCAGCGCAAGGCCCGCATCGGGGCCATCACCGTCAAGGTGCACCGGGGCGACACCCTGGGGCGCATCGCCAGGGTGCACGGGGTCAGCCTGGGCGACTTGATGGCCATGAACCCGCGCCTGAACCCCCGCCGCCTGCGCATCGGCCAGAAGGTGGTGGTTCCCCCCAAGGGCGGCAGGGCGGCCTACCGCACCGCCAGCCGCAAGAGCAGCAGATCCACCCGCCGCCTGGCTTCCAGCCCCCGGGGCACCCACAAGATCACCCACCGGGTGCGCCGCGGCGACACCATGTGGCACATCGCCCGGGCCTACAACCTGAACTGGCGCGACATCCTGCGCTGGAACGGCAAGCGCTCCTCGCGCCTGTCGGTGGGCCAGAAGCTGGTGCTCTACGTGCCCAGCAACAAGGCCGAGGGCAAGGTGGACACCAAGCCCGCCCGCACCAAGATCTACATCGTCAAGCGGGGCGACAACCTCTGGAGCATCGGCCGCCGCTACGGGGTGAGCACCAGACAGCTCAAGCGCTGGAACAACCTGCGCTCCAGCGCCATCACCCCGGGCGACAAGCTCATGGTCAAGGGCGGGGGCTCCTAGAAAAAGCCCCAACCAAACAGACACGCCGGGCCGCTCCCCAAAGGGGGCGGGCTTTTTATTGGGCGCGAGGCCGGGCGAAGTGGCCGGGCATGATGGAATGGCGCGGGTTGCCAGGGAGGCCCCTCCCAAAGGGGGCGGCCTTTTTGTTGGGCGCGCGGCCGGGCGAAGTGGCCGGGCACGATGGAATGGCGCGGGTTGCCAGGGAGGCCACTCTCAAAGGGGGCGGCCATTTTCGTGTGGCGCGAGGCCGGGCAGGATATCCGGGCGGGGAGTCGAGCGGGCCGCTGGGCCGGGCCGATGGCTGGGGCGGCGGGGAAGGCCCGCCCAAAGAGAGCGCCCGCCGGAGTTTCCGGCGGGCGCTT
>JAIPEN010000006.1 GCA_021737145.1 Desulfarculaceae bacterium | reverse complement strand
ACCGGCCGGCAGGGCCCGACAGAACCGTTCTCCTCCCGGGCCCGGCCGGCCACCTACCGCGCGACTGGGGAGGCGCGGACAGCGGGAGTGCCCAACCATGGTTTTATTGCAAGTTTTAATCAACGGGCTGTTTCTGGGAGGAGTGTACGCGCTCATCAGCCTGGGCCTAACCCTGATCTTCGGGGTGGTCCGGGTGATCAACTTCGCCCACGGCGAAATCTTGATGATCGCCATGTACGCCTCGTACTTCTGCTACTCAATACTGGGGCTCAATCCCTACCTCAGCCTGATCATCGTGATCCCGGCCATGTTCCTGGTGGGCATGCTGGTGGACCAGGTGATCATCCGCCCCATCCGCAACGCGCCTTCCTACATGCAGATCTTCGCCACGGTGGGCCTGTCGGTGGTGCTCATCAACCTGGCCCTGGTGTTCTTTTCCGGCGACTACCGCTCCATCGACATGGCCTTTGCCAAGCAGGTGGTGCACGCCGGCGACCTGAACATCTCCCTGTCGCGCCTGCTGGTGTTCCTGTCCTCCATCGCGGTGGCCTGGCTGACCTGGCTGTTCTTGGGCAAGACCGACCTGGGCAAGCAGATCCGGGCCATCGCCCAGGACCGGGACGCGGCACGGCTCATGGGCATCAACCCCAACAAGATCTACATGATCACCTTCGGCCTGGGCAGCGCCATGGTGGGCCTGGCCGGTGGCTTGATCATGCCCCTGTACTACGTCTTCCCCTCGGTGGGGGCCTACTTCGTGCTCACCGCCTTCGTGGTGGTGGTGCTGGGCGGGCTGGGCAACATGGTCGGAGCCCTGCTGGGCGGCCTGATCATCGGCATCATCGACTCCCTGAGCGGCTATTACATAGACCCTGCCCTCAAGGAGATGGTCTACTTCGTGGTCTTCCTGCTGGTCTTGCTATTCAGGCCGTCGGGCCTCATGGGCATGATCGGCTCCGAGGAAATGGGTCTTAAATAATGCTGAGCTCATACTTCAAGAACCTCGGTTCGCCGGGTGTGTACCTGCCCACCCTGCTGCTGATCATGGTGCTGGCCGCGGCGGCGCTGGTGCCCAACGAGTTTTACCTCAACCTGTTGTTCATGATCTTCATGTTCGCGGGCCTCTCCGGGTCCTGGAACATCATCGGCGGCTACGCGGGCCAGATATCCCTGGGCCACGCCGCCTTCTACGGCGTGGGCGCCTACACCTCGGCGGTGCTGTTCACCAAGCTGGGGGTGCCCCCGGTGCTGGGCATATGGGCCTCCATGGGCGTGGCGGTGGTGCTGGCGTTTATCATCGGCTACCCCTGCCTGCGCCTCAAGGGCCCCTTCTTCACCCTGGCCACCCTGGCCATCGCCGAGGTGTTGCAGCTTTTGGCCGTGTACTTCCGGGGCCTCACCGAGGGCTCCGAGGGCCTGTCCATCCCCTACGAGCCGGCCTGGTACAACCTTATCTTCGAGTCCAAGAATCACTACGCCGTCCTGGCATTCGCCTACATGGTGCTGGTGCTGGTGGTATCCCTGGTCCTGGAGCGCTCCAAGCTGGGCTATCAGCTCACCGCCCTGCGCGACGAGGACCAGGCCGCCGAGTCGCTGGGGGTGAACACCTCGCGGGCCAAGATCATGGCCTTTGTGCTCAGCGGGGTGCTCACCGCCCTGGGCGCGGTGATCGTCAGCCAGTACGTCCTGTTCCTGGAGCCCCACTCCGACTTCTCGGTCAACACCTCGGTGGAGCTGGCCCTGATGTCCATGGTGGGCGGGCTGGGCACCGCGGTGGGGCCCATTATCGGAGCCACCATCCTCATCCCCCTGGGCGAGTTTCTGCGGGCCTGGGTGGGCGGCGGCATCCAGGGCCTGCACTACGTGATCTACGGCTGCATCCTCATCCTGGTGGTGATGTTCATGCCCCACGGCATCAAGGCCCTGATCGAGAACAAGTACCTGGCCCTGCTGGAGCTGCTGCCCAAGTTCGGGGCCGCGGCGCACCCCCCGGCCGAGGAGGTGCCCAAGCTGCACTTCGAGGACCGGGCCGCGGCCGCGGTGGACGGCGGCCGTCCCATCATCGCGGCCCACGCGGTGAACAAGGACTTCGGCGGGCTACAGGTGCTCAGCAACATCAGCTTCTCGGTGCAGCCCGGCGAGATCCTGGGCATCATCGGGCCCAACGGGGCGGGCAAGACCACCCTGTTCAACGTGATCTGCGGAGTCTACCGCCCCTCCAGCGGCCGGGTGGAGTTCGACGGCCAAGACATCACCGGCCTCAGACGCATCCACCAGGTCTGCCGCCTGGGCATGGGGCGCACCTACCAGTTGGTCAAGCCCTTTGGCAACATGTCGGTGCTGGACAACGTGATGGTGGGCGGCTTCTGCCACCACACCCTGTCGGCCACCACCCGGGAGATCGCCCTGGAGGTGCTGGCCCTGGTGGGCCTGCTGGACAAAAAGGACCAGCCGGCCAACTCCCTCACCCTGGCCAACATGAAGCGCCTGGAGATGGCCCGCGCCCTGGCCACCAAACCCAAAGTAATCCTGCTGGACGAGGTGATGGCCGGGCTCAACCACTCGGAGATCGACGAAGCCATCGACCTGATCCGCAAGATACGCGACTACGGCATCACCGTGATCGTGGTGGAGCACGTCATGCGGGCCATCATGTCCCTGTCCGAGCGCATCATGGTCATCGCCCAGGGCGAAAAGGTGGTGGAGGGCGAGCCCCGCGCGGTCATCGAGGATCAACGAGTAATCAAGGCATACCTGGGGGATGATTTTGAGCTTGCTTGAAGTCAACAAACTCTCGGTCAAGTACGGCGACCTGGTGGCCCTGCGCGAGGTTTCGCTGAGCATCGAACCGGGCAAAATCGTGTCTTTGGTGGGCTCCAACGGTTCGGGCAAGACCACCCTGATCAACACCCTATCCGGTCTGGCGGGCGCGGCGGCAGGGAGCATCAGCTTCAACGGCCAGCCCATCCAGGGCATGCCCGCCCACCGGCGGGTGGGCCTGGGCCTGGTGCAGGTTCCCGAAAACCGCCGCCTGTTCCCCTACATGACCGTACGGGAAAACCTGGAGATGGGCTCCATGACCCAGCGCTCCAAGGACCAGCGCCAGGAGAACCTGGACAAGGTGATGGAGATGTTCCCCATACTGGGCAAACGCTCCAAGCAGATCGCCAACACCCTCAGCGGGGGCGAACAGCGCATGCTGGCCATCGGGCGCGGGCTCATGTCCTCCCCCGAGCTGCTCATGCTCGACGAGCCCTCCATCGGCCTGGCTCCCATCGTGGTGCAGGAGATCTTCAGGTCCATCGCTCTGATCAAGGAGCTGGGCACCACGGTCCTATTGGTGGAGCAGGACGTAACCGCCTCGCTGAAGATATCCTCCTATGGCTATGTGCTGGAGAACGGCGAGATCGTGCTCTCCGGCCAGGCCCAGGAGGTGCTGGCCAGCGACAAGGTGCGCGAGGCCTATCTGGGCCTTTAGCCTTTCAGCCAAGGAGCAAGACGTGGTCATCGATTTTCATCATCACCTGTTCAACCGAGAATGGCTGCCCGAGCAGTTCTGGAACGGCCTGGTGGAGCGGGCGGCCAACCTGCGCCGTCAGGCGGGCCAGGAAGCCGACCCCAAGGCAATCGCGGCCAAGATGTTCGAGGTCATGGCAGATCCCCAGGGCGACCGGCTGGTGGAGCAGATGGACCGGGCGGGCATCGCCTACACCATGCTCATGCCCCTGGACCTGGGGCTGGAGCTGGGCGAGTGCCCGGTGAGCGTGGAAGAGAAAAACCGCTGCTTCGCCGAGATCACCCAGCGTCACCAGGGCCGCCTGGGCTCCTTCTTCGGAGTGGACCCAAGGCGGGAAAACGGAGTGGAGCTGTTTGACAAGGCGGTGACCCAGTGGGGCATGCGCGGCCTCAAGCTGGACCCGGCGGCGGGCTTCTATCCCAACGAGCGCATGGTCTACCCCTACTACGAAAAGGCGGTGGAGCTGGGGGTGCCGGTGCTCTGCCACACCGGCGCGGCCATCCCGCCCTTCCGCAACAAGTACACCGACCCCATCCACCTGGACGACGTGACCCTGGATTTCCCGGAGCTCACCGTGATCGCGGCCCACGCCGCCTTTGGCTGGTGGCAGCAGCTGGCCTTTCTGATCGGCAAGAAAACCAACCTGGTGGCCGACATCTCCGGCTGGCAGCCCCTGGCCATGCGCGACTACGGCCTGTTCTGCCGCTACCTGCGGGATATTCTCTCCATAGCCGGAACGAACAACCTGTTGTTCGCCTCGGACGGACCGGCCTTCAACCTTTACGACATGGACAACCAGTGGTGGGTGAATCTGTTCAAGAGCCTGCCGGAAAAGGCTCCCAAGGGCATCGAGTTCACTCCCCAAGAGATAGAGGCCGTGATGCAGGGAAATGCCCAACGCATCCTGGGCCCCATTCAAGCCAAGTAGAACACACAATCCAAAGGTGACCCCATGAACCAAGATCAACAGCAAGCCCAGGTGTTGGATTTCGCCGGAACCGTGGCCGACGCCCTGGCCCAGGGCCTGGTGCGCCACGGCGTAACCCAGATGTTCGGCCAGAGCCTGCCCAGCGGACTGCACCTGGCCGCTAAGCGCCACAACATCCGCCAGATGTGGTACCGCACCGAAAACGCCGGCGGAGCCATGGCCGACGCCTTTGCCCGCGTTTCCCACCGCGCCGCGGTGGTCACCGCCCAGAACGGCCCGGCGGCCACCCTGCTGGTGCCGCCCCTGGCCGAGGCCCTCAAGGCCTCGGTGCCGGTGGTGGCCCTGGTGCAGGAGGTGGCCCTTGCCCAGACCGACAAGAACGCCTTCCAGGAGTATGACCACATGGCTCTGTTCGGGGCCTGCACCAAGTGGGTGCGCCGCCTGGACCAGGCCTCGCGGGCGGACGACTATCTGGACATGGCCTTCCGCGCGGCCACCAGCGGACGCCCCGGCCCGGTGGCCCTGCTCCTGCCGGCTGACCTGCTGCTGGCCCCCAGCCAGAGCGGTCCCGCGCCCCGCAGCCAAAACCTGGGCGGCTTTCCCCTGGAGCGCACCATGCCCGAGCCCGCTCTGCTGGAACAAGCGGCGGAGATGCTGGCCACGGCGCAGCGCCCCTTGATCATCGCGGGCGGCGGAGTGCACCTCTCCGGCGGCAGCCAGGAGCTGGCCGCCCTGCAAGAGGCGGCGAGCCTTCCCGTGGCCACCACGGTCATGGGCAAGGGCACGGTGGACGAGCGCCATCCGCTCAGCGTGGGAGTGGTGGGATACTTCATGGGCAGCGGCGGCATGGGCAAGTTCCAGCGGGAGCTGGTGACCGAGGCCGACGTGATCATGCTCATCGGCAACCGCACCAACCAGAACGGCACCGACTCCTGGTCGCTCTACCCCACCGGCGCCCGCTACATCCATCTGGACGCGGACCCCATGGAGATCGGGCGCAACTACGAGGCCCTGCCCCTGTTGGGCGACGCCAAGCTGGTGCTGGGCCAGCTGGCCGCCATCATGGCCGGCAAGGACCTGAGCGCCCGCCAACAGGCGCGGCCCGGCCTGGAGGAACGCATCGCCGAGGGCAAGACCCGCCACGCCGAGGAGGCGGCCCCGCGTCTAGCCTCGGAGCAGCAGCCCGTCCGGCCCGAGCGGGTCATGGGTGAGCTCAACCAGCGCCTGACCCCGGAAACCATCGTGGTGGCCGATGCCAGCTACTCCTCCATCTGGATCGCCAACTACCTCACCAGCCTGGCGCCCGGCATGCGTTTCATCACCCCGCGCGGCCTGGCCGGGCTGGGTTGGGGCCTGCCCATGGCCATGGGGGCCAAGCTGGCCCAGCCCTCCTCGCCGGTGGTGTGCCTGGTGGGCGACGGGGGCTTCGGCCATTGCTGGGCCGAGATGGAGCCGGCCCGGCGCATGGGCCTGGACCTGACCCTGATGGTGCTCAACAACTCGGTGCTGGGCTACCAGGTGCACGCGGAGAACGTGAAGTTCGGCGACCACAGCGACGCCATCGACATGGGGCCGGTGGACCACGCCGCCGTGGCCCGCGCCTGCGGCTGCCAGGGAGTGCGCATCACCGACCCGGCCGAGCTGCCCGGGGCCCTGGACCAGGCCATGTCCGAGCCGGGCCTGACCCTATTGGACATCCTCACCGACCCGGCGGCCCATCCGCCCATCACCATGTTTGAAGGCAAGTGGACCTACTGAGATAAGCCCCGCCCCACGCGGGCGGCAAACCAGGGCCCGGACCGCGCGGGCCGGGCCCTTTTTCGTGGCAACCGCAAACCCGTTGCCCATCACGGGTCTGACTTGCTAGTTTGAGGCCACGGGGGGCTCGTCACTACATCCCAGCCCGCCTTGCATTCACCCAGCCGGACGATTCTCCCGGGCGCGACGCGCCGGTCCCCAACCTTTTGCCATGCGAGGGACGCTCATGGGAAGAATCGAACCCATCTTCAATCTGTCCACCCCCATCCTTTTCGCCCACCGGGGCGGAGTGCTGGAGGCGCCGGAGTCCACGGCCATGGCCTTTGACCACGCCCTGAACGTGGCCCGGGCCGAGGTGCTGGAGCTGGACGTGCACCTGACCTTGGACGGCCAGTTCGTGGTCTGGCACGGCCCCAAGCTGAGCAACGTGCTCATCGAGGGCCAGCCGACCCGGCCCAAGGAGCGAGAGCGCAACAAAATATACGATTATTCATGGGACGAGCTGGAGGGCAAGGCCTGGGTGGGCGACCCTGTGCTCAAGGAAATGGACGAGGACGACATCGACCTTAGCGGGGTTCCCCGCGAACAGCGGCGGCAGTTGCTCCCGCTCGCCAGGTTCCTGGCGCTCTACCCCGAGGCCCCGCTCAACATCGAGATGAAGAGCTCCTTCAAGCGCAAGCTCGACGACCACGGCCGCAAGGGGCTCAAGGACAACCTCAGGGCCTTTATCAGCCTGCTGGACCAGGGGCGCGGCCAACGCACCATCGTGGTGGTCAGCGCCTCGGACAGCATCATCGACGCCTTTCGCGAGCTGGCCGGGGAGAGCTATCCCACCGGCCTCTCGGCCCTGGAACAGGTGGCCCTGCTCACCATCGGCCGGGACATGCGGGGCCGGGCCCTGGAGACCTCCTATAGCGAGATGCTCTCCCCGCGCGGACTGATCCGGCGGGTGGCCGAAGACGGCGGTTCCACCTTCGTGTTCCTCACCGCCTTCAGTTTTCTGCTGCCCGCGATCGACGCCCAGGCGCCACCGGAGCAGGATATCTTCGCCATCCTGGACCGGGGGGTGGACGGCATCATGACCGACCGGCCGGCCGCGGTGCGCCAGATCATGGACCGCTGGAAGCAGGCCCATCCCTGAGGGCGACCCCCGGCGGCTATGAGTCCTGGCTTTGCTTACGCTGGGCCATGGGGTCCTGGCCGTTGGGGAACATGGCCCCGTAGGGCTCGCCCTTGCCCAGGTCGCGGGCCGTGGCCCACCGCATGCCCTCGCGATCCAGGCTGGCCAGCAAGGGCTGGGCCTTGGCCAGGTCCATGCCGCCCCGCTGGTTGACAAGGTCGTCCCGAACCTCCAGGCGCAGCACCTGCCCCACCACCAGCACGTAGTTCTTTTCAACATACTGCTTGTGCAAACGGCACTCCAGCCAGGCCAGACAGCCCTCCACCCCGGGCGGGGCCACCATGGCCGAGGGCCGCGCCTTCAGGCCGGCCTTTTCGAACTCGTCCACCGAGGGCGGATAGTGCATGGCCGTGGGCATGATCTTGTCGGCCAGATCCACTCCGGGAACGCTGACCACGAACTCCTGATTGTGCCGGATGTTCTTCAGGGTGTCGCGCCGGTGCCAGGAGGCCAGCATGATCAGGTCGGTGATCCGGAGCACTGGGGTGTAATTGGAATAAGGGGCCAGGTTGCGCACCCCGGCCTGGTCCAGGGTGGAAACCAGGACCACGGGCAGCACGGTGGCCATTTCGCGTTCACGGGGTTCGAACTCCATTGTGATTCCTCTCTTGTATTGGCTGGAAGCCCGCGCAGCGCCGGTGAGATGTTTAGCCCAACTCCAGGCGCAGTCGGCCGCCGGCCAGCACGGCCTCGTGGCGGCAGAGCAGCCGGATTAGTCTGGGATCGTGAGCAATGAACAGCAGAGCCAGTTTTTCCCGTTGGCAGATGCCCCGCAGCAGCTTGACCAGCCGGGCCTGATTGATGGTGTCCAGCCCGGCCAGGGCCTCGTCCAGGATGAGCAGCTCCGGCTCACACGCCAGGGCCCGGGCTAGGGCCGCCCGCTGGCACTGGCCCCCGCTGAGCTGGTGGGGCTTGGCCAAGGCCTGGGCCGGCACCAGGCCCACCAGTTCCATCAATTCAGCCACCCGCCCCGGCCGTCGGTCCCGCGTCTCCAGGCGATGGACGGCCAGGGGCTCGGCGATGAGTTCTTGCACGCTGCGCTGGGGGGGCAGGTACAAGTAAGGGTCCTGCCACACCACCTGAACCCGGCGGTGAAATTCGCGGCGCTCCCGCCGGTTCAAGCCGGCCAGGGAGCGGCCGTGGAATAGAACCTCCCCGGCCTGGGGCCGCTCCAGGCCCAGGGCCACCCGGGCCAGGGTGCTCTTACCCCCGCCGCTGGGCCCGCTCAGCCCCCAGGTCTGCCCCAAGCCGATGGCCAACTCCACCCCATCCAAGACCGGCGGGTCCTGGGTATGGTAGGCCATAAACACCTCGGCCAGGCGCAGCAACTCCTCAGACATGGGCTCCCTCCAAAAAGGCCAGGGACTCCACCAGGGAATGGGTAAGAGCGTGTTCCGGCCGAGCCAGCAACGCGGCGGTGGGGCCCTGCTCCACCACCTCGCCCTGGTCCATCACCGCCAGATGATCGGCCCAAGAGGCCAAGCCCCTGAGGTCGTGACTGATCAGGATGAGCCCCGCGCCCAGCTCCTGGGTGAGCTGGGAGAACATCTGGCTCATCTCGTCGCGGCTGGCCGCGTCCAGGCCGTTGGTGGGCTCATCGGCGATGAGCACCCGAGGCCTGAGCGCCCAGGCCAGGGCCAACAGCACCCGGCGGCGCATGCCCCCGCTGAGCTGGTGAGGATGGCTGCGGGCCGCCCGAGCCCCCAGTCCGAAGCGCTCCAAGGCCTGGGCCGCCCGCTCACGGGCCTGGCGGCGGGGCAGGCCAGGGCCCGCGATCAGGGCCTCCTCTATCTGGGGCCCCACCCGCATCAGGGGATTCAGAGCCGCGCCCGCGCCCTGGAACAGGAGCAACACCTGGCTGCCCCGCGCCTTGCGCCAGGCCCCGGCCCGGCTCAGGTCCAGGGCGTGGCCGTTGAGGCGCAGTCTGCCCCGGGCCGCCCGCAGAGGCGGCGGCAGCAGGCCGCTGAGGGCGCAGGCAGTGAGAGTCTTGCCCGCTCCGCTCAGGCCCATGAGCCCCAGCACCTGGCCGGCTTCCAGGCGAAAGCTAACTCCGCGCACCAGGGGGCGTGGCCCCTCCGGCAAGGGCAGATCAACCCACAGGTCCTCGAGGGTCATGATGCTCATAACCAGCGCACCTCGCGAATCTGCCAGCGCCGGCGCAGGCCCTCGGCAATGAGGTTGCAGGCCAGCACCACCAGGAACACCGCTCCGCCCGGGACCAGCATGAGCCAGGGGGCGCGGCTCATGTACAGGCGCGATTGCTGCAGCATGGCTCCCCACTCCGGCGCGGGCGGCTGGATGCCCAGGCCCAGATAGCCCAGGGCGGACAGTGCCACGATGATCCAGCCGGTCTTCATGGCCGCGGCCACGGCCAGGGGAGGCCACATCTGGGGCAACAGGTAATTGGCCAAGAGCCGCCAAGGCCCCACTCCCAGGGCCCGGCCGCCCAGCACGAACTCGCGGCCTTGGGCCTCGCGCAGCAGGCCTCGGGCCAAACGGGCCCACCAGGCCCAGCCGGTAAGGGCCAGGGCAACCACCAGTGTCCAGACCCCGCCCTGCCACACTCCCACCAGCACCAGAGCCAACAGCAAGCCGGGAAAGGCCAGGCCCACATCGGCCGCGCGCATGAGGATGAAGTCTCCGGTGCGCCCGGTCAGGCCCGCAGCCACTCCCCAGGCCAGGCCCAGGAGCAGGGCCGCGCCCGAGGCGGCCAGACCGGCCATCAGAGAGACCCGGCCGCCGTGCAGCAAACGGGCGAGCTGGTCCCGGCCCAGTTGGTCGGTGCCCAGCCAATGGGCCGGGCCAGGCGGCTGCAAGCGGGCTCCCAGATCCATGCGCAGGGGGTCCTGCCCGCACAGCCAGGGCGCGGCCAGCACCGCCCCGGCCAACAGGATCAGAAGCAGCGCCCCGGCCCAGACCCGGCCGCTTCCGGCGGGATGTTCAGCCATGGGTCCCCTCCCCTGCCAGGCGCGGGTCCAACAGGCGTTGCAGCAGATCGGCCAGCAGGCTGCTTCCGATGAACAGCAGGGCCATGAGCAGCACCACCCCCTGCACCAAAGGAAGGTCGCGGTTGAGCAAGGCCTCGACAAGCAGCCGCCCCAGGCCGGGCCAGGCGAAGATTGTTTCCACCACCACCACCCCGCCCAACAGGCTGCCCAGGGACATACCCCACAGGGTGATCATGGGCACCAGGGTGTTGGGCAGCAGATGGCGCAGCACAATGCGCCCCCGGCCCAGGCCCTTGGCCAGGGCGAAGCGCAAATAGTCCTGTCCCAATGCCTCCAAAACCTTTACCCGCAGCACCCGGCCCTGCATGGCCGCCACCCCCAGGCCCAGGGTCAGGGCGGGCAGCACCAGGGTGGCTGGTCCTCCGAAACCGGCAACGGGCAGCCAGCCCAGGTCCAGGGCGAAAAGGGCGATGAGCAGCAGGGCCAGCCAATAGGAGGGCAGCGAGACCAGGCCCAGGCCGACCGGCTGCAACAGGCGGTCCAGCCAGCGGGTGCGCCGCCAGGCGGCGGCCAGGCCCAGGAGCACCGAAAGGCCCACCACCAGGGCGAAGGCGGCCAGAGCCAGCTCCAGGGTGGCGGGCAGGCGGGCCGCTATCTCCCGGGACACTGGCTCGCCGGTGCGGTAGGAGCGTCCCAGGTCCAGGCGCGCCACCCGCCCCAGCCACGCCAGATATTGCTCGATTGCTGGGCGGTCCAGGCCCATGCGCTGGCGGAGTTGGGCCACCTTTTCCGGGGCCGGAGTCTCGTAACGGGTGCGCAGGATCAACTCGGCCGGATCGCCGGGGCTGATGATCTGCAAGGAAAAGGCCACCAGGGAGGTCCCCCACAGCACCACCAGCACCGCGGCCAAGCGCCGCGCCAGCCAGGCCAGGATGCCGCCGGACCCGCTCATGCAACGCCTCCACGATTCGCGGCGTCCCACCACAGCAGGCCCAGACTGACCTGCCCCGAGGCCACCAGACGCTCGCCCGCCCGCCAAGGCTCCAGGGAGGCCCGGATGCTGTCTTCCACTTGGGGCCCCTGCTTGCCGAAGATGGCGAAGTAGGCTTGGTAGAAATCAACCACCTGTTGCACGGGCTGGTCCAGGCGAGTGCTCCAGGAGAGTTGGGTCAGATAAGGCCGGCGGCCGCTGGCCAGCAGCCAGCCCAGGGAGCAGGTCAGATGAAATCCGCCGTTGGCCAAAGGCGCGTCCATCACCCGCTCCCACATGTCCCGGCGGAAGGCGAAGGTCTCCTGGCCGGTTCCCAGAACCAGGGCCACCCCGCCCCGCGACCAGGACTCCAAACGGATAAGGCCCTCGGGGCTGAAGGCGTCCGGGAAAAAGGCGGCCAACACCAGGTCGTGGGGCCCGGAGGGGGCATAGTCCTCCCAGGGGACGCACACCGCCGTCAGAGGCGGGCATATCTGGTTGCGGGCCTTGGCCACCAGGGTCTCCAACATGGCCGGGCTCCAGTCCAGGGCCACCACCCGGGAGCCGGCCCGGGCCAGGGGCAGGGCCAGGGTTCCCGGCCCGCAGCCCACGTCCAATACGCTCTTGCCCCCGCCGGCCAGGCCGTGGGCCACCAACAGGTTGGTCACCCGGCGGCCCACCTCGCCGCCGTGGCCCCACAGGTTGTCGTACAAACCGCTGACCTGGCCGTAGAAGCGTTGCCAGGCCTGGGGCGAGGCCTCCTGGCTGGCTTTGAGATAGGACTTTCCCCGCAGGCCGCGCCAGGCCTCGCGCCAATAGTCCTCGCTGAGCACATCGGCCGGGCCGGGTGGAGGGGGCTCATGGCTGGTCATGGCTTGCTTTCCAATGCGGCCGGCCGCGCGCTGAGCAGCTCGGGCCGAAAAAAATAGTCCATGTCGAACTCGGCCAACCGGGGGCCGTGGGCGTAGAGGGCCTTTTCGTGAAACAGAGGCCATAGGGGGGCCTCGCGGTTGACGATCTTCTCCAGGCGCATGAGCATCTCCCGGCGGCGGGCCGGGTCCATCTCTTGCCGGGCCTGGGCGATGAGCTGGTCGACCTCTGCGTCGTGCCATCCCGGGTTGGCCGGAGCGCCGCTGGCCAGATAGTAGGTGTAGAAAAAATCCGGATCCCCGGTCATCAGGGTGTTGGGGCTCAGGACCAGGTCGTATTGGCCCTTTTTCAGGGCCTGATAAAAGGCTCCTGCCTCGGCCACCCGGATCTGGGTGGGCAGGCCGGAGCGGACCAGCAATTGCTGGATGGCCTGGGCCAGGTCCAGATAGGGCCAACGCTGCACCGTGCCGCCGTGCAAAAGGATCACCAGGGGACTTTCCGTGGGCTGGGGCGGGGAACCGGCCTGAGCCGGGGTGTTCAGCAGGCCGTAGGCATAGTCAGCGGCCAGGCGGGTGTAGGAATCGTGGGCCGGGATGGCTATGCGCCCGGCCATGCGCGCCACCAGGTCTTGCCGGCCGATCTGGCCCAGCAGCCAGCGCCGGGCCTCGCGGGAGGAAAAGGGATTTCTACGGCAATTGAAGGTCAGGTAGTGGGTGGTGGCCACCTCCCGGCTCTTGAGGGTGATGCCCGGGGCGCGCTCCAGGTCGGGCACCTGTTCCGGCAGAATGGCCCCCACGTCGGCCACCGCGTCCACGTCCCCGGCCATGAGGGCCATGGCCCGGGTCTGGGCGTCCAGCAGCAGGCGAAAGGTGACCCGCTTGAAGGCGGGCTTGCGGCCCCAGTAGCCATCAAATGCCTCCAGGCGTATCTCATAGCCGGGCCGCACCTCTTGCAGGCGATAGGGCCCGGTGCCCACCAGGCGGGTGATGCGCCCGGCCTGGTCCACCACCCCGGGTTTGATTATGGGGCTGTGATACTGGGACACCAGGGCCGGGAAAAAAGGACAGGGCCGGCTCAGGGTGAAACGCAAATGCAAGGGCCCCAGGGCCTCGACCTTGCGAACGCTGCGGTAGCTGTCCACCGGGTCGTACTTGGGGCTGTGCCTGATGCGCTCGATGCAAAACACCGCGTCCCGGGCCGTGAAGGGCGTGCCGTCGTGATAGCGCACTCCGGGCCGCAGATAAAAGTCCCACACCCGGCCATGGTCCGAGCTGGTCCAGGACCGGGCCAGCCAGGGGCGGGGCCGCAGGTGTTGGTCCAAGTAGGTCAAGGCCTCCCAGGTATGGGTGGAGCCGTGCAGATAGGTGCGGTCGTCCGGCCCGTTATACAGCTCGCGGCCGATGCCGATGACCAGGCTCGGACCGGCCTGGTCTCCCGCCTCATCCGCCGCGCAGGCGGCCAGGCAGGCCAGGGCAAGCAGCAGGGCAAGGGCCAGGAGGGGACAGCGCCCCTCCCGGCCGGTTATGGTCCGTGAACCTTTCATTAGAACAGGTAGCGCACTCCCACCATGCCCTCGATGTAGAGGCCGGGGTTAACGTAGACGATCTCAGTGGCGTACTTATCATCAAAGATGTTCACCGCCGACAGGGAGGTGGTCAGCACCCAGTCCTTGGCCAGGCGCCAGTCACGCCACACCTTGGCGTCCACGGTCTGATAGGAGTCCATGTGGAAGTACGGCAGCTCCACGTTGTTGTCGTCATAGTAGCGGTCGTCCGAGAAGCGGAAGAGCACCTCCCAGTTGACTATGGCGGGGTTCATGTAGCGCAGGCCCAGGGTGCCGAAGTAGTCAGGTGAGTTGCGCAGCTGGTTGCCCACGTTGTCCGGGTTGGTCTGGTCCTCGGTGATGCGCGAGCGGTTCAGGGTCAGCGAGCCGGTGAAGGCCAGATGGTCGGTGATGGGCTGGCGCAGGTAAAGCTCCAGGCCGTAGATCTCGGCCTTGCCGATGTTGCGGGTCTTGATCAGGGTGGTGTTGGGCACCGTGGGGTGCTCCTCATAGGTGTAGGCCATGATGTTCTTGATCTCGCCGTAGTACACCGTGGCCTTGATCAGGGTGCCCCACTGGGCGATGGTCACATCGGTGCCCATGTCGGCCATCCAGGTCTCCTCTGGGTTGAGGTCTGGGTTGGCCTCGCGCCAGGTAGCCCCGGTGTTGAGGTTCTGGAAAAACCACTTGGGGTTGCCCGGCCAATAGGCGGTGCCGATGTTGCCCCACAGGCTGAAGGTGTCGTTTAATTTGAACTTGGCCCCGCCCCGGTAGGTGACGTGATCCTTGGTCACCGAGTCCGGCTCCTTGTTGCTGGAGCCGGAGTCGTAGATGTCGTGGTAGCGCCAATAGTCGTAGCGGATGCCGCCCAGCAGGCTCAGGCGCTCGTCAAAGAAAAAGGCCTGGTCCTGCAGGTAGACCGCGGCCATGTCCGTGGTCAGCTTGTATTTGTAGGTCTGTAGGTCGGTGGTGCCCTTGTAGGTGTCGTCGGTCTCTTTTTCCTGGGCCAGGGATACGCCTGCGGTGAGCACGTTGGAATCGCCCAGATAGAAGTCGGTCTGCATCTCCAGGGGCACCCGGTGGCGGTCCCACTTGGAGTGGGAGGTGATGGTGTCATTGACTATCACCCGGCCGTTTACATAGCTGGCCCCAGTGGTCTCCTGGTCGGGGATGTTCTGGTACTGGTAGCCGGTGGTGGCGGTGAAGCGGCCGATGCTGCCCAGGTTGGTGATGAAGCGCAGGCTGGAGACCACGGTGTTGCCGCCGTCGTTGATGATGTAGTTGGACTGACCGCCGTAGAGATAGCGATACTGGTAGTTCACGGCCATGGTCAGGCTGGTGCCCTTTTTGTTGTCCCAGCCGAACTTGCCGGTGAGCCAGTGGAACTCGTAGCGGTTGTCTTCCACGCTGGCCTGGCGCACGTACTGGGTCTTGCCCCGCTTGTACAGGTCCACCATGCCGTCGATGGGCTTCATCTGATAGCCGTCGGAGATGTCGCCGCTGTAGGAGACGTAGTAGTTGAAGTTGTCTTCCTCCCCGCCCACCGAGGCATAGGGTCGGAAGGTGTTGTTGGAGCCGTAGGCCAGGCGGGCGGTGGCCCCCTCGCCAGGCTTGCCGCTGCGGGTGATGATGTTCACCGCGCCACCAGCCGCGCTGGCCCCGTACAGGGCCGAGGACGGCCCCAGCACCACGTCCACCCGCTCGATGTCATTGGGGTTGATGGCCGGAGACAAAAAGGCGTGGGCCGGCACGCCGTCGATCAGATACACGGTGCGCTGCAAAAAGTGCCCGGTGCCGCGCAGGTGCACCCAGGGCGGCCCCCAGGGATAGTACTGGGCCACGTGCACGCCGGGGATGTCCCGTATGAACTCGCCGAAGTTATTCATGTAGTAGTTGGGCTGGGCCTCGATGTCCTCACGGTCCACCACGTAGGCGTCCACCGGCGACAGGGACGGGTCCACCTCGGTGCGGGTGGCGGTTACGACTATTTTTTCAAGCACGGCTTTTTCTTTTTGGGCCTGGCTCTCCTCCTGGCTGGTGGCCTTGGCATCGGCCTCGGCCGCCCAGGCCGTTCCCCCGGTGCTTGCCCAGATGATAAATACCAGGCAAAAAATTAACTTGGCGCTGATTGATCGAAGCATAACCGGTCCTCCTCAAACAAAAAAACCCAGGCGAAACCGCTTCCGCAGTTTCCCCAGGTTTTCTTCACCCAAGGATGCCCTGGCTTAATTAACTACTAAAACACGTTGTTGGCAGGCAGGTTGTGCTTAAACCCCTTTTCATAAGGGAGCTTTTGAATGCCTACTGATAGATGATTTGCCGATAGTTGTCAAGCAAGGTCGGCCTTGGGGCCCGGGCGTGAACGATGCTTGGCGGCCAGGCGGCCAGCTAGACCCCATGGGCCGCCACCAGCCGGGACAACACTCCCTGCCCTAGTGCCGCCTCTTCATACGGCAAACGCCCCCCGCCCGAAGGCGGAGGGCGCGCCGGGGACTGGCTGTCGGCCTTGGCTCTACCAGGGCGGCTCCGCCGCGAAGCGCTGGAAGTAGGCGATGGACTCCGGGTTGCTCATGGAGTCGACGTTCACCGCCTGCTCCACCGGCACCCCGGACAGGATATTGATCACCGGCACCTCCAGCTTCTTCTGGTTTATGGTGCGCGGCACCTCGTCTATGGCGAACACGCCGTCGGGCACATGCCGGGGCGACAGGGAGGAGCGCAGGATCGAGTTGATGCGCTTGGTAAGCTCCTGATCCAGGGCGCAGCCCTCGGCCAGCACCACGAACAGGGGCATGTGGTATTGCCCCTTGGGGTCGGTGTAGCCCACGATGAGGCTGTCGGCCAGCTCGGGCAGGTCGTCCAGCACGTTGTAAAAGTCGGCCGAGCCCATGCGCACCCCCTGCCGGTTCAGGGTGGAGTCGGAGCGCCCCAGGATGACGCAGCCGCCCTCGGGGGTCATGCGCACCCAGTCGCCGTGGCACCAGGCTCCGGGATAGACCGAGAAGTAGCTTTCCTGGTAGCGCTGCCCGTCCGGGTCGTTCCACAGGTACAGGGGCATGGAGGGCATGGGCTGGCTTATCACCAGCTCGCCCACCTGGTCGATCACCGCCTGGCCCTGCTCGTCCCAAGCCTCGGCCCTCACCCCCAGGCAGCGGCACTGCAACTGCCCCGCCCGCACCGGCAGCAAAGGACAGGCCCCCAGGAAGCCGGAGGAGATGTCGGTGCCCCCGCTGGTGGAGCCCAAAACGATGTCCCCGGCGATCTCGTCGTAGACCCACTTGAAGCCGTCCGGGGACAAGGGCGACCCGGTGGAGCCCATGGCCCGGAGGCTGCTCAGGTCGAACTCGGTTCCGGGCTCGAGGCCCTGTTGCATGCAGGCGCCGATAAAGGCCGCGCTGGTGCCGAAGAAGTTGATCTTCGCCTCCTCGGCCATCTTCCAAAGGGTCTTCAGGTCCGGGTAGGCGGGGTTGCCGTCGTAGAGGATGGGCACCGCCCCCACCAGCAAGCCGCCCTGCACGATGTTCCACATCACCCAGCCGGTGGTGCTGAACCAGAAGAATACGTCTTCCGGGCGCAGGTCCAGATGGAAGGAGTGGAACTTCAAAAACTCCACCAGCACCCCGCCCTGGCTGTGCACCAGGCCCTTGGGCTTGCCGGTGGTGCCGGAGGAGTAGACCACCCAGATGGGATGGTTGAAGGGCACCTGCTCATAGGCCAGCGGCTCGTCGCGCCCCAGCAGTTCCTCCCAAGGCATGGCCCCCGGGACCGCGTCCCGCTCGCCGTCCAGGTAGGACACCGTCACCACCCTCTCCAGGGTGGGCATGGAGGCGGTCATCTCGGCCACCGCGCTGGTGGTGTCGAATATCTTGCCGCCATAGATATAGGCGTCCACCGCGAAAAGGACCTTGGGCTCTATCTGGCTGAAGCGGTCCACCACGCTGCGGCTGGCGAAGTCCGGCGAGCAGCTGGACCACACCGCCCCCAGGCTGGCGCAGGCCAAAAAGGCAATCAGGGTCTGGGGGATGTTGGGCATGAAGGCCACCACCCGGTCGCCGCGCCCCACCCCCATCTCGCGCAGGGAGGCGGCCACCGAGGCCACCTGGCCGTATAGCTCCTGCCAGGTCACCGGCTGCAGAGGGCTCTGTTCGCACTTGAACATGAAGGCCGTTTTCTGGCCGTCCATGTTGGCGAAGACCTGCTGGGTGTAGTTGAGGCGGCTGCCCTGGAACCAGCGGGCTCCGGGCATTTCGCGCTGGCTCAAGACCTCCCGGTAGGGCTGGGAGCTTTGGACCTGGAAGAATCGCCAGAGCGCCTCCCAGAAGGCCTCCACCTCGGTGGTGGACCACTTCCACAGGTCGGGGTAGCCGTCAAAGGCAAGGCCCCTGGTCTGCTCCAGCCAGGCCATGAAGCGGGTCAGGTTGGCCCTGGCTTTCACCGACTCCGATGGACGCCAGAGGATGTCTCCATCTTTTACGTTTTCCTTAGTCATGTTGAACTCCCGATTAAATACCGCGGAGACGGTCGTAGGGTCATGTGGTCGAGCAGGGCGGCGCCGGCGCGGGCATCAAACGGGCTCAGAGCCGCTTGTAGTTGTACATCACCGCCAGAAGCCTGGTCTTGCCCTTGGCAAGGCTGCGCCCGCTGTGGGGCACGGCTGATTCGAAATACACGCTGTCCCCCTGGTTCATGATGAAAGTCTTGCCGTCGTAGGAGAACTCCATCTTGCCCTCCAGGACGTAGAGGAACTCCTCGCCTTCGTGGGTGAAAATCTGTTCTTCCTGGGCCGCCACCTCGATGATGTAGGGGATCATGTTCTTGCCCGGCTTGCCCGCGGCCAGGGTCTCGTAGCGATAGCCTCGCTCCTCGGTGAGGGTCTGGCCCTTGTTGCCCTCGCCCGCGGGAGTGAGCGCGATGCGTATGTCCGGGGTGCCGGGCAGATTGTCCTTGAGCAAAAAGTTTACTTCCACCCCCAGAGCGCCCGCGATCTGGCCCATGGTGGAAAAGGGCGGAAATTTGAGCCCCCGCTCCACCTTGGACAGATAGCCCTTGGATAGGCCGGTCCGGTCTTCCACGTCCTGCAGGGTCATCTTGCGGGCCTTGCGCAGGGAGCGAATATTTTTGGCTATGGTTTTTTCCAACAAAGCATTCCCCCGTGTTCAAGAACTGGCCCCGGCGGGCTGGCCCCGGGCCGCCGCCTGACTGACACCAGACAACATACAAAACACCATATACTTAATATAGATATATCTAAATAGGATGATTCCGGGATGGGACGGGGCGCCGCCCAAATGCTTGGCGGCGTCCCGTCCCCCTTTGCCACGAATGAAGCCCTGGGCCGGCAGGGGTCAGCCGGCCAGGGGATACTTGTCGGCGATGGCGTTGTAATAGGGCTTTTCGGAGATCTCGCCCCAGGTTCCCACAACCGCCGAGAACTTTTGGTAGCTGTCGTTGACCTTTTTGGCCTGGGGATTCTCGGCCGCGATCTCGGCCAGGGCCTCCTTGGAGTAGACCTTTAGCTGGGCCAGCACCGGGTCGGGGAAGCGCATGAGCTTGACCTTCTTCTTGAAGATCAGGTCGCGCAGGGCCTGGCCGTTGGCCGCGTTGAAGCCCTGGGTGGTCCATGCCCCGGCCTGGGCGCAGGCCGCGTCGAGGATGCTCTTGTACTCGGCGGGCAGCTTGTCCACCGCCTTTTGATTGAAGATGTACTCCACAAAGGCTCCCGGCTCATGCCAGCCGGGGTAGTAGTAGTACTTGGCCACTTTGTAAAAGCCCATGATCTTGTCGTGCAGGGGGCCCACCCACTCGGTGGCGTCGATGACCCCGCGCTCCATGTTTGTGAAGATCTCGCCGCCCGGAACCAGGGTGACCGTGGCGCCGGCCCGGGCCACCACCTTGCCGCCCAAACCGGGGATGCGCATCTTCAGGCCCTTGAAGTCCTTGATGGTTTCGATCTTCTTGTTGAACCAGCCGCCCATCTGCACGCCGGTGCTGCCGCCGGGACGGGGGAGCACCCCAAAGGGGGCGTAGGTCTCTTCCCACAGCTTGAGGCCGCCGCCCGAATAGAACCAAGCGGACATGCCCAGGCAGTTCAGACCAAAGGGCACCGCGGCGAACCACTGGGCCGCCGGGGCCTTGCCGGCCTGATAATAGGCCACGCTGGAACCGGCCTGCACCGTGGAACCCTGGCGCACGGCCTCGAAGGTCTGCAGGGCGGGCACCAGCTCGCCGGCGGCGTAGACCTTGATCTTGAAGGCGCCGCCGCTCATCTGCTCCACCAGCTTGGCCATGTACTCGGCCGCGTCCTGCAAATAAGGCAGGTTGGGCGGCCAGGTGGTGACCATCTTCCAGCGCACTTTGGGGCGGGCATGCACGAACGGCGCATTGACCGCCGTGGCAGCGGTGGCAGCCGCGGCCCCAACCCCCGCCTTTTTGAGGAAATCCCTTCTGTTCATCACAACCTCCCTTATGGTTGACCTCTCCGGTTAAAGACGGCCTTCCCGGTTCCCGCCAGCAGGCTTGGTACAGTCGCGGTAGTTGGACAATTTTTTGTGATGATCATTCCCGCGAAGGCTTTGTTTTTTCCCGAAAAGACAATTATCATTATCGTAGTCGTAGAGTCAACCCCCCTCGAGTTTTGTGAGAACGGTCTATTTGACGTGTTTATTTTATTATATTTTCAGGATGTTGAAATTTTTCGCAGACGTACAGTCCTGGGAGAATCTTGGCATGGCCAGTATGACTATTTTTCCTATTGGGAAAATCTACGATCAAGAAGCCCGCAAACAACGTGGGGCGGGAGGGGCATTTGCGCGCGGGGATTGAATGCCCATGGTTTCGGGGTTTGAGGCGCAAGATTTTTCGCAACCAGACAACGGCTGCCTTCTATCCGCCCGGCCGAATAGCGCTTCCTGGCCAGGGCCGCCCACCATCTACGGCCCAAAACCCGACTAAACACCTTGGCTTGTATAAATGAGGCAGTTCCCCCGACGTATGGCAAGGCCGAGAACCTGGCGTCCAGGCACGCAAAAAGGCCGGCACAACTGCCGTAACATGATAAAATACAAGGGAACAAACAACTTTGATGAATAGGCATGCCGAGCCGCGCCCGGTCCGGGATGCCTCAACTCCAGGCGAACCTTGCCCTGCCCACGGGAAGGCTGCCTCTTTCCATCGGAGAAAAAACGGGGCCGGCCATGCTCAGCAACCGTAACCCAGAACTAAAAGCCCGCACCCGGCCCATGGCCCGGGCCACCTTCCTGCTCTACGCGGCCCTGATCGTGGCCGCCCTGCTCATCGGCTACATCAGCTACCGCTACTCTTTTTCCATGATGGAAAAGGGATATCAGAGCTTTTATCTGAATAAAGCCGAAATGATCGTGAAGGCGGCGGATTTGCACACCTCGGCCGGAGACGCCGGCTACCTCAAATCCCTGGAAAATTATTGGAAGGCCGCGGGGCACAAACCGCAAGACGAGTACATATGCGTGGTGGACGCCAAGGGCAACCTGCTGCTGCATACCGCCAATCCCGGGAGCGTGGGCAACTACGCCGGCGACAACCCTGTCTTGGGCGGGGCCCAATCGGGCCACAAGAATCTCTGCGACCTGGTGAACGCCCAAACCAACTATGCCGGGAAGTACGTTTCCAGCGCGGGCCAGGACCAGGTGGCCGCCTTTTTCGCCATCCCCTCCCGGAAATGGATGCTGGGGGTGCACCGCTCCCGCTCGGCTCTCTACGCGGAGATAGAGAGCGGCTACCGGCCCCTGCTCATCGGCTTTTTGGCCATCTGCGGGCTACTGATGCCCGTGTTCCTCTACCTGCTGTTCATCACCTACCGGACCGCCCAGAAGAAGCAGATCAAGTATGAGATGGCCCTCAGGGAAAGCGAGCAGCGCTACCAGTCCCTGGTGGACACCATGCCCCAGGGGATGTTCCGCACCGACCTGAAGGGCAAGCTGACCTTCGCCAATAACGCTTTTCTCGACGACATGGGGCTCTCCCTGGCCGGCTGCCTGGGCAAGCCGGTCCGCGACCTGCTGCCCCCGGACCTGGCCGCGGATTACGCCTCCGACGAGGTGGGCGTGATCCGCAGCGGCGAGACCCTGGACGTGGTGCACCGCTTCCGCATGCCCGGCGGCCAAGAGGACCGCTACGCCGAGATCGTCCACCACCCGGTGCGCGACGGCGAGGGAGCCATCGTGGGGGTGCAGAGCCTGCTGTGGGACGTGACCGACAAGCGCCAGGCCGAGGAGAACCTGAAGCACACCAAAGCCCAGCTGGAGACGGTGCTCCAGTCGGTGCCCTCGGGCATCTTCGCGGTGGACCAGGACTGCCGCTTCACCATCGTGAACCAGCAGGCCGAAAAGCTCATGGGCTTCCACCAGGCCGACGCCCTGGGCAAACCGGCCAACCAGTTCGTGCCCGACACCCGCCTGGACCGGGTGTTGGCCAGCGGCAAGCTGGAGATGGGCAAGCCCTTCAGCCACAACGGCCGCAACTTCATGGTCAGCCGCAGCCCCATCCTTCAGCGGGACCAGGTGATCGGCGCGGTGTCGGTGTTCCAGGACGCCTCGGAGCTGGAGGCGGTGCAAAAGCAGGTGGAGGAGCTGCAGCGGCTCAACGACGAGCTCTCCTCGCTCATCGAGAACTCCCACGACGGGGTGCTGATCACCGACACCTACCAGGTGATCACGGTGAACCCCAGCTTCGGCCGCATCACCGGCCTGGCCCCCTCCATGCTCAAGGGCCGCGACGTTAGCGGCCTGGACTCGGAGCGCCATGTGTGCCTGGCCGTGGTGCAGGCGGTGTTCCGCCACGTAAAGAGCCACCGCTCCTCCGTCACCATGCGCCGCAAGCTAAACAGCGGCAACGAGATCTTCGTCACCGGCAACCCGGTCCTGGACAAGTACGGCCAGGTGGTGCGGGTGGTGATGAACATTCGCGACGTCACCGAACTGCACTCCCTGGAGGAGCACATCAAGCGCCTGTCCGAGGTGTGCCTGGAGGACGAGAAGGCTGCCGCCTCGCCCGAGGCCGCCTTTGGCATCGTGGCCGAGAGCCCGGCCACCAAGAACCTGTTGGACCTGGCCATGCGCGTGGCCCAGGTGGACTCCACCGTGCTGCTCAGCGGCGAGAGCGGGGTGGGCAAGGACGTCCTGGCCAAGCTGATCCACAACCTTTCCAAGCGAAGCGGCCAGCCCTTCGTCTCGCTCAACTGCGGGGCCATCCCCGAGCATCTGCTCGAGAGCGAGCTGTTCGGCTATGAGAAAGGCGCCTTCTCCGGGGCCGACCGCTACGGCAAGCCGGGCCTCTTCGAGGAGGCGGTGGGGGGAACCGTGTTTTTGGATGAGGTTGGCGAGCTGCCCCTGAACCTTCAGGTCAAGCCGCTCAAGGTGCTGCAGGAGCAGCGTTGCCGCCGCCTGGGCAGCGTGAAGACGGTGGATCTGGACATCCGCATCCTGGCGGCCACCAACCGCAACCTCAAGCAGATGGTGGCCGACGGCCAGTTCCGCGAGGACCTTTTCTACCGCCTCTACGTGGTGCCCATCGAGATCCCGCCCCTCCGCGAGCGGCGCCAGGACATCCTGCCCTTGGCCCTCAGGTTCCTCAAGGCCTACAACAAGAAGTACGACGTGAGCCGCAGCCTGGGCCATGAGCTCTTGCGGGTTTTGGAAACGGCCGAATGGCCGGGCAACGTGCGCGAGTTGCAAAACGTCATCGAGCGCCTGGTGGTCACGGCCGACGCCGACGTGCTGGAGCCCCGCCACCTGCCCCGCTCCATGCACCCCGGGGACGAGGAGCGCCAGCCGCCCCTGGTGTGGGTCACCGGCGACGTGAAGCTCCGGGAGGCCCGCGACCAGCTGGAAAAGCAGCTCATCCAAAAGGCCCTGTCCCAAACCAACAACACCCGCGAGGCGGCCAAGCTCCTGGGAGTCACCCACTCCACGGTGGTGCGCAAGGCCCAGAAGTACGGCCTGGCCCTGGACGGCAACTCAACCATTCATTAAAAAAAGCGAAGACTGCCCCCGCCTTTTTCATGAGGATGGGCGGAGCCGCCTATCCGGCGGCCAAGCAGGGGGTTGGCCGGCGCAGCCGGATGTTCAGCCTTTATGCAACAGGTGGACTAGGCGCGCCACCAGAGCATCACCGCCGTGGCCAGGAGCATCAGGGACACCACCCGGCGGTAGAGCCGGTTGCTGGCGTGGGCAAAGGCCCAAAAGCCCAGGGCCGAACCCGCGGCCACCGCCGGGCTGAAGATCAAGGTGGTCTTGAGCCCTTCCCAAGAAAACATGCCCGCGTATCCGTAGAAAAAGGCGATGATCACGAACTGCACGCTGAAGAACGAGGCCAGGAAGCTCTTGGCCTTGAGCGGATCGTCGGTCACCGAGGTGATGTACAGGGCCGCGGGCGGCCCGCCGATGGTGTAGGCCCCGAAGAAGGACCCGGTGATGAAGCCGCAGAAGCGGCCCCACCAGGGGCTTTGGGCGTGGCGGGCCATGAAGCTCTGGCCGGCGGGGATCAGATTGAAGATCACCACCGCCACGATGAACACCGCCAATGAGCGCTTCAGGGTGACCTCGGACAGGTGATAGAGCATGAAGGTGCCGATGGCCAGGCCCAGGGCGGTGCCCAGCACCAGGGGTTTCATCAGCTTCCAGTCCAGGCGGTCCCGGTAGTGCCAGGCCTGGTAGAGGAACAGGGCCAGGCAGTAGGGGAACTGCAGGGCCACCGCCTCCTTGACCGGCAGCAACAGGGCCAGCAGCGGCACCGAGACCAGGGCGAAGCCAAAGCCCGCGAAGCTCATGGTGAAGCCGCTGATCACGAAGATCAGGGCCAGGGCCAGGGCCTCGGGCATCAGGCCGGCTCCTGGGGAGGCAGGGCCTCGGCATTGGGATAGAGGTTCAGTTCCACCGGGCGGCCGGGGGGCAAGAGGATCAGGCCCGGGCCGGGTTGGCAAGTGAGCAGGCGCTCCAGCCAGGCCAGGCTGCCCATGACCTCGCGGTGCTCCAGCTCGAACAGGCGGGCCATGGCCTGGGAGTAGCGGCGGTGATGGGGCCGAAGCCCCACCCCGGTGTCGGCCAGCACCACCTCCTGGTATCCGGCCAGCATCTCCTGGCCGATCCACAGGGCGTCCTCGTGGCCGAACTTCTCCTTGCTCACGAAGTACTCGCTGTAAGGGGTCTTGCCATGGTCGATGAAGCCGGGGGTGAGGTAAAAGCTGCCTCCGCAGCCCTCGCAGGGGCTCACCTTGTCCTCGCCCAGCAGGATGGGCACGCAGTCGTGGGCCAGGGGCAAGAGCAGCTCCACCCGCGAGGAGCAAAGTCCCTGCAAGCCGCCGCCGCAATAGCCGTAGGCCATGAGCACCCGATTGACGGCGGGGTCGCTCTCGATCTCGCGCAGGGATGCCTTCAGGTTGAGATGAAGCTGGTCCGGATAGCGGTGCAGGTCCTGGTCAAGATAGACCGCCTCGTCCTCGCCCACCCCCAAAAAAGTCAGCTCGGGCTGAAACACCCGGCAGGCCAGGATACGGTGGCCGGGCGCCAGGGCGCTCACCCCGTGAAGCCCCGGATGATGAACAGCACCACGCTCAGGCCCATGAGTGCGTAGGCCAGGCCGTAGAGGCGGCCGGCCCAGGGCGGAGAGAGCAGGCCCATGCCCTTCATCACCGCCGCGCCCAGGGCGGCGGCGCCTCCGGCCAGGGCCAGGGCCCAGGTCAGTATGGGAAGGTAAAAAGGCATCCGCGCAGTCTATCCGCACCCCCTAGTCCGGTCAATTGGCGCAGGTTCCCAAGAGGTCCTCGGCCCGGTCCAGCTTGGCGAAAATCTTGGCGCCCTCCTCGTAGAGGGAGTCCATGACCTGGGCCTTGATCTGGCGGTAGCGCTCGGTGGAGAGCACGTGGAAGTCGCGAGGCCGCGGCAGGTCCACATCCACCTCCGTCTTCACGGTGCCGGGCAGGTTGGTCATGACCAGGATGCGGTCGGCCAGGAACAGGGCCTCCTCGATCTCCGAGGTGATGAACAGCATGGTCAGGCCGGTGTCGCGGTACAGGGTCAGCAGATACTCCTGCATCAGCTCGCGGGTCATCACGTCCAGGCCGCGGAAGGGCTCGTCCAGGATCATCACCTTGGGGTCCATGACCAGGGCGCGGCACAGCTCGGCCCGGCGCTGCATGCCGCCGGATAGCTGGGCCGGGTACTTGTCCTTGAACTCCTCCAGGCCCACCTTCTTCAACAGGGCCATGGCCTTTTTTTCGGCCTCGGCCTTGCTGATGTGGCCGGCCATGGCCGGGCCGAAGACGGCGTTTTTCATCACCGTCATCCAGGGCCACAGGGCGGTCTCCTGGAAGACCATGATGCGGTCGCGGCCCGAGCCGGTAACCGGGCGGCCGTTGATGAGCACCTTGCCCGAGTCGGGGTGGTCGTAGCCCGCCGCGATGTTGGCCAGGGTGGATTTGCCGCAGCCGGAGGGGCCCACCAGCACGGTGAGGCTGCCCCGGGGCACGGTGAGGCTGCATTCGCGCAGGGCGGTGCAGGCGGGCGCGCCCGGAATGCGGAACACCCGGGTGACGTTCTCCATCACCAGCTCGCCCTTGGTGTTGTCGATTTGCTTCTTGCCGTTGTTGGCCATTGCGCTTGTACCTTTCCGGGCCCGCCTAAAAGACCTTCTTCCAGGGCATGAGCCAGTCGCCGATCATCTTCACCGCCATGGAGCTGACGTAGCCGGCCACGCCGATGCTGATCATGCCCACGATGATGCCCGGCGTGTGCCCGGCCAGGTAGGCCTCCCAGGTCAGGCGGCCCAGGCCGGTGTTGCCCGCGATCATCTCCGCCGCGATCACCACGTTCCAGGTGATGCCGATGCCCACCATCATGCCGGTGACGATGCTGGGAATGGTGGCGGGCAGCACGATGCGCCAGAACACCTGGCGGGGCGAGGCCCCGAAGGAAACCGCCGCGTCCACCAGCTGGCGGGGGATGGCGCTCACCCCGCCGAGCACGTTGACCACGATGGTGAAAAAGGCCCCGATGAAGGTGATGAAGGCGATGGAGCTTTCATTGGTGGGCCAGAAGAGGATGGACACCGGCACCCAGGCCAGGGGCGGGATGGGCCGCATGAGCTCGAACAGGGGATAGGAGAAATCCTTGAAATTGCGGTTCCAGCCCATGCCCAGACCCAGGGGGATGCCCAGGATCTGGGCGGCCACGAAGCCGTACATGACCCGCAGGGTGCTGTCCATCCAGCTCTGCCAGTACTTGCCCGTGCTCATGAACTCCCAGAAAGAGCCGGCCACGGTGACCGGGGTGGGAATGGCGTGCATGAAGGGGAACAGGCCCATGGAGCCCGCCTGCCACAGCACGAAAAAGCCCAGCACCGCCAGGGCGCCCCGGGTGAACTGCTTGCTGACCACGAATTTGCGGACGCGCACCCCGAAGGTGGGCCCGCTGATTGCTGCTGCGTTTGCCATGATTGCCTCTCCCCTCAGGCCATTTCGCGTTCGCCGGCCTCAAAGGCCTTGACCGCTTCTTCGTGCACCGCCTCCACCAACTGGGCCTTCATGGCCAGAAACTCCTCCGAGGCCAGCATGGAATACTGGCGGGGGCGGGGCAGTTTCACCTGGAGGGTCTTTTTGATGTAGCCGGGCCGCGTGGTCATCACCAGCACCTTGTCGGCCAGGAAGATCGCCTCCTCCAGGTCGTGGGTGATGAAGAAGATGGTCTTGCCGGTGGCGCTGTAGAGCTCCAGGAGGTACTGGTGGCTGGCGCTCTTGGTCACCGTGTCCATGGCCCGGAAGGGCTCGTCCAGCAACAGGACCCGGGGGTTGTTGATCAGGGCGCGGATGATCTCCACCCGGCGCTGCATTCCCGAGGAGAGCTGGCCGGGATACGAGGTCTCGATGTCGTTGAGCCCCACCCGGGAGAGCATCTCCTGGGCCCTTTTGTTGGCCTGCTCCTGGCTCATGATCCCCTGAACCACCGGGCCGTAGGTCACGTTTTCCAGCACCGTCTTCCAGGGGAACAGGGCCCCGTGCTGGAACACCACCACCCGGTCGGGGCCGGGCCGGGGGTCCAGCTCCGGGGTGGCCAGGGGCTCGCCGTCCAGAAGTATCTCGCCCGAGGTTATGCCGTCGAAGCCGGCCAGGGCGTTGAGCAGGGTGGACTTGCCGCATCCGCTGGGCCCCACGATGGCCACGAACTCGCCGGCCTCGATCTCCAGGGAGCAGTCCTTGAGGGCCTCCACGTGGACCCCTTCGGGGTCGTAAATTTTGCCCGCGTTGCGGATGGACAGGGCCCCGTCACTGGCCCGGCACACCGGGCCCTTGGCCCCGTCCGCGGGCGCGGTAGTATCTGTTTGCGCGGTATTCATATGCCTCGTCCCGCCTAGGCGTTGCCGTATAGTTCGCGCTCACGCCAGGCCATGAGCTTGCGGCCGATGCTGCGCACCACCGCGCTGCTGACCCAACCGATGATTCCCAGGGTGACCATGCCGATGACGATCACCGGGTATTGGATGAGCGAGTAGCTGTCCCAGATCAAAAAGCCCAGGCCGTACTGGGCCGCGATCATCTCGCCGGCCACCAGGGAAAACCAGGCAGCGCCCATGGAAATCTGCAAGCCGGTGAAGATGAAGGGCATGGCTCCGGGCAGCACCACGTCGAACAACAGCCGCCTTTTGCTGGCCCCCAGACAGCGGGCCGCCCGGAAGTAGCTCTCGTCGATGGATTCCACGCCCAAAAGGGTGTTGAGCGCGGTGACGAAGAAGGCCACCAGGAAGGTGACGAAGATCACCGCCGGCTCGTCGCCGGGCAGCACCAGGATGGCCAAGGGCACCCAGGCCAGGGGCGGGATGGGCCGGATCAGCTCCACCAGGGGGAAGGAGTAGTCGTAGAACTTGCGGCTCCAGCCCATCAACAGGCCCAGGGGCACCCCCAGCGCGGTGGCCAGCACAAAGGCGGTGGTGGCCCGGTAGGTGCTGTAGATGATGTGGGTGTAATAGTCCTGGGTGTAGATGGATATGCCGTAGTCCGGATCCGGGCTCAGCCACTCCATCAAGCATTCCCAGGGGCCCGGCAAGCGGCTGAACCAGGGCAGGGAAAGGGTCTTTACCGTGAGCTCCCACAGGAGCACGAAAGTGATGAAGCCGGCTAACTGCAAAAGGAAGCCCTTGCTGGTTAGGGTCTTGCGGACCTGGTGGCCCCAGGACACTTCGAAGAGCAAAGCCTTTTTCTTTTGCTGCCAGGCGCCCACGGCCAACACAACCGCGAGCAACAGGCCCAAGACTATGTAGGGGTTCATTGCGTTCTCATCCCATCCAAAGGGGCATTTGGCGCCGGCCTTTAACCTCCCTCCGTCCCGCCGGGCGGGACGGAGGGGGTGTGCGATGGCTGACCGCCGCTGGACGGCCGGCCGCCTAGGAGGCCTTTACTTGCCTTTATAGGCGCTGGCGGGCATGCCCTTGATCACCGCCACGGGGGCCGTGACGCCCATTTCCTTCATGGCCTCGGTAACCGGGCCTTCGTTGGTCGCGTCCTTGGGGATATCGGGGGACTTGAGCACCTTGATGCTGTTCAGGAACTCGTAGCCCTTCTTCATCAGGTCCAGCACCCGGGGGGAGAAGACCATCTCGCCCACGTAGACGATGTCGTCGCCGCCGGCGCTGTCGGGATGGCGCTCATACAGGGCCTTCCACAGGATCTTGGGGGTGTAGCCCTGGGTCTCCTTCATGACCATGTTGGCCACGGCCATGGGGTCCTTTTCCATGATCTTGAGGGCCTCGATCTCAGCCTTGATCCAGCCCTTGGCCGCCTCGGGATGCTTCTCGATGAAGTCCTGGCGCATCAGGGTGAAGTTGGCGTCCAGCTCCTTGTAGGGGCTGCCGGTGGCTGCGTACTTGGCGAAGCCCTGCTCCACCACCTTGCGGGCGTGGGGCTCCCACATGGCCGCCGCGTCGATCTTGCCGGCCTCGAAGCTGCTGGCGATGACCTCGATGGTCATGTACTGCAGGCGCTTGGGCTTAACCTTGTTCTTCTTGAGCACCGACTCGAAAAAGCGGTTGGCGCAGGTGCCGCGGTGCACGGCCACCAGTTTGCCGTTCATCCACTTTATGGCTTCCTCGGGGGTCTTGAAGTCCGGGGCGTCCTTGCGCACCACGATCAGGTTGCAGTTCTGACCGTTGGAGATCATGGGCACCGAGACCAGGCGGATGTCGCCCTGCTTCTTCTTGGTGGTGGCTACCAGGGAGGGCATGTCGCCCATGGTGCCGACCTGCATCTTGTCGGCCAACAGGGCGTTGACCATGGGCGGACCGGTGAGGTGGGCCTCGAAGTTCACCTTGCTGCCCTCGGGCAGATACTTCTTCCACAGGCCCATCTGCTTGATCACCACTCCGGACCAGCCGCCGGTCCAATAGGGATGGTATCCATAGGTGATCTCAACCGGCTCCGCGGCCTGGACCGGGGCGCCGCCCACGGCCATCAAGGCCGCCAGAAGCAGAGCCACACCGGCCCCCAGGGCGGCGATTTTTCCTAAGCGTCGAAAACTTTTCATCATTCCTAAAACCCTCCTTGGCGCGCTCTGTCATCGTGCCTTGGGTAGTTGGGGGCGGTCCTTGCTCCGCCCGGTGACAATTCGGGTCTAGATTTGTGCAGCAGCCATGCCAAATCGCCGGCCAAGGCTATTCCCCTCCTGCTTCGCTGGGGCTTGCAGCGCCTTAAACTAAAGAATTTAAGTGGTTTATAAAGATTGAACACAAACTGGGCCGCGCCGGGGCGCCCACACGCGGGGGAGGATTCCCGGTGCCAGCCGGCACCAGGGAGCCCTATCTTGGAACATTTCTGCACCAAGATCGCGGCTGCCGGCCCTTTTTCCGGTGGGCCAGGCAAGGCTCCTCCGACCTCTTTATAGGGCCCCGGAAGCGTCCGGAAGGCGGAGTATTTATATAACTAGCTGTTAATGCAAAGAATAGGCCTTGAGGCGGTCGAAAAGCGGCCGTTTTCGCGGTTTTTGGCCTCCAGGTGGCACGCATGTTGAAGTAAACAGGCCCCAAAGGCCGCTCTGGGCGGCTTGAGACGATTTTTTTGATCATATCCCCAGCCGGCACGGAGGAATCACTTGGCGGCAAAAGAGCACATCCCCCTGGGCGTGGGTTTTTACCCTGATTGGTGGAAAGCGAACTACGGCATCACCTTTGGCCGGGACTATTACTATGATCCCGACTACCGGGTGGAGGTGGGCCTCAAGCAGCAGAAGGCTCTTTACGAGCGCTTCGGCGATGTGGGCCTGGGTCAGGCCGACCCGGCCCCCAAGCCCCTGATCAGCTTCGGCATGGTTATGCTGCCCGCCATCTTCGGCTGCGAGATCGTCTACGAGGAGGCGGCCTTGCCCTGGGCCATGCCCATGAACCTCTCGGCGGAAGAATGCGACAAGCTCACCAAGCCCGACCTGACCAAGGCCGAGCCCATGGTCACGGTCCTCAAGCAGATCGACTATCTCAAGGACAAGTACGGCAAGGTGGTGGGCGACATCAACACCACTGGTGTGCAGAACCTGGCCCTCAAGCTGAGAGGCGAGGAGCTGTACATGGACTACTTCGAGGATCCGGAGTTCGCCCACCGCTTTTTGAAGTTCTGCACCGAGTGCATCATCGACCTGTGGAAGCTGGTCTATCCCATCACCGGCACCGGGGCGGTGGATGTGACTCCCATGTGCGACCCCACCATCTACTGCGTGCCCAATTGCACCGTGGAGCAGATCAGCGGCGACACCTACGAGGAGTTCGGCCTGCCCTACGACGCCATGCTGGCCGAGGCCTGCCATCCCTTTGGCATCCACCACTGCGGCAGCCTGGACCCGGTGGCCGAGCACTACGCCAAGGTGCCCAACCTGGTGTTCGTGGAGGCGGGCTTTGGCACCGACTTCGCCCGCGCCCGCCAGCTCCTGGGGCCGGAGGTGGCCTTCAACGCCCGCATCAGCCCGGTGCTGATGAAAAACGGCACCCCCGAGGAGATCACGGCCACGGTCAAGGACGCCATCGACCAGGGCGCGCCGCTGAGCAACTATTCCATAGACACGGTGGGGCTCACCGACGGGGTGCCCGACGAGAACGTGCGCGCCGCCCGCAAGACGGCCATGGAATACGGCAAGATTTCCTAGGAAAGGCTTTTAAGCATGCAGACCATTATCCGCAGCGCCAGCCGCGAGGTGATCATCGGCCACGACCAGCCAGTGGTGATGATCGGCGAGCGCATCAACCCCACGGGGCGCAAGAAGCTGGCCGCCGCCCTGGAAAAAGGCGACATGAGCCTGTTGCAGGCCGAGGCCCTGGCCCAGGTGGAAGCCGGGGCCCAGGTGCTGGATGTGAACGTGGGAGTCTCCGGGGCCGACGAAAAGGACCTGATGCTCCAGGCCCTGGCCGCGCTCAAGGAAGTGACCGACGTGCCGCTTTGCATCGACTCGGCCAAGCCCGAGGTGCTGGCCGCCGGCCTGGAGGCCTATGAGGGCAAGGCCCTGGTCAACTCGGTCAACGGCGAGGAGGCCAAGCTTAAGGAAGTGCTGCCCCTGGTGGCGGCGCACAAGGCCGCGGTGGTGGCCCTGACCATGGACGACAAGGGCATCCCCACCGACGTGCCCACCCGTTTGGCCATTGCCGACAAGATCGTGGGCGAGGCGGCCAAGCTGGGCATCGGCCTGGAGGACATCATCATCGACCCTCTGGCCATGAGCGTGGCCGCCGACGACCAGGCCGGCCTGGCCGCCCTGACCGCCATCGCCGGCATCCGCGACAAGATCGGGGTCAACCAGACCATAGGCGCCTCCAACGTGTCCTTCGGCCTTCCGGACCGCAAGGCCATCAACGGCACCTTCTTGGCCATGGCGGTTATGGCCGGGCTCACCTGCCCCATCACCGACCCCACGGTGTGGGAGATAAAAAGAACCCTGGTGCTGACCGACTTGTTCACCGGCAAGGACGAGTTCGCCATGAACTACATCACCGCCTATCGCGAGCAATTTCCCGAGGAAGACTAAGCCCCGGGGCTTAATTTCATAAATGAGGAGCTGACCGTGGCTGACCTGAACGCAATCAAGGAAGCAGTTAACAAGGGCAAGCGCAAGGACATCACCGGGCTGGTGCAGACCGCCCTGGATGACGGAGCCGATCCCCAGGTGCTCATCAACGAGTACATGATCGATGCCATGAAAGAGGTGGGCGCCCGCTTCGAGGCCAAAAAGATCTTCGTGCCCGAAATGATGATGGCCGCCCGCACCATGCAGACCGGCCTGGACGTGATCAAGCCTCTGCTGGAGGCCCAGGGCTCTCAGAAGGAGGTCGTGGGCACCGTGGTCATCGGCACGGTGTTCGGCGACCTGCACGACATCGGCAAGAACCTGGTGGTGCTCATGCTGGAAAGCTCGGGCTTCGCGGTGCACAATATAGGCGAAAACGTGCCGCCCGAGACCTTCGTGGAAAAGGCCCGCGAGCTGGGCGCCGACGTGGTGGGCCTCTCCAGCCTGCTGACCACCGGCGACCCCCACGTGAAGGCCACGGTCGCCGCCATCAAGGAGTCCGACCTGGCCGGCAAGGTCAAGGTGGTCTGTGGCGGCGCGGCGGTGACCCCCAAGTTTGCCGTGGAAACCTGCGGCGCCGACGGCCATGCCACCGACGCGGTGGACGCGGTCAAGACGATCCAGAAGCTAATGGGACTGAACTAAAAACCCTCCCTTCCCCGGTCCCAGGCAGCGCGCGGGGCGGCCATACGCACCCCTCCAACGCCCCGCGCGCTTTAATTCTTAACTGGGAGCGGCCATGCCATCCGACCTTCAGCCCGAGATATTCTTCAAACCCTCTAATCAGAGCGCCCCGGCCCGGCCGGAGCAGAACCTGCTGCAAGCGGCCCAGGCCGCCGGCGTGGGCCTGGAAGCCCCCTGCGGAGGCAAGGGCCTCTGCGGCAAGTGCCGGGTGCGGCCCGAGGGCGAGGCCACCGATCCCACCCCGGGCGAGAAGGCCCTGCTGGGCACTCGCCTGGCCGACGGCCTGCGCCTGGCCTGCCAGTGCGCCATGCCCGCCGGAGGCCAGGTGCACGTGCCTCCGGAGAGCCGCCGCGGCGAAGCGGTGATCCTGACCAGTGGCCGCTCCGAGGGCCTGGAGCTGGACCCGGCCATAACCAGCCACGAGCTGAGCCTGGCCGTCCCCAGCCTGGAAGCGCCCGAGGCGGCCCGGGAGCGCCTCTTCGCGGCCCTGGCCCAGGCCCGTGGCCAAGAGCCCGGGCAAGGCTTCGACCTGCCCATGGGCCTGCTGCGCGCCTTGCCCGGCCTGCTGGCCTCGGGCGGCGGCCGCCTGAGCGCGGCCCTGCGCCACGGCCGCGAGGTGGTGGACCTGCGGCCCGCCGGGGCCTCCCCCGCCCTGGGGCTGGCCGTGGACCTGGGCACCACCACCATGGTGGCCTATCTCTGCGACCTGAGCGACGGCCAACTCCTGGCGGTGAGCGCGGCCATGAACCCCCAGGCCCCTTGGGGCGCGGACGTGATAAGCCGCATCTCGGCCTGCCAGAGCGACCCCCAGGCCCTGGGGGACATGAGCCGGGCCGTGGTGGAGAGCCTCAACCAGCTCGCCCGCGACGCCTGCGCCCAGGCCGGGGCCGAGGCGGAGCGCATCTTGGAGTGCGTCATGGTGGGCAACTCGGCCATGCACCACATCTTCCTGAAGCTCGATCCCGCCAGCCTGGCCCAGGCGCCCTACGCCCCCCTGGCCCGGCGTCCGGTGGAGCTGAAGGCGCGGGAGCTGGGCCTGGAACTGGCCCCGGAGGCCTGGCTGCACTGGCTGCCCCTGAAGGCCGGATTCGTGGGCGCGGACATCGTGGCCGCCGCCCTGGCCGTGGGCGCGGACCAAATTCAGGAACCCACCCTGCTCCTGGACCTGGGCACCAACGGCGAGATGGTCTTGGCCGCCCGGGGACGGATGCTGGCCTGCTCCACGGCCGCGGGCCCGGCCCTGGAAGGCGGACACATCGGCCAGGGCATGCGCGGCGCCCCCGGCGCGGTGGAGCGGGCCCGTTTGGCAAAAGGGGGGCTGCCTTTGGAACTGAGCGTGATCGAAGGGCTGCCGCCGGTGGGGTTCTGCGGCTCGGGCCTGGTGTCCATGCTCTCCTGCCTGCTGGAGGCCGGGGCTCTGGGCGAGTCGGGCAGCTTTGACCACGAGCGGGCCGGAGAGCACCTGCGCCAGGGAGACCGGGGCCCAGAATACGTGGCCGCCCCGGCCGAGCACACCGGCCACGGCCAGGAGTTGGTGCTCAGCGCGGCCGACGTGGCCGAGCTGCAATTGGCCAAGGCGGCCATCCGGGCCGGAGCCCAGGTGCTCATGGAGCAGATGGGGGTGGACAAGCTGGAGCGGGTGCTCTTGGCCGGGGCCTTTGGCAACTATCTGGACCCGGCCGAGGCGCGGCGGTTGGGCATGTTCCCGGAGGTGGCCGTGGAGGCAATCGAGGGAGTGGGCAACGCGGCCGGGGTGGGCGCGGTCATGGCCCTGCTGAGCCTTCGGCAGCGCCGCCGGGCCATGGACCTGTCCGAAGCCATGCGCTACGTGGAGCTCTCGGGCCATCCCTTGTTCAACGACCTGTTCGTGGACAGCATGCCCTTTCAGAACGTCTGACAGTCCTGACCAGGGCTGCCCACTCCGACAGTTCAGCAACACAGCGGCCCGCCGTGCCAGAGCAAAGGCACGGCGGGCCACTTACCGTTGGGTCCCTGGCCAAAAGCCCTCTTACCTGGCCTTTTTTTGTTGGGCCACGCCGCCAAGCATCTGCACATCGCTGTTCTTCAGGTTGAGCCAGCCAAAATAAAGGACAATCCCGGGATGTTCGTCCAGGTTGGCGTGCTCGCGCACCGCGATGCCCCGGCCCCCGACCACCGCCGAGCGGGCAGGTGGATTTGCGGTCTTGTTTGGCAACTCATAACCATTCACAATTAAACAAGGGGGTGGGAGAACTTCAATCAAGGGAGTGAGTAACCCCAAGCAGGCATGCTTTTGGCTTGGTCCGGCAAGAGACAAGCAAGAGCCAGCCGGCAGGGACATGATATGGTCCACGCGCTGCCCCCACAAAAAAGGCGAGAGCTTCTCCATCTGCTCATCTCAGCTAGCCCCTACCGTGGCGCACTCAGCAGACACCTGGAAGAAATCGACCGGGCTGCGGCCGAACATCCCCAGATAACGCAAATCATGTCCGAAGTTTATTCCGAGATTTCCATCCACTCGGGCTCCGTGCCCAGAGACCCCGAGGCGAAAAAACAATATCACCTGCTGCTGGACTTTTTGGAATTCATCTATTTCTCCACCCCAGAAGCATACAAGGGCATATCCGGTGCGCGCTGAACCGCATGACGTGTGCGTGGTCGGCACCGGAGCCGGTGGCGGCGTTCTGGCCCACACCCTGGTTCAGGCGGGGATGAGCGTGATTTCCGTCGAACAGGGCGATGCCTTGCCCGAGGATTACTTCACCCGGATAAACCCGCCTGGCAATTCCATCAACTTTGGGCTCAAGCCCGACATGACCTTTCCTCTGGATGCGCATGGTTTTGCCTTTCACCACCAGCTCTACGCCCCGCCCGAGATGCTCTCGTCACACCCGTCTGAGCCGGGCGCATTCAGACAGTTCCAGATTTTCGCCTTGGACGGCCTTACCAATCTATGGAACGGCGTGTCGGTGAGACTCTCGCCCGATGACTTCAAAGGGTGGCCGCTGGCCTATTCCGATCTTGAGGAGCACTACAGCGCCGCGGAACGGCTTGCCCGAGTTTGCGGAACCCGCGAAAACATGCCGGATTTACCCGACGGAGAGTTCATACCGCCCAAAGAACTGCGCCCGCCGGACCGCTTGTTCCGCTCGGCGGTGGCCAAGGTCAGGGGGCACGGCCTGCGCGTCATCCCCAACCGCAAGGCCGTGGAAACCCGCCCGGAGCAGCCCAATCATTGCCAGGACACCGGGGGCTGCCTGGCGGGCTGTCCCTACCACTCGGTGTACAAGTTCTCCTCCCATCTGCTGCCCTCAATAAAGGATTCCGGCCGTTACACCCTGCATCTCAACAGCAAGGCCATTGGGCTCGAGTTCACCGCCCCGGGAGAGGGAGTGCGGGGCCTGCGGGTTATGGACCCGCGCACCGGCCGAGAAGACGTCATCCGGGCCAGGTCTTACGTCTTGTCAGCCGGCGCGCTGGAGACGCCGCGCATCCTCTTCAACTCCGCCAACGGCCAGCTCCCCGGAGGGCCGGCCAACTCCTCGGGCCTGCTGGGCCATGGCCTGCAGGACAACCCCAAGGTGCTTCTAAGCACCTCGCTGTGGCGCCTGTGGGGCACGCGCAAGCGCTACCCGGCCGGCTATGGCGATCATCTGCTGGTTCTGGCCAAAGCCAGGACCCCGGACGGCAACAGCTTCCGTTGCCTGGGGCAGTTCGTGCACCAGCTGCCGGCCATACCCCTGTACCTTCCCTGGCTGAAGGCGTGCCCCCCGGCCCTGAAACCCTGGCTTGCCAAACAGCTCTTCAGAAGCTACGCGACCCTGGCCTTTTTCGCCCCGGCGAACGGGGGGGGCGGCAATCGCGTGATTCCTTCCCAACGGACCGATGCCCTCGGGGTGCCGCAGGTGGAGGTGGTTTACCGTGTGTCGCCCCAGGAAAAGGCCATGAAGCAAGCCATGCTGGCCCTGGGTGAAAAACTTCTCAGAAAAGCATCCGCCACCGCGATCCTCAAGGAGGGAGCCGCCGCCGGGCTGGGCATCCACTACGCCGGCACGGCGCGCATGGCCACCGGGCCCAGCCAGGGAGTGGTCGACGCCAACCTGCGCTGCTTCGACCACCCCAACCTCTACGTATGTGACGGGAGCGTGATCCCCAAGTTGCCGGAAAAGCACCTCACCCTGACGATCATGGCTCTGGCCCATCGTCTGGGCCGGCACTTGGCCGAAAGTACGCCTCCAGGTTGTTACCCTCCAGGCTCTGCCTGATGGAGGATTCGCATGTTTTCTTTTGTCCTGCCATGTCACAACGACGTCAGCCTGCTCATGAGAACCTTGGCTGGTCTTTGCTTGAACCGGGGAGGGCCCGAATTCGAGGTTTTCCTGGCGGACAACAACTCGTTTGACGAAGACATCGATGCGGCCTACCGCAAATATGTCAATCACCTGGAGTTGTATCTGATCCGCCAGCCTCGCCTGCCCCACCCCAGGGCCACCAGCCGGGCGCGCAACCTGGGGATGAATCTGGCCCGCGGCGAGTGGATCATTAACCTCGACTCCGATTGTGTTCCCCTCCCCGGCTATCTGGCCCGCCTCGCCGCCTACCTCAACAAGGCCGGCCGGCAAAACCCCATCGTCACCGGACTGAGGCGATTCGTGGACTTCGGCGACTTCAGCGATGACGACATCCTGAGAGGCCGCGTGGACTTTGACGCGCTTCCCCAAGTGGCCAGCCCGGCCAACTACCACAAGGTCACTGACCGGCGGCTGCCTTATCTCCAGCGGCTCGGCGACTCCGAACACCCCTGGGCCTATTTTCACACCTGCAACATGATCTACCGCAAGTCCACCGCCCTGCGGATCGGCGGCTTTGACGAGGTTTTCGACGGTGTCTGGGGCTACGAGGACATCGATTTCGCCCACCGCATGATGACCGTGGGGGGGGCCGAGCCGCGCTACCTGCCCGGCATCGAGTGTCTCCATCAAGACAGCAGGAGCTCCCACGCCCTGGACCGCTTCAACAAGCGGAACAACCCCAACTGGCACAGGATCATCAAGCGGATACCGGGCTTTGAACAGTTCAAGTCCCAGCAATACCGGACGCAGAGCCGGGAGATCCGCCTGTGAGGGTCTTTCCCGGCCTAGCGGAGCTCTCCGAACAATTCCGGGCCCTGGTCCTCGATGTTTGGGGGGTCTTGCATAACGGCTCGGCTCCCTATCCCTGTGCGGCGGAAGGGTTGAGAAAACTAAAGAGCAGGGGCTGCAAGGTGGTGCTGGTCTCAAACACCCCTTCCACCGAGGCGGTCCTGGTGCGTGAACTGGCGGAGTTGGGCTTTTCGCCGGAGCTTTATGAAGGCTTGACCACCTCAGGGGAGATCACCAGGCAGGTCATCGCCCGGCAGGAGGCGGCCGGCCGCTATGCCTGGCATATCGGCCCCGGGGACCGGTCCGGCCTTCTCGACGGGCTCGGATTTGGCGAAACCGACCAGCCGGGCCGGGCGGATTTCCTGCTGGTCACCGGCTTTGACGACCAACTGCCAGAGCCGCGGTTATATGCCGAAGCCTGGGACGAGGCGGTGGAACGCGGCCTGCCCCTTTACTGCGCCAACCCGGATTTGGGTTATGCCGCCGCTGACGGGTCCATGATCCCCTGCGCCGGCCTCCTGGCCAGGATGTATGAAGAGCGCGGCGGCAGGGTCCATTGTTTCGGGAAACCCCGCCCTGGAATCTACCAGCGGGTCCTCTCGCAATTGCCCGGGCTGCAAAGATCCGAAATCGCGGCGGTGGGAGACAGCCCGGCCACCGACGTGAGAGGGGCCAAGGCCGCCGAACTGTACGCGGTGTTGCTGGCCAACGGTGTGGCCGCGCTGCAAGCGGGCTCTTCTGCTCATGACTCCATCCTGGCCCTGTGCCGGAAAGAGGGCGTCATGCCTGATGCCGTATTGAACCGATTCGTCTGGGATGCCGGGGGGCGCTAGTGTCTGGCTTAATATGCAACGGCCGCAGCGACGGCCTGCACGCGCTTTATGAATGGCTGAACCAGGCCCGTGAATCCGCTGGCCGTTCCCAAGCGCCAGCATTCAAGGAGGTTCTGGCCAACCGCGAGTTGGCCGCCTATTTCCAGGGCCAGGCGAGTCGCGGCCCGGCGCGCTGGGCCGAGGGCCTGTTCCCCCCGGCCCCGGAGCAGGGGCTGACCGCCTTCGAGCCCTTTGAGCGCATGCTGCGCGACGAGGAGAAGGACGCCTGCATCGAGGCGGCCGCCGGATGCATTCGCCGGGGCGCCTGCATCTATGGCCCGGAGACCGAGGCCCTGGCCGGCCATCTAGGCGACTTTCTGGACGTAGGCCACGTCATCCTCTGCGCCAGCGGGACCGCCGCCCTCACCGTCTCCCTGCTTGCCCTGGGAGTGGGGCCCGGAGACGAGGTGATCATCCCGGCCAACAGTTTCGCCGCCACCGAAAACGCGGTGCTAGCCACCCAAGCCAAGCCGGTCCTGGCCGAGGTCCGGGAAGACACCCACAACCTGGCTCCCGAGAGCGTGGAGCAGGCCATCACCCCGCGCACCAAGGTCATCCTGCCGGTGGACCTTTACGGCGGCCTGGCCGACCTGGAAGCCCTGAGGGACATCGCCGACCAGCGGGGCCTGAGCCTGCTGGAGGACGCCTGCCAGGCCATCGGCGCCAGCGGAGCGGGCAAGAAGGCCCACCTGGCGACCCTGAGCTTCAACACCTACAAGAACTTTGCCGGCTGCGGCAAGGCCGGGGCGGTGCTGACCGACGACGGCGAACTGGCGGCCAAGGCGGCCCGGATCTCCTACCACGGGTTCGAGCCCGGGCAGAAAATGGTCAAGCATCTGCCTTTCGGGTTCAACTGCATGATCGACAATCTCCAGGCCGCCACCCTGCTGGCCCGGCTGCCTTATCTGTCGCTGATCAACTTCAGGCGGCTTTGTCTCGCCTCCCGCTACAACGAGGCCTTGCAGGAACCGGCGCGGGCCGGGATTCTGGCCCTGCCCAAGGGCGGCCCCGGGCACAGCTGGCACCAATACACCGTCACCCTGCCCAATAGCCAAGCCAGGGACGGGCTGGAGAGCTTTATGGAGGCCCGGGGATTGCCGACCGAGATCATCTACTCCAGGTTGTCCCACCAGCAGGAAACGCCCCTGCGGCAAACGGTGTACAAGGGCGTGCGATTGCCGGTGACTGAAAGCCTGCACCAGCGCAAGCTCTCCCTGCCTATCTTCAACGGCATGTCGCTGGAGGAACAGGACCGGATAATCGAAGCGGTGCGGGAATTCCGGCATTCTCCCCTCTTTCGCCGGGCGGTGGCCTAAGTGCCGTGGCTGATGGCCTGCATCGCCTCTATCGGGGGCCTGCTCTTCGGCTATAACACCGGCGTCATATCCGCCGTTTTGCCGCAGCTCAATGTCGCCTGGAAACTCACCGCGCTTCAGGAGGAACTGGCGGTCAGCGCCGTCCTGTTCGGGGCGGTGGTCGGGGCGGCCCTGGTGGGGATAGTGGCCGACCACATCGGCCGGCGCGACTGCATCATGGCCACCGCCGCCCTGTTCGTGTTGGGAAGCTTCTCCGGGGCCATGATCAATTCGCCAGAGGCCTTTATCGCCTGCCGGGCGCTGGTCGGGGTGGCCCTGGGCGCGGTCTCGTTGGTCGCGCCGCTCTACATCGCCGAAATAGCGCCGGCCCGTATGCGGGGAAGGTTGGTTACGGTCAACCAGTTGGGCATCACCTGCGGCATCATGCTCTCCTACGCGGTCCCCTATTTCTTGCAAGGCATTCCGGACAGCTGGCGGTACATGCTGATCATCGGGACGGTCCCCGGCGTGTTTTTGAGCATGGCTTCGCTATGGCTGGTGGAGTCGCCCCGCTGGCTGCTGTCTAAGGGGGACGAAGAAGAGGCCCGCGCCAACTTTAAAAAAATCGGGGACCCCGACGCGGATGAGATTATCCGCGACCTCAAGGAGTCCCTCTCCCGGCAGTCCGAGGACACCTGGATGCGCCTGGCCGCCCCGCCGATTCGCCTGGCCCTGTTTTTCGTGGTGGGCCTGTTCTTCTTTCAGCAGTTCGTGGGGATCAACGCGTTCCTCTACAACGCCTCGACCATCCTGACCTATGAAGGCTTTGCCGTGGCCGACACCAACCTGGCCGTGACCATCGGGCTCAGCCTGGTCAATCTGGTCATGACCCTGGTGGCCATGGCCCTGGTGGACAGGATCAGCCGCCGCCTGCTTCTGCGCATCGGGCTGGTGGGCATGGGCGCCTGCCTTAGCGTTTTGGCCGCCGGATCGGGCTTTCTGGATCACGATGCCTTTGTTTCCAGCCGCCTGGCCGTGGTCTGCCTCACCGGCTATATCGCCTTCTTTTCTTTCAGCTGGGGCCCGCTGCTCTGGGTGATCGTGGCCGAAGTCTTCCCCCAGCGCATCAGGGGCGCGGCCATGAGCATCCCCGTGGCGGCTCACTGGCTGTTCGCCATCATCAATGCCTCGGGCGCGATTTTTTTCCTGCGGGAGCTGGAAGACACCGGCTTCTACCTGATCTTCGCCATCGTGGCCTTTGCCGGGCTGTTGTTCCTCAGAAAAAATTTCATGGAGACCGGGGGTCTGGCCCTGGAGCGCATCCAGCGGCTGTTCACCGAGCGGGCCCGCGCCCTCAAAAAGGGCAACCTGGTCTATTACGCCATAACCACGGTGGCCGGGACGGGCGCCCTGTTGATCGGGTTCAACGTGGGCATCATCGCCGGCGCCCTGGTGTTGATCACCAGGGAGTGGGGCCTCGGCAACCTGGAACAGGGAGTGCTGGTCAGCTCCTTGAGCGCGGGCCTGTTCATCGGCCAAATCCTGGCGGGGAAGGCCTCGGACCTCTTTGGCCGGCGTTATCTGCTCATGTCCACGGCCGCCCTGTTCGTCGCCGGCGCCTTTGCCAGCGCCCTTGCCCAAAGCTTCCCGACCCTGGTGGGGGCCAGGTTCCTGATCGGCCTGACCATGGGCGTCGCGGCGGTGGCCAACTCCGTGTACATATCGGAAATAGCGCCTCCCGAGATCCGGGGCCGCCTTTTGACCCTCAGCCAGGCCACCCTGGCCGTGGGAATACTGCTGTCCTATCTGGCGGCCCTGTTTTTCGAGACCCTGCCCCACGGCTGGCGCTACATGTTTGCCGCCGCCGCCGCTCCCAGCGCGGTTTACGGGCTGGGCCTGCTCTTTCTGCCCGAATCCCCCCGCTGGCTCTATAGCCGCGGCCGGCGGAGCGCCAGCCTGAGAATGCTCAGGGGCATGGGGGTCAGCGATCCGGAGGCGGCCATCGAAGCCATGCGCCAGGGGCAGGACGACCAAGAGGAGGGGGGGTGGTCCGAACTGCTTAACCCCAAGCTCTTTCCTCCCCTGTTGTTGGGCATGATCTTGATGTTCCTGGCGGTGTTCACCGGGTTCGACGCGCTGCTGCTCTATGCGCCCACCATTTTCCAAAGCGCCGGCTTCGGCTCATACACCGCTTCGGTTTTGGCGACCTTCGGTCTGGGGGCGGTGAACCTGGCCATGACCCTGGTCTCCATGTGGCTGGTGGAGCGCCTGGGCAGAAAGCCCCTGGTCATGTGGGGGCTGGCGATCATGATCTGTTCACTGGTCTCGACCGGGGTTGTTCTCGGCCATACCGGGTGGAGCGGGTTTTGGTCCCGCGCCCTGCTGCTGGGCGGTCTGGGCGTGTTCGTGGGGGCCTTTGCGGTCAGCCTGGGGCCGGTCTCCAACGTGGTGGTCTCGGAGATATACCCCCAGCGGGTCAGGGGGGCCGCCCTGGGCCTGGTGTTCGGGGCCAACAGCATTTTCTCCTTTATATTCGCCCTCATTTTCCCGATTTTCTTCAGTTCGTTGGGCTCTGTCCTGACCTTCTGGATCTTCGGCGCCATCACGGCGGCGGGCGCGCTGATTTGCTGGAAATATCTCCCGGAAACCAAGGGGTGCACTTTGGAGGAAATCGAATCCTCCTGGTCAGGTAAAAAGAACATCGTAATCGACGGGGAAGAAGGGCCGCCCCAAAGCTGAGCCCTCTTGCCTGGGGGGACCAGGCGGGGATTTCAGGAGAGCGAATCCTTATGAATATAAGCGCGCCCTTATTAGAGATCTGGACCATCATTGATATGGTCATGTGCAACTTCAATTGTCCGTACTGCGCGTCCACCAAACCCGAACATGATCAATGCCGCGCCAAGGACAAGTTCTGGGAGGATGAAACAGGCGGTCATAAGTTTCAAAAAATAATCAGGTGGGTCGGTCAACTTCCAGTGCCTGTGGGAATAAGATTGCAGACCGTTGGCGAGCCGTTTACGTGCGAGGAGTTCCTGAAGGGAGCCGCCTGGCTATCCAACCAGCCCAACATCCGTTATCTGGAATTGGTGACCAACGGTTCACTTGTCAAAAGCCGTTGGAACATGCTCGCGCAAGACGCCAACCTCGACAAAATATCACTATGGATGACCCATCATCCCACCCAGATCCCGGCCGGCAAGATCGTGGATGCAGCGCGGTTCGCACGAGATCAGGGCGTTCATGTGGTGGTTAACAGCTTGCTGTTTTCTGACAACTACGATGAAGTCGAACACATCAGGGAATTGGCCAAGGCCAATGACCTAAGAGTGAGCACGGATGTTGGCTATGATCTGCACTGCCCCACCAGCGAGGAAGGGTTCGTGCCGGCGTTTTATGACGACGAGGCAAAAACCAGAAAGCTTTACGGACACGATTTGATACTCAATGAAAATATAAGCAATCATTGGCAGGAAAGATGTTCCACCGGGCATGACTATATCTATATCTCTCCGGGAGGTGACATTTACCGGTGTTTTCAATATTTCCTAAAGGATCGCAACTCCACCCTGGGAAATGTATTCGACAAGAGCCTCAACCTATCCTTGAGAGCAGAGCCGTATGAGCCATGTAATTTTTCGCGCACTGAACGATGCTTTAATCATGAGGACTTTTTTCACCTAGAAACAATTGCCAGAAAAAGAAAAATCAATCGATCCATGACCTATAAAGACGATGTTTTGAGGTAATTCGGCAGACTGTTAAATATTGGCTCGGGAATACTGACTTCCCATAAATTCAGCGGAAGCCGAGGCTCCTCCCTCGTCGATCCTAAAGGCTCAAGACCAAGCCTCCTCCAAAACAAGCTCCCCAATTTAGCCGCGAACGGGGCGGTGTCTTGATCTTGCCCAGTAACAACGGACAATCTTTTGAGTGATCATTTTGTTTTCAAAGGCCAGCGGGCTGACCTAGCCGTTGGCAAAAGGCGGTCGAGCGCAGCCTGGGGCGGGTGGATTAGAAGCTGTTCTCCGCCAGATCCCTTGAGGCAGGTTTGTAGGTGGAGAGCATCCGGCTGGTGGAAGGGTCGTCCCCGCCGGTTAAGCAGACGCTGCTTTGAATCGGCGTGCCGCGCAGCTCTTTCCATCGCGGGAACCGACGATATCTGGATTACGGCTACCATGGCCTGGGTCGTGACCAGCACCCAGGTCCAGGGCGCGGCCAGGGCGGCCAGGGCCCGGGCTTGCCCCCGGCCGATAGGCCCAAGGGGGGTGGCGGCCTAAACTACCATTGAAATTAGCGATTTGACTAGCGGCCCCGATTCCCATTTAATGGCGATATTAAGACTCTAAACAATGGTGCGCGCCATGTTCCTATTTCTCGGCTTTACTTGAGTTCCTGCTGAGCATGCTGCCCGGGCAAGGTAGTCAGGGAAAGCCGGTGACCATTTCTTTCCGCCTTATTTCTTAACAACCTTTCCAGAATCCCTGACTCTCCCGGGTTGACCATGGCTTCGGACCGGGCCGTCCGACGCGCGTTTTTCTCGGGAAGCGAGGATGGCCCCACTGCCTGCGCCTGCAACCCCGGCCTCCCTGCCCAGTGGTCGGACCCCGGAGAGCAGGGCCTGTTCTCCCAGCCCGCCCCTTTACGGCTTACCCGTGGTCAAGGAGTGATTATGTCTCCCCAGTTAAATCCCCATCAGCCGGTGGGAGCGGTGATGGTGGTGGGCGGCGGCGTGGCCGCCATCCAGGCCTCCCTGGACTTGGCCGACACCGGCTACCTGGTCTATTTGGTGGAAAAATCCCCTGCCATCGGCGGGGTCATGTCCCAGCTGGACAAGACTTTCCCCACCAACGACTGCTCCATGTGCATCCTCTCGCCCAAGCTGGTGGAATGCGGCCGTCATCCCAACATCCAGATACTCACCAACACCGAGGTCATGGGCGTGGAGGGCTCGGTAGGCGCCTTTCGGGTGAGCCTGTACCAGAAGGCCCGCTACATAGACCTGAACAAGTGCATCGCCTGCGGGGCCTGCTCCGAGAAATGTCCCAAGCGGGTGCCCGACTTGTTCAACTGCGGGCTGAACCAGCGCAAGGCGGCCCATGTCAAGTATCCCCAGGCCGTGCCCCTGAAATACTCCATCGACCGGGACAACTGCATCTATTTCCAAAAAGGCAAATGCAAGGCCTGCCAGAAATTCTGTCCGGCCGACGCGGTGGACTTCACCCAGCAGGACCAGGAGCTGACCTTGGACGTGGGCGCGGTGGTGCTCTCGGCCGGGTTTAAGCCCTTTGACCCCACCCCCTTTGCGCAGTACTCCTACACCAGCTTTCCCAACGTGGTCACCGCCCTGGAGTTCGAGCGTATCCTCAGCGCCAGCGGGCCCTGGATGGGGCACCTGGTGCGCCCCAGCGACGAGAACGAGCCCAAGCGCATCGCCTGGCTGCAGTGCGTGGGCTCCCGGGACATCAACAACTGCGACCACGGCTACTGCTCCAGCGTGTGCTGCATGTACGCCATCAAAGAGGCGGTCATCGCCAAGGAGCACTCCCACGACGGCCTGGACACCGCCATCTTCTACATGGACATGCGCACTTTTGGCAAGGACTTCGAGCGCACCTACGAGGGGGCCAAGGACAAGGGGGTGCGCTTCGTGCGCAGCCGCATCCACTCCATCGGCGAGCTGCCCAACCACGACCTGCGCCTGGAGTATGTGGACGAAAAGGGCGAGGCCAAGAGCGAGGACTTCGACCTGGTGGTGCTCAGCCAGGGCCTGGAGATGGACGGCGACACCGCCCGCATGTGCCGTGGGCTGGGCCTGGAACTGGCGGACACGGGTTTTGTGGCCAACGGCTCGTTTACCCCGGTGGCCAGCAGCCGGCCGGGCATATACGTGTGCGGGGCCCTGGCCGGGCCCAAGGACATACCCTTGAGCGTCATGGAGGCCTCGGCCGCGGCCTGCGCCGCCTCTGGCGACCTGGCTATGTCGCGCGGCAGCCTGATCGCGCCCCCCGAGGAGATACCCCAGCGCGACGTGGCCGGCGACTCTCCCCGGGTGGGGGTGTTCGTCTGCTCCTGCGGCATCAACATCGCCGGGGTGGTGGACGTGCAGGCGGTCATGGACTACGCGGCCACCCTGCCCCACGTGGACTACGTGGAGAACAACCTGTTCACCTGCTCCCAGGACACCCAGGACAAGATGGCCGCGGTGATCCGTGAGCAGAACCTCAACCGCATCGTGGTGGCCGCCTGCAGCCCGCGCACCCACGAGCCCCTGTTCCAGGAGACCCTGCAGGCGGCCGGGCTGAACAAGTACCTCTTTGACATGGCCAACATCCGCAACCAGACCTCCTGGGTGCACGCCGACGACCCGGCCCAGGCCACCGAGCGGGCCAAGGACCAGGTGCGCATGGCCGTGGCCAAGGCCAGCCTGCTGGAGCCCCTGAGCGAGGCCAAGCTTTCCATCCTGCCCAGCGCCCTGGTGATCGGCGGCGGCCTGGCCGGCATGAACGCGGCCCTGGAGCTGGCCCGCCAGGGATTTCCCACCCATCTGGTGGAGCGCGACAACCAACTGGGGGGCAACGCCCGCCTGCTTCGGATAACCGCCAAGGGCGAGGAGGTGGCTCCCTATCTGGCCGAGCTGGTGCAGCGGGTGGAGGACGAACCCAACATCACCGTGCACCTGGGCGCCGCCATCCAGAAAGTGGACGGCTTTGTGGGCAATTTCCAGACCACTCTGGCCGGCGGCGAAGGCGAAGAGATGGTGCGGCACGGGGTGACCATCATCGCCACCGGCGCGGCGGAGTACCGGCCCACCGAATACCTCATGGGCCAGCATCCCGCGGTGAAAACCCATCTGGAGTTGGATGCGGCCATCATGAGCGGCGAGCTGGACCCGGCCAAAATCAACTCCGCGGTGTTCATCCAGTGCGTGGGCTCCCGCGAGCCGGAGCGCCCCTACTGCTCCAAGGTCTGTTGCGCCCATTCGGTGGAGAGCGCCCTGTGGCTCAAGGAGCACAACCCCGAGTGCCAGGTGGCCATCCTCTACCGCGACATGCGCACCTTTGGCGAGCGCGAGCTGCTCTACAAAAAGGCCCGCGAGGCCGGCGTGTTGTTCGTGCGCTACGACCCGGAGAACAAGCCCCGGGTGGAGGCGGCGGGCGAGCAGGTCTCGGTGGCGGTGCAAGACCCCCTCCTGGGCCGCGAGCTTAGCTTTGATGCCGACCTGCTGGTGCTGGCCAGCGCGGTGGTCAGCCACCGCGACGAGGCCCTGGCCCAGATGTTCAAGATATCCCTGGATCAGGACGGCTGGTTCCTGGAGGCCCACGTCAAGCTGCGGCCGGTGGACTTCGCCACTGACGGGGTGTTCATGGCCGGCCTGGCCCACTACCCCAAGCCCATGGAGGAGGCGGTGGCCCAGGCCCAGGCTGCGGTGGCCCGGGCGGTGACCGTGCTCTCCAAGGGAGAGATGTCTCTGCCGGGCACCGTGGCGGTGATCGACCAGAACCGCTGCGTGGGCTGCGGGGTGTGCTGGGCGGTGTGCCCTTTCAAAGCCATTGACCAGGACGAGAACGGCCTGGCCGTGATCAATGAGGCCCTGTGCAAGGGCTGCGGCACCTGCGTGGCCTCCTGCCGCTCGGGCGCGCCCAACCTGCGCGGCTTCTCCAATCAGGACGTGTTGGCCCAAATCGGCACCATGCTGCTGGGCTGACGGGGGTGATAGCAAATGAGTTCAAATGAAAGCTTCGAGCCGCGCATCGCGGCCTTTTTCTGCAACTGGTGCACCTATGGCGGGGCCGACCTGGCCGGGGTGAGCCGCTTGCAATATCCACCCAACATCCGCGCCATCCGCATCCCTTGCACCGGCCGCTTGAGCCCCACCTTTGTGCTACAGGCCTTTCGCCAAGGAGCCGATGGGGTGTGGATCAGCGGCTGCCACCCTGGCGACTGTCACTACATCGAGGGCAACCTCTACGCCCGGCGGCGCTTCACCGTCCTCAAGAGCCTGCTGGAGTACGTGGGTCTGGAGCCCGGCCGCCTGCACTTCTCCTGGATCTCCTCGGCCGAGGCCACCAAGTTCCAGCAAACGGTGATCGAGGTCACCGAGGCGGTCAAGGCCCTGGGGCCCAGTAAGTTCCTGCGCAAAGAAATCGGCATGGTGGCCTGATGGACAACCAGGCCATAGCACAGGGCATACGCGAGGCGGCCCAAAGGCTGCTGGCAGAGGGGCTGGTGGACTGCGTGCTCGGCTATGAGGCCGGCACCGTGCCCATGCGCGAGCGGCCCTTTTTCGCCTACACCCCGGAGGAGGCCCTGCGCCTCACCTGGAGCGGTTTCTGTTGTAACAACCTGGCCAACTTCCTGATCCGCCGCCCGCAGGGCGAGACGGGCAAGGTGGCCGTCGTGGCCCAGGGCTGCGTGAGCCGCAACATCGTGGGGTTGATCAAGGAGCACCAGCTAAGCCGCGAACAGGTCCATGTCATCGGGGTGGCCAGCCCGGGCATGCTGGACCGGGACAAGGTGCAAGCGGCGGTGGGGGCGGACAAGGTCATCAGCGCGGCCCACGAGGAGGGCGACGAGCTGCTGGTGGAAGGCCCCGGCTGGCAAGAGCGCCTGGAGCGCAAAAAAGTGATGCGCGACAACTGCTACACCTGCGTGCAACGCAACCCGGTGATCCACAACGAACTCATTGGCGAAGAGAGCGAGCCCACCCACGGCGGGGTCATCGACAAGGTGGCCGCTCCCTGGGAAAAGCTCGACCCCAGCGAGCGGCTGGCCGCCTTTGGGGAGAACTACCAGGACTGCATTCGCTGCTACGCCTGCCGCGACGCCTGTCCCCTGTGCTACTGCCACGTGTGCTTTGTGGACGAGGCAAAGCCCCAATGGTGCGGCAAGACCCAGGACGAAGCGGACGTGCTTACCTATCACCTGCTAAGGGCCTTTCACTGCGCGGGCCGCTGCACCGACTGCGGGGCCTGCGAAAGCGCCTGTCCCCAGGGCATCAAGGTGCGCCGTCTGACCGGCAAGATCGAAAAGGACGTGCGCGAGTTCTACGGCTATGCCCCAGGCCTGGACGAGGAGTCCGTGCCGCCCCTCAGCGTCCACAAGCCGGACGACCCCCAGGGGTTCATCAAGTAAAAGGAGCCAGCCCATGTCCGACAAGATTCTAAAAAAGGACCAGGCCGCCTCCTTTCTGGCCGAGCTGGCCCAAAAGCGCGACCTCCACGCCCCGGCCCTGGCCGGGGGCCGCCTGGTCTGGGCCCCCCTGGAGCCGGGCCAAGAGCCGCTGTGGCAGTTCAACAACACGGCCCTGAGCCCCAAGGAGTTCTTCTTCCCCCAGACCGAGTGCATGATGCGCTTCACCAACGCCCAGGACCACGAGGAGGGCATGGTCATGCACTCCGAACCCGAGCTGGCCCGGGAGCGGGCGCTGGTTAACATGCGCCCTTGCGATGCCAAGGCCTTCGGGGTGCTGGACCTGATCTTCTGCCAGGACGAGATGACCGACGATCCCTACTGGCGCGACAAGCGCGAAAAGTCCCTGATCATCGCCCTGGCCTGCAACGACCCCTGCCCCACCTGCTTCTGCACCTCCATGAACTGCGGGCCCCATTCCGAGGCCGGGGCCGACGTGCTGCTGATCGACCTGGGCGACAAGCTCCTGGCCAAGGGGGTCAGCGACCAAGGCGAAGCGGCCATCGCCGCCCTGCCAGCGGCCACCGACGACGACCTGGCCGCCGCGGCCGAGGCCAAGCAAATGGCCGAGGCGGCCATCATCACCACGGTGGAGATGGACCAGATCAATGAGCGGGGGTTGATGGAACTCTACGAAGCCGGCCACTGGGACCGGACGCAGGAGAGCTGCCTCAACTGCGGCACCTGCACCTTCTGCTGCCCCACTTGCCACTGCTTTGACATCCAGGACGAGACCCAGGGCCCGGCCGGCCGCCGGGTGCGCAACTGGGACTACTGCATGAGCTACCTGTTCACCCTTCACGGCAGCGGACACAACCCCCGGGGCAGCAAGAAGGACCGGGTGCGGCAGCGCTTCATGCACAAGTTCAAGTACATCCCGGTAAAGCGCGGCGGCGAGATCGGCTGCGTGGGCTGCGGCCGCTGCGTACAGCTTTGCCCTGTGAACATCGACGTACGCGAGGTGGTGCGCGACATGAACGCTTGAGGCGTGTTCTTACGCGCCCCCGGCCAGAAAGGCTACAAGGTCATGAACAACCCCTACCGGCCATATCCGGTGAAGATATCCAAGACCCTGGTGGAGACCGAGGACAAGCAGCTCAAATCCTTTTGGCTGGATTTCCTGGAACCCGCCGACGCCCAAGCCTTTCAATACACTCCCGGCCAGTTCGCCGAGCTGAGCGTTGCGGGCTATGGCGAGATACCCATTGGCATCGCCTCCAGCCCCACCGAGGGCGACACCCTCCTTTTCACGGTGAACAAGGTGGGCGTGGTGAGCAACCGGCTGCACCAGATGAACCAGGGCGACGTAATGGGGGTGCGCGGCCCCCTGGGCAACAGCTACCCCCTCAAGGAGATGGAGGGCAAGAACGTGGTCATCGTGGCCGGCGGCTTTGCGGTCACCACCCTGCGTTCCACGGTCACCTGGCTGTTGCACCCGGACCACCGGAGCAAGTACGGCGACATCACCTTTATCTACGGCGCGCGCACCCCGGGTCTGCTGCTCTACGAGGACCAGTGGCGCGAGTGGCAAAAGCGCGACGACATCAACTGCGCCGTCACCATTGACCGCGAGGCCGAGGGCTGGGACGGCCTGGTGGGCTTCGTGCCCTCGGTGTGCGAAGAAGTGGCGCCCAAGCCGGACAACGCGGTGGCCCTGATCTGCGGCCCGCCGGTGATGATTCGCTTCACCCAGCCGGTGTTCGACAAGCTGGGCTGGCAATCAGAGCAGATCATCATGAGCCTGGAGAACCGCATGAAGTGCGGCATCGGCATCTGCGGCCGCTGCAACGTGGGGCCGGAGTACGTGTGCAAGGACGGGCCCGTGTTCAGTAAGGCGCAGCTGGACGCCCTGCCCGCCGAGTACTAGCCGGGCACTGACTGTTCCCCGTCAGAGCCCCTGAGACAGATTTGAGGTTTGGGCTAATGGAGGCTCCCGGGGCCATGGGAGGCCGGCATTAACTCTTGCAATCCCCCCTGTGAATTTCGGGCTGCCCGGGCAATGTGACCGATATCGGCTAACAGGCTTAACTCCGGCATCTCCAGCGAAAATCAACCAAGGATTTGCTAGGTAATTTCGGGGGAGGCGTCATGGCAGCGCACCTTCCTTGGCATTATCGAAAGTGGCCTTGGTGTGCTAACCCAATCAATAGCCAAACATCTTTCAAGTTGTCTCGGGTTTTCCGCGTAATATTTCCTTAAAAAATTAGGGACGTTTCCCGATTGAAAAAGCATTTAGGGATATTTGCGCGTGGCCTTCATTGTCATAATATGATAACAATAAGCCAAATAGTGATATTTTATGATTGACTAGCCGCTAGGGCCCTTGCTAACAATTCCCCCAGAACGAGGATAACTTCATGACAGCCAAAGAAACTGGCGCCAAAAATGCCGGGGCCGGAACGAGCGCACCGGGAGGCACTCAGAGCGTACAGAGAGCCTTGGCTCTGCTCAAGTCGGTGGCCGAGCACAACCGGCAGGGGGCTCGTCTCTCTCCCTTGGCCCGCAAGTTGGGGCTGCATGTGGCCACCGCCCGCCGCTTGCTGCAGGTCTTGGCCGAGGAAGGGATCGTCACCTACGATCCGATCACCAAGCTGTATCACCTCGGGTTGGAGCTGTTCCGGCTGGGCAACCAGGCCCAGCAATACGCCATCCGCAACCGCTTCCATACGGCTTTGCAAAAAATCGCCCAGGAAACTCAGGACACGGTTTTTCTGCTCATCCGCCTCGGCAATGACGTTTTGTGTGCCGACATGATCCAGGGCGAGTACCCCATACGCACTATCTTGGTGGACGTCGGCTCAAGACGTCCATTGGGCATAGGGGCGGGCAGCCTGGCTTTGATCGCCTTCTCCTCCCCAGAGGACTTCGAGCAGGTGGTCAAGGCCAACACCCCCCGCTACAGCCAGTTTCAGGGGCGCACCGAAAAGGAGATCAGGGCCATGGCCAAGAAGGCCCTGAAGAACGGCTACGTGCTTTCCGATGGCCTGTTTCACAAGGACGCGGCCTCGGTGGGGGTGCCGGTCATGGACGAAGACGGCCAGGTCATCTGCGCGGTCACCGTGTCGGCCATCCGTTCCCGCATGAAACCCAAGCGCCGCGAGCAGATCGTGGAGTTGGTCAAGGAGCAAACCAGGCCCGAAATCATAGGGCTCTAATCTAGGGCCCCCCCGAACGACGCAAGGAGGAACCTAAGATGGGTAAGAAAATGTTAACGGCTTTGATGGCCATGGCCCTTATGCTGGCCGTTGCCGCCCCGGCGATGGCGGGGGCCTACCCCAGCAAGCCGGTAAAGTTCATCATCAACTTCTCGGCCGGCGGCACCACCGACACCGCCGCCCGCCTCATGAGCTCCAAGGCCAACGAGGTGCTGCAGCAGGCCCTGATCTGCATGAACAAGCCCGGCGCCGGCGGCACCCTGGGGGTGAGCGAGGTGGCCCGGACCAAGGGCAACGGCTATACCATCGGCACCTGCAACATGCCCGCCGTGGCGGTGATCCCCCTGATCCGTCCGGTGCCCTACAAGCCCTTCAAGGATCTGGTGCAGGTCTGCGCGGTCATGCCTTACGAGTACGCCCTCATGGTGCGCGGCGACGCCCCCTGGAAAACCTGGGACGAATTCGTGGCCTACGTTAAGAAGAACCCGGGCAAGGTGACCTACGGCAGCCCGGGCACCGGCACCACCAACCATCTGGTTACCGCCCGCATCGGCAAGGAGCTGGGCCTGGACTGGAAGCACGTGCCTTTTCAAGGCGGCGTGAAGGAAACTGCGGCCCTGTTGGGCGGCCACGTGGACATGATCAACAACACCACCGCCTCGGTGGCCTCCTCCATCAAGGCCGGTAAGATCCGGGTGCTCCTGGTCACCAGCGAGGACCGCTTCGCCATGGTGCCCGACGTGCCCACGATGAAGGAGAAGGGCTTCAAGTTCAGCCAGATCTCCTACATGTCCATCATCGCCCCGGCCGGGACCCCCCAGGTGGCCCTGGACAAGCTCTCGGCGGCCTTCAAGGCGGCCTGCGCCGACAAGGGCGTGGTCAAGGCCTGCAACAAGCTGGACCTGCATCCCAAGTTCATCCCGGGCAAGCAGTACCAGGCCCTGCTTGAAAAGCTTTCGGCCGAGTGGGGCGCCCTGCTGCCCGAGCTGGGCGTGAAGGTGAAAAAGTAACTTCCCCTCGGGGGCGGGGGCTGCCGAGCGGTGCCCCCCGCCCCCGGCCTCACTCACCCGGGAGCCGCCCATGATCGCCAATCGAAAAGACTTCAAGCTGGGCTTGGGACTGGTAGCCTTCTGTCTCCTGCTGCTGTTGTTGGTAATTCCCTACCAGGTGGGGCCGCTCACCGAGGCCGATGCCCTCATGCCGGTGTTGGTCACCTGCTTCATCATGCTCTTGAGCATCCTCTTGACCATCCAGGCGGTGCGGCGCGCGCCCAAGCCAGGTGAGCACGCGGAAAAGGCCGCGCCCGAGCACCGTTCCCCCTGGTGGAGCATCCTAATCGTGATCATCATCATGGCCGCCTACGCCTGGCTGCTGGACCTCACCGGGTTCGTGCTCACTTCGTTGGGGGCCATGATCGCCCTGTTTTTGGTTTTTGGGGTGCGCCGCTGGTTTCCCATCACGGCCATCACCCTGGGCACCCTGGGCGGGCTCTACCTTTGCTTCGACGTAATCCTGGGGGCTCCCCTGCCGGTGGGCACCCTGGTGGAAAATTTCCTGGAGTAGGCCGCCATGTTGGAGACACTCGCAACCGCGGCCTCCCAGGCCCTCACCCTGAACAACTTCTTCGGCGCGGCCCTGGGCATCTTCCTGGGCTCGTTGCTGGGGGCGATCCCCGGCCTCAACGGCACCATGGCCATCGCCCTGTTGATCCCGGTCACCTACACCTGGTCGCCCCTGTTCGCCATCGCCATGCTGGTGGGCTGTTGGAAAGGCAGCGTGTACGGAGGCTCCATCTCCGCCGTGCTGCTCAACGCGCCGGGCACTCCGGAATCGGCGGCCACCGCCCTGGACGGCTATCCGCTCACCAAGCAGGGCAAGGCGGGCAAGGCGCTGAAGATGGCGCTGTTCGCCTCGGTGATCGGGGCGTTGTTCAGCGACGCATTGCTCATGGTGGCCTCGCCGCCCATCGCGGCCATGGCCCTGATGTTCGGGCCGGCCGAACTGGCAATGCTCATCCTCTTCGCCCTGGTGGTGGTGGCGGGCACGGGGGCCAAGTCCCAGCTCAAGGGGCTCATCTCCACCGCTCTGGGCATGCTCCTGGCCACGGTGGGGCTGGACCCCATCACCACCCAGCAGCGCTTCACCTTCGGCTCCATTGACCTGGACGCGGGCATCGGCCTTTTGGCCATGCTCATCGGCCTGCTGGTCATGTCCGAGGTCCTGGTGCAGATGGAGGAAGGCTGGAAGGACGCCCACGCCGAGGTGGCGGTGCGCTCCGACGACCCCGACGCCTCGCGGGTCACCTGGCCCGAGCTCAAGGGCAGCCTGGGCACCATCTTCCGCTCCAGCCTGCTGGGCTCCTTCTGCGGGGCTTTGCCCGGGGTGGGCAGCATCACCGCCGCCTTCATGGGCTATGACCAGGCCCGCCGCCTGAGCAAGCATCCAGAACGCTTTGGCAAGGGCGAGCTGAACGGCGTGGCCGCGCCCGAGGCGGCCAACAACGCGGTGTGCGGCGCGGGCCTGATCCCCCTGGTGACCCTGGGCATCCCGGGTGCGTTAAGCGCGGCGGTTATCATGGGCGCCTTCATGATCCACGGTCTGGCCCCGGGGCCCATGCTGATGATGGAGCATCCCGAGACGGTCTACGGCCTGTTCATGCTCCTGATCCTCTCGGACTTCTTCATGCTGGTCATCCCCCTGCCCCTGATGAAACTGGGGCAGTGGGTTATCTCGGTGCCCCGGGCCTATCTGTTCCCGGTGATCCTGGCCCTGTGTGTCATCGGGGCCTTCGGCACCCATCAGAACTTGTTCGACGTGAAGGTGATGGTCTTCTTCGGGGTGGTGGGCTACCTGCTCAAGAAATGGGAGCTCAGCCCGGCCGCCCTGCTCATCGCCTTCATCCTGGGGCCCATGGCCGAGGTCTACCTGCGCCAGGCCCTCAAGATATCCGGCGGCGACCCCGCCATCTTCGTGACCAAGCCCCTGGCCGCCTTGTTTCTCGCGCTTGCCGTGGGGGCCATCGTATGGACCACACTGCGCAACCGCCGTGGCAAGAAAATCGGTCTTGCCGGGGAAGCCTCATCCAAAGCAGACATCTCGGACAATCAAGTGGAGTAACCATGTATCACGTTAAGCAAGCCGACCTTGTAATCATAGGTTCCGGAGCCGCCGGGACCATGAGCGCCATCTACGCCCACCGTGTGGACCCCAAGCTGAAAGTTGTGGTGCTGGACAAGAGTAAGATGGAAACTTCCGGCGGGGCGGGGCGGGGCATGGACGCGCTCAACACCGTTGCATTGCCGCCCTATAGCCAACCCGAGGACGTGGTGGAGTTACTGACCAAGGTCACCGAGGGTGTCCTGGATCAGGATGTTGCCTACCGGTTTGGCGAAGTTTGCCCTCGCATGGTTGCGGACCTGGAGCAGATCATGGACCGGGGGAAGGGCGATCTCTTCCCAGTTGACGAAGATGGCAACTACCAGCTGTTGTACTTGCACCCTATCAACAAGCCGCTGCTGCTTCCCATGGATGGGGAGGAGATGAAAAGGGCCTTGGCTCACGCGGTTCGCGAGACCGGCGCGGAGGTAATGGACCGCACCCCAGCCCTCAAAATTATCACTTCGGACGGCAAAGTCTGCGGTGTCCTGGCAGTCAATATACGCACCGGGCACTACTACTACATAAAGACCAAGGCCGTCTGCCTCACCACCGGCGCGGCCGGGCGCATGGGGTTGTCCAGTTCGGGCTACTTGGCCGGCACCTATGAGTTCCCAGGTTGCAGCGGTGACGGCTATACCATGGCTTACGAGGCAGGCGCCGAGTTAGTAAATATGGAGTGCTTCCAAGCCAACACCCTGCTCAAAGATCACCAGGGCCCGTCATGCGGCTACGTGGCCGCGCCCCGAGGGGCCTACACCATCAACCCGTGGGAACAGCGCACTTGGAGCCATGGGTACTCATCGGGCGATAGCAAGATGGGGTCGTGGAAGCGTTTCGCCCAAGGTAAGGGACCCATCTATCTGAAGATGGACCACCTGCCCGAAGAGATGATCCAGATCATCGAAAAGATACAGTGGGGCAATGAACGTACCAGTAGGGGGCTATTTCATCACGGACGTCAGCAAGACTATCGCAATGCCAATGCGGTGGAGTTGGCCTTTGCCGAGGAGATCGGCGTGTGCGGCGGGCACAGCAGCTCCGGTGTACTTAGCGACGTGGACGGCGCCACTTGCGTTCCGGGTCTCTACGTGGCCGGCGACGTGGACGGCGGTCTGCCCCACTCCTACCTGGGCGGCGCCCTGGCCATGGGGGGCATCATTGGAGAGGCGGCGGCCCACTTTGCCGCTGGAGTGCCGGAACCTGCTCAGCGTAGCGGGCTCAAAGCCTGGCTGCGCAAAGAGGCCGAAGAGTTTGAAGCGCCCCTGCGCCGCGAGGGCGGACTGCCCACCACCTTGGTGGAGTACAAAGCCCGCACCCGGGTGCAGTATTATCTCAAACCACCCAAGAACCCAGTGTTCATGGAAAAGGCAGCTTGGTGGATGGAGCGTATCCGGCAAGAGGACCTGCCTCAGATCCAGGCGGTGGACATGCACGACCTGCTGAAAGCGCATGAGATCAAAAGCATACTCAGGGTGGGCGAGATGATGGCCCGTTCCAGCCTCTTTCGTGATGAGAGCCGCTGGGGATACCAACACTGGCGCACCGACCTGCCCGCAAAAAAACCAGAATGGGATCGCGCCTGGGTGGTGATCAAGAAGGGGCCGGAAGGCGGCATGGAGTTGGAAAAGCGTCCGGTCCCGGGATACAAATGGGACTATCCCACGGCCATGGAATACGCTTATCCGGACCTGGAGTTCGACACCGGCCCCATGTTCGAGAAGGGGCCTGAATGGAAGAATCCGACCGACGACCCCTGGATGAAAAAACATCTGGATGCGCAGGGTATGGCCACTCCTCGACTTTTCATGCCCAAGGAGGAGGACTAATCATGAGTACGATCAACGGCGTTCGTTACGACGAGAAAGACTACTCGTGGCTAAATTTCGATCATGGCCTTTGTGTGCGCTGCGGAGTTTGCGTGGACATGTGCCCCATGGATGTGTTGCACTTCGGCGAACACGGCTACCCCTACATGCGCTACCGCGATGATTGCTGGTACTGCGACGTATGCACCTTCGTGTGCCCCCGCCAGGCTATCAGCATGAATGAGCTGCCCTACTTGATTCGTTAAGCGGCGACATCAATGGTAGCCGTAGTGGAGAATCCGAGATGTCCTTAAATCATTTATGGGACCGTCGGGCGGCGGCGATCCCCCGGGGCGTGGGCAACGTGACCCCGGTGGTGATGGCCAAGGCGGAGGGGGCCCTGATCTGGGACCCCGAAGGCAACCAGTACATCGACTTCGCCGGGGGCATCGGGGTCAACAACGTGGGCCATCGCCATCCCAAGGTGGTGGCGGCCATCAAAAAGCAGGCTGACCAATACCTGCACGGCTGCTTCCACGTCTCCATTAACGAGCCCTACGTGGCCCTGGCCGAGAAGCTCAACGACCTGGTGCCCTGCCGGGGCACCAAAAAGACCATGTTTGCCAACTCCGGGGCCGAGGCGGTGGAGAATGCGGTTAAAATCGCCCGCTACGCCACCGGCCGCACGGGAGTGGTCTGCTTCGAGGGCGCCTTTCACGGTCGCACCCTGTTGGGCATGGCCCTGACTAGCAAGGTGATGCCCTACAAGTACAAGCTGGGGGCGCATCTGCCGGGCATCTACCGGGCCCCAGCCCCCTATTGCTATCGCTGCCCCTGGGGCAGGGAGTACCCAGGCTGCGGGGTCTTTTGCGGCCAGCGATATTTGGATGGCGAGTTCTTCAAGTACCACGTGAGCCCCGACGAGGTGGCGGTGATCATCATGGAGCCGGTGCTGGGCGAAGGCGGCTTCATCGTGCCCCCACCGGAGTACTGGGCCCAGCTTCGCCAGTTGTGCGACGACCATGGCATTGTGCTCGTCGCCGACGAGGTGCAGACCGGCATAGCGCGAACCGGCAAGATGTTCGCGCTGGAGCACTTCGGGGTCGAGGCGGACATCGTCACCACCGGAAAGTCACTGGGCGGCGGCCTGCCCCTCAGCGGCATCACCGGCACGGCTGAGTTGATGGACAGCGTCCATCCCGGTGGCCTGGGGGGCACCTATGGCGGCAATCCGGTGGCTTGCGCAGCCGGCCTGGCGGTGTTGGAGGTCATCGAGCAGGAGGACATCCTGACCCGGGCCGAGAAACTGGGGACGAAAGCCCGGCAAGCGCTGTTGGCTTTGCAGGACCGCTTCCCGGTGATCGGCGACGTGCGGGGCCTGGGCCCCATGTTGGCCTTCGAACTGGTGAGCGACCCGGTGAGCAAGCAGCCCGCCGCCGAACTGGCCAAGAAGCTCACCGCCTATTGCCACGCCCACGGCCTGCTGATCCTGGACTGCGGCACCCTGGGCAACAACGTGCGCACCCTGATGCCTCTGGTCATCACCGATGAGCAGTTCCAGCGGGGGATTAACGTCCTGACAGACGGCATGCAACAGTTGGGATAAGGAGATATCCGGTGCCTGCTAAAGCCAAGCGCTATCGTGTCAAAGTCCGGGTAGTTGAAGTGAAATCGCCTTGTACGGCGGGTCACCGGGTGGGCGATGAGGTCATCTTTGAATACAACCAAGTGGCCGGAAAACTCTGTTTCGACGCCATGTGCTCCATGATGGCCAAGGTCCACAGCCTGCGCTATGGAGGTCAATTCCCTTGGTTGAAAAATCCTGATGACCCGGCCCGTCACAGCTGCCCCGATGGCTCAAACGTGGTGTTCGAGTTGAGCCGCATATTGTCGGGCTGAGCAACTAAATAAAGACTGATCCAGCCCAGTTTTGACGGACACTCCGTTAAGCGAGAAGATTGCATGGCAAAGGTGATCCATGCCCGTACAGCAGAGGCAGACCAAGGCGACACGCAAGCGCTACTCACCCGAATTCAAGTCAGAGGCCCTGGCCCTGGCCGGGCAAGTGGGAGTTGCGGATGCGGCCAAGCAGTTAGGGCTGCATGAATCCCAGCTATATGCCTGGCGCAAAAAGGCCCGATATGAGGCCAGCCGGAGTGAGACCGAAAAGGAGTTGGCGATCGAAAACGCCAGGTTGAAGCGTCAATTGGCCAAGAAGGAAAGGGCTATTTACAACCCGACTCGCCTATAAATCATATAGAAACGCCATCTGCCTAAAACTTCGCATGCGGTAAAAAAGGCCAAGCCCAGACCAGCCCACAACCAAAGTGGGCCGACCTCCTGAACCAGCAACAGGATCATTGACGACAGTCCTAGGAGAGAGAACAACGTGCGTGCGGCCAACACCCATCCAGTGTTATTAGATTGGGACTTTGCAGGATACCAGGTTTGAGATTTGGCGGGAGTCAGTGCTTTTATGGCTGGAATTATGCTTGTCAACTTGAGGAGCAAGCCTAGCCCGATGCTGATTACCGCCACCAGCAAAAAAGGCTCCCGGTTCGAATGGTCCTGGGGGATTAAGACCGTTAGCAAGGCGATGAACCCGCCCCCCAAAAGCAGAGTGCTGCCTACAAACTCCAGGGGGGTTGCCATGGTGTTCCAAACTGGGACGGTTCGTAGAAGATATACTCGGGTCATGGCAAAGAGCGCCAGACCGCCGATAAGGCAGGCCACCACCCCGCAGGCCCAAAACAGAGTCTGGACACCCCAGAGTTCAAACAAGACCAGCAGTAATTGCATGCCGGCAAAGGCCTGCACCAAGAAAACCTCCCGGCTTAACCAGGATTGTCTAAAATTACGCAAGGCATTGGGAGCCAAGCGAGGTTTAGCCAGATGCGCGGTGGCACCGATTATTCCCAGCCCGCTCAGAACCAATGCCAGAGACATTGGCCAGAGCAATGAGCCAGGTTCCCTAGCCCCGCCAATCCAAGCTCCCATCACACTCAGCCAAACCACGCCAACGCTGCCTTGGGCTAACAATGTGAACCAGACCAGGCTCCAATTATGCATTCCGCACCTCCTCGGGATTGGCAATGCCGCCATCAACTGTCAGCTCTGGTTTGGCATCCTTGGGAATGCATAACAGGAAGCAGGGTTGAGTTAAATCGCGTGCAGGCAGAGGCGCAAATACCGTTTTAGAGTCATAGAGCGTGGCCAACTCATCATAGTCTCCGAACTGCAGCGCCCGGGTGGGGCATGCAGCCACACAGGCGGGGGCGCCGCCTATTGCCAAATCATCCCGGCAAAAATCGCATTTGGTCATTTGCCCCAAAACAGGGTTGAATTGGGGAGCCGAGTAGGGGCAGGCCCATTCGCAATAGCGGCAACCCACACACTTTTGAGGGTCCACATTTACGATGCCTTGTTCATCCTGATTCATGGCGGTGGTGGGGCATGATTGAACACAAATGGGGTCTTGGCAATGGTTGCAACTCATCGACAGGTAGTAGGCAAACACGTTTTGCTGAAAGGTTCCGTCTGGCAATCGGATCCACTGGCCGCCGGCAAACTCCACCACGCGCCGCCAACGCACTCCCAAAGGCAGGTTATTCTTGTCCTTGCAAGCTATCATGCAGGTCTTGCATCCGGTGCATATCTGCGTGTCCAGAAAAAAGGAGGGCCTTTTCAGCATGGCGGCGCTCCGCATGCCTTTTCAGCCTGCACTAAATTGGTGTGCTGAGGATTGCCCTTGGCCACGGGCGAGGGCCGCTGGTTGGTCAAGGTGTTAATGCAACCGCCTTGGTCGTTGCCCTTGGCATCAGGTGAATACCAGGCACCCTGCGGTAGTGACATGACCCCCGACATGATGCGGGGAGTTACCTTTGCCCGCACTTGGGTCTGGCCGAATTGGTTGTACACCCGCACCAAATCACCATGGCGGATGCCCCGGGGTTCAGCATCCAAAGGGTTAATCCATAAAGAGTGGGGAGCGGCCTCTTGCAGCCAAGGATTGTTAGCGTAGGAGGAATGGGTGCTTTGTTTATAATGGTGGCCCACCAGTTGAAGGGGGTACTTCTGGGCATCCGAATTGCCCGGCATGCCCCAAGTGGCATGATATTCCGGCAGGGCGGTGATCTGGTCCCCTTGCGGCAGTATCCAGGACTTGCTCAAGTCCCATAGTTGTTTGGAGAATATCTCTATTTTTCCTGACGGGGTGTTCAAGGGGGCTTCTGCCGGGTTTTCCCGGAACGCCTGGAGCCCGATTTTGAGTTGCCCCCCCCGGTTCCATTTGAAAACGCCTTGGGAGATTGCGTCTAGATATTTTTCCGGCAATTCTGGACGCAGCCGCCGGCATTGGTGGTACATGTATTCCACCCACTGATCATGGGTTAGGCTCTCGGTAAACTCCTCCTCGACACCCATGCGCCGGGCGACGCCCGCACAGATATCATAGAGCGTGCGGCATTCTCCCAACGGCTCGATGGCCTGCTGCCGCAAGATCAAAACCCCCATTTCAACCGCATAGCCCTGATAGCACAGATCGCTCTCCTCAAAGGAACTGGTACCCGGCAGGACAATGTCCGCATAGCGTGCACTGGCGGTCATGACATTGTCGATCAGCACGATCATTTCGCACAATCCGGTATCGCCCAGGGCGCGCTGGGTGCTGGCGATATCAGAATGCTGGTTCACCAGGGTATTGCTGGCAAAGCTCCATAAAAACTTGATCGGCGACTGGAGGCGCTCTCTGCCCTTGAGCCCGTCACCAAGATCGGTGAAGTTGTCATGACTGGCGATGGCCTTGGTCCACAAGAAAGTAGGAATCGCGGTTTTTACTGGGTTGTCGCCCACAGGGATCGTAGGGAAGCTGATGCCGAAAGGCCCCTCCCGGTCCCCGCTGTTGCCTCCCCGGATGCCCACATTGCCGGTGAGAATGGCCAGCATGCAGATGGCCCGGGCGGTCTGCTCTCCGTTGGCATGGCGTTGCGGTCCCCATCCCTGGGCGATGTAAGCCGGCTTGGCCGTGCCTACTTCCCTGGCCAGCTTAACGATGCGCTCAAGGGGTATGCCGGTGATCGCCGAGGCCCAGGCCGGCGTTTTGGCCAGGCCGTCCGGGCCCTGGCCCAGGATGTAGTCCTTGTAGCTGTTGCCGGGTGGAATATCCGAGGGCATGGTGGTTTTGTCGTACCCCACGCAGTAGCGGTCCAGGAACTCTTTATCCACTAAATCTTCGGTAATGAGAACGTAGGCCAACCCGTTAACCAAGGCGGCATCGGTTCCTGGCCGGATGGGGATCCACTCGTCGGCAAAGCAGGAGGCCGTGTCGGTATAGCGCGGATCGATCACGATGGTGCGCACCGGCGACCCCTGCTGACTCACCACCAGGTCCCGAACGGAACCGCCTCCGCTCATGCGGGTTTCGGCCGGATTATTGCCGAAAAACACCACAAGCTTGCTGTTGGCGGTGTCGGTGAGATGATTCCCGCAATCCTTGGCGCCATAGGTGTAATGCATGGCGTGGGTGATCTGGGCAGTGCTGTAGGTGTTGTAATAGCCCAGCTGCCCCCCCAGCAGGTTCATCAAACGGTCGATCTGCTCCCGGGCCGACACCACACCGCCCAAGTTGCCGGTGCCGTAAATGCGAAACACCGACTCGTTGCCGTGAATGTCGATTACCTGCCGGAGCTTGTCCGCTATAAGATCAAGTGCTTCGTCCCAGGAAATTTGAACGAAGTTGCCCTCGCCGCGACGGCCTACTCTTTTAAGGGGATGCAGCAACCGTTGCGGGGAATAGACCCACTCGCGCAGCCCCCGCCCCCGCAGGCAGGCCCGGATCTCATGGGTGCCAAAGGGGCCGCCTTCACCGGTGTTGTCCGGTCCCACCCGCAGGATATTGCCGTCCTTTACATACACCCGCAAAGGGCAGCGGCTGCCGCAGTTCACATTGCATGAAGACCAGACAACCTTGTCATAGATATTTTCTTCACTCATAAGATTTTCCGTGGCGTTCCTGCAATCCCTGCTATCAGCACAACCTCCATGGAATAAACATTGCGGTGTCTTGGCCTTATATCCGAAATTCAAAGGAGGAGACTTCCGGAAACGGGGCTACGACACCGCAATGTTTAAATATGACGCGCTCAAACGCAGCTTGTCGCGGCTAGAAGGCCGCGTCCCGGAAGTAAATCTTGTTGGCTTCCTGATAGTTGAGGGTGTCTGTCTTGGGCATGGTGCCCGAGGCCACCCGGCGCACCAGATCGATCAAGCGGTCCCCGGCCTGCTCCAGAGTCTCGCTGCCCTCGATTACGGTGCCTGAGTAGTAGTCGATACTCTCCTGGCAGGCGGTATAGGTGTTGATGTTGGCCGTGCACCAGATAGTGGGCGAGACCACGCCTTGGCTGGGGTAGAGCAGGGTGTCGGCCACAAAAGCCCCACCGCCCCACTGTATCAGGTTGATAGTGGAGCCGGCGGCAGCGTAACCCAGATGGATGCTGTTGGATGACATCCAGTTGTCCACGAAATAGAGCCCCTTGTCCGCCGGCCTCTCGGCGTATTTCAGCACCCCGGAGATGGGCACGGTGCCCGACTTGGCGATGGCGCCCAGGGACTTCTCCTCCAAGGTGGTGAGGCCGGCTTCGATGTTGGCCGGAATGGGGTTAATGGAGCGGATGTCGTCGCCGTATTTCTTGGCGGTCTCTTCCATCTCCAGGGCGGCGTCTATTATCTGCTGCCCCACCTCGGGGTTCACTGCCCTCTGGGCCAAAAGGTGCTCAGCACCGATGATCTCGGTGGTCTCGCCGAAAAAGGTGGTGCCTCCGGAGTTAACCACGTGGTCGTAGAGATGACCCACCGCCGGGTTGCCGGCGATACCGCTGGTGGAGTCAGACGTCCCGCACTTGACCCCCAGAACCAGTTCGCCGTCCGCGGCGGGTTCGCGCCTCAGCTCCGAGGCCTCCTGCACCAGGCGGCGTGCCGCCTTAATGCCCCGCTCATACACCTCCAGGGTGCTCTTATAGGGTTGTTCGCTGACCACCTCCACCGGCTTTCCGGAGGCGGCGATGGCTGCGGCCAGCTTATTTACATTCAGTTCGGGGTACTGCATGGCCGGCCCCACCCCATGCAGCACCACGGCGGCCACATTGGGGTTGAGGGCCAAACCCACCATCACCCGGGCCACGGTCTCACGGTCGCGGGCGGTGCGTCCGGTGCCATGGTCCGGGGTGATGACGGTGCAGGTGCCCTTGACGAACTCGCATATCTTCTGAGAGACCAGGCCGCCGGGAAGCACCAGAACATGATTGCGCACTCCCACGCTGCCGTCGGGGCGGCGATAACCTAAAAAGCTCATGGCATCAATCCTTAACTCTAAGGCCCTGGGCGTTGTGCACGTGCACCTGGGCCCCGGCCGGAATGTCTTGGGTGGCGTAGCCGATCACCTGACCGTATTTCAAAAGCTTGTCCCCGTCGCCGATGTCGCTCAGGGAAATCTTGAAGCCGAAAGGCACCTGCTCGGTGGCGGTGACGCTGCTGGTGCTGCCGTCCTTGGCCTCCACGTTCACAGCGTCGCCGGGCTCAATGTCCTGAGCGGCCACGGCGGTGTTGTCTTGGGCGTCAAGGGCTATGGCTCGCTTGTCGGCCATAAAATCCTCCTTGATTAAACTGAGTTAATTAAGCAAATCGCCGGCGTCGTCAAAGAGCGTATCCCTCGGCGGCGCCAGTATGGTTAAATCATCGCGTTCTTCCGCCAGGCTTTGGTAAGCCTGGGAGACCCAAAGTTCATCCAGCTCCATGGTGTTGGCAATGCGAATCACCTGCGCGGTGTCCGGGTCGTCGGCGCCGGCTGCGGCCAAGGCGGCGGCCAGCACCTTTTGGTCGCTGGCGTAGTAAATGGGCAGGCTGCCCCCGGCCGGAGACTTGGCCGTTAGGCAATTGACCCAGGTGGCCTCGAGATCGATCTTGTCAATCAGCCGTTTGTGAGCAAACTCGGCCCGGCCCACGCCGCTGGCGTTGCCGTGGGACTCGGGGCTCAAGTCGCGCGCGTAGATGCAGGTGATGCGGGGAGTCTCGCCTTTGCCGGCATGATGCTGGTGCTGTTTCCTGCCCACCACGTTGGTGTCCATGCCGCTGCCGGAGAAATTCTTCCCTATCTGATCGATGATCAACAGGTCGGCCTCTTCAAAAGGTAGGCGGGGGATGAGCTTTTGGGATTGGGCCTGAAGTGCTTTTTCCACCTCGAACAATTCGTCAGGCTCCACCGCCTTGATCAAGGCGGTCTGCTCCTTGGGGTTTTCCAGCAGGGCCAGGCCGAAGAGGATGCCGCAGCTCTGAATCACCTCCCTGCCCACTGAGCGCAGGATTTCATCCGGGTCATGCTTGATGAAGGCCTGGTGATAAGCCAGGGCTCCCTCATGATTCCCCAGGCCAATCAGCATCATCTTGTGCAGGCCGCTTTGCAAATGACCGCTGAATATCGTGTGAGGCTTGACCCGGTTGATCACCGCCACGTGATCCGCCTGATGCGCTATCTGGTCGAAGTACACCGGAGTGCCATCAGGAGCCGTGCCCAGGCGCACCACCTCCATGCCGGCGCGGATCGGCGCGCCCAAATACTCTTCCGTGCAGCCCAAGTCCTCCACCACCCGGCGCTGCCCTTCGGCACTGGCCCCGCCATGGCTGCCCATGGCCGGCACGATGAACGGCTCGGCGCCCATGGCCTGGAGTTGTTGAACCACGGTCTTGATGACCAAGGCGATGTTGGCTATGCCCCGGCTGCCCACGGGCAAGGCCACGCTCTGGCCGGGCCCGACCCGTTGCGACAAGTTCAACTTGGCCAACTCGGAGCGCACCTCGGCAGCCACGTCCTTCACCAGGGGGGCCTCAAAACTCTGCCTGATTCTCATCATGCGCGGAAAGGAGATGTCATTCCTCCTGCTAGATTTGTAAAGCTGGCTTCACAACTGTTGGCTTTAAAGGTTAATTCCAAAGCATTTATGTCGGCAGCATTTGCAAACGAGATAAGCATGCCAACAACTAAACAGCCGCCGTTACATTAACTTTCTTTTTTAAAATCACCTCATGAATCACCATTATGGCCAGGATGGTGATCCCCGCTAATGTCACCGCAAAATAAGGTGTCCAGAAAATAAAAATTGAAGCGACAACAAACAAGGCCCTCTTGGGCCAGTTGAGGTTGCTCAGGAAATAGCCTTGCGCGCCAATACTTAGAGAAAAAATCCCAATCGCGGCGATGCAAACAACATAAATGATTCTTGATGCATCGCCATCAAATAGAAGCGCGGGGTTGTATACGAAAAGGTAAGGCAGTGTATAGAGCACGATGCCGAACCGAACGGCTTCGAGCCCTGTCTTCATGGGGTTGGAGCCCGCAATGGCCGCTGCCGTGAATGATGTCGTGCAAATAGGGGGTGTAATCAGGGAAAGCGCGCAAAAATAGAAAATAAAGAGATGGGCGGCCATGGGCGTCACCCCCATTCCGATCAATATTGGCGCTTCCAGGGCAGCCAGGACAAGGTAAGAAACCACCGGAGGAAGACCCATCCCCAGAATGATGGAAACAATCATTACCCAGAACAAGGTTAAGAAAAGGCTGCCTTGCGCGAGGAAATCTATGATTTGGGATAATTTCATTCCCGCGCCGGTTAGGGTAAGTAGGCCCAGGATGATTCCGGCGACCGCGCAGGGAATGGTAATGGGAACCATGCGAACTGCGCCGTCCCTGAGGGCTTTATATATGCCGTCAAGCTTCAATTGGCGTGTACCAATAGAGATGATCCAAAGTGCGAGCAGGGAGTATGCGCAGGCGTACATGGCAGAATAGCGCGCAACCATAAGCCCCATTAACAACGCCACCGGCACCAGAAAGGGTGCGCATCGTTTGAGAGCCGGCCAAAAGGGATTGATTTTATCTTTTGGAAGCCCATGGAGTTGTTTTTGCCCGGCGTAAAAATCCACCATGAGAAAAAGGCCAAAGTAATGAAAGAGTGCTGGGAGCGCCGCGGCGATACATACTTCAACGTATTCCGCGCCCAACATATTGGCCATCACGAAGGCCACTGCCCCCATTATGGGCGGTGTTTTATAACCACCGGACGACGCGACCGCCTCAATGGCCCCGGCCACCGCGGGTTCGACCCCGGATTTCTTCATCATGGGTATGGTGACCGCGCCAGTCGTGGCAACATTGGCGGCGGAACTTCCCGACAACATACCCATCAAACCACTTGCGACGACGGAGACTTTTGCCGGTCCCCCGCGGTATCGGCCCGCTATTGAGGTGGTAAGGGCCAACAAGATATTGGAGACTCCCGAATGTTCCAGAAAAGAGCCGAACAAGAGGAAAATGATTACAATTGAAGCGCATACTCCCAAGGGGATGCCGTAAATCCCTTCCGTTCCGGCGAAAACCTGTACAATAATCCTTTCCAGGTTGTACCCTCTGTGCCCTAAAAAGCCGGGCACATACTGCCCGAAATAGGCATATAGGAGGAAAATTAATACAATGATTGCCAAGGCAATTCCAACCGTGCGGCGCGTCAATTCCAGCAGTATGAATATTGCGGCAGATCCCATGATTATGCCGGTGAGGTCTAAAAACGGAGAAATATATAGTTCTTTCCAGTTCATCATCAGATAAATGTTGGCTGCTACTATCGCCACGGCGAGAAAGGTATTTATGCTGAGATCGAGCAAAGGGAATTTTTCTGCGGAACGTGTTTTATAGAGAAAAATAGCTATAACCGAAATGAAGGACAGATGCATCGTTCTCTGGGCCATGGTCTCAAATGTTCCAAAAAACGCGGTATAAAGCGAAATTAATGACAGCAGTATTGCCAATATATTAATACACTTATCGACTGTTAAGTTAATCTTTGAAAGCATAGTGACCTCCCACACTGACCTCCGCAGTGCATTCAAAATGGTGCATCTCAGTCAATAAGGATCCGCGTCAAAGATGACCGGAGTCGCCGACTCCGCTCGGAATATCGGCCAACGTTATGCTATCGCCAAAGGAGTTTACAAGCTGGCGGCCTTGTAAACCCCCAGGCGATTACGTTATATGCTACTCAATCGCAACCAGACGATCGCTATTTGGTTACGCCCATTTCCTTGTAATACCTGGCAGCGCCCGGGTGCACCGGTACGGGCATTCCTCTATACACTGTCGCAACCTGAGCTTGTTTAAAAGCGGCCGCGGAGCTAACGATAAATTTGAGATTTTCGAAAACGGCCTTTGTGGCCTTATACATGAATTCATCGCTCAGATAAGATCCACATATCGTGCAATAGGACAGACCGACGGTGCTGGCGGGACCTTTCATCCCCGCGTAAGTGCCCTTAGGTATGTCTCCAATAAAGTACGACGGATCCTGCTTGCGGATTCTCTGCTCGGCGTCGGAAGGTATGGAAAGGAAATTCAAGGCCACGGACTCAGCCATTTGGATGTATCCGGGGCCCTTTAAACCCATAAAATAAGAACAGGCATCAATATGCCCATCCGTCATTTTCTGCACCGCATCGGGGAATCGAATAAATTCCGGCTTGAAATCCTTGCCGGGGGTGAGGCCGCAGCTTGGGAAGATGAGATTTGAGTTGTCTAATTGGGTATGCGACCCGGGAGTCCCAATGGCGACCCGCTTTCCCTTCAGATCGGCTATGGTCTTAATTCCAGCATTCTTCCGGGCCACAATCGTGAAAAAGCCGGAATAGGCGGAGAACCAGCCGAACACCTGATTTTTCTTCTTAAAAGGCTCCTTGCCGTGGAACCCCTTGTACAGGTAATTGGAAACGGACCATCCGAGTTCCATCTCCTTCCGGTCTATCCGCATAATATTTTCGCGCGAAGCTCCAGGCGTGGTAACGCCGGTAACGTTATAACCCTTGACATTGTCGTTGATAACCTTGGACATGGCCACGGCCAAGGGATACCAAGAGCCTTTTGCGCTTGCGGAACCGAAAGTATAGTTCTTTGCCCCAAAAGCCAGGCTCGGGAATTGGGAGACCAGGCCCGCAGCCGCAACACCGGTCCCCACCGTCTTCATGAAATCTCGCCGTGTGAAATCCTTTTCTTTCATTGCGTAATCTCCCTTCTCCTTCTGTGGTTTTGGATATGATTTATCGTAGTGGCGTAAAGCGTTTATTGTTTATAATTATTGGCTAGTTAGCAGGTATTATTGTTCGGGGCATCTTGATGTTTGCTTGGCCTGAAGGGCGGAACACCCACGCACAGACATACCGTCCCAGGAAAAGCCGCAAGTTGTAAAGACAGTAAATGACTTGACGTTTAAATGTCAAGTCATTTTACGTTTTGACGTTTATTTTTTTGTAATGATTCGCCCGTGATCGCAAACGTATGCTAACATGCAGTCATGACAGGGGAAAAATATATGTTATTATGAAGTCATGACAATGAAAAGTAAGTTAGTAAGAGGTCTGCACATTTCCAAGCTGACATTCGGGGAGTTGCTGCGTTTGTTCTCGGTCGATCTCAGTGCTCCTCAGGTCGCCTCTTTAAACTGCCAGAGCCGCAACGCCGCCCACTGGCTGGAGCATCCTTGGGCCGCCGTCATCGCGAGGGCTGGTTCATGTATTATGTTTCCGATGGGTTATTTGATGGCTGGCGGCTGTGGGCTCTGAGCAAAATAAATAATTTCAGCCATAAAAACCTAGCCGAGATATTGTCTCAGGGTATCGGCGGCGAAAGGATAGTGGAGGTGGCGGCGGACATTCTTGAAAGAAGCGGTCTGCCCGGCAGGATTTTCCTGGACAACGGCCCGGAATCAGTTGGCTTCAAAGGGAGCTTCCTGATGAATAGCTTACCGTGAGTTGATTCTTGTCTTTGCAGAGCGCCAAATCTAAGATCAACGCATGGGGGCTCGACTACAGTGATAGCCGGCCTCACTCCTCTCCGGAGGGCCAAGTGCCGCGGGAATCCGCCCGATGCCTCCTAGGCAAAACCACGGATGAAGGCCCCCAAACAGGGCCAAGCTCTCACCTGCTGACCAGCACTGATTGTGGTAATCCTAAAGGTACCGCCAAGGGGCAGGGCCCAGCTGGCATTAAATATGGGAGGTTTAAGACCTTATGAAAATAAAAAGATCAAGTATTTCAGAAGAGGTCTTCCGAATATTACAGGAAGGGATTATTACAGGTAAATATAAAACAGGTTCCTGGTTGCCCTCGCAGGATCAATTGGCCAAAGACATGGGTGTTAGCCGCCCAACGGTACGAGCAGCCATAAATAAACTATCTTACTTGGGCTTGGTGAAGCCACGGCAAGGTGCGGGCACCATTGTTCTCCCATATAAGGGGGAAAATGAAATCATTAAAACCAGCAAAGAGTTTGAGATTTCACCGCAAGAAATCGTAGATATTACTATAATGAGATACGCTTTAGAAAGAATGGCCGTTCGTTTGGTTGCGGCCAATGCCAGCCAAAATGAGATCGATCAGATAGAAAATAACATAGCCTCTCAAAAAAAGATTCTTGATGCCAAACAATTTGATAGATATTCTCAGGAAGATATAAATTTTCACCTGCTCTTAGCTAAGATAAGTAAAAATACCTACTATATAGATTATCTAGAGTCTCAAAAAAACTTTATTCTTAAGATAATTACATCTGTTATCAACACTCCTTACTCACTCTATCGCTCATATTCATGGCACTGTAAACTCGCTGATGCCATCTTTTCCAGAGATCCGAATCAAGCCGACTCTGTTGTCAGTGAACTGTATCTGTTAACCATGAAAAGGCTACCTAAAAATTCAAACAATCAAATTGCGTCAATCATCGATTCTATTTTCCCCGAAAGCGGTATTTCCGACGAAGCTTAGCAATTCCATTGCGAGAACTATTACGGCTGTACGTCGTCAAAGCGTTTGGGACAGGATTGACTTTTTACTAAAAGACACATTGTACGTCGTCAAAGCCTTTGGTGAACCGCCCCGGTTTTTCCGGAGGCTCTTTTGTTTGAGTCAGGCCACCATGGCCTGGGCCTGTAGTGACTGACAGTATGCCATCTCGAGTTCCACGGGTGGGGTGTTTCCTATAGTTATAGACCCATCCAAAGGATTACCCGATCTTTCCAAAACGCTTGCACAAGAGCAGGCCTAACCGATTTCACTTTTCATGATCTCCGGCATACGTTCAACACCAATATGCGTAAGGCCGGCGTCGACCAAAGTGTGATCATGAAAATGACAGAACACCGAACAGCGGCCATGTTCGAGCGCTACAACACCATTGACAAGCATGACGCCATTGACGCGATGGCAAGATTGGATGGGTTCCTATCGGCACCAAAATCGCCCGAAAGTCCCGACATAGTTCAGACGGGCGAAAAATGAGGGGCTAGCCCAATTGAGCTAACCTCTTGAAATCTTTGGTGCCGAGGGACGGAGTTGAACCGCCGACACGGGGATTTTCAGAAACCAACACTTGGGCACGTAACGCAGCGCAATCCTTACTATTTATTTTTTAATATCAATGCCTTAAATTTTAGTGTCCTGTCCCGGGACATCCCTATTTTACCCCTAAAATCCCTGCATATCGGTCACCAAAGTCCAGACGAAGTCCAGACGCGGGGACTTGTCTGCTTCAGCTCTCCCCTGCCCTCTTCTTGATCTTGTCACTTATAAATCCTCCATCTAGGCGCCCCTGGTTTGCCGAAATGACGGGAGCTTAGCACAGCTTAAACTGCAAATGATGATCGGCCTCCTGCCGCTTTTGAGTTGGTACGCCTTTTCTTGCTAAGATTTAAGCAGATCAACTTTTTACTGAGGTGCTACTTGCGGGCTTTGGCGGCAACGGAACAACAAATCAGCGGCACGGTGGACTCGGTGCGCGGCAGCGTGGTGGACGGCTATTTCGAACACGGCCTGCCGCCCATGCTGGAAGTGCTGGAGGCCGGACCCGGGCGGGAGATCGTCATCGAGGTGGTGCGCCATCTGGACGAACACCGGGTGCGCGGGGTGGCTCTCACCTCCACCCAGGGCCTGGCCGAGGGCTCGCCTCTTTGGGCCACCGGGCGGCCCCTCATGGTGCCGGTGGGCCGCCGGGTGCTGGGCCGCATGTTCAACGTCTTCGGCCAGGCCATCGACTTGGGCTCCCCGGTGAGCGGCGGGCAGTGGCGCTCCATCCACCAGGAGCCGGTGCCCCTGGACCGCCAGGCCACGGGCAACCAGATCTTCGAGACCGGCATCAAGGCCATCGACATCCTCAGCCCCCTGGAACAGGGAGGCAAGGCCGGCCTGTTCGGCGGGGCCGGAGTGGGCAAGACCGTGCTGATCATGGAGCTGATCCAGAACATGGTCTCCGGCTACCAGGGGGTGAGCCTGTTCTGCGGCATCGGCGAACGCTGCCGGGAGGGCGAGGAGCTCTACCGGGAGATGAAAGAGTCCGGGGTGCTGGACAACACGGTGATGGTCTTCGGGCAGATGAACGAGCCGCCCGGGGCCCGCTTCCGGGTGGGCCACGCCGCCCTGACCATGGCCGAGTATTTCCGCGACCAGGAGCACACCGATGTATTGCTGCTCATAGACAACATCTTCCGCTTTATACAGGCAGGCATGGAGGTGAGCGGGCTCATGGGCCAGCTGCCCTCGCGCCTGGGCTACCAGCCCACCCTGGCCAGCGAGCTGGCCGCTCTGGAGGAGCGCATCACCAACACCGTCACCGGGGCCATCACCAGCGTGCAGGCGGTGTACGTGCCGGCCGACGACTTCACCGACCCGGCCGCGGTGCACACCTTCGGCCACCTTTCGGCCACCATCGTGCTCAGCCGCAAGCGGGCCAGCGAGGGGCTCTACCCGGCCATCGACCCCTTACAGTCGGCCAGCAGCATGCTGGTGCCCCATGTGGTGGGGACCGAGCACTTCCGCGTGGCCCAGGATATCCGCTCCACCCTGGCCAACTACGAGGAGCTCAAGGACATCATCGCCATGCTGGGTCTGGAGGAGCTTTCCCAAGAAGACCGCCGGGTGGTGCGCCGGGCGCGCCGTCTGGAACGCTTTCTCACCCAACCCTTCGCGGTGACCGGCCAGTTCACCGGCAAGGATGGCAAGCGGGTGAGCCTGGAGCAGGCCCTGGAGGGCTGCCGCCGCATCCTGGACGGGGAGTTCGACGACTTCCCCGAGCGCTCGCTTTACATGATCGGCTCCATTGACGAGGCCCGGAAATGAAGCTCAAGGTGCTCCTGCCGAATCAGGTTCTGGTGGACGAGGAGGCGGCCAAGGTGGTTGCCGAGGCGGAGAACGGCTCCTTCTGCCTGCTGCCCCGCCATGTGGATTTCGTGGCCGCCCTGGCTCCGGGCATCCTCAGCTTCGTGGACCCCCGAGGAGTGGAGGTGTTCCTAGCCCTGGATGAGGGGGTGCTGGTCAAGCAGGGGGCCGAGGTGCTGGTCTCCACCCGGCGGGGGGTGCGCGGTGGACAGCTGGGTGAGTTGCGCCGGCTGGTGAGCCGGCAGTTCCGCGAATTGGACCAGCAGGAGGTCAAGGCCCGCTCGGCCATGGCCAAGATCGAGGCCGGTTTCGTGCGCCGTTTCTTGGAACTGCAGGAGTTGGGCTGATGGCGCCGGCCTCGGACCAGCAGGACCAGCGCTTCGACCGCGAGGTGGGCGCCAAGGAGCGGCGCAAGATCAAGGCGCGGGCCGACAGGCGCTCGGTGTGGTTCGGACTGGGCATGTTCGGCATGGTGGGCTGGTCGGTGGCCATACCCACCGTGGCCGCCATCGCCCTGGGAGTGTGGCTGGACAAGAGCTACCCTGGCCCCCCCTCCTGGACCCTGACCCTGCTGGTGATCGGGGTGGCGGTGGGCTGCCTCAACGCCTGGTTCTGGATAAAACGGGAGAGCAAAGAGGATCAATGATGTTTTTTAATGGACTGCAACCCGCGTCCCTGGCCCTGGCCTTTGCCGCCGGGCTGGCCGTGGGCTGGTTTTTCTTCTACGGCTTGTGGTGGACGGTGCGGCGTCTGCCCGAGGCCCGTCATCCCGCCCTGCTCACCTTGGGCAGCCTGGGTCTGCGCATGGGGGCGAGCCTGGCGGTGCTTTACCTGGTCATGGCCGGGGACTGGCGCCGCCTGGCCGTGGCGCTGGGGGGCATCGTGGTGATGCGCCTTATCCTGGTGCGCCGCTTGCGCCCGGCCCGGGAGAGCGCCTGATGGAATCGCTGGACCTGATGGGCATCAAGGACATCAGCCCCGACGTGCTGGTGTTCTGGTCCTGGCAGTGGGCCAAGCTCAACGCCACCATCGTCTACACCTGGATCACCATGCTGCTGCTCATCCTAGGCTCCTGGCTGGCCACCCGCAATTTGCAGGCTGGCCGCGAGCTCTCCCGCTGGCAGAACTTCCTAGAGGTGATCGTGAACACCATGCGCGACCAAATCCGGGAGATTGCCCAGCGCGAGGCCGCGCCCTTTCTGCCCTTTGTGGGCACCCTGTTTTTGTTCATCGCCCTGAGCAATTTGCTGGCCATCATCCCCGGCTGGGTGCCTCCCACCGCCTCGCTCTCCACCACCGCGGCCCTGGCCCTGGTGGTGCTGATCGGGGTGCCCATCTATGGCATCCAGAGCCGGGGCTTCAAGGAATACCTCAAGCTATACGTGCAGCCCTCACCCATCATGCTGCCTATGAACCTATTGGGCGAGTTGAGCCGCACCCTGGCCCTGGCGGTCAGGTTGTTCGGCAACATCATGAGCGGCACCAAGATCGCGGCCATCCTGCTGGCCATCACCCCCATCCTGTTTCCCGTGGTCATGCAGGCCCTGGGCCTGCTAACCGGCATAATCCAGGCATATATCTTCGCGGTGCTGGCCATGGTCTATATCGCCTCGGCCGCCCGCATCCAGGACCAGCGCGAACAAAAGGCCCATGAGCAGGCCTTGGCGAAAGGAGACGACTAATGGATAACTTGGGCCTCATAGGCATGATTTCGGTGGCCACGGCGGGCATCACCATCGGCCTGGGGGCCATCGGCCCGGCCCTGGGCGAGGGGCGCGCCGTGGCCCAGGCCCTGGCCGCCATGGCCCAGCAACCCGACGAGTCCAACACCATTACCCGCACCCTGTTCGTGGGTCTGGCCATGATCGAGTCCACGGCCATCTACTGCTTCGTGGTCTCCATGATCCTACTTTTCGCCAACCCCTTCTGGGACTACGTGGTTTCCAAGGCCGGGAGCTAAGCCGTGCTCATCGATTGGTTCACCGTGGCGGCCCAGGTCGTCAACTTCCTGATCCTGGTGTGGCTGTTGAAGCACTTCCTCTATGACCGCATCGTCAAGGCCATCGACCAGCGGGAGGCGGCCATCGCCACCCGCTTCACCGAGGCCGAGGCCCGAGAGGAGTCCGCTGCCCGGGAAAAGCGCGAGCTTGCCCAGCGCCGTTTGGAGCTGGAGGAACAGAGCGGCGCCATGCTGGCCGAGGCCAAAACCCAGGCCGGGCAGCGCCGCCAGGAGTTGGTGGACCAGGCCAAACAAGAGGTGGAGGGCCAGCGCAATAACTGGCGCGAGGCCCTGGAGCGAGACCGCCAGGCCCTGGCCGCGGACCTGGCCCGCCTGGCCGGGCAGGGAGCGGCGGGCATGGCCCGGCGGGTCCTCACCGACCTGGCCGGGGCCGAGGCGGATCGGCAATCCGCGCGGGTGTTTTTGGACAAGCTGGCCGCCCTGGAGGGAGAGGAGCGCCGGGAACTGACCGAGGCCCTGGGCCAGGCCGAGAGCCTTGAGGTGCGCGCCGCCTTTGACTTGGACCAAGAGCAGCGGGCGCGCATCGGCCAGGCCCTGGCCGAACTGCTGGGCCGGGAGCCGGACCTGGAGTTCAGCCAGGACCCGGACCTGATCCTGGGCCTGGAGATTCGCCTGCCCGGCCGCAAGCTGGCCTGGAGCCTGGATGAATATCTGCGCGAGATGGAGGAGCAGCTCTTAAAGCGCCTGGCCCGGTCCCTGAACCGGGGGGCGGTCATAGGCGCCGAGCCCGCCCCCAAGGCGGAGGAAGCCCCCCATGCCTGAGCGGCCGGCTGAGCTTCGCCGGGCCTTGGAGGCCCTGGAGGGCGCCCTGGACCAGGCGGCCGATGCCCCCGGGCCCCGGCCCCGTTTGCAGGAAGTGGGCGCGGTGCTCAGCGTGGGGCCCGGCGTGGTGCGGGTGGGAGGCCTGCGCGGGGTCAAAAGCGAGGAGATACTCCTTTTCGAAGGCGGGGTGGAAGGCATGGCCTTCAACCTGGACCGCCGCGAGGTGGGGGTGATCCTTTTGGACGAGGGCGAGGGCCTGAGCGCGGGCGGCGAGGTTCGGCGCAGCGGCCGGGTGCTGGACACCCCGGTGGGCAAGGGCCTGCTGGGCCGGGTGGTGGACGCCCGGGCGCGGCCCCTGGACAACCTGGGCCCCATCGAGACCACCGAGACCCTGCCCGTGGAGCGGCCGGCTCCGGAGATCATGCAGCGGGCCCCGGTGACCGTGCCCCTGCAGACCGGCATCAAGGTGGTGGACGCCATGATCCCCATCGGCCGGGGCCAGCGCGAGCTGATTTTGGGCGACCGCCAGACCGGCAAAACCGCATTGGCCGTGGACACCATCCTCAACCAGGGGGACAAGGGGGTGGTGTGCATCTACTGCGCGGTGGGCAAGCGCAGCTCGGCGGTGGCCCGGGTGGTGGAGAGCCTGCGCGAGGCCGGGGCTTTGGAATACAGCCTGGTCATGGTGGCCACCGAGGAGGATCCGCCTGGCCTGCAATTTTTCGCGCCCTACGCGGCCACCACCATGGGCGAGTGGTTCATGGCCCAGGGCCGCGACGTGCTGGTGGTTTACGACGACCTCACCCGCCACTCCCGGGCCTACCGTGAGCTGTCCCTGCTGCTCCGGCGGCCGCCGGGGCGCGAGGCCTTTCCCGGTGACATCTTTTACGTGCATTCGCGCCTGCTGGAGCGCTCCACCCATCTGCGCGAGGAGCATGGCGGCGGTTCGCTGACCGCCCTGCCCATCATCGAAACCGAGGCCCAGAACCTCTCGGCCTACATCCCCACCAACCTCATCTCCATCACCGACGGTCAGGTGTACCTGAACCCCGATCTGTTCCGAAAGGGCATCCTGCCCGCAGTGGACGTGGGCAGGAGCGTGAGCCGGGTAGGGGGCAAGACCCAGCTACCGGCCTATCACCGGGTGGCTGGCGACCTGCGCCTGTCCTACACCCAGTTCGAGGAACTGGAGTCATTCGCCCGCTTCGGCAGCCGGTTGGACGAGGACACCCGGCAAAACCTGGAGCGGGGCCGCCGGGTGCGCGAGGTGCTCAAGCAGCCCCAATACCAGCCCATGCCCGTGGCCGAGCAGATCGCGGTGCTGGTGGCGGTGAACCAGGGCCTGTTCGACCGCCTGGAGCTGGGGCGGGTGGCCGAGGCCGAGCAGGAGGTTCGCCGGGTGATGCGCGGCCCCCTGGCCAAGCTGGCCGAGGACATTGCCCAAGGCAAGCAGCTCAGCGAAGAGGACGTAAAGGAGATCCAGGAGGTCGCCCGTCAGACCCTGAACCTGGAGCCCGGGGGGGATCCGGACGAGGCCGGCGGCCAAGCGCCGGCCGAGGGCGAGGGCTAACCATGGAGACGGTGGAAGGCCTCAAGCGCAAGCTGGGCAGCACCGGGGATTTGCAGTCCGTGGTCAAGACCATGAAGGCCATGGCCGCGGTAAACATCCGCCAGTACGAAAAGGCGGTGCGCTCCCTCACCGACTACGCCCGCACCGTGGAGCTGGGCCTGGCCGTGGTGCTGGGGGCCGGAGGGAGGCCGCCCCGGGCGCGGCGCACCGCCCACGGCAACCTGGGGGTGATGGTCTTGGGGTCGGATCAGGGCATGGCCGGCTCGCTCAACGAGCAGGTGAGCGCCCTGGCCATCGAGGAACTGGGCCAGGCCGGGGTGCCTCTGGACGGCCTGCCCATGGTGGCGGTGGGCCAGCGGGTGCTGGGCCCATGGGAAGATGCCGGCGGCGAGGTGGAGAGCTACCTCCAGGTGCCCGGCTCCATCGCGGGCATCACCCCCCTGGTGCATCAGCTCTTGTTCCTTATCCAGACCTGGGGCGAGCAGCGGGGCATAGACCGGGTGTGGCTCTTTTACAACCGCCAGCTGGGCGGAGCCGCCTACAAGCCCATCAAGCGCGAGTTGCTGCCCCTGGACCGCGACTGGCTGGAGTGGTTGCAACGCGAGCCTTGGGAGGGGCCCAGCCTGCCCACCTTCACCATGGACCCCCAGACCCTGTTCTCGGCCCTGCTTCGGCAGTACCTGTTCATCGGGTTGTTCCAGGCCCTGGCCGAGAGCGCGGCCAGCGAGAACGCCTCGCGCCTTGCGGCCATGCAGGGGGCGGAAAAGAGCATCGGCGAGCGCCTGGAAGAGCTGACCCAACGCTACTTTCAGCGCCGCCAGTCAGCCATCACCGAGGAGCTTCTGGACATCGTCTCCGGCTACGAGGCCTTCAGCGAGCCATCCTAGAAAAAAGCGTGCCCGCTCAGGCGGGATGGAAAAAATCGGCCATCAATGGCAGATGGTCCGAGGCGGCCCGCGCCAGCGCGGGTTCACCGCCCAGGCGGTGCACTGCCCGCCAGGCGGAAGGGCGGTGCCAGATGCGGTCCAGGGCCAGCAGCGGCGCGCGGGAAGGGAAGGTAGCCAGACGGGGGCCGGACTCAAAGGAGCGCCGCAACGGGCGCAACAGTGGCGCCCAGGGCCTCCATTCGTTGAAATCGCCCAGGATTATTTCCAGATCGGCTTGCCGGGAACCGAGCTGCTTTAGGATAAGCTCCAACTGGCGGCCACGCTCGCCTGCGCGCAGGCCCAGGTGAGTGGCCACCAGGCGCACCAAGCTCCCGCCGGCTTCAAGGGTCACCTCCAGCGCGCCACGGGGCTCGCGGCCGGGTTGGGACAGGTCCCACCGGCGCACCCTCCGCACCGGCAGGCTGGTGACCACCGCGTTGCCATAGTCGCCCCTCTCGTCCAGCAAAGTCGGCCCGGCGATGAGCCGTTGACCTGTGCGGCCCGCCATGGCCTCGGCAAAGGTGCGGCAATTTCCCCGATTAAGGGGGCAGACCTCCTGCAGGGCCACGGCCCCGGCTCCCATGGCCTTCACCACCTTCAGGCAACGCTCCAGGTCCTGTCGGCCGTCTGGGCCCACCCAGCGGTGCACGTTCCAGGTGGCCGCCCGCAGGAGCGGGCGGCCCTTGGGCGATTGCGGCATGGAGGAGGGCAAAACTTTCAGGAGTCCGCTTTCTCTTCGGCGGCCAGGTGCCGCTTGGACCAGGCGGCCAGCAGGAACAGCCCGGCGGCGGCCGCCACCACGGCGGCGACCTGCCAGGGGCCGGGGTCTTGGAGGGCGCTCTTGACCCTGCCGGCGAAAGTGGTGAACAGGATCACCCCGGGCAGCAGGCCCAGAAGGGTGCCCAGGGCAAAGTCGCGAAAGCTGATGCGCGAGGCGCCGGCCACCAGGTTTACCACCGTGAAGGGTGCCACCGGCAGGTTGCGCATGATGGCCACGTTGATGACGCCGTGCTCGGCCAGGCGGCGGCTGAGCTCATTGAGGCCGTCCCCGGCCAGGCGCTCCACCGCCTCGCGGCCCAATAGGCGCCCGATCCAGTAGAACGCCACCGCGCTGAGCAGGCAGCCACCCAGGGCGTACAGAGGGCTTAGCCAGGGGCCGTAGACCAGGCCAGTGGCCAGCATGAGCAGGGTCACCGGCAGCATCACCGCCCCGCCCAACAAAAAGGCCCCGAACACCAGCAACACCCCGGCCGGCCCCCGGCTGAACTGGTAGGCCCATGAGGCCAAAGCCGAGGCATCGAGCACGTCGGACAAGGGGCCCCAGCGCCAGGCCACGGCCAGGCCGCCCAGCACCACCAAAATGATCACCAGGCCGATCAGCTTGCCCTTGGATGCCAGGCGGGTTTCGCTGGGCAAAATTTTCTTTACCAGGCTTTTGGCCTCTATGGGCTTTTCCGGGTCCAGCAGGTCCTTGTCCAGCAGCTCGGGGTCGAGCCAATCAGGGGGATGCTCAGAGAGCTCGCGCAGGCTGCGGTCCGGACTCCGCAAGGCCTCCACCGCCTCGAGCAGGGAGCCCTTTTCCCGAACCGCCGCATCCACCTCTCCGGGGGGTACGTCCAGGTGCTCGCCCAACAGACGGTCCCGGAAGGCGGCGATGCCGGAGGCCGTCTCGGAGTCGCCAGCTTCGAGCGCCAGATCGCACTCCGTGTCCAGGCCCATGGAGCGGTTGGAGGCGTTGGCCGAGCCCACCTTCAGAAAGTGGTCATCCACAATCAGCACCTTGGAGTGCACATTCACGAAACCATCCCCCAGTCCGGGGACGTGGGGATAGTAGACTTTCAGGCGGCCATGCTCGTCGGCCTCGCGCAGGCGGCTCAACAGGCGGATGCGCAGGGCGTGCATGGTGCTTTCCTCCAGCCAGCCCACCGCTCTTTTTGGCAGCACCAGCACGATCTCGGGACCATGCGGCTCTCGCAACCGCTCGGCCAGAGCCTGGCCGATTTTCCAGGAGGTGAGGTACTGGTTTTCCATGAGTATGCTGCGCCTGGCCGAGGCGATGGCGTCCAAGTGTAACCGCTCCACCTCGCAGACTTCGGATTCGCCGTCGTAGGCGGGCAGGGTCCTCGCCAGGGCCACTTCAATATCTTGGAAAGCGGGCGCGACTTCCCCAGGCCAAGGGGCGGACTCGGCCTTAGGTGGCGCGGTCAGTTCCTCACCCTGGGACCTTTGCCAACGCCAGCGGAAAAGCTCGCCCAGGCAGGCGGCCGCCGGACCCTGCACCATGGCCTGCACGTCGTGGAAGGGACCATAGGTCTGCTGCTTGGAGTTGACCCGCCTGGGATCATCCGGAGCGTGCTCATTCGTGTCCCACCGGTTGCGGGCCAGGTCGAATCCTCCCAGCAGGGCCAACTCGTCATCGGCCACGATCACCTTTTGATGGTGAGAGGCCCCCAAAGGATGCTTGCCGTCCAGGGCGAAATGCACTCCCCCATCGGTGCGCCAGCCCAGCTGAAAAATCGGCATGAATTCCCGCTCCAGGGCGTAGATCATGGCGAAATCCCAGTTGAGGATGTGAACCCGCAATTGGGAACGTTCCTCGCTCAAGTGACTGAGGAACTCTCCCAAATATAAGGGGGGCTCGTCACGGTCCCGGTTCAGGTGCAGCTTGCTGTCTATGTCCCAACTGAGGATGTAAAGGCTGTGGCTGGCCTGCCGTGCCGCTTTAACGAAGGCGTCGAAAAACTCCTGCCCATCCACCAGCAGGGCGAGCCGCTCGGCGCGGGCCAAACGCCAGGCGTTGCGGCCCGGTTGCAGGATAGGGCTCCCCTGGGATTGGCCGGAAGTCCTCGTGCGCTCCCGTGGCGGCGCGGGGGAGGGTTTTTGTCCGGATGTGTCTTTATCCATGAGAAAATGCAGCCAATTCCTGCGGCTGGTGCGGGAAAGTCAAAAAACCATCTATTTGTCAGCTTAAAGCAACCCAGTTCGCCTCGCCAGTGCGAGACAAAAGACAAATCCCGGCGAGTTGAAGTTTAGCCGAGCCTTGCTGCCAATAACTCGGGCCGGCCCCTCTGGGCCGGCCCAAGGCCGCTGGCCGGATTTGGCCTGCCGGCCCTCAACTAGGAACCAGGCCGGCGGAACCTATCACTTGGTCAACTTATAGCTGAAGATGCCCCAGGCCAGATAGCCCTTTTCGCCGCCGTCCATCCAGTGGCGCAGCCCTTTCTTCATGTTGTCGATGTACTCTTGACTGACCGTGTCGCGCAATTCATCCTCGCGCCTTTCGGTTTCCTGCAAGACCCGGGTGTAATGGTGGACCAACTGCTTGGTGTGGTCGTCAAAGCCGCGATCCTGGAAGCCGCGCTCCCCCAGGGCCTGCTGGTAAAAGCCGGGCGAACCCAGGTCCTCAAGATGGATGCGGTCCAGGATGGGCTGCAGCACCTCCGACGGGCAGTTATCGGCGGCCATGGGATCGGTGAACACCACCTGGCCTCCGGGTCTGAGAACTCGGCGGATCTCATCCAGAACCCTGGTGCGATTGGAGCTGTGCAGGATGGCGTCCTGGGACCAGACCACGTCATAAACGCCGTCCGGGCGGGGCACGTCCTCGAAGCTGGCGTCAACCACCTCCACCAGGTGGTCCAGACCTTGCTCCTGGTTCATCTGCCCATCCCGCCGGTTCTGCACCTCAGAGAGGTTAAGGGCGGTGACCCGGCAGCCGAAGTTCTGGGCCAGCCAGCGGGCGGCCCCGCCGAAACCGGCGCCCATATCCAACACCCGGGTGTCCTCGCTCAGGCCATCCAGCCGCGAGGCCATGGTGCGCACCGTGCGGCGGCTGGCCGTGGCTATGTCCTCCTCCGAGTCGCGGTAGAGGCCGATGTGGATGTCCTCTCCGCCCCAGATGGAGTAGTAGAAGTTGTCCGCGTCTCCGCTATTGTAGTAATCGCGGGCGACGTCCACCGCTCCGGAATATTCAGTCTGCTCCATGCCTATTGCTCCAACTCCTCGGTGTACTCCTTCTCCGCCACGTGCACGAAGAAGTCGGGCTCGTTCTCCCGATAAGTCTCCTGAAAGTCGCCGTAGGTGGTGACCTGCTGGAAGCCCACCTCGTCCAAGAGACGCCGGAGGTAATCCTTACGCAAAGGGTACATGTTCAGGTGGAACTTGCAGCCGTCCTTGAAGCGGTACACGAAGCGGGCCAGGCCGTCGTCCACGTGCTCGGGCTCGGCCACCACCCCGTCGCCGCAGTAGTAATACTTGTGCTTGGTGCTGAAGCCGTTGTCCAGCATGCTGTCGTAGTTGCGCTGGTCGATGATCAACACCCCGTCGTGGGCCAGCATGGCGTAGTACTCGGCCAGGGACTTGCGGCGGTCCTTCTCCCGAAAAAGGTGGGTGAAGGAGTTGCCCAGGCAGATGATAGCGTCGAACTCGCCGTGCACGTCACGATTCAAAAAGCGCCAGTCCGCGCAGCAGGTGTTTAGGATGTAACCGTGACGCTTGGCGTTTTCAAAGGCCTTGGCCAGCATCTGGGGGCTGCCGTCCACGCTGGTCACGTCGAAGCCCTCGGAAAGCAGGCGCACCGAATGGAAGCCGGTGCCGGTGGCAACGTCCAGTATCTTCTGGGCGCCGCGCTCCTTGAGAGTGCGGATGAAAAAGTCGCCCTCGCTCTGGGCTCGGGCCTTCCAGTCGATGAGCTCGTCCCATTTGTCGGCCAGGGTGGTTACGTACTCTTCCTGGTAATGACCGCTTTCGCGGACCTTCACCGGGTCCAATCCAAAATCTTGGTTCGTCGCGAATGACATGTCTGCTCCTTTTGGCTTGGGCAGTTGGTCGCGTTTAATAGCGGTAATGCTCGGGCTTGAAGGGACCCTCCACCGGCACGCCGATGTACTCGGCCTGCTTGGTGTCCAACTTGGTTAGCTTGGCCCCCAGCTTGTCCAGGTGCAGGCGGGCCACCTCCTCGTCCAGTTCCTTGGACAGGGTGGTGACTCCCACCTCGTGATCGTTGGTCCACAAGTCAATCTGGGCCAAGGTCTGGTTGGTGAAGGAGTTGGACATCACGAAACTGGGATGGCCGGTGGCGCAGCCCAGGTTGACCAGGCGGCCGTCGGCCAGCAGGTAGATGCTGTGGCCGTCTTCGAAAGTATACTTGTCCACCTGGGGCTTGATGTTGGTCTTGACCACCCCGGGCCACTCGTTCAGCCGGTCCACCTGGATTTCGTTGTCGAAGTGGCCGATGTTGCACACGATGGCCTGGTCTTTCATGCCGGCCATGTGCTCGGCGGTGATCACGTCGCAGTTGCCGGTGGTGGTCACGAAGATGTCCGCCTCGGTCAGGGCGTCTTCCATGGTCACCACCTTGTAGCCGGCCATGAGCGCCTGCAAGGCGCAGATGGGATCGATCTCGCTGACTAGCACCCGCGCCTTGTGGCTGGCCAGGGCTTCGGCCGAGCCCTTGCCTACGTCCCCGTAGCCGCAGACCATAGCCGTCTTACCCGCCACCATCACGTCGGTGGCCCGCTTGATGCCGTCCACCAGGGATTCGCGGCAGCCGTAGATGTTGTCGAACTTGCTCTTGGTCACCGAGTCGTTGACGTTGATGGCCGGCACCAGCAGCTCGCCCCTCTCCTGCATCTGGTAAAGCCGGTGCACGCCGGTGGTGGTCTCCTCACTCACACCCTTCCAACTGTCCACGACCCGGTGCCACAGACCCTTGTCCCCGGCCTGGGTCTTCTTGAGCAGGCGGTTGACGATCTTGAGCTCTTTGTTGTCAGTGGGCTCGTCCAATATGGCCGGGTCGTCTTCGGCGAAGTACCCCCGGTGGATCAGCAGGGTGGCGTCGCCGCCATCGTCCACCACCAGGTTGGGGCCCTGGCCATCCGCGAAGGTCAGCGCCTGAAGGGTGCACCACCAGTACTCGTCCAGGGTCTCGCCCTTCCAGGCGAAGACCGGCACTCCGGCCGCGGCTATGGCCGCGGCGGCGTGGTCCTGGGTGGAGAAGATATTGCACGAGGCCCAGCGCACCTTGGCTCCCAGGGCCACCAGGGTCTCAATTAGCACCGCGGTCTGGATGGTCATGTGCAGGGAGCCGGATATGCGGGCCCCGGCCAGGGGCTTGTCCTGGCCGTACTTCTCCCGGGTGGCCATGAGGCCGGGCATTTCCTTTTCCGCGATTTCCATCTCGCGGCGGCCCCAGCCGGCCAGACCGATGTCGGCCACCTTGTACTCGGTTGCTTCGGCCGCCAGTGCGGCCTGTTTGCTCAGCATGTCTTGGGCTGTCTTGGCGCTCATGTCTAGGCGGCGTCCTTTACTTTGGCGGTTTCGGCCAGCTGATGTACCTTGGGAGTCTGCTCCCAGGGGAAGATGTTGCGGCCGAAGTGGCCGTACACCGCGGTCTGCTGGTAAGACCAGCCGCGCGGCTTGGTCAGGTTCAACTGGTCGATGATGGCGGCGGGGCGGAAGTCGAAGATTTCATCGGACTCAAGAATCTTCTGGAGATCACTGTCTTCCAACTTGCCGGTGCCGTAGGTGTCCACGTTGATGGACAGCGGCTCGGCCACGCCGATGGCGTAGGCCACCTGGATCTCACAGCGGCCGGCCAGGCCGGCCTCCACGATGGTCTTGGCCGCGTGTCGTGCGTAATAGGCGGCCGACCGGTCCACCTTGGAGGGATCCTTGCCCGAGAAGGCGCCGCCGCCGTGGGCCCCCACCCCCCCGTAGGTGTCCACGATGATCTTGCGGCCGGTGAGGCCGGCATCGGCATAGGGCCCGCCCAGCACAAAGGCGCCGGTGGGGTTGATGTAGAATTTGGTCTTTTTTGTCAGCAGCCCGGTGGGCTCCAACACGTCCTTGGCGGCCGCGACCAGGTCCTTTTTGATCAGCTCGTGGTCCACCTCGTCGGTCTGGTGGGAGATCACCACCGTGGTCACCTCGCGGGGCTGACCTTTGACGTAGCGCACCGACACCTGGCTCTTGGCGTCTGGGCGTAGGTAAGGGATGCTTCCGTTTTTGCGCAGCAGAGTTAGGTGATGCAACAGGCGGTGGCTGAAGGCGATGGGCGCGGGCATCAGTTCATTGGTTTCGTTAGTGGCGTAGCCGAACATCATGCCCTGGTCGCCGGCGCCCTGCTCGTTGTAGAGCCCATCTCCTTCGCTGACTCCCTGGCTGATGTCCGGGGACTGGCCGTGCAGGCGCGACAGGTATTTGAAGGACTTGTCCCAGAACAGCAGTTCCTCGCGGTCGTAACCGATCTCCTTGATCACCCGGCGGGCGATGGTCTCGGTGTCGATGTCTTCCCAAGCATCGCAGGTGATCTCGCCCAGGTTGACCACGGTGTCGTGGGCTACCGCGGTTTCGCAGGCCACCCGCGCCGTGGAATCCTTTTGCAGGCAGGCATCGAGCACCGCATCTGATATCTGGTCGCAGACCTTGTCGGGGTGGCCTTCGCCCACGGATTCAGAGGTGAACACATGATCAGCTCGAATCTTACTCATGCTTGCAATTCCTTTCTGTTGCCAGGTTCTCAGCTTTGGCGGCAGTCGATGGATAAAGGTCTGTAAGCCCGGTTTACGCATTCAGGCTCGCCCTTATCAGCTTGTGCTCGAAAAAGTTGGTTTGGAGGGTCGTTCCCCCAAAGCGGGTTTGATGTCCGATGGCGGACGGATTAATGAATTACCAAGAGAGCAAGCCTTGTTCCAAAATTAGGGAGGCAGATATATATGGCTGAAATAAATAGCAAAGAAAATTTCTCTTCTCCAAGGCGGCCCAATTTAAAAGGCAAAAGCACGCTATTTATAACAAATCGGGAAATATATGCACACTATATGGCAGGTCCGTGTCAATAGTGTGCATATATGGCCCTTGCCCGGATTCAGACGGGACCGTACCCGGGAAATGCGGCATAACTCATTATTTTTCTCGCAGGAGTTGGTAAAACTACTATGGGCATGAAAAAATTACAATAATCAGAGACCATTCGTCCCGGAGATTGCTCCCTCGTTGCAAGCAAAGTGAATGTGTATAAAATTTGTACACAAAAGACCTTGCCATGTACCATTTTTTGCTATAACAGAGATATGAAATCCTGAAGTTGCACCTCTAGCCCCCGATATAATTGGCGAGCCTCATGCCTCATCTGGAAAATCCCATAAAAATCCTGTGCGTCGACCCCGGCCGAGAGATCTTCCGCCAGTTACAAGAAGTATTCATCGGCCACGCCTACCAAATCATGCTTGAGTTGAACATCGGGCGGGTGCTGGAACGCTTTGAAAGGGAGGGTTTCGCGGTGCTGGTCATTTCCAGCGCCGCCTTGCGCTCCAACCAGTGGGTGGGCATCGAGCTGCTGGAGGTGGTTTCGGCCAAGAGCCCGGGCACGCAGATTCTGTTCCTGATCAACCCCAAGGAAATCAGGCTGGCTGCCTCGGCCTTAAAGGCGGGCAGCTATCATTACTCCAAGCTGCCGGTAAGCAGCGAGGAGCTAAAGCTGCTGGTGGAATCCGCTCTGGACCAGCGGCCCCAATACGCCCCCAACCTGCTGTTACAAACCACCAATAAGCCCCCTACCTTCGAGAGCATGGTAGGCGGATCACCGGCCATGCGAGAGGTATACCGCCAGATACGCCAGGCGGCGGCCACCGACATCCCGGTGCTGCTTTCCGGCGAGACCGGCACCGGCAAAGACCTGGCCAGTCAAGCCATACATCAGCTATCGAGCCGCAAGGATGGCCCTTATGTGCCGGTCCATCTTGGCGCTTTACCCGAGGATCTGGTGGCCAGTGAGCTGTTCGGCCATGAAAAGGGAGCTTTCACCGGGGCCTGGGAGCATCGCTTGGGGTGCTTCGAGTTGGCCGACAAAGGCACCGTGTTTCTGGACGAGATATCCACGGTTGAGGAGAAAATCCAGATCAGCCTGTTGAGGCTGCTGGAGGACAGCACTTTGCACCGCATCGGCGGGGTCAAGGGCCGCAAGGTCAACACCCGCGTTATAGCGGCGACTAATGAGAACTTGGAGGATGCTGTGGAGCGCGGCGCCTTCCGGGAGGACCTTTTCTTCCGCCTGGATGTGCTGCATATCCATATGCCGCCACTGAAACAACGCGATGGTGACGTGCCTTTGCTTATCGACCACTTCCTGAAAGAGTTCAACCAGGCCTACGACAAGACCGTGGTCGGCATCTCCCCCGAGTGTGTTGCCCGCTTGCACGCCTACGACTGGCCGGGCAACGTGCGCGAGTTGAAGAACGTAATCAACCGGGCCGTGGTGGTGTGCGTCGGCGATGTGCTGCTGCCGGAGCATCTCCCCGGCCGGCTGCACGACAAACAGGGCGGCCGGGCCATGGTGAGCCTGCCCGTGGGTTCAACCTTGGAGGAGATGGAGCGCGAGTTGATTAAACGCACCTTGGACTACGCCGGTGGAAACCGCGCTCGGACGGCGGAACTCTTGGGTATAAGCCGGCGCACCCTCTACAACAAGATTGATCGCTTCAATCTATAAGGCCCTTTCCAGGGACTCGCCCGAGATCATCAGTAAGCGTAGGTCCATCTCGGGCGGTAAATGGAAAATTAATTAAAAGTTATCGGCTATAAGTTTAACTTTGGCGCTTCCAGCGAAAACTAATCTAGGAATTGCTAGCTAATTTCGTGCTAACCACAAGAGCAGCGCGTCTTGCTTAGCAAAGCCTTCACCGGAGAGGAAGAGACTCGCGTTCGCCCTGCACGACCTATCTGCGACAGCCAACCGCTTGGTAATGCGAGATCAAGACAGCTGGTCAGTAGGTATTTCACCCTACCGTTGGCTTGCGTAAAGGGTTGCATTTGTGCGAATATTTACCTGATTATTATAGGTAAATTTTAGTTGAGAGGTTGCAGATGGTCTTCACGACCCTGCTGTACAATGCCGCCCTTCTTTTGGCCCTTGGATACCTCTACAGCCTAATCGCCCGCCATTGGGAGCAGGACAAGGTGCTAAGCCGTGTCTACAAAGGGCTCCTATTCGGTGGCGTGGTTTTGGCGGTGATGATTAATCCCGTTACACTGATGCCGGGGGTCGTGTTTGACACCCGATCAATAGTGGCAAGCATAGCAGGGTTGTTCGGGGGGCCCATACCTGCACTCATAGCAGTAGTAATCGCAAGTGCATTTAGGCTTTGGGAAGGGGGCATCGGTACCTTTACCGGTGTTCTGGTCGTTTTTTCTTCAAGCTTGATAGGATCAGCGTTTTATTTTTGGGGAAGAAAGTCACCTCATGCCAAGAGACCAACCACTCTTTACGGCTTTGGTGTCTTGGTCCATGTGGCTATGCTCCTTTGCATGTTTACCCTGCCTTGGCCGCTTTCCCTGGAAGTACTAAAGAAAATATCCCTGCCGGTGATTTTAATTTATCCCTTAGTCACCATGCTGCTAGCTTTGATGCTAGCAGAGGGAGAAAAGACCTTAAAAATTGAAAAAGCTTTGAAAGTTAGTGAGGAAAAATTCCGGCTCAATTTCGACCACTCTAGTATTGGCATGATCATGACGGGAATCGATGGCACCTTATTAAATGTCAACGATCATTTTTGTCAGATGCTGGGCTATACTTACGAAGAGTTGACGGGATTAAACTTTAACAATATCACCCACCCAGATGATCGCGAGACTAGTTCAAAAACAGTTGAACAATTACTTTCTGGTAAGGTTATTTCTGCTCAGTTCGAAAAGCGATACCTTCACAAAAATGGAGAAACCATTTGGTGTAGTATTTCGACCAAACTATTGAAAGACAATCAAAATGACATCCACCATTTTATAACAACTGCGCAAAATATAACGGAAAAAAAACGGCTAGAGGAAGAGTTGTTCAGATCCCAAAAAGACCTCCAGAAATCGCAAAGAATGGCCAAGCTTGGAAGCTGGCGGCTGGATGTGGAAACCAACGAGGTCTACTGGACGGAAGAGCTTTACAGAATGTATGGGTTTGACCCGAACCTACCCCCACCCCCATATACCGAGCACATGAAGCTCTTCACCCCTGAAAGCTGGGAGTTGTTATCCACTTCCTTGGCTAAGACTGTAGAAACAGGGGTGCCGTATGAACTAGAGCTAGAGATGGTAAAGCCAGATGGTAGTAATGGATGGATGTGGGTCCTAGGAGAGGCGATAAAAGATGAAAACGGCAAGACCGTTGAGCTATGGGGTGCAGCTCGGGATATCACTGAAGGTTACCTTGCCAATCAGGCGCTGAAAGAAAGTGAAGCCATGTTGGCGAATATGGCCTCTCAGGTACCAGGAATGCTTTACCAGTTCAGGGTGGCGCCTGATGGAACCTCTTCTGTTCCATATAGCAGTCAGGGCATAAAAGATATCTTTGGCTGCTCGCCTGAAGACGTACGCGATGATTTCGCCCCGATTTTCATGGCCATACATTCCGAGGACAGGGCAGAGATACTGCGGACGATTGATGAATCGGTAAAGCACATGTCTCAGTGGATGTGTGAATATAGAGTTCAGATTCCTGGAGAGCCTATTAAATGGGTATATGGCAATTCGATACCTGAGAAAAGGGCAGACGGTTCGATTGTCTGGAGTGGTTACAATGTAGACATTACCGAGCGCAAGCAGGCAGAGGAACAACGACAAGAAGCTTTAGACTTGCTCAACAATCTCGCTCGTCTAGTACCTGGTGTGATTTACCAATATAGGTTATACCCGGACGGGCGTTCTGCCTTCCCGTATTCGAGCCCAGGTATGTATGACATTTATGAGGTGACTCCCGAAGAAGTTCGTGAGGATGCTTCTGTGGTTTTCGGACGTATACATCCGGAAGACCACGACCGGGTAGCCGAAGCCATTTTCGAGTCCGCGCGCACGCTGAAAACTTTTTATTGTGAACTCAGAGTGATTCTGCCCGAAAAAGGGATCTGCTGGCGCTGGTCCCAGGCACATCCCGAGCGGACCGAGGATGGCGGCACTCTCTGGCATGGAATCATACTCGATATAACGGAGCGTAAGCAGGCGGAACAGGCCTTGCGACAAAGTGAGGAACAATATCGTCTACTGGTGAATACCGCTCAGGACGCCATCTACATCATCGCGGACGGCAAGCTGGTTTTTGTCAACCCCCAAGTTGAGAGAGTCACCGGCCTCAGCGCAAAAGAACTAGCGGATACTGATTTCAGAGATCTGATACATCCCGACGACCTGGAGATGGCTCTCAATAGCTATCAGAGGCGCCTGGCTGGCGAGTCAGTTCCCGACAACTACCCCATACGCGTTGTCAGCAAGGACGGTAGGATCAGGTGGATTCAGGCCAGCGCTGTGCGCCTGTCCTGGAAAGGCCGCCCGGCCATTCTTTACATTGCCCGCGATATCACCGAGCAAAAGAACCTGGAATCCCAACTCCGCCAAGCCCAGAAAATGGAGGCCATCGGCACCCTTGCCGGAGGAATCGCGCATGACTTTAATAACATTTTGGCTGCGATCATGGGATATGCCGAATTGGCACACGATGATGCGCTTTCTGGTGAAGTAAATGTTCGAGACATTGATCGTATAACCGCTGCCGCTGAGAGGGCCAAAAAACTCGTTCAACAGATTCTGACATATAGCCGCAACATAGAGACGCAAAAGGAGCCTATGGATCTCAACCAAGAGGTGCACCGCTCCTTGGAGCTATTGCAGCATACTATTCCCAAAATGATCTCAATCAAGACCCAGCTTGCCCCCGACCTGGGTATGGTGGAAGCTGACTCTAGCCAAATCAGCCAAGTGCTCTTGAATCTAGCCAACAACGCCTTACAGGCGATGCCTAATAGCGGAGAGGTCACTATTACCACTAAAAACTTGTCCGTCATTGATCGGACTTGTGTCACCTGTGGGGAAAACTTCTCGGGCGATTGGGTACTATTAACCATCTCCGATACTGGGCCTGGCATTGATCCGCAAAATTTGCCGAAGATCTTCGATCCTTTCTTCACCACCAAAGAAGTGGGTCAGGGGACAGGGTTGGGCTTATCCATGGTCCATGGCGTGGTTAAAAGCCACAAAGGGCACATTGAGTGCGACAGTCAATTGGGCCGGGGAACGACTTTCAAAATTTACTTTCCGCTCCACCAGTCCATGAAAATCACTGAAAGTAAGGTGGTCAAACCCCATTCAGTGCCCGGTGGCAACGAAAACGTCCTGCTGGTCGATGATGAAGAAGCTTTACGCCAAGTGGGGGAGCGGATACTGACCAAAACGGGCTACCAGGTGCAGACGGCCTCCAGCGGGGAGGAAGCGCTGGAGATATACGAGATCAATGGGGAACGAGTAAACGTTGTGATTATGGATTTGGGCATGCCTGGCATGGGGGGACACAAAGCGCTAAAGTCCATCCTTGAGATCAATCCCGAGGCCAGGATAATCATTGCTAGCGGTTATGCCGCAGATGATCAGGTCAAAGCTGCTCTCGAATCTGGTGCGACCGATTATGTGGCCAAACCATTTAAACAGGCAGAATTACTGGCCACGGTCAGGAGCGTGCTGGACAAAAACTAGTATCGCCTCCCTTGTTGTCTCTTGGTGGGCATGAGGCAATCAACGGAGTCGGCTAGAAGTTTAAATGCGTCAGCATCAACAATGTTGAAGCATGTATTTACAGGGATAATTTTTTAAGCAGCCCTTCTCACACGCACGTATCCGGCTAACCACACCGCGCTTGGGGCCCCTGGGCTCTGGACTTGGAACACACCCCCCTCTGGGCCCTACTCTTGAAGGGGGGGCGCGTATCTACCTTGGTAAGAGGAAGGGGCGGCCGTGAACTCGGCCTACAGGCCGTTTTAGGCCTTGCTGGGCATATGTTTGGTGAGGTGTCTACACCTAGGGGTAGACCGCACTGGAGGTAATAAATAGCCATGGACAAAAAATGACAGCGGGTTTCTGGGCCGCCCACGACGGTCGAGTCAATGTAGTACAGTCTGGTGGGGCTTGGGCGCGGCCCCTACCTTTTCATCTTGAAGGTTATGCCCGAAATACTGTGGCGGCCTTTGGCCTCGCGCTGACCTGGGTGGCCTACCGCCCAGAAGGGGGTGCCTCCGTCAAACTTAATACTGATCTTGTAGTCGGTCGGGCCACTTTTGGGGCCTCGGCTATTGCAACGCCACTTTCCGGTGCGGTTCAGGCTGCAACCCGGTTTGCCGCTAAGGCGGACGATTTTGCCATAAACGTGACCAGATTGGTCTCGGTGCACGCTCAACTTGAAGTTCCCCGCCTTTTTTTTACAGTCGTTGTAGACCATGTGCCAGTTGCCTCGGAAAAAGCCGTAGCATCCGCCTACCGGGTCCGGCTTCCAGCACACAATTTTTTTGTTGATCTTTTTCATGCTATAGCCCGATGGGCACTTGGCACAGTAGTAGTAATAGCGCCTCTGGCCGTTCTTTGTGCCCACCCCACGGTATAGGCGTGTGCCCCGGGGGCAGCTCAGGCAATATTTGCCGAGCTGATTTCTGACCAGCACCCCCCCGGCACGGCAGGGCTGGTCCCGGGAAGGGACCGCCTTGGGTTTGTACTTGCGCAAGTGGGTGGTCTTGGCCGGGGCAGGGAAAGGAGCCAGTACGAGGGTCATCAATAGAGTTAGGATGGTGACCAGGGGTTTGAGCATGGGAGCCTCCTCGGGGGCTAGGGGGGTCCGCGCCTAACTATTCTGGGATGTGCCAGAAAAGCGGATTAACAGAGCGCCATATTAGCATGAAGGGGGCGGGGAGAAAAGCCGTGGGCGACTCATCCATTTGACCACAGCCAGGGGACGGATGCACGCACGCCGCTGACTTGCATGTGCTGGTATGATTAGTGCCTAAGGGGCAGGTGAAATTTATCGGCTACACTGTCACGGAACCCGCCCCCGGAAATGTACAGGAGCCTATATAAGTTTGGAAATCGGGGGAGGCCAGGCCCCGGCCAGCGGGTTTTGAAGCTAAAAATCAAAGCTGCCCATGTAAGTGACTGCGTTGGCCAGTAAGGGACAGTGTAGGACACTTAGCAAATGTTGATCGGCCCGAGGATGGTCTTTGGTGTATCTTGCCGAGCCTCATTCATTCGGGGTGAACTCCACAACGGTCAGCAGATCACATCCCACCTGAACCCGAAAAGGGTAGCACCTCGGACCTACATAAAATTGTGCCTTGAAGTTGTGTCTTTGAGATACCCTAGTAGGCAGGTTTCATAAACACGAATTGGCCTGGGGATCACGGTTGCCAAAAAAACGGTACGGTTGGAGGTCTGCTTTTTGAGTTTGCCCCGAAAATCACTGTACATTATGTTCGCTGCGTTAATCCTGTCGCTGTTGCTGGCTACGGTTAATGCAAGCCAAGCAACACCCATTCCTCACTCGACCACGAAGTCTGTCCAGAAAAATCAGCAGCAGACGTTGGTCCTAAAGACCTACCCAGCTGGACTACCAATCCCAGACAGTATCGACAGAGGAATCGTGGCTTCATATAGAAAGGGGCGTATTAGTGTTGCTGATCTGTTCGTCGAGAACCTCGACCTAACCCGGAACCCAAGCAAAGAGCATCGGAGTAACCTAGGCAACCTGCTGCGCCATAAAATGGCAGACAAAAATATTGGCATCGTCATGGTCGAAGGAGAGCCAGCCGTAAATTTTTTGGCTACGGAAGCAGAAGGCCTCTTCCCCAACGCAGCAATAATCACTTTGACATCTCCAAATATTGAACCTCTTGAAGGTGATCCACGAAAGGTGATGGACATTCCTTGGCGGGTAGATGTCGCAGGCACCCTACGCGTTGCACTTGACCTGTTCCCAAAGACCAGAAAAGTAATGGTGGTAACAAGTGCGAATGAAAGGGTTTTACCTTTCCTTGATGGAGCCAAGAAGGCATTGGCCCCATGGCAAGGAAAGATTGATTTCGAATACACCAACAAGATGACCTATGAACAGATGATGCAACGGATATCCACTCTCCCTCCGGATGCCATCGTCCTCTATTCTCCGTTCTTCAACGACACATCAGGGCGGTCATTTGTGCCTGCTGAGGTGGTTGTTGATGTATGCAAGGCGGCTTTAGTTCCTGTTTTCGCAACATTGGCTGAGTACCTGGGACACGGCATTGTGGGTGGCTCGTTGTTACAGACAGAGATGATAGGCAAACAAGCTGGTGATCTGGCGATTGCCTATATGAACGGAAGCTTAAAGCTTGAGGAGCCAGTTACGACCTTCGTCACCCCTACGCAGATGATGTTCGATTGGCGCGAACTTGCCCGATGGAAGGCAGACCTTGATCGCCTGCCTAAGAACAGTACTATTATTAATCGCCCCTCCTCTCTCTGGAACGACTATCGGAATTACGTGATAGTAGCTCTCACCTTGATAGCCTTGCAGGCAGGCATGATATTAGCGTTATTGGCAATGCATCGGCGCCGAAAGTTTGCGGAGGAAGAGACAAGGAGACAAAAATATTTATTTGAGACTATGTTCAATACAATACCTGATGCAGTCGTTGTAACGAATACGCGTCGCGAAATAAAAATCGCAAACAAGGGTGTAGAAAGCACATTCGGGTACAAACCAGAAGAGTTGCTTCACAAAACTACTCAGATACTTTATGCGGATCAATACAAGTTCCGATACGCTGGCAATAATTTATTTTATAAAGACGCAGAGAAGCGGAAGGACTTTTATATTACGTATTATAAGGATAAATCAGGAAAAGAATTCCCCGGTGAGACTTTGGGAGCAAAGTTATTCGATGACAAAGGGGAATGGATAGGCAATTTAGGCATTATGCGTGATGTCACTGAAAGCAAAAAAGCTGAGGAGGCTTTGCGTTCTTCGGAGCAAAGTTATCGCGAGCTTTTCGACTCCGTAAACGATTTAGTTTACACCCAGGATCTTCAAGGGCGGTTTTTGTCTCTGAACCCGGCGTTGGCCCGCATTATGGGCTACGAGCCCGAGGAACTGGTAGGCGTGAAGACCTCCCAGCTCATGGAACCAAAGCTTAGGGAACTCTTCGATCGGGATTATCTGGGTACGCTGAAACGGGAAGGCAACCATCAAGGCACGACCAAGTACATAGCCAAGGGTGGTGGGGCCAGATACATTGAGCACAATAGCAGCCTGGTAACCGCCGCCGAGGGTGAAAAGTACATATCTGGCATTGGCCGTGATGTCACCGAGCGCATCAAGGCCCAAAAGCAGATGGAGGCATTACAAGAGCAGTTGCGCCACGCACAAAAAATGGAAGCCGTGGGCACCTTGGCAGGTGGCATCGCCCATGACTTTAACAATATCCTTGCGGCTATCATGGGCTACACAGAAATCGCCTTGGAGGAGCAGGAGGAAGGTAAGCCTACCCAAAACGAGCTTCGGGGCATCCTGCAATCCACCAACCGTGCCAAGAAGCTGGTTCAGCAAATATTGACCTTCAGTCGCCGGGCCGATACTCAACTAAAATTGGTAGACGTCAACCACGAGTTACTGGTCGCTGCAAATCTACTGAAACAGGCCTTGCCCAAGATGATCGACATTCGCCTGGAATTGTCGGAGGAGATCGCCCCAGTTATGGGCGACCCTTACCAGATAGAACAAATCCTGATGAACCTCGGAGCCAACTCCAGAGATGCCATGCCCGACGGAGGCACTTTGATCATTGCCATCAGCCAGCAGACAGTCTCAGGTTTGATCTGCCGGGCCTGTGCGCAACCCTTTGCCGGGGACTATGTGGTCATCACGGTTACCGACACCGGCGAGGGGATGAAAAAAGAGGATTTGGAAAGGATATTCGAGCCGTTCTTCACCACCAAGGAGGTGGGCAAGGGAACCGGCCTTGGATTAGCCACCATATTTGGCACCGTCAGATCACATGGTGGACACATCACCTGCACTAGCGAACTTGGCAAAGGAACCACCTTCACCATTTACCTTCCTCCAGCCGAGGGGGAAGTTGAAGATGTGGCCAATGTCGAACCCGAGGAAGCCATCGAAGGTGGCCAGGAGACGATTTTGCTGGTCGATGACGAAGCGCACATTCTGGATATAGGTGCCCAAAACTTGTCTCGTGCCGGTTATGAAGTAATCACCGCCCCCAATGGCGAAGCGGCACTTGAGGTGTTCAAGGGTATGAGGGATGAAATTGCCCTGGTGATCTTGGACCTGAGCATGCCTGGCATGGGCGGCCACAAGTGCTTGCAGGAATTGCTTTCCCTGGCTCCGGATCTCAAGATAATCGTGTCCACTGGCTATTCCCGCGACGGCGACCTCAGCGAAACCATGTCTTCGGGGGCGGAAGCTCTGCTCTCCAAGCCCTTCAGCAAGAATGAGATGCTCAAGACCGTCCGCATGGTGCTGGATGCTTGAAAGCCTGGCTGGCTGTATGCAATCACTCCATGCTTTGGTTTCCATTCTTAATTGAGCAGAGGGATTTCCCATGCCCGAAGCGAAGCTCCCTTACCAGCAGATTTTTAAGATTCGCTACGCCGTGTTGCTCGTCTTCAAAGGGGAAGGGACACGCCCATCTCCTATACCCTGCCAGAGGGTAAATTGACCATGCAAGTACCCACCACTTACAGAGACTCAGGTTTCATAAGCAATACGATCTTCTTCGCCTTACTGTTGGTCGGGTTATATGTCATCAGTCTTTACAATTACCTGTTGTTTCACACTCTGGCCGAGTTATTCAGCATAACCATCGCGGGAAGCATTTTTCTGGTCGCTTGGAATTCCCGGGGGCGATTGGACAACGGGTATTTTCTTTTCCTGGGTATGGTCTACTTGTCAGTGGGCTTCCTGGACCTTTTGCACACCTTGGCTTACAAGGGTATGGGAGTATTCCCCGGACGAGATGCTAACCTCCCCACCCAGTTATGGGTAGCCACCAGATATTTGGAGAGCATCGCACTTCTGGTTGCTCCTGTTTTCCTGTCTCGGCGCGGTAGAGTTTTGCCTGGCTTGGCGGTATGTGGTTTGGCGCTGGCCTTAATGCTCTCTATATTCTGGTGGGGCATTTTCCCCGATTGCTATTTGGAGGGGATGGGCCTTACAACCTTTAAAATCTTAAGCGAATATCTAATATGCCTTATTTTATGCGGGGCGGGCCTTTTCCTCTACAAAAGACGGGCCTTTTTCGAAGCCCACGTATTCCACTTTCTGCTTTGGGCCATTTTCTTCACAATACTCTCGGAATTGTCCTTCACCTTCTACGTGAGCGTCTATGGGCTCTCCAATCTCACAGGCCATTTCTTCAAGTTAGCTAGTTTCTACCTAGTCTATCGGGCCTTGGTTATTACCGGTTTCATCCGGCCCCAAGAGCTTCTTTTTCACGACTTCGAGCGGAGCAGGAAAGCCTTACAGCGCAGTGAAGCGTTGCTGAAAACCACCAGCCGCATGGCCAAGGTCGGTGGTTGGGAGGTGGACACCCAAACCGATGAAATCGCTTGGACCGAGGGAACCTACCAGATCTACGAGATGCCCGTGGACCAAAGACCCCGCCTTGAAAAGGCTATTGAATGTTTCCATCAGGAAGACCGCCCTAAGCTACTAAAGGCCTTTGAGGACGCCAAGGAACGCGGGCTACCCTATGACTTGGAGTTGCAGTTTATAACCACGAAGGGCAAGGACCTTTGGACGAGAAGCATCTGTCAGCCGGTTGTGGAAAATGGCAGGGTGGTCAAGCTAGTGGGTGCTTTCCAGGACATCACAGAGCGCAAACAGACCCGAGATATTCTGGAAAAAAGCGAGAGGCGCTACCGCCAACTCTTTGAGGCTATGATATCCGGTTTCGCCCTACATGAGATAATCTTGGACGAAAATGGCGAGGCATGCGACTATCGATTCCTTGAGGTCAACCCGTCTTTCGAGCAACTCACCGGCATCAAGGCCCAGGACCTGCTGGGCCACACTGTGATGGAGGTGTTCCCCGACACCGAGGCGCACTGGATTGATACCTACGGCCAGGTGGCCCAAACCGGTCAGGCGGTGCGCTTTGAAAATTACGCCCAGGCCATGGACAAGCACTTCGAGGTGTTGGCCTACTCTCCTATGCCGGGCCAATTCGCCACCATCGTCCAGGACATCACTGAGCGCAAGCGAGCCGAAAAAGAACTGCAAGGTTCGAAGGAGCAATATCGCGAACTCGCAGAAAATCTAAATGATGTAATCTACACGGTCGATTTAGATGGCACGATTACCTATGTGAGTCCACCGATTCAGTCGATCCTTGATTACACTCCTGCCGAACTCATCGGCAGCAACGTTGCACATCTAATTCACCCAGACGATCAAACTGCAATTCGACAGGCTTTCGAAAATGTCAGTCAGGGAAGTTTGACCCCTAGTGAGTACAGGCTCAAAAAAAAGAGTGGCGATTACCGATGGGTAAGAACATCCAGTCGTCCGGTTTTTGAAGGAGGGCAACCCTGCGGCCTGCAAGGAGTGCTGACCGACATTACCGAACGAAAGCGGGCAGAACAAGCGCTAATTGAGAGCGAAAGCCGGGTCCGTAACAAATTAGAAGCGATCCTCTCTCCGGAAGGGAATATCGGTAACCTAGAACTTGCCGACATCATAGACGCGCCGGTGTTCCAAAACATCGTGGATGATTTTTTCAGCCTCACTAATGTCGGCATGGCTATCCTAGATATGCAAGGCAAGATATTGGTATCCACGGGGTGGCAGGATATCTGCGCCAAATTCCACCGCGTGCACCCGGAAACCTGCCGGAACTGTTTGGAAAGCGACTTGGAATTGTCTACTGAGGTAGAGCCTGGCAAATTCAAAACTTATAAGTGCAAGAACAATATGTGGGACATGGTGACGCCACTCACTGTGGGTGGCGAGCATGTTGGCAACCTGTATATAGGTCAGTTCATCTTTGAAGACGAAATCCCTGATTATGAAATCTTCCGCTCCCAAGCCAAACAATATGGTTTTGATGAGGATGAGTATCTTGCTGCCTTAGACCGCGTACCGCGTTGGAGCCCCGAAACCGTCAATACGGTGATGGATTTCTACACTAGGTTTGCCAATGTGGTTTCGACCCTGGGTTACAGTAACCTGAAGCTCGCTAAAGTAATTGAAGACCGCAAGCAGGCCGAAGAAAGTCTTAGCAACAGTGAGGCACGCTACCGAACCATAGCTGAAAACTTCCCGCATGGAGCTTTGTATTTGTTCGATCGACATGGCCGCTATATTTACGCAAATGGATCGGACCTAAAGGGGCTAGATATCAAGCCCCAAGATTTAAGGGGTAAGATGGTTACAGATGTCTTCCCCCCGGAATTGGCAAGCGTAGCCCAACCCATGCACGAGCGGGTCCTGGCAGGGGAGACCGTTACCTATGAGACAAAGTTCAAGGGCCGCATCTACGACAATGTCGCGGTCCCCATTCGCGACAGTCAGGGCGAGGTAGTTCAAGGCTTGGTCATCGCCCGCAACGTCACCAAAGATCGCGAATTGGAATCCCAATTGCGCCAAGCCCAGAAGATGGAGGCTGTGGGCACCCTTGCTGGCGGTATCGCCCACGACTTCAACAACATCCTCGCGGTGATAATGGGCTATACGGAGATTGCCTTAGCCGATGCCCAGACGGGCAAGGTCAGCATTGGAGAACTAAGGGAGATTTTTGAGGCTGCCAACAGGGCCAAAGGGCTGGTTCAGCGAATACTGACTTTTAGCAGACGCGCTGAATATGAATCCAAACCCCTGGATCTAAATGAGGCGGTTCTGGCCGCCAGCAACCTACTCAAACAGACTTTGCCCAAGATGATTGATATTAATCTCGAGTTGTCCGAAGAAATAGCTGCGGTCATGGGGGACCGGTACCAGATCGAACAAATAATTATGAACCTGGGAACCAACTCACGGGATGCCATGCCTGACGGCGGGGCTCTTAATATCTCGACTGCCCTGCAAACAGTGGACAACATGACCTGTCGGGCCTGTGGACAACCGTTTGCTGGCGAATATGTGGTTATTACGGTCACCGATAATGGCGAGGGTATGGGGGAAGAAGGCTTGGCCCATATGTTTGAGCCATTCTTCACCACCAAGGAGGTGGGCAAGGGGACCGGCTTGGGTTTGGCAACGGTTTTTGGCATCGTCAAGGCTCATGATGGGCATATTGACTGTGAAAGTGAAAAGGGGAAGGGCGCAACTTTTAAGATTTATCTGCCTCCGACCAAGCAAGCAGTCGGACGTCCTCAAGATGAGGCATTTGAGGCTGTCGAGGGTGGTAATGAAACTATCTTGCTGGTGGACGACGAAGATGGCGTTTTGGATGTCGGCACCCGCCAACTTGAAGGGTCTGGCTATCATTTGATCACCGCCTCAGACGGCGAGGAAGCCCTGGAAACATTTCGTGCTCATAGGGAAGAGATCGATTTGGTGATCTTGGATTTGAGCATGCCCGGCATGGGCGGCCACAGGTGCCTGCAGGATTTGTTGTCCCTGGCTCCCGACCTCAAGGTAATCGTGTCCACCGGATATTCCCGCGATGGTGACCTCAGCGAGACAATGTCTTCTGGGGCGGCCGCTCTGCTCTCAAAGCCCTTCAGCAAGAATGAGATGCTCAAGACCGTCCGCATGGTGCTTGCTTAGCACAGCCTTGAACGTGTCGCGTTCACAACAAGATATCCTTGTATCACCTTTCTTGAACGGCCCTAGCCATGACCTTCTCTGGAGGGTGCACGTCGCCTCGTCTTTTCCCTTGGCGCACCATTACCGGGCGGTGCTGGGGCCGGCTGACCGGGGGTAGCCGATTGACCGGGGACAATGAAGTGGATTACTGTGCACAAAATACAGTAGATTGTGATTGCCTCTGGGATTTCAGTGAGAAATCGCTTTGATCGGTAGGCAATGAAGCCTTTGGTGCCCGTCTGGTGAAGTAACCAACGGCGTCGGGAGCATCAAAAGGCACAAAACGAAGCGAAGGGCGGCGACTGCAGCATAATCTGGATTTATATCTGAAATAGGCTAGAGCGATCATGGTTAATAGAGTATTGTCTAATATATTTATTGGTTTTTTATTTACATTAATCGTATGCACTAGTGCCTTGGCTCAAGACTTCGGTTGCAATGCCACGATAACTACCTTAAGCGGCGAAAAAAAGCATTTAAGTAGTGCCGGTGTGAGCCTCCGGAGTCGTGGTTTTTTAGGCTATAGACTTAGTGTTCGCTATGATTATGGCGATGCCATTATTGATATACGCAATTTACGCAGTATAACCAAGTTACCTCCCCTTAAAAAAATTCGAGGTACTTACCTGTTGAAGTTCTCTTTTGAAACTACCGATGGCCAAAAGGGCATTATGAAAATTAATAGTAAATACTACATTGGAGGCGAAGTGCCAATTGGAGTGTGGAAAATTTCTTTTGGCGAGGTGAAGAAAGTAGTATTCGATTGCGTAAGTTTAGAGCGTTAAAGATGAATTAATTTTCGATGCTGACGGAACCTTCTCTGTTACTGCTAGAATATTTGAAGTTCGTAAAGACTACTGGGGGAAATATAGCTTTGATCTAGAACGTAAAACCATAAAATTAAAGGTAAGTGGGGGTGACAATGTCCAAGCAATATGGACTTGAAAGGCCATTTTGCGGGCACAAATGCCTGTAGGAACTGCTATCCATCGCCCCAATCAGAAGGTGATCGTAGCCACAGGAGGAGACTTTGTCCATCGGGATCTCGGCCCTGCTTTTCAAGCTCATCACCGAAGCTGAGTTGCTCAAGACCGTCCGCATGGTGCTGGATGCATAACCGTCTGATCTGGTTATTTCTCGAAAACATTGACTTATAAAAGCTGGTGTGATTTGCGCCCTAAAGGGGCAGGTGAACAATATCGGCTACTATCTCTGTAAGGGCTCAGCAACTTAAAATAAACAGAACTTATGCAAGTTGTGCTGTGGGGCGGCCTGAGTTAACCCAGCGGCCCCATGAGTTTGGACTTGAGGTCCATCCTCGGGCTTGGATAGCAAAATTTTAAGTGAACACGGAAGGAATCAGAGAACCGGCACGCGGTAGCAACTACTCCCTGAAATGCTCCCATTTGCTTCCCCGCAAAAAAAGAGGGCTTAGGCTGAATCGCCTAAGCCCTTGATATCTTTGGTGCCGAGGGACGGAGTTGAACCGCCGACACGGGGATTTTCAGTCCCCTGCTCTACCAACTGAGCTACCTCGGCTCAAAAGGCTTTCGCCCCGTTTGGCTGCCGCTTCCACGACGCGAAGTCCGGTGCTTTTTATACCGCCCTGTCATGTAGGCGTCAAGAGCTAAGCCTTGTAACAGCGGTGCTGTTTTGCTAAGACTAGGGGCCGTTGTGCCTATTGTCTGGGGGGAAAATCATGTTGGCAACCGTAACCTCCATGGCCGTGCTGGGCGTGGAGGCCTACACCGTGCGGGTTGAGGTGGACCTGGCCCCTGGTTTGCCCGCCTTCAACACCGTGGGCCTGCCCGACGGAGCGGTGCGCGAGTCCAAGGAGCGGGTGCGCGCCGCCCTGGCCAATAGCGGGGCCTCCCTGCCCGTGAACCGCATCACCGTGAACCTGGCCCCGGCGGATATCAAAAAAGAAGGCGCGGCCTTTGACCTGCCCATGGCCCTGGGGATTCTGGCCGCCTCGGGCACGGTGCCCACCGAGTCCCTGCCAGGCGTGGGGGTGGTGGGCGAGCTGGCCCTGGACGGCTCCATCCGGGCGGTGCGCGGGGTGCTGCCCATGGCGGTGCGGGCCCGGGCCGAGGGCCTGAAAGCGGTTATCGTGCCCCGGGACAACGGCCCCGAGGCGGCGGTGGTGGAGGGGCTAACCGTGTTCGTGGCCGACCGCCTGGGCCAGGTGGCCAACCATCTGGTGGGCCGGGAGGAGCTTCCCCGGGCCCGGGCCGACGCATCCCTGCTGACCGACAGCCGGGTGGGCGGCGGCCTGGACCTGAACGAAGTGCGGGGCCAGGAGCACGTTAAACGGGCCCTGACCATCGCCGCGGCTGGCGGACACAATGTCTTGATGGTGGGTCCGCCCGGCAGCGGCAAGACCATGCTGGCGCGCCGCTTGCCCGGGATTTTGCCGCCGCTCAGCTTTGCCGAGGCCCTGCAGGTGACCCAGGTGGCCTCGGTGGCCGGGGTGCTGCCGCCGGGGCAGGCCCTGGTGCGGGCCCGGCCCTTTCGCTCGCCCCACCACACCATCTCCGACGCGGGCCTCATCGGCGGGGGCACCATCCCCCGCCCCGGCGAGGTGAGCCTGGCCCATCAGGGGGTGCTGTTCCTGGACGAACTGCCCGAGTTCAAAAAGAGCGTCTTGGAGGTGCTCCGGCAGCCTCTGGAGTCCGGGCGGGTGACCATCACCAGGGCGGCGGCCACGGTGGACTTTCCGGCCCGCTTCATGCTGGTGGCGGCCATGAACCCCTGCCCCTGCGGGTTTTACGGCGACCCCAAGCGACAGTGCACCTGCGGCTCCCACCAGGTGCGCAACTACCTGAACCGGGTGTCAGGCCCGCTCATGGACCGCATCGACATCCAGGTGCAGGTGCCGGCGGTGCCCTTCAAGGAACTGAGCGCCGACACGGCCGGGCCTTCCTCGGAAATGGTGCGCCAGACGGTGGTGGCCGCCCGCCAGCGCCAGGCCGGCCGCCTGGAGGGCACGGGCATCTTTGCCAACGCCCAGATGTCCACCGCCCAGACCCGGGAGCACTGCCGCCTGGGTAACGAAGGCCTCCGCCTGCTGGAAACGGCCATGGAGCGTCTGGGGCTATCGGCCCGGGCCTATGGACGCATCCACAAGATCGCCCGCACCATCGCCGACCTGGAGGGCAGCGAAAAAATCGAGCTGCCCCATCTCAGCGAGGCGATTGGTTACAGAAGTTTGGATCGGGTCATGGCCTGAGGACAACCTTTCCTATTCAGCGCCACAAACCCACACCAAAAGGCGTTGCGTTAGTTTCGTGAATTTATCTGCCACATTTAGGGTGCTATCAACAGTTAATTTGAACTAAGTGCTCAGGTAAAGGCTACAATATGCCTGATCAACGTGCGGCGAGGTCTGAGTCCTCACAGAGAACGTGTTCAGAATTAACAATGTGATAGTTAATTGTTTCTCGGGGAGGGATATGTCTTTTACTGAAAACAACCTTAAAAAAATATTTATCATAACCGCGATCCTGGAAGGTGCGTCAGTTTTAGTAGTGGAGATTGCAGGAGCACGCGCCTTGGCTCCTTTCTACGGTACTTCGTTGTACGTCTGGACTGCGCAGATCACGGCTACCCTGCTGTTTCTTGCGCTGGGGTACGGGCTAGGCGGTCGATTGAGCCTCGGGAACGCTCCGCGCAGCCTGGCCGTGGTGTTCAGTTTAGCGGGGTTCTGGCTGATACTGTTTCCCTTGCTCCGCACAGTTGTTCTCAATATCAGTTCTGGCCTGGGTGTTTCCTTAGGTAGTTTTACTGCGTCAATCATCCTTTTTGGCTTGCCACTTTTGTGTCTGGGGGCGGTCAGCCCTCTTCTGATTCAGCAGTTAGACAGGCTAAAATCAGGTGCGGGTTCGGCGGCTGGTACACTCTTTTTCACAAATACATTAGGAGGGATTGCTGGCGGTTGGTTGACTGCTCTAGTCCTGATTCCGTATCTACCGCTTCGGCTGGCTCTGGCTGGTACTGGATTCTTGTTGATGGCTATAGGCATTTTCTTGGGTATCGGTTTGAAATCAGCCAAGCCTATAAATCTCGGGGTTCTAACTGCAGTCGCCTTTTTTTTATTCCTGATCTCACCCGGCCCTTTAAGAACACTGCAAGGGATGGGAACCACGTCTACAGTACTGTTTTCAAAGCAGAGCGGGGTGGGACTGGTCCAGGTTTTTGAAGTGACCCGAAAAAATTCCAGCAACAGCATGCGGAATCTTCTGATAGATGGTATCGCCCAAGGTGGTATCATAATGGGGAATGACCACTATGTTTCTTGTTACGCATATCCTGAATATATGAACTTTCTGGGGCACCAATTCCATCCAAACGCTAGGCGTGCACTTGTGCTGGGACTGGGCTGTGGTGTGATAGCTACTCAGCTTGAGCGCCGGGGGCTAGATACGACAGTGGTAGAATTAGAACCGGCTGTGGAAGAAGCGGCTAGAAAATATTTTATGCTCCCCTCTGATGTCAAGGTGATCATTGAGGATGGCCGTGCTTGGCTTAACTACCACAAGGAGAAATTCGACCTAGTGTTTTTGGACACCTTCGCTGGGGAGAATATGCCATGGTATTTGTTCACGAAACAGGCACTGGAAAAGATCAAAGGCATTTTAACTCCTGAAGGCAGGTTGATTGTTAATTCGGTTACACATATGAACGGGGAATCCCCTGGACTGGCCATGATAGAAACTGGTCTGTTGCAGGTGTTTGGAGAGGCGAAAGTCTTCGTGGAGAAACGTGCCATGAAGGACGGCAATGATTTAGTCAATGCAGTTCTAGTGGCGGGTAAAAATCTGAAGATGGAAGAGCAACCCGTTTTTTCAAGTATGTTTTCTCCCAGAATCAAGACTAAAATTTGGGGTTTGATAAAATGGGAGGGAAGAGACGCACGCTCGGTTGGGGTAGTCTCTCAGGACGATTTTAGCTCCCTCGACTATGTGGACGCGCCTTTGCGTCTTGATATGCGTCGACTAATCCTTCAGAATCTGGATGCCAGAATGGCGACAAATTAAGTGATTTAATACCAACTTGTTTGCGGTGAATCGCCCCGGTTTTTCCGGAGGCTCTTTTGTTTGAGTCAGGCCACCATGGCCTGGGCCTGTAGTGACTGATAGTATGCCATCTCGAGCTCGGCGGGGGGAATGTTCAGATGGGCTCGAGCAGCCGCCGGTTGTTAAACCAGTCGACCCATTCGAGGGTGGCGAAATCCACCGCATCGAGGTTACGCCAGGGGCCCCGTCTTCTAATCACCTCTGTCTTGTAAAGGCCGATCACCGTCTCGGCCAAAGCATTGTCGTAGGAGTCACCCACGCTGCCCACCGAAGGCTCGACGCCCGCCTCGGCCAGGCGCTCGGTGTAACCAATCGAGAGATATTGGGAGTCACGGTCGCTGTGGTGGACCAGGCCGTCGATGTCTCCACGAGCCCACAACGCCTGCTCCAGGGCGTCCAGAGCCAGGTCGGTCCGCAATGAATTGGAAGCCCGCCCGCCCACGATCATGCGGGCAAACACATCGATGACAAAGGCGACGTAAACAAAGCCCAGCCAGGTCGCCACGTAGGTCAGGTCGGCCACCCACAGCTGATTGGGACGGCTGGCGCTGAGGGTCTGCGCCTTTTAGAGACGGCCATGGAGCGCCTGGGGCTCTCGGCCCATGGCCTCATAGGCCACTCCGGCAACTCCCCAACCGGCCTAGGCTTTTCTCTATTCTCACCTGACCCGGCCCTTGCCTTACACCTGTTAAATTAAGTTAACGCCCTAATTTTTTGGCGTTTTTACATCATAATCCTGTTGCGCCCAGTGAAAAAGGCCGCTAAATTTCAGGTGTCTTTCCCAGATGCGAACTGGCCCTAAATCAGCGGCGATCCCGCATGGAGTTATCACATGGCGCGAATGATCTTTCGGATGAGCCTGGTGTTGGCTGCCCTGGTCCTGGTGGCGGCCTGTAGCGGCGGAGGCGGCGGCGGCAGCATCACCACAGCCAAGAGCGGCGACTGGGTCGACGCCAACAACGACGGCATCTACGATCCCTACCAAGACGTGGCCCTGTGGAACCAGATGAACACCGTGGTCACCTCCTCGGCCTCTAGCTGGCTGGGCCCCCGCGCGGCCTGGGCCGCCCAGACCCGGGCCTGGCGGGGCAAGGGCAATCCCGCTCCGTCCTGGCGCGACGGCAATGGCGACGGGATCTGCGACTACGCCCAGGACCCCAACCTGTGGAGCCGGGCCAACTCCGCCTCCTGGGTGGACAACAACGGCGACGGGGTGTGCGACAACTACCCCAACAACAGCCAGTGGGGCGGCGGCTGGCGCTAGGCCCTCCCCCCTCCTATGGGCCTGCCCGCCTGCCCCCGCAGGGCCGGATAGACCTGCCCGGGTTTACGGCCCGGTGGGCAGGCCCTCCTCTTATATAAACGCCTACTCCCGCCAGTGCTCGGGCCGGTCCAGGGCCCGGGCGCAGCGCACGGTTCCCCGCACCGTGCCGATGACCCCCGGCCTGAGTTCCTGCACCATCCAGGCATCGGCGTGCTCCGGGGGGATGGGATAAGGCGCATCGAGCCCGTGCACCCCGGCGGGCGCAAAGCCGTGGCGGGGATAATAGCCTGGATGCCCCAGCACAAACACCAACTCCACCCCGGCCTCTTTGAGGAGTTCCAGGCCATGCCCGATGAGCTTGCCGCCCAGGCCCTGGTTCTGGCACCCGGGCAGCACGGCCAGGGGGGCCAGCAAATAGACCGAAGGCTGGGGTTCGGCTCCCTCCAGATTCGCTTTGGTAAAAAGGATGTGCCCCGCCGCCTCGTCGCCGTCCCAGGCCAGGAGGGAGTATAGGGGCTGGGCGCTGGGATCGGCCAGTAGCTCGCCCACCAGCTCGGCCTCCTTGGGGTAGCCAAAGGCCTCGCGCTCCACCCGCAAGACCTCTTCTATTTCCGAATCAACGCTCTGCCGAATGACCAATTGATGCTTCTCCTGGCTCGGGGTGATGTGAAATTGGCAACCTAGCCCACCTAGTCTGATCGGTCAAATTACTTCCAGGCCGGGCAATGTCGCTATGCGCCATCATTTATGGTAACAAAAAGAGTGCCCCGCGGAATGCCCGCAGCGATCCTGGACGGATAAGCGGCGCAAATCACTTGGAATGCGCCTCAGCCCCCTGTAAAATTCAAAGGGGCGCGGCCTCCGGTTCAGGTTGACCAACCAACCGGCCTGGACGTATGCTTAGGCCAGATGCAGCGAGGTAGGCACAACATCAGGGAGAGACGAAAAAGATGAACAACGCCTTCACCCAGCCCCAAGTCCCGGCCAGCCTCACCAGCCGGCAGCAGGAGCTGGTAAGCGCCTTCATGAGGCGGGTATACAACTGGATGGCCGGCGGCCTGGCCCTCACCGGCCTGGTGGCCTGGTGGGCCCAGGGTTCGCCCACGGTGGTGAATGCCCTGTTCAACCCCCAGACCGGCGGCCCCACCGGGCTGTTCTGGATTTTGGCCATCGGCGAACTGGCCCTGGTCTTCGGCCTGAGCGGCATGGTCCACCGCATGAGCGCTTCCACCGCCGGGCTGTTGTTCGGCCTGTATTCGGGCCTCAACGGCCTTACCCTGTCGTTCATTTTCCTGGTTTACACCCAGTCTTCCTTGGTCAGCACATTTTTCATCACCGCAGGGACCTTCGCGGTGGTGAGCGTGTGGGCCTACACCACCAAGAAGGACCTGAGCGGCTGGGGGCAGTTCCTGTTCATGGGGCTGATCGGCATCGTCATCGCCTCCATCGTCAACATCTTCCTGGCCTCGCCCATGATCTACTGGATCGTGAGCTACGTGGGGGTGGGCATCTTCGTGGGCCTCACCGCTTATGACACCCAGTGGCTCAAGCATGTGGCCCTGTCCGGGGAGATGGACGCCGAGACCGGCAGCAAGATGGCGGTCATCGGTGCCCTTAAGCTCTACCTGGACTTCATTAACCTATTTTTGATGCTGCTGAGGATTCTGGGCGACCGACGCTGAAAAGGCTTTCATAAGGGGTGAATCAAATTCACCCCGAACCTTGACAGGCGCGGGAACCTGCCTATAGAATTCTTGCTTCAACTTGCGCGCGAAAGCTATTTTACAAGGAGTTTCCTATGATTGAGGTTCGTTTCCATGGCCGGGGCGGCCAGGGAGCCGTCACCTCGGCGGAGCTTATGGCCCTGGCGGCCATCGAGGAAGGCAAATTTGCACAAGCCTTCCCCAGCTTCGGCCCCGAGAGGCGCGGCGCCCCGGTGCAGGCCTTTTTGCGTATTAGCGAGGAGCCCATCCGGCTCCGCGAAAAAATCTACGAGCCGGACGTGGTGTTGGTCTTGGACCCCTCCCTCTTGGCCACCGGCGGGGTGAAGAACGGCCTGAAGCCGGGCGGCACCCTGGTGGCCAACAGCTCCAAGGACGTGACCGAGGTGCGCGGCGAGTGTGGCTTTAACGGGCGCACCGCCGTGGTGGACGCCAGCAAGATCGCCGAGGAGGAGTTGGGGGTTCCCATCACCAACACCACCATGCTGGGCGCTCTGCTCAAGGCGGCCGGTCTCATCGACCTGGCCAGCATCAAGGCCCCCCTGGACCACCGCTTCGGCAAGATCGCCGAGAAAAACTGGAACGCCCTGAACCGGGCATATTCCGAAACCGTAATCGAGGAGTAGGATCATGGCCGATGAAGGCTTGTTCCCTTGGAAAGATCTGCCCTTGGGTTGCGCCGGGACGGAACCGGGTTCCAGCCGGCGCTTCAACACCGGCGACTGGCGCAGCCGCCGCTATCCGGTGACCGACCGCGAGGTCTGCATCAAGTGCGGCCTGTGTTGGATCATCTGCCCGGACATGGCTTACAGCCCCGATCCCGAGGCTGAAGGCTATTACACCTGGGATAGCTACTACTGCAAAGGCTGTGGCATTTGTCTTGAGGAATGCCCCAAGGATGCCATTAGTTGGAAAGAAGAGAAGGAGGAGGACAAATATGGGCCGGCGTGTGGGGCTTGAGGTTTCCTTGGCCTGCGCCGAGGTCGTTGGACTTTGTAACGCGGACGTGGTGGCGGCATATCCCATCACTCCACAAACCCATATAGTCGAACATCTCTCGGAGATGGTGGCCGACGGCCACCTGGATGCCGAGTTCGTGCCCGTGGAGAGCGAGCACAGCGCCATGAGCTGCTGCGTGGGCAGCAGCGCGGCCGGCGCCCGCACCTTCACCAGCACCAGCAGCCAGGGCCTGGCCCTGATGCACGAGATCCTGTTCATCGCCGCCTCCCTGAGGCTGCCCATCGTCATGGCCGTGGCCAACCGCTCCCTGAGCGGCCCCATCAGCATCTGGAACGACCACAGCGACATCATGGCCGAGCGTGACATCGGCTGGATTCAGACCTTTGCCGAGAACGGCCAGGAGGTGGTGGATCTGACCATACACGCCTTCAAGGTGGCCGAGGACAGCCGGGTTTGCCTGCCGGTGGCGGTGAACCTGGACGGCTTCATCCTCACCCACGTCATCGAGCCCATAGAGTTGCCGGACAAGGAAGAGGTGGATGCCTATCTGCCGGCCTTCGAGCCCAGCCAAAGCCTGGACACGGCCAACCCCATCTCCATGGGCATCGTGGGCATGCCCGAGATCTACACCGAGGCCAAAAAGGCCAATGCCGTGGCCCTGGAAGACTCCTACGAGGTGATCAAGGAGCATTGGGCGGGCATGGCCGAGAAGTTCGGCCGCACCTACAAGCCCATCGAGACCTACCGCACCGATGACGCGGACACCGTGTTCGTGACCATGGGCTCCTTGGGCGAGACCACCATGAGCGCCGTGGACCAGATGCGCGAGGACGGCATCAATGTCGGCCAGGTGCGCATCCGCCTGTGGCGGCCCTTCCCGGTGGAGGACTTCATGGAGGCCATCGCCGGGGCCAAGACCCTTATCGTTATCGACCGCGCCCTGAGCCCCGGCCTGCCGGCCGGCCCGGTGGCCACCGAACTCAGGGGCCTGCTCTACGCCAAGGGCGCCAGCCCCTACGTGGCCAACTTCGTCTGCGGCCTGGGCGGCCGGGATGTGACCCGCGCCCAGTTCATCGAGATGTACCAGACGGCCCAGAAGGCGGCGGCCAGCGGCGAGGAAATGACCTGCCAGATGGTGGGGGTGAAAGAATGATTAGCGCAGCCGAAGCACTACAGGACTTTAAGAAGATAACTCCCAAGACCATTCCCTTGGTGGAGCCTTTCTCCAAGGGTCACCGCGCCTGCCAGGGCTGCGGCGAGGTCTTGGCCCTGCGCCTGGCCGCCAAGGCCGTGGGCATGGACATGATCGCCGTGTCGGCCACCGGCTGCATGGAGATCATCTCCTCATCCTACCAGACCGCCTGGGAGACCCCCTGGATCCACGTGGCCTTTGAGAACGCGGCCGCCGTGGCCTCGGGAGTCGAGGCCGGCCGCAAGGCCCTGATCCGCAAGGGCCGCATCAAGGACAACGGCTCTAAGATCGTGGCCTTTGCCGGTGACGGCGCCACCGCCGACATCGGCCTGCAGGCCCTTTCCGGGGCCCTGGAGCGCGGGCACGACTTCACCTACATCTGCCTGGACAACGAAGCCTACATGAACACGGGCATTCAGCGTTCCAGCTCCACCCCCTTCGGGGCCATGACCACCACCAGCCCTCCGGGCAAGATTTCCAAGGGTCAGATGACCTGGAAGAAGAACATGCCCATGATCGCCGCGGCCCACAACATCCCCTACGTGGCCACCGCCTCCCCGGCCTGGCACGTGGACCTGATGAACAAGGTCAAGAAGGCGGTCACCATTCCCGGGCCGGCCTACATTCACATCTACAGCCCCTGCCCCACCGGCTGGCGCTGCCCTCCGGAGACCTCCATCGAGACCGCCCGCAAGGTGGTCCAGAGCAAGGTCTTCCCCCTGTTCGAGGTGATCGACGGGCAGTTCATCCTGACCCGCGACATCAAGAAACCCATCCCGGTCGAGGAGTATCTCAAGACCCAGCGGCGCTTCAGCCACCTGGGCCCGGAAGATATTGCTTATATTCAAAAACGAGTGGACGCGGACTGGGATCGTCTGCTAAAGTTAGTCCAGGCCACCAACCCGGAGGCCTAACTACATAGCCCCCCACCCCTGCGTGCCGGCGTCTATTTTGAATTAATTTTTAAGAGGCGCTGGCACGCAGGGATTCTTATTTTAAGCCCCTGTAAAACCAGACGATTCAAGCATCCCGGACCCGGGAGAGCCGCTCTCTGTTGCCCCCGATGGCTGTGCCGCCGGGGCGCCAGAGGCCCAAATAGCCCTAACGCGGGAGCGGCCCACCGCCAGGGCCGCCCTTCTGAAGAAACCATCCCTTATTACCGACCTCTTACCTCTGGCCTACTCCCGCCACTGGGGCACCCACTCCTCGGTGGCCGAGGCCAGGCCCTGCACGAATCCCCGGCTGACGCCCACCCGGGTCAGGGCCTGGATCGCCTCCTCATACTCGGCCTGGTTGACGCGCCGCTCCAGGCCGGGGATCTCGGCCGCCTTGTAGGTGGGGAAGTACTGCGACATGAGGCTCACCCAGGCCTTGGGCCCGCAGATGTCGGCGATGGCGGCCAGCACCTCGGGCGAACCGGACAGACCACCGGGCAGCACCAAATGCCTAACCAGCACCCCTTGCCAGGCCACCCCGTCGTCGTCCAGCTTGAGGTTGCCCACCTGGCGCACCATCTCCTTGAGCGAGGCCTTGGCGTTGGCCACGTAGTTGCCCGCGTCCGACAGGCGCGCGGCCACCGTGTCATCGGCGTACTTGAAGTCGGGCATGTATATCTCCACCAGCCCGTCGAGCTGGCGAAGCACCGCCGCGCTCTCGTAGCCCGAGGTGTTGTACACCACGGGCAGGGCGAAGCCGTAGCCCCGGGCAATGGCCAGGGCCTTGAGGATCACCACCAGGTGGGGGGTGGGGGTCACCAGGTTCAGATTGTGGGCCCCGGCCATCTCCAAGCCCAGGAACACCCCGGCCAGGTCCTCGGGGTTGGCCTCCTCGCCGCCGCCCGCCTGGCTGATTTGCCAGTTCTGGCAAAAGCGGCAGGCCAGGGTGCAGCCAGCGAAAAACACGGTGCCCGAGCCCTTGCTGCCGCTGATGGGCGGCTCCTCGCCGGAGTGAAGCTGGGCGGTGTTCACCGGGGCGGTCTCGGCCCGGGCGCGGCAAAAGCCCGGCTCGCCGGCCAGGCGGTCCACCCGGCAGCGGCGGGGGCACAGGGCGCAGGAGCGCAGCGCCTTTTCCAGGCGCGCGGCGGCTCGTTCATAGGCCGCGGAAGGAGGCAGCTCGCTCATGAGCGGAACATGCGGGGCAGCAGCTTCATCAGGGCGCGCATGCCCGCCAAACGGCGGCCCAGGCCCTTGGCGAACAGCATCTGGGGGATGCCCTTGAGGCCCTCGTACTGCACCCGGTCCTGGGGGTGCCACCACAGGTCGCGTTTGGCCAGCGAGGCCAGGTCGTCCACGATGGCCTGCATTTGCACCATCTCCATGAAGCCCGCCTGACCGTGGCTGCGGCCGATGCCCGAGAGCTTGAACCCGCCCCAGGGGGCCTCGGCCAATCCGTGGCTCATCAGGTGGTCGTTGATCATCACCACCCCGGCCTTGACGCGCCGGGCCAGGGCGCGGGCCGCGCCCCGGTTCCGCGACCACACCGAGCCGGTGAGCCCCAGATCCGAGTCATTGGCCAGGGCCACGGCCTGCTCCATGTCGCTGACCTCCATCACCGCGATCACCGGCCCGAAGGTTTCCTCGCGCATCACCCGCATGGAGTGGTCCACCTGGGTCAGCACCGTGGCCGGCAGCCAATGGGGCCCTTCCGGGCAGGCGCTCTGGGCGAACACCTGGGCCCCGCGCTCCAGGGCGTCGGCCAGATGGGCCTTGACCAGCTCCACCTGGCGGGTGGTGGTCATGGCCCCCAGGTCCGCGTTGAACTCGGTGTCGTGGCCCACCCGGAGCGCCTCCACCTTGGCCCCCAGCAGGCGCAGGAACTCCGGGGCCACGCCCTGGTGCACGTAGACCCGCTCCACCCCGCCGCAGGTCTGGCCGGTGTTTACCAGCCCGCCCCAGGCTGCCCCGGCCGCGGCCCGTTCCAGATCCGCGTCCGGGCACACCAGCATGGCGTCGTTGCCCCCCAGCTCCAGATTCACCGGGGTCAGGCTACCGGCCGCCTGGGCCATGAGCTCTTTGCCTACCCCCACCGAGCCGGTGAAGAACAGCTTGTCCACCCCGGCCTCCAGCATGGCAGGCCCGGCCTGGCGTCCCGGCAGGTTGAGGCAGGTGAAGACCCCGGGCGGAAGCTGGGCTGCTTCCAGACAGCGGGCCAGGGCCTGGCCCACCATTTGGGTCTCGCTGGCCACCTTGAGCAGCACGCAGTTGCCGGCCATCAGACCGCAGACCACCTCGGAAAAGGGGATGGTGAAGGGATAATTCCAAGGGCTGATGATGCCCACCACTCCCCAGGGCTGGGGCGCCAGGCGGGTGCGCTTGTTGGCCAGCAGCCACAGGGCGGGGCCGGGCTTGCGGTCCCGCAGCCAGCGCGCCGCCTTTTTAGCGTAATAGTGCGCCGCCACCGTGGCGGGCAGCACCTCGGCCACCATGGCGTCGGTGCGGGTCTTGCCGTTGTCCGCCGCGATGGTGGCGGCCAGCTCATCGGCATGTGCGGTGAGATAGTCGCGCACCCGGCGAATGGCCTTGGCCCGCTCCCGCACCGGGGTTGCCGCCCAGCCCGGCTGGGCCGCCCGCGCCGCCTGGGCCGCGGCCATCACCTCCTCCGGGCTCTGCAAGGGCACCCTGCCCAGCTCTTGGCCGGTGGCGGGATTAAGGCAAATGGTCTCTTGAGGGCTCATGACGTCTCTTTCCATGCTAGCCGCTGAAACGGGCGGCCAGGCGGCCGGCCTTCATGCGCAGATAGGCCAGGTTGATGGGCAACAGCAGGCGCAGGTCGAAGTTGGGATTGGCCACTCCGGCCAGGGTGGATACGTAGTGCACGTGGTCGGCCACGCTCATGGTGCAGGCCGGGGCGTGCAGCCAGCGGCGGCCCCGGTTGGCCACGCAGCGGCCCAGGGCCTGGCCGGTCTTGAGCAGCATGTCGTTGCTGGGCCGGCGGTGAGGGTCGTGCTCCGGGGGCGGGCGGTAGGAGGGCTCGATCTTCACCTGCCGGCCGTCGATCTCCCCTTCCCAGGAGGTGCAGGCCCCGGCGAAGAGCACCTTCTCGTCCGGGGCCAGGTTCAGCGGGCCCTCCACCCTGCCCACCACGTAGCGCACCTTGCCCATCTTGCTCTCCACCTGAGGATCGAATCCCCTGAGGATGTGCACCGCCTCTTGCAAGGCCCCGGGGCAGCCGCCCCAGCAGTAGTCCCGCGAGTGGGCCTCCGGGAAGCTGCCCACGGTGCAGGTGAGCGGTCCGTCAGCGAAATAGTCGTCCACCCGCTCCAGGCAGAATTGGAAGTCCTCGGTGCGGCGCTGAATCTCCTCCAGGGGGAAGTCGCCGAGTATCTCGATCTCGCCCAAGTCCATGGGGCCCAGGCCATGGGCCGCAGCCATCTTCAAGTGCACCAGGTCGTTCGGGTCCACCCTCACCATGGCGCAGCCCACCGTGTCCACCGCGCAGGGATTGGTGCCCATGACAATGGCCCCCAGGTCATAGGGGTCCGGGGTGAGCATCATCTTCTGGCCGGCCACGATGCCGTCGATGGCGATGAAGTCCTGGCGCCTGGCCAGGTTCAGGTCCACGATCTTGTGCTCCAAAAAGGTGTTGTGATCCAGCAGGCGGTGGGAGTCGTCCTGAATGCCGATGAAGTTTTTGAGGCTCAGGGTCATGCGGGTCCAGGGATGGGCCTTGAACTTGGGCAGGTTGAGCAGGAAGTCGGCCCGCACCACCGGCCGGGGCAGATAGAGTTGGTTTCGCAGGGCCCCGCCGCCGGGCAAGGGCACCGGCTCATGGGGGCACTCGTCAAAATAGTAGGCCTTGGCCTTTTGGCGCTTGATCACCCCGGGGTAGCCCGCCTGGTCAAAGCAGAAGCGGGTGGGCACGGTGATGCCCGAGCGCTCTCCCACGGCCAGCTCGCCTATCTCCGCCCCGCCCACCCTTCGGGCGGCCATGAGCGCGCCTTCCAAGAACTCGGGCCGGGTGTAGGCATAGGGAAACACCTCGCGGTGGGCCAGCACCACGTTGGGCTTGGCCAACACCCGGCCTCTGGGCTTGGCCCCCAGCTCCTGCATGCCCTCGGCGATGATTCCCGCGATAAGCTCCGGGTCGTAGCGCTCGCAGCGCCGGATGATCACCCTGTGCTTCATGCGCCATCCCCCTCCTCTGAAAACAAGCCCCCTTGGGTGGCCACCGGCTCGACTAGCTCGGGCCCCTCGTTGGCCGGCGAGTTGAGGCGCGCCGACACCGCCCGCGAACCCATGGCCTGGGCCGGATACGGCTTGAGCAGCCCTTCCAGCGCCTCGGCCGGGCTGGCCGGGTCCAGCCAGGCGTCCTCGTCGGATCGCGCCAGCATCACCGGCATGCGGTCGTGGATGGGCTTCACCAGCTGGTTGGCCTGGGTGGTGATGATGGTGAAGCTCTCCAGCTCGCGGCCTTCCGGCGCCTGCCAACGGTCCCACAGCCCGGCCAGGGCAAAGGGCTCATCATCGGCCAGGGCCAGGCGGTAAGGCTGCTTGTGGCCTTTTTGCTTGGCCCATTCGTAAAAAGCATCAGCCGGCACCAGGCAGCGGGAGCGCTTGAAGGGCCCCCGGAAGGCCGGCTTGGCCGCAATGCCCTCGGAGCGGGCGTTTATCATCTTGTAACCCGTGGCCGCATCCTTGGACCAGGCGGGCACCAGGCCCCAGCGCAGCAGGGAGCCCCGGCGCCCCTCCTCCGCGAGCCGCACCACCAGGGCGTCCTGGCCGGGGGCCAGGTTCCAGCGGGGCCGCAACTCCAGCCCCTCGGCGCGAAAGGCGAACCGATCCTGCAGGGTGGCCAGGTCGCTGCTCTGTTGGAATCGGCCGCACATGACAGGCTCATTGGACCACAGCGGCGGGGCGGAATCAATCGCCCGCCGCAGCCCGGTCCAGGTGCCAGATCATCTCTCCCCTGGGGCGCACCCGGGCGGCGGGGTAGTTTTGGGCCGCCCGCTGCTGGTCGGCCCGGATGGCCGCCACCACCGGCTGCTTGTTGGCCCCGGCCGCGATGAACAGCACCCGGCGGGCCGCGTTGATGGCCGGCAGGGTCAGGGTGACCCGGGGCAGATGGGGCCCGATATGACTGGGCGCGTCCACCGGGGCCACCCAGGCCTCGGCCTCGTCCAGGGCGGGCACGCCGGGGAACAGGCTGGCGGTGTGGCCGTCCGGCCCCAGGCCCAGGAGCAGCAGGTCCCAGGGAGGGCGCTCCTCTCCCTCGAAAAACCCCCGCAGCCGCCACTCATAGTCCTGGGCAGCCTCGCGGGGGCTGAGCTGGCCGCGCATGGGGTGGATGTTGTCGCGGGGCAGGCGCTCCGGCGGGCCCAGGGACTCCAGGGCCGCGCGGCGGTTGCTCTCCTCGTGGTCCGGGGGCACGCAGCGCTCGTCGCCCCAGAAAAGGTGGGTGGAGGGCCAGGGGAAAGCCGGGTCCGCCCCGATGAGTCCGTAGGCCCCCAGGGGCGAGGAACCGCCCGAGAGCACCAGGGTGAACAGGCCCCGCGCGGCCACCGCCTCCTGGGCCGCCCGGGTGATAAAGGCCGCGCTGGCCCGGCTCAGGGACTCTGCGTCGTCGAAAACCTCGAACCACACGGTCAGTAGCGCTCCAGATGATTGAGAGGATGACCGGGCCACAGTTTGGCCGCGTCGCGCGGACCCCAGGACCCGGCCCGGTAGCGGTGCAGACGGTCGGCCCGGTCGCCGCAGGACTCGCAGGCCTCCAGCACCGGGTCCAAAAAGGCCCAGCACAGATCCACCCCGTCCTGGCGCCAAAAGAGCATCTGGTCGCCCAGCATGGCGTCGGCCAGGGCCTTCTCATAGGCCTCCAGGCCCTGGCGGGCGGCTCCATCCTGATACTCGAAGTGCAGGCCCACGGTCCGCAGGTCCACCTCGCCCCCGGGCTGCTTGGCCTGGAAGTAGAGGGTTATCTCCTCGTTGGGCTGGATGTTCAATACCAAGCGGTTGGCCTTGATCTCCTCGCCCAGCACCTGGCGAAACAGGGAATGGGGCACCTCGCGGAACTGTATCTCGATGCGGGTCAGCTTTTGGGCCAGGCGCTTGCCGGAGGTGATGTAAAAGGGCACCCCCTGCCAGCGCCAGTTGTCCACGAACACCTTCATGGTGGCATAGGTGGGGGTCAGGGAGCTGGGGTCCACCCCGGGCTCGGCCCGGTAGGCGGGGTATTCGCGGCCGTCCAGGTCGCCGGCCTCATACTGGGCCAGGACCAGGTAGTCGTAGAGCTGGTCGGTGGGAAAGGGCCGCAGGCTGCGAAAGAGCTTGGTCTTCTCGTCGCGCACCCGGTCGGCCGCGAAGATGCTGGGCGGCTCGGCCGCCACCAGAGCCAAAAGTTGCATCATGTGGTTCTGGAACATGTCCCGGAGCACCCCGGCCTTTTCGTAATAACCAGCCCTATGCTCCACCCCCAGGGTCTCGGCCGAGAGGATGGAGACCTGCTCGATGTAGTTGCGGTTCCAAAGCGGCTCGAAGATGGCGTTGGCGAAGCGGAACATCATGATGTTCTGCACCGTCTCCTTGGCCAGGTAGTGGTCGATGCGAAACACCTGGTGCTCTTCGAAGCCCTGGCAAATGGCCTGGTTCAGCTCCTGGCTGGAGGCCAGGTCCGAGCCAAAGGGCTTTTCCACCACCAGCCGCCGCCAGCCCCGCTCCTCGCCGGAAAGCCCGGACTGGGCCAGCATGCGGGCCACGGTCATGTACAGGGTGGGCGGGATGGCGCACTCGAAGATGCGGTTGCCCGGCACCTCGTGCTCCTGGTCCAGCCGGTCCAGGCGCTCGGCCAGGGCCTGGTAGCTCCCGGGGTCATCGTAGATCACGGACTGATAGTGCAGCCGGGCCGCGAAATCATCCCACGCGGCCATGTCGCCGCCGGACTGCTCCACCGCCGCGTGCATCTTGGCGCGGAACTCCTCGTCGCTCAGCTCGCTACGCGCCGCCCCGCAAATGTAGAAGCTCTCGGGCGCCATGCGGTTGGCGAACAGGTTGTACAGGGCGGGCACCAGCTTGCGCCCGGTCAGGTCTCCCGAGGCCCCGAAGATGACGATAGCGCAGGCTTCGGGCCGCCGGGAGGCCGGAGCCTGCTTTCCCTCGCGCTGGGCATTGTCCTGGGCCATGGTCCCTCCCCTTTTCAGGCTGATCACCAACGATTCCTATTGTAAAGGATCGGGCATGGCTTGGGCAGGCGCGTGCGCAAAAAGGCCCGGACAGCCGTGTCGCCGCCCGGGCCTCGGATTTTGTTATGCGAGGGAGCTAGCCCTTGAGCAGCTTGAGCGCGCTCTTGACCACGTTGTCCAGGTTGAAGCCCAGCTTGTCCATGACCACCGGACCGGGGGCGCTCTCGCCGAAGCGCTCCAAACCGATCACCGCGCCGTCCAGGCCCACGTAGCGCTCCCAGCCCAGCACCGCGCCGGCCTCGATGGCCAGGCGGGCCTTGATCTTGGGCGGCAGCACCTTGTCGCGGTATTCCTTGTCCTGGGCCGCGAACAGCTCCCAGGAGGGCATGGACACCACCCTGGCCGCCACGTCCTTTTTGGCCAGCTCCTCCTGGGCGGCCAGGGCCAGGGTCACCTCCGAGCCGGTGGCCAGCAGCAGCAAGTCCGGCTCGCCCTGGCAATCGGAGAGCACGTAGGCCCCCTTGGCCACGCCCTTGGCCACGGGGTAAGTGGCCGGGTCCAGGCAGGGCAGCTTTTGGCGGGTGAGCACCAGGGCCACCGGGCCGTGCTTGTGCTCCAGGGCCACCTTCCAGGCGGCAGCGGTCTCGTTGCCCTCGGCCGGGCGCAGCAGGGTGAAGCCGGGCATGATCCTGAGCGACATCAGGTGCTCCACCGGCTGGTGGGTGGGCCCGTCCTCGCCCACCCCGATGCTGTCGTGGGTGAAGATCCAGATGCTTTGGCAGCCCATGATGGCCGAGAGCCTCAGGGCCGGGCGCATGTAGTCGCTGAACACGAAGAAGGTGGCCCCGTAGGGGATCACTCCGCCGTGCAGGGCCATGCCGTTGACCACCGTGCCCATGCCCAGCTCGCGCACCCCGAAGTGGATGTTGCGCCCGCCGGGCTCCTGATCGGGCCGCATGTCCGGGCTGTTCGCGATGATGGTCTTGGTGGAGGGGGCCAGGTCGGCCGAGCCGCCCACCAGGTTGGGCACCTTGAGGGCCAGGGCGTTGAGCACCTTGCCCGATGCGGCCCGGGTGGCGATCTTCTCGCCGGCCTCGAACACCGGCACCTCGCTGTCCCAGCCCTTGGGCAGGATGCCGCCCAGCTGGTCCTGGAAGCGGCGGGCCAGCTCGGGGTGCTGGTCCGAGTAGCGGGCGAACATCTTCTGCCACTCTCCCTGGGCCTTGACCCCGCGCTTCTGGCACTGGTGGAAGTGATCTTTCACCCCATCGGGCAGGCAGAAGGCGTCCGTGGGGCAGTTGAGGTTCTTGCGGGTGGCCTCCATGGCCTCGGCCCCCAGGGGCTCGCCGTGCACCCCCGAGGTGTTCACCTTGGGGCTGCCGAAGCCGATCTCGGTGCGGACGGCGATGATGGAGGGCCGCCCGGTCTCGGCCTTGGCCGCCTCCACCGCCGCGGCCATGGCCTCCACGTCGTTGCCGTCGGCCACGCTCTGGGTGTGCCAGCCGTAGGCCGCGAAGCGGGCCATGCGGTCCTCGCTGAAAGTCAGCTCAGTGCCGCCCTCGATGGAGATGTGGTTGTCGTCATAGAGATAGATGAGTTTGCCCAGTCCCAGGGTGCCGGCCAGGGAGGCCGCCTCGCTGGCCACGCCCTCCATGAGGTCGCCATCGCTGACAATGGCGTAGGTGTAGTGGTCCACCACCGGGAAGCCGTCGCGGTTGAACTCCTGGGACAAAAAGCGCTCGGCCAGGGCCATGCCCACCCCCATGCCGAATCCCTGCCCCAGGGGACCGGTGGTGGCCTCCACGCCGGGAGCCACGCCGTATTCCGGGTGCCCCGGGGTCTTGGAGCCCCACTGGCGGAAGTCCTTCAGGTCCTGCACGGAGAGGTCGTAGCCGGTCAGGTGGAGCATGGCGTAGAGCAGGGCCGAGCCGTGCCCCGCGCTGAGCACAAAGCGGTCCCGGTTGCTCCACTCGGGGTCCGAGGGGTTGTAGTGCATGAAGCGCGACCACAGCACATAGGCCATGGGAGCCGCGCCCAGAGGCATGCCGGGATGGCCGCTGTTGGCCCCTTCCACCATGTCGGCGGCCAGCAAGCGGATGGTGTTGATGGACAGTTGCTCCAGGTCCTTGTCGCTCATGGGGCCTCTCCCGGGGTCGTTGGGATAAAAACACCGCATCGCGGCCCCCGCCCGGGGGCTGCCGGCGTTCTTACTGATTGTGATTCGCTACGCTCCGCCCGGCCACGCGCCTTGTTTCCCCGCGCCGCGGCCGGGTGCCGGGCTCCGGCCCGGCTCCCCAAGATTAAGCCAAAGCGCCTTGCCTGACAATAGGCATTAGGGGCCCATGCCAACGGGCCAGCCCGGCATGGGGCGTGGAAGGCCAGCGGGCATCGCGCCTCGGCCGTGGCGGGCCGGCTCAGGCCTTCAGCTCGGGCGGCTCGGATATCTTGATGTGCTTGATTTTCAAAAATTCCCGGTAGCCGACCAGGCGGGTGCCGTCCTGGTCCATGTACACCGCCTGGGCCGGGCAGTTGTTCAAGCACCCGAAGCAGAGCACGCAGGCCTCGCGGTTGACCGTGTGCGCCCCCAGATCGATGGCCCCCACGGGACACTTCTCCACACAGGCGCCGCAGGCGATGCACTTGTCGGCCAGGATGTAATGCTGGTCTATGCTGCGCTTGGTCCACCAAATGGGGCCGAAGAAGGTGGAAATCTCGCGCATGGTGACCTTTTTGGAGAACTCGGCGGACTGCCCCTTGGCCACCCGGTCCAGCACGTATTGGGCGTAGCGGCGCACCTGTTGGTAGGTCTCGCGGTCCGGCAGGTTCCGGCTGCGCCAGGGGGTCTTATTAATCTTGTCCCCGGCCCAGGACAAAGGATAGGTGCCCAGGTTCATGAAGGCCTTCTGGGCCACGGGCACCGCCCCGCGCTCCACCAGACACTCCAGGATGGAGCAGGCCGCGTTGTGCTGGTTGCCCTCCGGCCCGCCGAAGCTTACGTAAGCCGCGGCAGCGGCGCCCCCCAGGTCGGGCAGGGAGCGCACCCAGTTTTGCACCAGCATGGGCGCGTCGTAGTAAAAGACCGGCGCGCCCACCACGATCAGGTCGTATTTGCCCGCCCCGGGGCGGTCCAGCTCGCGCATATCGCCGGCAGTCACCTGGACCCCGGCCCGGCGCATGGTGGCAGCCAGCAGGCGGCCGTAGCGCCCGGTGTTGCCGGTCTGGCTGTACCAGGCCACCAGGGCGCGCTCCACCCGCCGGGTCTTCATAGGCAACTTGGCGCTGATGGTCCCGTTGCAGGCACAGGCCGGAGTCGTTGGCAGGGAGAGGGCCAACGCGGCCACGGCGCTCTTTTTCAGGAATGATCTGCGGTCATGCATAGCTCAGTCCCGTAATTGTTCACCTCCCGCCGGCGCCCGGCATGGCCCTTATTTGGCCGCCATGGTGGCCTGCATGATGGCGTCCTTGATCTTGTCGAAATCCTTAGGCCCCAGTTGGGACGCGTCCTCGGCGATGTAGAGCACCTCGCCCTTGGGGTCGATGACCAGGAAGCTGGTGCCGTCCTCGGGCAGGCCGTAGGCGGTGCGCATCTTGCCGTCCCAATCGCCGTACACGGTGAGGCCCTCTTTCTTGCTGGCGTCCAAAAGCCCGTCGCGCCACAGCCCCTTGAAGGGCCAGGAGGCCCCGGAGCAGTCCACCACCGCCACCCGGGCTACCTTCTTCTGTATCTCCGGCGGCTGGGCCTTGTAGAACACGTCCAGCTCCTTTTTGAGCTTCCGGCTCTTTTCCACCGCGTCGCGGGCCTCGTAAAACAGGGTGACGGCCTTTCCCTGCAAAGCGGCCGAGTCCAGGGTCTTTTCCTCGCCCGACTCCACCACGAACGCCGGGGCGTTTTGCCCCACCTGAAGGGCGGCCGCGGGCAGGGCCCAGAGCACCGAGAGAGCCAAGGCCAGGGCGCACAAAAAAGCTTTCATCCCCCCGCTCCTTTCATCATCTCAGGGAAAACATGGTGTTCAGGCGCATCAGCAGGCTGATGTCCCCCTGAACCTTGTAGAGCCCCTGCATGAAGGCGGCCTGACCGTCCTTGCGGCCAAAGGCGATGTCCAGCCACACGTCGCAGGGGGTCTCGATGGTCAGGGCCGGGGCCTCGGCCTGGCCCTCGTGGTATTGGCACTTGCCGTCGGCGATTCGCAGATAGGCGTCAAAGCTTTCCTCGCCGCTGACCTTGAACTGGATCACAGCATCCACGCCCTCGGCCTGTCCGGCCTGGAACACGGTGGGCATGCCCTGGATCAAGGCATGACAGTTCTGGGGCATTTCGGCCGGCGGGGCGCTTTTTGGAGTGGCCGACGTGGCGGGCCGGGGCTTGATCTTGCCTTTGTTCTTGTAGTCCTCGATCATCCCCTTGATCCAGGCCTTGCGGGTCTCGTCGCTGCCCATGTTGGGGGACCACTGCTGGTCCACGAACTTTTCGAATCCCTGGTAATAGTCCTTTTCCCGCCAGTGACGGTAGTCATCGGCCATGACCCCGTCCTTGTGGTTGTTCACCAGCCAGCCCATGTGCAGATAGAAGAACAGCTCGCCCGAGCTGGCCGGATAGCGCCGCTTCTCCTTGATGGCCCGGGCCAGATCGCGGGCCAGATCCTGGGCGCGGGCCTCCACCGCCTCCTTGCCCAGGAAGCCGCCCGGCCCGGTGGCCAGGCTGGTGAGGGTGCCCACGGAATAGGCGCCGTAGACATGCAGCAGACGGGCCAGGTAATCCGCCACCTCGACCTCGCCAAAAGCGGCGGCCACGCTCACGGCCAGGCCCGGCTTGTGGGTGTCCGGCGTCTTGTGGCCCCAGGCCAGGCTGCGGTCGAAAAAGTTCTTCATCACGGCAGGCACGTGCATGAAGTACACCGGCGCGCCCAGGATAATGCCGTCGGCCTCCATCAGCTTGCTCACCAGGCCCCGGTGCTCGTCGGGAATCCAGCACTTGCCCTTTTCCAGGCACAGGGCGCAACCGGTGCAATATTCGATGTTCTTGCCGTTGAGGGTGATGACCTCCAAGTCGAAGCCCTCCTGCCGCAGGGTGGGCCGGAACATCTCGATCATCAGGCTGGTGTTGCCCACGCCGCCGTGGGGCGATCCGTTGATGGCCACGATTTTGCCGGTTTGGGACATGACAGCCTCCTTTGGACTGGCCGCCGGGGTCTCCGGCGGAAAGGTTTGGTTTGGGTCGGGCGGGTCCGCCGCGGCCGAGGTGGCCGCGACACCGGTCACCGGCTCTATGCCCAGCTTGCGCTGGTAATGGCCGGGGTATTTCAGGGTGAAGGGCAGGCCCACTCCCAGGAGCAGGACCAGGGGGATGAAGGCGTAGAACACGATGTGGGGCACCGGGCCCCTGGGGGGCGAAAAGGCCAGGGGCAACAGAGCCGAAAGGCAGCAGGCCGCGAAAAGCAGGGCCCACACCCGGCTCATGTTGCGGTTGATGGTCAGGAAGATATCGGTCTGCCACACAGCCTCGGGGGTGGATTTCTTGGCGAAGTATTCGGTGAACAGGGGCCCGCCGAACAGGGGCGGCAAGACCACGGCCATAAACAGCACTCCGTAGAGCACCGCCACCGGCGCGGCGGCCACTGCCCGGCCCGCGCCACCGGGCCACAGCAGAAAGCTCAGCCCGGCCACGGCCACATAGGCGGTCATGCCCCACTCGATCATGGAGGCCTGGTCGCGGCGCGCCAGCAGCAGCACCAGGGGAAGCAGGCCCACGGCCATGATCAGGCCCAGGGCGGCCATCAGCCCGGGGGGAAAGGCCATTACCTCGCCCACCGCGATCAGGCAGGAGGAGCAGACAATGGGCAGGTATCTAAGAATCTTGCTCATCGCCGTCCTCCGGCGGAAGTTGGTGGTCCTTGAGCCCGCCCATGGCCGCTATGCGGTGCTGGAACAGGCGGTCGATGACATAGGCGCGGGTGGCCCGGGCGGCCTGCACCATGGCCAGGGTGGCCTCGGCGTCCTGGGCGGTGGGCAGGTTCCGGGTCACGCGGTTGCGCAGGCGCATTTCCTGTTCCACGATCTGCTTGCCCAGGCGCACGTAATACTCCGCATCCCCGAGCTGGAGGCCCGCATTCCAGCCGCGCATATACACGCGGGCCATGGCCAGGTCCTGCTGGTCGAAGCGGCCCGGCTCCAGGGGCAGGATAAGCTCGGAGGCCAGAAGCCCTTCCAGCTGCTCGGGCTCCATGCCCGTGGCGACCAAAAAATGCTTGGTGTCCATGAGCTCCTCCTGGGCGGGGCCAAAGACCTCCTGGGTCAGGGCCAGAAGCGGGGCCAGGTCTTGGCCCTGTTCCGCCGCCTCCAGCAGGATCTTGATCTTGCCCAAGGGCAGGCGGTGCTGGCTTTGCAGGTTCTTGATCATCCCGGCCCGCTCCACGCAGACGGGATCGTAATAAGCCATGTTGGGGCTGGTCTTGACCGGCTTGGGCAGCAGCCCCTGCTCCACGTAGTAAAGCAGGGTGGACTTGGGCAGGCCGGTGGCGGCCACCAGCTGGTTCATGCGCAGGCCCTTGTCCGGCTTGGAACTCTCCACGGCTTCCTTGGTTGGGTTTTTCTTGCTCATGTCCTCAGGCTAGCCTCGCCCCAGCTGTGTGTCAAGTGCAAAGTGCCACCTCACACTTTTTAATATATCTGCCGCAAATGCCTCTCCAGGGCAGCCCCGGCGCGGTTCCCGGAGCAGGCTGCGTTGCTAATTCAGATTGCAAGGCCGCAGCTTGGATGCGCGGTCATTTGGGGGGCAGGCTGGCGGCCCATGGGGGATTCCAGGAGTAAAGTTGGCCGCCAATTCAGGCTCCCCCACCCCCGGCGGTACTATCAAGCGGCATTTTCCAGCAAAATGGTGGGAGATGCCCTCCGGCCGGTGAACATCTGCCCCTTGCCCAAAAGTGGCCGCAGGGCTAGGATGTGGGCCACGAGGAGGCGAACGCCTTTGAAGAAAACTGGTTTCACAAGGGGGTGCTTGGCGGCGTGGCTGGTGGCCGCGCTGCTGCTGGTCTCGGCGCTGCCGGCCATGGCCCTGGACAAGGTGTCCCTGCAACTGCAATGGGTGCACCAGGCCCAGTTCGCCGGCTTTTACGTGGCCCAGGACCAGGGGCTCTACCGCCAGGCCGGCCTGGAAGTGGAGATCAGGCCCGGCGGCCCGGACATCAACCCCCTGCACAACCTGGCCTCCCTGGGCTGCGACTTTGCCACCGGCTGGCTTTCCGAGGCAATGGTGCTGCGGGCCAAGGAAGTCCCCCTGGTCAACCTGGCCCAGCTCATCCAGCGCTCGGCCTTGGTGCTGGTCACCTTCAACAACAGCGGCATCAACAAGATCGAGGACCTGAACAACCACCGGGTGGGGCTGTGGCGCAACCAGTTCAGCGTGCCCACCCACGCCCTGTTCGCGCGCAACAAGATCAGGGCCAAGGAGATCGCCCAGCGCACCTCCATGGCCCCCTTCCTGAGCCGCGCGGTGGACGCGGCCATGGCCATGCTCTACAACGAGTACCACTCCCTGTATCAGGCCGGGGTGGACCTGGATCAGATCAAGATATTCTCCTTTGCCGACATGGGGCTCAACTTTCCCGAGGACGGGCTCTACGCCCTGGAAGACACCTGGAACGAGCGCCGCGATGTTTGCAGGCGTTTCGTGGCCGCCAGCCTGGAAGGATGGCGGCGGGCCTTTGCCCAGAAGGACCAGGCCCTGGTCTCGGTGATGAAGCGGGTCAACGAGGCCCATTTGGCCAGCAACCGGCCCCACCAGCGCTGGATGCTGCACAGCATGAAGGAGATCTACACCCACCGGGTGGGCCTGGACAAGATGGGCCACCTCTCGCCCGACGACCTCAAGCAGGTCAACCTGGTGCTGCTGGAGCAGGGCTTTATCCCCTCGCCGGTGGAGGCCGAGGGTTTCGCGGTGCAGGCATGGCAAAAGAAGTGAAAAACGATAGCCTCAAGCCGCGCTGGCTGCGCCTCAGGGCCCGCTTTGTCATCTTCGTGCTCAGCGGGGTGGCCCTGGTCTCGGCGGCCATGGCCGTGGTGAGCCACATGGAGGCCTCCTCGGCCCTGCTGGACGCCAGCCAGGCCTATCTGCTCTCCCTGGCCGAGGCCCAGGCCAACCAGCTGGCCCGCCGCCTGGACTCGGTGGCCGGCCCGGCCCGGGATTTGGCCACCTCCCTGGAGCTGGTGGGGGTCAAAAACGAATCCTTTGCCACCGCCCTGCTCAAGCAGAACCTCATCGCCAACCCGCACATCTACGGCATGGCCCTGGCCTTGGCCCCCTATTCCCTGAGCCCCAGCCAGCGCTACGCCGCGGTCTATGCCTTCCGTTCGCCCAAGGGGCTCAAGGTCATGGACCTCAACAACCCCCGCTACGACTATCTGAGCCAGAACTGGTACCTGATCCCCGCCCTGCTGGGGCGGCCGGTGTGGAGCGAGCCCTATTTCGACGAAGGGGCCGGCAACGTGCTCATGACCACCTACTCCGCCCCCATGGTGGACAAGGGCAAGATGCTGGGGGTGGTCACCGCGGATGTGGACCTGGGCGACCTGGGCAAGCTGGTTCGTTCCCTGAGCCTGCACGAAGGGGGCTACGGCTTCCTGCTCACTCGCCAGGGTACCTTCCTGGCCGCGCCGGACCCCAACCTGGTCATGCGGGCCAGCATCTTTTCGGTGGCCGAGGAGATGCAGCGCCCCGAGCTGCGCGCCCTGGGCCGCCACATGGTGCGCGGCGCCGCCGGGCTGCGGGAGATAATCGACCCCCTGAACCAGCAGAAGGCCTGGCTGGCCTACGCCCCGGTAAAGGGAGTGGGCTGGAGCTTCGGGGTGGTGGCCCCCTCGGAGGCGGTGCTGGCCCCGGTGACGGACCTGACCACCCACCAGCTTTTCTTCGCGGTGGTGGGCCTGGCCATCCTGGGCCTGGTGGTGCTGCTGATGGTGGTGGGCCTTACCAGGCCGGTGAAGCTGTTGACCCACGGGGCCAAGCGCCTGTCCGGGGGCGACCTGGCGTGCCGGGTGGAGGGCATCCGCCCCGGCGACGAGGTGGGCGAGCTGGCCAACACCTTCAACACCATGGCCTCGGACCTCTCGGCCCACGTGGAGGAGCTCAAGCGCAAGAAGCAGGAGCTGGAGGACAGCCTGCACCGCATCGAGCTGCTGGAGAACATCGAGCAGACCCTGGGCAAGTTCGTGCCCGCCTCGGTCAAGGCGCGCATCGAGGAGGCCCCCGAGGCCCCGGACCTGAAAAAACGCGAACAGGACGTGTCGGTGCTTTTCCTGGACGTGGCCGGCTACACCAAGATGAGCGAACAGGTCAACGGCGAGGACATGAACTTCTTGATCGAGCGCTACTTCTCCAGCTTCCTGGACGACATCTACGTGAACCACGGCGACATCAACGAGACGGCCGGCGACGGGCTGATGATCATCTTCCAGGAGGACGACCCCGTGGTGCACGCGGTCAACGCGGTGACCTGCGCCCTGGCGGTGCGTCACAAGGTGGCCGCGGTGAACCGGGAATTGGAAGGCCGCTTTCAGCCGGTGACCATCAACATCGGGGTGAACTCGGGCACCGCCCAGGTGGGCTCGTCGCGCTTCGAGGGCCTGGCCGGCACCCGCTGGACCTTCACCGCCTCGGGTCCGGTGACCAACACCGCCGCGCGCATCGGCGCCCTGGCCACCCAGGGCGAAATCTACCTGGGCCCCGAGACCGCCAAGCGGGTCGAGGACCGCTTCGAGCTAAAGGCCATCGGCCCCCAGACCCTGAAGAACGTGGCCCAGCCGGTGGAGGTCTTCGCGGTGCAGGGGCCCAAGGCGGCCTAGCCCGGCCCTACTTCTTGCCCCACAGTTCATCCAGCCGTTTGTCCCGGCCGCAGCCCCAGCGGTAATACTTGTAGCGGACGGGATTTTTCTCGTAGTAGTTCTGGTGGTAGTCCTCGGCCGGATAAAAGGGCCCGGCCGGCACGATCTCGGTGTGGATGGCGTCAAACTTGCCCGAGGCCTCCAGCTTGGCCCTGGACTGGTCGGCCAGGCGCTTCTGTTCGGCGTCGTGATAGAAAATGGCCGAGCGGTACTGATTGCCCACGTCGCAGAACTGGCGGTCCTTCACCGTGGGGTCGATGTTGCGCCAGAACACCTCCAAAAGCTTCTGATAACTGACCTTGGCCGGGTCGTAGACGACCCGCAAGGCCTCGGCGTGTCCCGTGGTCCCGGCAGAGACCTCCTCGTAGGTGGGGTTCTCGGTCTGGCCGCCGGTGTAGCCCGAGGTGGTGGAGACCACCCCCTCCAGCTTGTCGAAGGGCGGCTCCATGCACCAGAAGCAGCCGCCCGCAAAGGTGGCCACGGCGGTCTTGCCGTCATTGTCGCTCATGTTCTTTCCCTCCGCCGCGGGGGCCGCCAAAACGGCCAGCGCCGCCAAAAACAGGACCAGCAAGCTGATGCGCATGGGCATATCCAGGCTAGGGTTCTGACTTCAATTATAAGGCAAGCGCGGATGCCAAACCGGGGCTCAGCGGGGTAAGAGGCCGTCCTCGTCCAGAGGGCGTCCGCAGGAAGGGCACTGTTGCACCTCGCGGCCCTCGGGGTCGCTGAAGCGGCAGAACCAGCCCTCGGCCCCGTGCAGGTATTCGATCCAAATCTCGGCCCCGCAGGCGCAATAGCCCACGGCCGACTGCACCGGCGACACGGCTAGAACTCCACCCCGGCCTGGGCCGGCACCCCGGCCTGGGCGTGATGGCGCTTGGGCTCCATCACCGTGACCATGTCGGCCAACTCTTGTATCTCCGGCGGGCAGGAGCGGCCGGTGAGCACCAGGTGCATCCGGGGCGGCTTGGCCTTGATGAGCCCGGCCACCTCTTCCGGGCCAACGAAACCCCGCCGCATGGCCACGTTGATCTCGTCCAGGATCACCAGGTCCCAATCGCCGCCGGTCACCTCGGCCACGGCCATGTCCCAGCCGTTGCGGGCGGCCTCGCGGTGGGGGGCCAGGTCGTCGTGATCGCCTATGAGCCCCAGGCCGGTGGCCCGAAGCTCCACGCCGGGCAGAAAGCCCAGGCCCTTGACCTCGCCGTAGCCCTGGCCGCTCTTGACGAACTGGATGATAAGGGTGCGCCAGCCGTGGCCGGCCGCCCGCACTGCCAGGCCGAAGGCGGCGGTGCTCTTGCCCTTGCCCCGGCCGGTGTTGACCATCACCAGGCCCTTGGTTTCGTCCATGTCTTTTCCCCGCTGCGATTGGTTGCCGTACCCTTTATGGCTTACTGCCCCCGGCCCCCCGCGTCAAGCCGAAGCCCCGCGGTATTGTTTCGCCTTGCCGCCTGCCCCACAATAATCAGCAAGCGCAATCATCGGTCAAACTCAACCGCGGGAGCACTCGTCATGACCACCGTACCCCTGGCGCCCATAGTTTCCCTGGCCGCCGGCATCCTTATCCTCATCTTTCCCAAGCTGCTCAACTACATCGTGGCCATATACCTGATCATCATAGGCGCGGCCGGCCTGGTGGCCTACTTCTAGGCCAAAGGCCGCCGGTCGACCCGGGCTGTTTTTGGGGAAGGCCGCCGCCGTGAGGGCGGCGCTGAGCTGGCGGGGCGTTCTTGGCCGCTGCCGGCCGCGTCCGCCGGCCAGAGCCCTGCCCGGCCGGGGCGGACGCCCGGCCGGGGCGGGAGCCCGGATTAGAACAGGTCCCAGATCTCCATCTGCTTGCGCAGGGTCTTGATGAACTGCTCGGTGCGCCGCTTGAGGCGGTTTTCCATGATGCGCACGATGCCGTCCATGACCTGGTAGCCCATGGTGTGGTCCTGGTCCAGGACCTCCCTGAACTTGGCCCCGTTGAGCACCAGCATCTCGCAGGGCTCGGCGCAGGCGGCCTGGGAGGTGTAGGTCATGCCCTCCATGAGCGAGGACCAGCCAAAGGAATAGCCCGGCTTGATGGCTCCCAGGGATATGGTCACCGCCGGGTTCACGTCAACCTTCAGAAGCACCTTGCCGCTACGCAGCATGTAGAACTGATCGGCGGCCAAGCCCTCCTCGAAGACCACATCCTTTTCCTCGAAGTGCCGCTCCTCGGCCAGGGGGGCCAGGGCCGCGAGCATCTTTTCCGCCAGGTTTTGCACCAGGTAGATTTCCTTGAGTTCACTCACCGAAGCCATGGCTTGCTCCTCCTGTTCCCGCGTGGTTCGCCCCTGCCCAGAGTTCCGGCCGTCTCAGGACAGGACGAACACGATTAGGGTCATCAACGCGGCGGCCGCCGCTCCCACTCCCACCGGCAGGGCCCCGATGGCCATGCCCCGCTCCAGGTCCCGCTTCTTCTGTTCCAGGGGCCAGCCGCGCACCCCCACCAAACGCCACAGGGGGATCATCACCCCCTTGCTTATCGTGACCGGGGCCCGGCGCGCGAAGCGGTTGACCGCGCCGGTGAGGTCGCTGACCAGCCAACGGTCGCTGGCCGCGTTGATGCCGTTGAGCCCCCGGTCCATGAGCCGGGCGAAGGCCCGGCCGCCCTTGCGGTAGAACCAGTCGAAGTCCAGGTTGATGGCCCGGATCTCGGCCGGGTAGTAGCCGGAGTAAATAAGAAGCACGAAGGCCAGCGCCCCGAACAGCAACAGCTGCAACTGCCCCACCACGTGGGCCCCGGTGTAGGGGGCGTAGTCCACCGCGAAGGGCAGGATGCTGTAGAGCGGCTGGGGGAAGATGCCGATGCCCAGGCAGAAGGCGGCGGCGATGCCCATGGCCCAGGTCATGTTCCAGGGCGGATCGGAGGCCCGCACCCCGGAGTCGTGCCCGAAGAAGGTGAAGTAAGGCACCTTGATGCCCGCGTGGTCGATGACCCCCACCGAGGCGAACTGGAGCATGAACCAGATCACGGTGAGGTGCTGCAACCCGGCCGCGCTGACGATCATGGACTTGGACACGAAGCCCGAAAACAGGGGGAAGGCGCTGATCGAGGCCGATCCGACCATGCAGAATATGGCGGTGAGGGGCATGGTTTTATAGAGCCCGCCCAGGTCGGTGCAGCGGCTGCGCCCGGTCATGGTGAGCACGCTGCCCGCGGCCATGAACAACAGGGCCTTGTAGAGGATATGGCAAAAGGCGTGGCTCACCGTGCCGTTGATGGCCAGGGTGGTGCCGATGCCGATGCCGCACATCATGTAGCCCACCTGGTTCATCAGGCTGTAGGACAGCACCCGGCGGATGTCGTTTTCCAGCACCGCGTAGAAGATGGGGAAGATGGTCATGATGGCCCCCACCCAGATCAAGACCTCGGCCCCGGCGAACACGCGGCACATGATATACACCGCGCTCTTGGTGGTGAAGGCGCTCAGGAAAACCGCGCCCGTGGGGGTGGCCTCGGGATAGGCGTCCTTGAGCCAGGGGTGCAGGGGCGGGATGGCCGCGTTCAGGGCGATGCCCAGGAAGATGAGCCAGGCGGCCGCGCCCTCCAGCTTTAGCGCGCCGATGGCGACGCCGCCTCCCGCGCTCAGGGTGAGCACGATGCCCGCCAACAAGAGCAGCCCGCCGAATAGGTGCACCAGGATATAGCGGAAGGCCGCGGCCCGGGCCGCCTTGGTGCGGCTGGCCAGGATGAGGAAGGTGGAGGCCACGGCCATGATTTCCCAGAAGATGTAGAGGCTGAACCAGTCGCCGGCCAGGGTGACCCCCAGCGCGCCGCCGGCATAGCACAGGGCCGCGCTGTGTTGCAGGTCGTCCTCGACCTTAAGGGCGAACAGGAAGCCGATAACCGAGATGATCAGGAAGATGAAGGCGAACACCCGGCTCAGGCGGTCCAGCTTTAGCAGAACCAACTGCATGTCCAGGAAGCTGAAGGACCAGGAGGTGCCCAGCGGAGTCTGCCAGATCATGTACAGGGCCGCCAGGGGCAGCGCCAGCATGAAGGCCTTTTTCACGCCCCGGGGCATAAGCGGCACCAGGGCCGCGCCCACCAGGAAAAGCAAGGCCGGCGGCAGACTACTGATCATAGTAGTCCTCGCGCCGCTTGATGAAGATGCGCAGGGTCTTGGCCAGAACGATGAGCAGCAGATAGCACAGGAAGCCGTAGGCCGCGTAGAACTCTGGCGCCGTCTCCCAGGGGAAGTGGGCGTGCTTGTGGATCAGAAAGTCCGCGCCCAGCAGACCGGCCAAAAAGATGAACAAAGCGATGAGCAGGCGTTTGATGTTGGCCGGGTTGTCGAATATCTTCAGCTCGCGCATGGCTCGCCTCCTCAGCCCATGATCCCGGAAAAGACCACGGCCATATAGGCCACGGCCACTCCCACCAGCACCCAGAGCACCGGCCTATAGCCGGGCTTGGCGTCGTGCTTGAGCTCTTGCAGTTCGCCCTTGTCCATCACTGGCCTCCGCCCAGCCCGGCCACGGCCATCTGGGCCAGGCGCAAGAAGGGCTGGGGATAGAAAAACAGGATCAGGGAACAGGCCGCGGTGATCAGCGGCGGCACCCAGGCCGCGGCCGGCCCCTCGTGGCGGCCCTCCAGCCAGGCCGCCTCGCTGGGCGGCTTGAAATAGGCCCGGTAAACAATGGGCAAGAAGTAGGCCGCGTTGAGCAGCGAGCTGACCAGCAGCACCACCAGCAGGCCGATGGAGCCCGCCTGCAAGCAGCCCAGGACCAGATACCACTTGCTGATGAAACCGCCGGCCGGGGGCAGGCCGATTACGCTGAGGCTGCCCACCAAAAAGGCGGCCATGGTCCAGGGCATGCGCTTGCCGATGCCGGTCATCTCGCTGATGTTTTTTTTGCCCGTGGCCACGAAGATGGCCCCGGCGCACATGAACAGGGTGATCTTGCCGAACGCGTGCATGGCGATGTGCAGGCTGCCGCCGATCATTCCCTTGGGCGACAACAGGGCCAGGCCCAGCACGATGTAGGAGAGCTGGCCGATGGTGGAGAAGGCCAGCCGCCGCTTGAGCCCGTCTTGGCTGAGCGCGATGAGCGAGGCCACGATGATGGTGAAGGCGGCCACCCAGGCCACGGCGAGCCCCAAGTCCAGGCTTTTCAACAGCCCCACCCCGAACACCCCGGTTATCACCCTGAGGATGCAAAACACCCCCACCTTGACCACGGCCACCGCGTGCAACAGGGCGCTGACCGGCGTGGGGGCCACCATGGCCGCGGGCAGCCAGGAGTGCACCGGCATCATGCCCGCCTTGGCGAAGCCGAAGATGAACATGAACAAGAGCACCCCGGCCATGAGCGGGCTGACCTTGCCGGCCAGGAAGCCGGCCGGCGAAAAGGCCAGGGTGCCGGCCTGCTGATAGGCGATGATCATGGCGGGCAGGGCCAGGCCGATGCTGGTGCCCATGATGTAGAAGAGGTACTTGCGCCCCGAGGTGCGGGCCTCGGCGTCCTGGTGGTGGGTTACCAGGGGATAGGTGGCCAGGGAGAGCATCTCGTAAAAGAGATACAGAGTGAACAGGTTGGCGCTGAAGGCCACCCCGATGGTGGCGGACAGGGCCACCGCGAAGAAGCAGTAGTAGCGGGTCTGGGAGTGCTCGTCCAGGCCGCGCATGTAGCCGATGGAATAGGCGCTGGTAACGATCCACAGGCTGGAGGAAACCAGGGCGAACAGCAGGCCAAAGGCGTCCACCTTGAAGGCCAGGGGCGCGCCGGGCAACACCCGCACCAGATCGCAGGCCACCTCCTGGCCGTTGAGCAGATAGGGCAGCAGGGAGGCCACCAGGATCAGCTTGAGCCCGGCCGCCGCGAAGGTGACCGTCTCGCGCAGGTTGGGCCGCCCCCGGGCCAGGATGATGCCCGGCAAGGCGGCCAACGACACCAGCACCGCCAGCAGGGGGACTATGGAGTGCACCAGGCTCATGGCTCTACCACAGCCCCGTGGGCATGACCGGGGTGATCACGTACTTGACAAGGGGCCCCGTGGCCAGCCCCAGGGCCACCAGGCCCAAGGCCGCGGCCATGAGGGGCAGAAGCATGGACAAGGGGGCCTCGGCGATGGCCACGGCCGGGGCGTGGCCATGGTGGTCTCCGTGGCCGTTGCCCTCGGCCATGGGCTCGAAAAAGGCGATCTCGAACAGCCGGAAGAACAGCACCACGTTCACCAGGCTGCTGAACAACAGGGCGCACACGAAGCCCCAGTGGCCGGCTTCCAGGCCTCCCCGGATGAGATACCACTTGCTGAAGAACCCGCAGGTGGGCGGCACCCCGATGATGGCCAGGGCCCCCACCGCCAGTGCGGCCATGGTCCAGGGCATCTTCTTGAACAGGCCCTGCAAATCCTCGAAGGCGGTGCCCCGGATCTTCTGGAAGATGCAGCCCGCGGCCAGGAACACGCAGAAGGTCATCACCGCGTCGTTGATCAGATGCAGCACCGCGCCGGTCATGCCGATGCGGTTGCCCAGCCAGGCCCCGCCCACCATGTAGCCCACCTCGCCGACCACGATATAGGCCAGCATGCGCTTCAGGTCCCGCTGGGCCAGGGCGAACAGGGCTCCGGCCACGATGGCCGCCACGGCCAGCCAGCCCACCGCCTGCTGGAGCACCGCCTGGGTGCCCACGAAATCCACGGTGAACACGCTGAGCATCATGCGGATCATCACGTAGACCATGACCTTGGTCATCAACGGGGCCAACAGGCTGGCCGCCGGTCCCGGAGCCTGGGAATAGGCGTTGGGCAGCCAGGCGTGCAGGGGGAAGAAGGCCATCTTCATCCACAGGCCCACCACGATGAGGGAAAAGGCGGTGGTCACCGCCAGGGAGCCGTAGAGCGGCTTGAGCAGCTCGGCCAAATCGGCCATGTTCAGGCTGCCGGTGACGATGTAGAGGTAGCCCACCCCCAGCAGATAGAAGCTGGCCCCGATGGTGCCCAGGAACAAATAGTTCAGGCTGGACAGGGGAGCCCGGTTCGGCCCCAGGCCGATGAGCGCGTAGCCGGTGAGCGAGCTGATCTCCAGGAGCACGTAGAGGTTGAAGGCGTCGCCCGTGGCCACCATGCCCAGCAGGCCGGTGACCGCCAGCACGTACAGGGTGTAAAAGGGGCCCTGCTTGTCTTCGTAGTCGGCCTGCACCGCCCGGTGGCTGGCCGCCAGGTTGACCAGGGCCACCCAGGCCACCACCGCGGCCACCACCGCGTTTAGCTGGTCCAGGAAGTAGTAGATGCCCCAGGGAGGGTCCCAGCCGCCCAGGCGGTAGCCGATAGGCCCGCTGGTGAGCACCTGGGCCAGCATGCCGGTGGCGGCCAGGGTGGCCACCCCCAGGCCGACCAGGGCGATGGGCAGGCACAGGCGGGGGCGCAGCCAGCCGGCGATGCTGACCAACAGGGCGCACAGCAGAGGCGCGGTCACCAACAGGGCTGGGAAGTGCTGGGTCATGGCTCCCTAAGCTGGGTGAGTATGTCGTCCTCCTCCAAGGTGCGGTGCCGGCGATGGATGCGGATGGACAGGGCCAGGGCCACCCCCAGGGTGGCCACCGAAACCACGATGGCGGTCAGCATGAGCACGTGGGGCAGCGGGTTGATGTAGTCCACCGTCCTGATGGCCTCATGGGCCCCGTTGTGGCCGTGCCGCAGGATGGGGATGGTGGCCCCGTACTTGGCCCCGATGGACACGTAGAACAGGATGATGGCGGTCTGGAAGATGCTCATGCCGATGATCTTCTTGACCAGGTTGTTCTTGGCGATCATGGCCCACAGGCCGATCATCATCAGGGTTATGTAGACCCAGTAGTTGTACTTGGTCAGCAGCACCGGGATGTATTGAGCCATGTCCATGGGCTTACAACCCTTGATCCAAACGGCCCTCGGAGGCCAGGTTCTTGTAGATGAGCACCATGGTGGCCATCACCGCCAGGCCCACCCCCAGCTCCACGAAGAAGATGCCCAGGCTGCGGGCGTGCACCGGGTCCACGAACATCAGCGGGCCCAGGGCCTCGTAGTCCAAAAAGTTGGAGCCCATGGCCAGGCACATGGCCCCCACCCCGGCGTAGATGAACACTCCCACCGCGCTCATCAGGCCGGTGGCGGCCTCGCTCAGGCGGCCCATGGCCGTGCGCAAATCCCAGGACAGGGCCAGCAGGATGATGCTGGCTCCCAAGATCACCCCGCCCTGGAAGCCGCCGCCCGGGCTGTGGTGGCCGTGGGCGATGACGTAAAGCCCGAAGAGCTGGATGAAGGGGATGAGCAAACGGCAGACGTTCATGATGATCAAATCGTGCGGAACCCAGTCGTCGTCGATGCGCGCGAACACCTCCCCGGCCGGCTCCTTGGCCGGCTTGTGCCTCATCTCCACGATGACCCCGGTGGCCTGGTGGCGGTAGATGCGCTCCGGGCCCGGGCGGGGGTCGCGCCGCCGCAGCAGCAGGAAGCAGGCCACCCCGGCGGTGAAGACCACCGCGGTTTCGAACATGGTGTCATAACCACGATAGTCGGCCAGCACCGCGGTGACGATGTTGGGCACCGAGGTCTCTTCCATGGTTTTTTCGATGTAGCGGGGCGAAACGTGCACGCTGGCCGGCGAGGCGGGGTCGCCCCAATCGGGGAAATCGGCGGTGGCCGCCATGAACAGCCCCCCCAAAAGCACCACTAGAGCCAGCGAGATCAGCTTCAATCCTTGCTCCTTCGGCTGGTGCGGAACACGGCGGCCAGGAAGAACACGGTGCTCACCCCGGCGCCCACCGAGGCCTCGGTGAAGGCCACGTCCACCGCGCCCATCACCGCCCAGAGAATGCACATGAGAAAGCTGTAGGCCCCGAAGAGAATGGAGGCCCCCACCAGATCCTTGACCGCCAGGGCGCCGATGGCGCAGATGACCACCAGAACAAGAACCGCCAGGTCGATCTGCCAGATCATGGACGCTCTCCCGGAGGCTTATGCCAGGCCCCCTGCCCCGCCCTCAGGCCCGCGTCCACGATGGCGTGGGTGGCCGTGGGGCTGGCGATGAAATAGAACACCACGATGAGCATGATCTTCACCGCCACCAGCACGTTGTCCAGGGTGAAGTGGCTGAGCTCCTGCAGGGCCAGGGCGGCCAGCATGAGAAAGCTGCCCAGGGTGTCCATCTTGCCGGCCGGGTGCAAGCGGGAATAGAAGTCCGGGAAGCGCAGGATGCCCACCGCCGCCCCGGTGAAGAACACCAGGCCCAGGGCCAGCATCACCGTCACCACCCAGTCCATCAGCATCCCTCCCCCAGCATCATCCCAGGCCTCCCCGCTTCTGGAAGTAACGCGAGGCGGCCAGCACCGCCACGAAGTTCAGCAGGGCGTAGGCCAGGGCGATGTCCACGAACATGTCCTCCCGGTGGAACAAAAACCCCACCAACACCAGCAGCACCGTGGTCTTGGAGCCGATGGCGTTGACCCCGATGAGCCGGTCCAGGACCGTGGGTCCGAACACCCCCCTGTACAGGGAGGCCAGCATCAGGGCGCAGAGGGCAAGGCCGGCGTAGAGAAAGATTTTATCCATCAATCCTCCCCAAAGGTGTGGGCCACCCGGCGTTCCATCTCGCCGGGCAGGGCCTGGGCCGAGGCCCGGTCGATGGCGTGCACCGCGAAGTCGCCGTCCGGCGAGCAGCGCACGGTGATGGTTCCCGGGGTCAGGGTGATGGAGTTGGCAAAGGCCAACAGGGCCAACTCGCTCTTCAGGGAGCTGCGGAAGTGGATTACGTGGGGGTCGATCAGCTCGGGCATGCGGGGGTGGAAGGTGAGGTAGAGGAGGTGCAGGTTGGCCAGGACGATCTGGTACATCAGCCAGGGCACGTAGATGGGAAAGCGCAGCCACAGGATAAATGTCTGCTGGGGATGGGGCGGGCGGGGAAAGAAAAGGTCGCCCGAAAAAAATGCCACCAGGGCGCAGGAGATCACGCCCAGAGTCAGGTGGAAGGCGTCGAAGCGCCCGGAGAGCACCACCCAAAGGGCCAGCATGGTGGGAAAGACGAAAAGGAAAGAGTAGATCCGTTTGACGGGGCGCACCTGGCCCGAGACTAGGTCGGCTTCGGCTCGGTACCGGTCCTCGGGGGGCTGAGTCTGCGGCATGGGCGGTTCACCTCTTGGGGCAAGAGAGTGTCTACAGCCTCTATGACTTCGCGCCTGGGTCTCAGTAGAGCTTGAACTTGCTGTGCTTCCGGATTCGCGTCCTCGTAGCGGTCGTTGTCATGGTTGGAGTCTGTGTCGCGTTTGGCCCGGCCGGCTGCCGACCCGCCGGACCTTTGCCGTCCGTGGCCAGTATAGAGGAGCGGCCGGGAGCATTTCAACCGGGTAATGCCAGAGGCCGCCTGGGATGTCATTGCCAGGCGGAGGGCCGGTGGTTTATGATGAAAACTACCAAAAAAGCTCCAAGCCTGGACCTTGGCGAGACCGAGAGTCCAGTTGCCGGGGCAGAAGGGAGGGGCCGGGCATGGCGGTGCTGAGCATTTCGCGTCAGTTCGGAGCCGGGGGCAGGACCTTGGGAGAGATGGTGGCCAGCGAGCTTGGCTACCATTTTTTGCATGAATCCCAGCTGGACCAGATGGCCGCGCAAGCAGACCAAGCCAACGGGCAGGAAGCTACCCAGAGCCAGTATCACACCCAGGTGGTGGAGTTGTTGACCTCTCTGGCCCCCAGCAACTTCATGGACCGCTGGACCGGGGCCCAGGGCGAGGACAAGGCGCTCATCGAAAGCCTGAGCCGGGTGATTCAGGAGTTGTCCGAGGCGGGCAAGGTGGTGCTCCTGGGCCGGGGGGCCCAGTTCATCCTGCGCTACCGGCCGGACACGGTGCGGGTGCTGTTGGTGTCCGAGTTGGAGCAGCGGGTGAACTTCATGGTTCAGCACTACGACATGGACCAGGCCACGGCCAGGAAGCTCATCGCCGAGGCGGACAAGAAGCGGGCCCGCTTCTTGAACAACTTCTATCCCGGCGAGCCGGACGAATCCAGCCTGTACCATCTGGTGCTCAACACCAGCCTGCTGAGCATTTCGGGGGCCACCAACCTGGTGGTCCGGCTGGTGCGCCGCATAGAAGAGAAGCTGAAACAGCATGCCTATGCTTGATTACGGACCTTTCCAAATTCTGTAGCAGCGCGGACCTAGAATCGGCGGAGGGCGATAATGGCGGTTTTAAGCATTTCACGGCAGTTCGGCGCGGGCGGCAAGACTCTGGGCCAGAGGGTGGCCCAGCGGCTGGGGTACGAGTTCGTGGACGAAGGACTGCTGCTGAAGGTGGCCGAAGAGGCCAACGTTTCCATCAAGTGGGTGGAGGGGGTGCAGCGCGAAGCCGGGGGGCGGCTCATGCGCATCCTGACCAGCCTGGTGCCCTCCACCTTCATCGACCGCCATCTGGGCGAGAGCGGCTCGGACTTTGACGAAAAGCGCTACGTGGAGTTCCTGACCCGCATCATCCTGGACCTGGCCGAGGAGGACAACGTGGTGCTCCTGGGCCGGGGCAGCCAATTCATCCTGCGCCAGCACCCCGACACCATGCGGGTGCTCCTGGTGGCCGAGCGGGCCGACCGCATCAAGTTCATGGAGGGCATGTACAACATGCCCCCGGACAAGGCCGAGGCCATGGTCACCCGCGAATCGCGCAAGCGGGAACGTTTTTTGGCCAACTTCCACAAGGGCGACCCCAACGACCCCAGCCTCTACCACATGGTGCTCAACACCAGCCTGGTGCACCTGGAGGCGGCCGAGGAGCAGATCGCCGAGCTGGTGCTGGGGGCGGTGGACGCCTCGGCCGAGCCCATCTGGGACTAGCCGCGGCCAATCGAGTCAACCGGGCCGCCCTGGGGCGGCCCTAATCTTTGGGGGAGCGAGGCAGGCAACCGGTCATGAGCGAGCTGGAGCAAATGGAACCAGGGCAGGAGGCGGTGCTGGACGGCCTGGCCCTGTTGGCCCGCCTTTATTGGGGCCCGGACCCGGAGTTGTGCGGGGACCTGGCAGGTCCGGAGACCGGCGAGCTCCTGGGCGAGCTGGCCGGCCTGATGCCAGACGCGGCCGGGACGATGCGCTCCCTGGGCGCTTATATCGAGGGCTTCGCCGCGCCGGAAGAGCTGTGCGCCGAGCTGGAGCCGGGCTACGTGGAGCTGTTCGTCTCCCGGCCCGGCGGGGTGCCCGCGCCGCTGTATCACTCCTGCTATGTGGGCGAGGGCCGGGTGATGGGCCCGCCGGCCGGCAGCATGGCCGCGCGCCTGGAGGCCGAGGGCCTGGCCCTGGAAGAAAAGCCGGGCGAGCCCCCGGACCATCTGGCCGTGGAGTTGGAGTACCTCATCTATCTGCTGGAGGAGGCATGGGGCGGGCGGCGGGGCGAGGGCCAGGCCGAGGCGGCCGAGTTCGCGGGGCGCTTCATGCTGCCCTGGGTCAAGGAGTTCCTGGCCCGCCAGGAGGAGGCCGCGCCCGTGGCCCTGTATCCCCTGGCCGCCAAGCTGCTCATCGCCATTTTGGAGTTGTTGGCCGCCGAGGTCGACCAGATAGCCTAGGGCGCGGCCGCGGCCACCGTCGCCTTGATCTGGCGCAGCACCGCGCCGGTGTCCCCGATGTGCCCGGACATGATTTTCAGAATCTTCCAGCGGCCGTGACCCGTGCGCTTGATTAGGTAGGCCACCGGCAACTCGGGCATGCCCAGACAGTTGAAGACCTCGCGGCGTCGGTCGGCGAACAGAGGGAAGAGCACCTTCTTTTGGCGACGGAAGCGCATCACCTCGCGGTTGAGGCTGCCCACCCCCAGGCCCAGCATCTTCATTCGCCCCTTGAGAAAGGGGTCCTTTTGGATATCCGAGAACAGATGGTTGTAGGAGGCCACCTCCTTGAGGCAGCCGAAGCACAGCTCGTCGTAGAGCTCCACGAACAAGTAGTCCGCGTCCACGTCCTCCAGGGAGAAGGCCGACTCCCGGTGGGTTATACCCAGGTAGGCCCGGTCGGATGCCTTGTTGAGCAGCACCAGGCGGCAGGAGGGGAAGTAGTCGCCCTTCTTGAGCCCGGCCGGAGGCAGCTCCGCCGATGCCTTGCCCTGGTGGGCCAGCCAGCCGTGCCAGCCCCCGGCGTAGCGCAGAACCTTCTTGTAGCCCAGGCTCACGGCCCAGCGGGCGGCGATGCCGCTGCGCAGTCAGCGGAAAGAGCGGCAGTAGATAACCAGCAGCCGCTTGTGGTCCGGCCCGGCCAACTCGGCGAACTTCTGGGCCTTGGCCGGGTCCAGCTTCAGGCGGTCTCCCAGGTGGAACTCCAGGTTTGTCGATCCCTTGATGTGGCCCTGGGCGTATTCATAATCCGGCCGCACGTCCAGCAGCAGGAAGTCCTTACCCGAGGCCAGGAGCTGGTCCAGGCCAGCATCGTCGATCAGGCCGTAGCCGTAATGATCGGCCTGGGCCCGGGCCTGGGCCCACCATGAGGGCGCGGCCGCGCGGGTGGGCCCGGCGGCCAGAAGCAGGACCGCCAGGACCAGGGCCAAGACGAAACCCGGCCCCCCGGCAAGGGGAGCCGGGCCGTTGTTCAGCCATTTCAGCCGATGACGCAAGGCATCCCTACTTGGGAGGGCCCACCTTGTAGGTGCCGTCGGAGTTGAAGGTGGTCTCGCCGTCGATGTAGTACACATCGGACATCTTCGGGGCCAGGTCCTTGATCATGTAGTAGGCCTCGCCGGAGCGGGCGCCGGTGCCGCACACGAACACCACGGGCTTGTCCTTGGGCAGCTTGCCGATGCTAGCCGCCAGTTTGTCCACCGGGATGTTGACCGAGCCCTTGATGGCCCCGGCCTTGTACTCGCCCGGGTCGCGCACGTCCACCAGATAGATGCTTTGAGGGCTCTTCTTGTAGGTCTTCTGGAAGTAGACCAGGTCCACGCTGCCCTCTTCCTTGCCCGGCTTGAGGCTGCCCTTGGCCGCCTTCTTGGGGGCCGCGGCCTTGGCCACGCCCATGGCGCCGGCGCCGTAGGTCTTTTTCCAGTTGGGGTAGCCCTTGGCGAAGACCTTAACGTTCTTGTAGCCCATGGCCTGGGCCTTGAACGCGGCCTTGTGGCTCAGGGCGCACTTGAGGCCGCCGCAGTAGAACACGATCAGGGCGCTCTTGTCAGCCGGCAGCAGGCCCTTGAGTTTGCCGAACTGGCTGGTGGGCATGCTCAGGGATCCGGGGATGTGACCCTTGTCATACTTCTTTTTCTTGGGGCGAGCGTCGATGACCAGGCCCACCTTTTTGCCGTCCACCACGTCCTTGACGAAAGCCGCCTCCACGATGACCGGGAAGGTCTTGAAGGCGGGTTTGGCGGCCACGGCCGTGGGGTTGGGGCCGGTCACACCGGCGCCGTAGGCCTTCTTCCAGTTGGGGTAGCCCTTGGCGAAAACCACGATGTTGTTGTAGCCCAGGGCCTGGGCCTTATAGGCGTTCTTGTGGCTCAGGGCGCACTTGAGGCCGCCGCAGTAGAACACGACCAGCGCGCTCTTATCGGCAGGCAGCAGGTTCTTCTTTTGATCGAAGTAGGTGGTGGGCAGGTTCACCGCGCCGGGTATGTGCCCCTTGACGTACTTCTTCTTGTAGGGCCGGGCGTCGAAAATGTATCCCTTCACCTTGCCGTCCACCACTTCCTTGACAAAAGCGGCGTCAACGATGTTGGGATAAGTCTTGAAAGCCGGTTTTTCCGAGGCCAGGGCCGGGACGGCCAGGGCCACGGCCAGGATGGCCACCAAGGCCACGGCCAGGCTTCTGCTGAAACGTTTCATGTTTATCCTACCTCCGATGGTTTGGAATCCTCTAGCTCGTCGTACCAGAGCCGGTGGTGATGCTTGGCATACTCGGCCGGCACGGTTCCGGTGAACATGGAAATGAAGGCCGGGCGCTCCTCGGAGCTGATGGCGGCCATGTAAATGTGCAGGATCAGCAGGGCGGTGGTAACCCCGGCGGCGATGAAGTGCACGGTGATGGACCACTGCACCAGCCAGACGTCGGCCGCGGTCAGGAAGTACTTGCTGGTGAACATGATGAAGCCGGTGCCCACCAGCGCCAGCCCGCCGATGATGAGCCCCTGGGCGGCCAGCTTCTGGCCCACGTTGTAGTAGCCCTGATCGGGCATGGTCCCGTCGTAGCCCAGGGGCTTGACCAGCCTGGCCATCATCTTGTAGCCCACGGTCATCTGTAGGTTCTTCTTGATCATCCACTGGATGTCGCGGTTGGGCTCAATGGTGAAGATGGAGTTGATAAACGGCGCCACGAGGCGGTTCATGCCCCAGAACAGGTAGACCAGCCACACCGCCAGCCAGATGAAGGCCACCAGCCAGTGGGCAACCAGGAGGTTCTCGCCGCCGAAGAAAATCGCGCGGACCGCCTTGGGGTACCAGGCGCCCAGGGGGTTGAGCTCCGGGTTGGAGATGAGGGCCACACCGGTGACCAGCAGGAAAAACCAGCAGGCCGCGTTGAACCAGTGAATGAAGATGCCCGCCCTGGTGTGGCGGGGGACCTGGCGGCTACTCATGGCCGTCCTCCCCGTGATGCTCCTCGGGAGCGTCGTTTTTCATGACCAGTTGCTTGCCCAGCATGGCCAGCACGCCCACGCCCATCAGGCCCATGAGCACCTTGACCCCGGGATCGGCCACGTTCTTCCAGAAGGTGAAGGCCGAGGGCATCTGGGCCTTGACCGGCCAGTGCTTGTCGCCGGGCGCACCCAGGTAGTAGATGTTTGGGTCGGTGTCGCTCTGGGCATTGACCACCTGCACCGCCTCTTCCTTTTGGGCGGCGTAGAGCTTGCCCGCCGGGGATGAGGGGTCGTTCAAGTCGCCGAAGGCCCGCGCCTTGGTGGGGCAGGTGCTCACGCAGGCGGGCTCCAGGCCCACCTCGCGGCGGTTGGAGCAGAAGTCACACTTGTCAGCCACCTTGAGCTTCTCGTTGCGGTAGCGGGCCCCATAGGGGCAGGCCTTGATGCATTGGCCGCAGCCGATGCACAAGTCGCGGTTGATCATCACCACCCCGTCCGCCTTGCTCTTGTAGGTGGCCCCGGTGGGGCAGGCGGTGACGCAGGTGGGCTTGTCGCACTGCATGCAGTTGCCCGGCTGGAAGACCATGCGTTTCTTGCTCTTGGCGCTCCGGTCCATCGCGCCGTCCTTGATCCAGTTGCGCCAGTTGTCTCCGGGCACCTGGTTGGCCACCTTGCAGGCGACCATGCAGCCCTTGCAGTCGATGCAGGCGTTGGCGTCGATTACCATGCCCAGTTGCTTAGCCATCACGCCGCCTCCCTGCCCACGCTGACCCAGGTCTCATGCATGGCCATGTTGCCGCTGATTCCGTCGAAATCGTCGTTCAAGACCTCGGCGATGCAGGCGCCCTCGCCGTAGATGTTCTTGAGCCCCGTGCTCAGCACCCCGAAGCCGGTGGCCATGTAGACCGTGTCCGGCCGGGTCTGGTGGGTCACCTTGGCCTGCAGCCGCTGCTTGCCGTGCGGGCCCTTGACCCACACCCAATCGCCGTCCTTGATTCCCATCTCCTTGGCCGGGTCCGGATGGATCCACAGGTGATTGGTGGGCTGGAACTTGACCAGCAGGGAGTTGTTCTGGCTGGAGGACTGAGTGATAACAGCGTTGCGCCCCACCACCAGGCGGAAGCGGTCGTAGCCGCCGGCCTTGGGCGGGGTGTACACCGGCATGGGGTCCAGCCCCATCTCGGCGTAGCGGCTGTTGAACAGCTCGATCTTGTGGGACTTGGTCTTGTAGATCTTGCCCTCGTAGACCCCGTAGAGCTTGGAAGGGTTGTAGTAGACCCCGTCGCGCTTGAGGGCGTCCATGGCTCCCTGCAGCCCGGAGAGCTGCTTTTCGCGGAACTGTTCAATGGTGAAGTCGAAATGCTCGCCCAGGCCGATGCGCCTGGCGATCTGCTGCATGACCCAGAATACCGGCTTGGACTCGTATAGCGGGGCCACCACCGGATCGCGCATGACCACGCAGGCACAGGCGCTGGAGCCCTGTTGGGCCGTGCAGGGGTCCTGCCGCTCCAGGTAGGTCTGGGAGGGCAGCACCAGGTCGGCCATCCAGGCGGTATCGCTCATCTGGATGTCCATGGAGATCATGAACTCCATGTCGTTGATCATCTTGATGGTCTTCTGCCGGTTGGCCGCGGTCTGCATGGGATTGGTGTGATAGGTGAACCATCCTTTGACCGGGTAGGGCTTGCCGGCGATCACCGCGTCTCGGGCCAGCTTGAACGATCCCTCCTCCGGGAACATCAACTTGGCGCGTCCGGCGTCGATGCGGTCCTCGGGGTTGTTTTCGTAAAATGGCGGCTCAAAGGGCACCCCGCCGGACAAACCCACCTTGCGGGCGGCGGTGAGGCCGCCGGGGCGGTCCCAGTTGCCCAAGAGAGCGTTGACTATGGCGTAGGAGCGCCGGATCTGGGTGGAGTCGGTGTAGTTGGAGGAGCGGCGGCCGGGGTAGACCATGGCCGCCGGGGCCGCCTTGGCCAGCTCGCGCGCGATGCGGGCGATGTCCTCGGCCGGGATGTCACATTGCTCGGAGGCCCACTGGGGGGTGCAGGGCTCCACGTGCTTGGCCAGTTGCTCGATACCGTAGGTCTTTTCTCCCACGAACTTCCGGTCGTAGAGCTTCTCCTTGATGAGCACATGGGCCAGGGCGAGCATGAAGGCCATGTCGGTGCGGGGCCGGATGGCGAACCACTCGTCGGCCTTGGCCGCGGTCTTGGTGTAGCGCGGGTCCAGCACCACCAGCTTGGCCCCGTTATTCATGGCAGTCATCAGGTCGATGCTGTCGGGGGTGACCAGGGACTCGAAGCGGTTGGCCCCCACCATGACCACGTATTTGGTGTAGAGCATGTCCGGGATGGGCACCTCGCCGAAGGTGTCCAAAAAGGCCCGGGTGCCCGCGATGAGGCACATGGACTCATGGCTTAGGGTGTTGTAGGAGCCGTAGGCCTCGGCGAAGCGGTGCACGAAGGAGGACTGCATGTCGCTGCCGGCCATGAACATGAAGCCGCAGCGGGTATAGCGCTCGCCGATGGACTTCATCTTTTCGGCCGCGATGTCCAAAGCCTCGTCCCAGGAGATGCGCTTGAACTTGCCTTCGCCGCGCTCGCCCACTCGGAGCAGGGGATATTTGAGGCGGTCGCGGCTGTAGACCTGCTCCACCCCGGCGTTGCCCCGGGCGCAGAGCATGCCGCGCGACTTGAGGAACTTGGGGTTGGGGTCCAGCTTCTGAACTACCCCGCCCTGCACCCGGGCGATGGCGCTGCACTTGTTGAAGCACATGTCGCACACGGTGAACTTGCTCTCAAAGCCGGGGCGGAGGCCACCGGCAGCCTGGGCAGGCTTGGATGCCGACAGCCCTCCGCCGCCCAGGGCCGCGGCCGCGCCGGCCGCGCCGGCCAGCTTGAGGAAGCCGCGCCGGGACAGGGCGGGGCGATAGGAATCAGCCATGGTTGCTCTCTCCGAACAGGGGCGATTCAAAGGGAAAGGCGCGGCGGCGAGGGCCCGCCGCGCCCCGGAGGTTTACTTGCACTTGGCCGGGGAAGGCGAGTCCTTGGCGTGTCCCCAGAGATAGGCGTAAATGTCGGTGAGGTCCTTGTCCGACAGCTTGGCCCACTCGCCCGCGCAGGGCAGCTTCTTGGGGTCGGCGAAGGTGGTCTTCCACTGAGCCTGGGTCTTGCTGACGGGGCTCAGCTCCTTGGCCTTGCCGTTTTCCACGTGACAGGTGCGGCAGTTTTTGCGGTAGAGGTACTTGCCCTTGCGGGAGTTGCCCTTGCCGTCGGCGGCCAGGGACACACCCAGGCCGACGCCGATGAAGCTCAGAACCAACAGCACCATCAGAATTCGCTTTAACATTGCAGCCTCTCCTCATGCGCGGCCGGCCTAGGCGCTCGGCCGATTAACATATGTTGTTTACGATTGCTCACCATTAGCGGTGCCCTCGAACTGGGGCACCAACTAATGCAACAGACATGCCGCTCGGGAGAGTAAAAAGGATTTTTGGGATTAATCCGGAGTGTTATGTTGCATCACCGTTACACAAACCCTTAGTAGCAAGGGTGCAAGGTGTTAATTAAGTGAACAGTCGCTAAACAGCTAACACCAGCCCACACGATCGCCGCAGCAGGCCCCCTCCCTGCCCTGAACGAAGCCCAAGAGTAATTACGCCTATCTTTCAATTGTTTATGACTTAGCAACTCGACCCAACGGGGCGGCAGTATGAACCGGCTCCCCGACGCGCCGGGTGCTAAACGAGCCGATTAACTTTACACTAATTAATTCGATCTTGTTTTAGGGATTTGCGAGGCTTGGGTATATTTTATGATTTAATTTAATTGGTTAGCTAAACCAACCTTATCAGGGCGCGAATGGGAACCTGTTAAGTTGCTGTTAATTGTTAACAGGTGGCGCCGGGTAAGGCTCGGGCTGGGGACCGCCGCAGGAGGCGGCCCCGGTGAGGGCGAACAGCTCGATGTCCCGGTCCAGGCCCTTGGGCCGGACCCAGAAGCTGCGCCCCAGGCTTAGCTCGCTGGGCAACAGGTCGCGCACCGAGGTGGAGATGACGATCTCGCCGCCCTCGGCCTGGGCCTGAATGCGCTGGGTCAGGTTCACCGGCCCGCCCACGATGCCGTACTTGGTGCGGGTGTCCGAGCCGATGTTGCCCACCACCACCTCGCCGGCGTTGAGCCCGATGCCGGTCTCCAACTGGGGCCGGCCCTGCTCGGCCGCCTCCCGGCTGAACTCGGCGGTGGCCTCTTGCAGCTCCAGGGCGCAGCACACCGAGCGCTGCACCGCCGCTTCGATGCCCTCCTCCAGGCTGTCGAAAAAGGCCAGAACCGCGTCGCCCAGAAAATCCACGATAATGCCCTCGTGGCGCTGGATCACCGCGATGATCCGCGAGAGGTAGCGGTTGATCACCGCGATGGTCTCCTCCGGGCTAAGCTGCTCGCACATGGCGGTGAAGCCGCGCACATCGGTCATCATGATGGCCACCTGGCGCTTCTCGCCGCCCAGGCTGGTGGCCTCGGGACGGGCCATGAGGCGGCGGGCCACCCCGGGGTCCACGTAGCGGCCGAAGGTGTCGCGGATGTAGTCCTTTTCCTTGAGCCCGGCCACCATGGTGTTGAAGTGGCGCGACAGGCGGAAGAACTCGTCGCGGCTGTTGGGCACCGGCACCCGCTGATAATTGCCGTGGGCCACCTGCAGGGCGGCCTGGCACACCTGGCGCACCGAGCCGGCCACCTTGCCAGTGACCGTGAAGATGATCAGAAGCACCAGGCCGATGCACACCAGGCCGGTGGTGACGTAGGCCCTGAGAAAACCGGTGACCGGGCTGAGCACCGCCTCGCCCTGGGCGAAGAGCACCAGGGTCCAGGGGGCCCGGCTCAGGCGGTAGAAGCCGGCCACCTCCTTGGCCGGATGGCCCGAGCCCATGACCGTGCCCTTGTCCTTGGCCAGCAGGGCGCTTAGCACCTTCAGCCGGAAGGGGTCGTTTGGGGCGCCCAGGCGCTCGCCCAGGGGCACCGCCTCGGCGCCGTGGGCCAGCACCCGGCCGGTGGAGTCCACCAGATACACGTTGTCGCTCTGCCACCAGTTGAGGGCCCTGAGATCCTCCATCAGATGGGCGAAGCTCACCACCACCTCCAGGCGGGCCACCGGCTTTTTATCCTGGCTCTCCAGGTCAAAGACCATGGTCACCGTCTCCTGGCCCGAGGCGGTGTCCAGGCGGGGGCTGGTCACCTTGGCCATGACCACCTGGTGGAAGCGCATGGGGCCCATGGCGGAGCCCATTCCCTGGCCCATGCCCCCGCGGCCCATGCCGCGGCCCCGCCGGGGAAGGGGGCTGCCCTCCGGGCCCAGGGCGGCGGGAGGGGCCAGGGCGGTGAGCTCCACGCGCGCCCGGTCCACCCCGGGCAGCTTGGTGAGCTGGGCCTCCCATTCCTCGGCCGTGGTGGGGGTCAGCCCGGCCAGGCTGTTGATAAGCTCCACCGCGTCCTCGGGCTGGGCCAGGCGCATGTCCACCGCGTGGGCCGCCCGCTCCAGGCTGAGCAGGGCCGACTCCCGCCAGCCATCCAAGAGGCTGTCGCGGGCATAATAAAAGCCCACCCCTCCCAGGCCCACCAACAACAGGGCCACGGGCAAGAGCAGCAAGATCAGCAGACGCTGACGCAGGCTGGTAAGTCGAAAGCGCACCGGCACGCTCCACGCCCCGCCAACGCGGCGGGGCTTGGCTTAATTATATAGGATTCGGCCGTGGCCGGAGCAAGCCGGAGCGCGTCGAGGCGCTCCTAGGGACGGCGGCGCTGGTAGGGCTGTTTCCAGGGGGCCTGCTTGCGCTTGAGGTGGTCGCGCACCGCCGCCTTGAGGGTGGCCGCGGCCAGGGCGGCGCAGTGGCGGTGTTCTTTTTCCAGACCGCCCAGCTCCGTTTCGATGTCCCCGGCGCTGAGCTGGGCCGCCTCGCCCAGCTCGCGGCCCATGATCAGGCTGGTCATGGCGCTGCCGCAGGCGATGGTGTGCAAGCAGCCGTTGGTCATGAAACGGGCGTCAGCCACCTTGCCGTCGGCCACCTTGAGGTAGAGCTCCAGGTAGTCGCCGCAGCTCCCCTTGGGTTGGGCGTAGCCGTCGGGGTCGGGCAGGATGCCCACATTGGCCGGGGTGAGGGCGTGGGTCAAAAATGAGGGCGAATGGTTGCCCAGGTTCAAGCCGGATTGTTGATCGTTTTCCATGGCGTTTCATCAGACCGGGGCCGGAGAGTTCTCCGGCCCCGGTGTTGTCTAGAGTTTGCGCGATCAGGCCCGCAGCATGTAGTGGGCCTTGCCGTCCTTGTGCATGCGGCCGATGAGACCCTCGCCCACCATCTCGCGGACGCTCTCCATGAGCGGCTTCTCCTCCGCCTGCAGGGCGTTGGCCAGCTCGTGGAGCTGGTAGGGCTTTTGGGTGTCCCGGAGCAGGTTGGCCACCCGGCTCTTGATGAACTCCTCGCTGACCACGCCCATCATGTCGCGGTCAAAGGCCAGGGCGTTGCGCTGGTTGCCGGGGTAGATCTCCTCCCAGGGACGCCGCAGGGTGGCTCCCAGGACCCAGCGGACCCGGGCGTTGTTCACCGTGGCGTAGAGCCCGGCCAGCTTCTCCAGATTCTCGGAGTTGCGCTCGATGGGGCCCAGGTCGGCCATCTGGTTCACAAAGCTGTTGACCGTGCGGATGTACTCCTCGGGGTTGTTCAGGTCCGCGTGGGCCAGGGCGATGCGCCGCCGGTCGAAGCCACACAGGTGCAACAGCTTCTTGATCAGGTTCACCCGGCTCCAGGTGTGGTCCAGGCCGTAGGAGTGGTGGCAGTCCTCGGGGGGACAGCCGATCAACAGCAGGCTGTTGGCTCCCTCCAGGAAGGCGCGGGCCATGACCGAGGGGTCCAGCTGGCCGATGCAGCCCACCCTGAGCATGTACATGCGCGGGTCGTACTTCAGGCCCTTGACCCCGGCGTTGTCCGCCGCGGCCAGACCGCCCCAGGCGCAGCCGAAGGACAGAATCTCGTCGGCGGCCAGCTCCTTGGACAGAGTGGACACCCGGGCCTCGCGCTGGGAGGTGGTGTTGTTCTGCAGGGTCAGGGCGTGATAGGGGCAGGCCGCGGCGCAGGTGCCGCCGCCGGTGCAGACCATGGGGTCCACGTGGCGGGGTATGTTGCCGCCGTGGCCTTCCACCGGCTCGATGCCGCCGCAGTCGCAGATCTCCTTGCACAAGCCGCAGCCGATGCACTTGGACTGATCCACCGTGCAGACCATGCGGGGAGCGAAAAGCTCGCCGGTCTGGGCCTTTTCCACCATCTCGGCGGTCTTGCTGGCCGCCCGGCGGCCCTGCCTGAGGGCCTCGTGCAGGTCGCAGGGATAGCGGGCGCTGCCGGCCAGGAAGGCTTCGGCCCGGCCCACCATCTCCGGACGCACCCGCTGCTTGTGGGGCTCCAGGAAGTGGCCCTCCACGTGCTCCAGGCCCAGGACGTGGGCCACCTTGGTGGCCTCCTGGCCCACGGAGCGCCGGGGGCTGAGGATCAGGCGGTCCCAGGGCATCTCCTGCTCGGTGTGATCCTCGGGGTCGCAGTAGGTGACGTAGCCGGCCTGCACCGTGGGCCGCAGAGCGCCGTCATAGGCCACCCAGTCGATTCCCAGCTTGCGGCTGGCCGCCCGTTCGCCGGCCGACAGGGGCACCGGCATCTGGTGGTTGTAGAGCACCGTCACCTTGGTCAGCGGAGAGCGCTCGCGCATGTAGCGGGCCATGGACCAGGCGGCGCGGGAGGCCAGGTAGGCGTATTCCGGGTGCCCGGCCTCGTAGTCGTTGATCCAGAAGACGATCTGGCCCTCGGGCACGCCCTTGGTCCAGAGCAGTTCCTCGGCCTCGGTGTGGCAGATCACGGTGCGGCCGTCGTGGCCGAAGTTGGTGCCCTGGTTTAGCATCTGGCCGTCCAGCGCGGCGATGATGGCCCCCACCTCGTAAACCCGGGGCGGTCCGCCCATGGGGTCGCTGAAGGTGACCAGGTATTCGCCGGTGCGCCCGCTGACCGAGCTGAGCTCGCCCACGGTGATGCGCCGCACAAAGGGGCTGGCGTCCACATCGCGCATGATGGCTTCCATGCGGTCGTAGTAGTGGCGCTCGCCGGGGTAGTGCTCGTGCAGCATGCGGATCTCGTCTTCCCACTCGTCGGTGGACACCGCGATGATGCTCTCGATCTCCCGGCGGCTCAGCTCTTGGGCCGCGCTGTAGGTGGCGATGCCGCCGCCCAGGATCATCACCGGGCCCTTGAACTCCACCTGCTCGTGCACGCTGGGCGCCAGGGCGTCCAGACCCGCGGCGACCGCCTTGATGAGCTTGAAGCCCTTGGCCGCCTTTTCCTCGGGGCTCAGGTCGCTGACCTGGGCCACGTGGCCTCTGAGGTTGACGATGTCGATCTGGCCCTCCTCCAACCCGGTGGCGGCCAGCTCGTTCTGGAACTTCTTGAGCATCACCCGGGCCTCGCAACCGGCGATGACCACCCGGTCCAGACCCTTTTCCTCCACCGCCTTGGTGATCTGGTCCAGACCCGGAGCCAGGCAGGAAAACGGCTCCACCGCCACGTAATCCACCAGAGGATCGGCCTCCAGCTTGGCGGCCAGGTCCTTTAGGTCCACCAGGGGAGCGATGCGGCGGCCGCATTCGCAGAGGAAGACGCCTATCTTGGAATTATCAGCCATGTCTCGCCTCCTTTGCTATCACTTGCCGGCCTTGGCCATGACCACTTCAGGGACTCCGCGCACCCGGTCGAAGCGGGCCCGCATGGCCCCGGTGGGGCAGACGGTCACGCAGGTGCCGCAGGCCACGCAGGCCTCGCCGGGGATCAGGTAAGGAGAGCCGATCTCCTTCTGAGCCCCGCGGCCCACGGTGCTGATGGCGTTGGCCCCCACCACCTGGGCGCAGGCGCGCACGCACAATCCGCAGAGGATGCACTCCTCCTCGGGGTTTCTTACTTCAAAGCGGGTGGAGTCGACCCCGTATTCGGCGGCCATCTCCCGCACCGCCTCGCTGGCCGGACACTCGGAAAGGAGCATCTCCAGAATCCAGCGGCGCACGTTCTTGACCTTTTCGCTCATGGTGTGGACTTCCAGGCCCTCCTCGGCCGGATACACGCAGGAGGCCACCAGGCGGGAGTTGTCGCCCTGCCTGAGCTCCACCACGCACAGGCGGCAGGCTCCGAAGGGCTCCACCGCCTCGTGGTAACACAGGGTGGGTATCTCGATGTGGTGCTGGCGGGCCGTGTCCAACAGGGTCCAGCCGGCCTCGGCCTGAACTTTCTTGCCATCTATGGTCAGGTTCAACATTCTGCTGTCTCCCGAAAAAGGCTATTCGCCTAAAAGACCTGGATCGCCCCGAACTTGCACGACTCCATGCACATGCCGCAGCGGATGCAGAGGCTCTCGTCGATGGTGTGCGGCTTTTTCTTCTCGCCGCTGATGGCCTCTTGGGGGCAGGCCCGGGCGCAGGCGCGGCAGCCGGTGCAGGTGTCCGGGTCTATCTTGTAGGTGATCAGGTCCTTGCAGACCCCGGCCGGGCAGCGGTGCTCCAGGATGTGGGCCTCGTACTCGCCGCGGAAGTAGCGCAGGGTGGAAAGCACCGCGTTGGGCGCGGTGCCGCCCAGGGCGCACAGGGAGCCCATCTTGATTGCCTCGGCCAGGCTGTAGAGGTCGTCGATGTCCTCGACGGTGCCCTGGCCCTTGGAGAAGCGGTTCAGGGTCTCGCGCAGGCGCGGCACCCCCAAACGGCAGGGGAAGCACTTGCCGCAGGACTCTTCTTCCAAGAAGCCCAGGAAGTACTTGGCCACGTCCACCATGCAGTCCCGGTCGTCCATGACGATCATGCCGCCCGAGCCCATCATGGACCCGGCCGCGATGAGCGAGTCGAAGTCCACCGGCAGCTCCGCGTCCTCCCAGGGGAGGCAGCCGCCGGAGGGACCGCCGGTCTGCACCGCCTTGAAGTGGTCGGAGCCGGGAACCCCGCCGCCGATCTCCATGACGATTTCCTTGAGCTTGATGCCCATGGGCACTTCCACCAGGCCCACGTTGTTGACCTTGCCCACCAAGGCGAAGACCTTGGTGCCCTTGGACTTCTCGGTGCCCAACCCGGCGAACCACTCCCAGCCGCGGTCCAGAATGCGGCTGACGTTGGCCCAGGTCTCCACGTTGTTCAACACCGAAGGCTTGCCGAACAGGCCCTTGTCCGAGGGGTAAGGCGGCCGGGGCACCGGCTCGCCCACCTTGCCCTCCACCGAACGCATGAGGGCGGTTTCCTCGCCGCAGACAAAGGCGCCGGCGCCCCGGTTGATGCGGATGTCGAAATTGAAGCCGGAGCCCAGGATGTTTTCGCCCAGCAGGCCCAGGGCCCGGGCGTCGTCCAGGGCCATCTCCAGATGCTTGATGGCCAGGGGATACTCGGCGCGCACGTACACGTAGCCCACGTTGGCTCCGATGGCGTAGCCGCCGATGATCATGCCCTCCACCACCGCGTGGGGATCGCCCTCCATGACCGAGCGGTCCATGAAGGCCCCGGGGTCGCCCTCGTCCGCGTTGCACAGCACGAACTTTTCCACGTCGCCGTGCTTGGCGGCCAGGCCCCACTTGACTCCGGTGGGGAAGCCGGCGCCGCCCCGGCCCCTGAGGCCGGCCTTGGTGACCGATTCGATCACCTCGGCGGGCTGCATGGCGGTCAGGGCCTTGGCCATTCCGGCATAGGCCCCCGCCCTGAGGGCGTCTTCCAGGTCCGTGGGGTCGATCTGGCCGATGTTTTGGAGCACCACCCGCTCCTGGCCGGCGTAGAAGGGAATCTCGTCGGTGGTCTCCAGGGCATCCCCGCTCTGGGGATGCTTGTAGAGCAGCCGGTCCACGGTTTCGCCCTTGAGGATGGTCTGGGCCACGATTTCCTCGACGTCGCCGGGCTTGACCTGCTGATAGAAGACGTTGGCCGGCTTGATGATGACCAGGGGGCCCCGCGAACAGAACCCGTGACAGCCGGTGGTCTTGATGCCCGGCATCACCTTGATGTCCTCGCCGGCTTCGGCCAGGGCATTCTTGAGGGCCTGGGTTACATCCTGGCTGCCGTTGGCCACGCAACCGGTGCCGTGACAGACCACGATCATGGTCTGGTCCGGGTCCACCGCCGCCTGCAACTCGCCGCGGAGCTGCTCCAACTCCTCCATGGAGTTCAACCTCACCTCAGCCGAGTCTTTTGCCGTAACTTGCATTACCTCACACTCCCCTGCCCGACTCAGGCATCACCTAGCTTCTTGACCGTTTTCATCAACTTGGGCGAACTCACCTTGGGCTGGTAGGCCTCGTTGACCACCGCCACCGGGGCCAGGGCGCAGGCGCCCAGGCAGTTGACCGTCTCCACGGTGTACTTGAGGTCCTCGGTGGTGCCGGGCTCGTCCAGGCCGATGGAACGCATCAGGTTCTCGGCGATGAGCCCGCTGCCCTTGAGGTGACAGGCGGTGCCCAGACAGACCTGGACCAGGTTTTCACCCTTGGGCTCCAGGCTGAAGGAGTTGTAAAAGGTAGCCACCGCGTAGGCCTGGCTCTCAGCCACCCCGGTGTGGTCGCAGACCAGGGTGAGGGCCTCGGGCGAGATGTAGTTGAAGGCGGCCTGGATGTCCTGCATCAGGAAGATCAGGTATTCCGGTTTGCCGGGGTAGCGTTCGATGATCTCGTCAATGTCGATGTCAATGGCTGTTTGGGCCACGTTCCTCCTCCTTGGCTTCACCGCGCGAACTTTTGGCGGCAATATTTTGTTCTCAATAGAGCAAATGCCGGGCCAGAAGACATAAATAGCTCAAATAACTCATAATCGTCTGCAAAACCCCAACCAGCGGGTAGCCTCTGAAACATAAATGTGTTTCAAAAGGCACCGACAAAGGAGGTCTTCGCAAGATAATATGCTATTTTTTACATTAAATAGCGTGGCTTATGCAAGTTGAAACGTAATTTGCAACAAATGAAACACAATGAAACGCGCCCGAAAAGGCGCGCTGACGAGAGCCCCTGACCTAGATGAGCCCGCGTTTTTGGGCCATGAGGATCATCTGCTCGCTGGCGCTGGCCGGCGGAACCCGCATCTGATCCCCTGGTTTGGCCTCCAGCCGCAGGGCCTCGCCGGGACAGTGGGTGACGCACAGGCCGCAGCCGATGCAACGGTCCAGGTTCACCTGGGCCTGGTCGTCGCCGTCCAGGGCGATGGCCCCAATCTGGCAGCGCTCCAGGCAGGTGCCGCATCCGGTGCATTCTTCGGAATCCACCACCGCGAAGTGGTTGGCCAGCACCATGGAGGCGGGCTTGGGGTGCTTGTTCAGGGAGCGCAGCACCCCGCAGCAGTCGCCGCAGCAGTTGCACATGCCGCCCGGGTTTTGGGCGGTGGCCGGCTGGGTGACCAAACCGGCCTCGCGGCAGTCCTCCAGAATGCGCACGCCCTCCTCCAGGCTCACCTCCCGGCCCATGCCCCGGTCCAGGTAGTACTGGCCCATGGAGCCGAACATGAAGCAGGCCTCCAGAGGCTTGCCGCATCCCTGGTCCATGACCTGGCTCTTTTTGCGGCAGATGCAATCGGTCACCACGATCCGGGGCATGGAGGCCAGGATCTTCACCGCGTCGTCGTGGGAGGCCACGTTGTGCTGCACCGGGATGGAGCGGTGCACCGGGATGGGCCGCAGAAAATGCTCGGCCCCCTGCTGCATGGCCAGGTCAAAGCCCTCTTCGCTGTAGTCCTCCACCATCTGGGCCAGCTCGCGGTCCAGGTCCTTTACCTGGAACTCGAACAGGCCGTGCACAAAGGGGATGGCCGCATAGCGGCGGGAGGCCCCTTTTATGACGCGGAACAACAGGCCCCGCTCGGCCATGTCCTCCAGGCGCTCGGCCACATCCTCGCCGGGCAGGCCCAGGCGGGCCGCCACCGACTCGGCGGTTTCCAGGCGATGGCTCATGGCCAGGAACATCTCGGCGTCGTCCTTGGAGAACAGGTGCTTGAGGATCTTGATCTCAATGCCCGATTCGGTGGGCGGGAAGCCCATGGAGAACTTGTCCAGCTTTTGTTGCAGGTCGCGGTAGATGTCTTGGCTCATGAGGTGGCCTCCTGACTTGCGGTGCGGGCCGCGGAGAGTGTCTGATCATAACCCGTGAGAGAGCGGAGGCGGCGGGAAAAGCGGCTCAGCCCAGTCCCAGGCTCTTCATGCGCCGCCACAGGGAGGTGCGGCTGATGCCCAGCAGGTCGGCCGCGTCCTGGCGGCGCCCCCCGGCCTGGGACAGGGCCTCCAAAATGGCCTGGCGCTCGGACTCCTGGCCATCGGCCGGCGCCGCGTCCTCGGTTTCGGGCTCGGCCGCGCCCAGGCGCTCCCGCCAGAACTCGCCCAGGGAAGGCAGATAGGCCGGCAGGATCACCGGGCCCTTGACGAACACGTAGGCATGCTCCATGACCCGTTCCAGCTCGCGCACATTGCCCGGCCAGGGGTAGTTGGTGAACAGGCGCATCACCTTGGTGTCCACCGAGCGCACCTGTTTTTGGTAGCGCTGGTTCATTACCTTTATGAAGTGGCTCACCAGCAGGGGGATGTCTTCGGGACGCTTGCGCAGGGGCGGGATGGTCAGGGGCACGGTGCGCAGGCGGTAGAAAAGGTCCTCGCGGAACCCGCCCGAGGCCATGGCCCGGGGCAGGTTGCGGTTGGTGGCCGCAATGATGCGCGCGTCCATGGGGATGAGCCGGGTGCCGCCCACCCGCTCGAAGACCCGCTGCTCCAGCACCCTCAGCAGCTTCACCTGCAGCTCTGGCTTCAGCTCGCCGATCTCGTCCAGGAACAGGGTGCCGCCCTTGGCCAGCTCGAAGCGCCCCACCTTGGAGCGCACCGCGCCGGTGAAGGCCGCCTTCTCGTGGCCGAACAGCTCGCTCTCCAGCAGGGTCTCGGCCAGGGCCGAGCAGTTCACCGCCACAAAGGGCCCCTTGCTGCGGGGCGACTGGGCATGGATGGCCCGGGCGAACAGCTCCTTGCCGGTGCCGCTCTCCCCGGAGATGAGCACGCTGGCCTCGCTGGCGGCCACGTCGGGCAGCATGGCGAAGAGCTTGCGCATGGGCTCGCTGGAACCCACGATCTCCTCGAAGGAGTGGCTCTCGTTGGACGCGGGCTGCTCCAGGCCGTCCAGGGGCCGGAAGCTCTCCACCGCGCCCACCACGCTGCCGGTGCGGTCGCGCACCACGCTGGTGTTGACCAGCACCCCCAGGCGGCCGCCCCGCTTGTCGAGCATGCGCACGTCCTGGTCCATGCGGGTCACCCCGGTCTCCAGGGTGGTGCGCAGGGGGCAGCCCGAGCCGCACAGGTCGGAGCGGAAGATGTCCCAGCAGTGGCGGCCCAACACCTCCTCGCGGCGGTAGCCGGTGAGCTCCTCGGCCCGCTGGTTGAAAGAGGTGATGCGCCAGCGGGTGTTGATGGTGAAGATGCCCTCGGCCAGGTTTTCAAACAGGGACTGGTAGCCCAGGCGGGGCATGTTGGGCAGGCTCTCGCCCGGGTCCAAACGGCCCGAGCTAAGGGGCGTGAAGTCCAGGTCGCGCAGGTTGAGCACCGCGCCGGTCACCTGGCGGCCCGGTCCGAACAGGGGATTGATGGAGTATTCGCAGGAGAATTCCTGGCCCGAGGCGTCCCGGGCCATGGCTCTGAGGTTCTGGGCGGCGCGTCCCTTGCCCAGGGCCGCCTCCAGGGCGCTCTGGGCCTCGGCCAGGTCCGGGCCCTGCAGCAGGCCGACCAGGCTGAACACCTCGCCGGGCTCCAGCTTGTCGCCCAAGAGCTGGCGGGCGGCCTGGTTGCCGCCCATTATGCGCTGGGCGCCGTCCAGAGCCACCACCGCCTCGCCGGTGACCAGGGCTCCGTTGGATTCAGCCGAACTCATGCCCTCTCCCCGCATGCCATGAACCAGCCTACAATATTGGGAGCATTATGCAAGCAGGCCACGCAACGGAGGAGTTCAGAGCTTGATGCCCAGGACCGTCTCCACCTCTTCGTCCTCCAGGAACGACGACACGTTCCAACAGGCGGCCCGCACTTCCTTGTCGCTCAGCCCGGGGGTGAGCAACTTGCGGGCGTCGGCGTAGCCGCGGCGGTTCGCCAGTTGGACCAGGTTCAGCAGAGGGCCCTTGCCGGAGGAAACTTCTTCGTGGGCTCGGGCGTAGGCTTTGGTCAGGGCGTTGACCCTGGCCACGGAACAACGCTTGCAGGTGCGGTCGGGACTCACGGGCCTCCAGGGTGTTGCGAGTTCTAACAGCCGCCAAAACGACGAGACTTAAAATATATTTTTTCACTAGGCATGGCAAGCCCCTGATTGGCTTCGCTTTATTCACTTGACACCCGTGATGGGGCCAACTATTTTAAGCTATAGTTATCACAGAGTTTTATAGGCTTTTACCCGGTAATTTATTTAAGGCGGCACAAGGCGCATGACCCCTCCGGACCAGCCCAAGCCCCCCATCCTGGAGCCCGGCCGGGTTTTGGAGGCGGTTACCCTGGGGGTTTTGGCCGTGGATCTGGAAGGCCGCATCACCTATTTCAACCAGGCGGCCGAGCGAATCTGCGGGGTGGGCCGGAAGCGGGCCCTGGGCGCGGCCTGCTCCGATGTGCTCAAGTCCACCCTGTGCGAGGAATACTGCCCGGTCAGGCGGGCCATGGAGTCCGGCGAGGAGCAGGCCGCCACCGAGGCGGTGTTCATCCGCCAGGGCGGCCGCTCGGTGGTGCCGGTGAAGGTGTGCGCCTCGCCCCTGTACGGCGAGCAAGGCGAGATCGTCGGGGCGGTGGAGACCTTCCAGAGCCTGCCCCTGGGCAGCCTGCAAGGCAAGAAAGACCCTGGCCACCGCAAATGGGAGGACTTCATCGGGGCCAGCCCGGAGGTGGGGCGCATGTTCGACACCCTGCAGGTGGCCGCGCCCAGCCGCATCACGGTGCTCATCGAGGGCCCAACCGGCACGGGCAAGGACCTGCTGGCCCAGATCGTCCATCACAACTCCACCCGCTCGGGCCGGCCCTTCATCAAGGTGAACTGCGCCGCCTTGCCCGAGAACCTGCTGGAGTCGGAGCTGTTCGGCTACAGCAAGGGGGCCTTCACCGGGGCCGAGCGCGACAAGCCGGGCCGCTTTCATTTGGCCGACGGGGGCACCATCTTTTTGGACGAGATCAGCGAGCTGCCCCTGTCCCTGCAAGCCAAGCTGCTCCGGGTGCTGGAGGACCGGGAGTTCTTCCCCCTGGGGGCCCACGCCACCAGCAAGGTGGATGTGCGCATCCTGGCCGCCAGCAACAAGCCCCTGGCCCACCAGGTGGAACAGGGCCTGTTCAGGGAAGACCTCTACTACCGCCTCAACGTGATCAAGGTGGCCGTGCCCTCGCTCAAGGAGCGCTCCGAGGACATTCCGCTGTTGATCCGGCGCTTCATCCAAAAGAAAAACGTGGAAAACGGCACCTACATCTGCCGCTTTTCGCCGGAAACCCTGAACGTCCTGCTCAACTACGACTACCCGGGCAACGTGCGCGAGATGGAGAACATCCTGGAGCACGCCTGCCTGTTGTGCCGGGGCGACATTATCAAGCTCAACCATCTGCCGGCCAACCTGCGCACCCTGGGCGACATCCAGCTCCCCCCCACCAGCCGGCGCCGCCAAAAGGACGAGCTGGTGCAGGTGTTGGACCGGCACAACTGGAACCAGACCCAGGCCGCCCAGGAGCTGGGCATCAACCGCACCACCTTGTGGCGGCGCATGAAGCGCCTGGGGGTGGCCCGGCCCCAATAAGCCCCTGTTGCGTGTCCGCGACCGGGGTGTTGCGCCAGGCGCAACACCAAACCTCTCATGAAATTCGGCCCATTAGGTGATGTTGCATCTCCCGCATCAGTAAAGACTGTTGCACAGAGCCGCAACAATGGCGTTGCCCCTGCCGCAACCTTTTACCTATAATACCTATATCCTTAATCATTTTTTTCATGTGCCGTTTGGCACGTAACGTGCCTTATAGGTGAGCAAACCCTTGTGGCGGAATTAATGCAACAGCCCCCGCAACATAAGACCATCAAGTTCACCAACCGCCTGGCCTTCAAGCTCACCCTGTGGGTGGGCATCTGCCTGGTGGCCCTGACCACCATCTCGGCCTACTGGGCGGTGCGCCTGCAGGAGAGCCGCTCCATCGGCAAGATGCTGCAGACGGGCCATTGGTTCTCGGACACGGTGAAGCGGGCCACCAGCTACGCCATGCTCAAGAACCAGCGGGAGAGCCTGCACCAGATGATCGAGTCCATGGGTAGCCAGACCGGGGTGGAGGTCATCCGGGTGTTCAACAAAAAGGGGCGCATCATGTTCTCCAGCCGGTCCTCGGAGATCGGCCGCCTGGTGGACATGGACTCCGAGGCCTGCTACGCCTGCCACCGCAAGGACCGCCCGCTGGAGCGCCTGGCCATAGACGACCGCAGCCGCATCTTCACGGTCAATGCGGCCCGGGGCCCGCATCGGGTGCTGGGGGTGATCAACCCTATCTACACCAGCCCGGCCTGCTACACCGACCCCTGCCACGTGCATCCGCCCGGCCAGAAGGTGCTGGGGGTGCTGGACGTTGCCCTGTCCCTGGGCGCGGTGGACAAGCAACTGGGCGACACCACCCGCAGGGTGGCCCTGTACGCGGCGCTGATGTGCGTGGTCATATGCGCGTTGGTGGCCCTGTTCACCTTCTTTTTCGTCAAACGCCCCCTCTCGGCCCTGCTGGGGGCCACCCGGCGCATCACCGCCGGGGATTACGACCAGCAGATCAGGCCCCAAACCGACGACGAGATCGGCGAGCTGGCCACGGCCTTTGACCTGATGCGCCAGGGCATAAAGGAAAAGACCGAGGACCTGGAGCACGGCCGCCGGGAATATCAGCAGCTATTCGAGGAGGTGCCCTGCTACATCACCGTGCAGGACGCGGACTTCAGGCTGCTGGCCCACAACAAGCGCTTTGCCAACGACTTCGGACCCAGCCTGGGGCAGTATTGCTACCGCGCCTACAAGAACCGCGACTCCCGCTGTCCCAACTGCGCGGTGGCCAAGACCTTTGGCGACGGCCGCGCCCACAGCGCCGAGGAGCGGGTGGTGGGGGCCGACGGGCAGGCCCGCTACTTCCTGAACATGACCACCCCCATCACCGACAAGAAGGGCGACCTGGTGGCGGTGATGGAGATGGCCACGGACATCACCGACGTGATGCGCCTGGAGGAGGAGCTCAAGCGCTCGGAAGAGAAGTACCGCCTTTTCTTCAACAACGACCCCAACCCCATCTTCGTGTTCGACGCCGAGAGCCTGGAGATAATGGACGCCAACGACCGGGCGGCCGCCGAATACCGCTATCCCCCCGAGGAGCTGATCGGCAACACCTTCCTCTGCCTGACCCACCAGGCCGACCGCCAGCGGGTGGTGGAGTTCATCGCCGGGCGCGAGGCCTTTTTGCCCAACGTGCGCCAGACCCGCGGCGACGGCGAGAGCTTCTACGTGAACCTCAGGGCCTCCTATGGCGAGCACTTGGGACGCTCGGCGGTGATCGCCACCACCAGCGACATCACCGAGCGCTTGCAGACCGAGCAGCAGCTCATCCAGGCGGCCAAGATGGCCACCCTGGGCGAGATGAGCGCCGGGGTGGCCCATGAGCTCAACCAGCCGCTCAGCGTCATCGGCACGGGCAGCGATTTCCTCAAAAAGAGCGTGGAGCGCGGCCAGGAGATCGACCCCACGGACCTGCTCTCGGTGGCCCGGGAGCTGGGCCAGCAGGTGGAGCGGGCCCGGCGCATCATCGACCATCTCCGGGAGTTCGGCCGCAAATACGAGGTGAGCGCCGAGAGCATCAGCCTCAACCAGCCCATCCAAGGGGTGCTGGGCCTTATGGGCCAGCAGTTGGCCGTGCGAGACATCTCGGTGCGCACCGAGCTGGACCCGGACCTGCCCCCGGTGCTGGCCGACGTCAACCGCCTGGAGCAGGTGCTGATCAACCTGGTGATGAACGCCCGCGACGCCATCGAGCAGCGCCGCGAGAGCCAGGGCGGGCCCGAGGGGCTCATCGAGATCAAGAGCTTTACGCAGGACGGCCAGGCGGTGGTCACGGTCGGCGACAACGGGGCGGGCATCGCCCCGGCGGACCAGGACCGCATCTTCCAGCCATTTTTCACCACCAAGGAAGTGGGCAAGGGCACCGGCCTGGGCCTGTCCATCTCCTACGGCATCGTGCGCGACTTCGGGGGCAACATCAGCGTTACCAGCGCGCCCGGAGAGGGAGCCACCTTCCGGCTCAGCCTGCCGGTGCGGGGGGAGGCCGCGGCATGAACCGGTGCTCCCCCCTGGCCTATCGCCGCCTGCTGCTCATAGACGACGAGGCGGGCATCCGGCGCATGATGTCGCTGTCCCTGGCCGCCGACGGCTACGAGGTGGCCACGGCCGCCTCCGGGGCCGAGGGCCTGGAGATATTCGGCGAGCAGAAGCCCGAGCTGGTGCTCACCGATATCAAGATGCCGGGCATGGACGGCATCGAGGTGCTCAAGCGCATCAAGCAGATAAGCCCGGACACCGAGGTGATCATCATCACCGGGCACGGCGATCTGGATGTGGCCATAAAGTCCCTGCAACTCCAGGCCAGCGACTTCGTCACCAAGCCCATCAACGACCAGGCCCTGGCCGTGGCCCTCAAACGGGCCTCGGAGCGCCTGGCCCTAAAGGCCGAGCTGCGCTCCTACACCGAGGAGCTGGAAGAGCGGGTGGCCGAGGCCACGGCCAAGGTGGTGGCCAACGAGCGCCTGGCCGCGGTGGGCCAGACGGTGAGCGCCCTGGTGCATTCGATCAAGAACATGCTGGCCGGGCTCAAGGGCGGGACCTACATGGTTTCCCAGGGGCTGGCCAAGGAACAGCCTAACCTGTCCAACGAAGGGCTGGAGATGCTGGGCCGCAACATCGGCCGGGTGCAGGAACTGATAAAGGACCTGCTGAGCATCTCCAAGCCGCGCGCCCCGGAAAAGGCCCCGGTGGACCTGAGCGAGGTGGTCAAGGAGGCGGCGGCCTGCCTGGCCAACGAGGCGGAGCGGCGGGGAGTGGAGATGGTGCTGGTGGTGCCCGAGCACGGCGGGCCCACGACCTCGGCCGACGGGGAGATGCTCCTGGACGCCTATCTGAACCTGCTGAGCAACGCCATCGACGCGGCGGGCACCGTGACCCGGGGGCGGGTGACCCTGAGCTGCCGGCAAGGGATGGACGGGGTCTGCTTGCAGGTGCAGGACAACGGCCCCGGCCTGGAGCCAGAAGCGGCCCAGCGCATCTTCCAGGGCTTTTACAGCACCAAGGGCGCCGGGGGCACCGGCCTGGGCCTGATGGTGGCCCAGAAGGTCGCCGAGGAACACGGCGGCAAGGTGGTTTTTGAAAGCGATCCCGGCTCGGGCGCGGTGTTTAGGCTTATTCTGCCGCCCACCGCCCCGGAGCAGGGCCAAGACACATGAGCATTGGCGTCCGGCGGGCGCGGCAAGCCCCCGGCCAAACCAGGAGGTGAGTCCATGATTACCTACCAGAACATCCTCTACTGCACGGACTTCTCCGAGGACGCGGAGATTGCCCTGCACCACGCGGTGGACCTGGCCAAGCGCCATGGGGCCAAGCTGCACGTGTTGCACTGCCCCCACTCCACCCTGCGCTACATGCCCAGCGAGACCGACGAGGGGGCCCCCCCCGGCGATGTGACCTACACCTCGCCGGAGCTCTTGACCAAGCTCACCGAAGAGCTCAAGCAGCGCTACGGAGACCGGCTCAAGGGATTGGACGTGGAGTGGGTGGTGCTGGTGGGCACCCCCTTCGTGGAGATCCTGCGCTACGTGCGCGAGCACGGCATCGACCTGGTGGTCATGGGCACCGAGGGCGCCTCGGGCGGCGAGGACACCCACTATGGCAGCACGGTGGAGCAGGTGGCCAAGCGCTGCCCCTGCCACGTAATGGCCATTCGCAATCCTGAACGGGTTTACACCCTATAGCCATAAGAGGGAGACGGATCATGGCTAAGCGAGTTTTGGTGGTGGACGACGAGATGGACGTTCGCACCTTCATCTCCACCCTCCTGGACAGCAACGGCTACAAGGTGGTGGTGGCTGAAAACGGCGAGCAGGGGTGGGACAAGTTCAACGAGGTCAAACCCGACCTGGTGACCCTGGACGTGATGATGCCCAAGGAGAGCGGCATCAAGATGTACAGGAACATCAAGACCGATCCCGCCCTGGCCGCCACGCCGGTGCTGGTGATCAGCGGGTTGGCCCGCAAGACCTTTTTGCATTCCCAAAAGGTGCTGGACCAATTCAAGAACCAGAGCGTTCCCGAGCCCGAGGGCTACATTGAAAAGCCCCCCGAGCCCGAGGAGCTCTTGGGAGAGGTCAAGCGCATTGTAGGCTAGCCCCCGTGTTTCCAGAGGGCCGGACAGCATGAATCAACAACCAAACACACCCGGAGCGGCACAAGAAAAGCACTAGCGGCACAAGGGCGGTTCGCGCCCGTCAAACGTCCAGGCTAACCCCGAGGGGAGGACGCCATGTCCCGGACCCAGCCCCAACCCGAAGCGGCCCCAGCCTTGCCCCCGCCCGGCGAGGCCCTGCGCCCCGAAGGACGCTGGCTGGCCGAGGTGGAGGCGTCCAGCGGGGTGAAGGCCGGGGCCTGTTACGGCTGTAAGAAGTGCTCCAACGGCTGCCCCCTCACCTTTGCCATGGACCTGCACCCCTATCAGGCGGTGCGCCTGTTGCAGCTGGGCCAGATGGAGCGCCTGGAATCCTCGGCCACGGTGTGGATATGCGCCTCCTGCCAGACCTGCCTGACCCGCTGCCCCAACCAGGTGGACCTGCCCCGGCTCATGGACTGGCTCAAGGAGCGCCTGCACGGCCGGGGCGAGGAGGTGGGCGAAAAAGACATCCGCCTGTTCCACGAGCTATTTCTCAAGGGCGTGGCCAAGCGGGGCCGGGTCTTCGAGGGCGAGCTCATGGGATCCTACATGCTGCGCACCGGCGGAGCCTTTGGCCCCGAGGCCATGGCCAACGCCCGCCTGGGGCTGACCATGCTGCGCAAGGGCCGCCTGAAGCTGTTGCCCGCGCGCACCCGGGAAAGCCGCTGGCGCCGGGCCCTTTTCAAAAAGCGCCGGGGAGGCAGCCATGCCTGAGGTCAGCTATTACCCCGGCTGCTCCCTGGAGGCCACGGCCCGGGACTATGCCGAAAGCATCGAGGGCGTGGCCAAGGCCCTGGACCTCGAGCTGAGGGAGCTGGAGGACTGGAACTGCTGCGGGGCCACCGCGGCCCACAGCCTGGACCACCGGGCCGCCCTGAACCTGGCGGCGCGCAACCTGGCCCTGGCCATGGAAGGGCCCTCGCCCCTGGTGGTGCCCTGCGCCCTTTGCTACAACCGCCTGGCCAGCGCCCGCCACGAGCTGATGGCCGACGGCTCCCTCATCATCGACGAAATACGCTCCCTGGGCGCGGACTACGCCTCGGTGGAGGTGATGGAGCTCAACGAGTACCTCACCACCCCAGGGATGATGGCCTTGGCCCAGCACAAGGCCAGCCAGGACCTGAGCGGGCTCAAGGCGGTTTGCTACTACGGCTGCCAGGGCCAGCGGCCCCCCCGGGTGACCGGCAAGACCGACTACGAGAACCCCCGGGGCCTGGACCGCCTGCTCGCCGCCCTGGGGGTGGAGGTCATGGACTGGCCCTTTAAGACCGACTGCTGCGGGGCCTCCCACTCGGTGGCCCGGCCCGACCTGGTCCACGCCCTGGTGGCCCGGCTCTACGACCGGGCCTTGCAGCAGGGGGCCAACTGCATCGTCACCGGCTGCCAGATGTGCCAGGCCAACCTGGACATGTATCAGCAGCAGATCGCCCGCCAGATGGGCCGCGAGGTCTATCTGCCGGTCTTGTATTTCACCGAGGTCATGGGACTGGCCCTGGGCCTGGACCAGACGCCGCGCTGGCTGGGGCGGCACCTGGTGAGCCCCCGGGGCCTGCTGGAGGGGGCCGGGCTGCCCCGCCAATACTGGGAGCGGCTATGAGCGCGCAGGTCATACCCTTGAAGGACAAACCCTCGGGCGCGGTGCTGGTGGCCGGGGCGGGAATCGCGGGCATGCAGTCGGCCCTGGACCTGGCCGACGCGGGCTATCTGGTCTATCTGGTGGAAAAGGACATCAGCATCGGCGGCATCATGGCCCGCCTGGACAAGACCTTCCCCACCAACGACTGCTCCACCTGCATGATCTCGCCCAAGCTCATCGAGGTGGCGGCCAACCCCAACATCAAGATCATCAGCCGGGCCACGGTGCAGGAGGTCAGCGGCGAGGCCGGCGACTTCACGGTGCGCCTGAAAAAGGAACCCCGCTTCATCGACGAGGACGCCTGCACCGGCTGCGGCGACTGCATCGAGGTCTGCCCGGTTCAGATCTCGGCCAACTTCAACCAGGGTCTCAACCAGCGCAAGGCCATTTACCGCCACTTCCCCCAGGCCATTCCCAGCGCCTTCGCGGTGGACAAGCTGGGCGCCAGCCCCTGCAAGAGCGCCTGCCCGGCCAACATCAGCGTGCAGGGCTACGTGGCCCTGATCGCCCAGGGGCGCTACCGCGAGGCCCTGGCCCTGATCCGCCGGGATAATCCCCTGCCCGCGGTTTGCGGCCGGGTGTGTCCCCAGCCCTGCGCCCTGGCCTGCGTGCGGGGCGAGGTGGACCAGGCCATCGCCATCCGCGAGCTAAAGCGTTTTGTCACCGACTGGGAGGTGGAGCAGTGCGAGATGGACCTGCCCCAGGTGAAGGAGCGGCGGACGGAGAAGGTCGCCATCGTGGGCGCGGGCCCGGCCGGCCTGAGCGCGGCCTATTACCTGGCCCTGGAGGGCTTCGGGGTGACGATCTTCGAGTCCCTGCCCGTGGCCGGGGGAATGCTCCGGGTGGGCATCCCGGACTACCGCCTGCCGCCCGAGGTGCTGGACTACGAGATCGAGTACATAAAAAAGCTGGGCGTGGAGATAAAGCTCAACACCGCCCTGGGCCGCGACGTCGCCTTGGAGCAGCTTCGCCAGGAGGGCTACGCCGCCCTGGTCATGGCCGTCGGGGCCCACAAGGGCCTGCGCCTGGGGGTGGAGGGCGAAAGCCTATCCGGGGTGCAAAGCGGGGTGGAGTTTTTGCGCGCCGCCGCCCTGGGCCAGGCGGAAAGCCCGGGCGACAGGGTGGTGGTCGTCGGCGGAGGCAACGTGGCCGTGGACGCGGCCCGCACCGCGCTCAGGCTGGGCAGCAGCGAGGTGACCATCCTCTACCGCCGCTCCAGCGAGGAGATGCCCGCCTATGCCGAGGAGGTCGAGGATGCCTTGGCCGAGGGCGTCAACATCGTCTACCTGAAAGCTCCGGCCCGTTTTTTGGAGGAGAACGGCCGCTTGAGCGGGGTGGAGACGATCCAGATGGAGCTGGGCAAGGCCGACGCCTCGGGACGCCGGAGGCCGGTGCCCGTGGAGGGTTCCAACCGGGTGCTGCCCATCGACGGAGCTTTGGCCGCCATCGGGCAGGAACCGGACCTGGACTTTTTGCGCATCGAGGACGACATCGTGGTGAGCCCCCGGGCCCGCATCATCACCGACCCGGTGAGCTTGCAGTGCTCCCTGCCCTGGGTCTACGCGGGCGGCGACGTGGTGACCGGACCGGCCACCGCGGTGGAGGCCATCGCCCATGGCAAGACCGCGGCCGAGAGCATCCGGCGCTTCCTGGACGGCGAGGACCTGAACCAGGGCCGCCACTCATCCCAGACCCTGGCCCGGGGCGAAACCGAGGGCGTGGCGGTCCAGGCCCGGCTGCGGCCTCCCCACCGCGACCCGGCCGAGCGGCGGGGCGACTTCGGCGAGGTGGTGGGCCCCTATTCCGAGGCCGACGCCCAGGCCGAGGCGGCGCGCTGCTTGTCCTGCGGCATCTGCTCGGAGTGCTACCAATGCGTGGAGGTGTGCCAGGCCGGGGCCATCAAGCACGACATGCTCCCCACCGAGCTGGAGCTCAAGGTGGGGGCCCTGCTCCTGGCGCCTGGCTTCAAGCCCTTTGACGCGCGGCTCAGGGCCGAGTACGGCTATGGCCGCTACCCCAACGTGCTCACCGCTCTGGAGTTCGAGCGGGTGCTCAGCGCCAGCGGGCCCTTCGGCGGGCACGTGAAACGGCCGGGCGACGGGGCAGAGCCCAAGAAGGTGGCCTGGATCCAGTGCGTGGGCTCGCGCGACGCCTCCCTGGGCCGGGACTACTGCTCCTACGTGTGCTGCATGTACGCCACCAAGCAGGCCATCATCGCGGCCGAGCACCTGCCCGGCCTGGAGAGCACCGTCTTCTACATGGACATCCGGGCCCAGGGCAAGGGTTTCGACCGCTACTACGAGCGGGCCCGCGACCAGCACGGGGTGCGCTACATCCGCTCCATCCCCAGCCGCGTCATCGACGACCCCCACACCGGGGACCTGGAGATGAGCTACTACGACGCCCGCGACGAGCTGGTCACCGAGAAGTTCGACATGGTGATCCTCTCGGTGGGCCTGAGCCCCCACCCGGACGCCAAGCAACTGGCCGAAGCCGCCGGGGTGGAGACCGACCGCTTCGGCTTCGCGGCCCGCGCGGGCCTGAACCCCCTGGAGACCAACCGGGAGGGGGTCTATGTGTGCGGCGTGTTCCAGGCCCCCCGCGACATCCCGGACACGGTGATGCAGGCCTCGGGCGCGGCGGCCCAGGCCGGGGAGCTGTTGGCTCCGGCCCGGGGCAGCGAGGTGAGCGCCCTGGAGTTCCCGCCCGAGCGCGAAAGCGAGGGGCCGGAGAGCCGCATCGGGGTGTTCGTGTGCCACTGCGGCATAAACATCGGCGGGGTGGTGGACGTGCCGGGCGCGGTGGAATACGCCTCCGATTTGCCCGGGGTGGTGCACGCCGAGGAGTTCCTTTTCACCTGCTCCACCGACAGCCAGGAAAAGATGGCCTCGGTGATCAAGGAGCAGGACCTCAACCGGGTGGTGGTGGCCTCTTGCAGCCCGCGCACCCACGAGAAGCTGTTCCAGGACACCCTGAAGCGGGCCGGGCTCAACCCCTACCTCTTCGAGATGGCCAACATCCGCGACCAGTGCTCCTGGGTGCACCAGGGCGACCACGCCTCGGCCACGCTAAAGGCCGAAGACCTGATACGCATGTCCGTGGCCCGCTCCGGCGTGCTCAGCCCCCTGCACCAGTTCCCCATGAGCGTGGAACAGAGCGCATTGGTAATCGGCGGAGGCCCGGCCGGACTCACCGCCGCCCTGAGCCTGGCCGAGCAGGGCTTCGAGACCCACCTGGTGGAGCGCTCGGAAGAGCTGGGCGGCCTGGCCAAGCGGCTGCGCTCCACTGTGGAGGGCTTCGAAGTGCGGCCCTGGCTGGACGAGCTCATCGACCAGGTGACCCACCACGGCCTGATCCGGGTGCACACTGATTGCCAGATCAAGGAGACCCGGGGCCTGGTGGGCAACTTCACCAGCCGCCTGGAGGGAGGCGGCAAGGTCCAGGAGATCAAACACGGGGCCACGGTGGTGGCCACCGGCGCGGAGGAATACCAGCCCGGCGAGTACCTGTTCGGCGAGGACGAGCGGGTGACCACCCAGCTGAGCCTGCACGAGGCCCTGCACGACGACCCGGCCGTTCTGGAGGGGGTGGAGCGGGTGGTGATGATCCAGTGCGTGGGCTCGCGCGAACCGGAGCATTCCTACTGCTCGCGCATTTGCTGCACCTCGGCGGTGGCCAACGCCATAGCCATCAAGGAGGCCAAGCCCGAGGCTCAGGTGAGCATCCTGTTCAGGGACATCCGCACCTTCAGCCTCAAGGAGCTGGCCTATCAAAAGGCCCGCGATCTGGGGGTGAACTTCATCCGCTTCGACCCACAGAGCCCGCCCCAGGTGACCCCCGGCGCCAGCGGCCTGGAGGTGCTGGTATACGACCAGATCCTGCACGAGTGGATCGCCCTGAGCGCGGACCGCCTGGTCCTGAGCGCGGCGGTGCGGCCCAACCAGGACGCCCATGCCTTTGCCAGCCGCCTCAAGCTGCCCCTGGACGCGGACGGCTTTTTCATGGAGGCCCACCTCAAGCTCAGGCCGGTGGATTTCACCGGGGCCGGGTTCTTCATGGCCGGCGCGGCCCACGGCCCCAAGTTCCTGGAGGAGGTGATCAGCCAGGCCAAGGCGGCCGCTGCCCGCGCGGCGGTGATCCTCAGCCAGGCCGAGATGATGGTGGGCGGCGAGGTGGCGGTGGTGGACGCCGAGCGCTGCGTGGCCTGCCTGACCTGCGTGCGCACCTGCCCCTACGGAGTGCCCCGGATAAATCAGGAGGGGGTGGCCTACATCGACCCGGCCGCCTGCCAGGGCTGCGGAAGCTGCGCCAGCGCCTGCCCGCGCAAGCTCATCCAGGTGCAGCACCACACCGACGACCAGATTCTGGCCAAGGAGATGGCCTTGTAAAAGCGAGGACGACTAGTGGGTGATAAATACGAGCCCAAGATACTGGCCTTGATCTGCACCTACTGCACCTACACCGCCGCCGACATGGCAGGCTCCATGCGCCTGCAATACCCGCCCAACGTGAGAATCGTCAAACTGCTGTGCACCGGGAAGGTGGACGTGATGTATCTGCTGGCCGCCTTCCGGGCCGGAGCGGACGCGGTGATGGTCTCGGGCTGCGAGATCGGGGATTGCCACTTTTTGGAGGGCAACCTCCGGGCCAAGGAGCGGGTGGCCCACGCCAAGGTGCTGCTGGATGAACTGGGCCTGGGGGGAGACCGTCTGGAGATGTTCCACATCGGGGCCTCGGACGCGCCCAAGTGGGCCGAGGCGGTTCAGAAGATGACCCGCCGCGCCCTGGAGCTGGGTCCCAATCCCCTGCGCGGCCGCGCCATGGCCGCGCCCCAGGCGGCGAGCGGAAGGGAGCTGTCCACATGATCGTAGCGGAGCGAAAGCCCTTTGAAGAGATCGCGGAGGCTTCGGCGGGGTTCCGCCGGGTGCTGGTGGCCGGTTGCGGCACCTGCGTGGCGGTGTGCCTGACCGGCGGCGAAAAAGAGGCGGGCATCCTGGCCGCCCAGTTGGACATAGCCGCCCAGCTCAACCAACGGGAGCAAGCGTTCGAGGTGGGCTGCGTGGAGCGCCAGTGCGACCGGGAATTCCTGGACGAGCTGGCCCCTCAGATCGAGCAGGCCGACGCGGTGCTCTCCCTGGCCTGCGGGGCGGGCATCCAGTTCCTGGCCGAGAAGTTCCCCGAGGTGCCGGTGCTGGCCGGAGTGAACACCACCTTTATCGGCATAAACGACGACGTGGGGGTGTGGCAGGAGAAGTGCCGCTCCTGCCGGGACTGCGTGCTCACCCTCACCGGCGGCATCTGCCCGATGAGCCTGTGCCCCAAGGGCATGCTCAACGGCCCCTGCGGGGGCAGCGACGACGGCAAGTGCGAGACCGACCCGGAGCGCGACTGCGCCTGGGCCCTGATAAGCGCGCGCCTGGAGCGCACCGGCCGCCTGGGGGGACTGGAGGCCATCGTCCCCGCCCGCGACTGCCGCAACGCCCTGCCCGGCAAACAGGTACACCCCGCCTATGAACGGAGGTACAGCGCCCATGAGTAAGCTGGCCCAGGCCCTGGACGGGGGCAAGTTCGTATTGACCGTGGAGCTGGACCCGCCCCGGGGCAGCGACCTGAAGCCGCTCACCGAGCTGACTTCCAGCCTGGGGGGCAAGGCCGACGCCCTGGTGATCAGCGACAACCGGGGGGCCGTGGCCCGCATGAGCCCGGTGCTGGCCTGCCATCACCTGATCAAGCACGCCTCGGCCGAGGTGATCATGACCCTGGCCTGCCGGGACCGCAACCGGTTGGCCCTGGCCAGCGAGATGCTGGCCGCGGCCGCCGGCGGGGTGGAGAACCTCCTGGTGGTCAGCGGCGACTTCACCACCCTGGGCGACCAGCCCGGGGCCCAGCCGGTGTTCGACCTGGACTCGGTGCAGACCCTGCAATTGGCCGCTTCCCTGGAGGAGGCCGCCTTTTTCCTGGGGGCCGTGCTGGCGCCGGACAGCACCCTGATGGGCATGCAGGCCCTCAAGCTGCGCAAAAAGGTCCAGGCCGGGGCGGCCTTTTTCATCACCAAGCCCATCAGCAACGGCGAGGGCCTGGGGGCCCTGCTGGCCCAGGCGGGCGGGGAGGCGCCCAGGGTGCTGGCCGGCCTGGAGCTGGGCCCGGAGGAGGACCCCGCCTGGGCGGTGGAGCTGGCCCGGGAGCTGAAGGCCCAGGGCCAAGCCGCTGGGGTGCATCTGTCCTGCCCGGAAAACCAGGCCCGGCTGCCCGAGCTGGCCGGTCAACTGGCCTTGTGAGCCATTAAGGAGCGCCGCGTCAATGGCTGAAAAGCGGGTGTTGGTCATAGGAGGCGGGGTGGCCGGGGCCACCGCCGCCCTGGAGCTGGCCGAGCAGGGAGTGCCGGTGGACCTGGTGGAGCGCGACGACTTTCTGGGGGGGCACGCCGCCTGGCTGGCCTGCAAGGCGGTGGACCAGTGCCTCAAGTGCAACGGCTGCCTGTCCGAGCCCCGCCTGACCGCCACGGCCGGGCATCCCTTGATCAGCCTGCACCGCCGGGCCGAGGTGCAAAGCCTCACGGCCACGGAGCAGGGCTACCAGGCGGTGGTGTGCCAGCGGCCGGCCTACATCGACCCGGAGCGCTGCACCGCCTGCGGCCTGTGCCTGGAGGCCTGCCCGGCCCTGGAGGACGGGGCCATCCGCTTGCCCCGCTTGGCGGCCGAGTCTCCCCGCCTGGCCATCGACCCGGAGCAATGCCTGTATTTCAAGGACGGCCGCTCCACGGTATGCGTGGACCTGTGCCCCGAGGAGGCCATCGACTTCAGGCAAGAGGACCGCGAAAAGGCCCTGGAGGTCTCGGCCCTGGTGCTGGCCACCGGGTTCACGCCCTTTGATCCCACCCCGAGGGAACGCCTGGGCTACGGCCGCTTCCCGGATGTGGTCACCGCCTTTGAGCTGGAGCGGATGCTGCGCGACCAGGGCCGGGCCATACGGCCCAGCGACGGCCGGCCCGCCAACAAGGTGGCCTTTATCCAGTGCGTGGGCTCGCGGGAGGTGGCGGGCAACAACTACTGCTCGCGGGTGTGCTGCGGCTATGCATTGCGCCTGGGCCGGGCCCTGAGCGGCCGCCAGGGCTGCGAGGTGGCGGTGTTTTACATGGACCTGCAGAGCTTCGGACACGCGGTGGATGATTTTTTGGACGCGGCCGCCAGCGAGCTGCGGCTGATCCGCTCCATGCCCTACGACGTCTACGGCCATCACCAGGGCGGCCTCAGGGTGGACTACCAGCCCGGCGAGGGCCAGGCCCCGGTGAGCGAGCCCTTTGATTTGGTGGTGCTCAGCGTGGGCCTGAGCCCCAACCCGGCCAACCAGGCCCTGGCCAAGCTGACCGGGGCCGGGCTGGACGAGTCCGGCTTTTTGGACGGTACGGGTCGGGACGGCGTGTTCCTGGCCGGCACGGCCCTGGGGCCCATGGACGTGGCCGAGGCGGTGGCTTCGGCCGGGCGGGCGGTGGAGCAAACCCTGGGCTACCTGGAGGAGATGCAGCCATGAGCGCGGCCTCGCTGGGAGTCTTCCTGTGCCAGGGCGGGCGGGGAACCGCCGATTCCCTGGAGTTCAAGCAGTTGCGTTGGGCGGCCGAGGCGGCGCCGGGCGCGGTGTTCACCGTGGCCCAGAGCTGCCAGGCCGAGGGCGCCCAGGCCATTGCCCGGCGCATCAAGGAGCTGGGCCTGGGCGCGGCGGTGGTGGGGGCCTGCCCCCTGCTGCACCATCCCGGCCAGCTAAGCCGGGCCCTGGCCGCCGAGGGCCTGAACCCGGACATGGCCACGGTGCTCGATCTCTGCGCCCGGGCCGAGGGCGAGAGGTCCGGGGCCTGCGCCGTGGCTCCGGGGGCGGCCGCCGCCCTTAGCCAGGCCCTGAGCAGCCTGGCCTTCAGCCAGGAGCTTGGCCAGGAAGAGATGGCGGTGAGCACCAGGGTGCTGGTGCTGGGCGCGGGCCTGGCCGCGCTTATGGCCGCGCGCTCAATGCTGGACGCGGGCTACGAGGTGGTGCTGCTGAGCCCGGGCAAGCGCCTGACCCCGCCCGAGCCCCTGTTGGGGCCCGAGGCGGCCGAACGCGCCGGGGAGCTGGCCTCCGGGCTGGAGGAGGCATCCGGCCTTGGCCTGTTCCGCCAGGGGCGGCTGCTGTCGCTCGGCGGCACGGCCGGGCAGTTCACGGCCCGCATCCAGGACCGGGGCGGCGAGACCCACGCCCTGGAGCTGGGCGGGGTGGTGGTGGCCCAGGGCCCGCCCCTGGGCCTGAACCTGCCGCCGGGGATCGAGCCCAATGAGCGGGTGATCTCCCTGAGCGAGCTGAAGGGCCTGGCCAGCGCGCCGGAGCACCTCAAAAAGCGCCTGGGCGAAGGGCCGCTCAAGGTGGCCCTGGCCGTGGGCCTGGGGCGCCAGTCCGATCCCCTGACCCTGCGCGCCGCCACCCTGGCGGCCATGGAACTGGCCCAAGACCCGGAGCGCGAGGTGGTGTTGTTCACCGGCAACGCCAAAGTGGCCGGGCCGGGCCTGGAGCGCCTGACCCAGGAGGCCCGGGGCCTGGGCGTGGTCATGGTCAAGTTTACCAGCGGCGGCCTGCGCCTGAATGCCGCCCTGCCGCGCCTGGCCCTGGAGTGGGACGAGGAGGTGCTGGGCCGGGTCATGGCCGACGAGTTCGATCTGTTGGCCGTGGACCAAGTGCCACAGCCGGACGATGACTACCGCGGCCTGGCCGGGACCCTGGGCCTGGCCGTGGGGCGCGACGGCTCCTTGCAGCCCGAGGCGATCAGCGCCCTGCCCCTGGCCAGCGGCCGGGGCGGGGAGTGGCTGGTGGGTCCGGCCCGGGGCCAGGGCGAGCCCATGCGCTGGGCCGACGAGGCGGCCGATGCGGCCCGGGCCGCCCGCCAGCTGTTGGGCCGGGGCGCGCCCCTGGCCGAGACCGGCCGGGTGCTGGTGGACCGCAAACGCTGCACCATCTGCCTTACCTGCGTGCGGGTCTGCCCCCAAGGGGCCATGGACCGCCTGTTCCGGCGGCCGGTGAGCAACCCCCTGGTGTGCACCACCTGCGGCACCTGCGCGGCCGAGTGCCCCATGGAGGCCATCCAGATCGTGGGCCTGGAGGATGAGCGCTACGGCCAGGAAATCGCCGCCGCCGCCGGCCAGAGCAGCGGACTGTCCCCGGCCGGGGAGCGGGGCCTGCTGGTGCTGGCCTGCGCCAACAGCGCGGCCCCGGCCCTGCACGCCGCCCGCCTCAAGGGCGCACCCCTGCCCCCTGGCGCCCGCCTGATCACCGTGCCCTGCGCGGGCAAGGTGGATCTGGACATGGTGCTGGAGGGAATCAGGCGCGGGTTCGACGGGGTGCTCATGCTCTCCTGCCACGAGGACGCCTGCCAATCCCTGGGCGGCAGCACCTGGGCCGCCCGCCGTTGGGAGCATTTGGGCAACCTGCTGGAGGAGACCGGCCTGGGCCGGGAGCGGGTGTTCCGGTCCGGGGTGGCCCCCAGCCAGGCCGTGGAGGCGCGCGGGGCCATCGAGAACGCCCTGGCCGCGCTGGCCGAGCTGGGTCCCAACCCGCTCAAGACCGGGGCCCGGGTGCGCGAGATGCTCTCGCGCTTCACCCTGGAGATGGACGACACCTTTGCCATCGTGAGCTGAGAGCCGGGCCTAGGCGAGCTCCTTCAGCAAAGACAGGACCGCCGCGTTGAAGCCGGCGGGGTCTTCCAAAAAAACCTGGTGGTGGGTGTCGAACATCATCACCCGCGCGCCGGGTGTCTGATAGGCGATCCAGGGCATGACCTCGGAGCCGAGGTGGCTCTGCCCGCTCTCCAGGCACAGGGTGGGCCGCCAAGACCGGCATTTCCGGACGCCTCGGCGAGCCGGACACCAACACCTTGCAGGCGCTGATCAACCTGATTCGCAACGCCTTTTTCAAAGACATCCTGCCCGGATTCTCAGAAAACACCCACAATTCAAAAAGTAACAAGCGCGGGGCGGGCCAACGGCTGTTCCCGCAAAGACCAGCGGCCGGCTACATTGAGCCGGCCGCCGCTGATTTATACCCAAAAGGCCAAGAAAAAGGGCTTAGGCGAAAACGCCTAAGCCCTGGATATCCGTGGTGGAGCTGATCGGGATCGAACCGACGACCTCATGACTGCCAGTCATGCGCTCTCCCAGCTGAGCTACAGCCCCGAAGGGCTCTTTATCTATCAGAACAACGGGGGGTTGTCAATGTCTGGGCTTATTGAGAACCGTATTGATCCGCATTTGATTGACCATTAAGTTCCCAAAATGTTAACTATAGACAACGTATTGTGATTGCGGAGGAAAATCCATGCCACCTCGCTGGTTCGCGAAAGCCCTAATAGGCGAGGTGGGCCTGTGGAAAATCCTGGAGCAAAAAAAACCCGGCGGCAGCCTGTCCCAGGTGTCCCGGGTGTTGGATTTTCTGCATATGCACCAGGGGCTTTTGGAGCCCTACCACCCCTCCTATCCCCTGGTGGAGCCGGCCGAACTGATCCCGCCCTTTGACGCTCCGCTCATCGAATACCGTGATTTGCCTGCATTTTCCATGGTGGCCCTGGACCGGCCCTTGAGCTATCAGGACGAGGGCTTCCAATACGACCAGTTTTACGCCGAGGGCGATCCCCCGGACCGCGGGCTGGCCGCGGCCAATCGGGCCACCCTGCGGCGGCGCCTGCCCCGCAACCTGGCCCCGGACATGAACCAGGCCCTGGGCCTGGGCGGCCCCACCCCGGTGCGGCGCTACGTGCAGCTCATGCCCCTGCTCATGGCCATGGACCGGGGGCACGTGCTGGCCCGCGACCAAGAGGGCCAGTTCCACCTGGCCGGGGCCTTCGCCTCCTTCCCCTCGGACCTGGACGGCGAGATAAAGCGCTTCGGCCGGCGGGTGGGCAAGTTCGTGCCGGGCGACAACGAGTCCTACGCGGCTAACCGCCAGTTCGTGTACAACTTCCTCATGGAGCAGACCGGCTTTCCCATCTGCGGGGAGCGCCACACCTCGGCCGCCCTGTTCGCCCGGCGGCTCATGCGGCGGAGGGAGCACTTCGTGGTAAAGGTGCTGGGCCACTCGGACCGGGCCATCACCAGCCTGAGCAGCATCGGGGCCAGGCAGGGCCTGCCCCGGGTGGAGAAGGCGGCCCTGGTGACCGCGGGCGGCTGCAGCAAGGCCGGCCACAAGGAGCTCCAGGAGGGCGGTTATTACGTGGATCCCAAGCGGCGGGTGGTGCTGCTCAGGGTGCACTACAACCAGCACGCCTATCACCCGGGCAACGTGCTGGAGGACCGGGCCATGAGCGTGGCCGCCCAGGAGGTGATCCACCCCCTCACCGGCGAGGCCCTGAGCGGGCTGGACGTTCTGGGCCTGAGCCGCGACCGGGTGCTGCTCTTGCAGGACATCGTGCGCGGCGAGCACGAGGGCTCCATCATCTACGGCGGCCGCGAGAAGCTAAGCAGCACGGCCGAGACCGCCACCCGGCTGAAGTTCCTCACCGCCTGGCTGCACAAGCACCGCAACATCCTGGCCGACTACAGCTCCGAGCAGTTCGAGCGATGTCTCAAGGTCATCTATTCCTATCTGGAAGACCCGGAGCAAAAGGCCGAGCTGAAGCGTCACCCCGAGCTGACCCAGGAGGCCCGCCAGGCGCTGCGCGACGTGAAGTGGGCCCACCGGCTGCGCCTGTTGGAAAAGCTGGTCAAGAACCGGGCCGACGCCTTTGGCCGCCAGTTCAAGCATGTGCAGATTTTGATCATCCTCACCCACGTTTTGGGTCAGGAGGCCGAGGGCCTGGCCGCCAAGCATCCCAGGCAGCTGGACAAGCTGCTGAGCATCTGCGAGGGGTATCTGAAAAACCCCTATCTGCGCCGCCGCTACCTGAGCGGCGAGCCCACCAACACGGTGGAACGGGAGGTCGTGGGGCATTACAAGCTGCTGGCCAACATGATCGAGCGATACCGGGGCATGCTGGCGCGTTGACGGCCCGGGGCCACGGGGCTAAACTTGGGTCGCCGCATGTTAGGAAAAACATATGAGCAGCCCCGGTCCCCACATCCCAGCCGCGCCGCAATTGGTCGACCCCTACGGACGCCGCCTGCACTACCTGCGCCTGTCCATCACCGATCTTTGCAACCTGCGCTGCGCCTATTGCATGCCCCCCCAGGGCATTGCCAAGCTGCCCCATGACCAGGTGCTCAGCCTGGAGGAGATGGCCCGGGTGGCCCGGGTGGCGGTGGGCCTGGGAGTGGACAAGATCCGCCTCACCGGCGGCGAGCCCCTGCTCAGGCGGGGCCTGGGCCGCCTGCTGAGCGATCTGGCCGCCATCGAACCCAAGCCCGACCTGCGCCTGACCACCAACGGCCTGCTTCTGCAAGACCGCCTGCCCCAGCTCTTGGAGGCCGGGGTGTCCACGGTGAACGTGAGCCTGGACAGCCTCAAGGCCGAGGTCTACGGCCGGGTGACCGGCCTGGGAGCCGAGGCCGGGGACGCCAGCCTGGCCAAGGTGTGGCGGGGCATCGGGGCCGCCCTGGCCAGCGGCCGCATGGCGGTCAAGCTAAACGTGGTGCTTTTGGGCGGGGTGAACGAGCAGGAGATCGAGGACTTCGCGGAGCTCACCCGCCGCATGCCCCTGGCGGTGCGCTTCATCGAGTACATGCCCGTGGGCCGCAACACCCCCTTCCAGCCGGACCGCTTCCTCTCGGCCGAAGAGGTGGTGCGCCGCCTGGGCCGCCTGGGCGAGCTGGAAATGCTGCCCGCGCGGCCGGGGGACGGACCGGCCCAGCGCATGCGCCTGGCCGACACCCCGGGCGAGCTGGGGGTGATCACCGCCCTGTCCAGCCACTTCTGCGCCACCTGCAACCGGCTGCGCCTGTCGGCCGAGGGCAAGCTGGTGCCCTGCCTGTTCTCCGAGGCCTCGGTGGACCTTCGGCCCCTGCTGCGCCGGGGGGCCGACGACGCCGAGCTGGCCGCCGCCCTGCTGGAGGCGGCCCGCATCAAGCCCCGGGAGCACGACCAGGCCCCGGTGAGCGCCCATGCCGCCGGTTGCGCCATGTCCCGCCTGGGGGGCTGACCAGGCGGGAATCAGTCCGATTAAGCTTGCGAAAGCCGAAGCTTATACGCTAACATCTTTCAACGTTCGCCCCTTGGCGCCTGGCGCGTCCGGACGGCGGGCGGTGCGCACCGGGGAGGGAGCCCACATTGGTATTGGACATCTTTGGCAAACTGGCCGAGGAGCGCATCAAGGAGGCCGCCGAACGCGGCGATTTCTCCGACCTGCCCGGCCGGGGCAAGCCCCTTGAGTTGGAGGACGACTCCAACGTTCCCGAGGAGCTGCGCATGGCCTACAAGGTGCTGAAAAACGCCGGCTTCACCCCGCCGGAGTTGGAATCCCACAAAGAACTGATGCAGGTCGAGGACATGCTGGCCAACGCGCCGGACGAGAAGACCCGTTATCAGGCCCTCAAGCGGCTGAATTACCTGACCATGAAGCTGGGGCGCACCCGGCCCGACTCGGGCATCTTCAGCCAGGACGACTACTCCGACCGCGTGGCCGAGCGCCTGAGCCGCTCCAAGCCGCCGCCGCCAGACAAACCCTGAGTTTCGCCGGAGGCAGCCTGCTCCCATGGACATGAAGCGCGACTACTACGAGGACATCCGCCTGCTGGACAGCGGGCCCCAGGTTTTCTGGCTGATCGCGCTAATCGCCGCCCTGGCCCTGTTCCCCTTTCTGGCCGGCTCCTACCACATCTACACCGTGAACCTCATGGCCATCCACGTCATCGTGGCCCTGGGGCTCAACCTGCTGGTGGGCTACACCGGCCAGATATCCCTGGGCCACGCCGGATTTTTCGCCATCGGGGCCTACGCCACCCTGGCCCTGATGCAGAACCTGGGCCTGCCCTTTTTGATCGCCCTGCCCCTGGGCGGCTTCATCAGCGCGGGCTTCGGGTTTTTGCTGGGCCTGCCGGCCCTTCGCCTGGAAGGCCCCTATTTGGCCATCGCCACCCTGGGCTTCGGCCTGACCATCACCCAGATATTGGGCCGCTTGGACTTTTTGGGCGGGCACATGGGCCTGCAATCGCCGGCCCTGAACATCTTCGGCTGGACCGTGGACTCCGACGCGGGGCGCTACGCGGTGATCATGCCTATCTGCCTGTTTTTGGCCTGGGGACTCAGGAACCTGACCAAGACCCGGGTGGGCCGCGCCTTCGTGGCCATCCGCGATTCCGACATAGCGGCCGAGTGCATCGGGGTGAACCTGACCTATTACAAGACCCTGGCCTTTGCGGTGAGCGCCTTTTACACCGGCATCGGCGGTGGGCTCATGGCCTTTGTGCTGGGCTTCATCAGCCCCCACACCTTCAACATCATGGTGAGCATCATGTTCCTGGCCATGGTGGTGGTGGGCGGCCTGGGCTCGGTGCTGGGCTCGGTGATGGGCGCGGTGCTCATCACCTGGCTGCAGCTGGAGCTGGCCCGCATCGGTGAGCTGCCCTATCTGGGGCCCCTGCTCACCGAGCTGAGCAAGCAGGTGTTCACCGTGAGCGGGCTGCCCAACGTGCAGTACGTGGTCTTCGGCCTGATCATGGTCCTGATCATCATCTTCGAGCCCCTGGGGCTCTACGGCTTCTGGATACGCACCAAGATATACTGGCGGACCTGGCCTTTCTAAAAAAGACAGGTTGCACAGTAAACCGGAGAGAAGAGGACAACGCTGAGTTAGCTCCGGCGCCACCGGGGAAAAGGCGCCAATTGAAAAAGTGAGGTTCGCATATAGGCCCGAGCGCAGCCAGCAACACCGTATGCCGGGGGCTGGCGCAGCCGGGATCGGGGAGGGGATGCATAGTTCATGCTGGGCCAGCTAATCACCAGCGGTATCGCCATCGGGGCCACCTATGCCCTCATGGCCCTGGCCATGGTCATCATCTACAAGACCAGCGAGGTCTTGAACTTCGCCCAGGGCGACATGGCCATGCTCAGCGCCTTTGTGGCCTACATGCTGCTGTCCGACTACGGCCTGGGCTTCACGGCCGCCTTTACGGGGGCCCTGGCCTTTGCCTTCGCCTTGGGCGCCTTTTTGGAGTTCGCCTTTTTGCGGCGGGCCAAGGAGCCCAACCTGCTGGGCCTGATAATCATCACCCTGGGCCTGGAAATGATGCTCTACGGCATCGCCTCCTGGCGCTGGGGCGCGGACCAGAAGGACTTCCCCTTCCCGGTGAGCGACTTCGAGGTGCACGACCTGGGCGGGGGGGTGGTCATCAGCGACCTGAACCTGGTCACCCTGGGGGTGGCCTGCGCCCTGATGATCCTATTGTTCCTGTTTTTCCGCTACACCAAGGTGGGCGTGGCCATGAAGGCCACCCAGCAGAACCAGCAGGCGGCCCGGCTCATGGGCATCCGGGTGGGACGCATAATGATGCTCACCTGGGGCATGAGCGCCCTGGTGGGGGCCTGCGCCGCCTTTCTCATCGCCTCCACCGACACCCTGGACCCCAACCTCATGTGGACCCCGCAGCTAAAGGGCTTTTCGGCCGCGGTGCTGGGAGGCATGACCTCATTGGTCGGCGCGGTGCTGGGCGGGTTCATCCTGGGGGTGGTGGAGAACCTATTCGGCGGCTACGTGTCGGTGGAGTTCAAATCAGTGGTGGCCTTCGCGGTCATCGTGCTGATTCTATGCGTCAAGCCCAGCGGGCTTTTCGCCAAGCACTACGTGCGCAAGGTTTGAGCGGCCGGAGGGTTGCCGGCCGCCAGAGCATTATTTGGCTCTATTTAGGCTAATCATGGGAGGAGGGATCATGAAAAAGTTATTGGTACTGACGCTGGTGATCGCGGCCTTGGCCGTGGCCGGCGCCGCCTGGGCCGGTCCGGTGCAGGGCGTGACCGACACCGAGATAAAGATCGGCCAGTGGGGACCCCAGACCGGTCCGGCCGCCCTTTGGGGCGCGGTGGCCCGGGGCACCGGGGTCTATTTTGACCTGCTCAACGCCGAGGGCGGCATCAACGGCCGCAAGATCAAGTATTTCCTGCGCGACGACGGCTACAATCCCAACCGCACCAAGGCCATCGCCAAGGAGCTGTGGGAGCAGGAGAAAATCTGGGGATTCGCCTGCGGCGTGGGCACCAGCCCGGGCATGGCGGTGATGCCCTACATCATCAAGAACAACATCCCCTGGGTGGGCATGGCCACGGGCAGCCCCCACTGGACCCAGCCGCTCAAGAAGACCATCTTCGGCGTGTATCCCCTGTACCCGGACGAGGCCCAGATTCTCACCTCCTATGCCATCGACACCCTGGGCAAGAAGAAGATCGCCTTTTTCTACCAGAACGACGACTACGGCAAGGGCGGCCTGGACGGCTGCCTCAGGGAGCTTAAGAAGCGGGGCATGAAGCTGGCCGCCGACGTGCCGGTCGAGGTGGGCGAGACCGACCTGGCCAGCCACGTGATGAAGCTGAAGAAGGCCGGGGCCGACGCGGTTATCATGTGGGTCTACCCCAAGCACGCGGCCATCATGCTGGGCACCGCAGCCAAGCTGGGCTATCGCCCGCAGTGGATGGCCTGCTCCACCCTGAGCGACGTGGCCCTGATGTTCAAGATCACCAAGGGCCTGTGGAAGGGCATGATCTTCGGCAACTTCGCCGAGCTGCCCGACAGCACCAGCAAGCTGATGCTCAAGTATCACCGGGCCCAGCAAAAATACGCCCCCAAGGAGCGTTGGGGCGTGTTCTTCTACGCGGGCTTCGGCTTCGTGGAGCCCATGGTCGAGGGCATCAAGCGCGCGGGCAAGGACCTGAGCGTGGACAACTTCGTCAAGGCCATGGAGACCCTCAAGGACTTCCAGGGCATCATGGGACCCATCACCTACAGCGCCGAGCGCCGCCAGGGCATCAAGCAGGTGTTCCTGGCCAAGTGCGAGCCCGACATCATGATGGTCAAGGGCAAGAAGATCACCTACGGCAAGGGCAAGCGCCTTTCCGACTGGCTCAAGCTGGACTGATAAACGCCTGATCCCGGCCGGGAGCCCCGCGCGGGCTTCCGGCCGGGCCTAATCACTTGCCGGGAGCTTCATGGCCATCCTGGACATAGACAACCTATCCATGGTCTTCGGCGGCCTCACCGCCCTGGACAAGGTTTCGCTCAGCCTGGAGAAGGGTTCCATCACCGCGGTGATCGGCCCCAACGGGGCGGGCAAGACCACCCTGTTCAACTGCATCACCGGGCTCTACAAGCCCAGCAGCGGCAGCGTGACCTTCAAGGGCAAGCGCATCAACGGCATGAAGCCCTACAAGATCGCCGCCCTGGGCCTGGGGCGCACCTTTCAGAACATCGAGCTGTTCAACAAGATGTCCACCATGGACAACCTGCTCCTGGGCCGCCATCTGCACATGCACACCGGCATCTTCAGCGGAAGCACCTTTTTCCGCCGGGGCAGCCGGGCCGCGGCCGAGGAGATCGCCCACCGCCAGAAGGTCGAGGAGATCATCGACTTTTTGGACCTGCAGCACGCCAGGGACCGCTTTGTGGGCGGCCTGCCCTACGGCACCCAGAAGGTGGTGGAGCTGGGCCGGGCCCTGGCCACCGAGCCGGAGGTGCTTTTGCTCGATGAGCCGGTGGCGGGCATGAACATGGAGGAAAAGCAGGACCTGATGATCTGGCTCAGCGACATCAAGGAAGAGCTGGGAATCACCCTGCTGGTGATCGAGCACGACATGCGCTTGGTCATGGAGATCTCGGACGAGGTGATGGTGCTCAACTACGGCGAGCCAATCGCCCAGGGCAAACCCGAAGACGTACAGAACCATCCCGAGGTGCTCAAGGCCTATCTGGGCGAAGACTCGGTGGCGGGAGCGGCCTGATGCTGGTGGTCAAGAACATCGAGACGCTCTACGGCCTGGTCATGGCCCTGCGCGGGGTGTCCCTGGAGCTCATCGAGGGCAAGATAACCGCCATCCTGGGCTCCAACGGGGCGGGCAAGTCCACCCTGTGCAAGACGGTGATGGGCATGCTGGAGGATCAGCCGGACAAGGGCACCATCTGGCTGGACGACAAGCGCATCGACAAAAAAGACACCGAGGACATCGTGAACCTGGGCCTGGCCTATGTGCCCGAGGGGCGCGAGGTCTTCGAGGAGCTCACGGTCCTGGAGAACCTGCAGATGGGGGCCTACACCCGCAAGGGCTCCGAGGGCAGGGCCGAGCTGAAGCGGGTGTACGAGCTTTTCCCCCGCCTGGCCGAGCGGGCCAAACAACTGGCCGGGCACCTGAGCGGCGGCGAGCAGCAGATGCTGGCCATCGGCCGCGCCCTGATGATGAAGCCGCGCATCATGCTCCTGGACGAGCCTTCCCTGGGCCTGAGCCCCCTGCTGGTCAAGGAGATCTTCGCCACCATCCAGCGGGTGAACCAGGAGGACGGCACCACCATCCTGCTGGTGGAGCAGAACGCGGCCATGGCCCTGAAGGTCTGCCACCACGGCTACGTGATGGAAAACGGCCGTTTCGTCTTGGCCGGCACCCCCGAGGAGCTCATGGCCGACGAGGACGTGCGCGAGTTCTATCTGGGCATCCGGAGCGAGGTGAGCGTCAAGGGGTATCAGCGGTACAAGAGAAAGAAGCGCTGGCGGTAAAGGGCGGCTGCGCCGCTGCCAGGCGTCACTCCTGAAAATTCCATATCAGCGCGGGCTGGGTACGGCGTAGCCCCCCAGCGGCCATCCGGAGCCGCTGGGCTGTGGACCACTTCGCGTATCTGTTCGGCAATAGAGGCAGGACAAAAACAAAGGAAGATCGCCACGGCACGGCGGGAGGGGCACCTTTTTCAAAGCCATCTCCATGCCTGCCGCGCCTCGCGATGACGGCTATTTTCCTGAAAAAGAAGGCAGGGCCTAGGTTGCTCCCGCCTTTTTTACTTTCATCGCCAGGCTCCTGGGCGGGGGCAAACTTCGCCCCTGCACCAGATCAAATAAACCTCTAGCCATTTGGCCCTGCTGTGGTGAGCCCCATTGGCGAACAGAGATTGCTTAGTCGCTAGCGAGGCGGCAAGAAAGCCGGCGCCTGGCCCTAGCCTTCCAAGCTCTCCAAAAATTCCAGCAAGAGAGCGAGCACCCTGCCCTCCTGGTCTTCCAGCCAGAGGTCGTGGGGCAGGCCGTGCAGCATGGCGAAGCGGGCGCCCAGCTCCTCGGCCAGGTCCTTCTGCCGGTGTGGCGGGAAGAAGTAGTCCAGCTCCGGAGCGATGAGCAACCGGGGCTGGCCGCCCGGCCCGGGGCGGGCCTTGGCCAGGCCCCAGGCCATCTCCAGGCACACCCGGGCGGGCTCGGGCACCAGGTGCTTGACGTGCTCCTCAATGTCCGCCTCGCCCATCTGATGGAAGAACAGGCGGCGGGCCATGGCCGCATCCTTGATGGCCACCGGCTGCAGCAGGCTGGCCCCCAACATGGGGCCGGGATATTGCAGCATCATGCGCATTAGGCTGCGCTTGGGCAGGCCGTTTCCCGGCAGGGGGGCCAGGAGCACGCCGGGCAGGTCCACGGCCTCCCAGATTTTTTGCACCTGCCAGCCGCCCAGGGAATGGCCCACCAGCACCGGCTGGCCCAACCCGGCGGCGGCCCGGCGGCTGAGGTCCGCGTAGTCCTTGATGCTGGTGGCCCAGGGCAGATCCCAGCGGTCGCTCCCGTGGCCGGGCTGCTCCATGAGGCTCACCCCGTAGCCCGCCTCGGCCACGGCCTCTGCCAGGCCCTCCCACAGCCAGGCCCCGCCCCAGGCCCCGTGGATGAACAGCACCTCGCGCCGGGCCTGTTCGGGTGGCGGGCCCAGACGGGTGAGGGAGGGGGTCAGTTGGTCAAAGGGTCGCGCCATGCTCGTACTCCCGGCCGAACCGGATCACGCTGGCCACGGCCAGGCAGGCGGTCTCGGCCCGCAGGATGGTGTGGGGCAGGCCACAGGACACAAAACCGGCCGCCTGGGCGGCCTCGGCCTCTTGGGGGGCCCAGCCGCCCTCCGGGCCCACCAGGACCCACACCTGGCGGGGCGCGGCGGCCTGGGCCAAAACCCGGGCCAGGGAGACGCCCTGCTCCTGCTCGTAGAGCAGCAGCTTGAGGGCATCGTCCGGCGCGGCGGCCAGGAGATCGTCCAGGGGCGCGGGCGCGGCAAAGCTGGGGGCCCGGGCCGCGCCGCACTGCTTGAGGGCCTGGCGGGCCAAACGGGACCAGCGCTCCTGCTTGGCTCCAGGGTCCTTGAGCCGGGGCACCGCCCGCTGGCTGAGCACCGGGCGCACCTGGTCGCAGGCCAGCTCGGTCAGCTTGACCGCGATGAGGTCCATGGCCGGTCCCTTGAGCAGGCCGGGGCAGAGCACCAGCTCCGGCAGGGGCGCCGGGGCCTGGTCCACGGACTCCACCCTGACCGCGCCGCCCTGCTTGTTCAGATGGGTGAGCACGCCCAGAGCGCGGGCGCCGGCTCCGTCGATGAGCTCCACTTCCTCGCCGGGAGACAGGCGCAGCACCTTGCGGGCGTGGGCCGCCTCTTCGGCGGGCAGGGGCAGCTCGCCCGGCACCAGGGAGCCGGCAGGGGCGAGAAAGCGGCGCGGGCTCACGCCAGCACCAGGGAGGCCCAGCCGGCCAGGGAGTCCTGTTCCTTGAGATCCAGGCCCTGCCCGGCAAAGTCGGCGAGCACCTTGGGGATCTGATCGACCAAAAGGCCCGAAAGCACCAGCTCGCCGCCCGGAGCCAGATGGGCGGCCAACTGTTCGGCCAGGCCGCAAAGCTCCATGGCGGTGATGTTGGCCAGCACCAGGGGGAAGCGCTCCTCGATCTCGGCCAGGGGGGTGAGGCTGACCTCCAGGCCGTGGCGCAGGCGGTTGAGCTCCGCGTTGGCCCTGGAAGCGGCCACCGCCTCGGGCTCCAGGTCTATGCCCACCGCGCGGCCGGCCCCGAACTTGAGCGCGGCCAGAGAAAGGATGCCGCTGCCGCAGCCCACGTCCAGCAGATTGGCGGGCAGCCCGGCCCGGTCGGCCAGGCGCTCCAAACGGCGCAGCACCAGCTGGGTGCTCTGGTGCTGGCCGGTGCCGAAGGCCTGGCCCGGATCGATGACCAGCACCACCTGGCCCTCTCCCGGCTGGGCCTGCTCCCAGGGCGGGGCCACGATGAGGCGCTGGGTTACCAGGCGGGGGTGGAAATAGCGCTTCCAGGCCCCGCCCCAGTCCTCGGCGGGCAGATCGGCGAACTCCAGGGACACCGCGTCCCCGTCCGGCCCCGAGGCCAGCTGCCGGGCGTAAAGCTCCACCTGGCTCCGCTGCGCCCCCATCTCGGGCCCGGCCTCCAGAAAGGCCCGCACCGCCACCAGGCCCCTGCCGTCATCGGGCTCGTCCAGGATCACCCCGTGGCCGGTGAGGGCGGTGAGCAGGTCCGCCGCGGCCTCGGCAATGGGGGCCGGGGCGCTCAGCCGGATCTCCAGCCAGGCGGCCGGGGGCTGTGGGGAATGCGGATTCATGGCTCGCCGGGTTTGCGCCTCCCTGTTTGAGCGGCTAAACTATTTCTTCGCCAACTATATGTTACGCCCCATGGAAAGGACAAGCCCTGGTGAACTCCGACAAGCTGACCCAACTGCTGGAGCAGGTGGCCTCCGGCGCCCTGGCTCCGGCCAGCGCGGTGGAGAGGCTGAAAAAGCTGCCTTACGAGGACCTGGGCTTTGCCAAGGTGGATCACCACCGGGTGATCCGGCAGGGTTTCCCCGAGGTGATCTTCGGGGCGGGCAAGAGCCCGGAGCAGATCGCGGCCATCGGCCACTCCCTGCACCGGCAGGGCTCGGCCGTGCTGGTGACCCGGGTGGATCCGGCCAAGGCCGCCGAGGTCCAGGCCCTGTATCCCGAGTTGGAGCACCATCCGGATTGCGCCTGCCTCAGCCTGGCGGCGGCCGACCCGCCCCGGCCCGGCAAGGGCAGGGTGGTGGTGATCGCGGCGGGCACCAGCGACCTGCCCGTGGCCAACGAGGCGGTGCTCACCGCCCGGCTCATGGGCTCGCAGGTGGAGACGGTGTTCGACGTGGGCGTGAGCGGCCTGCACCGGCTGCTCGCCTCGGCCGATGCCCTGGAGCGGGCCAGCGCCTTCGTGGTGGTGGCGGGCATGGAGGGGGCGCTGCCCAGCGTGGTGGCGGGCATGGTGGACAAGCCGGTGGTGGCGGTGCCCACCAGCGTGGGATACGGCACCAGTTTCGGCGGCCTGGCCGCGCTGCTGGGCATGCTCAACTCCTGCGCGCCGGGCCTGAGCGTGGTGAACATAGACAACGGCTTCGGCGGGGGATACCTGGCCGGGCTCATCGACCATCTGGAGTAGGCCATGCGAGCTGTGGTCCAACGGGTGAGCCGCGCCTCGGTGGAGGTGGAGGGCCGGACCGTGGGCGCCATCGGCCCGGGGCTCATGGTGCTGTTGGGCGTGAGCCAACAGGACGGGCCCGAACAGGCCGCCTGGCTGGCCAAGAAGATCGCGGGCCTGCGCATCTTTCCCGATGACAACGAAAAGCTGAATCTCTCGGTGAGCGACACGGCGGGCGAGGTGCTGGTGGTGAGCCAGTTCACCCTGTGGGGCGACTGCGCCAAGGGGCGGCGTCCCTCCTTTGTCCGGGCGGCCGGGGGCGAGGCGGCCGAGCCCCTGTACCGGGCCTTTGTGGCCGAGCTGGAGGGCCTGGGCCTCAAGACCGCCACCGGGGTGTTCGGGGCCATGATGGAGGTGAGCCTGGTCAACTCCGGGCCGGTGACCCTGTTGGTGGACACGGAAAAACGATTTTAGGAGGGCCTGATGAGCGACGAGCTGCCTGATCTGAGCAAGTACATCCCCGAGGGCTGGGAGGGCATCTACCCGCCCTGCCAGATCCAGGTGAGCCCCGAGGGCCAGATGTCCTCCGCCGGAAGGCCCATGGTGCACCCCACCATCATCCAGCTCATCTACGACTCGGTGCGCCTGGAGGACGGGCACTACGTGGTGACCATCGACGGCAAGAGCTGCGAGCTGGAGGTGGCTGACACCTTCTTCGTGGTGAGCCGGGTGGCGTTCACGGACCAGGGCGCGACGCTGAGCCTGAACGACGGCACCAGCGAGCCCCTGGACCCGTCCACCCTGAAGATGGGCGACAACGAGATCATCTACTGCACCGTGAAAAACGGGGCCTTCCCGGCCCGTTTGCTCAGGCAGGCCTACTATCAGCTCGCCGAGAAGATCGTGGAAGAGGGCGAGGGTTTCGCCCTGGAGATGGGCGGGAAGAAGTGGCCCCTGGGCGTCTAGCCTGGGCCCTGTGAACCACCTCTTAAAAATTTCTTTGGATTAAAAAAAAAAGCGCCGCACCATGTGCGGCACAGCCAGGCGGCGGTAGACAAGGCGCGGGCAAGCGACAACCGGAGGCGTAGCTGAAACTACGTCGAAGTTGGAGCGCGGCCCGCAACGCAGTATCCCGCCGTCTGGCGAAGCCGGCCCCGCTATCGGCTATCTCTCTCCAGCCACGGCCTGGGCGATGTTGTAGCAGTAATCGCCCACCTTCTCGAAGTTGGCCAGCATGTCCACGAACACCAGGCCCGGATCCACGGTGCACACCCCGGAGCGCAGGCGGCCCAGATAGTCGTCGCGCATCTCGTCGCGCATGAAGTTGATCTCGTCCTCCATGAGCTTGGCGGCGTCCATGATCTCCCGGTGGCGCTCGGCCGCGGCGGTGGTGACCATTTCCAAGAAGCGGCCCACCTTGTCGCGGATGGTCTGGTAGTCCTCCATGCCGCGCTCGGCCAGCTCCAGCTTGTTCTCCACCATCTCTTCGGTGAGCTCGGCCAGGTTCTCGGTGGCATCGCCCACCCGCTCGAAGTTGTTGACCATGCGCAGAAGGGAGTTGACCTCGCGGCTTTCGAGCTCGGTGATGGAGCCTTGGCTAACCTGGACCAAAAACTCGGTGATGGCCCGTTGCAGATTGTCCAGGGCCTCCTCGGATTGCTTCCAGCGGGCCAGGTTTTCCAGCTTGCGGTTGAACAGCACGTCGGTGACGTCACGGTACATGACCTGGGCCATGCGCCCCATGCGCACCGTCTCCTCGCGGGCCTGGGCCAGGGCCACCGAGGGGTTGTCCACGAACTTGTAGTCCAGGTGCATCGGCCGCCCCATGTCCTGCAGCACCACCTCGGCTTCTTTGCCCGGGGTGAGCTTGATGGCCGCCTTGGCCAATAGGGGCAGGATGGCCAAAAAGACCATGGCGTTGAGCACGTTGAACATGGTGTGGGCGTTGGCGATGTAGCGGCTGATGTTGGGCTGCTCATGGCCGGGCACCGCGGCCTGGGCCGGTCCGATGCCCATTAGGCTGCCGGTGACCCATTCCACAAACGAGACAAAGGGATGGAACAAGAGGACGATGTAGCATACACCGATCACGTTGAACATGGTGTGGGCCCTGGCCGCCCGGCGGGCGCCCAGATTGGCCCCGATGCTGGCAAGTTCGGCGGTGATGGTGGTGCCTATGTTTTCGCCCAATATCAGGGCAACCGAGCCCGGCAGGTTCAACAGGCCCTGGCTGGCCAAGGCCATGGTTATGCCCACCGTGGCCGAGGAGGACTGCACCAGTATGGTGAGCACCGCGCCGGTGAGCACGCACAACAGGATGCCCCCGATGCTGCCCGCGTCGAACTTGGTGAAAAAGGCGATGAACTCGGGATGAGTCCGCAGCGGCTTGAAGCCGTTTTTCATCAGCTCCATGCCGTAGAACAGCAGGCCGAAGCCCAGGATCACATCGCCGATGTAGCGCCACTTGCGCCGCTTGGCAAAAAACTTGAAGCCCACCCCGATGAAGATGCAGGGCAAGGCCAGGTCGCTGATCTTGAAGGCGATGAGCTGGGCAGTGACCGTGGTGCCCACGTTGGCCCCCAGGATCACCCCCAGGGCCTGGGTGAGGTTCAGCAGGCCGGCGTTGACAAAGCCCACCAGGGTGACGGTGGTCACCGAGGAGGACTGCACCACCGCGGTGACCAGGGCTCCGGTGAGACAGCCGATGACCCGGCGGTTGCTGACCGCCTCCAAAAAGGCGCGCAGCCGGTCGCCGGCCACCTTTTGCAGGCCCTCGGACATGAGCTTCATGCCCAGCAGGAACAGGCCCAGCCCTCCCAGGGCCTGAATGATGATTGTGGTGAGATTCACGGTATTGCGGGCAGCCTTGTAACCGGGACGTAACCCGATGGTGATCGAATCGTAACCTTGGCGGCATTCTTATCTGCCAGGAGCCCGGGCGTCAACCCCTAATCCCCCCGGGGAGGCCGCGGCGAATCGCCGGGATTTTACCTAGCAAATACAGATGGTTGTCCGGAGAGGTTTCTGAAGGGCGATTCAGGGGGCCAGGCTGTCGCTCACCTGGTTTTCCAGATGGGTCAGACGGCGGCCCAGGGCCTCCTGTTCCGCGGCGGGCAAGGGAGACAGCTCGCCGCCCATATCCGGGTCGCTGATCAGCAGGCGCACCCCGCCTCCGGGCAGGTCCTCGGCGAAAAGGGATTGGCCATACTCCAGGGAGAGACGGTCCAGGGCCAGGTCGCGGGGGTCGTCGATCTCCGGGGCCAGGCGCATGCTGCGCGAGGAAAGCCCGGCCACGATGTCCTCGGTGATCTTGGACAAGACCTGCTGGCGGCGGGCCTCTATGCTCTGCTCCACCGGGTTGGGGGGCTCGCTGTCGGGCGTGGCGAAGCGCAGGCCCCGGGAGCGCTCCCGGCTGATGCGCCGGGCGTGCATGCTCAACACCTTGCGCAACTGTTTGGAATCAATGCTCACTGGCGCTTTACCTCAAAGGGGCCGAATCAGCTAAGCCTTTGGCGATCTTATCTCTTTTTGCCGCTCAACACAATTAAAACCATGTGCGGGCCTGGCGTCTTGACCCCGGACGGGCCCCGGCGCTATTCTGAAATTAAGTTGTTATGGACTGAAGTATTAGGATTTCGAGCACCCGGAATGGAGGTGCGATGTTCTGTCCCCAGCGGACGGATTCATCACCCACCCGTTGGCCAAGGGCATGCCCCGAGGCCGCATCCCCCAACGCCCGCGCGCACCGGCGCGCCGAGCATACGGCAGGCTCCTGCCTGACCGAGGGAGAGTTTTATGCTTGAAGACCGCCAACTGCATCAGCTTGCTTCCATTCGCACCACTCCCAACCCCACCCTGAGCCTTTATTTGGCCCTGGACCAGAGCCGTGAGCAGCGCATGCTCACCCTGGGCGAGTTGGTGAAGAAAAAGGAGCAGCAGCTAAACAACAACGGATCAAAGGCGGACTGGCCCAAGCTGGCCGAAGACATAGATCGATTGGAGCGCATGGTGGACCAACTACCGGGCAGCCCGGGCCGGGGCTTGGCCGTGTTTGCCTGCGCCCCGGCCGGATTGTTCGAGACCCTGCACCTGGAGGTGCCGGTGGCCAACCTGCTGGAAACCGGACCGGCCCCCTACATCCGGCCCCTGGCCGCCCTGGCCGGCGACCTGGAGCCCACCCTGGCCGTTATTTTGGACGGCAAGCGGGCCCGCTTTTTCCGCTGCTTCCTGGGCGGGGCCAGCGAGCTGCCCGAGGCCGAGATAAACGGCGAAGAGGCCGCGACCCCCGAGGGCGGCGGCCAGGGACGCATGGGCGACAACCACGTGGCCCGCAAGGCCGAGCAGGCCCGGGGGCGCTATCTGGACGAAGTGGCCGCCCGCGCCCGCGAGCTGATGGACCAGACCCAATCGCGCCAACTGGTGCTGGGCGGGCTCAAATCCACGGCCGATGAGCTGGCCGAGCACCTGCACCCCTATCTGAGCGGGCGCCTGGCCGGCAGCTTCAGCCTGGAGGTGGGTTGCAACCAGACGGCGGTGGCCGCCGAGGTGCGGCAGGTGTTGCAGGCGGCCCGGCGCCAGCGCCAGGAGGGCCTGCTGGCCAAGCTGGCCGACAACCTGGGGCCGGGCGGCCAGGCGGCCACCGGGCTCAACCAGACCCTGGGCGCCCTGTTCGAGGGCAAGGTGCACACCCTGTTCGTGCGGCGGGGATTCACCGCGGCGGGCGGGGCCTGCCCCTCTTGCGGCCGCCTGCGCCACGTGGCCGACAACTGCCCCATCTGCAACCAAGCCATGACCCCGGTGAACGACGTGGTCAACCTGGCCGTGGCCGGGGCCCTGCAAGGCGGGGCCCGTTTGGAGCAGATCGACGGCGATTCGCCCCTGGACGGGCTGGGAGACATCGCCGCCCTTCTGCGCTATGCCTAAAAAAAAGATACCTTCCACGCCGGCCCTGCACGCCTTGAAGGGGGCCGGCGTGGATTTTATTCCCCGCCTCTACGACTACGTGGATCACGGCGGCACCGGCGAGGCGGCCCGCCAGCTGGGCGCGGACGAGCACGCGGTGGTCAAGACCCTGGTCATGGCCGGGCCGGACAAAGCCCCCTTTTTGGTGCTGATGCACGGCGACAAGGAAGTGAGCACCAAGGCCCTGGCCCGCCAGTTGGGGATCAAGGAAGTGAACCCCTGCCCGGAGCGCGACGCCCAGCGCCACACCGGCTACCAGGTGGGGGGCATAAGCCCCTTCGGCATCCGCAAGCCCCTGCCGGTGTACGTGGAAAAGGGCATCCTGGCCCTGCCCCGCCTGCTGATCAACGGCGGCAAGCGGGGCCTGCTGTTGGAGATAACACCCTCGGTGCTGGAAGAAATCTTGAGCCCCACCCCGGTGGAGGCGGCGATCTAGCCGCGTCCGATCCCGTTCTGGTCCAACAGCTCGCCCAAGTAGAAGGCCATCTCCCCCACCAGGCGGGCGCACTTTTGCAGGCGGCCGTCGCCTCGCTCGCGGAACTTTTCTATCTGGCTCTGGTCGCGCCAATCCACGGCCACGATGTCGAAGCAGTCCATTCCACCGTAGGGCTCGCAGAGTTGGGCAAAGCGGTCGGCCAGCTTTTGGTTGAGTTCATAGAGCCGGTTGTCGATCTTGTCGGCGGGGGTGCGCCGGCCGTAAAGCATGGCCACCACCGCGACCGCGCCGGAGAGGATGCCGCAGGGCCCTCCCATCCGGGCGGGGCCGCCGCCAAAGGCGGCCATGGCCTGGATCAGTTCCAGGTTGTGCTGTCCCAGCTTTTCCTGACCCACGGTCATGAGGGTCTGGCTTCAGGTGAACCGCTTGCTGAAAAGCTCCTCGGCGCGGGCGCGCATCTCAGAGGGGTCCAATCTCGGCTCCTTGGCAGGTCAGATGGTGAATCAAGGTTGAGAGCCGCTCAGGACTCCACGGCCTCGGCCTCCTCCAGCAGCTCGCCCAGCACCTTGGCCAGCTCGCCGTTGAGCTCGGCGCACACGCTGAGGCGCCGGCTCTCGGGACTGCCATAAAAGTTCTTGACCTGCTCCTTGTCCTTCCAGGCCACCTGGGCGATATCCGCGCAGTTGATGCTGCCGTAGGGCTGGCACATTTGCTCAAAGGCCTTGATCAGCTTGAAGCTGATCCGCCACATCTTGGGATCGTCTTTTTCCTCGGGACGCGACTTGCCGTAACGGGCCGAGACCGCGGCAATGGCCCCCAGCAGGATGCCGCAGGTCCGGCCGCTGGAGGCGATGCCTCCGCCAAAGGCCCCCACCGCCCGGATCATACCCGGATCTTCGATGCCCAGCTTATCCTGCCCCACCATCATCAGGGCCTGGCTGCAGTGCATGCGTTTGAGAAATAAATCCTTGGCCTTGTCGCGCATCTCTTCCGGGGTCATAGCTGTCTCCCTCGTCGAAAAACCACATGAAGGGCAATAGGGGCTGGGCCGTGTCGCCCCAGCCGGCCCCAAGGTGGGCGCCGTTGCCGGCGTTATGATCTAGCTTGTCCGGGTCCGGGTCAGGCTACTTTTCCTGCCACACGGGCTTTCTTTTTTCAAAAAAGGCCGCCACGCCCTCCTTGGCGTCATCAGTGGTGCACAAACGGGCGAAGGCCTCGTTCATATAGGCAAATTTTTTCTCATAGTCAAGGTCCTCGGATTTATAAAAGGCGCTCTTGGCGATCTGGACCCCTATGGGGCTCTTTTGGGCCAGTTCCTCGGCCCACTGGCGGGCCTTGGCCTCCAGCTCGTCCTTGGCAACCACCTTGTTGAGCAGGCCCAGCTTGAGAGACTCCGCGCTGTCGATCAGATCACCGTAGAGCAGCAGCTCCAGCGCCTTCTTGCGGCCCACGCACTTGGCCACCGGTATCACCGGACCGACGCAGTTCAGGCCCACGTTGATGGCGGTGAGGCCCATGCGGACCTCCTCCGAGGCGATGGCCAGGTCCGAGGCGGCCACCAGCCCCATGCCGTTGGCCACGGCCAACCCATGCACCTGGGCGATCACCGGCTTTTTCATCCGGGAGATCGCCATGAGGGGATTTTCCATCCTCTCGATCCAGTCCCGGTACTCCATGGCGCTCTTGCCGGCCAGCTCGTTCACGTCGATGCCGGCGCAGAAGGCCCGGCCCGCGCCCTTGATGAGGATGACCCGGACGTTCTTGTCATTTTCCATCTGGTCAAGGGCCGCCAAAAGCTCATCAGCCATTACGGTGTTAAAGGTGTTCAGGCTGTCCGGGCGGTTCAGGGTGATAGTGCCGACGTATTTATCGCCGGTCTCAACGATCACGGCATCGTATTGCATGGCCAGGCCCCTCCTTTGTGGGTCAAGCGCCGGGGTTGCTGGGCAGCTGAAATATCAGGGCGTTGCGCGCCCGGAGGGTGTAGGTTAGCACACCCTGGGGGCCAGGCGCACCGCCCCAAGCAAACCTTGCTATTTGCCGTGGCCCTGGTCACAATTGGGGCATCGACCGAGCCAAACCGAAACCTCAACACACCGGAGGCGAGCCTTGCGGCCAAGCCTTACATTCACCATAAAGCCCAACCTGCCCCAGGTTCTGGCGCCCCTGGCCGAGCTGGCGGGCAACCTGTGGTTCTCATGGCACGCCGAGGCGGTGGACCTGTGGCAGCGGGTGGATCACCACCTGTGGTCCCAGCTCAAGCACAACCCGGTGGCCATGTTAAATCAGGTGAGCCAGGAGCGTCTGGAGGCCCTGGCCAACGACAGCGGATTCCTGGCCCAGATGGAGCGGGTGGCCGACCAGATGCGCGGCTACCTGGGGGCCGAGCGCTGCGCCTTTTTGAACGGCCGGGCCCCGGAGAACCTGTCCATCGCCTATTTCTCGGCTGAGTACGGCCTGGCCGACTGCCTGCCCCTGTACTCCGGGGGCCTGGGCATCCTGAGCGGCGACCATTTGAAAAGCGCCTCCGACCTGAACCTGCCCCTGGCGGGCATCGGCCTGGCCTATGGCCAGGGCTACTTCACCCAGTATCTGGACGCGGACGGCTGGCAGCAGGAGGAGTATCACCCCAACGACTTCTGGACCCTGCCCATGGAGCTGATGCTGGGCGACGACGGCCAGGAGCTGACCGTGGAGGTGAACATCGAGGGCCGGCCCCTCAAGGCCCGGGTGTGGCGGGTGCGGGCGGGGCGGGTGCCCCTGTACCTCATGGACGCCAACATCGAGGCCAACCCCCCGGATCTGAGGGCGGTGACCTACAAGCTCTACGGCGGGGACCGCCAGATGCGCATCCGCCAGGAGATTCTTTTGGGCATCGGCGGGGTGCGCCTGTTGGCCGCGCTGGGCATCGAGCCCAACGTGATCCACATGAACGAGGGGCACAGCGCCTTTGCCAGCCTGGAGCGCATCCGCCAGCTAAAGCAAGAAAAGGGCCTGAGCTTCGACGAGGCCCGCGAGGTGGTGCGCGCCTCCAACTGCTTCACCACCCACACCCCGGTGCCGGCGGGCAACGACTACTTCGACCCCGAGCTGGTGCGCCGCCACTTCGAGGGCTACGTGCAGGAGTTGGGCATCTCCATGCCGGTGCTCATGGGCTACGGCCGCATCAACCCCACGGACCAGGCCGAGCTGTTCTGCATGACCGTATTGGCCCTGCGGCTCAGCGGCTTCGCCAACGGGGTGAGCCGGCTGCACGGCCAGGTGAGCCGCAACATGTGGGCCGGGGTGTGGCCCCACTTCCCCACCGAGGACCTGCCCATCACCCATGTGACCAACGGGGTGCACATCCCCTCCTGGATCTCCAACGACGTGGCCTATCTCTACTACCGCTACCTGGGCCCGGGCTGGCACGAGGACCCGGACAGCCAGACGGTGTGGAAGGCCATCGACGAGGTGCCCGACGGCGAGCTGTGGCGAGTGCGCGAGCGCCGCCGGGGCCAGATGGTGGACTTTTTGCGCCGCACCCTGAGCGCCCAGCTGGCCCAAAGAGGGGCCAGCGCCGAGGAGCTGAAGCACGCGGCCGAGGTGTTGAACCCCGAGGCCCTGACCATCGTCTTCGCCCGGCGCTTCGCCACCTACAAGCGGGCGGTCTTGATCGCCCAGGACCTGGACCGCCTGGCCAAGCTTCTCAACGACCCCCAGCGGCCCATGCAGATAATCTTCGCGGGCAAGGCCCACCCCAAGGATAACGAGGGCAAGGAGTTCATCCGGCGCATCGCCGCCCTGACCCGCGACCCTCGGTTCTCGGACCGGGTGGTGTTCATCGAGGACTACGACATCAACACCGCCCGCTACCTGGTGCAAGGGGCCGACATATGGCTCAACACCCCCCGCCGGCCCCTGGAGGCCTGCGGCACCAGCGGCATGAAGTCGGTGGCCAACGGCGGCCTGCACCTAAGCGTGTTGGACGGCTGGTGGGACGAGGGCTTCCAGCCCGGCCTGGGCTGGGCCATCGGCCGAGGCGAGGAGCACACCGAGGCCTATCCCCAGGACGAGGTGGAGGGCCGTGCCCTGTACCGTTTGCTGGAGAACGAGGTGGCCCCCCTGTTCTACCGCCGCGACCACGAGGGCCTGCCCCGGGGATGGATCGCCTACGTCAAGAAGAGCCTGCTTAACCTGTGCCCGGAGTTCAACAGCCACCGCATGCTGGAGGACTACGCCGAGCTGGGCTATCTGCCCGCCGGGGACCGCTACAACGGCCTGGTGGGCTCGGACTTCGCCGGGGCCCGCGAGCTGGGGGCCTGGGTGCGGCGCATCATGGAGAACTGGGGCGAGGTGAGGGTGGAGCAGGCTTACAGCGATTCACCCGAGAACGCCACCTGGGGCGATGAGCTGACCATCAAGGCCCGGGTGCACCTGGGCGGTTTGCAGCCCGGCGAGGTGGCGGTGGACGCCTATTACGGCAAGCTGGGGGCGGATGGCGAGTTTGCCGAGCGCCTGACCCACAACCTGGACCCCGCCGGAGGCGGCGACGGGACCTGGGAGTTCACCGGCAAGATAAAGGCCCAGAGCACCGGCCGCCTGGGGCTGGCCGTGCGGGTGGTGCCCTATCATCCGCTCATGGGCACCAAGTATGCGCTAGGACTGGCCGCCTGGGGCTAAGCGGCTTTGCCAGCCGCCGGCAGACAAGGCGTCTGGCGAGCGAGGGCCGGAGGCGTAGCTGAAACTACGTCGAGGCCCGAGCGATGCCAGCAACGCAGTATGGCGGTGGCTGGCGAAGCCGGAGTTAAATTTCGTTGGGGCCGGGCTTGGATCCCTTGGCATAATGCAGCCGCCGGGGGGCGTGCAAAGAGGGCCGGTTGGCCGCCAGGTTGCGCTCCCGCCAGGCGCGGGAAAGGGTGAAGGTGGGCGAGTTGTCGCGCTCCGGGGCCGGGGACAGGTATTGGTCCTCCACCCACTGGGCGGTCAGCGCGGCCCCGTCCTCGGGCGTGATGCCCAGCACCCGGCTGATCTCGTCGAGGGTGACGGTCTCGTTCTCGTCGAACATGGGCAGCACCCGCTTCTGGGGCTTGGACAGGCTATTGCGGGCCGTGGCCTCCAGACGCTGGCGGCGGGCGCTGGCGTCCTCGGCCCCGGTGGGTCCGCCCTGCTTGAGATAGTCGTTGACGTTGTTTATGAAGCCGGTGAGGATCCAATCGCCCAGCACCCCGGCTTCCTCCAGGCGGCTGGCCTGCTGGGAAGTGCGAAAATCCAACCACCGCAGATAGACCTGATCGGAGACGTTTAGCTCTATGACCGGCATAGCCATCCTCCTTGTGCCTCTGATTTACCAGCATACCAGCCCGGAGTCCATACGATGAGCCCCGCCCCGGTGATTTGGCTGGTTGGCGAGCCCCCGGCCCGCGCCCGGGCGGCCGAGGTGGCCCGCCGCCTGGAGAGCCGGGCCAGGCCCCTGTTCATCGGCCCGGCCGGGGAGCCCGCCCCGGCCCTGGCCGCCCCCAAGGGCGGCCTGTCCTTGGCCCTGAGCGCCTGCCCCCCGGAGCTTCGGCCCTCGGCCCTGCTTTGCCTGGAGCCAAGCTGGGACCCGCGCGACCTGGAGGGCCTGCCCTGCCCCACCCTGGCCTGGGGCAAGGCCATGCCCGGCTGCGACGCCCCGGCTCCGGCCGAACCCGGCCCGGCGGCCGAGGCCCTCCTGGAGGCCGCCGCCACCGGCCGCACCTGGCCCTGGCTGGCCCAGGTGCAGGTGAACCTGCCCCTGACCATGCTGCTGGGACGCCACCGCGTCCTGGCCCAGGCCCTGCCGGTGAACCCGGAGATCGGCATCGACGCCGTGGCCCTGGACCGCATGGGCGACGACGAGGTGGCCCAGGCGGCGGATCTGCTGCGGGCAAGGCGGGTGAGCGTGCATCTGCCCTTCATGGACCTGGCGCCCGGCAGCCCGGACCCGGCCATTGCCCGCGCCAGCCTGGGGCGCATCGGCCAGGCGGCCGAATGGGCCCTGGCCCTGGGCGCGGTCAAGGCGGTGGCCCACCTGGGATATCTGGCCGACACCCACCGCGACCTCGAGGCGTTCTGCTCGCGCCTGGCCGAGGGCCTGGCTCCCATCGCCGCCCGTCTGCACCAGGGCGGCTGCCCCCTGGTGTTGGAAAACACCTTTGAGCCCGTTCCCGAGGTGCTCGTGGCCGCGCGCCAGGCCATCATGGCGGCCGGCGGGCCCGCGGTGGATTTCTGCCTGGACGTGGGCCACGCCCACTGCTTCACCCCCACCCCCTTGGCCGCGTGGTGGGAGGCCCTGTCGCCCCATGTGGGGGAGATGCATCTGCACGACAACGACGCCACCTTTGACACCCACCAGCCGCCGGGCTGCGGGGTGGTGGACTGGGCCTGGCTCAAGGAGCGCATCGCCGCCCTGGCCACGCCGCCCCTGCTGACCCTGGAACCCCACGCCGAGCCGGACCTGTGGGGCTCGCTGCGGGGCCTGGAGCGGGTGTGGGGGGAGCCCTTTTTGGCCTGAAAAAGCCATCCCCCGGCCGGGGGATGCGGGACGGGGCGCGGCCGTGGTGTCATGAAGCCGAACCTTAAGGGAGGCCCCGAATGGACTATCATCACCTGACCGCGCCCTGCGGCCTGGATTGTTTCAACTGCTATTTCTATTTGGCCACGCAGGGCGACCCCGAGGCGCTCAAGATCACCAAGTCCTTTCACGACACCATGGGCGTGCCCGAGGAGATCATGCGCTGCTACGGCTGCCGGGCCCACGAAGGCCAGCCGCCCATGCACAAGGTGTCCATGGACCGCGAGGGGCCCTGCCCGGCCTATGGCTGCAGCCAGGAAAAGGGGCACGAGTTCTGCTGCGACTGCGACGAGTTTCCCTGCGACCACCTGCACCCCTACGCCGACCGGGCGGAAAAGGTGCCCCACAACACCAAAGTCTTCAACCTGTGCCTGATCAAGCGCATGGGCTTGGAAGAGTGGGCCCAGGAAAAGGCGGGCAAGGTGCGCCTGACCTACTTCACCAAGTGGTGGACTTTGGAATAACCGAAAATGCCCGAACCGCTGTTCCAACCGGCCGCCCTGGGCGGGCTCGAACTGCCCAACCGCCTGGTGCGCGCCGCCACCTTCGAGGGCATGGCCACGGACCAAGGGTTTCCCACCGCCCGGCTCCGGGAGTTGTACTGCCGCCTGGCCGGGTCCGGGGTGGGCCTGATAATCACCAGCGGGGCCACCATAGGGGCCTGGGCAAAGCGGCCCAGCACCCTTGGAGTCTTGTCGCCCCTGGCCATACACCACGACCGCTTCATCGAGCCTTGGGCTGAGATTGTGGACGCGGTCCACGCCCAGGGGGCCAAGCTGGCCCTGCAGATCGGCCACAACGGCCGCATGGAGCCTCCCGAACTGCGGGGGTCGGCTCCCATGGCCCCCTCGGCGGTGCCCCTCGAGGCCACCGGGGTGACCCCGAGGGAAATGACCCAGGACGACATCGCGGAGGTGGTGGAGCTGTTCGGCCGGGCCTGTGGCCGCGCCCAAGCGGCCGGCTTTGATGCGGTGGAGTTCCACGGCGCTCACGGCAACCTCATCACCAACTTCATGTCTCCCTTCACCAACCGCCGGAGCGACGGCTACGGCGGCAGCGCGGCCAATCGGGCCCGTTTCGCGGTGGAGGTGGTGAGGCGTTGCCGGGAGCTGGTGGGGCCGGGCTTCACCCTGCTCATGAAGCTGAGCTTCGACGATTTCACGGAGCACGGTTTACGCGGCCAGGAGGCGGTGGACATGGCGGCCTTGATCGCGGCGGCGGGCCTGGACGGCATCGAGGTTTCCGGCGGCACCCTGTCCGAAAGCGGAGAACGCATCGCGGTCAGGGGGGTGCGCGCCCCCAGCCAAGAAGCCTACTTCCGGGAGTATGCCCGGGCTCTCAAGCAACGGACCGATGCGTCCGTGATCCTGGTGGGCGGCCTGCGCAGCCTCGGGGTGATCCAGGAGGTGCTGGCCCAAGGCGAGGCGGACCTGGTGGCCATGAGCCGGCCTTTCATCCGCGAGCCGGAGCTGGCCCGGCGCTGGGAGAGCGGCGACACACGGGAAGCCTCCTGCCGCTCCTGCAATCAGTGCTTTGAAAACTGGATGTTCCGGCCCCTGCGCTGCTATCTAGACCACCCCCAGCCTTGAAAACAACCCTTCGTTTTTAATTTTTATCGTTTTACTTTAAATTCTTGTTGACAAAGCTAAACACCTGCGCCATCATCCCATCACAGCCTGCCGCAACAGCAACCGCGATCTTTAGAGGAGCCGTTTAATGGAAAACCAAGTCGAGCGCATAGCCAGGGTGAGCGCGCGCCTGCGCACGGTGACCACCCTTTTGATGATTGCCGTCCCCGTGGTTCTGGCCCTGGCCTGGGCCTTTGCAAACCACCTGCCCTATGTCCTCGCCCAGCTGCCGGTTCCGGTGAAGGGCTATTTGCCACGGGGCACGCGGGCCCTGGCCTTTGTGGCCAGCATGCTTCCCGCCGGGGTGGCCATTTACGCCTTGTCGCGCCTGTGGCGGCTGTTCGACCTGTATGCCCACGGAGTTATTTTCCGGGCAGCCAACGTGGCCTGCTTCCGCCAACTGGGCTGGTCCTTGTTCGCCTGGGCCGGGGCCAGCTTTTTGTTCAAGCCCATTGCCGGAATCATCCTCACCTTCCACTGGACACCGGGCACCCGCTTGTTGGTCCTGGGCATAGACAGCCAGGACGTGGTGGCCGGGTTCATGGGCCTGGTGGTCATCACCGTGGCCTGGGTCATGGACCAGGGCCGGGTGTTGGCCGAGGAACAGGAACTCTACGTCTAGGAGGGCGTTGTGATGATCGTTATCAACCTGGACGTGATGTTGGCCAAGCGCAAGGTTAAGTCCAAGGACCTGGCCTCGGCGGTGGGGATCAGCGAGCAGAACATCTCCCTGATCAAGACCGGCAAGATCAAGGGCCTGCGCCTGGCCACCCTGGACGCCATCTGCTCGTATCTGCGGTGCCAGCCGGGCGACATTTTGGAACACCGTCAGGGGGAGGCCAGTTTATAGCCCTATCTATCGGGGGAATATGGTACTTATAGGTCATTAGCCCGTTTCCATGGGCCCAGGAAGAAGGGACGGAGCATGACCAGCGAAGCCAAGAAACTCGGCCTGATAGGTGCCATATTCCTCATCGTGTCTTCCCTGGCGGGCAGCGGGGTCATCGCCCTGCCCCAGCAGTTGGCCGCCACCGGCTCCATCACCCTGGTCTCCTTTTTGCTGGTCACCGCCGGGGCCCTGTTCCTCACCCTGGTCTACGTCAAGGCCGGCATGATGTTCACAGACCCCAGCCCCACCGCCCTGGCCACCTACGTCAGCCCGGTGCTGGGGGCCAAGAGCGGCTTCTTCTACGTCTACGGCAACCTCATCTCCAACGTGTCCATCCTCATCGCGGGCCTGGGCTATCTGGCCATGTTCGTGCCCGCCCTGAACCACCCCATCTTTTTGGGCATCACGGTCATCGCCCTGATTTGGGTGTTCGTGGTGGCCTCCCTGCGCGGGGTGGGGGTGATCTCCAAGGTGGTGTCCATCACCGTGACCCTGCTTCTGATCTCGGTGATCATCACCGGCGTGGCCGGGTGGATGGACTTCGACCCCGCCCAGTTCGCCAACAACTGGAACGTGTCGGGCGCCGGCTCCGGCAAGGCCATCCTCTCGGGCTTCGCGGTGCTCATCTTCTCCTTCGTGGGGGTGGAGTCCATCGCCACCAACAACGAGCAGATCGCCAACCCCAAGAAGATCGTGCCCATCGCCACCATCGTGGGCTTTATCATCGTGGCGGTGTTGTACATCGCTTCCACCACGGTGATCGAGGGCATGTTCCCGGCCAAGGAGATCCAGACCGCGCCCGCCTCCTTCGCCCTGTCCATGCAGAAAATCTCCGGCTCCAAGCTGGTGGGCCAGGTCACCTCGGTGGTGATGGCCATCGCCTGCATCGCCAGCTTCATGGTGTGGAACCTCTCCTCGGCCTCGGCGGCCAAGACCAGCGCGGACAACGGCTTTTTGCCCAAGGCCTACTCCCACACCAACAAGCACGGCATCTACAGTAAGGGCCTGGTGATCAACGGCGTCATCATGACCGTGGTGGAGCTGATCCTCATGTCCCTGGGCAGCAACATCGCCACCGCCTTTAACATCACCGTGACCATCTCGGTGCTGCTCTTGCTGTTCCCCTACTTCTGGTCCGGCATCGCCATAGTGAAAAAGGACATCGAGACCGGCACCAAGTCCATTGCCAACAAGATCATCGTGCTGCTCTCTTCCATCTTCCTCATCTCGGCCTTTGCCTCGGCCACCCTGGATGAGCTGTGGCTGGTCATCGCCCTGGTGCTGGTGGTCATCGGGGTCTACGCCCTGATCCTGACCAAGCCCAAGGCAGGGGCGGCCAAGGAGGCGTAGGCAGCGGTCCCGGACCAAAGCCTGAATCCACCGCCAACGGCCGGCTCCTGGCTCAGGGCACGGTTACCGTGCGGGACCTGCCCGGCGAGCCGCTGAGCGGGCTGGGGGAGTTGCCGGATAAGGTTGGGGGGTAAGGGAGGCGATTGAAACCTGGCACGGTTAACGAGGTACGAGCAGGAAAAAGCTAAAGATCACCCCTGGCGAGGTTACCTCTCCGCACCCACTAAGATTATGGCGACCAAAATCCACGCCATGAAGGCGAATGGGAAAGAAGGCCAAACCCACCAGAGCTTCCCTGCTTTTCGGCTTATAAAGGTGAACATCAGGACCACGCAGATGGACCATGAAAGGGGGGCAACCCAAATTATCCACTCAAAGGTGTAACCTCCCAAAGGAAGCTGGTCAGCTACAATGGTGCATAGCCCTATAGCCCAGGCGATAACGCCGAAGATAATGTCCAGATTTCTCCGCATGAGGAACATAAACCGCATTACCTCTGACCAAACAACATTATGGCGAGTAACACCCACACCATAAAAGCCAGAGGTAAAGAAGGCCAAACCCACCAAAGCTTCCACGTCTTTCTGCTTTTGAAAAAAAACATTAAAAAAACAAAGACGGTCCATGAAAGGGGGGCAGGCCAATACGGCCATTCAACCCAGTGGGGCCATAAGTTATAGTGGGCATACGCGACGGTGTATAAACCAACCGCCCAGGCAGCTAGGCCGAAGCAGACGTCCAAATTCTCACGCATGAGCTCCCCTTACTCCGCATTAGGAAAATACCATGGAGAAACAACAGGTCGAAGCTGTCTCGAAAAAACTCGCAATTTGAACCAAACTGTTGCCCATTTGCGGAAGTTTTTAGCGTCTTCCGCATTCTCCGGTGGGTTACGCCACATATGTGGATCATCAGACAAAGCTTGCATATTCTCAATCAACTGCCTGTCGCAGTAATCCTCGTCAAATAATTCGTAACAATCGTCATGCCCTGAGCAGGCCGCATCCAGGTCGTCCGCTGGGCTGGGGTCAGCCGCACCTCTTGCCGACGAGTCACGGATGTCTCTCCCCGCCGACCAATATTGACCGCACCATTTCTGATAAACCGGTCCGTCAAGTAGGCCCCGGCCATTGTTTTTCCAATAACCACCAAGCGCCTTGGAACCTCCGTCTATAAAAGAGGGTTTTCCGTCCTGGGCTTCAAGCTCCACCGTGGTGACGGTTATGGGTTCGGTGTGGCAGCGGCAGTTGGGATGCAGAGGCGGCTCGGGCATGTCGTTGACCGACCGTTGCCCGGCCTTGGGCTGGTAATAAAACTCCTGGTTATGCAGCCGGGCGCATTGCTCGCAGGCGCTGTTTGGCCGGCTGCTCAGCCAGCGAAACCCCACCACTTTCACCTCGGCCCGTGATGCCACCGCGCGCCTCCATGCTAACAGATTTGCCTCGGGCCGGGCTTGCGACCCTGCGTGGGTATGGTCTATTGAGCCCGCGCAAAAAAGGGCCTCCCTGGCGGGAGGCCCTTACTAATTTAAAAGCGAAACGCTGGTTACTTGATCTTGCCCAGCGCCCGCAGGACTTTTTCAGGCGTGATGGGCGTCTCCATGCAGCGGTAGCCCACCGCCTCGAAGACCGCGTGGCTGATGGCCGGCGCGGTGGGGATGGCCAGGCCCTCGCCCGCCTCCTTGGCCCCGAACGGCCCCTCGGGCTCGTAGGTCTCGATCTCCACCGACTCGCCGGGAGGCATGTCCTCGGCGGCGGGCATCTTGTAGTCCAGGAAGGTGGTGTTAAGGGTGCGGCCCTGGTCGTCCATGACCAGGTCTTCCATGAGGGCGTAGCCCAGGCCCATCTGGATGGCGCCCTCCAGCTGCCCCTCCACGGACATCTTGTTGATGGCCACCCCGCAGTCGTGGGCGGTGTACATCTTCTCCACCTGAATCTGGCCGGTGTCCTGGTCCACGGCCACCTCGGCCACCTGGGCCCCGAAGGAAAAGGCCGGGCTGACCAGTCCCTTGTTGCGCGGGGTGTAATAGCCCCGGGCGGTGAGCGGCTCGCCCTCGCGGCCCCGGAGGGCCTTGTACACGCACTCGGCGAAATCCATGCCCTTCTTGGGGTTGGCCCGCACGAACACCCGCTCGTCCTCAAAGGCCAGGTCGTGGATCTGGTTCAGGTCCAGCTCGCTGAACATCACCGGCCTGAGCATGGCCTTGATCTTGCCCGCCGCCTCGATGATGGCGTTGCCGTTCATCAGGGTGACCCGGCTGCCCCAGGTGCCCAAGTCGGCCTTGGGGGTGCAGGCGGTGTCCATGCTGATCAGGCGGATCTTGTGGATAGGGATGCCCAGCTCGGCGGCCAGGATCTGCCTGAGCACCGTGTCCGGGCCCTGGCCGATGTCGCAGGCCATCACCGCCAACTGGGCGGTGCCATCCTCGAACACCTTCACCTCGGCGGCCGAGAAGTTGTACTTGGTGTTGAACCAGTTGAAGACCCCGCCGCTGATAAAGCTGAAGCAGCCGATGCCCAGGCCCTTGCCCGGGGTCTTGTTCTTGCGCTTTTGGTCCCAGCCGGAGATGCGGCGCACCTCTTCCAAAGACTCCTTGAAGCCGCAGGAGGAGATGGTGGCCACGTCGGGGATCACATCGCCGGTCTGCATGGCGTTCATCAGCCGGATGTCGATGGGGTCGATGCCCAGCTCCTCGGCGGCCATGTTCATCTGGGTCTCGGCGGCAAAGGCGGCCTGGGGCGCGCCGAAGCCGCGCATGGCGCTGGCCGGGGGCTTGTTGGTGTATACGTGGCGGCCGAAGTAGCGGTAGGCCGGGTAGTTGTAGAGCATGTTGCCGAAGGTGCCGCACAGGAAGGTGGCCGTGGGGCCCATGGCGTTGTAGGCCCCGCCGTCCAGCATGACCTGGAAGTCCTTGGCCAGGAGCATGCCGTCTTTTTTGAAACCCACCTTGGAGTAGATGGTCATGGGGTGGCGGCGGCGGCCATAGGCCAGCTCGTCGTGCCGGGTCAGGGTGAACTTGACCGGACGCCCGGTGCGCAGGGACATGAAGGCCGCGCAGAACTCCCAGGGCCTAAGCTCCATCTTGCCGCCAAAGCCGCCCCCGATCTGCACCTTCATCACCCGCACGTTGTTCTCGGGCAGGCCCAGGGTGGATGCCAACAGGCACTGCACGATGTAGGGGGTCTGGGTGGAGGTCCACAGGGTGACCCGGTTGCCCTCCTCGGTCTGGGCCAGGGAGGAGCAGGGCTCCATGTAGGCATGCTGCACCGGGTGCACCCGGAAGGTGTCCTCGCGCACGTAGTCGGCCTTGGCGAACATCTGGTCCAGATCGCCGTAGTCGATCTTCCTGACCAGGCTGACGTTGCCCTTGGACTCCTGGTGGATAAGCCCCGCGCCCTCGGCGGTGGCCTCCTCCACGCTGAGGATAGCCGGCAGCTCCTCGTACTCCACCTCGATGAGGCCCAGGGCCTTCTCGGCGGTCTCGGGATCGAGGGCGCACACCGCGGCCACCTCGTCGCCCACGAAGCGCACCTTGTCCACGGCCAGGGGAAGCTCGTCCTGGCTCTGGGGCACCAGCCGCCAGTTGCCGTACTTCACGCCGGGCGTGTCCGCGCCCACGATCACGTCCTTGACCCCGGGCAGGGCCTTGGCCTTGGACACGTCGATGCGCTTGATCCTGGCGTGGGCCAGGGGGCTTCTGAGCAGCTTGCCGTAGAGCATGCCCGGCAGCTTCATGTCGTCGGTGTAGATGGCCTTGCCGGTCACCTTGGACGGCGCGTCCAAACGGGGAATGCTCTGACCGATGATGGCGGGGTTTTTCATGCCTCACCTCCCGCGGCTTGGGCGTAACACTTGGCCAGCACCCTTTGGGCCAGGGCCTGCACCATGGCCCGGCGGTAGGAGGCCGTGGCCCGCACGTCGTCGATGGGGCGGCAGGCCCGCACGCAGGCCGCGCCCGCCTGGGCCAAAAGGGTGTCGTCGGGTTTTTGGCCCTCCAGCATGGCCTCGGCCTCGGGGCAGCGCACCGGGGTGGGGGCCACCGAAGCCAGGGCCAGGCGGCAGCGGATCACCTTGCCGTCCAGGTCCAGGTTCATGAAGCCGGCCACGCCCACCGCCGCGATATCCACCTTGGAGCGGGCGCTCAGGCGCATGTAGGCCGAGCCGCAGCGGGGCGGCGGGTCGGGCACCCGGATGGCCTCGATGATCTCCAGGGGCTCCAGCACGTTCAGGCCCGGGCCGGTGAAGAAGTCGGTGAGTTTGATCTGGCGGCGTCCGCCCCGCTCCACCGCCACCAGGGAGGCGCCGTAGGCCAGCAGGGGGGCCAGGGTGTCGCCGCTGGGCGCGGCGTTGGCCAGGTTGCCGGCCACGGTGCCCATGTTGCGGATCTGCACCGTGGCCATCACCGAACAGGCGTGGGCCAGGGCGGGGTAGAGTTTTTTGACCTCGGCATTTTTGCCCACCTCGGCCAGACGGGCCGCCCCGCCGATGACCAGGCCGTCGGACTCGGCATAGGAGATGGTCCGGAGGCCCTTGACCCGGGTGAGGCTGACCAGGTGGTCCGGGCTTAGCGCGCCGGAGCGCATCTTTATGAGCAGGTCAGTGCCCCCGCAAAAGACCTTGACGCTGGAGCGGTGGCGGCCCAGCAGGTCCAGGGCCTCTTCCAGGCTGTCGGGCTGGTGCACCGTGAAGTGAGGCATCATCATGGCTCAGGCCTCCTTCCCGGTGTCGGAGATTTTTTTGGCCGCCGCGCCGATGGCGTCGACGATCTTGTTGTATCCGGTGCAGCGGCACAGGTTGCCGCTGAGGCCCGCGCGGATCTCGGCCTCGCTGGGGGCCGGGTTGTTGTCCAGCAGGTGCTTGGCCGCCAGGACCATGCCCGGCGTGCAATAGCCGCACTGCACCGCCCCGTGCTGCACGAACGCCTCCTGGATGGGATGCAGCTCGTCCGGCGAGGGGGCCAGGCCCTCGATGGTGGTCACCTCGCGCTGATGGGCCTCCACGGCCAGGGTGAGGCAGGAGCTTATGCTGCGGCCGTCCAAAAGTACGGTGCAGGCCCCGCAATCGCCCTGGGCGCAGCCGACCTTGGTGCCGGTGAGCCGAAGGTCTTCCCGGAGCACGTTTGCCAGGGTTCGCCAGGGGTCAACCGCCAGTTCGTAGCGGTCCCCGTTCACTATAAGTTCTATGGTCCTTTTGGCCATGAACGACCTCCCTCTTTGAGGGCCTGGGGCCAATTTGCTTGTAATTATCGCCTAGAAAGGGCCTATAACCATTGAGGCCCCAAACATATCAGCCCTTAGCCCCGGGGTCAACAATTCTCTAAGGCGTGCTTTGCGTTCAGCAGAGTGAACATTAGCCCAAGGGACGGAGCTGGGCGGCGGGGGTGAACATCCGCCGCCGGGCCAGGCTGACCGCCAAAACGCTGCCCACGGTGGTGGAGCCCACCAGCATGAGCATGACCACGATCTGATACTTGATGGCCACCAGGGGATCGGCCCCGGCCAATATCTGGCCGGTCATCATGCCCGGAATGAACACCAGGCCCACCCCCATCATGGAGTTGATGGAGGGGATCATGCCCGCGCGCACCGAATCGGCGAAGATGCTCCCCGTGGCCTCGGCCGGGTCCGCGCCCAGGGACAGCAGGGCCTCCACCTCGTCGCGCCGGTTTTTCATCTCCCCGAACAGGCGCTCCAGGGACAGGGCCATGGCGTTCATGGAGTTGCCCACCACCATGCCCCCCAGCGGCAGGAAGTAGCGCGGCTCCCACCAGGGCTCGGCCTGCACCACCACCCCGGTGACCAGAAAGCTCACCACCATGTAGGACAGCAGCATGGAAAAGAACACCGGCCAGAACACCGGCACGCCCTTGCCCTTGACCCGCCCGGCCACGATGCGGGCCGCGAAGAAGATCATGCCCGCGAACACCCCCACCACCAGCCAGGGCCAGGAGAGCGCGAAGATGTAGAGCAGCACGTAGCCCATGAGCACGAGTTGGGCAAAGGTGCGCACCGTGCCCACGATGAGGTCGCGGCCCAGGCCCAGCTTGAGCCACAGGGAGGCCCCCCCGGCCAGGAGCACGAAACCCAGGGCCAGGGCCAGTTGGGGCCAGCCGATGGGCACCGCGCCGCTCATGCCGCCTCCTCCAGCACCCCGTCCCTGAGCACCAGGCGGCGCATGGCCGCCGCCCCGGAGGGCGGCTGATGGCTGACCAGCAGCACCGTCCGGCCCGCCCGGGCCTGTTCAACCGCGGTCTTTTCCACCAGCTCGCGGGACTCGGGGTCCAGGGCGCTCACCGGCTCGTCCAGCAAAAGCGCCCGGGGCTCCAAGAGCAGCAGCCGGGCCAGGGCCACCCGCTGCTTCTGGCCCAGGGAAAGGCCCGCGGCCGCCTGGTCCAGGCCCACCCCGCCCAGGCCCAGCCCGTCGAGCAGGGCTTGCAGTTGCGCGTCATCCGGCCGGGGCGAGCCATGGGCCGCCTTGAAGCCAAAGGGGGCCCGCAGGTTGGAGCCCACGCTGCCGGTGAGCATCACCGGGGTCTGGGGAAGCAGGGCCACCCGCCGCCGCAGTTCGGGCGGGGCATAATCGCCCAGCGGCTTGTTGTCAAAGAAAATGGCCCCGCCCTTGGGCTCGGCCAGGCGGTTGATCAGGCGCAGCAGGCTGGACTTGCCCCCGCCCGAGGGACCCGAGAGCCAGGCCAGCTCGCCCGGGCCCAGGGCAAAGGAGACATCGCGCAGCACCGGCTTATCACCGGGCGCGTCCCAGGAGACGGCCTCCAGGCGGAGCAGGGCCTCCGCCGTGTGCATAGCGGCCGGGCTGGGCAGGGAGGCGGCCACGGGGATTAGATTTTGACCAGCTCGTATTCCCGGCTGCCCAGGCCGATCTCCTGGGCATACTCCAGCTGGATGTCCCAGTCCACCCGGGGGTAGAGATCGCGGAACTTGTCTTCTCCGGGCGCGTGGGCGTGCTTGAGCTCGGTGCCCGGCAGGCCCGGGGCCTGGTTCACCAGGTCCACCGAGGCCTGGTCGATGGCCACCAGATCGCGCGAGGCCAGGATGCCGATGTCCGCCACCAGGGGCGCGTCGTTAAAGGGGTAGCAGTCGCAGGCCGGGCTGATCTGGGTGAGGAAGCTGAAGTGCGCCGACCGCTCCTGCTTGCCGGCCATGACCCCCTTGGTGTAGGCCACCATGCGCCTGAGGAAGTCCGGCACCTCGGCGTTCCAGCCGATCTCGATGGCCCCGGCGGGACAGGCCAGCACGCAGTCACCGCAGCCGATGCACTTGTCCGGGTCCTTTTGCGCCTTGACCTTGGGGTTTTGGCTGTCCAGGGGGGCGGGCTCGCCCTCGCGGGGCACCAGCTTGATGGCCTTGCCCGGACAGCGCTGGATGCAGGTGCCGCAGGAGATGCAGCGCTCCGGGCTGATGACCGGGGTGATGTTGCTGTGCATGAACAGCTTGCCCCGGCGGCTGGCCGCGCCCATGCCCAGGTTCTTGATGGCCCCGCCAAAGCCCGACACCTCATGGCCCTTGAAGTGGCTCAGGCTGATGATGCTGTCCGCCTCCACCACCTCGGCCCCGATGTGGGCCTCGGCGCACTCGGGCAGGTCCACCGGCACGGCCACCGAGCTCTGGCCCTTGAGCCCATCGGCGATGATAAGGGGCGCGCCCACCACGGAGTAGGCGAAGCCGTTGGTCACCGCGGTGTTCAGATGGTTGGTGGCCACCGAACGCGAGCCCACATACAGGGTGTTGGCGTCGGTGAGAAAGGGCTGGCCCCCCGCCGCCTTGACCGCGTCCACGAAACGGCGCACGAACACCGGCCGGATGTAGGCAGTGTTGCCCAGCTCGCCGAAGTGCAGCTTTAGGGCGGTGAGTCCGTCCGGCTTGATGGTGCCGGCCAGGTCCACCGCCGCGATGAGCTCGTCGATCTTGTTGACCAGGGAACGTTTGAGGTTGGCCCGAATGTCGATGAAAAATACCGTGCTCGGCATGGCTAGGCTCCTTTGCCCGCATTGTTGTTTCAGATGCCGCTTTCAGATTAGAAGCCGGGGCGCGGGGTGTCAAGGAAGGGGGGGGCGCCAAAAAAAGCCCCGCTCCCATGCAGGGGAGCGGGGCTGGCGCTAGGAGGTTGGCAAGCTTGCTTTGTCAGGCAAGCCCACCACGGAGGTACTGTTTTTTACGCGGCCGGAACAGGGAGACCAGGCCGCTGAACATGAAGGCCATGGCGCTGCCCAGATGCACGAAGTCCAAAAGCATCAGGGCCAGGGGGGGCAAAAAGACGCCCGCGTTGCGCAGGGCCTTGGCCCCGCCGCTCAACACCAGCAGGGCGATGAGGCTCCAGCCCCACCAGGAGCGGGGGCCCCAGGACCAGGTTCCGCCGGCCCGCGTGTCCAGGGCCAGGCGCCAGGCGACCAGGCCCATGAACAGGGCGGCGGCGAAGTAGTGCAGCTCGCTCAGGGCGATGAAGTTGCCGCTCCAGCCCAGGCCGGGCACCGAGGTTAGGTAATAACGGTTGTATAGGGGCATCTGGCCGAAGCCGCTGAACAGGGCCAGGCCGATGGCGATGCCGTAGAGCCACACGGCCACGCGGCCGCCCGGAGAATAATCATGCTTGCTCATGCCGCTTCTCCCTTGCTGTCGCCGTCATCGGCCTTGAACTTCTTGCCGAACAGGCGGGTGAAGCCGGCGGCCAGCCCGGCCACCGGGGCCAGGACCAGGGCCAGGCTCAGATTGTCGGCCTTGGCCATCACGTCTTCCACCGGGCCCATGGGAGGCCGGCCGCCAAAGCCGCGCTTCTTCTTGCGGCCGCCCTGCTTGGCCCGGGCCGCGCGTCCCCGGCCCGGCTGGGCCGAGGCGGCGTGGTTCTGTTCGATGGCCGCGGCCACCGCCGCGAAGGGCATGGGCGAAACGTAGATGGTGGTGGTGCCCCCGTTTTCGGTCAGGCCGTACACGTAGTCTTGCCACTTGTCCGGCGAGGCGCCGTCCTCGGTGGCCTTGGCGCGGGCCAGGGCCTCGGCCTGGGCCAGGATCTGCTCGCGGGGGCCGATGCTCTGCACCTGCTCGGGGCAGACCTCCACGCAGCGGGGCTGCTGGCCCTTTTCCACCAGGGGCAGGCAGCGGTGACACTTGAACATGACTCCGTTGCCCGCCAACTCGGGCATGATGTCCAGATAGATGCCCACCCCGGACTGGCGCTGGGGAATCTTCCAGGGACAGACCGTCTTGCACTTGGCCCCGCCCAGGCAGACCTCGGGGTCGATGTGCACCACCCCGTTGTTCTCCACCCGGCCGGCCCCAAAGGGACACAGGTCGGCGCAGGGCGGGTTGAGGCAGTGCATGCAGCGGCGGGGAACGTGCAGCTCGATCTCCTGGCCCTTGTGGGGCACGTCCAGGTGTTCCACATACAGGAAGTTGTAGGGAGTCAGGCGGTCGGAGACATCCTTGCGCCCGGACCAGTCCTGCACCGGCACCTTGGCCGGGAAGGGCCGGGGCATGGGGCTCACCGGGTCGGGCACCGTGGGCTGCCACTGCTCGCGGCAGGCGGACACGCATTCCTCGCAACCGATGCACTTGGACAAATCCAGCAAGGTGCACAGCTCGCGCCCGCTGGCCGCCTGGGCTGCGGTGGGCAATATGATGGGGCTGGCGGCGACCCCGGCGGCGGCAGCCAGGCCGCCCCGCAGGAAATTTCGTCGGCTGATGTCCTTGGCCATGGGTCTTCACCTCGTTGGGCAACCGGGCCGGAGCCCGGGGTTGGTCAGTTGCCGCCTTATATCAGCAAGGCCCGTGCCGAAAAGGGCCCCAAGGCGGCAAATCGTTATTTTCGCCTTTATTTCAGCCAGATTGGCCAGGCGGCTTCCAATGGGGCCATGTTAAGAAACGTTAAGCATAATTAACGCCGGTTAAGCACCCTCGGTCATTCCCAGCTTTTTCATGCGCTTCCAAAGGGTTACCCGGCTAATCCTCAGAGAGGCGGCGGCCTGGGCCTTGTGACCGTCCGTGGCCCGCAGGGCGGCCTCGATCTCCGCCCGCATGGCCGCCTCGGCCGGGTTTGGGCCGGCGCCGGGCGCGGGGGCCGGGGCGCACAAGGGCTGTTCCCCCGCCACGCTGGGGGGCAGGTGGGCGGGCAGGATCTCGCCGCCGGGGCAGGTGACAAAGGCGTACTCGATTGCGTTGATCAGCTCGCGCACGTTGCCCGGCCAGGCATGGGCCATGAGCACCTCCAGGGCGGCCGGGCTGATGCCGGTGATGCCCCGCTCGCTGCCCAGGGCGGTGCGCTCGATGAACGACCGGGCCAGCAGGGGGATGTCCTCCTTGCGCTCGGCCAGGGGCGGCAGGGTGATGGGCACCACGTTGATGCGGTAGAACAGGTCTTCCCGGAACTCGCCGGCCTCCATGAGCCGGGGCAGATCCCGGTTGGTGGCGGTGATGATGCGCACGTCCACCTTGATCGAGCGGTTGGAGCCCACCCGCTCCACCTCGCCCTCTTGCAGCACCCGCAGAAGCTTGGCCTGTAGTCCCGCGGGCAGATCGCCGATCTCGTCCAAAAACAGGCTGCCCCCGTCGGCCGCCTCGAAGCGGCCGGCCCGGGTCTTTTCCGCACCGGTGAAGGCCCCTTTTTCATGGCCGAAAAGCTCGCTTTCGAGCAGGGAGGGGTTCAGGGCCGCGCAGTTTACCCGCACGAAGGGCCCCTTGTGGCGCGGGGAGCGGTTGTGGATGGCCGCGGCGGCCAGCTCCTTGCCCGTGCCGCTGGCCCCCAACAGCACCACCGGCGCGGCCGAGGCGGCGGCGGACTCCAAGAGCTGATACACCCGGCGCATGGGCGGCGACTGGCCGATGAGGCCCTGGTAGCCGTAGTCCCGCTTCAGCTGGCGCTTGAGCCCGCTGATCTGGCGGTCGCGCTCCACGACGGGGGTGATGTCGGTGAGGGTCTCCACCCCGCCGATGACCTGGCCCAGCTCGTCGTGCAGCACCCGGGCGTTTTTGAGCATGTGCACCGCGCTGCCGTCCTTCTTGACGATGGTGCAGCGCTTGTTGGCCACCCGGCCGTGCTCGAACAAACCGCAGGCCATGCACCCCTGGCCGTCCTGACAGGCCTGGCAGGTCTCGGACTCGAACACGGTGCAGGAGCGGCCCAGGACATCCGCCCGGCTGTAGCCGGTGAGGCGCTCGGCCGCGGGGTTGATGAACACCACCTTGCCCCGGGTGTCCACCACGAAAAGGCCCTCGGCCATGGTGTCCACCACTGATTGCCAATGCCGTCCGATGTCTTGAGCCGTGATGTCGGGCACTATTATCTCCTATTGTTGGCAGGTGTTAATGTTAAGGTTAACACAACCCACCCCTCCCGGCCAGGCCCCGGGTGAACATTGGGTTAAATGACCGGGGCCAGGAGGCAACTGGTTTGCCTTTCTTTGCGGAATGGTTATTTTATGAATGGTCTAGTGCGGCAAATATGGCTTGCGGGTATTATTAGGCTTTGTTAATTTAGTTGAATTTGGAGAATTAATTGAGCGGCAACCTACACGATGAGGAACGGCGCCAGTTTGAGCGCCTGTTGCGCCAGCAGGGCATCAACCGGCTGGCCGACCGCCTTGCGGTGTTGGAGGCCTTCCTTTCCTCTGAAGAACACCAGAGCGCCGCGCAGGTTAACGAGAACTTGGAGGCCTCGGGGCGGATATTGGAGCCCGGCTTCGTGTCCGAGACCCTGGAGATGCTCACCCGCTTCGGCCTGGCCTCCTCGCGCCACTTTGACAATCAGCCCGATCTTTACGAACACCGCCATCTGGGCGAGCACCACGACCACCTCATCTGCACCAAGTGCGGCTCCATCACCGAGTTTCACCATCCCGAGCTGGAGGAGCTCAAGCAGAACGCCGCGGCCGAGCACGGCTTTCATCACCTGAGCCACCGTTTGCAGATCTACGGCCTGTGTGATCAGTGCCGCAAGCGCCGCACCCCTACCCTGCCCCTTACCCTGGCCGCGCCCGGCGAGCGGGTGCGGGTGGAGCGCATGAGCGGGGGCGAACAGTCCCAGCGCCATCTGACCGACCTGGGCATCTCCCTGGGCGGCGAGCTGGAGGTGATCTCCACCTCAGGCGGGGCCATGGTGGTGGCCGTGGGCGGCACCCGCCTGGCCCTGGGACAGGGCGTGGCCGCCAAGGTGCAGGTCAGCCTGATCGGACACCAATAGCCCTCCGGGAGAAGCCCATGACCCCCTCTGTCAGCCTGCGACAGCTCAAGCCCGGCCAGCGGGCCGTGGTCAAAAAAATCGGCACCGGCGGCGAGTTGGGCCGGCGCATGCGCGAGATGGGCCTGGTGCCCGGCACCACCATCCAGGTCATCGGCCGGGCCCCGCTCAAGGATCCGGTGGCGATAAAGCTCAGGGGCTACAACCTCACCCTCAGAAACAACGAGGCCGACCACATCCTGGTGGAGCCCGAGACCGGATCATGAGCCGGCCGCTGACCATCGCCCTTGCCGGCAACCCCAACGCGGGCAAGACCAGCGTGTTCAACGCGCTCACCGGGGCCCGCCAGCACGTGGGCAACTACCCCGGGGTCACGGTGGAGTACAAGGAGGGCTCGGTCCAGCACCACGGCCGGCCGGTGCAGGTGGTGGATCTGCCCGGCACCTACAGCCTCACCGCCTATTCCCCCGAAGAACTGGTGGCCCGCAACTACCTCATCGGCCAGCGGCCCGACGTGGTGGTGGACGTGGTGGACGCCTCCAACCTGGAGCGCAACCTCTACCTCACCGTGCAGCTCATGGAGCTGGGGGTGCCCCTGGTGGTGTGCCTGAACATGGTGGACGTGGCCGAGGCCAAGGGCCTGAAGATCGACGCGGCCAAGCTGAGCCGGATGCTGGGCGCGCCGGTGGTGCCCACCGTGGCCCGCTCCGGCCGGGGCATGGACGAGCTGCTCCAGGCGGCGGTGGAGCTGGCCGACAGCGACCCCGAGTGGACCCCCCTGGAGATATCCTACGGCACGGACGTGGACCAGGGCGCGGCCGAGGTGAGCGCCCTGTTGCAGGGCCCCCAGGAGCGGCGCGGCCTGCTGAGCGCCCATTGGCTGGCGGTCAAGTGCCTGGAGGGCGACCAGGAGGTGATCGCCCACGTGGAGCAGACCCCGGAGCTGGCCGAGCGGGTCTTGCCGGTTTGCCGCCGGGTGGCCTCCCACGTGCGCTCCACCATGGACGACGAGCCCGAGAGCGTCATCGCCGACTACCGCTACGGCTTCATCATGGGCATCACCCGCCAGGTCATGGTTAGCGAGCGCGAGATGCGCATGGACTTCAGCGACAAGCTGGACAAGGTGCTGACCCACCGCCTGGCCGGGCCCCTGTTCCTGTTCGCGGTGCTCTATGCCATTTACGAGTTCGTGTTCTGGGCCAGCGCCTCCCCGGTGGTGTGGTTCGAAAAATTCTTCGGCTGGCTGGGAGGGGCGGTCTCGGCGGTGCTGCCCGAGGGTGTGCTGCGCTCGCTCATAGTCTCCGGGGTCATCGACGGGGTGGGCGGGGTCTTGGGCTTCGCGCCGCTGATCGCCTTCATGTTTTTCGCCATCGCCATCATGGAGGACTCGGGCTACATGGCCCGGGTGGCCTACATCATGGACCGGGTGCTGCGGATCTTCGGCCTGCACGGCAACAGCGTCATGGCCCTGATCGTGGGCGGGGGCATCTCCGGGGGCTGCGCGGTGCCCGGGGTCATGGCCGCCCGCACCCTCAAGGACCCCAAGGCCCGCTTGGCCACCATCCTCACCGTGCCCTTTATGAACTGCGGGGCCAAGCTGCCGGTGTTCAGCCTCTTGATCGCCGCCTTTTTCGCCCGCCACCAGGCGGAGATGCTCTTTGTGCTCACTCTGATCTCCTGGGGCCTGGGCCTGCTGGCGGCCAAGCTCCTGCGGGTCACGGTGCTCAAGGGCGAGCAGGCCCCCTTTGTCATGGAGCTGCCCCCTTACCGCGCCCCCACCCTCAAGGGCCTGGTCATCCACACCTGGGAGCGCACCTGGCAGTATGTGAAAAAGGCGGGCACCATGATCCTGGGGGTGAGCATTCTCATGTGGGCGGCCATGAGCTTTCCGGGCCTGGACGCCTCCCAGGACGCGGCCTGGCAGGCGCGCATGAACGCCGCGCCCACCCCGGCCGCCCGCTCGGAGCTGGCCTCGGCCCGGGCCTCGGCCGAGCTGGCCGGCACCCTGGCCGGGCAGGCGGGCCAGGCCCTGACCGTGATCACCGCTCCCCTGGGCTTTGACTGGCGCACCAACGTGGCCCTGGTGGGCGGCTTCGCGGCCAAGGAGGTCATCGTGAGCACCATGGGGGTGGCCTACTCCCTGGGCGAGGTGGACACCGAGCACCCGGCCAGCCTCAGCCAACGCCTGGCCCGGGAGCCGGGCTGGAGCCCCCTGGCGGCCTTTGCCCTGATGGTCTTCGTGATGGTCTACGCCCCCTGCGTGGCCACCCTGGTCATGATCCGCAAGGAGACCGGCGGCTGGGGCTGGGCCATGTTCTCTTTGGCCTACAACACCCTGATCGCCTATGCCCTGGCCCTGGCCGTTTATCAGGGCGGCCTGCTGCTGGGCCTGGGCTGAGGAGAGCCGAGCATGTGGCAAGCAATCATCGTGGCCCTGGCGGTGGCGGTGGCCGCCTGGTTCGTGGGGCGCCGCCTGCTGCGCGCCTTCCGGCCCAAGGGCCCCGCGCCCTCCTGCGGCTGCGGCTGCGGGGGCGACGGCCCCTGCCATCAGATAGAGCCCCTGGGCGGACCGGCGCCCCAGGAGTGCGGCTCCTGCGCCCAGAAGCCGCCCACCCCCCTGGGCTGAGCCTTCCGCCTGAATTGTCAGCTTAGTTTTTGGGCAGGGTGAGCCGGAAGATGGTCAGGGATTCGTCCGGCAGCCAGGCCACCGCGCCCCCCCAGGGTTCCAGGGCCCGGGCCGCCAAGAACAGGCCCAGCCCGTCGTGGCCCTCGCCCTTGATTCCCACAAAGGCCTCGAACATGCGCTCGGCCATTGCCGGGTCCGGACCGGGCCCCGAGTCGGCCACCTCCAGGGCCAGGCCGCCTTCCACGGCCAGCACCCTCACCTTAATCATGGGCGAGGAATGGGGGCGCACCGCCTCCAGGGCGTTGGCCAGCAGCAGGTTGAAGGCCAGACTCACGTCGGCCGGGGAGGCCAGGGCCAGAGGCAAATCCGGGGGCAGCTCCCGTTGCAGGTCCACCTCGTGCTTGAGAAAAAGCTCCGCCTGCCAGAAGTCCAGCTCCCGCCCGGCCAGCGCGGCCAGGTCCAGGGGCTCGGCCGAGGCCCTGCGGTCGGTCTGGCTGCGCCGGGCCAACAGCCCCACCTCGCTGGTCAGGCGCTCCAGGCCCTCGCGCAGGTTCTCCAGCTTGGCGGCCAGCTTGTCCACCTGATTCTGTTGCAGGGCCAGGCGGGCCAGGTCCAGGGGCAGGGACATGGTCTGCACCGCGCCCGAGAGGTTGTGCACCACGCCCGGCAGCAAACGGCCGGCCAGGGCCAGGCGCTCCCGCTCCAGCAAAACCCGCACCACCTCCGGGCTCAGCGCCACGCCCGCCCGCCCGGCCTCTTCAGCCGCCACGGCGTCTAACGTTCCTCTCGGGGCATGGGCGAGGCCAGGTCCATATCTTTGGTCATCTCGTCCATCTCCTGGTGATAGCGGCTGAGCATGCCCAAGAAGGCCTCCACCACCGCGGGGTCGAACTGGCTGCCCGCGCAGGCGGTGAGTTCGGCCACCGCCTCGCGCACCCGGCGCGACCGGCGGTAGGAGCGGTCCGAGGTCATGGCGTCGTAGGCGTCGGCCACGGCCACCACCCTCGCCAGCAGGGGGATGTCCTCGGCGGCCAGGCCGTCGGGATATCCCCGGCCGTCCCAGCGTTCGTGGTGGTGGCGCACGATGTGGCGCTCGTCCTGGCTCAGGTCCATGGCCCGGATGATGGACTCGCCGATGGCCGGGTGGCGCTTGATCTCCTCGTACTCCTCGGCGGTGAGCTTGGTCTCCTTGAGCAGGATGTGGTCCTTGACCCCGATCTTGCCTATGTCGTGCAGATAGCCCGCGAACTTCAGCGATTCGATCTGGCTGGCGTCCAACTCCATCATCTCGGCGGTCAACACCGCCAGGTTGGTCACCCGGCGGCTGTGCTGGCGGGTGTAGGGGTCCTTGGCCTCCATGGCCCGCACCAGGGCCCCCAGGGTGGAGTGAAGGTTGGAGACCATGGACTCGTAGAGCGCGATGTTCTCCACGCTCAGCGCCGCCTTTTGCAGCAGGAAGCGGGCCAGGAACACGTCCTCGCCCCTGAAGGGCAAGGCCCCGCGCTTTTCGCCGGCCAACAGCAGGCCCAGGCTCTGGTCGCGCACCATGATGGGCAGGCACAAAAGGCTGCCGCTCATGGGCAGCAGGCGTCCCACCTCTTCCATGGCCTCGGAGCGGCCCATCACCGGCTTGCCCCCGGCCACCACCCGGCCGCAGAAGCCCTCGCCCTCGCGGCCGGCCACCTGGCCCACCACGCCCGGCGAAAAACCGGCCTGGGCGATGACCACCATCTGGCCGGTGGCCGGATCCATCAGCAAAACCGCTGCCTTGCCCGCCTCCAGGTGCCCCCGGGCCAGGTCCACGATGCCCTGGTAGATGTCCTCGGAGGTGTGCAGCCGGTCCAGGGCGTCGGACATCTCGTGCAGCACCTGCTGCTCGTGCACCCGGCGGCTCAGCTCCCGGTTGAGGCGCTCGATCTTCTCCTGCTGCTTAAGGCGCTCGGAGAGCCGCAGGTTCTCCTGCAGCAGCCGGTGTTCGCGCACCACCCTCTCCAGGGTGGCCTGCACCTGGTCCAGGTTGAAGGGTTTCACCAAAAAGTCGCTGGCCCCCTGGCGCATGGTGTCGATGGCCGCGTCCAGGGAGGGGAAGCCGGTCATTATCACCACCGGCAGGGTCTGGTCCTGCTCCTTGAGCTTGGCCAGCAGCTCCACCCCGTTCATGCCCGGCATTTTCAGGTCCAAAAAGGCGCAGTCGAACTTGCCGGGGGCAAAGCGCTCCAGGGCCTCGGGCCCATTGGCCGCGGTGACCAGGTGGTGGTTGTTAAGGCTGGAAAGGTATTCGGCCAAGGCCTCGCGGATATTGGCCTCGTCATCCACCAGAAGGATGGAGAGGTTGCCGGGGCTGCTCTGGCTGCTGGTAGGGATGTTCACGGCAATGCTATCAGTCTGCGGCCCTAACCGTATTGAGTTAGCTTATCGCGCCCCTGCCGCCTGGCGCCCGGGGCGTTGATCGACTTTGCGATTCTAGCATAGCAGGCCGCGATACACTAGCACCGCCCGCCCGGCAGCAAGCGGCTTGGCATGACCGTGAGCGGAAGATATAATGCAGACGGCGCCCACCCGCAATAAGGTTTGAAAGCATGAGCCTCGACAGGTTGAAGCCCACGGCCGAGCAGAGCGAACTGCTGCGCGACATCTGGGAAAAACAGGCCCCCGACCGGGGCCCCCTGGTGGATTACAGCGATCCCGCCATGCCGGTCCCCTTGAGCGTGACTATAAACCCGGTGCCCCCGGCGGACGTCATCGACAGTTTCCAGGCCCTTTGGCCCTGGACCGACTGGGTGCGCCTGTATGCCAAGCCGCCCCAGGCGGTGCTGGCCGCCAGCCGCCTGGCCGCCGCCCAGGGGCGGCCCAAGGGAGTGGCCTGGATGGCCCCGGGCACCGGGCGGGCCCTGTCTTCCCCCGGCGGCGATCCCGGGGTGGCGGTGCTGCGCTGCGACTGGGCCCCGGACCAGGCCGCGATCCAGCGCTCGGTGCGCGAGGCCGGCGCGGGCAACATGATGCTGGTGGTGGACGAGTCGGCCACCGGCCTGCGCCTGGCCAAGGGCGGGGCCAGCGCGGCCCTGGGCCTGGAGCCGGACATGGTCCTGTGGTCGCCCAGCCTGCCCGGCGGGCGCACCCTGGGCCTGCTGGCCGGCAAGGGCCAGGCCCCGCCGGAGCCGGACAAGGAGCCTTCGGCCGAATCCCGCGAGGTGGCCTCCCAGATCCTGGACCTGGCGGTGCGCGACGACCTGCCCGCCTATCTGTATGAGCTGGGGGTCAACCTGGCCATGGGCCTGAACTACATGGCCGACCGGGCCGGCCTGAGCGACGAGGTCAAGCTGGCCGGGCCCCTGACCATGCCCCGCCTGGAGGGCCGGAGGGTATGGGCCTTCATGGCCCTGGCCCTGGAGGAGCGCCTCAAGCTGGCCCCGTTGCTCATGCTGGACCTGGGCCTGGACTGGGAAGACTCCCAGGAGCTGGTGTGGCCCCGCCTGGCCCGGGCCTGCGCCCGGCTGAAGGTGCTGCCCGAGGGCGAAATGGCCCCCCTGGGCTGGCGCGAGGCCGGGCCCAGCACCTGCCACGCGGTCAAGGACATCCTCACCAGCCTGGAAGACTAGGGGGCCAAATGCCTGTATTCAAAATACTGCTTCTGGCCCTGGCCCTGGCCCTGGTGGCCGCGCCTCTGGCCGCCACGGCCGACCAGCCCATACTCACCGGCCGGGCCGATCCCGCCGCCCTGAGCGTGGCCGCGGGCCAGCCCTTTGCCATCAAGCTGGTGCTGAGCATCGCCCCCACCCTGCACATCAACGGACCCGCGGCCCAGGACGACGGCCTGATCCCCACCAAGCTCGGCTTCACCGCGCCCCGGGGCATCAGCTTCGGCCAGCCCGCCTTCCCCAAGGCCCACGAGGTGCGGGTGCAGTTTTCAGATAAGCCGGTGAAGGTCTACAGCGGCAAGGTGAGCATCGCTCTCAGCGGCAAGGTGGCGGCCGGGACCAAGCCGGGCGTCTACCCGGTAAAGGCCAAGGTGAGCTATCAGGCCTGCGACGACCAGGTGTGCCACATGCCGTCCAGCCTGGAGATCCCCTTCACCCTCAAGGTGACCCCCTAGCCCTCTTGGTCCGGCTCCCGGCTATCGGGCGGGTCGTCGTCCAGCAGGCGGCGCTTGACCGCCCGCATGATCAGATAGCTCACCGCCAGCACCGACACCAGCACCAGCAGCAGCACCTGCAGGCCCCGCACCACGTCCATCTGCTCGAAGATGAGCGCCCCGAAGAGATAGCCCACCCCCCCGAAGCTCAGGCACCAGGCCAGGGCCGAGACGAAGTTGAGGGCCACGAAGCGCCACACCGGCACATGGGCCATGCCGCAGGCCAGGGGGATGACCATGCGCAGGCCGTAGAGGAAGCGGCTGAGCAGGATCAGCAGCACCGCGTGCCGCCGGATGTGGCGGCGGGCCTCCACCGCCTTGCGGGCCATGGAGCGGGACCAGGTCACCGCTTCCATGCCCCGCCAGCGGCCCAGGGCGAAAAACACCTGGTCGCCGATGAAACCGCCGGCCATGGCGATAAGGGCCACGTAATAGGGATTCAGCAGGCCCTTGCGCGCGGCCACCCCGGCCAGGATGAAAAAGGTCTCGCCTTCCAGAAAGGTGCCCACGAACAGGGCCCAATAGCCGTGATCGGCGATCAGTTGCTGTATGGTGGTCAGATCCATGGACTCGCGCCTCGAAGTTGCAGGCAGGGGGTGCAATGCGCCTGAAAGTGCTTAACTATAGTTAAGAGGTGCAGCCATGACCACCACTGGCGATAAAAAACATACCTGCCCCGACTGCCGGGCCTGCCAGGGTTGTTCGCCCACCCGCTGCTCCCTGTGCCGGGGCCAGGGCGGCGACGCGGCCCAGCGCCGTTTCGAGGGCCTGTCCATCGCCGAGCAGTGCGCCTTGTTCGAGGCGGTGAACCGGGGCGAGGCCCCGGAGGGCGACTACCGCCCTAGCCTCCCCAGCGGCTGCTTTGCAATTGACGCAAACGGCTCTCGATGAGCCGCACCATATCCTCTATCTGATCGTCGTTGCCCATGACGTTGCCGTTGATGTTGATGGTGAAGTTCACCGCCATGTCCCCGGCCGTCATGCCGCCGCCCTGATTCAGGGCCTTTAGGGCCGGCAGGGTGGCCGCGTTCACGCTCTCGGCCCGCACCACGTATTCCCCCCGCCGGGCCACGATGGGCACCTCGTCGTGGGCCAGGGAGCTGATCAAGGCCCCGGCGTGGGCCCTGGGCCAACCAGCCACCAGGCCGCCCCGGTGAAAGCTGCCGATGCCCAGGTCGTCGATCCCCCCGCTCCCGCCGCTGCTCAAGCCCAGGCTGTCCACCGCCCCGCCCGAGGCGTAGTCGATTGCCGTGAACTGGGTGACCCCGCCGCCCATATCCTTCACCTTCACCCCGTCCGAGGCCCCGGCCACCCCCTTCATGGACTCGATCAGCCCCTGGATGGCCTCGCGGGAGCCCTCGGCCCCCTCGGTCAGCGAGGCCAGGGCGCCCTGGGTGAAGGCGTCCAGGGCCGCCTCGAATCCCGTGGCCTCCTCCCCGCCCAGGCTGAAGCCCTCGGCCAGCTGGTAGATGGCGCTCTGGAAATCCAGGGCCGCATCCCCCGACAGGCCCAGCCGCCCGGCCAGGTCGTCGATGCGCCCGTCGAACTCCTTGCTGGCCTGGCTGGTCAGGCTCATGCTGCCCGCCGCCGCGTTGATCTCCTGGGCCAACTGCCGGACTTCGGCCTCCAGGGTGTTGGCCGCCTGGCCGCTGGTCACCAGCTCCTGGCTCAATGGGTCCAGAGACTCCACCACCTGGTCCAGCTGCTGTTGGGTGTAGCCGGCCACGGTCATCAACCGCTCCAGGTCGTCGGCCGCCTTTTGGGCCGCTTGGCCGAACAGGCCGAACTGCCGGTCCTGCACCTCGGCCCAGTCCTGATCAGCGGCATTCATGTTGCCGCTCAGCCCGGCCAAAAAGTTCTCCTGCCCCTGCCAGTTGCTTATGGCCTCCTCCGGGGTCATGGGACCGTCCATCAAAAACCCCATCTGGCTCAGCCCCATGCCCAGCAACCCCGGCCCTAGGGCCATGCCAAAGGCGCCCAGAGGCGAGGCCAGGCTGAGCATGCCCGCCAGGGAGGGGGCCTGGGTGGCCGCCTCGGTGCCGGCCACCACCCCCATATCGGTGACCCCGGCGGTGATGCCCCAACCCTCGGCAATGGCCGCCGGCACTCCGCCTCCGCTGAGCAAAGAGCTCGCACCCGCCCCCAGGCTTTCCACCCACGCGCTTAGGTCATGTAAGCCCGCGAACTCCAGTGCCTCGCTGAACGACGCCCCGTCGGAGATCGCCTCCAAGAAACCACCGCTGCCGCCACCACTCTCCAGGCCCACCAGGCTTAACAGCCAGTTGCTGCTCGGCTCCATCACCGCCCTGTCAAAGATGTCACCCAAGCCGGACCAGGCATTTTCCACCGCTTTATTCAAAAACCCGTCCCACAGGGTATCGGCCTTGTTGATCATGCTTTGCCAGGCGTTGTCCCAGATGTCCTCCACGCTGTCCATATCGTCCCGGAACCAGGCCAGCACGCTCCCGCCCATGGCCTTACCGGTCAGGCTCTTCATTTCCTTGGTGGTCTCGCCCCAGGTTTTGTTTGCCTCCTCGGCCGTACCCTGCACGAACTCGCTGAACTCGCCCTTGGTTACCTTCCAGACGCTTTCGAGTCCTCTTTTGAAAGAGTTAGTTATATCATCAAATACTTGATCCAATTGTTCACGAATCGAATTATTCAGCTCAACATCAACCCTCATTAATGCGACGCCAGTTCCATTTGACATTTACACACCTCCTTTGCTCTAGTGGTTTTGCAGATGAATACATTAGAGCCCGGAGATAAACCAGGAAGTCAGTTCAATATTGTAACCTTGCCACATCAGTTGAAACGTGATATTAAACAGTTGTTAGTCGGTTAAATTATTGCTAAAAGGGGGATGTTGTGCGCAAGTCGAGCACTCTAACGATAATTTTAGCTATGTGTTTTTCAGGAATTATAGGCGGGGCGATAGGAAGCATATTTACACATAAAATAGTCTATGCAAAGCCCGATCTAGATGCCATTACCGCACGAAGCTTAAACATTGTTGACAAGGCTGGCAAATCACGTATCGGCATCGGCCTTGAAGACAATAATCCCGTTATTTATTTATCAGATCGCCAAGGTAATATAAGAGCTTATTGGGCAATATCGAGCAGGGGCCCTCAATTTATTTTTAGGGAAAAATCCGGCAAAGCCAACGTTTTTCTAGCGTCTGAGGATAATAAAGGGGCATCTTTGAGCTTTATGGCCAGCAACGGCACTCCTCGCCTTATGATGTCTTATTTCCCAAATAAAGGCACTATGCTTGGCCTTTTTGACGAAAACGACTCTGCCAAAGCCGTTATTAACGTTGCTAAAAACGATTCATCAATAGCTCTCTTGAAGCCCAACAAAAAACTCGCAATCGCTATTACCAATCGTGAAGGCGAAGGCTCCATCCTAAGCATCTTGAACAGCAAAAACGACCCCGCGGTCTCCCTGGCCGTGCACGGCGACAAGCCCGGCCTTTTCATGTATCAGCAGCCCCGCACCGGCCTGCTGTTCAACCTGGCTGGCGGCCGTCCCGCCCTGGCCCTCATGGACCACGGCTCTCCCGTATGGAGCGCCACCGGCGACGTGCCCCCCGCCCCGGAGCTCCCCCCCACCGACGACATCATGCGCGAGATCATGCGCTGATCAGACCGCCATACTAAGAGACAAGGCCCCGGGGTTTTCCTGGGGCCTTATTTTTTCACCTCCGTCCATGTCGTCATCAAACCAGGCGGTCAGGCTCCCGCCCATGGCCTTACCGGTCAGGCTCTTCATTTCCTTGGTGGTCTCGCTCCAGGTTTTGTTTGCCTCCTCGGCCGTACCCTGCACGAACTCGCTGAACTCGCCCTTGGTGACTTTCCAAACGCTTTCGAGTTGTTTTTCAACAGTACTGGGAATTGTTTCAATATATTTTTCAACCTCCTCAATCCCACCTTTTAATAGTTCGAAACCAACACCGTAATTTATTTTGACATTGTGATCGTTACTCATGAGTTCCCTCCGACAGGATAGTTAACATTGTTTTAATTTACTTGTTTGCGCTCAACCATGAAAAAATCTCAATAATTTGCCTCCTTGACTTTTTCTTTTAATTCGTGTTAATTTTTCGCCAAAGTATAAAGACAATACTGATCAAACAAAGGGGGTTATTTATGCTAATTAACAACAATAAACTGTTTATATTGTCCCTACTGCTCGCCTCAATATTGGGAGGTTTTATTTCTCATTTATTTTACAACCTGAATGCTTCGGCATCCCAGTCCCAACAAGATATTATTGCCAATAGTATCCGACTAGTGGATCACTCAGGAAGAACAAGAGCGGGTTTAATGATAGAAAATGGAGCGCCTGTTCTTTTCATTAATGATGACAATCAAAAAAACAGAATCGCTTTGGGGGTTGGGAAAGATGGGCCCCTGTTAGCATTTAGGAAACCGGACGGCTCAATGTCGCTGTTCATTGACTCTCGAAACAGCGGAACATCAAGCATCGCTTTTCTAAAAGACAAAACACAGCCGAGGCTTAGTATTGCATATTTTCCCAACCAAGGCCCGACCATCAGCCTGTTTGACGAAAACAAAGACCCTAAAGCCGTAGTTTCTGTGACTCACGGCAACCCCTCGGTCACTCTCCTCGACAAAGACAAGAAGCCTGCCATTGCCATGCTAAACCGCAAGGGTGAGGGCTCCATCCTCAGCATTTGGAACAGCAACCACGACCCCGCCGTCTCCCTGGCCGTGCACGGCGACAAGCCCGGCCTTTTCATGTATCAGCAGCCCCGCACCGGCCTGCTTTTCAACATGGCCGGCGGCCGTCCCGCCCTGGCCCTCATGGACCACGGCTCTCCCGTGTGGTCCGCCACGGGCGACATCCCCCCCGCCCCGGAGCTCCCCCCAACCGACGACATCATGCGCGAGATCATGCGTTAGGCCGCCGGACCTAATTTGGCACTACCCCTTTCCTTTTTTCGGGGTTTGCTTCATGCTAATTTTTAGACAATCGATCATATAGCCGCGCCCACCGGCGCGGCGCCCTGTTGTTTCGGCCAGGAGCGAGCACCATGGGTGATGCCAAGATGCCCCGTAAGATCGCGCCCGGGATCCACATGGTGGGCGGACCCGACCTTACCGATCCCCGCGATTGCCTTTGCTATCTGGTAGCCGGAGCCTCGGCCCGGGTGTTGGTGGACTGCGGAGCCGGGCCCAGCGCCCCGGCCCTGTTGGAGCTGGCCATGGCCGCGGGCGGCGACCCGCCCACTCATCTGCTCATCACCCACGCCCACATCGACCACGCCGGGGGCGCGGCCGAGATACGCCGGCGCACCGGCTGCCGCATCGTCCTGCACCAGGCCGAGGCCGAGGTGATGGCCACCGGCGACGACACGCGTTCCGCCGCCGACTGGTACGGCCTATCCCTGGAGCCCGCCCCCCCCGACCAGGCCCTGGAGGGCGACGGGGCCATCGACCTGGGCCAGGGTCAGGAGCTGGCCATCCTGCACACCCCGGGGCACACCCCCGGCTCGCTGGTGGCCTGGTGCCTGGCCGGCGGGCAAAAGGTGCTCTTCGGCCAGGACGTGCACGGCCCCTTTGCCCCTGCCTTCGGGTCGGACATCGCCGCCTGGCGCGGCTCCATTGCCCGCATGATGGAGCTGGAGGCCGACATCCTGGCCGAGGGCCACTACGGCGTGTTCCGCCCGGCCGGGGAGGTCCGCTCCTTCTTGCGGGAGCAGCTTGCCATCAACTCGGCCTAGAGCCGCCCACCCGGGGCGCACCCCTCCATTTTGCATGTTTTAAGGTGAGCCGCGCGCGAGGGCGGCCGCCTTCCCTGAATTGGGATCAGCGAAAAACCAGGTAGGAAAGCTTGTAGATCATTACGATCTCCACGATGGTAAACAACGCACCCAGGGCCAGGGTCACCACCCAGGCCCGGCGGCGGGTCAGGGTCACGGTGCGGGCCCAGAGATAGGTCAGCCCCCCGAATATCAGCAGCCCGCCTGCGGGCAACAGGCCAAACCACAACAACCAGTCGGCTAGTCTATCCGGCAATTTCTCAATCCAGCCTGCGCCTAGATTCCAACGAGCGGCTCAGGGTCAAACCATCCATGTACTTTAGGTCGCCGCCCACCGGCATGCCGTAGCCCAGGCGGGTCACCGCCGCGCCCAGCCCTTGCAGGGCCCGGGACACCAGATCGGCGGTGGCCTCCCCCTCCACGGTGGGGTTGGTGGCGATGATGACCTCCTTGACACCCCCCTGGCGCACCCGCCTGACCAACTGATCCAAACGCAGCTCCTCGGGCCCCACGCCCTCCAGGGGGGCCAGGGCCCCGGCCAAAACATGATAGCGGCCCTTGTAGCTTCCCGCCGCCTCCAGGGCGGCCAGGTCGGCCGGGCTCTCCACCACGCAGATGACGCCCCCGTCACGGCCGGGATCGGCGCAGATGGGGCAGGGGTCGCGTTCGGTGAGGTTGAAGCACACCCCGCAGGTGGTCACCCCGCCCACCCCGGCCACCGCCCTCGCCAGGGCCTGCACCTCGGCCGCCGGGGAGCGCACCATATGCAGGGCCAGGCGCTCGGCCGTCTTGGCTCCGATGCCCGGTAACCGGCTCAGGGCGTGGATCAGGTTGTTGACCGCCTTGGGGTACATCACATGAGGCCGGGCAGTTTCATCCCGCCGGTGAGCTTGCCCATTTCCTCGGCCATCATGTCCTGGGCCCGGCGCTGGGCCTCGCCCACCGCGGCCACCACCAAATCGGCCAGCATTTCCACGTCATCCGGGTCCACCACCTCGGGATCGAACTTCAGACGCAGCAGCTCGCCCTTGCCGTTGACCACGGCCTCCACCATGCCGCCGCCGGAAGAGGCGCTCACCTCGCGGGCCTCCATCTCCTGCTGCATCTTGAGCATCTGCTCTTGCATCTTCTGGGCCTGCTTCATCAGGCCGCCCATGCCTCCCTTGGGGATCATCTATATCGCTCCTTGCTGATTTTTCTTTAGCCCGCCTATTTCATGCAGGCCGTGCGGCCGGCTGCGCCGGGCCTGGTCGCAAACTGTGTCTCGGCAACCCAGGCGCTTTTTTCATAACGGCCGCATGAATACAGATTCGTTGTTTAATGCCACCCAACCTTCATGAAATATACGGGCTAGGATTGCCGGGGCTCCTCGGGGTCAAGGCGCAACACCTCGGCCTCGAAGACCTCCATGGCCTCTTGCACCGCCGGATGGTCGGCCAACTCCTGGGCCGCGGCGGCCTTGGCTTCCGCCTCGGCCTGGCGGTCGGGCGGAGGGGGCGCGGCCTCGCCGGAGGCCAGCAAACGAACCGTGGGCCCGCCCTCCCAAATCCGGGCGGCCATCTGGTTCAGGGTCTTCTGGTTCTTGTCCGTGGCATAGCTGGCCGCGATGGCCCCGCTGGGCAGGGTCACCCGCAGGCTGCCGTTGTTCAGCTCGGCCGAGGAGCGCCCCAGATAAGAGGCCAGGGCCGGCTGGCTCTGCTCGGCGAAGCGCATCAGCTCCTTGAGCATGGCCTTGGGGTCGCCGGGCGTGGAAGCCGCCGGGGCGGGCGCGGGCGCGGGCGCCGGTGCGGCCGGCTGGGGCGGGGGCGCATTTTCGCGCACCATGGGCCGGGCGCTCTGTCCGCCGCCGCCCTTGGCCTCGCGGGCGCTGAAGCCGCCGCCACCGTCGGCCGGGGCCGGAGTTCCGCCGCCGCCCTGTTCCAGACCGGCCAGGATGTCGGCCAGGCTCACCACCGGCTTCACCTGGGTGAGCTTCAGCAGGGTCATCTCCATGACCAAGCGGGGCTGGGAAGCCCGGCGGAACAGGTCCTCGCTGGAGGCCAGGTGCCCGAAAATCTCGTGCAGGGTCTCGGGGCTGTGCGGACCGGCCTGGGCCCTGAGCCCGGCCAGCTCTTCGCCGGTGAGCCCGAACAGCTCCGCCCCCTCGGGCGCGGCCTTGGCCGCGGCCAGGTTGCGGAAATGCTCCTGCAAAGCGGCGTAAAAGGCCTGCATCTCCCCGCCGGCCGCATAGACCCGGCTCACCAGGTCCAGCACCTCGCCCGCCTCGCCGGCCAGCACCGCCTGGGCCGTGGCCCCCACCAGCTCGCGGTCCACCAGGCCCAGCAGCTCCACCACCTCTGCGTGGCTCATGGACTCCTTGCCCGCGGCCAACACCTGGTCCAGCAGGCTCAGGGCGTCGCGCACGCTGCCGTCCGCCTCCCGGGCCATCAGCGCCAGGCTCTCGCTGGGCAGCTCCAGCCCCTCCTGGCCCAGCACCTCCTTGAGGTGGGCGGACAGCAGCTTGGGCGGCAGCCGCCGGAAGTCGAATCGCTGGCAGCGGCTCAGGATGGTCAGCGGCACCTTGTGCACGTCCGTGGTGGCCAAAATGAACACCGCGTGCTCGGGCGGTTCTTCCAGGGTCTTGAGCAGGGCGTTGAAGGCCGCCTTGCTCAGCATGTGCACCTCGTCCAGGATGGTCACCCTAAAGCGGCTGGACTGGGGCTGGTAGCGGATCACCTCGCGCAGTTCGCGCACGTCCTCCACGCGGGAGTTGCTCGCCGCGTCGATCTCCTGCACGTCCACCGCGCGGCCGTCGGTGATCTCCAAGCAGTGCACGCACTTGCCGCAGGGGGTTGCGGTGGGGCCATTCTCGCAGTTCAGGGCCTTGGCCAACACCCGGGCCACGGTGGTCTTGCCCACCCCCCGGGGTCCCGTGAAGCAAAACGCATGGGCCAGTCGCCCAGAGTCCAGGGCCCCGGCCAGGGTCTTGGTCACGTGCTCCTGCCCCACCACCTGGTCAAAGGTGGCGGGCCGGTGCTTGCGGGCCAGGACCAGATAGCTCACGAGCCCCTCCAGGGCTGAGGTGGATAATTGCCCGTTATCGCTGGTGATTTGTGAACGGGCGCAGTTTAAGACTAACACCGCACCCCAGGACCTGTCAATCGGAGCCATCTCGGGAAAAGCGGGCCGCCGGGGCGGGCAAGCAGTGGCTGACGCGCTGCTGGCAAACCCCTGGGCCCTCCACGGGTCATCAAGCGCGATCAGCGAGCCTCGCCCGTGGCATTGGGCCCGCTTGCCGTCAAAAGAGCAGTTTCTTGCCCATGCTTTTGGCACAGGCCGCGGCCCCCTCGCGGTCGGATGGGCCGTACGGCTCCCATGTGGCATCTGGGTTGAACAAGATGGACTTAATGTCTTTGCCGGCAATGGCCTGCACCGCGATGCTGACCGAGGGGGTGGTCCATACCCAGCGGTATTGGCTGTTGAGGATGCTTTTCGCGTCCTTGATGGACACGAAACCGGTGTTTTGCCGGGCCGCCGCGTACACGTTTCTCTTGTAGTCCAGCCACCCCTTGGTGTGGGAGAGGCTGGCTTGCATGGTCAGGACCATCATCGGGAAAAGGCAACAAAGCGCAATTGCCCGCGCCGACAGGGGGTGTGCCCGGCCGGCCTCTGGAGACACGAAGGATAGCGCGAAAAACAGGGGCAATATGAGATTCAGGCTGCGCAAGGCATAGGCCTTGCCGGGGCTGGAAAAGGTGATGCCGTGGAAAGAGGAGTAGAGAAAAACAAAAACGGCAAACCCGACCCACAAGGCCAAGGTAAAGATCGCTCCGGGCTGTCGCCAGGATGAAAACCCGTTGAATTTTACAAATATCCGGTTTAAATAGCGCGTGGCGGTGGAGTTGAAATACACATAAAAAATCAGCAATCCGAAAAGCAGGCACACCACAATGGGTATGGGCCAGTAGGCTTCCAGATGTCCCAATATCATGGCATTGCGGTTGTTGGGCGAGTGGAATAAAAAGATCGCCACCGCGTTCGCCACAAATCCGGCGGCATATAAAACGATGATCATCAGGTGGATTATTCTGATTTTATAGGACACTTCCAGCTTGCGAATCTTGAGCAGGAAAAACCCCAGGCAAACCGGGAAAAACACGGTCCAGAACTGATAAGTCAGCACGGCGATTCCGCCGAGACACAACAGGGCGACGAGGGTCGCGGCTCTGCGCAAATCACACGTGGCCATGATCGAGAAGATGAGCAGGAACAAGCCGGTGGCAAGATGCGACTCGGAAATGATGAAATACGACGAGAAGTACACCAAGATGGTATACATCAACACCAAAAGCGTGGCGTGGGTGCTCCTGCCTTTTCGATACAAAATATAGGCCGTGGCCGCGTAGCATATCAGGGGCATGTAATACAGCGAAGCGCCAAATATATAAGAAAGGTGTCTTACATTGAGCACCCCGTTTTCAATGGCAAGCTGGGTCGGGAATTGCAGCAGCCAAAGGGCCATGCCCCGCGTGGACGGGGGAAAATGATTAAGCCCCGGCCAAAGGGTGTTTTCCTGAAAGATGCCCGACAGGAACCAGGCGCCGTCCGCGTATAAGTGGAAGTGGGCGATAATCGCCAAGGGGAAGGCGATAAAGGCCAACAGGGCGAACACCAGGGCTGATATGGATTTTTCGGTCATTGAGAATCCTGGCCACCGATTGCGTTTACAGGCCGCCCCTCCAGCAAATACGGCATGGTACTATAGCCCAACCTTACAGTTCCACCCCCTCCGGCAAGGCCTGCAACGGGCATTCGCGCCTCCGGCCCGCCATCGGGGCCGGCCCCGTGGGGATCCGGGCGCAATTGTCTCGCGCCAACCGGCCAGTTGTACAATCAGCTAGTAGTTTCAGCGGATGATTTGCGGGAATGCCGCGCGGCCGTGGCTGGCGCGCTCAGGCCCCGCGCCGCCCACATCTCCGGGCGCCCGGCGGGGCCGCCGCCCTATTCCTTGGGCCCGAAGGGTCCCCTCTCGCCAGGCTCGCCCGGCTTGTCCGGCTCGGCCGGCTTGCCCTGCTCGAACAGGGGCAACACCCGCGCGCCGCCGCCGCTGGGCGGCTTCTGGTTGCGCGAGCGGCCGCTGGTGCCCAGGCGCTCCCGGGTCCAGCGCTTGAGGCGCCGCTGGATCTCGCCGGGATCGTAGAAGCGCATCCAGTCTTCCTGGTAGTGCCACAGCTCGGGGGAGTCCTGGCGGAAGGCCAGCTCCACCTCCTCCGGGTCCAGCCCGGCGGGGTAGAGATAGTCCATCTCGCGGAAGGCGTACTCCTCGCGGGCGAACTTGATCAGGGCCATGCGGTAGTTCTGGTGCCTGAAGTCCAGGAGCACCTGACCGGCCAGCTGCCGCAGCAGGCGCTCCTCGCCTTCGTCCATGAAGCGTTCGCCGATCACCCGGAAAACGTGCTCCGCCTGGCTGGGGTGCTTCAGCCCGATGGAGGCCAGGGAGCGCAGGGCCAGGTCCCGGGCCGACCAGCCGGCCGCGGCGTCGCGGGTGGCCGCGGTCAGCCAGGGGATGGCCGGCGAGCCCAGGCTGCCGAAGATGGAGGGCAGCAACTCGGTGACCCAGTCGCAGTCGAATGCATCGGACCAGCGCAGCACCGCCATCAGGGGCAGCACCGACTCCTCGCCGCCGCGCAAGCCCAGGATGTAGGTGCCGTGCACCACGGCCCACCAGTCGGGCAGCTCGGCCAGCCAGGACTGCTTGTCCATGACCACCTGGCCGATGTAGGGGGCCAGGCCGTCGCGAAAGGCCGCCTCCTCGGCCGCCTCGCGGGGCAGGCGGTCCTCGGCCATGAATAGCATCTCGAATAGCTGGTCATCGGCCAGCCCGGCGTAGTAATCTCGCTCCACGGCGTTTTGCTCCAGAAAGATGCGGCACCAAGGTGCTTTCACATGTGCCCTTGCTGCCTTAAGATCAGACTATACCCGCTTGCCCGGGGGGTTACAACAACCTCAAATCCGGGCGCAAGGAGGATTCGACATGGCCGTGGTGCAATTCACCATCGTTCCCCTGGGCACCGGCTCCACCAGCCTCAGCTCCTACGTGGCCGCGGTGCACCGGGTTCTGGAGGAGTCCGGGGTGGCCAACAGCCTCACCCCCATGGGCACGGTGCTCGAAGGTCCCTTGGACGATATCCTGGCGGTGATCCGCAAGGTGCACGAGCTGCCCTTTGAGGCCGGGGCCCAGCGGGTGATGACCTTGATCAACATCGACGACCGCCGCGACAAAAAGGGCAGCATCGAGCAGAAGCTCACCAGCGTCACCAGCAAGCTATAGGCGTTTGCGCCTATGTTAAACTGGTCGCATCTGTTGATCATCACCGGAGGGAATGGTCCATGAGTCCGCTGCGCCGCCTTTTGACCAGTCGAATCGTCCTGTGGGCCGCTTGTGCGGCGGCCTTGGCTCTGTTCGTGGCCGCCTGCGCCAAGAACCCGGTCACCGGCGAGGAAGAGCTGGTGCTGATGAGCGAGCGGCAGGAAATCGCCATGGGCAACGAGTACTACCCCCAGGTGATCCAGCTCAACCACGGCCTGCCCCCCAACGACCCCCATCTCCAGTCCTACGTCACCGGTCTGGGCAACCGCCTGGCCACCCTGTCCCACCGGCCCAAGGTGCCCTGGGAGTTCGCGGTGGTCAACTCCAGCCAGGTCAACGCCTTTGCCCTGCCCGGCGGAAAGATATCCGTCACCCGGGGCCTGATCACCAAGATGAGCTCCGAGGACGAGCTGGCCAGCGTGGTGGGCCATGAGATCGGCCATGTAACCGCCCGTCACGCCGTGGCCGGCTACACCCGCCAGATTCTCTTGAGCGGGGCCTTGCTGGGCCTGGCCCTGGCCCTGGGGGACAACGAATACGCCCCCGCCGCCCTGGCCGCCGCCGGGGTGGCCGGCAGCCTGATGATGCTCTCCTACTCCCGCGACCAGGAGCGCCAGTCCGACGAGCTGGGCTTTAAATACATGACCGCCGCCGGCTACAACCCCATGGGCGCGGTGAAGACCTTCCAGCTTTTCAAGAGCCTGCAAAAGCACGAGCCCGGCGAGATCGAGAGCCTGCTCTCCAGCCACCCCCTGCCCCGGGAGCGCATCGAGGCGGCCCGGCAGCGGGCCCTCCTCTCGCCCTACAGCAACCGCCCCTTCAAGACCGCCCGCTTCAACCGCTTGCTGGCCAGGCAGAAAAAGCGGGCCCCGGCCTACGCCGCCGCGGACCGGGGCAATGCCCTGGCCCAAAAGAAGCAGTGGCCCCAGGCCGTGTCCCAATACCGCCGGGCCATCTCCATCTATCCCCGAGAGGGCATCTTCCACTCCCGCCTGGCCCTGGCCCAGGCCCAGATGAAGCAGGGCCGCGCCGCCCTGTCCAGCGCCCGTCAGGGGGCCAAGCTCAGCGGCTACAACTTCTATCCCTCCTTCATCCTGGGCATGGTGGAGCGGGGCAACCGCAACTACCGCGCCTCCCTGAGCGCCCACCAGCGGGCCCACCGGCTCATGCCGGACCACGTGATCAACAACTTCTACCTGGGCTATGCCTACGACCGGGTGGGCCAGCGTTCCCAAGCCATCCGGGCCTACCGCGAGGTGGCCCACGACGCGCCCAAGAGCAACTACGGCCAGGCCGCCGTCAAGCGCCTGGGCCAACTCGGGTTCAGCCAGTAAGCGCCCCCGCCGTGGCTCTCAAACTTTTTTGATGAATTGACGCCAGGCCGGACGCGCTCGGGCGGTGGCGGGCCAGGCGCCGGCCAAGCCCCGGGCCCATGCCGCGCCCGCTAGCTGATTATCCAGACGGCGCAGTCCCGGGCCTTGTGCATAACCATGCTGCTCACCGAGCCGAACAGGAATTCCTCGGTCTTGGACACCCCGCGCCGGCCCAGCACGATGGTGCCGTAGCCGTTGCCGGCCTGGTGCTCCAGGATGACCTCGGCCACCGGACGCCCCTGGGCCGGTATCAGATGGGTGCTCAGGTTGGCGGCGGGGATGGCGGCCTCCAGCAGTATGCGCCGGGCCTGCTCCAGGCGGCCCATGAGCAGGCCCTCCTCCATGGCCCCGGCCTGGGCCCTCTGTTCCTGGTCGGGGATGGTGTCGGCCTGGGGCGGCTGGTGCACGCTCAGCAGGGCCACCTGGCAGGTGTCCGAGCCGCCCAGCACGCTGGCCAGGTAGTGCACCGCGTCCAGGGAGCGCTCGTGCTCGTCCACGGTGGCCAAGATACGGTTCCAGATAATCACGGGGCATCCTCCCCCTGGGGCAGCTCGCCGATAGCCGGGGCCAGCTCGGCCATCAACTCCTCCACCCTTTCATAGAATACCGGAGAACCGGCCGAAAAATGCAGCAGCACGTTGTTGAGGCTGTCCGGCAGATAGGGATAAACCTTTTTCAAATTCATGAGCCGGTTTTTCAAGGCGGGTGAATAGTCTTCCGGGCGCAGACGTTCCAAAATCTCGGGATGGTCCTGCTTGAGCCAGTGGTAGGTCACCTCGTGGCCGGCCACCGCGAACCACAGGATGTTGCCCAGGCCATAAAGGTCCAGGGCAAAGGGGTTGGCCATAAGGTCGTAGTTGTAGTCAAAGTCGATCCAGGCCCACTGGCCGCTGCCGCTGTCGGCCAGCACGTGATCTCGCCGCACGTCGCCGTGGCGCTCGCCATGGGCGTGCAGCCAGCCAATGGCCTGGAACACGCCGGTGAGCTTGCTCAGCACGCCGCGCAGATGGCGCTGGAAATAGACCTGATGGCCCTGGCGGGCCACGTCCTCCAGGACCAGGTCCATGCGCCCGCCGCGGATGCGCTCCAGCACCCGCACCGCGTTGCCCGCCGTGTCGCGCAAGGTTATGCCCTGCATGAAACGGCCGTCGCCCCGCACCAGGGCCAGGATGCGCGCCTCTTTTTCCGGCGAGCGGTAGCAGCGCACCTTGAAGCCGCCCACCATGCGGTGGAACTCCTCGTGGAACACCAGCTTGATGATCTTGGCCGAGCCGTCTTCCCAGGCCACGGCCCGCTTGACCCAGGGCTTGGGCTGGTCGGACAGGCCGAAGCGCCCCTCGTACTCGGTGCCGGTGACCACGAAGCGCACGCCTTCCAGCTCCAGCACGTCGCCGGGCTCCAGCTCCATGAACATACTGGTGTCGTGCACCAGGCGCACCCGGCTCAGCTTGCGCCCGCTGAGCTGTTCGGCGCGCGGCCTTAGCTCCGGGGCGTCTTGCATGGCGGCCTCTTTAGTGCCAGACCGGCACGCTGGGGAAGCGGCCGGGATCGGTGTGGGGTATGAAGCGGGCGGCCGAGAAGCGGTTCATCAGGGCCTGGTTCACGTTGAGCTCCAGATAGGTGAGCCGCCCCACCACCGCCTCCACCGAGGGCCGGGACTCGGGCTCCAGCAAGAGCTTGGTGCAGCCGGCCAGGGAGGAGTTGCCCAGGGGCACGAAGCGCTCCCGGGGCAGGTCGGGCAGCATGCCCAGGGTGATGGCCGTCTCCGGGTCGATGACGTTGCCAAAGGCGCCGGCCACGAAAAAGGCGCTCAAATCGCCGAAGTCCAGCCCCACCTCCAAAAGCACCGTGCGCAGGATGGTGTACATGGCCGCCTTGGAGCGCAGCAAAATGTCGATCTCCACCTCGTCCACGTAGATGGGCTCGCCGCTGGCGCTCTCCTCGGGGGTGGCCACGATATAGGCCCAGCCCTCGTCGCTCTCGAAGATGCGGGGATGCTCGTACACCCGGAACTTGCCCCGCATGTCCATGATGCGGGTCAGGTAGAGTTGGGCCAAAAGCTGCAACAGGCCCGAGCCGCACAGGCCCTTGGCCTTGGGGGTGGAGCCGTCCGGGCCGGGGATTATCTTGAGGGCGGGCTCCAGGCTCCCGGGGTCGATCCGAACCCCCTCGATGGCCCCGGGCTGGGCCAGGATGCCCATCTTGGCCACCCCGCTCTCCAGGGCCGGGCCGGCCGCCCCGGCGCAGGCCACCAGCCATTCGCGGTTGCCCAGCACCACCTCGGCGTTGGTGCCCACGTCCACCAGCAGGGCCACGTCGGGCCGCTGGTGCAGGTCCGCGGCCACGATGCCCGCCACCAGGTCGCCGCCGAAATAGGAGCCCACGTTGGGCAGGGCCCAGGCCACCGCCTCCGGGTCCAGGCTCAGGCCCACGTCGCGGGCAAAGAAGGGGCTGGGCCGGTTGACCAGGGGGATGTAGGGCTCGCGGGGGATGGACTGCACATCCAGGCCCAGGAAAAAGTGGGTCATGGTGGTGTTGCCCGCGGCCACCAGGCCCGTCACCTCGTAGGGCTGGCGGCGGGCCCGGAAACACATGTCCTCGATGACTCCCTGGGCCGCCTCCACCAGCATGGCGTGCAGCCGCTCCTGGCCGCCGGGCTGGGCCGCGGCGTGGATGCGGGTCAGCACGTCCGCCCCCAGCTCGGCCTGGGGGTTGAGCCGGGTTCCCTTGGCCAACTCGGAGCCGTCGGCCAAATCGTGCAGCGTGGCCTGCAAGTGGGTGGAGCCCACGTCCAGGGCCACGCCCAGGCCGCTGTTTCCCCACAGCGCGGGCGGCACCTCGGCCACGCGCTTTGCCAGGGCCGGGTCCATTGCCCCGGACGCCGTATCGCCCGCCTCCACCTCCACCAGCACCGGCCCGGAGGGCCCTGGGCAGACCGTGGCGGTCACCGCGTGGTTGCTCTCCCGGATCACCGAGGCGAAACGGTCCAGCCTTTTTACCGGCGCGGCGGGCCAGGCGTCCAGCTTCTTGGCCAAGGCCTTGGCCAGCCGGTCGATGGTGCCGGTGTTGTCGCCCAGGCTGGGCGGGGTCAACTCTACAAAGTATTTGGCGCAGTTGCTCATCATTCTTCCAAGGTGGGTTATCCGCTGGAAATGTTGGCAGCCCTGGGGGTGAATGTCAAACCAATCAGGATGCGCCTTTCCCAGGCAAGGTGTAGCCTTTTGGGCATGTTTTACCAAGGCCCCATCTACCGGCCGCCCTCGGAGGCGGACAGCCTGCTGGTGCAGGCCACGGTGGGCTGCCCCCACAACAAGTGCTCCTTTTGCTGCACCTACAAGCGCGGCCCCCGCTTCCGGGTGCGCCCGGTGAACGAGATCATCGCCGACCTCCGGGAGGCCCATGCCGAACTGGGCAACCGGGTGCGCACCCTGTTTTTGCCGGCGGGCGACAGCCTGGCCATGCCCACCGCCGAGCTGGCCGAGGTCTGCGCCCAGGCCCGCAAGCTGTGGCCCAGTCTCGCGCGCATCACGGTCTACGCGGGGGTGAACAGCATCCTGGCCCATGGCCCCGAGGGCCTCAGCGCCCTGCGCGAGGCGGGCCTGAGCCGTTTGCACCTGGGCCTGGAGAGCGGCCACGACCCCACCCTGCTCCGGGTGAAAAAGGGCGTTACCAGCCGGGAGCAGGCCCGGGCCGGACGCATGGCCCTGGCGGCGGGCCTGGAGCTGAGCCTCTACGTGATCCTGGGCCTGGCCGGGCCCGAGGACTCCCTGGCCCACGCCGAGGCCACCGCCCAGGTGATCGACCGCATCAACCAGGCGGGCGAGCCCACCCTGCGCCTGCGCACCCTTTTGCCCAAGCGCCGCACCCTGCTGCTGCACCAGATCGACAAGGGCCGCTTCACCCTGTGCACCCCCCACCAAGTCCTGGCCGAGGCGGACCGGCTCATCGCGGGGCTGGGCGGCCCCCTGAGCCTGCATAGCGATCACTACACCAACTACGTCAACCTCAGCGGGCGCCTGCCGGTTGACCGCGCCCGCCTGCGAGACGAAATCGCCCGGGCCCTGACCCTGCCCCGCGGCGCCTTCCGCCCCGACTTCGTGGGCGATCAATAGGCCGCATATGTCGTGGGGGTTGGGTCGCGTTAAACCACGAACTAGTAGTCGCGGGCCATTATGAAAAAGCGTATGGGTTATCAGGGCACGGTTTGTACCCAGGCACGGCACGGTCAGCCGCCGGCAGACAAGGCGCCTGGCCAGCGAGGGCCGCGGGCGTAGCCTTTTGGCTACGTCGAGGCCCGGGCGCAGCCAGTAACACCGTATGTCGGTGGCTGGCGAAGCCGGAGGCACAGCCCTCATGACATATGCGGCCTACCCCGCCCTTGAGTGGCCCGGCCAGGGGTGCTATAAATGCCAGGCAGACGGTTCGCCGTCGCGCGGTCATCAGTTAGAAGGGATTTGTATGCTCTCCTCTTATGACGACATGGGACCCCGGGTGGACCTGGGCGGCGATCCGCCCCACCCCGGCGCCTCTCCCGGCCAGCCCCGCCGCACCGTGACCCCGCAGGCCCCGGTGCTGCCGCCCAAGCAGGCCAAAAACGGCCCCGGCGCCCTGGGCCTGGTCAGCCTGATGCTCTCCCTGCTGGCCCTTGCCGTGGCCATCTGGGTCCTGCTCAGCCAGCCGGAGATGATTCCCCCGCCGCCGGTCTCGCCCTCGGTGGTGCCCGGCGCCACGGCCGAGCGGGTGGCCAAGATGGAAAAGGACGTGCAGGACCTGATGCTGCGCATGGTCACCCTGGACAAGGAGCTCAAGGCCGTGGCCTCCAAGGCCGGCTCGGTGACCAAGCTGACCCAGCTGAGCAACCGGGTGGCCGCCTTGCAGGACCGCCTGGACGCCCTCACCGTGGACAAGAAGATCTCCAGCCTGGAGAACAAGAGCAAGCCCGGCGCCCCGGCCAAGGCGGCCCCCGCCAAACCCGCGGCCAAGAAGGCAGCCAAGGCCCCGGAACGCAGCAAGCAGGTCTACACCGTGCGCCGGGGCGACACCCTGTTCACCGTGGCCCAGCGCTACAAGGTCACCATGCGCGACCTCAAGCAGTGGAACAACCTGCGCAGCAACGTGATCATGGTGGGCCAGAAGCTGGTCATCTACAAGTAAGCCGCACGCGCCAAAAAAACAGGCCCGCCCCCCAACCGGGGAGCGGGCCTTGTCGTTTGGTTACGGGCCTGGCCTAGGCTTTTTCAAACACGTAGTTCAGGTTTCCGTTGGGCAGCTCGTTGGCCCTGGTGACCATCTCCATGCCGATCTCCAGTTCCTCGAAGGGAACATCGCCGATGCGGCCGAAGACCTTGTAGTCGCCGTAGTCCAGCACCGCGATGGCATAGGGCAGGTCCTCCCCGAAGCCGATGGGCGCGTACATGAGCTGGCTGTAGGTCTCCAGCTTGCCGGTCCCCTCCACGGTGAACCATTCCACCTCGCTGTCCAGGCACTTGTAGCAATCGGCCCGGGGCGGGAAGAACACCTCGCCGCACTTTTTGCACTTGGTGCCGGTGACCTTGCCCTCTTCCAGGTAGCCGATGAAGTCGTTGACCTTGGTGACCGCGGTGAAGCTCACCGTGCCGAACTTGGCGAAGCGGGTGTCCATCTCAGGCTTGGGCATGTATCACCTCCCGAAAATGGTGACGTTGCCGTAGAGGCCCACGCCGCCGATGTTGTGCACCAGGCCGATCTGGGGGTCCTTGACCTGCATGTCCCCGGCCTCGTCCCTTAGCTGCAATACGATGGTGCGCACCTGGCTGCCGCCGGTGGCTCCGATGGGATGGCCCTTGCTCAGCAGGCCCCCGTCCACGTTCACCGGAATGGAGCCCTCCTTGTAGGTCTCCTTGGCCCGGATCAGCTCCGGGCCTCCGCCCGGCTCGGCGAAGCCCAGGTTCTCATAAGCCATCATCTCGGCGATGGTGAAGCAGTCGTGCACCTCGGCCACGTCGATGTCCTTGGGGCCCACCCCGGCCATTTCGTAGGCCTGCTTGGCCGCCGCCTCGGCCACCACCAGGCCGTTGAACCTCTCACGCAGGGACATGTTCACCGGCTGGCTGGCCGCTCCCACGCCCAGGATCCACACCGGCTTGGCGATGCCCAGGGCCTTGGCCTTTTCCTCGGAGGCCACCAGCACCGCCGAGCTGCCGTCGGCGTTGGCGCAGCAATCAAAGACCTTCAGCGGGCTGGAGACCGGGTCCGCGGCCAGGCACTGCTCCAGCTCCACTCCCTTGCGGTAGACCGCCTTCTCGTTGATCTGCCCGTAGGTGGCCGCCTTCACCCGGATCCGGGCCAGGTCCTCGTGGCTGGCGCCAAAGGTGTGCAGATAGTTCTTGGCGTGCATGGCGTAGTAGGCGGGCATCATGGTGCCAAAGGGGCTCTCCCACTGGATGTCCGCGCCCCGGCCCATGCGCTCCTGGCTCTCGGCGCTGGTGATCTCGCTCATCTTCTGGAAGCCCAAGACCAGCACGCTGTCGTGCAGGCCGCTGGCCACCAGGCTATAGGCCAGCTTGAGCCCGGTGCTGGACGACGAGCACAGCGTCTCCACGTAGAAGGTGGGCTGGGGGTTCAGGCCGCAATACTCGGCGATGACCCCGGCCGGGGAGCGCTGCTTGTCATATTCCGGGGACGAGCAGACCACGGTGGCCTCCACGTCCGCGGGGCCGCAGCCCGCGTCCTTCATGACCTCGGAATAGGCCTCAAAGGCCAATTCGCGGATGGAGCCGGGGTAGCCGCGCACAAAGGCCGACTGGCCCACCCCGATTACGGCGACTTTGGGCATCTTGGTCTCCTTTTTGTCTTCCTAAAGCCGGGCCAGCGGTCCGCCGGCCTCATTGTAGCTGCAATATAGCGGTGAGCATAAATCAATTCCGCTCCAGGCACAAGCAAAACTCCAGCAGCGAACCATTACGACAAGAAAACCGCTCTCTTTTGGACATCTGGTGTGTTAAGGTGGTTCCGTTTCGCATCGGCCCACCCGCTCGGCTCCCACCATGAGCCGCCGTGCGCGCCACACCTAACCCGAGCCGCTCCGAGGAGAGCATGCCTCCGTCCCTAGCCCCCGCGGTATTGGCCCGCAACCTGCTGATCTGGTGCCTCATCATCCTGGGCCTGCACCTGGCCGAGGGCTACTCCTACAACCTGTTTCACAGCCTGGCCGAGATGTTCGCGGTGGTGGTGGCGGCGGGCATCTTCATGGTGGCCTGGAACTCCCGCCGCTTCAGCCAGACCCCCTATCTGCTCTTTTTGGGTATTGCCTATCTTTTCGTGGGCATGCTGGACCTGCTGCACACCCTGGCCTATCAGGGCATGGGGGTGATGCCCGGCACTGGCCCCGACCAGGCCACCCAGCTCTGGGTCACCGCCCGCTTCTGGGAGGCAGGCGCCCTTTTGGCCGCGGCCCTGCTGGGCGCGCGCCGCATCCCGCCCTGGAGGCTGCTGCTGGTCTTCGCCCTGCTCACCGGCGGGGCCATCCTGGCCATTTTCACCGGCCGTTTTCCGGCCTGCTACGTGGAGGGCGCCGGCCTCACCAGCTTCAAGCTGGCCTGCGAGTATTTCATCTGCCTGCTGCTGGTGGCCGCGGGCGCGGCTTTTTGGTGGCGGCGCGGCCTGCTGGACCCCTCGGTGCTGCGCCTGGTGCTTTGGTCCATCGCCTGCACCATCGCCGCCGAACTGTGCTTCACCATGTACCAGGACGTCTACGGCCTGATCAACCAGACCGGCCACGTGCTCAAGGTCGTCTCTTTTTACCTGATCTACCGGGCCACCATCTCCGCCAGCCTCACCCGGCCCTATGAGGTGCTCTTCCGCGAGTTGGGCACCCGGACCCTGAACCTGGCCCAAAGCGAGGCCCGGGTGCGCGCCCTGCTGGCCAGCACCGCCTCGCCCATCATCCTGCTCTCGCCCGACCTCCGGGTGCACCAGTTCAACCAGGGGGCTGAGCAGGTCTTTGGCTGGCAACGGAAAGACATCGCGCTCAAGGACTTTCTGCGGGTTTTGGTGGCTCCGGAGGACCAGGTGGCCATGGCCCGGGCCCTGAGAGCCTCCCTGGCCGGCCCGGTGCTGCGCGAGCAGGAAAGCCGCCTGCTGGCCAAGGACGGCCGCATCCTGACCTTCCACTGGAACTGCGCCCCCCTGGAGGACGCCTCGGGCGAGGCCCTGGGGGTGATCATCAGCGGGCAGGACATAAGCGAGCGCAAGCTGGCCGAACGCGAGCGCGAACGCCTGATCAGCGAGCTCAAGACCGCCCTGGCCGAGATCAAGACCCTCAGCGGCCTGCTGCCCATCTGCGCCCACTGCAAAAAGATCCGCGACGACTCGGGCTATTGGCGCCGGATCGAAACCTATGTGGAGCAGCACTCCTCGGCCGAGTTCAGCCACGGCCTTTGTCCGGACTGCGCCCGCACCCTGTATCCCACCGTGTTCAAGGACTGAGACGCCTCCCGACCCGTCTTGACACCAAAAACCTCTGGTAATCGTCCGTTTCTTCGTTAGATTTAGGCCAAATACGGATGTGAAAAAAGCTTGGCCGGGTGCCTGGCGGGTTTTGACATACCGTATATTGTTGTGTTAGATTGTCTTAGCCCACTATGTTGGGTGTCATAAAGGGGTTAGGGCAGCCCGCCGGCCATGGGCGGGTCGGAGGACAGGCTGCCACCCGCCGGGAGGTTCCTCCTTGCTTGATCTTAAATTCCTCCGCGAAAACCTAGAGTTGGTCAAAAAGGCCGTGGCCGAGCGCCAGGCGGTGGTGGATTTGGCCGGCTTCGAGTCCCTGGACGCTCAACGCCGGGCCATCCTGCCCGAGCTGGAGGGCCTCCGGGCCCGGCGCAACGAGGTCAGCCAAGAGGTGGGCCGGGTCAAGCGCGAGGGCGGCGACCCCTCTGGCGTGTACGCCGAGATGAAAGAGGTGGGCGGCCGCATCAAGGAGCTGGAAGGCCGGTTGGCCGGGGTGGAGGAGGAGGTCAAGTCCCTGCTCTACACCATCCCCAACCCGCCCCACGAGTCCGTCCCCGTGGGCAAGGGCGAAGAGGACAACCCGGTGGTGGAGACCTGGGGCGAGCCTCCCAAGTTCGATTTCGAGCCCCTGAACCATTGGGACATCGGCGAAGCCCTGGACATTTTGGACTTCGAGGCCGCCGCCCGCATGACCGGGGCCCGCTTCGCGGTGCTCAAGAGCGCGGGCGCCCGCCTGGAGCGCGCCCTTACCAGCTTCATGCTGGACCTGCACACCGGCGAGCACGGCTACCTGGAGGTGCTGCCCCCCTTCATGGTCAACAGCCAGGCCATGACCGGCACCGGCCAGCTGCCCAAGTTCGCCGAGGACCTGTTCAAGCTGGAGAACACCGACTACTGGCTCATCCCCACCGCCGAGGTGCCGGTGACCAACCTGCACATGGGCGAGGTGATCGAGGCCGAGCGCCTGCCGCTCAAATACACCGCCTACACCCCCTGCTTTAGGGCCGAGGCGGGCAGCCACGGCAAGGACGTACGCGGACTCGTCCGCCTGCACCAGTTCGACAAGGTGGAGCTGGTGCGCCTGGTGCGGCCCGAGGAGAGCTACCAGCACCTGGAGGAACTGACGGCCAACGCGGAGAAGGTGCTCCAGTTGTTGGGCCTGCCCTACCAAAAGGTGGTGCTCTGCACCGCGGACCTGGGTTTCTCCGCTGCCAAGACCTATGACCTGGAGGTCTGGCTGCCCGGCCAGAACCGCTACCGGGAGATTAGCTCCTGCTCCAACTTCGAGGACTTCCAGGCCCGGCGGGCGGGGCTGCGCTTCAAGGAAAAGGGCGCCAAGGGCACCACCCTGCTGCACACCTTGAACGGCTCCGGCCTGGCCGTGGGCCGCACCATGGTGGCCATCCTGGAAAACTATCAGCAAGCCGACGGCACGGTTAAGGTGCCCCCCGCCCTGGTTCCCTACATGGGCGGGCTGGAGTTGATAACCCCACGGGAGAGCTGACCGAGTGAAAACCGGCCACAAGCCTTTCCAGGCCTCGCGGCTGCCCCTGTTGGGTGCGGCCGGGGCCTTTTTGGCGTTGCTCCTGACGCTGCTTATGGCTTCGGCCCCGGTTCTGGCCGGGCCCAACCTGCTGCCCAAGGACTCCCTGGCCGCCATGCTCGAGGGCTGGGCCCCGCGCCTGGCCGCCGGCTATCCGGTCAGGGCGGACCACCCCACCCTGGGCCGGCTGCGCCTGGAGCCCACCATCAGCCCCCACTTGCAGACCATGGCCGAGGGCTGGCTCAAGCCTCTCAAGAGCCACCGGGCGGCCATCGTGGTGCTGGAGCCGGACACCGGGCGGGTGCTGGTCATGGCCGGGGTGCGCAAGCGCCATCTGGACCCGGGGGTGGCTCTGGACGCCAGCTCCCCGGCGGCCAGCCTGTTCAAGATCATCACCGCCGCCGCCGCCCTGGAAGAGGCCGGCCTGGAGGCGGAAAGCCGCCTGGGCTATGTGGGCCGCCCCCACACCCTCTACCGCTTCCAGCTTCGGGAAAAGCCGCGCTACCGCCCCCGCCTGGTCACCCTGGCCAAGAGCTTCGCCTCCTCCAACAACCCGATTTTCGCGCGCCTGGGCATCTACCAGCTGGGCAGCGGGGTGCTCACCAGCTACGCCCGCGCCCTGGGCTTTGAAAAGTCCCTGCCCTTCGAGCTGCCCCTGGATCCCAGCCGCCTGGTGCATCCCCAGGGCAACTTCGCCCTGGGCGAAATGGCCAGCGGCTTCAACCGCATCACCAGCATGAGCCCCCTGCACGCGGCGGTGATGGTGGCCACCTTTGTCAACGGAGGCCGCCTGCCCCAGCCCTGCGTGATCAAGCGCATGGTGCGCGAGGACGGCAAGGTCTTTTATCAGAGCCGCCCCCGCCTGGGCCCGGCGGTGATCAGCCCCGAGACCTGCGACCAGATGCAGCGCCTGTTCGAGGCCACCGTGGAGTCGGGCACCGCCCGGCGGGCCTTCCGCCGCCTCAGCCGGGACAAGGTGCTCAAGTACCTGGACCTGGGCGGCAAGACCGGCACCATCCGGGGGCCGGACCGCAGCGAGCTCTTCGAGTGGTTCGCGGGCTACGGCCGCGACCCGGGCACCGGGCGCACCCTGGCGGTGAGCGCCCTGGTGGTGCACGGCAAGGTGCGCTACGCCAACCCCAAGAAGCTGGCCCGCAAGATGCTGCGGGAGGCCTTCCGCTCCACCCTCTACGCCACCCGGCCCCGGCCCCATCTGAATTAACCAGCCGGTTTCGCCGGCCGCCAGCGGCGGCGCTGCTGGCCGCGCTCGTACCTCGGCGCGGGTCCCCGCCACGCCCGCGGCCCTCGCTCGCCAGCCGCCTTGTCTACCGGCGGCTGGCCCTGCCGGAAGCTCTTTTGCCGTTGAGGCAAGGCGTCAAAACGAAAAAACCCGGCGCCCCCTGGGGAGCGCCGGGCCGGTTGCTTTTCGGGTCGGAGCCTAGAGGCCCTTGTTCTTGGGGGCCTTGCGCTTTTGCGTGGAGGGTTTGAGGGTAAAGGCCACCACGTTGCTCACCCCCTTCTCGATCATGCCGCCGAATACTTTCTGGGTGAAGCTGAGCACCAGGGCGGGACGCCCCACGTTGCCCACGTCGCCGATCACGTAATCGGTCACATCGCCGCTGATGCGCGGGGTGCGCCAGTCCTCTATCATGGACAGGCCGTTCCAGGACATGCCTAAGATGGTGCCCTGATAGATCATGCGGGTGTGGTCCATGACCATGCCCATGCGCCCCTGCACCTGTAGGCAGAGGATCTCATGCCGGCCGTCCTTGTTCAGGTCGGTCAGGTAGAGGCGGCTGAGCAGATACCACCAGGAGGAATCGTAGTCCGTGCCCTGCAGGGCCATGTACTTCAGGAACTTGCTGGAGGCGTTGTAGGTCTCGCCGCTGATCCACATCTGCTGGTTCTTGTCGTTGTAGACCCTCAGGTGCATGGTGGGGCCGATGAGCACGGTGTACAGGCGGCCCGACTGGTTCAGGTCGGCCAGCACGAAGTTGTAGAGCCAGGCGGTGTCGGGCAGCTTGAGGACTCTTTCCTCCACAACCTTGCCACCCTTGACCTGCATCTTGTACACCGGGCCCCAGAAGGGGCTGTCCACGGCCGATTGCTGGCCCAGCAGCCAGTGACCCTTGCCCAGGGGGTTCTGCTGCACCCTGAGATAATAGGCCACGTCCTTTTCCCTCAAGTGGGGGCCGCCTTCGCTCCACTCCAGCACGAAGCTTTCCACGCTCTCGAAGTTGCGGTTGGAGACGTAGATCTCGGGCCTGCCGTTGCCGTCGATGTCCGCGCAGTCCACGAACAGGTACTCCCCGGTGGGCCCGTTCTTGAACTCGTACATCAGGCGGAAGGCGTCGCCGCTCAGGCGGTAGAAGCGCATGCGGTCCTTGAACAGCACCAGCAGCTCGTTCTTGCCGTCGTTGTCGATGTCCGCCACGGCCACCGACTGGACGATGCCGTTCAAGCGCGGGCTGCGCCAGTAGCGGTCGCTCTCCACGCCCGAGAGCTGCTTGAGGAACAGCGGGTTCAGCGGGCTGATGTTGGCCGGCAGCTTGTCCATTCCGCTGGAGCCCCCGCCCGAAGCGGTCTTGGCCGGAGCCGCCGCTTGTTTCTGGGCGGCTATGGCGTCGGGACGCTTGAAGATTTCGGCGTTGATCCGCTGGGCGAAGCTGTTGATCTGGGGGATCACCGCGTCCAGGTCCTTGGCGTGCACATAGGCGGTGAGGGCCGGACCGGCCTGGTCCACCTTGACCACCCGGGCGTCCACGCTCACGCTCTTGCCCAGCTTGGTGATGGAGCCGTAGACCACCACGTTGGCGCTGAGGTCCTTGCCGATCTGGCGGGCCTTGGCGTCGTTGTAAGGGGGCTTCACCTTAGCCAGCACCGGAGCCACCAGGTCGGGCTCCACCACGGTCACCTTGTCTTGCCAGGGCAGGCGGGAGGCCAACATGTCCCTCATGCCCTTGACCACGAAGGATATGTCTTCCTTGCTGTTGGCGGTGAACGGCAGCACCACCACGCGCGAGGGGCCGGCGGCCAGCACCGGGGCCGCGGCGGCCAACAAAAGGCACGCCGCCATAAGGACGGCCGAAATGCGGGAAATCAGGCGGGTCTGCATCTACTTACTCCTCCACCAGTAGCCCCCTCAACCCCACGGGCTAAAGCGTTTTTTAATCGCCTGCCAAGCTCTATCACGGCGCCAGCGGCATAGTCAAGAAACCGCCCCTTGCCGGGTGCCTTGACACAAGGCGGCCGGGGCACCATTATTCTGCTATGGAAAGCCGCGCCCCTACCGGCGCAACCACAGTCCTTTATTTTACCACTGACCAGGGAGCCCGCCATGGAGTGCCCCCATTGTAACCAAGAGCTGCCCGCCCTCACCTGCGCCCACTGCGGCCAGGATGCCCTGAGCGGAGCCGCCTTTTGCCATCACTGCGGCCACGAGCTGCCCGCCCCGGAGGGCGAGGAGCCCAAACTGTTGACCTGCGCCAGCTGCGGCCAAAAGGCCCTGCCCGCGGCCAACTACTGCCCCCACTGCGGGGACGCCCACGGCGGCGAGGCCGAGCCCGGCGAGGGCTTCGACACCAGCGAGCGGGTGGCCTGCAGCGACGGCGCCTGCATCGGCATCATCGGACCGGACGGCAAGTGCACCGAGTGCGGCTCGCCCTACACCGGCCCGGCGGAGTAAGCGCGTAATGTACCGTCTCATGGTGACCGGCCGCTTCGCCGCGGCTCACAGCCTGCGCAACTTCAAGGGCCGCTGCGAGGCCCTGCACGGCCACAACTGGAAGGTCGAGGTGGTGGTGCAGGGCAATAAGCTGGACAAGGCCGACCTGCTCATGGACTTCGGCGAGCTCAAGAAGCTGATGAACCAGGCCCTGGATCAACTGGACCACCGCCATCTCAACGAGGTGGCCCCCTTTGACCAGGTGAATCCCTCCAGCGAGCTGATCGCCAAGCACCTGTACGAGACCATCGCCCAGGACCTGCCCGAGCAGGTGTCCATGCACTCGGTCTCGGCCTGGGAATCCGAAGACAGCCGAGCCACCTATCTGGGCGCCTAGGCGCCCGCGCCGGCATCCATCCGCCCGGGGGGAGCTTCCCCCTGCCCAGGCTTGCGCCCGGGCAGGCTAATCCCCCCTTGTGCGTCCACTTCGCGACGAGGGGTATAGTGTTGCGCACCGAGCATTGGTTCAACAACAAGGCTCTGCTGCTATTGATGCTGGCGGTGCTTGTGTTGCGCCTGGGCACCCTGTGGGTCGCCTTTCCCCACCATCCCCATGCCTTTGAAAACGCGGACTCGGAGGGCTACTACCATCCCGCCGAGTCCATCCTGCTCAACGGCACCTTTGCCGAGCACGCCCACCAGCCCTACCGGGCCGAGCTGTTGCGCACCCCGGGCTATCCCCTGTTCATCGCCTTTTCCTACGCCCTGTTCGGGGTCAAGCAGCTCCCCATGCTCAGCTTGCAGGTGCTGCTGTCCATGGTCCTTTTCCCCCTGATCTACGCCATCACCGCGCGCCTGTGGAACCGCCGGGCGGCCTTTTGGGCCTGCTTGCTGTTCGCCGTCGAGCCGGTGAACTTTTTCTTGTCGCAATATTTGATGAGCGAGACCCTGTTCACCGTGCTGTTCACCCTGGTGGCCTTTGAGGGCCTGCGCCTCACGGACGCCCCGCCGGAGCGCAGGGCCCGCTGGGCCGTGGCCCTGGGCTTCACCCTGGCCCTTTCGGCCCTGGTGCGCCCCATCAGCTACTACTTCATCATCCCCCTGCTGCTCTGGCTCATTTTCTGGGCCCGCGGCCGCCACCTGGCCGGACGCACGGTGCTCAAGCTCTTGTTCTGCGTCTTTTTGTCCTGGCTGGTCATCACCGGCGCCTGGCAGGCGCGCAACTACTGGGTCTCGGGCAGCGCCACCTTTTCCCAGGTCACGGCGGACAACCTGCTCTTCTACCGGGCCGCGGGCACCATCGCCACGCGGGAGGGCATCAGCCGCCGGGAGGCCCGCGACCGGCTTGTCAAGCAGGTGGAGGCCGAGGCCGACCCCGCCTGGACCCGGCCCCAGGTCTACGACTACTACCGCCGCCTGGGCCTGAAGATCATCCTCGACGACCCCAAGTCCTTCATCCAGGCCAGCGCCAAGGGAGTGGGAGTGCTCCTGCTCTATCCGGTGGAGGTGGGCATGTTCTATGTCTGGGGCAGCAAAGAAGGCCAGCACGGCCCCATCGGGGGCCTGTGGACCCTGCCCTGGAAGGAATACAAGGCCCAGTACTTCGGGCCCCGCTGGGACGTGTGGGCCGTCACCGTGGGCACGGCCCTGCTGCTGGGCTTGATTTACCTGGGCGTGGCCGCGGCCTTGCCCGCCACCCTGCGCCGGGGAGACGCGGCCTGGGGTCACGCCCTGATCTGGCTGATGCTCATCTACCTGATCCCCCTGTCGGCCTGGCCCTGGTTGGGGGCCCGCTTCCGGGGGGTGATGATGCCCCTGTTCATGCCCTATGCCGCCTACGGCCTGTGGCGGCTCTGGATGCTCTTACGCGGAAATAAAACCGGCGCCTAACAGATGCGCGGCAGGGGCTCGCCGGAGAGCATGTCCAAAATGCGCCTGCCCCCGGCGCTGGTGTTCATCCACACCTTGCCCGGCTTGGTCCCGCCGCAGCGCCCGATGATGGCCGCGCTGTGGCCCAGGGGATGGGCCCTCAGGGCCTCCAGGGCGGTTTGGGCCTGGTCCGGGTCCACGATGCAGATCAGCTTGCCCTCGTTGGCCAGGTAGAGCGGGTCCAGGCCCAGCAGCTCGCAGACCCCGGCCACCGCCGGGTCGATGGGCACCGCAGCCTCGTCCAGCTCCATGTCCACCCCGCTGGAGGCCGCGATCTCGTTGAGCGCGGTGGCCAGGCCCCCCCGGGTGGGATCGCGCAGGGTCTTGAGGCCCGGACAGGCCACGATGACCCCGGCCGCCAGCCCATTGAGGGCGGCCGAGTCCGAGCTGAGCGGCGCCTCCAGGCCCAGGCCCTCCCTGGCGGCCATGATGGTCACCCCGTGGTCGCCCATGCTGCCCGATACGAGCACCACGTCGCCGGGCCGGGCCAGATGGGCCCCCAGCTCCAGGCCGGGCGGGATCACCCCGATGCCGGTGGTGTTGATGAACAGCTTGTCCGCCTGGCCCCGGCCCACCACCTTGGTGTCCCCGGCGATGACCTTGACCCCCGCCTCTTGGACGGCCTCGGCCATGGCGGCCACCACCCGCTCCAGGTCGGCCACGGGCAGGCCCTCCTCCAAAACGAAACCCACGGTGAGGAACAGGGGCCGCCCCCCGCGCATGGTCACGTCGTTGACCGTGCCGTGCACCGCCAGGGAGCCGATGTTCCCGCCCGGAAAAAAGATGGGGTCCACCGTGAAGCTGTCGGTGCTCACCGCCAGGCGCCCCGGCGGCAGATCCACCACCGCCGCGTCGTCCATCTGGTCCAGCACCTCGTTGCCCAGGTGCTTGGCGAACAGGCCGCCCACCAGCTCGGCGCTGGCCTTGCCGCCAGCCCCGTGGTCCAAGAGGATCGTATCCGGCTTGCCCATTCCCTCTCTCCTCGTTTCCTTGCCCCGGCTCAGAGCACCGCCCCCACCTGCCAGGGCACGAACTCCTGGTCGCCGAAGCCCAGGGCCTCGCTCTTGGTGGGCTGGCCCGAAGCGGCGGCCAGGATGCGCTCGAAGATGACCTGGCCCATCTGGTCCACCGTGGCCTCGCCGTCGGCGATCACTCCGCAGTTGATGTCCATGTCGTCGGCCATGCGGCCAAACATGGCGCTGTTGGTGGCCAGCTTCAGGGTGGGCGCCGGCCGCGAGCCGCACACCGAGCCCCGCCCGGTGGTGAAGCAAATCAGGTTGGCCCCGCCGGCCACCATGCCGGTGATGGAGACCATGTCGTACCCCGGCGTGTCCATCATCACCAGGCCCGTCTGCTCCACCGCATCGGCGTACTCATACATCTGGCACAGGTTGGTGGTGCCGGCCTTGGCCACCGCGCCCAGGGACTTTTCCAGGATGGTGGTCAGGCCGCCGGCCTTGTTGCCGGGCGTGGGGTTCACGTTCAGGGTGGCGCCGTGGCCCGAAGAGTACTCCTCCCACCACTCGATGCGCTCGGCCAGCTTCTGGCCCACCGCCTGGCTCACCGCCCGCCGGGTGAGCAGATGCTCGGCCCCGTAGACCTCCGGGGTCTCGGCCAGGATGGCGGTGCCGCCGTGGGCCACCAGCCGGTCCATGGCCGCGCCCAGGGCCGGGTTGGCGGTGAGGCCGGAATAGGCGTCCGAGCCGCCGCACTCCAGGCCCACCTTGAGGTGGCTGGCCGGCAGGCTCTGGCGGCGGGCCTTGTTCGCCTCGGGCAGCATTTCCTTGATCGCCTCCACGGCCCACTCCACGGTTTTCACCGTGCCCCCGGCCTGCTGGATGTTCATGGCCCGCAAGAGCCTGCCTTGGCTCAGGTCCATGTTCTCCATCAGCAGCTCCAGCTGGTTCACCTCGCAGCCCAGCCCCACCAGGAGCACCCCGGCGAAGTTGGGATGACGGGCGTAGCCGGCCATGGTGCGCTGCAGATGGCTCAGGCCCACCGAGCCCGTGGTCCCGCCGCAGCCGAAGCCGTGCCCCAGGGGCACCACCCCGTCCACCCCGGGATAATCGTCCAAAAGCTCCGAGGCCGCCTGGGCGATGAAGTGGCACACCGAGGCCGAACAGTTCACCGTGGCCAGCACCCCCAGATAGTTGCGGGTGGCCGCCTGGCCGCTGGGCCGCAGATAGCCCTGGAAGGTGGCCCGCTCCTGCCCGGCCACGTATTCGGTGGGCTTGACGTCCTGGCCGATGGCCAGGTCCCGCTCGAACTGGCCGAAGGCCAGGTTGTGGGTGTGCACCCAGTCCCCGGCCGCCACGGCCTCGGAGGCCGAGCCGATGATCTGGCCGTACTTGCGCACCTGGTGCCCCTGGGGCAAGGCGCGCCGGGCCACCTTGTGCCCGGCCGGGATGTCCTGGCCGCAGACCAGGCCGTGCCCGGCCAGCTCCGTGCCCGCGGGAAGCTCGGCCAGGGCCACCAGCACGTCGTCGTAGGGATGCAGCAGCAATACCGGGGGTTGACTTGGACTCATGATGTGTCTCCTTGCTGGCAGGGGCCCTCAGTCCTCGCGCCGGTAGCGATGCCAGGCCGCGCAGGTGCCCTCGGCCGATACCATGCAGGGCCCCACCGGAGTGGAGGGCGCGCAGACCGTGTTGAAGAGCTTGCACTCGGGCGGGGTGATCAGCCCGCGCAGCACATCGCCACAGCGGCAGCCGGGATGATCCTGGGCCGGGGGCACGCTCACGTCGAATTTCTTGGATGCGTCCAAGTGGGCGAACTCGGCGCGCAGGGCCAGGCCGCTCTGGGGAATGGCCCCCAGGCCCCGCCAGGGCGCGTCCACCGGCTCGAAAAAGCGGTTCATCAGGGCCACGGCCGCAGGATTGCCCTCCGGCTTGACCGCCCGCTGATAGGCGATCTCCACCCTGCTTTCGCCCGCCTCCACCTGCTTGACCAGCAGAAGGATGGCGGCCAGCACGTCGGCGGGCTCGAAGCCGGCCACCACGCAGGGCAGGCCATGGTCCCGGGCCACCGGCTCGTAGCAGGCCGTGCCGATCACCGTGGTCACATGGCCCGGACACAGGAAGCCGCTGAGCCCCAGGTCCGGCCCGCTCAGCAGGGCCGCCAGGGCCGGGGGCAGAAGCTTGTGCGCGCTGAGCACGCTGAAGTTGCCGAGCCCCTGCTGATCGGCGGTCAGCAGGGCGGCGGCCACGGTGGGGGCGGTGGTCTCGAAACCGATGCCCAGAAACACCACCTGCTCGTCCGGCCGCTTGGCGGCCAGGGCCACCGCGTCCAGGGGCGAGTAGACCACCTCCACCGCCGCGCCCTGGGCCCGTTCGGCGGCCAGGGAGTTGTGGCTGCCCGGCACCCGCACCAAATCGCCGAAGGTGGCCACCACCACCCCCGGAGTGCGGGCCAGCTTCACCGCCCGGTCGATCTCCTCGGTGGCGGTTACGCACACCGGACAGCCCGGACCCGACACCATGGACACGGTGTCGGGCAGCATGGCGTGCAGCCCGTGGCGGGCCAGGGCCATGGTGTGGGTGCCGCACAGCTCCATGAAGCGGGCCGGCTTGGTGCTTGTGCGCCGGATCTGGGCGCCCAGCTCCCGGGTGATGCGGGGGTCGCGATATTCGTCCACGTGTTTCATGCGCTGCCCTCTTGTGGAGTGAGGGTGGTGACTCCGCCGGGGTCCAGGCCCTGGTCCCAGGCATGGGCCGCGGCCACGGCCTGGCCCAGGCTCAGTCCGCCGTCGTTGGCCGGGGCCTGGGCCGCAGTGTACACCGCCAGGCCCGCGCTCTCCAAGGCTGCGGGCAGCCCGGTCAAGAGGCAGGCGTTCATGAAGCAGCCGCCGCCCAAACAGGCGCGGTCCAGGCCGGACAACTCGGCCCCGGCCTGCACCCAGGCGCTGAGCCCGGCCAGCAGCCCGGCGTGGAAACGGGCCGAGACCAGGCCCGGCTCGGACCCGGCCAGCACCTCGGCCACCACCGCCTCCACCGTGGGCCCCCAGTCCAGCTCCAACAGCCCGTCCTGTTCGCGCAGGGCCATGGGGTAGCCCTCGGCCGCCAGTTGGTCCATGGCCTGCTCCAGCTCGATGGCCGCCTGGCCCTCGTAGGCCGCCTCCTCGCGCAGGCCGCACAGGGCGGCCACCCCGTCGAAGAGCCGCCCCAGGCTGGAGGTGAGCGGGGAATTGAGCCCCTTGGCGGTCATCTGGCTCATCAGAGCCAGGCTCTCCCCCCGCCGCTCCACCAGGCCCAGGGCCAGGGAGGCGGCCTCCTGGGGACCGAACACCTGCTCCAATAGGGCCCAGCCCACCCGCCAGGGCTGACGCACCGCGGCCTCGCCGCCGGGCAGGGCAAAGCGCCTGAGCCGCCCCAGACGGCGGTAGCCGCCGCCATGCGCGGCCAGCAGCTCGCCGCCCCACACCGAGGCGTCGTCACCATAGCCGGTGCCGTCCAGGCTCACCCCCAGCACCTCGCCGCTCAGGCCGTGCTCGGCCATCACCGCCACCGCGTGGGCGTGGTGGTGCTGCACCCGCACCAGGGGCAGGCCGCGCTCGGCGGCCCACTTGCTGGAGAGATAGTCAGGATGCAGGTCGCAGGCGATGATCTCAGGCTCGGCCTCCAGAACGCGGGCCAGATGCGCGGCCGTGAGCTCGAAAAACTCCAGGGTGCGCAGATCGTCCAAATCGCCCACGTGCTGGCTGATAAAGGCCTGATCGCCGCGCAGCAAACACAGGGTGTTCTTCTGGTGGGCCCCGGCGGCCAGCACCGGCGGGCAGCCGGATGGCACGGTGCCCGGCGCCAGGATCAGGGGCGAGGGCACGAAGCCCCGCGAGCGCCGTATGGCGCGCAGGCTTCCGTCCACCACCCGCACCACCGAGTCGTCGGAGCGCAGGTGGATGTCCCGGTCGTGCAGCAGCAGCTTGTCCACGATGGCCCCGCGCGTGGCCTGGGCCCCGATGCGGCACACCGCCTCGTGGTTGTCCAGGCAAATGGGCTCGTCGCTCACATTGCCGCTGGTCATGACCAGGGCGCTCAGGCCGCGTCGGGCCGCCGCGTTCAACAGCAGATGGTGCAGCGGGGTGTAGGGCAGCATCAGGCCGATGAGCCGGTTGTTGGGGGCCACCGAGGGGGCCAAGGGAGCGTTTTCCCGGCAGGGGACCAGCACGATGGGCCGCTCCCGGCTGGCCAGGGCCTCGGCCTCGGCATCGTCCAGTTCGGCCAGGGCGCGGGCTTCGTCCAGCCCGGGCACCATCACGGCCAAGGGCTTTTCCTCGCGGTGCTTGCGCCCGCGCAGCCTGGCCACGGCCGCGTCGTTGGCCGCGTCGGCGGCCAGGTGAAAGCCGCCCAGCCCCTTGACCCCCAGCACCTCGCCGGCAGCCAAAGCCTGGGCGGCCTCGGCCACCGGATCATCGCCGGGCAGCTCCGCGCCTTGGGCGTCGGCCAGCCACAAGCGGGGGCCGCACTTCGGACAGGCGTTGGGCTGGGCGTGAAAGCGCCGGTCGCCGGGGTCCTCGTACTCGGCCTGGCAATCCGGGCACATGGTGAACACCTGCATGGTGGTCATGGGCCGGTCGTAGGGCAGGTCCTGGATGATGGTGTAGCGGGGACCGCAGTGGGTGCAGTTGATGAATGGGTAGCCGTGGCGGCGGTCGGCGGGGTCGAGCATCTCGGCCAGGCAGGCCTCGCACACGGCCACGTCGGGCGAGATCAAAGTGCGGCGCCGGCCGCCGGCCGAGGCCCGGATCACGAACTCGCTCTCCCCGGCCTCGGGCGGTGCTTCCCGCCGCTCCACCTGGTGGATGGCGGCCAGGGGCGGGGCCTGGCTGGTCAGGCGGGCGAAAAACTCCTCCACCGCCTGCCCGCCGCCCTGCACGGCCAGCTCCACCCCGGCCGCGTCGTTGAGCACCCAGCCAGTGAGCCCCAGGCCACGGGCCAGGTTGTAGACAAAGGGCCGAAAGCCAACCCCCTGCACCACCCCCCGCACCAGGGCCGACTCTCTTTTGGTCTTCCCTCTCACTCCGTCCGGCCCATGGCAGGCGCTCCCAAGACCCCGCAGGCGAAAAGGCGTTCAAGTCCGTTGACCAGGGACGGGGTTGCAGCGCTTTTTAGCCGGGTGCCCACACGGCGGCACGTCCAGGCTGAAAAGCGCGAAACCAGCCCCGCGGGCAGGTGTTGGACGCCGTCCGAAAGCAACCCCTAGCCCTTGGCCCAGCCCGTCAGCCAGTCCACCCACGGGTCCAGCCCCTCGCCGGTGCGGCAAGACAGGTCAAAAACCTTTTGCTCCGGGTTGAGCTGATGGCAGGTGCGGTGGATGCGCTCCATGTCGCAATCGATATAAGGCAGGAGGTCCACCTTGTTCACCAGGAGCACCCCCGCCTGCTGGAACAGGGCGGGATACTTGCTGGGCTTGTCGTCGCCCTCGGTCACCGACAAGACCGCCACCTTCATGTCCTCGCCCAGGTCGAAATCCACCGGGCAGACCAGGTTGCCCACGTTCTCGATGATCAGCAGGTCCAGGCTTGCCAGGTCCAGGGCGGCCAGGGCCTCGTTTATCATCACCCCGTCCAGGTGGCAGGCTCCCTGGGTCTGGATCTGCACCGCGGGCACCCCGCAGGCGGCCACCCGCCGGGCGTCCTCGTCGGTCTGGATGTCACCCTCGATCACCGCGCAGTTCAGGCGGCCTTGCAGGCGCTTGAGGGTCTGCTCCAACACGCTGGTCTTGCCCGCCCCGGGGCTGGAGATCAGGTTGAGCACCTTGACCCCGCTGGCCGCGAAGCGTTCCCGGTGCTGGCCGGCCAGCTTGTCGTTGGCCTCCAGAATGCTGCGCCCCACCTCTATCTCGGCCATTTGCCTCTCGCTCCCGGCGGTCTCACTCCGCCTCGATGTGATCCACGTACAGCTCCTGGCCGCCGGTGAACTCGATGTCCTTGGACCCGCAGTGGGGGCACTGCTCCACCAGGCGGCTCATGTCTATCTCCCCTTCGCAGGTGTGGCACTCGCCCACCGCCGGGGCCTGCTCGATGACCAGCTCGGCCTCGGCGGCCTTGGTGCCTTCCTTGATCAGATCGAAGCTGAAGGTGAGCGAGGAGGGCACCACCCCGGCCAAGGCGCCGATTTTGACCGCCACCTTGGTAACTTTGTTCACCTGGTGGCGGCGGGCCTCGTCCAAAACGATGGCCAGCAGGGATTGGGCGATGGAGAGTTCGTGCAAGTTTTTCCCGCAAGCTAGGGGCGTTATGAGGATTTTGAGACTAGCACGCCCGCGCCGGAAGGGTCAACCGGGCCCGGGGCTCCAGCTTGGCTGGGCCTGGCGGCTCTGGTAGACTGCCAGAGCAGGAAATGGAGAAGCACTTGCCATCCGCTCCCCCCCCGGCCCCCCGTAAACGGCGCTGGCTAAAGCGCCTTTTAATATGGGGTTTTTCCCTGTCGCTGGTCCTGGTCATCCTGGCCGCCGGCGCGGGGGTGGTGGGCTGGTTCTACATCACCGAAGACCTTCCCCAGGTCGAGAGCATCGCCGACTACCGCCCCCCCTCGGTCACCCGGGTTCTGGCCGCCGACGGCTCCCTCATGGTGCGCTACTATCACCAGCGCCGCTTCGTGGTGCCGCTCAGCGAGATCAGCCCCATGGCGGTCAAGGCCTTCGTGGCCGCCGAGGACGGCAACTTCTTCCACCACCAGGGCATAGACCTGGCGGGCATCGCCCGGGCCACCATCGCCAACATCCGGGCCGGCCGGGTGGTGCAGGGAGCCAGCACCATCAGCCAGCAGGTGGCCCAGGCCCTTCTGAACACCCCGGCCAGGGCCTGGGTGCCCAAGATCAAGGAGATGATCTTCGCCTGGCGCATGGAGCACGAGCTCTCCAAGCAGGACATCCTCTACATCTACCTGAACGAGATATACCTGGGCCACGGCACCTACGGGGTGGAGGCGGCGGCCCGCACCTACTTCGGCAAGCCGGCCAAGGACTTGAACGTGGCCGAGGCGGCCCTCATCGCCGGGCTCATCCAGGCCCCCAGCCGCTACAGCCCCCTGAGGCATCCCCGCCGGGCCCGCGCCCGCCAGGTATACGTGATCGAGCGCATGCAGGCCGACGGCTCCATCTCCCCGGAGCAGGCCCAGGCCGCCCTGACCCAGCCCCTGGACATCAAGCTGCACCGGCCCCAGACCGTGGCCGCGCCCTATTACGAAGAGACCGTGCGCCAGTGGCTGGAGGAGCGCTACGGCAAAAAGATGCTCTACGAGCAGGGCCTGATCGTGCACACCGCCTGCGACCCCGGTCTCACCGCGGCCGGAAGGGCGGCCATCAAAAAGGGCCTGGCCCAGCTAACCCGCCGCCAGGGCTACTTCGGGCCGGTCAAGCGGATCAGCGGCCTTGAGCTGGACAAGGCGCGCTCGGTGCCCGTGGGCCAGGGCTCCCTGGAGCCCGGCGCCCCCGCCGAGGCGGTGGTCACCGCCCTGGACCCGGCCAGGCAGCGGGCCGAGCTCAGGCTGGGCCCGGCCCGGGGCTACATCGCCCTGGACCAGGTGCGCTGGGCCAAGCCGCCCCGCAAGAAACCGGACGACTACCGCCCTCCGCTCAAGAAGATCGGCCAGGTCTTCAAGCCGGGCGACGTGGTGCGGGTCATGCCGATGGCCTACCAGGCCAAGGCCCGGGCCTGGCAACTGAAGCTGGTGCAGGAACCGGTGGCCCAGGCCGCCCTGCTGGCCATGGAGAACGGCAGCGGGCGGGTGCGGGTGCTCATCGGCGGCTCGGACTTTTTCAAGAGCCAGTTCAACCGGGCCCTGCAGGCCCACCGCCAGCCGGGCAGCGCCTTCAAGCCCTTTATCTACGCGGCGGCCCTGGATCACCCCAAACGGGTATACACCTCTTCCACGGTGGTGCTGGACGCGCCCATCACCTATGACGATCCCACCCAGCCGGGCGAGAAGTGGCGTCCCAAGAACTACTCCAGCCGCTTCTACGGATCCACCACCCTCAGGCAGGCCCTGGCCCATTCGCGCAACGTGGTCACGGTAAAGCTGCTCTCCGACCTGGGCCTGGGCTACGTGGTGGAATACGCCCGCCGCCTGGGCATAACCAGCGAGCTGGCCCCCAACCTCTCCCTGGCCCTGGGCACCAGCGGGCTCACCCTGCTGGAGCTCACCCGGGCCTACGGCGTGTTCGCGGACCACGGGGTGCTCATGGAGCCGGTGTTCGTGGAAAAGGTGCTGGACCGCGATGGCCGGGAGATCTACAAGGCCGAGCCCAAGGACCGCCAGGTCATCTCGCCCCAGACCGCCTATCTGACCACCCACCTGCTGCAGGGAGTCATCCAGGAGGGCACCGGGCGGCGCATGCGCGCGCTCAAGCGCCCCCTGGCCGGCAAGACCGGCACCACCAACGACTTGCGCGACGCCTGGTTCGTGGGCTTCAGCCCCCAGCTCATCTGCGGGGTGTGGGTGGGCCAGGACGACAACCGGCCCCTGGGCCGCAAGGAGACCGGGTCGCGGGCGGCCGGCCCCATCTGGCAGCAGTTCATGGGCCAGGCGCTCAAGGACCAGCCGGCCTCGGACTTCCCGGTGCCTGAGGGCGTGGTCTTCGTGCGGGTGGACCGCCTTAACGGCCAGCCGGTGCCCGCCGGGGGCAAGGGCGGCTTCTTCGAGTCGTTTTTGGAAGGCCGCCAGCCTCAACCCGGCCAGCCAACCCCGGGCCAGACCGAGGGACGGCCCCAGGATTTCTTGCAGTCCGAGACCTTCAGTTCCCAGGGCGCGCCGCCGGCCGATCCTCCGGCTCCCGCGCTCGCGCCCGCTCCCGATCACTAATCCCGGCGCGCGCCCATCAAAAAAGGCGGCCCCCTTGCGGGAGCCGCCCTTGGCGTTTATTTTGGGGCCGGATCAGATGTCGCTGAGCTGCTCCTGGGACACCTGCACCACGGTGAACTCGTGCTCCAGCTCCTCGGTGAGGCTCTTGAGCCGGTCATCGGGCATGTCGGCGATGCGGATATACACGTTGCGGCAGCCCTCCTCGCACATGTCGTAGGAGGTGAGGATGGAGACCATGCGGCCGCCGTGCTTGCGGATTACGTCGGCCACGTCCTTGATGGAGCCCGCCCGGTCTTCCAGGTTCAGGGCGAACTGAACTCCACCACGATACACTCCGGTGATGCTGGTCAGCACCCGGAACACGTCGCCCTGGCTCAGGATGCCCACCACCTTGCCGTCTTCCAACACGGGCAGGCCGGTGATCTTGTGCTCCAACATGAGCACCGCCGCCTTTTCCACCGTGTCATCGGGTTTAATGGTCATCACCTTGCGGCTCATGATGTCTTTCACCTTGAGCTCGCTGAGCAGGTAATACAGCTCGTGCACATCCAGGGTGGTGGCCTTGCTGGGGCTGGCCTCCTTGAGATCCCGGTCACTCACAATGCCCACCAGGGCGCCCTTGTCGTCGACCACGGGCAGGCGGCGGACGTTATTTTCCTTCATCAACTGGGACGCCTTCATCACCGAAGTATCCGGCGTGACGGTTACGGGGTCCGCGGTCATCCAATACTTGACCAGCATCTACATCCTCCCGGCTGCAATAATCCGCGATTCATCTTTCGACAAAGGCCGGGGCCCCAGGCCCGGGCACCATTCATTGTAGCCCAATACTTGTGCGTCCGCACGCTCCAAGATACAATCCGCCCCGGGATACTTGTCAAGTTTTTTAGGATTGGGGCGCACCTGGGGCCATATGAGCCAATCTAGCACCAACGACGACCAGGCCTGGGCCGAAACCTGGCTGGGAGCGGACAGTCCCCTGGCCGAGTTCATCCCCGCCTACGCCCCCCGCCAGGGCCAGGTGGACATGGCCGCTGCGGTCAACCAGGCCCTCAGGCAACAGACTCCCCTGGTGGTGGAGGCGGGCACCGGCACGGGCAAGACCCTGGCCTATCTGCTGCCCGCGGTGGCCAGCGGGCTCAAGGTGGTGGTCTCCACCGGCACCCGCACCCTGCAAGACCAGATCAACCTCAAGGAGCTGCCCCTGGTCCAGAGGGGCCTGGCGCCGGAACTGAAATGGGCGGTGCTCAAGGGCCGCACCAACTATCTGTGCCAGCGGCGCTACCTGGGCCTGGCCGCCCAGCCCGACCTGTCCCTGCCAGGCGCGGGGACCGCCCTGGCCCGCCTGAACGCATGGTTGGAAGATAGCGAGTCCGGCGACCTGGACGAGGTGCGGGGCCAGGGGCTGCACGACGCCTTTTTGGCCGAGGTGACCAGCAACAGCGAGCAATGCCTGGGCGGACGCTGCCCCACCCGGGAGCACTGCTTTCTCATGGAGGCCCGCCGCCGGGCGGCCGAGGCCGACATCGTGGTGGTGAACCACCATCTGTTCCTGGCCGACCTGGTGCTCAAGGCCGGGGGCCACGGTGAGGCCCTGCCCCGCTACCAGGCGGTCGTGTTCGACGAGGCCCACCTTTTGCCCGAGGTGGCCACCGCCGCCTTCGGGGTGGGGCTGGGCGCGCAGCGCTTGTCTCTGCTGCTCAGGGATGTGCTCAAGGAACTGCCCCGCGAGGCCGAGGCGGCTGCCGCGGCCGGGGCGGTGGAAGCGGCGGGCAAGGCCCTGTTCAACCGGCTGCGCAAGCTGCTGGGCCCGGGCGGGCGGGTCACCCTGAGCCCAGAGCAGCTCGAGCGCCTGGCCCCGGCCAGCAGCGCCCTGCGAGAGGCCCTGGGCGAGATGGCCAAGGCCCTGCCCAAGGGCAAGGAAGCGGCCGAGGCCCTGGCCGACCGGGCCCAGGCCCTGGCCCGCGACCTGGAGGCCGCCGCCCAGCCGGTGCCGGGACACAGCGTGGCCTGGGCCGAGTCGCGGGGCGGGGTGCGCCTGCATCTGTCGCCGGTGGAGGTGGGCCCCCACCTGCAACAGGCCCTGTACGGGCATCTGGGCCGCCTGGTCTTCACCAGCGCCACCCTGGCCCCCCTGGACGACCTGACGCCCTTCTGCGCCCGCCTGGGCCTGCCCTCCGAGACCCGCCAGAAGATCGTGGCCTCGCCCTTTGACCCCGCCTCCCAGGCCCTGCTCTACGTGCCCCGCAAGATGCCGCCCCCCAACAGCGAGGCCTTTCCCCGCGCGGTGGCCACCCAGGTCAGGGAGCTGCTGGCCCACAGCCGGGGCCGGGCCTTTGTGCTGTTCACCAGCCACCGCAACCTCAAGGAGGTCAGCGGCCTATTGGCCGACGAGCTGCCCTTCCCCATGCTGGTGCAGGGCCAGGCCCCGCGCCTGGAGCTGCTCAAGCGCTTCGTGGACCAGAGCCCCAGCGTGCTCTTCGCCACGGCCAGCTTTTGGCAGGGGGTGGACGTGCCCGGTCCGGCGCTGAGCGCGGTGATCGTGGACAAGCTGCCCTTTGCCCCGCCCGACGATCCCCTGGTGGCCGCCCGCTGCCAGCGGTTGGAAGAAGAGGACGGCAAGAGCGGCTTTGCCCACCTGCTGCTGCCCGAGGCCATCCTGAGCCTCAAGCAGGGCCTGGGCCGCCTGCTCCGCACCCCCAGCGACCGGGGGCTGCTGGCCGTGCTGGATGTGCGCCTGGTGAGCAAGGGCTATGGCAAGCGCTTCCTCAAGGCCCTGGCTCCGGTGCCCCTGACCCACAATCTTGAGGATGTCGCCCGCTTTTTCGAAGGAGAAGAGGCCGGTTAGACGGCCGGCCCCTATTTGCCGGGGTCGATGTTGCTTATGATGATGTTCACCGTGCCGTAGGTGCCGTAGTTATCCGAGTTCACCGTTGAGTAGACCTTCCTGCTTATGGCGGTGGTGCTCACATGGAAGTCGGTGATCTGCGGCCCGACCGAGAAGATGTTGGTCATGTCCACATTGCAGACCACGGATTTAAACTCGTCGCCATGGGCGCGCACCGTGATCTTGTAACTGTAGTTGGTCAGCTTGGCCAGCCAGGCCGGCTGGGGCAGCACGTACTTTCCCGGGGTTCCCCGTTCCACACTATCGCTGACCTTGTGATCCGGGTCTCCGGTGATATCCACATCCACCGGCCCTTGCATGCTGCCGAAAAGCTTGTTGACCACCTCCACCCTAAGGGTGGTGTTATAGGCCTGGGCCGCCCCGGCCGTGAGGACCAGCACCAGGCCCACGGCCAGCAGAACAATCAAGGCGCGCAAGGAAGCCTCCTGTCGAATGTTGGGCAAGCCTTTAAATGTTGGGAAGGCTTTGCAGTTTGTCGAGCAGCTCCGAGCCGATCCCCACGGCCAGCAGGACCAGCACCGCGGCCACGCTGAAGCCGATGATGACCACCAAGGGCAGGAAGATGGCGAAAAAGGCCCGCCAGCGGCCGATGCCGTGGGCCCCGGCCAGGCCGCCGATAGCCAGCACCAGGCCCCAGACGGGCATCAGGACCATGCCCACGAAGGGCACCAACATGAATATGTTGGTGGCCTGGCCGTAGGCCATGACCCGGAAGGTGGCCCGCACCCCGTTGTTGGCCCCGCGCAGGATCCACAGGCAGAAATGGGTGATCCAGGCGACCAGGAACATGGAGACCAGGGCGGTGAGCGGCGAGAAGATCAAGGCCACCAGGGCCGAGCGCAGAGAATCGTAGTGCATCCCCGAGGCGCCCCCCAGGTGGTGGCCCCAGAAAATCTGCAAGGCCTGGCCCAGGGTGCCCAGGATGAGGCCGAAGCTGAGCGCCCAGGCCCAGCCGGGCCGGGCCGGGGCCCGGAAAAAGAGCACCGGATGGGCCAGCACCCGGCCGATGGTGCGCAGCAGGCGGCCGAAAAAACCGCCCTCCCCTTCCCAGGGCACGTAATCCAGGGGCTCCCCGGGCGGCTCCTCCAGGCGCGGAGGCATGAACGGGGGCGTCCGGGGAGGTTCGCTGGGCAGATCCACCTCTTGGCGGCAGGTGGGGCAGGTGGCCGTGCCGGGCAGGCCGGAGCCTCCGGCGCTCTCGCCGTCCATCTCGCTGCCGCAATAGGGGCAATAGGCTGCCATCAACTATCCTCCCGCTGGGCCTTGGTCTTGCGGCGGGACCAGCGCCGCATGAATCCCACCATCCCGTCCGGGTCCTCGCGCAGGGCCTTTTCCTCGGCCAGCACATCGCCGCCCTCCCTGGCCGTGGCCGCCGCCCGCAAACACTCCACCCGCGCGGTGCAGTCCCAGCACCCGGCCGAGACCTCGCGCAGGCCCTCCTCTCCGGTGGGGAAAACCCGGTCCAGGTCTCCGAAGCAGTCGGGGCGCGATGGCGCGGCGGGAGAGTTCATGTTTTGGGGCCTCCGAATGGGCTGGGGTATACTGGTGAAAGCATAATTGCCCGGGGCGGCCGGGTCAAACCTTTATGGCGCGCCCCTCCCCGCTAAATGGCAGATCCCAAGGAGGCGACATGCAGCTGGCCGAGAACCTCTACTTCTATCCCTGGACCCAGACCCAGGTGAACAACTGCAACAGCGTATTCATCGCGGGCCAGACCCCCACCCTGGTGGACCCGGGCCACAGCCAGCTCTACGGCAACGTGGAGACCGGCCTGACCGGCGACGGCTTCCGCGACACGCCGCCCTTGGTGATCATGACCCACTGTCACCCCGACCACCTGGAGGCCGCGGAAAAGCTACAACGGGCCGGGGCCAAGCTGGCCATGCACCAGGCCGAGATAGACTACATGCACGGCGAGGGCCGGGCCCTGGCCAGCGCCCTGGGCATGAACTTCCCGGATATCACCTTTGACCTGATTTTGGACGAGGGCGAGCTGAGCCTGGGCGAGCACACCCTGGAGGTGATCCACACTCCGGGTCACTCTCCGGGCCACGTGTGCCTGCATTGGCCTCGGCAAAAGGCGCTCATCGCCGGTGACCTGGTGTTCGCCCAGGGGGTGGGCCGGGTGGACTTCCCCGGCGGCAACGGCGAGCTGCTCAAGGACTCCATTAAAAAGGTGTCCGCTCTGGACCTGGAGCTGGTCCTGCCCGGACACGGCCCCATTCTCAAGGGAGCGGAGCAGGTCAAAAAGAACTTCGCCCTGATCGAGCAGTACTACTTCCCCATGCTCTAGGTCAGGGCTGCCAGGTCTCGATCTCGGGCGGCGGGTTGTCGGCCAGCCATTGCTCCAGCCCGGCGGGCGTCTCCACCCCGCCGGCCATAACCGCCTTGTAGATATCCACGCCCCGGAGGGCGCGCTCCGGGCCCATGGCCTCCTTCAGGGCCAGGACGGCCCCGCGCTGGGCCTTGGTCAGCTTGTCCTCCATGGCCCGGGCCAGGCCGTCGGCCAGCCCGGCGTTGGGATGATCGTGGGCCACCAGCCACTGGTCTATGTCCCACAGGTCGCCCTGCTCGTCTTCATAGTCCACCCGCCAGTAGAGCCCCTGGTCCGGGGTGTCCAGGGCGTTCAAGTAGAGCACCTGGCGCACCCCCGGCAGGCCGGCCAACTGGCTGACCACCGCGAAGCCCTGGGCCACCGAAGGGCGGTCGGTGTATATCTCCATATCCAGGTTGGGGCGGCACATCAGGCCGAAGCGCAACGAGCCCACCAGCACCGGCCGCCCCACTCCGGACCATATCTCGGGCAGGCCCAGGCGGCCCAGCACCTCCCAGCCCCGCTCCTGCAGGGCCAGGGATCTTTGTCTCAGCTTTTGCGGGTCTTGCTCCATGGTCCCTTCCTTGGCCCCCTGCTCTTGGCCCCAGGCCGGCGCCCGAGGACTTGGTCGATAAAGCGGCCGCCCCTGCCAACTCGCCGCTGGCGCCAACGCGGCGGCCCCTGCTTAGGCCTCGCCCGGTTTGGAGGCCCGAGGCAGCATACCCCTTTCCTCCAGGAATTGCACCACCAGGGACACCTGAGAGCCGGCCAGGGTGCCGCCCAGGGACATGGCCACGGTGCACACCTCCAGAACTTCCTCCGCGGTGGCCCCCTGCTCCAGGGCCAAGTCGGTCTGGCCCAGGATGCAGCCCTTGCACCCGGCGATGATGCCACCGCACAGGGCGACGAGGTGCTTGGTCTTGGCCTCCAGGACCGAGCTTTGATAGGCCGTCTCGAAATGGGCCATGAACAAATCCCCGGCCTCTGGCTGAACCTGGAAAAACTTGTGGTACCCGTCCCTGATTTCGGCTAGCTGATCAATTTTCCGCATTTTACAACTCCTTTACCTGCATGGCATAGCGTCGGGGCGCCCTTCCCGGCTCGCGCGGTCAGGGACTGGGGCGGTCTTTGAAAAGGCAGGGGGGCTGGTATCCGCAGCGGCGGAACCATGCTGACCAATTGTACCTTAAACAAGGACGCTAATCGTGGCGTTGTCTGATCGCGGAATTAGAGCTTTTCAGCCGTCGCATCAACTCAGCCGAATCGCGGCGATGTTCGGGAAGCGCCGAGGGCCAGACCTCCGCCCGGCGGCAGCGTCCGCACTGCTTGCATTGCGGCATCCTGCGCGGGGGCGGCGGCCCTACCCTTGCCCCAGCGCCTCCTGGTAGCGCTCTCCGGCCGCCTGGAGGCCCTTCTCGGCCCCGGCCAGGGCATCTTCCGCCCGGGCGGCGTACTCCGGATGGGCCGCCGGGTTGGGCCGCATTGCCGGGCCCCCGGCGCCCAGGGCGGCCAGGTCCGCGGCCATCTCTTGGGCCAGCTGCTGGTGCAGCGCGTCTTGGGCTGCGGCGCGCTCTTCCAGGGCCGCGGCCACTTCCTCGCAAACGGCGACCGCCGGGGTGCCCACGGCCAGCGCCTTGAGCCCCTCCAGGGCAGCTGGCTGCCGCCCGCCCAGGGCCTCCAGCAAGGCCCCGGCCGCTCCCAGGCGGGCCGCCCCGGCCTGCAGCCCGGCCAGGTCATCGGGCTCTGCCTCGCCCTCCAACAGGCGGCGGGCCAGGGCGCGGCCCTTTTCCCGGGCCTCGCGGCGGCTGTCGTCTTCGCCCGCGCCCAGGGCGGCGGCCCTCTCCAGGGCGATCTCCAGAGCTGATTTTATCTCGGCCATGCCTCTGTCCGAAAAATAACAGGGGCCGCCCCGTGCGAGGCGGCCCCTGGGGGTCTCTATGCTTTAGCAGCCTATTCGGGGGGCGTCCATTCGTCCTCGTCCTCGAGTTCGACGCCGAAGCGCTCCCACTGCTCCTCGGACTCCTTGTGGGCCTTCTCGACCTCTTCCTCGTTCCAGGGCTCCACTATAATGCTTTCAGCCAGCAGCTCCCAGAGGTAGAAGGTCTCTATGTCCAGATCGAAATCCTTGGTCAGGCCCTTCATGATCTGGTCACGGCAGTTGTGGCAAGGGGCCACCACGATCTCGGCCCCGGTGTCCGCGATCTGCTCGGCCTTCTTGCGGCCGTAGTAGAGGCGCTCGTTGGTGTAGGGCATGGCCCAGGCGCCGCCGCCGGCTCCGCAGCAGAAGTTGTTCTCCCGGGTGGGATAGGTGTCCACCCAGGTGTCGCAGATCTGGTCGGTGATCCAGCGGATCTCGTCGTAATAGCCGTGGCCGAAGGTCTTTTCGCTCTTGCGGCCGTAGTTGCAGGGGTCATGCACCGTGGCCAGCTTGCCCGCGAACTTCTCGCGGTCGATCTTGACCCGGCCCTCCTTGATATATTCCATCATCAACTCGAAGACGTTCATGACCTTGAACTCTTCGAAGGCCTCGGGGAACCACTTTTGGAGACTAAGCCTAGTCCCGAAGTATGCGTGGCCTCACTCGGGTAGGAGAAGCACCTCGGCTTTCACCTTGCGGCCGTTCTCCAGCACCCGCCGCGCCTGCTCCTTCATGGACTCGTCGTCCCCGCCGAACAGGCCCCAGGTCACCCCTTCCCAGTTCTCACTGGAAACGGTCCAGCTCTCGTGAGCCGCGTAGTAGATCTTCCACCAGAACTTCATGTCGTCCGGCTCGCCGAAGGGCTCCTTGGAGTTCACCGTGGAGATCACCCTGGCGCCCACCTTGTCCACGGGGACGTAGAAGCCGGGGAAGCCCTCGTCCTCCATCTCCTTGGACATGTCGGCCAGCAGGAAAAGCCAGTCGTCATAAGGGATGCCCAGGTTGTTGCCCCGCTCCATGGACATCATGGTGCCCTTGTGGATGGGTCCGGGCACCTTGTCCCGCTCGCGCAGGCCGCGGGCCTTGCGCATCATGGCCAGAATCTCCACCCCCATGGGACAGGCGCGTTCGCAGCGCCCGCACAGGGTGCAGACCCAGGGGAAGCGGGAGTTGATCAGTTCGTCGTCAAGCCCCAGGGCGGCCATGCGCACCGCCTTGCGGGGGTCCATGCCGTCCACGCCGGTGACGGGACAGCCGCCGGCGCAGGTGCCGCAGGTGAGGCACACATCGGCCCATTTGGGGTCCACGCGCAGCTTGGACTCGCGTTTGCCCAGTTTGATCGGCTCTTGGCTCATTCGTCCTCTCCCCAGATGACCGGGCAGGGAAGCCGTTCGCTCGGCTATCGTCCCGCCCGCTGCTTGTGCTGGGTTGTCAGCCCGGTAACCTATAGCTTACCCCGAGGCTGGACATTCATTCATTGTTAACCTATATCAATCCCGGCCCGGAAGCAAATAATTATCGATACTCCGGGCCGGGAATCTGTCTCCTAGTATTCTTTGGGAAGCTGATCCAGGTGGGCCTTGGTGAACACCGGCCCGTCCTTGCACACATACTCCGGCCCCACGTTGCAGCGGCCGCAGATGCCGATACCGCACTTCATGCGGTTTTCCAGGCTCATCACGATCTGCTCGGGCTGCCAGCCCAGCTTGTCGAACACCGGCTGGGTGAAGCGGATCATCACCGGAGGCCCGCAGATCAGGGCCACCGCGTTGTCCGGCTTGGGGGCCACCTCCTCGCACACCGTGGGCACGAAGCCCACCAGGCCGTCCCATCCCTCGGCCTCGCGGTCGATGGTGATGTTTACGTTGGCCTGGCCGCTCTCCCGCCACTGGCGCCACTCTTCTTCGTAGAGCAGCAGGCCGGGGGTGCGCGCGCCGTAGATAAAGGTGATATCGCCGTACTTGGAGCGGTTGGCCGGATCAAGCAGCCAGATCATGGTGGAGCGCAGGGTGGTCACCGCGAAGCCGCCGGCCACGATGACGATGTTCTTGCCCTCCATCTCGCTCAGGGGATAGCTGTTGCCCAGCGGCCCCCTGACGCCCATGATGTCGCCCTCGTTCATGTTGTGCAGTTGGGTGGAAACGCTGCCCACCTTGTTCACCGTGAAAAGAAGGTCGTTGCCCTCGGTGGGGCTGGAGGCGATTCCGATGGGGATCTCGCCGTAGCCCGAAACGCTCAGCTCGGCGAACTGGCCGGGGATGTAGTTGAAGTCCTCGCCCTCCTGCTCATTGATGAACTCCAGGAGGAAGGTCTTCAGCTGCTTGTCCTCGGTGGCCACCTCGGCCTTCTTTATGCGGACCGGATAGGGTACGTAAGTGTTTCGCATAGCTAATTGGCCTTTGCGCTAAGCGTTCATGTCGTTGACGACGCGGCGCACGTCGATGTTAACCGGGCACAGCAGCACGCAGCGCCCGCAACCAACGCAGCCGATCTCGCCGTCGCGCTTGACCGGGATGTATTTGAACTTGTGCATGAAGCGCTGGCGCACCCGATCCTTTTTGGCGCCCCGGGGGTTGTGCCCGGTGCCGTGCATGGTGAACAGCCAGCTCATGCAGTTGTCCCAGTTGCGCACCCGGCGTCCGGACTCGCCCTGGGTCTCGTCCTGGATGTCGAAGCAGTGGCAGGTGGGGCAGACGTAGGTGCAGGTGCCGCAGTTGAGGCAGTTCTCGTACACCCGGTCCCACATGCCGGCCTCGTAGAGCTCCATCACCGAGCGCTCGTTTACCTTGTCCATGCCCACGCTGGAGCTTATCTGGGCCTCGGCGGCCTTGGTCTGCTCCTCGGCGGCGGCCTGGTCGGCCTCGGCGGCGTCGTCCAGGCCCTCGGCCACGGCCTCGCCCTTTTCGGTCAGGGCGCGCACCAAAAGCTTGTCGCCCAGGTCGAACACCAGGGCGTCCAGGCCGGTGGTGGAAGCGGGGCCGCAGTTCATGGAGGTGCAGAAGCAGCTGGGGCAGGGATCGGAGCAGGCCAGGCCCACCAGGGTGGTCTTGTCCCGCTTGTCCTTCCAGAACAGGTCGTTGGTCATCTCGTCCTGCACGAAGATCAGGTCCAACACCTGGAAGGCCTTGGCATCGCAGGGACGGATGTTGAAGAGCAGGCGCTTGTTGGCCAGGGGAGGCTCGGCCTCCATGACCATGCCGTTCTCATGGTCCTGGACGTTCTTGAAGCGCATCATGATTTCGGTCTGGGGGAAGAAAAAGTCCTTGGGGCTCGTGTGGGTGTTGGAGAAGTCCCACAGGACCTTGTCGCTCTCCTCCACCGGAGCCCACTGGGGCTTTCCTTCCACCTCCTGGGGCGCGTAGACCTCGTAGTCGGCCTGCAGTTTGCCCAGGAAGTCGCCCAGCTTGTCTTTGGCCAGTATCTTGTCAGCCATGGCTAGCCTTCCTACTTGATGAATTCCTGGGGATCGTTGGGCCGATAGACGCTAAGTGGCGGCGTCGCTTCCAGGTCCATGCCCGGCGAGTAATCGTAGAGCTCGCGGATGTCCTTTTCGATCTTGCTGGTGAAGCGGCGCACCTTGATGCCCTGGGGGCAGGCGCTTTCGCAGGCGCCGCAGTCGGTGCAGCGGCCGGCGCAGTGGAAGGCCCTCAGGATATGGAAGGTGGCCACATCGGCCTCGTCCTGGGTCTTGCCGCACCACTGGGGCATGGCCTCGTCCACGAAGCACACGTGACAGTAGCACAGGGGGCAGGCGTCCCGGCAGGCGTAGCAGCGGATGCAGGAGTCGACCTCATCGATGAAGGCCTCCCAGCGCTCGCCGGGCTCCAGCTTCTCCCAGGGCGCGGCCACCGCGTCGATGTTGCCGCCCCAGTCGGAGGGCCCTTCCTCGCCCATCATCTCGTCGACGATGACCGGGTTGCGCTGCACGCAGGTGTAGCAGTTGTCGCGGCGCACTTCCTTTTGGGGAATCCGCTCCTCGAAGTCCTTGCCCTTGACGACCAGATCCTCGCCGTCCACCGTCACCTCGGTGATGGTCTTGAGCGGAAACCGATCCTGCACCTTGCGGCGGTCCACCATGCCCGGGCTGGGCACGCCCAGGATGTAGACATCCTCGCGGGCGATCTGGTTTTCCTTGATAAGGCCCACGATGCTGCGGCTCACGCAACCCTGGGCCACGATGGCCACCTTGCCGATCTCGCCCTTGGGGCGGCGGATCAGGAAGTTGGCCAAGTTGTTACAGCAAAAGGGCGACCAAGTGAGATTCTGGGCTTCCTCTGGGGTGTAGGCGAAGTAAGGGTAGTCGCGCATGGGCACGGTGCCCTGGGCATAGCCGATGACGCAATCCACCTTGCCTTCGCTCAGGAGTTTGGCCGCGGTCTCTCTTATCTTCTGAGCCACCGCTTCCATCAGGCCACCTTCCGGATGTCTTTGATCATGTGTTTGGCAGGGCCCAGAGCCTTGACCGACTCGGTGACCTCGACCACCGTTTCTTGGAACTTGGTGGCCTCGGCCGAGGAGATCCAGCTGAAATGCAGCCGACCGGGTTCAATGCCAACGTACTCCAGGAGGCTTTTCATAACGGCGAACCGCCGTCGGGCGAAGAGGTTGCCAGCAATATAGTGGCAATCGCCCGGATGTCAGCCGGAGACCCACACTCCGTCCACTCCCTGCCTGAAGGCCTGCAAGATGAACTTGGGGCTCATGCGGCCGGTGCAGGGAATGCGGATCACGTGAATGTTGGGCGGGTACTGCAACCGGCTCACCCCGGCCAGGTCGGCCGCGCCGTAGGAGCACCAGTTGCATAGGAACGCCGCTATGCGTGGTTGATACTGGGAATTATCGCTCATGGAACCGTACCGTCCTATCTGCTACAGAGCCATGATCTGGGCCATGACGCCCTGGTTGGTGAAGCCGCGCAGGTTGGGAGCGCCAGAGCGGCAGGAAGCCACGCAGGTGCCACAGCCTTTGCACAGGGCCTCGTTGACCACGGCCAGACCGTTCTCGTCCTCGTCTATGGCCTGGTAGGGGCACACCGTCCAGCACACCCCACAGCCCACGCACTTGCTCTGATCGATGACGGCCACGGTGCCCGGCAGCATCATTTCCTTGGAGGAAAGCACCGTTACCGCGCGGGCCACGGCCGCCTGGGCCTGGGCCACCGCCTCTTCGATGGGCTTGGGATAGTGACACAGCCCGGCCATGAACACGCCGTCGGTGGCGAAGTCCACCGGCCTGAGTTTCTGGTGGGCCTCCAGGAACCAGCCGTCCTCGTCCATGGACACCTTGAACATCTGGGCCAGGTCCGTGGCCTTGTGGCTGGTGATGGCCGTGGCCAGGCCGACCATGTCCGCGTCTATCAGAAGATCGCGGCCCAGGATGTGATCGCGCACCGTGACCTTGAGGCCCTCGCCGTCGGCTTCCACCACCGGCTTCTGGTCCACGTCGTAGCGCACGAACAACACGCCCTTGGACCGGGCCTCCTTGTACAGGAGCTCGCGCTCTCCAAAGGTGCGGATGTCGCGGTAGAGGATCACCACCTGGCACTCGGGGTTCTCTTCCTTGAAGTGCAGCGCGGTTTCCACCGAGTGGGTGCAGCACACCTTGGAGCAGTAGGGCCGCTCCGGCTCGCGGGAGCCAACGCACTGGATGAGCACCAGTGAGTTCACCTGCTTGGGGTCCACCTCGCCCGAGACCAACCCGTCGTCGATCTCCAGGTGGGTCATCACCTTGGGATGGCTGCCGTAGGCGTATTCATTGGGCTTGTACTCGGAGGCGCCGGTGGCGATGACCGCCACGCCGTGCTCCACCACCTCTTCGCCGCTGTCGCCGGCCAGGGTGGTCTTGAAGTTGCCCACGAATCCGTCCACGTCCTTGATGACCGTGCCCAGGTGGGTGGTGATCAGGGGCTCCTCCTCCACCTTCTGGGAGAGCTCCACCAGGTAGGAGGCGACGTCCTCGCCCTTGGCCGTGGCCCGCAGGGAGCGGGCGTTGCCGCCCAGGGCGTTGTCGCGCTCCACCAGATGGCAGGAGTAGCCCTGCTTGGCCAGCTCCAGGGCCGCGTTCATGCCGGCCAGGCCGCCGCCGATGACCATGGCCCCGGGGTCTACCTCAAGCTGCACCTCTTGCAAGGGGCTGAGCAGGGCGGCCTTGGCCACCGCCATGCGCACCAGGTCCTTGGCCTTCTCGGTGGCCATCTCGGGCTGATCCGAGTGCACCCAGGAGTCCTGGTTGCGGATGTTGGCCATCTCGAACAAATACTTGTTCAGGCCGGCCCCCACCATGGTCTCCTGGAACAGGGGCTCGTGGGTGCGCGGGGTGCAGGCCGCCACCACCACCCGGTTCAGGCCCTGCTCGTCGATCACCTCGGCCATCTTGTCCTGGGTGTCCTGGGAGCAGGTGAACAGGTTGTTTTCCACGTAGGAGACGTAGGGCAAGGTCTTGGCGTATTCGGCCACCTCGTCCACGTTCACCACCCCGGCGATGTTGATGCCGCAGGAACAGACGAACACGCCCACCTTGGGCTGGTCGCCGGCCACCGCGCGCTGTTCGGGGATCACCTGCTCCTTGGTCATGCTGCCGCGGGCGCTGGAGAGGTTGCCGGCGGCGGCGCAGGCCGCGGCCGAGGCCTCCATGACGCTCAGCGGGATGTCCTTGGGCCCGGCCAGGGCGCCGCAGACATAGACCCCCGGGCGGCTGGAAGCCACCGGGGTGAACGAAGCGGTGTCGATGAAGCTGGAGGAGTTGAGCTCCAGGCCCAGCTGGCGGCACATGGCCGCAGTCTCGGGCGAAATTTCCAGGCCCTGGCTGAGCACCACCATGTCGAACTCTTCCAACATGGCCCGCCCGTCCTCGGTGGCGTACTCGATCTGCAGGGACTTGTCTGCGAGCTGGTTGATGGAGTGGATGCGGCTGCGGATGAAGCGCACTCCGTCTTCCTTGGCATTGTCGTAGTAGCGCTCGAAGTCCTTGCCAAAGGTGCGCATATCCATATAGAAGATGGCCGCGTCCAAGTTTTCCTTGGAGTGCTCCTTGGCGATCACCGCCTCCTTGATGGCGTACATGCAGCACACCGCCGAGCAGTAGGGATGGTCGCAGGAGTTGATGTCGCGGGAGCCCACGCACTGGATCCAGGCGACCTTTTTGGGCTCGGCCTCGTCGCTGGGCCGCACCAGGTGGCCCAGCCAGGGGCCGGAGGCGGCCAGGATGCGCTCGAACTCCAGGGCCGTGACCACGTTCGGGAAATTGGCGTAGGCGTACTGGACGTAGGGGCTGGGATCAAAGGGGCGGAAGCCCGCGCTGATGATCACCGAACCCACCTGAAGCTCGCGCTGCTGCTCTTCCATCTCGAAGTCCACCGCCCCGGTGGGGCAGAACTTCTGACAAGCCCTGCACTTGCCCTTTTGGAAGTAAATGCAGTTGTCCTTGTCGATGGAATATTTCAGCGGCACCGCCTGGGCATAGCGCACGTAGGCTGCCTTGCGCTTGTCCAGCCCCTCGTTGTACTCGTTGGGGATGCGCTTGGGGCACTTGTCGTAGCAAGCGCCGCAGGCGATGCACTTGTCCATGTCGATAAAACGGGGGTGCTCGGCCACCTTCACCGTGAAGTTGCCCTCTTCCCCGTCGATATCCTGAACCTCGGAGTTGGTCAGGAGCTCTATGTTGATATGCCGGCCGACCTCGACCAGTTTAGGGGAGATAATTCACATTGCACAGTCATTGGTGGGAAAGGTCTTGTCCAACTGGGACATGACCCCACCAATGGCCGGGCTCTTCTCCACCAAATAAACGTAGTAGCCTGAATTGGCCAGGTCCAGGGCCGCCTGCATTCCCGCGATGCCGCCGCCCACGACCATCACCGCTCCGGTGACTTGTTTGGCTGCTGCCATTAGCTTCTCCGGCTTCCTTGTCAAGAGTTGAATCGATGGATTGATAGAAAATCCATAGATTTTCTGTGCATAAGAGGGGTTTGTAGCCCTCTTCACAAGGTACTATGTGTATACACAAACACTATAGACTGTCAATTTCTTTCTTGGGTTTACCGAACGATGAATGAGTATTCATCCGCCCCCCGGAGGCCGGCCCGGCCCCCAGGGCCAAGGCCTGGTCTCCATGATCCCTTAACGGGGCAGGCGCACCACCTCGTCCCTGGGATGCCCCTCCTCCTCCAGCAACACCTCGATGACGTATTCCGGCCCGGCCGCGGCTTCGGCCGCCATGTGGTTGGCCTGGATGGGCAGTTCCCGGCCGCCGCGGTCGATCAGCACGGCCAGCTCGATGCGCTGGGCCCGGCCGAAGTCCATCAACTCGTCCAGGGCGGCGCGCACCGTGCGCCCGGTGTAGAGCACATCGTCCACCAGCACCACCCTGCGCTCATCTATCTCAAAGGTGATTTCGGTGGTGCCCACCTTGGGCCGTTTGTGCAGCATGGTCCAGTCGTCGCGGTACAGGGTGATGTCCATCACTCCGGTGTCCGGCGCCTCGCCCAAAAGCCCGGCCAAAAGCCCTTGCAGCCGCCGGGCCAGCACCGCGCCCCCGGTGCGGATGCCCACCAGGCAAAGGCTGCCGGGCTCGTCCCCGCCGGCGGCGATGTCCCGGGCCAGGGCCTCCAGTTGGCCGGAAATCTGGGATGCGTCGAAGAGCACCTCGGCATGGCTGAGGTCCATTAACTGGTCTCCCTGCTGGGTGGTGTTAAACTGTGTATCCTTTTTTTAACCCAGCCCGCCTGCCCCGGACAAGGGGCTATATGCCCCGCCGGGGCGCTAAAAACCTATTCTGGCCCTTGACCAATCACCATCTGGGGCCTATAAAAGGCTGGATGCCGGAGTGGCGGAATTGGTAGACGCAGGGGACTCAAAATCCCCCGGTCCTTGTGGCCTTGTGAGTTCGAGTCTCACCTTCGGCACCAACAAAAATAAGCAGTTATGCCAAGGGCCGGTTCGCAAGAGCCGGCTCTTGTTTTTGCCGGGGAACAGGGGGGAATCAAACGAGAGTGTTTCGGGGAGTACGTGCTACCGCATGCCGGTTATCTGATTCCTTCCGTGTTCACCTAAAATTTCGCTATCCAAGCCCGAAGGCGGACCTCAAGTCCAAACTCGTGGGGCCGCCGGGTTAACTCAGGCCGCCCCACAGCACAACTTGCAAAAGCTTTGTTTACTTTAAGCTGCTGAGTGCTTACAGAGTAGCCGACTACCTGCACTCTGCATAATCGTACGGAAATCAACCGAGCATTTGTAAGCTTGCCAGCGAAGCCCGGATCAGTATCAGTATCCGGATCAGTATTAGGGGGACAGTTCTGTCTCTTGTTGGATGGCTCGCTGGTATATTTCAGTATCGCCCTTTGGTCGGCCGGATTGGAATTGCTTGACCGTTCCCTGCCAATCTGGTTTATCTCTGTCCTGAGCGTAATGCCTTATTCTCTCGAGTTTGCACCTGTTTTTCAGGTCCGTTGCATAGGTATGTTGCATGCATGATCCAATTTTGACCGACAAACACCGCATAGTGCGCCGCAGTGTCCGCGATTTTTGTGAAAAGGAGCTGCGCCCCATAGCCGCTCAAATCGATCAGGAGGCGCGTTTTCCTTGGGAAGTGGCCGAAAAAATGGGGCCTTTGGGGTATTTCGGCATTCAAGCCCCCCGGGAGCTGGGCGGCGCCGGGCTGGATACGGTCAGCTATGCCATTACCATCGAAGAGGTCTCACGGGTCAGCGCCGCCATCGGGTTGTGTCTGAGCGTGCATAACAGCGTCGCCCTGTATCCCATTGTGGCCTTCGGCTCCCCCGAGCAGCACCAACGCTGGGTGCCGGCCTTGGCAAAAGGTGAAAAAATCGGCGCCTTCTGTTTAACGGAGCCAAATGCCGGTTCCGACGCCGGCGGGATCATCGCCACCGCCCTGGCTGATGGCGACGATTGGGTGGTCAACGCCAACAAGGTGTTTGTCACCAACGGAGGCATTGCCGATATTTGTCTGGTTTTTACCAACACCGCCCAGGGCAGCGGCCGTAAAGAGGTCAGCGTGGTGGTGGCCGAAAGAGGCACCCCCGGATTCGTGGTGGGGGATCTGGAAGACCTGTGCGGCATGCGGGCCAACCCTGTGACCTCCATCCGCCTTTACGACTGCCGCCTTCCCAAGGCTAATCTGCTGGGGAAGACCGGCATGGGGCTGCGGATCGGTCTTGCGGCTTTGGACACCGGACGCATCGGCATCGCGGCCCAGGCCTTGGGCATCGCCCAGGCGGCCCTGGAGGAGGGGGTGCGCTACGCCAATCAGCGGCAGCAGTTCGGGGTTCCCCTGGGGAACCATCAGATGATTCAGATGATGATAGCCGATATGGCCACGCAGGTGGACGCGGCCCGCATGATGGTTTACCGCGCGGCCAGGATTAAAGATGCTAACCAGCCGGTCACCAAAGCCGCGGCTCAGGCCAAGCTTTTTGCCTCGGAAGCGGCCGGCAAGGTTACCGACCTGGCCTTGCAGATCCATGGGGGTTACGGCTACTCCAAAGCCTATGCCGTGGAGCGCTATTATCGCGATGCAAGGGTAACCCGCATCTATGAAGGAACTTCAGAGGTTCATCGCATGGTGATCGCGCGCGAGGCGCTGCGGGAAACCCTGTAGCGGCCGTCTCCCGGGAGGTATCATGTCCCTTCGCATCATTGTTTGTATCAAATCGGTCCTCAAGGCCTCCCACCTCGGGGGGCCCCAGCGCGCTGTGGGCAACAGTGAGCTCAATCCATTTGACCGTCCGGCCTTGGAGGCGGCCATCCGCCTCAAGGACACGATGAACGCATCGGTGATCGCGCTGTCCATGGGGCCCGAAGTCAGTGCCGAGGCCCTGGACGAAGCCCAGGCCATGGGGGCCGATGAGGCCGTGCTGGTCAGCGACCGGGCCCTCGCGGGGTCGGACACCCTGGTCACCGCCAAGGTTCTGGCCAAGGCGGTGCAAAAAATCGGGGCTTTTGATTTTATTTTCTTCGGCACCCGCACCGCTGATAGCGACACCGGACAGGTCGGACCTCAGACCGCCAGTCTGCTGGACCTGCCTTTTTTAGGCGGTGTTAAAAAGATGGAATTGCAGCATGGCGGCTGGGAGGTTCACAGGGTCGTCGATACCTGGGAGGAGGCCTGGCAGGTTCAGACTCCGGCGGCGCTTGCCATGGATCCCCGGGCTTTTATTCCCAGACCCGTGGGTCTGGTGGGCCTGTCCCAGGTTTATGATCAGCCCAAGCTGTGGCAATGGAACGTGGCTGATTTGGGCCTGACGGCCGAACAAGTGGGGCTGACCGGCTCACCCACCCGCGTGGCCGACCTGAAAAAAACAACCCATGACCGCAGCTGTAGAATTATTGAAGGCAACCCTCTGGAGCAGGCGGAAGCGTTGCTTGAGATGCTTGCCCTTGCAGGTAAAATCGGATCATGAAGTCTAATTACATATGGGTTTGCGGCGATTTGCGCACCAAGCGCCTCTGGCGGAATAGTCTCAAGGTGTTGGCCAAGGCGCTGCCCTTGGCCCAGGAGGCGGGGGCCCCGGTGGCCATGGTTTTAATGGGCGCCCCGGACCCTGATGGCTTACAGAACCAAGATATGGACCTTGCCGAATGCGTCCCCATGTCCCAAGCCGCCCAACAGGCGGCGGCAGGCGGCGCCCATGAAGTTTTCTGCTTGGCGCATTCGCGGCTCGCTGTCCCGCGTAGCGATATTTTCGCCCGGGTTTTGGCGGATTTTGTTCAGGCCCGCAAACCCTGGGTGGTGCTGTTCAGCCTCAACGACTTTGGCCGCGAGGTTGCCGCTTTCGGCGCCCAGCGCTGTCAGGCCGGACTGATCGCGGATTGCGAGGAGCTTTTCCTAAAAGACGGCCAGGTGGCTGGCCGTTGCCCCGCCTGGGGAGGGGAGATTTTAGCCGATATCACCCTGGCCCCAGGGTGGCCCCTGGCCTTTGCCACGGTCCGGCCGCAGGGGGCCCCCGAACCGGCCCAAAGCGAACCCAAGGAAGGGGCGCCCATTGGGTGGATCGAACCGGAGCGTGTGGAGCCCTGCCAGGGACTGCAATTGAAGCGGCGCACCAGGGAGCCCCAACAAACCAGGCGTCTGGAAGATGCCGAAACCGTGGTGGTGGGCGGCGCCGGCCTCGGCGACCTAAGGGGTTTCGGGCGGGTTCGTGATCTGGCCGCCGCCTTGGGCGCCGAGGTGGGGGCCACGCGTCCGCCGGTGCTGCACCACTGGGTGGAAGAAGGCCGGCTCATCGGCCAGACCGGTAAAACCGTGCGGCCCAAGCTTTTGATTACGGTGGGCACCTCGGGAGCCATGCAATACACGGCCGGCATAATGGAGGCCGATACCATCGTGGCGATTAACCGTGATGCCGCCGCCCCTATTTTCAATTTGGCGGATATTGGCATCGTGGCGGATGCGGAAACCTTTTTGCCCGCGCTGACCCAGAAAGCCAAGCAGGTGGTTCTGCGCCGCCTGGCCGATTCGGCCGGCAGCATCGGCGGGGAGGAGGGTATGTCCCCCAGCGGGTTCGGCGCTATTGTGGGTCAATTGCGCGCCGCCCGTAATTGGACCCAAAGCGAGTTAGCGGAAAAAACCGGCCAGGATCCCGATTTTATTGCTCAGGTCGAGGATGAGCGGCTATCGCCTCCCGTGGGCTTTATCCTCAGCATGGCCAAGGTTATGGAGGTGGACCCGGGCACTTTCCTCAACAGCGAGGAGCAGGCCGCCATCACCGATCGCCGAGCCAAAGCCTATCGCCAGCGCACCCAGAGCTATCATTACACCACCCTGACCCCGGAAGCCGAAAACAGTCACCTACGCGCCTTCATGATCACCATCGAACCTCATCTAGCCCACAAACCCGTGGCCTACAAGCATGAGGGTGAGGAATTCATCTTTGTGATGGAGGGGGAGTTGGAGTTCACACTGGGTTCGAAGGTGCATCAACTCAAAGCCGGTGAGTCGATTCATTTTAATTCTGATATACCCCACAAGCTAAAGAGCCAGAGTAGTGAGCCCACCAGGTGCCTGGTGGTCCTCTATACCCTCTGATCCCAACTGATCCGGCTCAGCCCGCAAAAATGAACCAAGGCTGTACAAGTCTCAAAACCTGACGGTATTAACCGATTTTAAGTGATGCTAAGCACCTTTCACTGGGTGCTAGCAAGCAGGATTGTGCCTTGCATGACCAACATCGAATGAAATTTGTCGCGCTGGGCCCTTTTATAAAATTCGCACCCAGTGGCCAAACCATGGATTATTGAAAATATGCTTCCCCCCTCCCCCACCCCTAAAATATGGTGTTTGGTGTCAGAGCCTCTGGGACAGATTTGAGGTTTCAGCTAATGGATACTCCTGGGTAAAATCACCACCCTAAGGAGTGAGCCATGAGCCAGAGTGAAGCAGTGGAAGGCAAGGTCCGGGAGATCAGGCGGAAGACTCGGCGGAAGTACTCGGCCGAGGAGAAGATTCGTATTGTTCTTGAAGAGCTGCGGGGTGAGGAAAGCATCGCCGGGCTCTGCCGCCGGGAGGGGATAGCCCCCAATTTGTACTACAGCTGGAGCAAAGAGTTTCTGGAGACGGGCAAGCGGCGGATGATGGGCGACACCAAGCGCCAGGCCACCAGCGGCGAGGCGCGGGCTTTGCTTCAGGAGAATGGCCAGCTCAAGAAACTGGTGGCCGATCTGTCTTTGAAAAACGTAGTGCTTAAAAAAAAGCTTGGCTGGCACGGGCGACGATCTGGATCGGTGATGCGCTTTACTCAAGCCGAGAAGATGGAGATCATCCGGCTGGTGGAGGGATCATCCCTGCCGGTGACGCAGGCGCTGCTGGAAATGGACGTGCCGCGTAGCTCCTTCTATCGCTGGTACCGGCGGTATCTGGATCATGGCTACGATGGCCTGGCCAACCAGCCTTCCCACGCCCGGCGATTCTGAACAAGAGACCTGAGAGCGAGAAGAAGCACATTGTTTCAGAGGCCAAGAATTTGCCTGAATTCACCCCCCGGGAGCTGGCCTGGCACATCACCGACAGCCAAGGGGCTTTCATCAGCGAGTCCAGCGTCTATCGCGTCCTCAAGGACTATGACCTGGTAGCCAGCCCGGCCTATATCGTGCTCACGGCAGCCGATGAGTTTAGGCACAAGACCAGGCGAGTGCATGAGCTTTGGCAGACCGATTTCACCTACTTCAAGATCATCGGCTGGGGCTGAGGCCCCTAAACGAACAGACTATTAAACCCGAGGTCTACCGGGAATGTGCCCATTAGCAAAAACCAATTCTTGTCCCAAACGCTTTGACGACGTACAGTCCCGCCAGTCGCTCGCCAACTCGTTTAAAGGTGAATCTGAATTCTTTAAAGCCTCGACCACATCGTCGCGAAGCATGCGGCATAATGGCGCCAAAAGTTGAGCCAACTGGCGAACCGATTTGGGGATGATCGGTTCCCACTCAACGAAATTGCGAAAGAGCGACAGCAGGGATAACGCGTCTTGCTCTTCAACTGCGTTAGGCCCGTCCAAAGCTACGTCGCCTGCAAGACGCATAACTTTTTTAACGGCTTTGCCGTCGCGATAGAGAGCCCATTCGTTACCATCTGTGTACAGAATATTCGGCAGATTTTTGAATCTCTCCCATTGGTCTTTGTCGTGGCCCTTATAGCGGCTGGGCTTTGCTCCCTTGCCCGTGGCCTTCAGCTCTACATACCCACATAACAGACCGTTGGCGTAAATCGGCCGAAGTCCGGATAAGCGAACTTTAAAAATGAGTGTCTTATGCCGGTCCACACACTACGACATGCGAAAAGGATAATGCAGAGTAACCCATTAAATTTATATGCATTAACGAGATCACGGAACGATTTACAGAAGTGTCTTATACTGGCAGAAATAAGCATCTCCGCATTTATCAAATTATCGTTCGGCGGCTCGAAACAGGGCACATGAAGGCAGGTCTGCGATGATTGAATCCATCACCTGGGAATCAGGCGGGATATTGGGCGGGGCCAAGGCCCGGAGCAAGCCGGGCCCCGGCGCTATCTTTGCTAGCGGCCCTTGAACTCGGGCTTGCGTTTTTCCAGGAACGCGGCAAAGCCCTCGGCGCGGTCCTCGGTATCCCGCACGGCCATGGAGCCGTCGGCCTCGGTGTTCAGGCCCGCGTCCAGGCCCTCGTACAGGCCGGCCGCGAAGGACTTGAGCACCCAACGCACCGCGATGGGCGGACGCTCGGCCAGGGTCTGGGCCATGGCCATCACCTCGTTCATAAGCTCGGCCGCGGGCACCACCCGGTCCACCAGGCCGATCTCCAGGGCCTTAGCGGAGTCGAGCCGCTGGCTGAACAGGATCATGTTCATGGCCTTGGCGCGTCCCACCACCCGGGCCAGCCTCTGGGTGCCGCCCCAGCCGGGGATGATGCCCAGGTTCAGCTCGGTGAGCCCCACCATGGCCTTGGGGTTGTCGGTCATAACCCGGAAGTGGCATGAAAGGGCCAACTCCAGGCCTCCGCCCAGGGCGTGGCCGTTCATGGCGCAGATGATGGGCTTTTCAAAGCGGTCCAAGCGCCGCCACAGCTCGCGCACCAGGGGGCTGGTCTTTGCGGAGTTGGGCGCGTCGGTGACGTCGTAGCCCGCGGAAAAGCACTTGGCCTCGCCGCCGGTGATCACCACCACCCGCACCTCGTCGTCGCCCTCCACCTGGTCCAGGATGGCCTTGAAGGCCTCTCCCATGGCCAGGCCCCAGGCGTTGGCCGGCGGGTTGTTCAAGGTGATTACCGCGATATGGTCCTTGCTTTCCAAAGCGACAAGTTGGTCTTTACTCATTTTTCAAACACCCCAACATGTTGGAAGTAGATTGTTGTGGCTGGCGCCGGCCCAGCCGGGGAAAAACCTCGCAAGGAGCGGGCGCCGCGGCTGCCGTGCTGCATCAAAGGAGCCTGCGCAGTATTTTGTTAGTGCCCCCGCTCCTTGGCAAGGCATCTCGTATCTCCACCAGCTTGGGCACCTTGTAGAACGACATCTTGTCCTTGGACCAGGCGATGATCTCCTCGGGCGAGACCTTGCCCTTGTACTCGTCCTTCAAGACCACCACGGCCTTTATCACCTGGCCCTTGTTTTCGTCGGGCACGCTGGTTACGCCGCTGCAATCCACGGCCGGGTGGGTGTTCAAGAACATCTCCACCTCGTCCGGGAACACGGAGTAGCCCGAGACCTTGATCATCTCCTTCTTGCGGCCCAGCCAGTAGAAATAGCCGTCCTCGTCGAACTTGCCGGTGTCGCCGGTGTAGAGCCAGCCGCCCACCAGGGTATCGGCGGTCTCCTCGGGCTTGTTCCAGTAGCCGATGAAGTTGGCCGGGCCGTTTATGGCGATCTCGCCGCGCTCGCCGATGGGCACCACCTGGCTGCGGTCGTCCATGGACACGATCTTGAACTCGGTGCCAAAGGTGGGTATGCCGCAGCATATCTCGCCCAGGGGCCCGAACTTGGCCGGCCGGTCCAGGGGCATGAAGGTGTCGCCGGTGTGGGTCTCGGTGAGGCCGTAGGCGGTCTCGGCCACCCTGGACCCGGGCGCGATGCGCTCCTTCCAGGCGTCCACGATCTGTTTGGTGAGCGGCAGGCCCACCGAGGTGATCATGTTCTTCTCGATGCAGCTCAGGTCGTACTTGCCGGAGTCCGGATCGTCCAGCATGGCGGTGTTCATCTTGGTGACCGTGGACATGTACTGCGGCCGGAACTTGTCTATGGCCTTCAGCGCCTCCTGCGGAGTGAAGTGGGACAGCATCACCTGGGTGATGCCCTCGTACAGATTGCAGTTGAGCTGCAGCAGGCCGGCGATGTGATAAATGGGGGCCATCTGGATGGTGCGGATGTCCTTGATGCGCTGGCGAATGTCGTAAAAGGCTATCTGCGCCCGGCAGGCCGCCTTGTATATCACGTTATGATAGGTATGCAGGGCCCCCTTGGGCAGGCCGGTGGTGCCGCCGGTGTACTGCATCAGGGCCACGTCTTTTTTCAGGTCGACCTCGATGCCCGGCGCCGTGGGCGGGTAGTCCCGGAATATGTCCAACAACTCCAGCGCTCCGGGCTCATGCACCCTAGGGACGGCCACGTGCTCGGGTAGATCGTCCACGCCGTCGGGATTCACGAAATCCCCGAACCCGGTCACCACCAGTTTTTCCAGGGCCACCTTGTCTTTGACCGCGCGCAACACGTCCAGGTATTCGTCTAGGCAGACCAAAATCTTGGCGCCGGAGTCCTTGAGCTGGAACTCCAGTTCCATCTCCTTGAAGGCCGGGCTGCATGCCGAGGTAATGGCGCCGACCTTGGAGACGCCCATGTAGGCGATGACATAGGCGGGCGTGTTGGGCATGAACAGGGCCACCACGTCGCCCTTGCCTATACCGGACGCCAGCAGAAACTGCGCAAAGCTGTTGGCCCAGTCGTTCAACTGTTTGTAGGTGATTGACTTGCCGTAAAAGACAAGAGCGTCCCGGTCCGGGAAGTTCTCGCCGTGCTTTTCCACATACCCGGATAGCGGCAATCCCTGGTAGGCGAATTGAAGCTCCCTGGGCATATCCTTGGGCCAATTCTTGTCTCTCCACAACTCATTGGCATATGGGTTATTCATTTCATTCTCCATGACTGCGTATCTTCGTGGTTTATCCCCGGAGCAAACCGCGGCCGCGCGTAACGATCCACGCCTATTTACGAATAGACCCAGGCCACATCGGCATTCGATGATCGGTTTTTAATCTTTGCTATTGCTTGGATTTCATGGCCAGCAACACGGTCACTTCGCCTTGCTGAACGATCTCGCCGTCCTGGTTGACAACATCCTTGGCAAAGGTCAACACTCCCCGGGCGCCGTCTGGCAATGGGCGCATCTCTTTTACGGTCTGCTCCACATGTATGGTGTCGCCGATAAAAATTGGCTTCTTAAACTTCCAGTTCAGCCCCATCAGGGCCACTATGCTGTCCGCGGTCAGGTACGAGGTCAGGCCGGCGTGCATGGCGATGCCCAGGATGCCGTGGGCGATGCGCCGCCCGAAGCGGGAGTCCTTGGCATATTCCTCATCGGTGTGCAGGCTGTTGTGGTCCCAGGTGAGGTCCGAGAAATTGACCACGTCCGCTTCGGTGACGGTACGCCCCTTTGAAACAAACTTTTGGCCAACCGTGAAATCGTCGAAAAATAAAGTGTCCAGCATCCGGTCAAACCTCTTGGCCGATGAAAGGCTACTCGCTGTCTTTTATCTCCGCCTGGCCGTCCTGGCCGCGCGTCTTCTTCTGCAAGGTCAGGTTGATCTTTATGGCGCTCTCCTCGGGGGGCTCCAGGACTCCGTTGAAAAGGACGCTCACCACGCTATCGGCCTGCTCCACCAGGTTCTCCGGCTTGCCCAGTATGGCCTTCCTGACCACTAGGTGCTCGATGGTCCCCAGCATCATGCTTCTCACGATGGCCGGATTCAGGTCGGAGCGGAACTCGCCGCTGGCCATGCCGTCCTCGATGATCTTTCGCATCAGCTGGGCCGACTGCCGGATGACATCGTACTCATTGGTCTCGGTGAACTTGCGGCTGGTCTTGAGTATCATGATGATAACGTTGGCGTACTCGGGATGGTCCTGATACAGCTCCAGCAGGCGCAGGACAATGGCCCTGAGCTTGTTGGCTTGACCATTTATATATTTCAATACGTAGCGGTTTTGTTCCTGGAAATTGAGGCTATATTCGGCCGGGATGGCGAACAGCAGGGCTTCCTTGGAAGGGAAATACTCATAGATGGTCGCGTCGGAGACCTTGGCCCCGGCCGCTATATCCGAGATGGTGGCCTCGTGAAAGCCGCGCTCGGCAAAAACGTGCTCCGCGCTGTTCAGTATGGCCAAGCGCTTGGTCGGATTCTTGCCCATTCGTTGTCTCCTCGTCTTAACAGCCATTGCACAATCTAATCCATATTTCGCTTAGTTATAAATTCGTTCGCATGCCGTTGTCCAGCACCGAACCCTTGTCCGCCGCCATGTGGGCGCGGCCGCAGGTGGCGGCGGCGCGCACCGCCGCCAGCCAGTGCCGGCGCGCGCCGCCTTCCTGCTCGCCAGAGCGCTATTTCTTTTTTCTGTCGTGCATCAAGGGGGCCGGTCCGATCTTCTTGCCCTCTTGGTCATATATGTACCAGCCGATGCCGGTCTTCCTGCCCAAGTGCCCTATCTTCACCTTGCGCTGCAGAAGCATGGGGGGACAGAATTTCTCGTTCTTGGTCTCCTCGTACACCGCATTGTAGGCGTTGAAGCCGATGTCCAGGCCCGCCATGTCCGCTGTTTCCAGAGGTCCCATGGCCCGGCCGAATCCCAGGCGCATGCCCTTGTCCACGTCCGCCACGCTGACCACGCCAGCCTCCACCAAACGGATGGCCTCGATGGTGCTGGGGAAGTTGATGCGGTTCAGAGCGAATCCGGCCACGTCCATGTTCACCCGGATCGTCTCTTTGCCGATGTCCTGGCACAGGGCCTCGGCTGTGTCCATGGTCTCGTCCGAGGTCATCAGGCCGCGGATGATCTCCACGATCTTCATCAGGGGCACCGGGCTGAAGAAGTGGGTGCCGCAGAACTGCTCGGGCCGCTGAGTGGCCTCGGCGATGTTGGTGATGGGAATGGCCGAAGTGTTGCTGGCGAAGATGGCGTGGTCGGGGCACACCTTGTCCAGTTGGGCGAAGAGTTCCTTTTTGGCTTCAAGGTTCTCGATTATGGCCTCGAACACGAAGTCCGCTCCGTTGGCGGCCTCCACGTCGGTTACGCCATGGATGCGGCCCATGATCTCGTCCACCGTGCCCGGCACCTTGCCCTTGGACACCAGCTTTTCAACCGACCATTGTACCTTGGCCACGCCCTTGTCCACGAAATCCTGGGATATGTCCCTGATGGTCACGTCATAGCCCTTTTGGGCGCATATCTGGGCGATTCCGCCGCCCATGAGGCCGGCTCCGGCCACGAATATTTTCTTTATTTCCATCATGCTTCTCCTTCGCGAATCATCCGGCTAGACGCTCAGTCCTTCATGCCGGCTATGTCGCGCACCAGTTGCTTGCAGGTTTCAATGTCGTACTGCGAGGTTATGCCGATCTTTTCCATCCTGGGCGAACCGCCGCCGTGTATGGCGCCGAACATGGCGCAGCCGGATTTGCTGGAGACCGCCACATCTCCGATGTAGCGCCACAACTGCGCCTGGCTCTCCGGGGAGATGTCCTGGCAGCGGGTGGTGTACTTGCAGGCCAGGTCCTTGACCTCGGGATTGATAAACTCGCCCTCGTAGGGGAAGGTGGCCGGCATGCCACCGGTGATGTCGGCCAGGATCTCCAGCTCGTGCAGCACCGACTCGCCGGTGAGGCAGCGGCCCACGTTGCAGTAGATGGAGTTGGGGATGTAGTTGCCCGGACCATAGGGCCGCATGCCAAGGCCGGGGATGTACATCTCCGGCTTGGCCATGGCCGAGGCGGTGTAGCCCGCGGCGTAGCCCAGCTCGGTCACCTTGATCAGGTCCGCGTACTTGTCGGTCACATGTTTGGCCCGGCCGATGCCGTTTACGTTCGCGGCCAGGGCGCAGATGCCCAGCATCAGGTCGCCCAGGGCCGGCTTGCAGCCCGAGTAGCTGTGCCGGTGGAACAGGGCGAACAACAGCGCCAGGATGCCGCCGTGCTTGTACTCGCCGCACAGGAACACGCGGTCCCAGGGCACGAACACGTCGTCGAACACCACGTAGGAATCGGTGGAGCCGGCATCGAAGCCCTTGGGGAAATGGTCCCGTTTCCTGAAGTTGTGAATCGTCACCAGCTGCTTGACGCCTTCCCAGTCGCCAGGCACGGCGAACGAGACCGCGTAGTCCGCGTCGTTCTCGACCAGGGCCCTGGTGGGCACCACCAGGATCTCGTCGGCGATGGCGCCCTCGGAGATGTGCAGCTTGCAGCCACGCACCACGATGCCGTCGCTCCGGCGCTCCACCACGTGCACGTAGGAATCCGGATCCGGCTGCTGATGGGGCCGTTTGGTGCGGTCGCCCTTGACGTCAGTCTGGGCGCAGCATCCCATCATGTCCTCTTCCTGGAACCGGGCCAGCCACTTCTTGAAGTTTTCGTGATAGGCGGTCTCGCCGGGTCTGTCCTTGTCCGCCTCGTAGGAAACCGTGTACATGGCGTTGATGGCGTCAACGCCCATGCAGCGCCGCACGCAGCCGCCCACCTTCTGGCAGATCATGCGGGTCATGTCCTGCTTCTTGTGCAGGTCATCCACCGACTGGTGCACGTGGCAGAAGCGGTTGATGGTTTCCCCGCTCAAATGGGAGGTGGCGGTCATCAGGTCTTTGTACTGGGGGTCCTCGGCCAGGTCGTAGGTGAGGTTCACCACGTCCAGGACCGGCCCGAACCTCTCGTCGTCGCGGCCGATCTTGTCGCCGCCGATATAGAGGTTCTTCCTCATGCCGAATATTCTTTTATGCCACTGCTCTTTGCCCTTCATACCTTAGCCTCCTTGGCCGCCCCCTCTATTTGTTCTTTCCAAAGCATGTTAATAAGCAACTCGCAAAACTTGCTCGTGATCCCCAAGGCTGGCTTGTGGACCCGCGCCTGGCCGTCACCAGGCCGGCGCGGACTTTTGGACTAGCCCTCGCGTTCGATGATGGTGGCCACGCCCTGGCCGCCGCCCACGCAAGCGTTGGCGCAGCCCCAGCGGCCGCCCTTCTCCTCCAGGATGCGGGCCAGGGTGCCGATCAGGCGGCAGCCGGTGGCGCCCAAGGGGTGTCCGATGGCGGTGCCGCCGCCCTTGATGTTCACCCGCGCCGGATCTATGCCCAACTCATTGATGCAGTTGAGCACCACTACGGTGAAGGCCTCGTTGATCTCCCAGTAGTCGATGTCCTGGGGCGTCAGGCCGACCTGCTTCAGGGCCTTCTGGGTGGCGGGCACGGGCCCAATGCCCATCAGGCTGGGGTCCACGCCGGCAAAGCCCATGGCTCGCACCGTGGCCATGATCGTCAGGCCCTTGTCGATGGCGGTCTGCTTGTCGGCCAGGATCAGGGCCGAGGCGCCCGCGTTCAGTGGGGAAGCGTTGCCCGCGGTCACCAGGCCGCCCTCCTTGAAGGCCGGCCGAAGCTGGCCCAGCTTCTCAACCTCCACCCCTTCCCTTGCCGCCTGGTCGCGGTCGACCACCATGGTGTTGCCGTCGGCGTCCTGGGTCTCGATGGGCAGAATCTCGGTCTCGAAGTATCCCTCTTTGCGCGCCTTGATGGTGAGGTCATGGGAGCGCTTGCCCCATTGGTCCATCTCCTGGCGGCCGATGCCCTTTAGCTCCGCCAGCTTTTCGGCGGTCAGGCCCATGTTCAGGGCCGTGGGCATGTCCAGGTGATCGTATTTGGGGTCTTCCTTCAACTCAGGATTGATGCTCACCATGCCGCCCTTGCGCCGTGCCTGTCCCATGGGCACCCTGCTCAGGTGCTCCATGCCGCAGGCCACCACGATGTCGGCCAGACCGGCCATGATCTCAAGGGCGCCCACATGCACCGAGGCCATGGAGGAACCGCACTGCTGGTCCACGAACTTGGCGGGAACCGTCTCGGGCAGCCCGGCCAGGAACAGGGGGAAACGGCCGCCCCAGGTGTAGTTCTCGCCCACCCCGATGGAGGAGCCCACTATGAAGTCATCAATCTCGTTGGGATCGATGTCGGTCCGCTTCACTAGTTCGTTGACCACCTTGCCCACTAGATCGTCGGCGCGCAGGTTTCCCAACCAATCCTTGCTCCAGTCGTCGGGCTTGCATTTTGACTGCGCACTGCGCAAATAACCGGCGATAACTACTTCACGCATTTTCACTCACTCCGTTTCAAAGATGCTCAATTAGCCATGTATGAAGGCAGCCACAGTGATATTTCCGGCCAGAGGTACATGAGGATGAAGATGATCCACCCAATGACCACGAAGGGGAAGGAACTGGCTGCGATGCTCCCCAGGGTGGTCCCTTCAGGCAAGACCCCCTTGATGATGAAAAGGTTCAGTCCCACCGGCGGCGTCACCTCGGCCAACTCGCTCTGGATGATCATGATGATGCCGAAAAGGATGGGGTTGATACCGATGGCGTCGATGATGGGCAGGAAGATGGGCACGCAGATCACCAGCAGGGCCAGCACGTCCATCAGACAGCCCATGACGGTGATGATGGCCAGGATCAGCAGATAGATGACTATGTTTGGCACGTCGATGCCCATGAACAGCGAGACGATGAACTCCTTGAGGCCGGAGAGAAAGATGAGATGGCTGAAGAGCATGGCCCCGATGAGGATGATGTAGATCATCACGCAGATTTTCACGGTGGACTTGAAGGCATTCTTCAGGATGGTCATGTCGGGCTTCCTGAAGATGAGGGCGCAGATAAAGGCCATGAGCGCGCCCACCGCGCTGGCCTCGATTGCCGAGAAGAAGCCTCTGTAGATGCCGCCCAGCACCACCAGGAAGGTGATGATGGCCGGAATCACCTTGATCAGGGCCTGCATCCTCTCCTGAAAGGTGTACTTACGTTCCGGGGGTGGCGACAGGTTGGGGTTCAGCTTGACCCTGAAAATGATGTAGACGGCGCCCATGATAACCAACAGGAATCCCGGCACCACTCCCGCGAAAAACATGTGACCCAGGGATGCCTCGGACAGGCCGCAGTAAATTATCATCCAGATACTTGGCGGTATGATGGCCGACAGCGTGCCCCCGAAGGCAAAGGCCCCGCTATATAGCTTGCGACTCACTTTCAGGCGTTCCATCTCCGGAACGGCCAGCTTGCCCACCGTGGAGATGCCCGCCATGGCCGAGGCGCAGATGAAACCGAAAAGGGCGCACATCACTATGGAACTGATGACCGTGCCGCCCGGAAGGTGGCCCAGCCATTTATATACGAAGTCGTAGATGTCTTTTCCGAAACCGAATTCGCTGAAAATACAGCCCATCAACACAAAGCCCACTATGGCTATCAGCGACCAGGAAAACAACGTCTCCCAGACCACGAAACCCATGCTAAAAATATAGGCTGGGCTTTTTATGAGCATGATGCCGACGATACCGGTCCCCCCCAGCGATATTGCCAAAGGCATGCCGGATAGTAGGAACACAGCCAGCAAACCGAAAACCAAAATCAACTGCCAAGCCATACCTTCCATCGGTAGTTAATCCTTTCGTAAAAAATCTATGATCAAACTTATTTCCGGTTTTTTATCTATAACTCTGTCTTATTTAGTCCACTTGACATAATATTTTTTCATCCTGATAACGAATTGAACGGCCAAAAGCAACAGGCCAAGCGTGCTCACGATCTGGAAGGAGCAAACCGGGATCATGGCGTTGTCGGTCAAGCGGTTCAGGTTGATGCTCCAGGCAATCTCCTTGACCATCATGGTTACGATAATGCCGGTGATCATAAAGCCGAAGATCGATTGGATGCAGAGCATGCCGTTGCGCCACTTGGGCGGCATGCGGTCTATGACGAAATCCACGCCCAGGTGAGCTTCTTCCTGCAGGACATAGGCCGCGGCCAGTGTGGCCACGCAGGCGCCCAGGAGACTGGCAACCTCCAGGTACCATGATGTGGGGGAGTGAAAGAAGGACCGGCCGATAATCTCGTACATGATAACTGCGATTATGCCCACCAGCAGCACGTAGGTTACCTTTAACATCAAGTTATTTATTGACCGCATTGTTGTCCCCTCGAACGGTTTAAGCCTGGATTACCTATTCACGAAAACCCTTTTTTGACAATTTACGTTTCTTTGAACGCTGCCATTTTGTTAGCGGTATGGAATATTTTGCGTCCAGTGGGCGCAGGCGCTGCCCTGCATCAAACCAGGGCAGCGCCTTTGCCAACCTTCATATTTTAGTAGTTAAGAAAGTTCTTCTTTTTGGAGTTACGCACCTTTTCGACGATATCTACAATTTCCTGTCCGTAAGGCGCGGACCTCTTCACCCATTCAGCGATGACTTCCTTGGAAGGAGCGTACCAAAGCTCAATTTCAGCCTGGGTGGGCTTGTAGAACTTCATCTTGCTGGAGGCGATCATTTCGTTTTTGGCCTCGGAGACCATGGAGTCGATGGTGATGATGGCCGAGGTCATTTCGCAGAACTTCGTGAAAACAGCCGCGTCCTTGGGACCCAGCTTCTTCAGTGTGCTCTTGTTTATGTAGAAGAGCATGGTGGTGGGTGCCACCGGCAGGTCCAGCAGGTGGTCGAACACTTCCATCTGCTTCCAGCCCGTCCAGTGGGTGTGGCAGCCGATGGTGCCCTGCAGCAGGCCCCTGCTGGCGGCCTCGTAAACCTCCGCGGTGGAGATCGACACCGAGCTGCCGCCGACCTTGGACACATAGTCCCTCAGGCCCTTGCCCACCGCCTTGATCTTGATGCCCTTGAGATCGTCAGGCACCTTCACGGCCTTGCCCTTGGTGGCGATTTTGTACCAGCCGCCGTAATAAGGAACCGCGCACACAACGATGTTGTCGTATCCCTTGTCCTCCAGAGCCTTCTGCAACACGGGCACGATCTTGGGCCAGGCCTTCCACCACTCATAGTTGTTGCGAATCAGGAAGGGGACCGCGCCCACCACCTCCATCACCGGTATGGTGGAGGAGTTGAAGCCCGGGTACACGAAGCCCACGTCCGCCAGGTTGCGCTGCACCGCGTCGATCATCTCGCGGGCCTTGGCGATGGTGCCTGCGTCGTAGACCTTGGCCTTGAGCTCGTTGTTGCTCATCTGGGCCAGCATGGGGGCCAACTCCTTGATCCACACGCTCAGCTCGTGGGTGGGCGCCTGATACAGGGCCACCGACAGGGTTTTTGCCGCGCTTGCCATGCTCACAAATCCGAAGATGGCTACGGCACACAGCAAACTAATAAAAGTGGTTTTTTTAAGTTTCATCGGTCTCATTTCCCTCCCTCATCAATTAGTCCAAAGTTGCTTCCATTGTGTTTCGACCTTACCGCTAAGTACTTTTTCGCCATGTCAACCAATGCTCCGCAGGCATGCGCCACGCCGCGGATCAAATGATCTTTCTCTCTTCAAGGTCGGCCAGTTCCTGGTCGCTCATGCCCAGCACGTTTTTGTAGATGTCCTGGTTGTGCTCGCCCACGACCGGAGCCGCCATCTTCACCGAGCCCGGGTTGTCCTTCAGGTGTAAGGGCACATCGGACAGAGTGACCTCCTCGCCGTCATAGTTAGTCTTTTTCACCAGCATCTTGTCGTGCACCACGGCGGGGTCCACGTCCACCTGGGTGGCGTCGTACACAAAGCCATAGGGTAGCCGCGCCGCCTCGAACTTCTCGGCCAACTCGCCGCTGTCGTGTCGGGCCACCCAGTCGGCCATCACTTTGTCCAACTCCTGGCGGTGCACGAAGCGGTCGTAGTCGGTCTTGATGTCAGGCCGCTCCAAGAGGTCAGTACGCCCAAACAGCTCCATGGAGCGCTCGTACAGGTGGCGCGTGACCGTGGAGATGTAGACCCACTTCTGGTCCTTGGTTTTGAAAAGGTCGGAGGTGCCCGCGTACCAGGAACGGTTGCCGATGCGTCCGCGCACCTTGCCGGTTGCCCGATACTCTGTCACCGGCGATGCGTTCATGAACACCGCGGTGCGCAGGAGGTTGGCCTCTATCTTCTGGCCCTTGCCGGTCTTCTCGCGTTCCAAGAGCGCCAACGCCACTCCGTAGGCGCCGAAGAAGCCGGTGCCGAAGTCCGAGTAGCGCACCTCGGCCCTTTGCGGAGGCATGTCGGGCTGTCCGGTGATGTGCATGGCCCCGGACATGGCCTGGGCGATCTGGTCGAATCCCAGGCGCCGGTCATAGGGGCCGTCGCTGCCGAAACCGGTGATCTCCACGTAGATCAGGCGGGGGTTCAGGGCGCTGACCGTCTCGTAGTCGATGCCCAGCTTTTTTACGGCCATTGGAGAATAATTGTGCACCAGCACATCGGACTTGGCGATGAGCTTCATTAGAATCTCAAAGCCTTCCTTGCTATGCATGAAGTCCAGGGTGATGCCCTTTTTGTTCCTGGAGAAATTCATGAAGGCATAGCTGTCGTTGTTTTTGGAGGGAAGCCCCATGAAGCGGTCTTCATCGCCCCCGGGCCGGTCGATCCTTATGACCTCGGCCCCGAAATCGGCCAGCATCAACGACGCCATGGGACCGGAAATGTGCCGCCCGAAATCAAGAACCCTGATACCCGATAAAACTTCGTTCATTACTATCGCCCCGGTGCTGTCACGCGCTTGCTATGGAAACCTCGGCTTCGCCGCTTGCTACCTTTTCCTGATCCTGATTTTCCAGCCATATATCTATTGAATAGTTGATATGGCCCGGGATCTCGGTAACGCTCTTTACCTCCCCATGGGCAACACAGGTGTCCCCGGGAAGCATCGCCTTCAAATATTTAAGAGACAGCTTATTGCCGGTGAGAACCGCGGGACCGAAGGTGCTATAAAGCATCTTGTCCGCCGCCGCGCTGAACATCACGGCGCGGCAAATAGGTTGGGAAAATCCAACCTCCTTGGCTACTTGTTCGTCGCAGTGCACATTTTTTACAGCCGGCCAGTTTTCATAGGTCCGCATTTTCTCCAGAGTCATTTCCATTTTCTCAGGGCCCAATTTTGAGCCGGCAACCAGTTGCTTGGCACTACCCGTCATGTGAATTCTCCCGGTGAATCAACTAAAATATATATGTTAATTTTATGGTGAAGTTCACTATGGGTTTGCCATCGGAGTCCGTGGTGCTGGTCAATATGATCACCGATGTTTTGCCCCGTTTGTTGAATTTATCCAGGACTTTTCCGCTGGTGGTAACCTTTTCATTGCTGCGCAAACAGCCCAGGGCCTCCATCTGCAACTTAGCGTGCAAGGCGCCCACTGTAGTGTATTTTTTCTTGTAGAGCTTGAGGTAGTCGTTGCCGATCATGATGGGCGGCAGACATCGGTTGCCCTTGGCAGCCTCCCCCTTAAAGGTGTAGTCGCCCACGCCTCCGAAGAACCGCGCCACCTCCTGGTCGGTGATTTCGTACTCCACCGAGCCGAGGTCTTCTCCAACCTGCATGTCATCCAAATTTTGAGCGCTCATAAATACTCCCACTCCGGCCGGCCAAACGCCCCTGCTACTCGTTTGGCAGGGGCACGAACAACAGAATGACTTATCTGGTCAAATTCAATCGCGGGACAGATATTAGCCAAATTTACAATAATGCGTCAACAAAATTTTGCTATTTTTTATAACGTCTATATGATTTAGGAACTTTTATTACCAACTAGTTCTACCTAGGCGTGTTGTTACAGTCTAACTTAATTTAAATTTTATTTAATTTTCAACCTGTTATCGTTATTTGATCCCCACGGCAAACAAACGAATATTATAGGCATTATGTTTTTTGGGTTGTTTTCATAATGACGATATGGGTGCGCCAAGCATTTCGCGCCATGGGTTAGCCGGCGCCCGGCCCGGCGCCAACCAGGCCCACGGCGCCCTTGACAGGCGGCGCTGCCCCCGTGCCAAACGTCGCGGGGTAGCTAGCGATGCCCCTGTTTTCGGTTGCTCGGCGGCGTCGAAAATATGAACCCCGTTGGCGACGATTGACTGTGATTCTTCATCGATGAGCGCGAAGCCAACCGAGGTGATCCCAACGTCCAGACCTAATATTGTCGCCATCGGGGCCCCCAGTTTGTTTCGGTGATTTGATCTTGACAGGTTAGTATTCCCCCAAATATGATAGGGCATCATAGCATGGCGGTGCAGGAAGCGTTGCTGTGATAAGGTCTTCGGACTACGAGGGGCACTGTCCCTGGAGCATTTTTGCTTCAGGGACAGCTCCTTTTTAGGGCCTGAGATTTTTCAACTTGTTGTGCTGATGCCAGCAAGGAGCTCCTCTGGCAGTCAGAGGATATGCTCAGGCTGTCATTTTTTCTGTGGGATATGGTGCCCCAAATCCAGTGGGAAGCCTTCCCATTCCCACACACCCGTCCCCTGATCCAACACAAATCCCACATTCCCAGAGACCAAGTTATTTCATAACAAACGGTTAGACTTATTCCATCCGTAATCACCCAGAGACCAAGTTATTTCATAACAAACGGTTAGACTTATTCCATCCGTAATCACCCACACACCCGTCCCCTGATCCAACACAAATCCCACATTCCCAGAGACCAAGTTATTTCATAACAAACGGTTAGACTTATTCCATCCGTAATCACCATTTCACATAAAAACGGCTAGAATCCAAATTGTATCTAACCATGCGACTAACTGTTTTACTTGGTGCCTAGGGCGGGATTCGAACCCGCACGGGGTTTTGCCCCTGGGGATTTTAAGTCCCCTGTGTCTACCAGTTCCACCACCCAGGCTCTTGGAATCATGGTGGTGAAATATATACCATCATTAAACGCCTTTCGTAAGCCTTTAGCCGGGGATGGCGATTGACACGGGCCTTGCTGTGGTATATTCGAGCCTGTAGCCATTTTGCGAAAGGATTCCCTTGCCTAGCGATTCCGCCCCCAAGACCCTGCCCGGAGCCCTGGAGCCCGCCGAGCTACGCGCCCGGGTGCTGGCCTTGGCCGAACCGGCCGACCAGGCCCTGGAAGACACCCTCAAGAGCCACGTGCCCTACATCGAGCAGGTGAGCCGCTACATCATCTTCAGCGGGGGCAAGCGCCTTCGGCCGGTGCTCTATCTGCTGGCCTCGGCCGCGGCCGGCCGGCAAGGCCAGGCCCGCCACGCGGCCATCTTCGAATACCTGCACGCGGCCACCCTGCTGCACGACGACGTGATCGACGAGGCCGGGCTCAGGCGGGGACGCCCGGCGGCGCGCACCGAGTATGGCAACGACGCAGTGATCCTGGTGGGCGACTTCCTGTTCTCCAAGAGCTACTCCCTGGCCGCCGAGCTTCCGGACCACCGTTTCGTCACCGCCCTGACCGACTGCACCACCATCATGGCCGAGGGCCAGGTGCTGGAGCTGCTGTTCACCGGCGATTTCGAACTGGACGAGGCCAACTACCGCAAGGTCATCGAGGCCAAGACCGCGGTGCTCATCGCGGCGGCCTGCCAGATGGGGGCCATCGCCGCGGGCGCTCCCCAGGCCACCATCGACGCCTTCTACGCCTATGGCGCCGAACTGGGCATGGCTTTCCAGATGGTGGACGACGCCCTGGACTACGTGGGCACCGAGCACGAGTTCGGCAAGCCGGTGGGGCACGACCTGGCCGAGGGCAAGATCACCCTGCCCTTCATCCACGCCCGCGAGCACTGCCCGCCGGATGAGAGGCCCCGCCTGCTGGAGTTGGCCGAGGCCGCGCCCACCAATCCGGAGGCCGCCGCCCAGGCCAAGGAGATGGTGCGCCGGGCCGGCGGGGTGACCCACACCTTTGAGCGAGCCTGGGAGCATGCCGCCGCCGCCCAAGAGGCCCTGCGTCCCCTCATGGGCCCGGAGCCTCCCTCGGCGGAGATGGAAACCCTTCTGGCCGTGGCTCCCTACGTGGTGCAGCGCCGCTCCTAGGCCCGGCCTTCGGTAAATCTTGGCTGCCTTGCCGTAACTTGCCCCGGCCCCTCTCCGGTCTCCCGGACTTATCTTCCTGATATATTTCGGTTAAAAATATCGCCTCTCCTTGGCCGCGGCCTTGCAAAAGGTCTCCGGCAAAGGAGGCGCGCCTTGAACCGCTTACGCATCGCGATGCTGCACCAAAACGGCTCCCCGCTTAATGACATGCTCGGCGAGGCCCTGGCTCAGGCCGAGGTGCTGGAGCTGGACCCAGCCGCTCCCACTTTGCCCGAGGACGCCCGGTGCGGCGGACGCTTGGTGCTGTGGGATTTGTGGGGATTTGATGAGGAGCAGCGCCGGGCCTGGGCCCTGGTGCTGGCCGCCAATGAGGTGGGCCTGGTGGTTGCCGCCGCGGTCCTGGACCAAGCCATTGAGGGTCTGTCCCTGGATTGCCACGCCCTGGGCCTGATCGGGCCCAGCCACGGGGCGGGACTTGCCAGGATGGTGCTGACCATGGCCGCTGACTGGCAGGAGCGCTATTGCCACCTGTGGGAGCAGCTGGAGCAGGCCAAGCGGCAACTGGCCGACCGGGAGATCATCGAGCGGGCCAAGAGCATCGTCATCGCCGCCCTGGGACTCAGCGAGCCGGAGGCCATGAGCAAGCTGCAGCAGCAGGCGCGGAGCACCAATCAAAAACTGGTGGAAGTGGCCAAGAAGATCATCGCCACCAACCGCATCTTCAACGGCGACAAAGAATAACCCGGCCCAGGCCTTGCGGCCGGAATCCGGGTGGGGGGAGCGGACCGGGGCGCGGTGCCCGGTCCGCTTTTTTTTAAGGCGTGCCGCCAGGGGCCCGGCGCGGTGCCAAGGGCTAAATCAAGCCCACGCCCTTGAACAGCTTCAGCATGCCCTCGTGATAGGGGGCGATCCAGGCATTATCCTTAATTTTGTATCTCTCCAGGGGCTTGACCTCCAGCATCACCTTGAGACGACTTTTGAAGACATCCAGGTTTGCCAGGAACAAGCGGGCCACCTCGTAGATAACCTTGGCCGGCACCTTGTTGCTGGACATGAGGTAGGCCTCGATGCCAAAGGTGGGCACCTTGCCCTCTTTGTTGTGGGTGCCGGGGTAGTCGCTGATCCAGATGGGGTATTCCACAAAATAGGGGTTCTGCAGGAGCATACCCGGGGAGGGCGGCAGGGCCACCAGACGGGCCTTGCCATAGTACTCCAGGAATTTCTGCAAGGTCGGGTTGGGATGCCCTATGGTGTAGAAAAAGGCGTCCAGCTTGCCCTGGTACATGAGCCTTTCGGCCTGGATCGGCCCCACATCCAAAGCCTGGCCCAGATCCGAGGGCCTTAGCAGATTGTACTTGAGCACCTCCAAGGCGTTGGTGCGGGTCCCCGATCCCTTGGTGCCCAGGGCCACCCGCTTGTCCTTGAGGTCCTTGCCGGAACGGATTCCCGAGGCCTCCGTGGCCACGCAGGTTACCGCTTCGGTGTAGACTTCATAAATCGAACGCAGCTTCTCTTGCGACCCGGCCTTTTTCCAAGGCCCCCTTCCCGTGGTGGCAAAAAACACCATGTCCGCCTGGGCAAGGGCCAGTTGATACTTGCCGCTTTCCAGCCCCTTGAGGTTTTCCACCGACCCTTCCGAGGCCACCACCTTTATCCGGATGCCGCTCTCGGCGCTTTCTTCGTTGACAACCTCGGCTAATACTTTGCCAAAGGTGTAGTAGTTGCCCCCCGGCTTGCCGGTTCCCATGACCAGGGTGGTCATGGCCGAAACCGGTGTAACTCCAAGCGCAAAAACAAAAACAACCAAAACTAGCAATACCTTAGCCATACGTGGCATTTTCGCCATTCCTCCGCACCGACTTCTCTAAATTGTATGGATGGAAGAGCACTTTCCACCCGGCAAGCGAGGGGCTGCTTGCGCCATCAATGGGCAGAAATTCCAACTCCCAGCCAATCTTAGGATATTGGCGCGATGAGCCTATCCGCATGACGCATCAGCGAGCTTAATAGGGTTGACGCTTTGGACGATCTCTTTGTATGTGACGGCGGCAGAATCTACGACCCGCCTTATGAGGTATTGAAAAAGGTTTGAGATGATTCCTCTGCGGTTG
>JAIPEN010000005.1 GCA_021737145.1 Desulfarculaceae bacterium | reverse complement strand
CGCCACCGCCGCCCATGCCGCGGCCGCCGCCGCCACCCATGCCACCGCCGCCGCCCGTGCCGCCGCCGCCCCCGAAGGGAGCGTCACCGTCGGCCTTGAGGGTGCCCTGGCGATAGGCCAGCAGGGCCTCTTCCACGCTGCCCTCGGCCCCTTGCACCACCTGCAGGCCGGCGGCCTGAAGGGCGTGCATGGCCTTGGGGCCCACCAGCCCGCTGAGCACCACCTTGGCCCCGGCCCTGGCCACCGCCTCGGCGGCCTGGATGCCCGCGCCGGAGGACATGTCCCGCGAGACGCTGTTGTCCACCACCACGAAGCTGTTGTCCGCCTCGTCCACCACCAGGAAATATGCGGCCCGCCCGAAACGGGGGTCCACTTGGCTCTCCAGGTTCTTGCCCTGGCTGCTCACCGCTATCTTGCTCATGAATCAGTTCCCTTCGCCGTAGGCCGCGAGCACGCTCTCCACCAGGGCGCCCCAGGGGGTGTCCTGGCCCGCCTCTCGGGCCATGTATGAAATCAGTTTTCCGCTGTCGGCCGCCGCCCTCATTTTCGGGTCCCAGGGCAGGCTGCCCAGCACCTCCAGGCTGAAGCGCTGGGCCGTGGCCGCGCCGCCGCCGTGCCCCAACAGGTCGATCTCGCCGCCGCAATGGGGGCAGGTCAGCCCGGCCATGTTCTCCACCAGGCCCAGAATGGGCAGCTCCACCTGGACGCAGAAGTCCAGGGACTTACGCAGGTCGGCCAGGGCGATCTCTTGGGGAGAGGTCACCAGCACCGCCCGGGCGTCCTTGACCTCCTGGGCCACGGTCAGGGGCTCGTCGCCGGTGCCCGGAGGGGCGTCGATCACCAGGTAGTCCAAGCCGCCCCAGTTCACGTCGCCCATGAGCTGCTTGATCACCCCGATCTTCATGGGGCCCCGCCAGATGATGGAGCTTTCCTTGTTGGGCAGCAGCAGCTCCACGCTCATGACCTTGAGCCCGTCCTCGATCACCACCGGATCGATGAGCTGCTCGGCCTCCATGACCCGGGCGTGACCCGGCACCCCCAGCATCCGGGGGATGGAGGGCCCGTGCAGGTCCACGTCCAGCAGGCCCACGGCCTTGCCCCGCGAGGCCAGGCCCAGGGCCAGTTGGGCGGCCACGGTGGACTTGCCCACCCCGCCCTTGCCGCTCATGACCAGGATTTTGTGTTTAATGCCGGCCAAGGACTGGCTGAGGCGCTCGTCCAGGGGGTCGGCTTGTGGCGCGGCCCCGGGGCCCGGCGCCATGGGGATGGTGGTGTCTTGGCTCATGCTGCTCTCTCTCGGCGCCCCGGCTGGGCCCCGGCGGCATATTCCGCCGGGGCCCGGGGCTCGCACAGGCGATATGAAAGGTTGGAACTAAGGGTCCTCTCTCACCGGTTTGCTACGGAGGCTTATGAGACTGGGCCAAACCGCGAGACCCAGGCTGGCTGACTAGATATACAATTCCCGTACCAACCCGGACCTGAGGCTACAACATACTGATATCGCGCCCAATAGGCGAACCAGCCCCAGCAAAGGGGTCGGGGGCCGTTAATTTCAAAATGAAATGTGTTATTTCAGAATGAACGAAGAGGCGAAATAATCTAGCCGATCAAGCCGTACTTTTTCATCTTGCGCCACAGGGTGGTGGGCGAGATGCCCAGCGAGGCGGCGGTGCGCCCCCGGTGCCCCTGGTTCAGGGCCAGGGCCTGCTCCATGGCCGCGCGCTCCCGCTGCTCCAGGTTTAGCTGGGCTGCGGACTGGTCCGCCGCTCCCACCGGGGCGTTCTGCAGGTTGGCCGGCAAATGGCGCACCTCCAGGGCCCGTCCCCGGGCCAACACCAGGGCGTGCTCCAGGGCGTTTTGCAGCTCGCGCACATTGCCCGGCCAGGGGTATTCCATGAGCCGGGCCAGGGCGGCCTGGTTCACCCGGCGCACCGGCTCGCCGCGCTCGGCGGCCAGGCGCTCCAGAAAGTGCCCCACCAGCAAGGGGATGTCCTCGCGCCGGTCCCGGAGGGGGGGCAGCTTCAGCTCCACCACGTTCAGCCGGTAGTAGAGGTCCTGGCGAAAGGCGCCCCGCGACATCTCGGCCTCCAGGTCGCGGTGGGTGGCGGCCACCACCCGCACCTCGGCCTGGCGGGCCTGGTTGCTGCCCAGGGGCGAATACTCCCCGCTGTCCAAAGCCCTGAGCAGCTTCACCTGCAGGGCCAGGGGCAGGTCGCCAATCTCGTCCAGGAACAGGGTGCCTCCCTGGGCGGCGGCCAGGCGGCCCTGGCGCTCCCGGTCGGCCCCGGTGAAGGCGCCCCGCACGTGGCCGAAGAGCTCGCTCTCCATGAGCGCCTCGGGTATGGCTGCGCAGTTTACCGCCACAAAGGGGCCCTCGTGGCGTGGCGAAAGGTCGTGCAGGGCCCGGGCCACCAGCTCCTTGCCGGTGCCCGACTCGCCCCGGATGAGCACCGTGGCCCCGGAGCGGGCCGCCTCGGGCAACACCCGGAAGAGCTGGCGCATGGGCTCGGACTTGCCCTTCAAGTCGCAGAAGGTGTAGCCCTCGGTGATGCGCTTGAGCAGGTGGTGCATGTCGCTCAGGTCGCGGAAGGTCTCCACCCCGCCCACCACCCGGCCCTGGGCGTCGCGCAGCACCGCGGTGCGGATGCGCACCGGGATCAGGTTGCCGTCGGAGCCGGTGATCTCCACGTCCACCTCCAGGCCGGGGTCGCCGGTGGCCATGGACTTGCTCAGGGGACAGTTCCCCCCGCAGATCCCCGCCCTGAGGATCTCGCGGCACTTCTTGCCCACCGCCTCGGCCTGGCTGATGCCGGTGATGTTCTGGGCCGCCTGATTGAAGCTCTGGATGCGCATGCCGGGGTCCACGGTGAAGACCCCCTCGGTGATGGAGTCCAGGATCAGCTCGGTGAGCCCTTGGGAGGGGGCGCTGGGGGTGGGATTGCTCATTACGCGGCCTCGCGGGTGGGGCGGGCTCCAGCGCCCGCCTGCCTGAATTGTACCCATTTCATTTTGAAATACCATAAAATTTTGGGGTATTGCCTCGCAAGCGCGCGCCATGGCCGCCAAGGCCCCATGGTTCGCTTGACACAATTCCCGGTCAGTGCTACTGGTTATTCAACATGCGCTAGAAAGCGCGTAGGTTTAGCGGCAAAATCCATAGAGAATCACCAGCCAGAAGGCGAAAGGGGCGTTAGCCCCCGGTCCTTCTGGTTTTTTTTATTTACCGGCGAACAAGGCTGACCATGAAGACGGCGCGCTGGCATGTCGAGGAGAGGAAAAATGGTCGGCTTTGCGGCAAGATTGGGCGCCCTGGCGGCGTTGGCGTTTTTTATCGTGTTCCCCTGTGGGCTGGCCTGGGCCGCGGATGAAGAAAAAGGTGATACCGCCAAGAGCGAGATGGTGGTGGTGGCCTCGCCCATTATCGAGGGCAACCAGGTCAACGACCTGGCCAACGAGGTCACCGTGGTCAGCGAGCAGCAGATCGACGACCTCAACGCCAACGACCTTCCCTCGGCCCTTCGGCGCACTCCTGGCGTGGTCATCAGCCGCCACAACCCGGTGGGTTCCTTTGGCGGCGGCGCGGGCGGCGCGGTGTTCATCCGCGGCATGGGCACCGGCAGGCCGGGCCAGGACATCGTCACCACCCTGGACGGCATCCCCATGGTGGTGGGGGTTTGGAACCACTCGGTGATGGACATGTTGAGCATCGACAACGTGCACGCCATCGAGGTGTACAAGGGGGCCCAGCCGGTCTTGTTCGGCAACAACTCCTTCGCGGTGATAAACCTGGTGCCCAAGTACCAGCGCGAGGAGGGCTATTCCGGCAAGTTCAAGCTCTCCGGCGGCTCCTTCAACACCCTGGTGGAGGTGGCCCAGACCGGCGGCAAGGTGGCTGACTTCGACTACTATCTGGTGCAGAGCTACCGCTCCAGCGACGGCCAGCGCGACAACGCCGGCGGCTCGCTGCAAAACTATTACGGCAACATCGGCTACAGCTTCAACGACCACCTCCGTTTCAGCCTGCTGGTCAACAACACCAACAACTGGTCCGAGGACCCCGGCCCGGAAGGCCATCCCGAGCTCAGCGACGGCACCTTCAAGACCCGCGACACGGTGAGCATCGCCAAGCTGGAGAACCACTACGACTGGGGCCACGGCTATGTGAAGGCCTACTGGGACGGGGGCCACCTGGACTGGCAGGACCAGAGCGACGGCAGTGACACCCGCACCGACTACGACAACTACGGGGCCCGGGCCCGCCAGACCCTGACCATGTGGGAGGGCGGGGCCCTCACCATGGGCCTGGACCTGGACTACATCTCGGGCAAGGTGCTCATCGTCAGCGCCACGGGCAGCCAAAAAGGGGGCAACAAGGAGACCTTCCGCCTCACCCAGCCCTACGCCGCCCTGAGCCAGGAGTTCAAGCTGGGCGATTTCACCTTCACTCCCTCGGCCGGCCTGCGCTACTTCGACCACAGCGAGTTCAGCAACGAGGTGGGCTACCAGGTGGGGGCCATCCTGCGCTATGAGCAGAGCGAACTGCACGCCAACTTCGCCCACACCTACAACTACCCCGGGGTCTACGTGGTGCAGCAGTCCAACCTGTTCTGGCACAACGAGCTGTGGGAGGACCTCAAGCCCGAGGAGCTCAACCACTTCGAGATCGGCGTGGCCCACCGCTTCGCCCCCTGGGTCAAGGCGGACCTGACCTATTTCCGCGACCAGGGCAGCGACCGCCTGGTGCTGGTCTACGGCCCGCCCCACTGGGAGAACATCGGCGACTTCAACAACCAGGGCGTGGAAGGCACCATCACCTTCAACCCCATCGACGACCTGGCCCTGTTCGTGGGCGCCACCTACATCGACCGCAGCCCGGAAGACACCCCCTACGCGCCCGAGTGGAGCGGCTCGGCCGGGGCCAACTGGCGCTTTTATCCCGGCTTCATGGTCAGTGTGGACACCATGTACCTGAGCGACTACTACGTGAGCGACACCCGCTACGCCGGCTCGCGGGCCCAGGTGGACGGCTTCATCATCTTCAACGCCAAGCTGAGCTACGAGTTCAAGGTGCGCGGCCTGGACATGAAGGTGTTCGCCTCGGGCGAAAACCTGACCAACCAGGACTACGAGTACAAGCCCGGCTATCCCATGCCCGGCATCAACGGCATGCTGGGCGTGGAGTTCAGCTTCTAAAGAGCCACGGGCGGGGCGGCCCCGGCGGCCCCGCCCAACCAAAAACGCGGAGAGAATACATCTAGCATGAAGAGCCACCCAGCCAGCCTGCCCCGCCCCGGTGCCCAGGGTCTGACCCAACGCTACGGCGCGGGCCTCAAGCGGCGCTATCTGCTCCTGATCGCCCTGGGGGTGGCCACCATCCTGCTGGGCCTGCAGGCGGTTGCCGTGGGCTCTTACGACCTCTCGCCCTACAAGGTGCTGCTTATTCTGCTGGGCAGGGGGGAGGGCGCTTCGGAGGTGGTGGTGTGGTCCATCCGCCTGCCGCGCATCACCGCCGCCCTGGTCACCGGCTGGGGCCTGGGCCTGTCGGGCCTGTTGACCCAGAGCCTGCTGCGCAACCCCCTGGCCTCGCCCTTCACCCTGGGCATGAGCCACGGGGCCATGTTCGGGGCGGCCTTTGCCATCGTGTTCCTGGGGGCCGGCTCCGTGACCACCAGCGGTCTCTACACCTCCGATTCCGGCATCTTCATGTTCTCCCGGCTCTACGCGGTAACCCTGATGGCCTTTGCCGGAGCCATGGCCGCCACCGCGGTTATCCTGCTCCTGGCCCGCCTGCGCCGGATGAGCGCCGCTTCGGTCATCCTGGCCGGGGTGGCCATGTCCTCCCTGTTCTTGTCCGGCACCATCCTGGTGCAATACTTCGCCACCGAGACCGAGATCGCCACCGTGGTCTTTTGGAGCTTCGGCGACGTGGCCCGCTCCACCTGGCGCGAGATCGGCCTGCTGGCCGTGGCCACCCTGCTGGTGAGCGGCTACTTCCTGCGCCGCCGCTGGGACTTGAACGCCCTGTTGGCCGGCGAGGAGACCGCCCAGGGCCTGGGGGTGAACGTCACCACCCTCAGGCTGGTGGGCATGTTGCTGGCCTCGCTGCTGGTGGCCCTGGCCACCTCCTTCCACGGCATCATCGCCTTTTTGGGCCTGTTGGCCCCGCACATCAGCCGCCGCCTGGTGGGCGGCGACCACCGCCTGCTGGTGCCCTGCTCCGGCCTGGTGGGCTCCCTGCTCCTGCTGGCCGCGGACACCATGGGCCGCCTGCTGGTGGGTTCGGGCAGCCTGCCGGTGGGGGTGCTCACCTCCTTCATGGGCGCGCCTCTGTTCCTTTACCTGCTGCTCAAGGGGAACCGCTCATGACCCTGGAGGCCACAGATCTGCACTTCGGCTACAACGGCCACGAGGTGCTCCGGGGCCTGAACCTTTCGCTGCTGCACGGCGAAACGGTGGGCATCCTGGGGGTCAACGGCGCGGGCAAGTCCACCCTGCTCAAGTGCCTGGACCGCATCCTGCGCCCCTCCCGGGGGGTGGTCATGGTGGAGGACCAGAACCTGGCCAAGCTGGGGGGGGTGGAGATCGCCCGGCTCATCGGCTATGTGGCCCAGAGCCAGGAGCGCGAGCCGCTCAGCGTGTTCGACGCGGTGCTCCTGGGACGCAAGCCCCACATCCAATGGAACGCCACGGCCCACGACCTGGATGTGGTCAGCGGGGTGCTGACCCAGATGGGCCTGGATCATCTGGCCCTCAGGCAGGTGGCCAGCCTCAGCGGAGGCGAAGCCCAAAAGGTGATCATCGCGCGGGCCCTGGCCCAGGAGCCCCATCTGCTGCTTTTGGACGAGCCCACCAGCAACCTGGACCTGCGCAACCAGTTGGAGGTCATGGAGCTGCTGGTGGGCGCGGTGCGCCGCCAGGGCCTGGGCGCGGCGGTGTGCCTGCACGACGTAAATCTGGCCCTGCGCTATCTGGACCGCCTGGTGCTCATGGTCCAGGGCCGGGTGCACGCCCTTATCACCCCGGCCGAGCTCACCGGCCAGCACATCCGCGAGGTCTACGGCGTGGAAGCGGTGCTGGCCGAGGTGGAAGGCCACCGGGTGGTGATTCCCCAGGCCTCGGTCTCTCACAACCTTGCCAGCCCCGCATCACATCGACACACCCAGGAGTGAACCCGATGACCCGTTTGAAATCCCATCGCCTGCTCGCCGCCGTCTTGGCGGCCTGCCTGGCGCTCATGACCGCGCCCGCCCTGGCCGCCGACGGCCCCACCATCACCGACCTGGCCGGCCGCAAGGTCACGGTGCCCGCCTCGGTGAACCGGGTGATCTGCCTGGGACCGGGCTGCCTGCGCCTGATCGTGTATCTGCGGGCCACCGGCAAGTTGGTGGGCATCGAGGGCTTTGAGAAACGCTTCCCCGGTGGGCGGCCTTATTACTACGCCCACCCCGAGCTGGGCAAGCTGCCCACCATCACCCCCGGCGGCGTCTCGGCCATCAACAACCTGCCCGACTTGGAGGGCGTGCTCAGGGTGAAGCCCCAGGTGGTGTTTGTCACCTATCTGCAAAAGGACAAGGCCGACCGCCTGCAAAACCTGCTCAAGATTCCGGTGGTGGTGCTTTCCTACGGCCCCTTCGCCTCTTTCAGCAAGGTGGTGCTGGACTCCATCCTCCTGGCCGGCAAGGTGGTCAACCAGCAGCAGCGGGCCCGGGAGGTGGTGGACTACCTTTTGGCCCAGCAAAAGGACCTGGCCCAGCGGGGCGCCAAGGGCAAGCAGGCCCCGGCGGCCTACGTGGGCGGCATCGGTTACAAGGGGGTGCACGGCCTGGAGAGCACGGACCCCAAGTACCTGCCCTTCCGCTGGGTGGGGGCCAAGAACCTGGCCACCAGCCAGGCCAAGGGCGGCCACCTGATGGTGGACAAGGAAAAGCTCTTGGCCCTGAACCCGCCGGTGATCTTCGTGGATGGCGGCGGCCTGAACCTGGTGGCCACGGACTACGCCAAGAAGCCCGGCTTTTACAACAACCTGAGCGCCTTCCAAAAGGGCCGGGTGTACGTGCTCTTTCCCTTCAACTGGTACACCACCAACCTGGGCACCGCCCTGGCCGACGCCTATGCCATCGGCAAGGTGCTCAAGCCGGGGGCCTTTGCCGACGTGGACCTGGTGGCCAAGGCCGACGAGCTCTACGCCTTTTTGAACGGCAAGCCGGTGTACGCGGCCATGGCCAAGCGCTACGGCCCCCTGGGCGCCCGGCCGCCGTTTTTGGAAAAGAAGTAGCCATGAACCAGGACAAGGCAGGTTTTTTCGACGCCCAGGTTGAGGCGGATTGGGCGGCCAGCGAGTATGGCCAGGCCGAGCGCCCCAAGCTGGCCCGTTTGCTCAGCTCCGGCGAGTTGGCCCCGGGCCAGCATGTGCTGGAGCCGGGCTGCGGCACCGGCCGCCTGAGCTCAGAGCTGGCCGCGGCGGTGGGGCCGGGCGGGCGCCTGGTGGCCCTGGACATCAGCCGGGCCATGGTGGAGGCCTGCCGCCGGCGGGTGGCCGGCATGTCCTGGGTGCGGGTGGAGCAGGCGGCCCTGGAGGAGTTTCCCGCCCCGCCGGACAGCTTCCACCGCATCATCTGCCACCAGGTCTTTCCCCACTTCGACGACCAGCCCGCCGCCCTGGAGCGCTTGGCCGGGTTGCTCGTTCCGGGCGGGGTGCTCCTGGTGGTACACTTCATGCCCAGCGCGGTGATCAACGACACCCACCGCAAGGCGGGCACCGTGGTGGAAAAGGACCTTCTGCCCCCGCCCGGCGAGATGCGGGCCATGATGGCCGCGGCCGGGCTGTTGGTGGAAACCCTGGTGGATGACCAACTGGGCTATTTGCTCAAGGCCCGCCTGCCGGCCCCGGCGGCGGGCTGAGTACAAGACGGCTATAGCTGAACAAGCGGAGGTTACCCATGGCTGGATGCCAACTGACACCATCTCAGATCGAACAGGCAGTGGACTTTCACGGTCACTGGTGCCCTGGCCTGGCCATCGGCCTCAGGGCCGGCGAATACGTAATCAACAACCTGGGCCGGGCCGATGACGAGGAGGTCGTGGCCCTGGTGGAGACCGACATGTGCGCGGTGGACGCCATCCAGGTGCTGACCAACTGCACCTTTGGCAAGGGCAACCTGAAGTTCCAGGACCACGGCAAGCTGGCCTTCACCTTCTTCCGACGCAAGGACGGCAGCGGAGTGCGCCTGGTGTTCGACGCCGACCGCCTGGGCAGCCCGGACTCGGAGTTCACCGAGCTCAACCGCCAGTGGCTCAGGGACGAGATATCGCCCGAGGACAAGCAACGGCTCATGGCCATGCGCGAGGAACGCAGCAAGGACATCATGAGCGCGCCCCTGGAGGAGCTGTTCACGGTCAAGGAGCCGGCCGTGCCCATGCCCCGCTCGGCCCGCATCCTCACCAGCCTCAAGTGCGAGGATTGCGGCGAGGCGGTGATGGAGTCGCGCACCCGCCGCCTGGAGGGGCGCACCCTGTGCATCGCCTGCTACCAGGAACAGGGCTGAGGACCGCCGCCCGGGCCTGCCCCCACCACCTGGATTGACAACGCGTCCCGCCCGCCGGGCGGGAAGGGAGCTGAGCAATGGCCGAACAAGGGACCGACAGCGGCACGCCAAATTTCCACCACGGCTTTTTTCATCTCATCGGATGCGGCCCGGGGGGCCCCCGCACCGCCACCCTGCAGGCCCTGGAGACCATCGAGGCCATGGACGTGATCCTGGCCCCGGCCCGCCAGGCTCGCCTGTTCAAGGACTACATCGGTGCCGCTGAGGTGGCTTTCGACCCCTGGGAGGGTTTTTGGGACTTCAAGGGCAAGCACTTCGCCACCCTGAGCCCCGAGGAACTGCCCCTGTTCCGCAAAAACCGCCAGGCCAAGTTCCAGGAGCACCTGGAGCAGGTCAAGGGGATGCTGGGCCAGGGCCAGGACGTGGGGCTGCTGGAGTTCGGCAATCCCTGCCTCTTCGGCCCGGGCCACACCTATGCCGAGCAGCTCAAGCCCCAGGAGGTCATCATCATCCCGGGCATGGGGGCCGACGCGGCCGCCCTGGCCGCCCTGAAGACCAGCATCCTGCCCGCCCACGAGGCCCGCTTCCTGTTGCAGGCCGCGCCCTTTGTGCTCACCGGCCACGGCCTGCAGCCGGATATGAGCGTGGCCGAGCCGGACCAGGCGGCCCGGGAGCTCCTGAAGCTCCTGGCCGGGCAGGAGCACAGCGCCATTTTCTACATGGCCCTGGCCGATGCGCCCCACTTGTTCCAGGTGCTTTCGGATTACCTGGCCCCGGAGTTGCCCTGCGCGGTGGTGTATTGGGCCGGGGACCCGGAGCGCCAGCGGGTGCTGCGCGGCACCCTGGCCGAAATGCCCGCCCTTTTACAAGAAGACCCGGAGCGTTTCATGGGCCTGTTGCTCATGGGCCGTTTCCTGGAGGGCCATCCCTTCAGCGCGGCCCACGGCAATTCCCCGGCCATGCGTCCCAGCCCCTAGCCGAAGGCGGATTGATACGAAATATCTATGAATTAGTCGTTATTGCCCAAGTCGATAATGAAAAATTTCACCTGGAATCACTTGCCAATCCCAGGCTTCCTTGACATAATATCAGCCGCCTGAAACCGGCTGGCCTCCGGGCCGGCCCTGTCCTAGATTTATCAGCTTCGCGCGGAAAGGCTTTCCCAAAAATGCCAGATAGTTTGATGCACACCTGGCGGCAGCCGGCCGGCGGAGGCCTTGCGGCCGAAGCCCTAGAAAAAGCCCAGTCCCAGGGGCCGGTCCGGGCGGTGATGAGCTCCGAGGGCGTGCTGGTCCTGGACCCGGCGGTGGACCCGGTGGACCTGGCGCGGGCCTATGTGGAGCTGGCCCGCGACATGTCCTGCGGCCAGTGCTTCCCCTGCCGCCTGGGCACCCAGCAGTTGGCCAAGATCATGGAGCGCATCTGCGCGGGCCAAGGCTCCCGCGAGGACCTGAGCCGCCTGGAGAGCCTGGCCAACCAGATTTCCGACACCGCCCGCTGCGACATCGGCCGCACCCTGGCCCGTCCCATAAACGACATCCTCGCGGCCCATCGCGGCCTGTTCAAGCAGACCGTGGACAGCGGACGCAAGGTGGAGCCCGGCTCCTACCAGAGCCTGGTCACCGCCCCCTGCATCAATGCCTGTCCCTCCCATGTAGACGTGCCGGGCTATCTGGAGGGCATCCGCCTGGGGCGCTACGACCAGGCCATGGCCAAGGTCAGGAACGACTGTCCCATGCCCGGCACCATCGGCCGGGTGTGCGTGCGTCCCTGCGAGGCCAACTGCCGCCGCAACCAGCTGGACCAGCCTTTGGCCATCCGCTGGCTCAAGCGCTTTCTGGCCGACCAGGAGATGAGCGGGGCCATCGCGCCGCCCGAGCCGCCGGCCGAGTTCAAGGAGCCCAAGGTGGCCGTGGTGGGGGCCGGCCCGGCCGGATTGTCCTGCGCCTATTACCTGGGCCGCCAGGGCTTCCACACCACCGTCTTCGAGGCCCAGGAAGGCCCCGGCGGCATGGCCGCCTACGGCATCCCCTCCTACCGCCTGCCGCGCGAGGTGCTGGCCTTCGAGGCCCAGCAGGTGGAGCGCACGGGCGCCGAGATCCGCTACGGCGTCCGGGTGGGCGAGGACGTGAGCCTCAAGGAGCTGGGCGACCAGGGCTACTCCGCGGTGTTCATCGGGGTGGGCGCGCCCGAGGCCTCCTCCATGCGCTGCGAGGGCGAGGACGCCGGCTACCAGTGCTTCATGACCGGAGTGGAGTTCCTGGCCCAGGCCTCCCGGGGCCAGCAGCCCCTGGAGGGCAAGAAGATGCTGGTCATCGGCGGGGGCAACGTGGCCATGGACTGCGTGCGCACCGCGCGCCGTCTGGGCTTTGACCAGGTAAACCTGCTCTACCGCCGCACCGAGGCCGAGATGCCCGCCGACCCGGCCGAGATCCGCGAGGCCAAGGAAGAGGGCGTCCACTTCCACTATCTGGTGGCCCCCCAAAAGGTCCTGGCCGCCGACGGCAAGGTCACCGGCCTGGAGTGCCTGAAGATGGAACTGGGCGAGCCCGACGACTCGGGCCGCCGCCGGCCGGTGCCGGTTCAGGGCTCGGAGTTCGTGCTGGAGTGCGACGCCATCATCCCGGCCGTGGGCCAGATCTGCGTGGTTGACTGTGTGCTGCCCGACGCCGGCGGAGTCACCCCCTGGAAGACCCTGGTGGTCGACCAGGACACCTTCCAGAGCGACGACCCCACCGTCTTCGGCGGCGGCGACTGCGTCACCGGCCCGGCCACCCTCATCGGGGCCCTGGCCGCGGGCAAGAAGGCGGCTGGCTTCCTGGCCACCCATTTGCAAGGGGGCGAATGCCGCCCCGGTCCCCAACATCTGCTGGAGAGCCTGGTGCAGGCCCTGGGCGTTTATGACCCGGAAGAGGCCTTCGCCTATCCCGGCCTGACCGAAAAGGCCGAGCCGCCCACCCTGGACCCGGAGGTGCGGGTGCAGAGCTTCGCCGAGGTGGAAGGCGGGGCCACCCCGCCCCAGGCCCGGGTCGAGGCCTCCCGCTGCTTGCGCTGCTATCGTCTCGCCGTGGCCGCCCTGGACCCGGCGTCCCCCAGGAGTTAGACAACATGTCTCAAATCAAGATAAATGGTAGGGAGGTCCCCTTCGAGCCGGGCCAGACCATTCTGGAGGCGGCAAAGGCCGCGGGGATAACCATCCCCACCCTTTGCCACCTGCCCCAGACCCAGGCCAGCGGCGTTTGCCGGGTGTGCGTGGTGGAGGTGGCCGGGTCCGACCGGTTGCTGCCCTCCTGCGAGACCCCGGCCGCCGAGGGCATGGAGGTCAAGACCGACAGCCCCCGGGTGCGCGAGGCCCGCAAAGGCATCCTGGAGATGCTCTTGGCCTCGGGCCAGCACAACTGTCTGGTCATGGACCTGCCGCCCGAGAAGTGGACCAGCTTCCAGATCGAAACCATGTCCCGCCCCTGGCACGACCAGATATGCCCGGCCCACGGCGACTGCCGTTTGCAGGACCTGGCCGTGGAGTACGGGGTCACCGTGGCCGCCCAGGAGCCGCCCAGCGGCGAGTTCCCCCTGGACGACGAGCACCCCATGATCGTGCGCGACTTCAGCCGCTGCATCCAGTGCGGCCGCTGCGTGGCCGCCTGCAACGAGGTGCAGGTCAACCGGGCCATCCCCGCCCCCTGGGGCCCGCGCAAGGACCAGGACCCGGACCAGGGCTGGTACCCCCTGGTGGACTACGACAACTGCACCCACTGCGGCGAGTGCGTGCAGGCCTGCCCGGTGGGGGCCTTGTTCGAGAAAAAGGCCTACGGCCTGGCCTATGCCAATGACGTGGAAAAGGTGCGCACCACCTGCCCCTACTGCGGGGTGGGCTGCCAGCTCTGGCTGCACGTCAAGGACGGCAAGATCGTCAAGGTCACCGGCGTGGAGAACGGCAGCCCCAACAAGGGCCGGCTGTGCGTCAAGGGCCGCTTCGGCTATGACTTCATCTTCTCCGACGAGCGCCTGACCACCCCCCTGATCAAGCAGGCGGACGGCTCCTTTGCCGAGGCCTCCTGGGACGAGGCCCTGGACCTGGTGGCCAACAGGTTCATGGAGATCAAACAGAAGCACGGCCCCGACGCCCTGGCCGGAGTAAGCTGCGCCCGCAGCATCAACGAAGACTCCTACCAGATGCAAAAACTCTTCCGCGCGGTGATCGGTACGAACAACATCGATCACTGCGCACGAACCTGACACGCCCCCACCGTCGCCGGTCTGGCGACTGCATTCGGCTCCGGGGCCATGACCAACAGCTTTGAGGATTTCCCCAAAGCCAAGATGTTCTTCATCATCGGTTCCAACACCACCGAGGCCCATCCCGTGGCCGCCACCTTCCTCAAGCAGGCGGTGCAGGACGGGGCCCAGATGATCGTGGTGGACCCGCGCTACAGCGGCATCGCCGAGCACGCCCAAATGCACGTGCCCATCAAGGTGGGCTCGGACGTGGCCTTTATCAACGGCCTGATGCACGTGCTCATCAGCGAAGAGCTCTACGACAAGGACTACGTGCAAAGCTGCACCGTGGGCTTTGACTCGCTCAAGGAAAAGGTGCTGGAGTGGCCGCCCGAGCGGGCGGCGGAGGTGGCCGGGGTGCCGGCCGAGACCATCGTGGCCGTGGCCCGCAAGCTGGCCTCGGTCAAGCCGGCCATGCTCATCTACACCCTGGGCATCACCGAGCACACCTGCGGCGTGAACAACGTGCTCTCCTGCGCCAACCTGCAAATGCTCCTGGGCAACGTGGGCTTCGAGTGCGGCGGGGTGAACCCCCTGCGCGGCCAGAACAACGTGCAGGGAGCCTGCGACATGGGCGCCCTGCCCAATGTGTATCCCGGCTACCAGAAGGTGATCGACGAGGCGGCCCGCAAGAAGTTCGAAGAGGCCTGGGGGGCGGAGCTTTCGCCCAACAACGGCCTGATGATGCCGGCCATGATGGACGGCCTGGTGGACGGCACGGTCAAGGCCTTCTACGTATTCGGCGAAAACCTGGCCAACACCGAGCCGGACATCCGCCACGTGGAGCACTGCCTGGAATCGGCCGAGTTCATGGTCTGCAACGATATCTTCCCCACCGAGACCACCCGCTTCGCCGACGTGATCCTGCCCGCCACCGCCTGGAGCGAGGACGACGGCACCTTCACCAACAGCGAGCGCCGGGTGAGCCGGGTGCGCAAGGCCGTGGAGGCGCCGGGCGTCTCCAAGCCCAACTGGTGGGTGTTCAAGGAGATCGCCAAGCGCATGGGCCACGACTGGGAGGCCAACAGCGGCCAGGAGATCTGGGACAACGAAATCTCGGTGCTGGCTCCCCAGATGGTGGGCATCAAGTTCGAGCGCATCGAAAACGACGGCCTCCAGTGGCCGGTGCCTGACCTGGACCACCCGGGCACTCCCTATCTGCACAAGGAAGGCTGCTTCACCTGCGGCCTGGGCAACTTCACCCCGGTGGAGTGGACCCCGCCCGCCGAGGTGCCCGACGAGGAGTACCCCCTGGTGCTCAGCACCGGCCGCCGCCTGTACCACTACCACACCCGCACCCAGACCGGCCGCTGCGCCGGGCTCAACGACCTGTTGGGCGAGGAAACCGCCGACATCTCCCTGGCCGACGCGGCCAAGCTGGGCATCAGCGACGGCGAGCGGGTCAAGGTCAGCTCGCGGCGCGGCGAGGTGGAGGTGAGAGCGCGGGTCACCAAGCAGGTTCAGGAGGGCATGGTGTGGATGGCCTTCCACTTCCGGGAGGGCTGCGCCAACTGGCTCACCAACCCGGTCTACGACCCGGTCTCCCAGACCGCCGAATACAAGGCCTGCTCGGTCAAGGTGGAAAAGCTGGCCTAGCTCCCGGACCAAAACGCAACGGGCCGCTCCCTCGCGGGGGCGGCCTTTTTTTGCGGGCAGGTGTTGGCTTGCTGCCTAATCGCCGGAACAGGCGGCGGGCTCTTTCCGGCCGGGCCCGGCCTGCCAGGCGGGGCGCCCCTGGCGGCTGGTGTAGGAGGCCGCCCGGGTGCTCAGCACCTGCTCGATAAGCTCGGTGGCCTTCATCAGCTTGGCGAAGTCCACGCCCGTGTCCACCCCCATCTCCTCCAGCATGTTCACCAGGTCCTCGCTGGCCACGTTGCCCATGGCCCCCACCGCGGTGGGGCAGCCTCCCAGGCCGCCCACCGAACTGTCGAAGATGCGCACCCCGGCTTCGTGGGCCGCATAGGCGTTGGCCAGGCCCAACCCCCGGCTGTTGTGGAAGTGGGCCGCCAGGCGCAGGCCCTCCAGCTCCCCGGCCAGGCGGGCCATCCGCTGGCGCACCATTACCGGGTTGGCCATGCCCGTGGTGTCGCCCAGGGACACCTCGGCCACGCCCATGTCCGCGTAGGCCCGGGCCAGGGCCAGCACCCGCTGCTCGGGGATGGCCCCCTCGTAGGGGCAGCCAAAGGCGGTGACCACATAGCCCCTGAGGCTGCGCCCCTCGGCCAGGGCCAGCTTGGCGATTTCCTTGAAACCGGCCAGGGACTCTTGACTGGACATGCCCACATTCTTCTGGTTGTGCGCCTCGCTGGCCGATACGAACAGGGCGATCTCGTCCACCGGGGTCTCCAGGGCGCGCCGGCATCCCTTGAGGTTGGGCACCAGGGCGCTGTAGACCACGCCCGGCTCCTTGCGGATTCCCTCCAACACCTCCACCGCGTCGCGCAGGGCGGGGATGACCTTGGGGTGCACGAAAGAGGTCACCTCGATGCGCCTCAGCCCGGAGGCGGACAGGCGGTTGATCAGCTCGATCTTGTCCGGGGTGGGGAAGAAACCGCCCTCGTATTGCAGGCCGTCGCGGGGCCCCACCTCCACTATCACCGCGTTGTCGTCAGCCATGCGCTTCACACCTGTCTCTTCCGGCCCTGGGGCCAAAGTGGCTTGAGGGTGGGGCGGGGAGCTTAGGCCCCGGCCCCGGGAATAGAGATAGCTTCCCCGGGCGGGCAATGCAAGGGGCGAGGTGCGATTAAGCCTTAGTAAGGGAGAGGCGCGCTTGGCGGCCTAGCAGTGTTCGCAGCCGCAGGACGAGGCCAGCTCCGAGGTGTAGCCCACCTCGGCCAGGCTCCACCATAGGGGGCTCAGCACGGGGAGGCCTTCGGCCGAGGCCTCCCAGGGATGATAGTGGCGGCAGGAAAAGCCCTGCTCCCAGCTTTGGCCCTGCCTGGTGGTGGGGGGGCTGATCTCTTGCCAGGCCTCCTGGCTCAGGGGCGGACGCCCCGGTTCGGAGCCGAAGATCAGGCTGAGCTGATATGCCTTGGTCTGGGGGCATAAGACACTCTCGTCCCGCCCCGCTTCATCCAGGCGCACCTCCAGGCCGGGCTCCTGGCTGAACCCGGCCAGCACCGGGGTGTGCTTGCTGGTGTAGGCGTGCAGGCCCAGCATCTTGGTAAGCAGGGTGTGGCTGAGGCGCCAGCCCGGGACGTTGCGCGCCAGGCCGCCGTCCGGCCCCACCCAGCGGCACTGGCTCAGGGCGCACAAGCTGAAGCCGCACCACTCCCGGTCCAGGTTGGTGATGATCTCCAGGGCCCCCACCTGGAACAGGTGAGGGGGGATATGCTCCCGGGCCTCGAAGGCGGGGGTGCCGCTTTGATCAAAGGACACCCCCGCCAGGTCGCGTTCCTCAAGTGAAAAGCTCTCCCACAGGCCGCCCGCTGGGGAGGGATAGTATTTGACCATGAACAGGCCGCGGGCCAGGCCACGGTCCTGCTCGGCCTGGAGCAGCTCCAGGCCAAAGGCTCCGGCTTCGCCGGCCAGCCACACGTACCAGGCCGGGCGCTCGGACCACACCTGGTGCAGTCCGGCCAGGCCCAACTCGGAGCGCAGCCGCTCCACCCAGGTGGCCGACAGCCACAGGCCGTCCACCAGGTTGCGCATCAGGGTTTCCACGGGGCCTAGAAACTCCCCTGCAAGGCGAAGAGCTCCTTGGCGATGTCCAGGCGCTCCTTGCCCTCGGTTTCGATGCCCGCCATCTGGGCGGTCTCGATCAGCAACTCGTCCTCGCACAGGGTGAGGGCGTAAGAAGACTCGTAGGAGCCGAAAAAGGCGTCGCGCTCCTGTTTGAGGCGCTGCTCCTCGCGGCCCTCGTTAAAGGCGGACACGGTCTTGGCTCCCTGGCGCAACAGATCCCGGAAAAAGCCTCGTCTGCTCTGATCAGACACGGATGCGCTCCCCGAGGGAACGGGCTAGCCCCGGTCCCGCCCTGCCGAACGCAGGGGCCAGTTGTGGAAGAACTCGGCCTGGACCAGAACCACCGCCAAAAACAGCAGGGTCCACACCAGGGGTTTGTCGTCGGGCTGGGCCCAGCCGTGCACCTTGCCCAGGAAGAACTTGGTTAGGGGCGAGTAGTAGAACCAGTAGATGAGCACGCCGCCCGTCACCCCGATGACGCTGCGCACAAACGCCCGCAGCAGCAAGGGCCCGCCGTTGGGGAAGTTGTTGAAGTAATACTTCCAGATAAAGGCGAACAAAATGCAGAAGCCGCCCACCTCGGCCATGTGGATAAAGCGCCAGTCCGGCCCGTCGGTGTATTGGCCGCCCACGTAGGGCTCCATCCAGATGGTGTTGAAGATTGCCGCCAGGATGTACACCGTGATCAGTCCCATGGCCAGGGTGGCCAGGAAGGTGATCACCCCCTTGAGCAGGTTGCCCTCGCCATCGCGGTCGAACCAGCTCCAAGGCCGGCCCTCCCAGAACAGGCCGGAGAAGACCACCCACCACATGGTGCACAACACCACGCCCAGCCCGAAGAAGGCGCTGGAGGTGTCGGCCCAGCCCTCCCACCAGGGCTTGGCGCCCACCATCTTTTGGGCCTCGGGGAACAGCAGGCACACATGGGGATGGAACAGCAGGGCGAAGGTGACGACGGACAACAGGCTGATCACGAAAAAGCGGGACCAACCCCTCACCCAGTGGGAGTCGTTCTGCCAAGGCCAGCGCCCGAAGCCCAGGTTCCACACCAGGGCCCACCACAGGAAGGCGGTGGTGAAGTACAGGATGGCGGTGGAGGCCCACTCCCGGGCGTTCCAGGGCTCGGCCCCGGTGCCCCCGCCGGCCACCATGGCCGAGGGGCTGAAGTAGGCCACGCCGTACTTGCCGATGAAAAGCCAGAAGACCAGATAGTAGGTCACGTACATGATGGCCAGCGAGATGGCCGCGCCCAGGATGCCCCGGACGATGGCCGCGCCCGCGGCCAGGGGTTTCTCGGAATCGGCCGGCCATCCCAGCACCTGGCTGAGCAGGATGACCGAGGCCACCAGCACCGTGACCAGGGAGAAGCCGTACATGGGGGTGTAGAGCTTCATCACCCCGTCGGCGTGCATGAACACATACCAGAGGAACCATACGATGCAGAAGACCACGGCCAGGTTGATCAGGCCGTAGAGGTAATTGAACTTGGCGCCGTTGGCGTTGCCGTCGGACATGGTTTCACCCCCTCCCATGGGTTGAACCCGGGGAATAAAGCCCGCCCGCTGTTGCCGCGGCGGAGAGCGGGCCGGCGGGCTGGCCCGCTCCCCGGGCGGATCGTTGGTCTAGAACTCCACCGTGTCTCCGTTGGTCAAGAAGGCGTTGCTGGACTTGGCCACGGAAGAGGTGCGCTTGTAGGTCTTGTACTTGTTGGTGCCCTTTACGATGGGCACTCCGGCGGCGGCCGCCTTCTCGGCCCAGATCCAGCCGGTGCAGTGGTTGCAGCCAACCTTCTTGAGCTTGAAGGCCTTCACGCCCTTGATGATGTCGTCGAACTTGGGGTCCCAGGTCTCGAACAGGGTGATGTGCAGCCCGCCGTAGCAGCCGTAGGGTTGGTAGCCCTTGACGTTGCGCCGCGCCCAGGCGTTCAGGGTCAGGATGCCGGGGTGGCAGCAGCCGGTCACCGTGACGATGCCCTTGTCCTTGACGTTGAAGTAGAGCACGTTCTCGCCGCGCACCCGGAGCAGGATGGGCACGTCGTACATTTTCACCGCCATGCCGGGCATGACCTGGTAGACCCCGGTGCCCTTTTCGCCGTCCGGGCTGGTGAGCACAAGCTTGCCCTGGTGGGGCACCTTGTTCTTGTTGATCATCACCTCGCCGCCGTCCTTGGCCTTGGCCACGTTGGTGCCGCCCTTGAGCAGCTTCATGTCCTCGGGGAAGTAGGTCTTGGGCGCGTACATGGTGATCTTGGGGTTGCGCTTGAGGGTGGACTCAATGCCCCAGTAGTGGTCCAGGTGCCAGTGGGAGAGGATCATGGTGTCCACCTCGCCGGAGGTGAGGAGCTTGCCCATGTCGCTCTTCTCGTCGTAGATGTAGTCCACCCAGCCGTTGTTCCAGCCGGTGTCCATCAAAAAGACCTTGGGATCGCCCTCCAGGGGGTAAACCGTGATCTTGGTCATGTACCCGCCGGCGTTGTCCCAGTTCCAAGGGATCTTGTACTGGTTGGTCATGGCCCCGCCGTGGTCCATAATGTCCTTTTTGAACACGGCGTTGTCGAACCAGCTGGTCTCGCTGAGCACGTCGACCTTGACCCCCTTGACCTGGCCGAAGTCCACCTTGCCGCGGGCCTCGGCGCTCTTGGGTATCAGGCCCAAGCCGCCGCTCACCCCCGCGGCGGCTCCGGTTACGGCCATGCCCTTGAGAAAGTCTCTGCGTTTCATTGCTCATCCCTCCCTAAGATTGAAAACTTGCCTTGCTTGGTGTCGGCCGGCCGGGCACGGTCTATCCCGGCTCTTTTTCCTCGCCCTTGCGGATGGCATAGAGCAGGCCGATGATCTGGCCGGCCTCCTGGTCGTTGAGGTTCACGTAGTGATCGTCCATGTACTTCACCACGATGGTCCAGCCGTCGCGGGTCTTGCCCGGACGCTCCGGATCGGCGATGTTGTCATGGCAGGCCAGGCATTTTTGTTTGAAAACCTTGTAGGCGGCCATCTGCGCCTTGGCTTCCATTACCTCTTTGCCGAGCTTGGCCTGCACCAAGCCCGCGGCCCCAAGGATCAGGCCGAGCAAAACCAAGGTGATCACAACCAAATGACGCGGTTTTCGGGGGGAAACCATTTCCTGTGGTCCTCCTTCCTGGCGACGCCTCGCCATGGCCGCCTGGGGCGCACCCCATACATACCAATATGGTGGGGTATTCCCCGAAGGAGGGGTCTGGCGGGACACCAACTGTGGTTTTGACTATGTCTTTATAAGGGACTCCTGTGATACCAACAGAAAACTTGTGCGTAAAAGTTATGAATTACGCATAGTTGGTTGCCAAAATCGGCGGGAAACCCTGGCAGTGTTGAATCACAAGATGAGATGTGGCGCGCAGGAAGCGGGCAAAACTAAAATCGGGCCCCTCGGTGCTATGACCATATACACCTATATATATAAGGTGTACCAAAATTACGCTATCCCATGGGCGATCGATTTGTCAACCCGGGTGGCAAAGAACAGGAGCCATTACTGTAAATGTCATAAAAGGCGGCTGGCTCGCCCGTCGGCGGCAAGCTGGCTGAATAGCGCCAACCAGGAAGCCGGGCGGGGGCGGCCCGGCCTTCCCGCTCTTGGAACGGGGTCCAGCTTTTTGTCAGGGTGCAAAAATTACGCTTGATTTTAGTGAAAGTAAGTGCCGTATACTGATCCAAGTCAACTAAAATAAACTAAACTCAACTAACCGGTATACGGGGGCCGGGAGGTGCGGGGGCAGCCTGCACAGGCGCCCTGTAAGGCGGTTGGGCAGAGGGATGATCTAGGTGAAGCGCTCGGACAAGGTTATGAACGCGCAGGAGGCGGCCAGCTATCTGGGGGCCCACGTGGAGACAGTGCGCCGCCTGGCCCGGCGGGGGAGCCTGCCTGCCTTCAAGGTGGGCAAGGATTGGCGTTTTCGCCTGGAGGCCCTGCGGGATTGGACCGGTGACGCCCAGCCGCGCCAGGCCCAGTCCAGGGTGCTGGTGGTGGATGACGAGCCTTCCATCCGCGAGTTGGTCGAGCTTTTTCTCATGAACGAGGGTCATGGAGTCCTGCTGGCGGCCAATGGCAACCAGGGGCTGGATATCCTGCGGAGCCAGGCGGTAGACCTGGTTCTCTTGGACCTGAAGATGCCGGGCATGAACGGTCCCGAGTTTCTGCGCCAAGCCCAAGGGCTGGGGCCCATGCCGCCGGTGATCATCATCACCGGTTTTCCGGACAGCAATCTGGTGATGGAGGCCATGACCTACGGCCCGGTCACTTTGCTGGCCAAGCCTTTGACTAGGGAGATGCTGCTGCGGGCGGTCCGCAACGAGTTGGGCGGTTCGCATCATTCGGTGAGTCGCTAATTGTAGGCCCGGGTCCAGAAGGAGGAGCTGCACGTAAAAACCCCGTTCTTCCCGGCGGCGCGCCATCCCCGGGAAACGCCTTCATGACAAGACACTCATGGGACGGGGCCAGGCATGCCAAGCATAGGGTAGAAAAGCAGCTGTGAATCCCGGGGGGATAGAGAGGTGGTCATGAAGCGTCTACCCTTGGGCAGCCTGCGTCTGCGCCTGATGCTGCTGGTCATTTTGGCGGTGATTCCCGCGGTGGTCCTGCTGGTGTGGTCCAACGTGCGGGACCGGCAAGAAGACATCGCCCACGCCCGCATGGAGGTGTTGCAAGCGGCCCGCCAAGCCAGTTGGACCGAATCCCGGATCATCGGCCAGGCCCACCAGCTGTTCCTGACCCTCTCCCATTTCCCGCCGGTGCTGCAAAGGGACTCCGAGGCCTGCACCAAGATATTCGCCAAGCTCATAAAGAGCACCGTGGGGTATTCCGCCTTCTTGGCCACCAACCCTTCCGGCGTGACCTTCGCCACCTTCCCGGTCAAAAAGCGCCCCGTCAATCTGTCGGACCGCCTGTATTACCAAGAGGCCATGAAAACCGGCGAGTTCTCGGTGGGCAACTATGTTTTGGGCCGGATCAGCGGCAAACCGGTGCTCACCATGGCCTACCCGGTGAAAAACGCCGAGGGACAGATCGCCGCGGTTCTGGTGACCGGCCTCAAGACGGACTGGTTGGGGGAGCTTTTGTCCCAATCCCAGTTGTCGGCCAGCGGCCATCTCGCGGTGATCGACGGGCAGGGCAAGCTGTTGGCCCACAACCCGCCGGAGCCCGGACTGATCGGCAAGACCCAATTCTCCAAAGCCATCCTCGAGCGCATAGCCTCCCAGGGCCAGGGGATTTATGAGGGCTTGGACGCCCACGGCAACCGGCGCCTCTACGGCTTCACCCGTCTGGGCAAGGACTCCGGCGCCCTTTACGTGCTTTTCTCGGTTCCGGAAGAGGAAATCTTCGCCACCGCCAACCGCAACCTGATCCAAGACTTGGCCTTGGTCGGCTTGGTGGCCCTGCTGGCCCTGTTGGTGGCCTGGTTCATGGGCACCGCCTCGGTGGTCCGGCCGGTGGGGCGGCTGTTGGATGTCACCCGGCGGGTGGCGGCGGGAGACCTGGAGGCCAGGGCGGGCGACAGCCACGCCGTCGGCGAGTTGGGGCTTTTGGCCAAGGGCTTCGACCAGATGACCGAGGCCCTCCAGCAGCGGCAGCAGGAACAAGAGGAGAGCCAACGGGCCCTGCACGACAGCGAGGTGCGTTTCCAGACCGTGGCTGATTTCACCTATGACTGGGAATGGTGGCGGGGCATGGACGGCAGCTTCATCTATGTCTCCCCCTCCTGCCAGCGCATCACCGGCTATACGGCCGAGGAGTTCATGCAAGACAGCGGCCTGCTGCTGCGCATGGTGCACCCCCAGGACAAGGAGATGGTGGCCTCCCACCTGGAAAGCGACCTGAGGCACGACGATCCCATCGAGCTGGACTTCCGGATCATCACCAGGGGCGGCGAGGAACTGTGGATCGAACACATCTCCCAGCCGGTGTTCGGGCCGGGAGGGGAGCGCATGGGCCGGCGGGCCAGCAACCGCGACGGCACCGAGCGCAAACAGGCCGAGCAATCCCTGGCCCACAAGTCGCGCATCGATTCGGCCAACGCCAGGGTCTTCCGCGACGCCCTCGCCTGCGAAAGCGAGGAAGAACTGGCCCAGAGCGCCCTGCGCGTGGCCGAGGAAATCACCGGCAGCAAGTTCGGGTTCATCGGGGAGGTCAACCAGGACGGCCGCTTTGACACCATCGGCATAAGCAACCCCGGCTGGAATGCCTGCGAGATGCCCGGCTCCACTGCCACCATGCTCATCAAGGACATGGAGCTGCGCGGAATCTGGGCCAGGGTCATCAATACCGGGGATCCCTTGATCGTGGACAACCCCTCGGTGCATCCGGACAGCGCGGGAATCCCGTCCGGGCACCCGGAGCTCACCTCCTTCCTGGGCGTGCCCCTGATGGGGGACAACCGCGCGGTGGGCATGATCGCCCTGGCCAACAAGGAGGGAGGCTACGGGCAAAGAGACCAGGAAGCGGCCGAATCCCTGGCCGCGGTCTTTTACGAGACCTTGTTGCGCAAGCGGCTGGAGATGCAGGTTCGGGAACAGGCCAGCATCAAGGCGGCCCAGGCCGAGCTGTCCGAGCTGATCTCCGGCAACCAGGAGATCGAGCCGCTGAGCGAAAAGACCATCACCTATCTCTGCCAGCACCTGGGCGCTCCCGTGGGCCTGATGTACGTGGCCGACGAGCGGGGCAAACTCAGGCTGGCCGGCAGCCACGCCCTGCGTTGCCGCGAGGAAAGCTGGTACCAATACGGCCCGGGCGAGGGCCTGGTGGGTCAGGCCGCGCTGAGCCAAGAGCCCTTGGTACTGGAAGAGGTGCCCGAGGACTACTACGCCATCGAAAGCGGTCTGGGCGAGATACGCCCCGGATTTGTCCTCATTCAGCCCATTGTCTACAACGACCGGGTGCACGGCGTATTGGAGCTGGGCTTTTTGAGCAAGCCGGCGGGCAATCCGGCGGCCGTCCTGGAGGCGGTCAATCAGAACGTGGCCGCTGCCGTGGACGGGGCCCAGGCCCGCGAGGTGCAGGCCGGGCTGCTGGAGGAGTCGCAGCGGATGTCCGAGGAGCTCCAGTCCCAACAGGAGGAGCTCAGGACCACCAACGAAGAGTTGGAGGAGCAGACCCGCCTGTTGCGTTCTTCGGACGAAAAGCTGCGGACCCAGCAAGAGGAGCTGCAGGTCACCAACGAGGAGCTGGAGGATAAAGAACGAACTGCTGATCCGCCAGAAAAAGGAAGTGGAGCTGGCCCAAAGCGATCTGCAGGAAAAGGCCGCCGAGCTGTCCCTGGCCAGCAAGTACAAGTCCGAGTTTTTGGCCAACATGTCCCACGAGCTCAGGACCCCGCTCAACAGCCTGCTCCTGCTGGCCCAGGCCCTGGCCGAAAACAAGGAGGGCAATCTCAGCCAGGAGCAGGTGGAGTTTTCCCAGATCATCCACGCCAGCGGCAGCGACCTGCTCAACCTGATCAACGAGATATTGGACCTGGCCAAGATCGAGGCGGGCCGCATCGACCTGCGCCCCGCCAAGGTGGCCACCGAGGAACTAGCCCAGGGAATAAGTGGTTTCTTCGAGCACATGGCCAACCAAAAGGGCCTGGAGCTCAAGGTGTCGGTGGACCCCGAAGCCCCGACGGAGCTTTTCAGCGACCGCCAGCGAATAGAGCAGATACTCAAGAACCTGGTGGCCAACGCCATCAAATTCACCGACGAGGGTGGGGTGGAGGTGATCTTCCATCCGCCGCGGGAGGATATGAACAAGACCAAGCTCGGAATGGGCGATGGGGATTTTCTGGCCGTGTCGGTTTCCGACACGGGCATAGGCATAGACCCCCACGAACAGAGGGTGATCTTCGAGGCCTTCCAGCAGGTGGACGGCAGCACCTCGCGCCGTTACGGCGGCACCGGCCTAGGCCTTTCCATATCCCGGGAGCTGGCCCATCTTTTGGGCGGAGCCATAGAGGTCAAGAGCCGGCCGGGGCAAGGCTCCACCTTCACCGTGTATCTGGCCCTGTCCGCCACCCTCCAGGGGATGGACCCTGTCAAGCCGCCAGCCCAGGCCAGGCCCTCCTTTGTCCAGGAATCCTCCACCCCTGTGTGGCGGGATTCCAAGGCCGCCGGAGCCCAGGCCGCCGAGCCCAAGGCCGAGATCGAGGACGACCGCCAGGATATTTCCTCCGGCGAACGGATGATTTTGATCGTCGAGGACGATCCCAATTTCGCCAGGATCCTCTACTCCAAGTGCCACGCCAAGGGCTTCAAGTGCCTGGCCGCGGCCAGCGGTGAGGCAGGGCTGGAGCTGGCCCGGGAGTACCTGCCCGACGCGGTCATCCTGGACCTGCACCTGCCGGGCCTGGACGGCTGGTCGGTGCTGGAGGCCATGAAGGAGGACACCCGCACCAGGCACATACCGGTGCACATCATGTCCGTGGAACAGGCCAGTTCCGAGTCCCTGCGCAAGGGGGCGGTGGGCCACGCCACCAAGCCGGTGGACAGCCAGGAGTTGGAGGCCGCCTTTGACAAGCTGGCGCAGGTGGCCGCCCAGGGAACCAGGCGGGTGCTGGTGGTGGAAGACAATGAACAGCTGCGCCGCAACACCGTCTCGGTAATCGGCGGGGGCGACGTGGAGGTGGACGAGGCCGACACCGCGGCCCGGGCCATGGAGGCCCTGCGCGAGCAAAACTACGACTGCATCGTCCTGGACCTGGGCCTTCCTGACATGGACGGACGGCAGCTCCTGGAGGCCCTGCAACAGGAGGGCATGGATATCCCGCCGGTGATCGTCTACACCGCCCGGGACATGACCCGGGAGGAGGAGACGGCGCTCAGGGAAAACACCGAGTCGATCATCATCAAGGGGGTGCGCTCCCAGGAGCGCCTCCTGGACGAGGTGTCCTTGTTCCTGCACCGCATGGTCAGCAAGATGCCCGCCCGCAAGCGCCAGATCATCCGCAACCTGCACGACAGCGAGGCCATGCTGGCCGGCAAGAAGGTGATGGTGGTGGACGACGACATGCGCACCACCTTCGCGGTGGCCGCCCTTCTCTCCGAGTTGGGCATGGAGGTGATAAAGGCCAACAACGGCCAAAAGGCGCTGCAACTTCTGGAAGACGACCCCGGGGTGGACTTGGTGCTCATGGACATCATGATGCCGGTGATGGACGGCTATCAGGCCATGGAAAAAATACGGGCCCAGGAGCGCCTGGTGGATCTGCCCATAATCGCCCTCACCGCCAAGGCCATGCCCGTGGACCGGGAAAAGTGCCTGCAAGCCGGGGCCAACGACTATCTTCCCAAGCCGGTGGACCGGGACAAGCTCATCTCCATGATCCGGGTGTGGTTGTACCGATGATCAACTTTTCACCAAGCGAGGCCGCCGAGTGCAAGCGGGACAGATAGAGCAAATTGAGATAGACCTGCTCCTGGAGGCGGTTTACCGGCGCTACGGGTATGACTTCCGCTCCTATGCCCGGGCCTCCATCGAGCGCAGGGTGCGCCAGTTCCTTTCCCGCCAGGGGCTGGGCAGCATCATGGAACTGACCGACCAGGTGCTGCACGACCCCAAGCTCTTCAGCAGCCTGGCCCGTTACTTTTCCATCGCGGTCACCGAGCTTTTCCGCGACCCCTGGGCGTACCGCGTCTTGCGGGAAAAGGTGGTTCCGGTGCTCCAGACCTGGCCCCACTTCAAGGTGTGGCACGCCGGCTGCTCCTCGGGCGAAGAGGTCTACTCCCTGGCCATATTGCTCCGGGAGGAGGAGGTCTACCACCGGTCCACCATCTATGCCACCGACTTCAACGACTCGGTGCTCCAGCAAGCCCGCGAGGGCATTTACGAGATAGACCGTCTCAAGGACGCCACCCGAAACTACCAGGGCGCCGGGGGCAAGGCCTCGTTTTCCGATTATTACCACGCCCGCTACGGGGCGGCGGTCATGGACGGCTCCCTGCGCGAGCGCATCGTGTTTTCCAATCACAACCTGGTGACCGACACGGTGTTCAGCGAGATGCACCTGATTTTCTGCCGCAACGTGCTCATCTATTTTGACCGCGGCCTGCAAAACCGGGTGCTCAAGCTGTTCGACGAGAGCCTGGTCAACGGCGGGTTCCTGTGCCTGGGATCCAAGGAGGACATTCAGTTCACCGAGGTGGCCGACCGCTACGAGGTGGTGGACCGCCAGGCGCGCATCTTCAAAAAGAAGGCGCGGCCATGAGCCAGGCGCGGGATATGGGCATCCAGCGGGCCGTGGTGATCGGCGGGTCGGCCGGCGGCTCGGAGGCGCTTTTGCGCCTGCTGGGCGGACTGCCCGTGGATTTCCCCTGCCCAATTCTGGTGGTGTTGCATCTGCACCACAGCGACGGGGGCGCCCTGGCCCAGCACCTGGCCAGGGTCAGCAAGCTGGAGGTGGTGGACCCCAGCGACAAGGAGCCGATCGTTCCCGGACGGGTGTACGTGGCCCCGGCCAATTACCACATGCTGGTGGAGCGCCAGGGCAGCATCGCCCTGTCCACCGAGGAGCGGGTGAACTGGTCGCGGCCCTCCATAGACGTGCTCATGGAGAGCGCCGCCCACGCCTGGGGAGACGGCCTGATCGCCATAGTTCTTTCGGGCGCCAACAGCGACGGCGCCCAAGGCCTGGTGGCCGTAAAGGCGGCCGGAGGCCTGACCATTGCCCAGAACCCGGCGGAGGCAACCTACGGGGTCATGCCCCAGGCAGCCGTGGACACCGGCGCCGTTGATCTGGTGATGGATATCCCGGAGATGGCGCAACGTCTGCCCGATCTCGTGAACATGGGGAGGCGCGGTCCGCTCCGCGACGACCTCATGGAAAGGCCGCGCGATGAGCGATAGGCAAAAAATACTGATCGTGGACGACCGCCAGGAAAACCTGGTGGCCCTGCGCCAGGTGCTGCGCGACACGGATGCTGATCTTGTGGAAGCCACCAGCGGCAACCAGGCCCTGGCCGCCACCCTGGACGACCAGTTCGCCCTGGCCATCCTGGACGTGCAGATGCCGCAGATGAGCGGCTATGAACTGGCCGAGCTTCTGCGCGACGACCCCGCCACCAAACACATGCCCATCATCTTCCTGACCGCCCACTCCCTGGACGAACAGAGCGTGTTCAGGGGCTACGAGTCCGGGGGCATCGACTACATCGTCAAGCCCTACGACCCCAAGATAATGATGGGCAAGGTGAGCCAGTTTCTGGAGATGGACTGCAACCGCCGCCAGATCCAGAAGCACCGCGACGAGTTGGAGGCCATGGTCGACGAGCGCACCGAGGCCTTGCGCCAGGAGGTGTTGGAGCGCCATTTGGCCCAACGCAGGGTGGAACATTTAAACAACGTCCTGAAAGCCATACGCCGGGTCAACCAGCTCATCGTGCGGGCCGAGAATCCCGAGGAATTGATACGGGAGGCCAGCCGTCTGCTGGTGGACACGCGTGGTTATATTTGCGCCTGGATTCTGTTGGGTGCGCCGGACAAGGCGCCAATGGGCATATCCCTGGCCGCTCGGCACAACCAGGCCGCTTTTGATGAAGGCATGGCCGCCCTACAAGGGAGTTGGCCCGCTTGCCATGAATATTTGATGGAGCAGGACAGCGACATCGCCCTGCTGTCCATCGACCAAGTCTGCCGGGGCTGCCCAGTGAATGAATGGCAGGAAGCCGGCAACGCCGTGGTCACCTGGCTAAAGCACGGCGAAGATATCATGGGCATGATGGGGGTGACCGTGGAGTCGGGGGCCGAGGTCACCGGGGAGGAACAAGACCTGCTCCTGGAGGTGGCCGGGGACATCGCCTTTGCCCTGCGCGACATCCATATCAGTCGCCAGCACGACCTGTTCGCCGAGATCGTGGCCAACAGCCAGGAGGCCATGGCCCTGGTGGACCGGGAGTACCGCTATTTGAAGGCCAACCCCAGTTATTTGCAAATGGTGGGGCGCCGCGAGGAGGAGGTGGAAGGGCGCAAGGCGGGCGAGATCCTGGGCAAGAGATTCTTCCAAGCGGTCATCAAGGGACACTTTGACCGCTGCCTGGCCGGCGAGATTGTGAGGTTCGAAACCGAGCGCAAGTTGCCCGGGAGCGGGCGCCGCGTGCTGGAGGTCATTTATTCTCCGTGCCGAGACGCCGAGGGTGACATCTACGCCATAGCCTCCGCCATCCGGGACGTCACCGAACTGCGCGCCGCCGAGCAGGCTCTGGAAAGCTCGGCCGAGTTTTTGGTGGACACCGGCCGCGTGGCCCGGGTGGGCGGCTGGTCGGTGATATCGGCGGAGAAAAAACTGATGTGGACCGAGGTGACCCGGGAGATCCACGAAGTGGACGATGACTACCAGCCTTCCCTGGATGAGGCCTTCGACTTTTTCCACGAGGACGACCGGGCGGAGCTGAGCGCCGCCCTTCAGGCCGCCCTGGAACAGGGCAAGCCCTACGACCTGGAGCTCAGGTTCATCACCGCCAAGGGAAATCGGCTATGGACCCACACCCGCTGCCGGCCGGTGATGGAAGATGGCAAGGTGGTGCGCCTGATGGGCACCTTCCAGGACATATCCGAGCGCAAGCGGGCGGAGAGCGAGCGGGAGCAGCTGGCCGCGGCCATCGATCAGTCTTCCGACGCGGTGATGATCACCGATCCGGAGGGAAATATTCAATACGTCAACCCGGCCTTCACCCGCATTTCCGGTTACCAACAGGCAGAGGTTTTGGGCCGGAACCCCCGCCTGCTCAGAAGCGGCGAACAAGACCCGGCCTTTTACCAGGAGCTTTGGGAGACCATCTTCGCGGGCCGCACCTGGCATGGGGACTTGGTGAACCAGCGCAAGGACGGCACCCTCTTCACCGAGGAGGCGCGCATCTCGCCGGTGTTCGACCAGAGCGGGGCCATCAGCAACTTCGTGGCCATCAAGACCGACATCACCGAACGGCTGCGCCTGCGCGAGGAACGTGGCCATATGGAAGAGCAGATGCGCCAGGCCCAGAAGATGGAGTCCATCGGCCGCCTGGCCGGCGGGGTGGCCCACGACTTCAACAACATGCTCAGCATCATCTCCGGCTATGCCGAGATCGCGGCCGAGGAGGTGGAGGAGCACGATCCCCTGCACAAGAACCTGGCGCAGATCCTGGACGCGGCCATGCGCTCGCGAGACCTCACCCGCCAGCTATTGGCCTTTGCCCGCCGCCAGACGGTGAGCCCCCGGGTGATCGACCTCAACGAGGTGCTGGCCAAGAGCCAGAAGATGCTGGGCCGGCTCATCGGCGAGGACATCGACCTTCGGCTGATACCCTGCCACGACGTATGGCCGGTAAAGCTGGACCCCTCCCAGATCGACCAGATCATCGCCAACCTCGCGGTCAACGCCCGGGACGCCATCAGCGGAGTGGGCGGGGTGAGCATCGAAACCAACAACGTCACCCTGGACCAGGAGTTCTGCCACAACCACATGGGGCTCCAGCCCGGTGACTACGTGCGGCTTAGCTTTTCCGACACCGGCTCGGGGATGGACCGGGAGATCCTGAGTCAGATATTCGAGCCCTTCTTCACCAGCAAGAAACCGGGCGAGGGCACCGGCCTGGGCCTGTCCACGGTCTACGGCATCGTAAATCAGGCCGGCGGCCTGGTGGACGTGTACAGCGAACCTGGCCAGGGCACCACTTTCAATGTCTACCTGCCCCGCAGCGAGGAGACTCCGGACCGGGAGACCGCTCCGGAAAAGGTGTCCGACCTGGCCGGCAGCGAGACGGTGCTGGTGGTGGAGGACGAGGTGCAAATCCTGGATCTGTGCCACCAGGTGCTGCGCAGGACGGGGTACCAGGTGATCAGCGCCAGCCAGCCCGGCGAGGCCCTGCTGCTGGCCGAGAAGCACCAGGGCGAAATCCACCTGCTGGTGACCGACGTGGTGATGCCTTCCATGAACGGCAAGGAGCTGAAGGAACGGCTGGAACAGATCAAGCCCGGAGTCAAGGTGCTCTACATGTCCGGCTACACGGCCGACATCATCGCCCACCGGGGGGTGCTGGCCGATGGCGTGGAGTTTTTGCAGAAGCCTTTTGCCACCAAGGAGCTGTCCCAAAAGGTCCGGCGCCTGCTGGACAGCAACCCGCGCTGTTGAGCGGCCATATCGTCCGAGGGGGGAGGGCGGTTGGTCCCGGCCTGATCGCTTGGCAAAGCGCGGGCCGGCTCAAGTGAGCGCCTTTTTGATCTCCCGCTTGAGGATCTTGCCCGAGGGGCTCTTGGGCAGGTCGTCCTTGACCATGATCTCCTTGGGCACCTTGAAGCCGCTGAGCTTGCTTTTCAGGTCCAGGCGAAGGGCCTCGGGCTGGATCACCCGGCCCGGGGCAGGCACGCACACCGCCACCACCCGCTCGCCGTACTCCGGGTCCGGCACTCCGATCACCGAGCACTCGGCCACCTCGGGGTATTCCACCAGCACCTCCTCCACCTCGCGGGGATAGACGTTCTCGCCGCCGGTGATGATCAGGTCCTTGATCCGGTCCACGATGAACAGATAGCCGTCCTGGTCCAGAAGGCCGATGTCCCCGGAGCGCAGCCAGTCGCCGTGGAAGGCCTCGCGGGTGGCCTCGTCCAGGCCCAGATAGCCCTTCATCACTCCCCGCCCTTGGATGCAGATCTCGCCCTCCCGCCCCTGGGGCAGCTCGTTGCCCTGGGCATCGCGGATGCTCACCTCGGTGGTGCCCACCGGCTGGCCCACCGAGCCCACCACGTGGCGGCTGAAGTGGTTGTAGGTGACCATGGAGGCGGTCTCGGTCATGCCATAGGCCTCGTGGATGGCCAGGCCGGTGAGCTCCTGCCAGCGGCGCACCACCTCGCGGGCCATGGAGGCGGCCGCGCTGAAGCAGTAGCGCACCTTGCCCAGCTTTTGCTTGAGCCCCTCCAGGTGCAGCAGGCGCACGTACACCGTGGGCACCGCGAACAGCTTGGTGACCTCGTGCTCGGCGATTGCCGCCAGCACCTGGTCCAGGTCGAACTTGGGCAAGAGCACCAACCCGCCGCCGGTCATGATGGTGGCGTTCATGATGTGCATCTGGCCGAACACGTGGTTGAAGGGCAAAAAGCAGATGGCCCGGTCGCTCTCCACCGAGCGTTCCATGTGAGCCACCTGGTTGATGGCCGTGTTGATGTTTTCGTGGCTGAGCTCCACCCCCTTGGGAATGCCGGTGGTGCCGCCGGTGTAGAGCACGCAGGCGGTGTCGCCGCGCTCGCGCCGCACCGCCTGCAAAGGGGCCTCCCCCTTTTGCTCCAGGCCCTCCAGGGACAGCCCCTCCTTGGGGCCGATGATGAACTCCAGGCCGCATGACTCGCGCAGGCCCTCCACAAGGGCGGCCCGTTCCTGGGCGCAAAACAGGGCCCTGGGCCGGGCGTGGGCCAGGAGCATCTCCAGCTCGCGGTCCGAGGACTGCACCGCCAGGGTCACCGCCACGCCGCCCAGCTTGAGCACCCCGAAGTAGAAGGCCAGCCAAGAGGCGGAATTGGGCGCGCACAGGGCGATGAGCTGGCCGGGCTCCAGGCCCAGGCCCCTGAGCCCCCCGGCCAGGCGCGAGGCCCACTGGTCGAGCTGGGCGTAGGTGATGCTCCGGCCGTCTTGGATCACCGCGACGTGGTCGGGAAAGAGCCGGGCCGAACGTTCCAGGTTGTGCGCAAGGTTCATGGTCGTAAGCTCCTCTTCCGCTGATCCGCCGTGGTAACGGGTTGCTCTCTGATGAGGCACGGTAGGCCCGATCAAGCGCCTTTCTTTATAATACACTCGCCATGTCCGAGCCAACCTCCCGCGAATGCCGGGCCCGGGATTCCCGCCACTTTGAGCCGATTGTAACCGTTGGCAACAGTATTCACCTGACCCAGTGGAAAACGCCTACAAATGGCTGCTCAAGGGGCGGTTGGACGCGGTGGTCTACGCCCGGCCAAATTTGCGGTATTTCGCCAACACCGGGGGCAAGGGCAGGGTACAGGTGGCGGGGCGGGTATTCGCGCCCCAGGACCACGGCATGGCCACGCCCCAGGGCAGCCCGCTGCGCGAGGAGATCAACCGCATCCTGTTGGCCATCTCCAAGGACGGCCGCCTGGATAAAGATACGCAGCAAGTGGTTCGAAGGGGCCAGGTAAGCCCGGGGGCCGGCCCGGCTCTTTGGGAAGGGCGGTTCAGGGGGATTGCGGCCCTTGCTCCCGGGGCTCGGAGGCCGGCCGGGCGGGCGCGTAGTTGCGGTCGCAATCCAGGAGGTGGGAGATGAACTCCTGGGCCGAGGGCGAGAGGGTGGTTTGATCCTTGGCCACCACCCCGCCCTGGGATGAAAGGCGGTTGCCCGTGACCTTCAACTCTTGCAGGGTGCCGGCCTCCAACTCGTCCCGAAGCACATAGCTGCTGGCCAGCCCCACGGCCTGGCTGTTGAACACCACCCGCTTGGTGACGAAAAAGTCATCGCACTCGATGGGCGGCCGGGCGATCTCCACCCCTCCGGCCGTCTTGTCCAGGCTCACGATCTCTTTGAGGAACCCCTGGATGCGGGGGGGAAGCTGAACCGAGGCAAAGGGGTACTGGGCCAGATCTTCCACGGTGACTGAATCCTGCTCCAGCAAGGGGTGGCCTGGCCGGCAGAAAAACACGCCGGATTGGGTGCTCAAGGGAATTGTTTTCAGCCCGGCATACTGAGCCAGCACGCTGATCTCGCCCACGTACAGGTCAATCTCGTCCGTGAGCAGCGTCTTAAACAGGTAAGGCCATCCCCCCAAGGTGATCCTCACCTCAAGGTTTGGATTTTCCATGACAAAGCTACCTACCGCCGGCCCGGCCAGGCTGGCCGAATACACCGGCCCGAAGCCCACCCTCAGGGTGCCCTTCTCCAGGCCGCTCATCATGCGGACCTCCCGCTCGGCATCTTCCAACTGGCGCAGGATGTCGTCCGCGCGGCCCAGATAGGCCTCGCCAAAGGGCGTGGGCTTTACCGCGGATCTGCTGCGGTCGAACAAGGAAACCCGCAGGTCCTTTTCCAGCTTTTGTATGGCCCGGGACAGGGCGGATTGGGATATACCCAGGCTGCGGGCGGCCGCCGTAAAGCTGCGGGCCTCATAAAGGGCCAGGGCGTAATGTAGGGCTTTCAGGCTTTTCATGCAAAAAACTGATCGATTGTAGGTTTTTTGTGCATTATTGATTATTCGGGTGCGCCCGCGCAACCAAAAAGTGGATTTTCTTAGTTAATAAAAGCAGTTTGGACATTTGGACCAAAAGTTGCGATAAAAATCCGTTTGTACCTAGAATGAAATAGGAAGAAATTGCCCACACATGGGGTAGCACACGGCAGGCACGCCGCCCGTGGAGAGAACCAATGGAAGCGCGAGCCAGCCAATATGATATTTGCCGCGAAGATGCGTGGTTAAAACGGAGGGTAATGATGAGGAGTTGTTTTGTTGGAATTCGGAATTGGTGGGTTGTGGTGTTTGCCTTGGCCTTGGTCGTGGCAGCGGTCCCCGCCCTGGCCGCCAACCAAAAACCCAACATCCTGCTGATCGTGTCCGACGACACCGGCTATGGAGACCTGGGCGTCTACGGCGGTGGAGAGGGGCGCGGCATGCCCACCCCCAACCTGGACCGCATGGCCGACCAGGGCATGACCTTCTTCTCCTTTTACGCCCAGCCCAGTTGCACCCCCGGCCGCGCGGCCATGCAGACCGGGCGCATCCCCAACCGTAGCGGCATGACCACCGTGGCCTTCCAGGGCCAGGGCGGCGGACTGCCGGCCGCGGAGTGGACCCTGGCCTCGGTGCTCAAGAAGGCCGGCTACCAGACCTACTTCACCGGCAAGTGGCACCTGGGCGAGGCGGACTACGCCCTGCCCAACGCCCAGGGCTACGACGAGATGAAGTACTGCTTCCTCTACCACCTCAACGCCTACACCTACGGCGACCCCAACTGGTTCCCGGACATGAACCCCAAGCTCAGGGATATGTTCAAACGGGTGACCAAGGGCGCCCTCTCCGGCAAGTCCGGCGAAAAGGCCAAGCAGGACTGGAATGTCAACGGTGAGTATGTCAACACCCCGGAAAAGGGCGTGGTGGGCATACCCTTCCTGGACGACTACGTGGAAAAGGCCGCGCTGGAGTTCCTGGACAAGGCGGCCAAGTCGGGCAAGCCCTTTTTCATCAACATCAACTTCATGAAAGTGCACCAGCCCAACCTGCCCTCGCCCCAGTTCAAGCACAAGTCCTTGTCCAAGACCAAGTACGCTGACTCCATCGTGGAGCTGGACTCGCACATCGGCGCGGTGATGGACAAGCTCAAGGCCCTGGGCCTGGACAAAAACACCCTGGTTATCTGGACCACGGACAACGGCGCCTGGCAGGACGTGTATCCCGATGCGGGCTACACCCCCTTCCGGGGCACCAAGGGTACCGTGCGTGAGGGCGGCAACCGGGTGCCGGCCATCGCGGTCATGCCCGGCAAGATCAAGGCCGGGGTGCGCAACTTCGACATCCTGGGCGGCCTGGACCTGATGGCCACCTTTGCCAGCGTCGCGGGTATCGAGCTGCCCAAGAAGGACCGTGAGGGCCAGCCCATAATCTTCGACAGCTATGACATGTCGCCGGTGCTCTTCGGCACCGGCAAGAGTGCCCGCACCAACTGGTTCTACTTCACCGAGGATGAACTTAGCCCCGGCGCGGTGCGCGCGGGCAACTACAAGGCCGTGTTCAACCTGCGCGGCGACGACGGCCAGCCCACCGGCGGCCTGGCCGTGGACACCAACCTGGGTTGGAAGGGCGCCAAGAAGTACGTGGCCACCGTGCCCCAGGTCTTCGACCTGTGGCAAGACCCCCAGGAGCGCTACGACCTGTTCATGACCAACTGGACCGAGCGCACCTGGACCATGGTCACCTTCGGCGAGGTGGTCGGCCAGCTGATGAAGACCTATGTCAAGTATCCGCCGCGCAAGCTGCAGAGCGGGACCTACACCGGTCCCATAACCATTAGCAACTACCAGAAGTATGAGTGGGTCCGCGAGGTGTTGCGCAAGGAAGGCATCAGCTTGCCCATGCCCACGGGCAACTAGGCGGCAAGGGCTGCCCGGCAAAAACCAAGAGAGCGCCCCCGTCACGGGGGCGCTCTTATTTATCCGCGCACGGCGCGCCCGGCCCCCCAAAAAAGGTGCGTCAAGCAACCATGAAATACCTGACGGCATCCTTGATCCTGTTGCTCGGCATTTGGCTGGGCTCTCCGGCCGTCCCGGCCGCCCCCGACAAGGCCGCGCCCCAGCCGGCCGCCGACGCGGCCGCCCAGGCCAACAACCCCCTGGCCAGCATGACCGCCCTGAATTTTCAGAACTACTACATCGGCCGGGTGACCGGGACCAGCGAGAACGCCAATCAGTTTTGGGCGCGCTTCGCCCAGCCGGTAAAGATATTGAAGACCGACTGGATCACGCGGGCCTCCCTGCCGGTGAACACCTACCCCTCCACCCAGGGTGGGGGCCACGAAAGCGGCCTGGGCGACTTTAACATCTTCGCGGCCTATTTGTTCGACACCGGCAACCCGGCGATCAGCTTTGGCTTGGGCCCCCAGCTTACGGCCCCCACCGCCACCCAGGACGAGCTGGGCTCGGAGAAATGGTCGGGCGGCTTTGCCAACGTGCTGTTCGATGCAACCTCGCGCCGCTTCCAGTATGGCTATTTGCTCACTTGGGAGGCCAGCTTCGCGGGTAACGATGACCGGTCCAACGTGAACACCGGCGCCTTGCAGCCCTTCGCCTTCTTGCAGCTCGGCGATGGGCTATACCTGCGCGCGGCCCCCATCTGGGTCTACGACCTGGACAGCGGTGACTACAGCCTGCCCCTGGGGGTGGGCCTGGGCAAGGTCATCAAGGCGGGAAAAACGGTGTTCAACCTTTTCGTGGAGCCTCAAGTGTCGGTGCTCGACCGGGGAGAGGGTTGGCCTGATTGGCAGGTTTTCGTGGGATTGAACATGCAGTTCCTGGACTAGAGAGGGCATGAGAGCCCATAGGAATGCGGCACCGCGCCACCCGGCAAATGTAGCGCGGGGTCATGGGAGGATTGTCATGATAGCGAGGCATTTTTTAACCATAGCGGCCGTGCTGGCCCTGCTGGGTCTGGCCCTTCCGGCCCAGGCGGCCGATGATCCCTTGGCCTCCTGGCGCGACGGCAAAACCAAACAGACCATCATCTCCTTTGTGGACAAGGTCACCCGAAAAGGCGGGCCGGACTATGTGCCGCCGGGTGAGCGCATCGCCACCTTTGACAACGACGGCACCCTGTGGTCCGAGCAGCCCATGTATGTGCAGCTCTTTTTCGCCCTGGACCGGCTCAAGGAGATGGCCCCCCGGCATCCCGAGTGGAAGAAAATCCCGGCCGTGCAGGCGGCCCTGGCCGGCGACCTGCCCAAGCTGGCCAAGCTGGGGCACAAGGGCATTCTGAAGATCGTGGGCCTGACCCACGCCGGGCTGACCTCCCAGCAGATGCAGGCATTGGCCAAGACCTGGCTCAGCGCGGCGCGCAACCCCAAGAAGGACATGCTCTTCGCCCAGATGATTTATCAGCCCATGGTGGAGCTGCTGGCCTATCTGAGGGCCCATGGCTTCAAGACCTTCATCGTCTCCGGCGGCGGTGTGGATTTCATCCGGGCCTTTTCCCGGAGCGCCTACGGCGTGCCGCCTTATCAGGTGATCGGCTCCAGCCTCAAGGGCAAGTTTCAGCTCAAGGGCGGCAAGGCCGAGGTGATCCGGCTCCCCGAGATCAACAGCATTGACGACGGACCGGGCAAGCCGCAAAATATTGCTCTGCAGATCGGCCTCCGGCCCATCATGGCGGTGGGCAACTCGGACGGCGATCTGGCCATGCTACAATACACCGCCTCGGGGCCCGGCCCCAGGCTGATGATGCTGTTGCACCATGACGACGCGGCGCGGGAGTTCGCCTATGACCGCAAGTCGCACATTGGGCGTCTGGACAAGGGCCTGGACCTGGCCCGCCAAAACGGCTGGACCCTGATCAGCATGAAAAATGATTTCGCCCAGGTGTTTCCCGCTTGTCGGAAATGAAACCGGCGTTGGGGGGGTGGGACGATCAAACGGAAGGAGGCCGGTTTTGAGCCGTGGAATTATCAAGGCAATGGGCCTGGGCGGGTGTTTGCTGTTGGCCGTGGTCCTGAGCTGGGGGCTTGCCCCGGCCAAGCCGCCGGCCGACATCAAGGCCCAGGGCTCCTACACCGGCAGCCAGAGCTGCCGCGAGTGCCACGAGCGGTTCTATCAACTCTGGGCCCCCTCCCACCACGGCACGGCCATGCAGGCATACAGCGACGCCTTTGCCGCCGCCAACCTGACCCCCCAGAAGGCCCCCATGAAAATAAGGGGCGCCAGCTACCAGGCCCAGATAGGCAAGGGCCAAGGGTGGGTGGTGGAAAAGACCGCCCAAGGCCAAAAGCGCCTGGCCATCAAGCACGCCCTGGGCGGCAAGAACATTTATTACTTCCTGACGCCCATGGACAAGGGCCGCTTGCAGACCCTGCCCGTGGCCTATGACATCAACAAGAAGGCCTGGTTCGACACGGCCAAGAGCGGCATCCGCCACGCCAGCGACCAGCCGGTGGATTGGCGCGACGCGGCCTACACCTTCAACACCTCCTGCCACGGCTGCCACGTGAGCCAGTTCTCCCTGAACTACAATCCCCAGACCGGGGCCTACCACACCACCTGGAAAGAGCCGGGCATCAACTGCGAAACCTGCCACGGGCCGGGCGAGGCCCACGCCAAGGTGTGCCGGGAAGCGCCCAAGGGCACGGTGCCCAAGGACCTGAAGATCTCCCGGGGCGGCCGCGACTTCACCCACGATCAGAACAACGCCACCTGCTCCACCTGCCATGCCAAGGCCATACCCCTGACCCAGAGCTTCATGCCCGGAGACAACTTCTGGGACCACTTCGACCTGGCGCTCCTGGAGCACAGCGACTATTATCCCGACGGGCGGGATCTGGGCGAGAACTACACATACACCAGCTGGCTGATGAGCCCCTGCAACCAGGCGGGCAAGCTGGACTGCACCCACTGCCACACCTCCAGCGGCCGTTTCCGCCAAAAGAAGGACCCCAACCGCGCCTGCCTGCCCTGCCACGCCGAGCGGGTGGCCAACGCCACCGCCCACACCAGGCACAAGGCCGACAGCCCGGGCAACCAGTGCATCGCCTGCCACATGCCCATGACCAGCTTCGCGGGCATGCACCGCAGCGACCACTCCATGCTGCCGCCCACCCCGGCGGCCACCATCAAGTTCAAGTCACCCAACGCCTGCAACCATTGTCATAAGGACAAGGACGCGGCCTGGGCCGACGCCGAGGTGCGCGCCTGGCACAAGGACGACTACCAGGCGCCGGTGCTGCACCGGGCCGGTCTGATCCAGGAGGCTCGCGACCGCGACTGGTCGCGCCTGCCCGGCATGCTGGCCTACATCTCCGGCAAGGAGCGGGATCCGGTATTCGCCGCCTCGCTTATCCGCCTGCTGGGGGCCTGCCCCCTGGATAGCAAGTGGCCGGTCATTCTGAAGGCCAGCGCCGATCCTTCGCCCCTGGTGCGGGGCGCGGCCCTGGCCGCCCTGGGTGATTGGCCCAGCCCCCAGGCGCGCGAGGTCCTCCTCGCCGCGCTCAAGGATCCGCGCCGCCTGGTCCGCATCCGCGCCGCCCAAAGCCTGGCCAGGTATCCCCGCCAGGGCCTGAGCCCGGAGCAGGCCGCTGCCCTCAAGGCGGCCACCCAGGAGATGCTGGCCTCCTTCATGGCTCGTCCCGACACCTGGTCCGCCTTTTACAATGTGGGCAACTATTACCTGGAGCGGGGCGTTCCCCTGAAGGCCATCCACGCCTACCAGGAGGCCCTGGGTTTGTCGCCGGACACTGTGATCCCCCGGGTCAACCTGGCCATGGCCCATGCCCGCGCGGGCGACGCCAAGCAGGCCGCCCGGCAACTGCGCAAGGCCCTGGAGTTGGAGCCGAACAACGCCACGGCCAACTTCAACCTGGGGCTGCTCTTGGCCGAACAGGGCGACGCCCAGGCGGCGGAGAAGCATCTGCGCGCCGCGCTCAAGGCCGACCCCAAGATGGCCCCCGCGGCCTACAACCTGGGCCTGCTGCTCTTCAAGAAAAAGCCCGGGGAGGCCCTGCCCCTGTGCCGCCGGGCCTATGGGCTGAGCCCCAATCCGCGCTACGGCTTCACCTTGGCCTACATGATGGGGCAGGAGGGCGATGCCCGGGGCGCGGCCGAGCTCCTGCAATCGGTCACCAAGAGGTGGCCGGCCTATGCTGACGCCTACCTGCTCTGGGCCGATATCCTGCGCCAAGCCGGCGAAACCCCGGCCGCCTTGCAGGTTCTGCAAGGGGCCCTGGGGCAGCAAGGCATGGCGCCCAGGGACCGCCTGCGGCTGCACAACATGGCCGTCAAGCTGGGGCAAGCGGACAAGTAGCTTCTCTTGAGGCCAAGTGTTCCGTGACGCGGACGCCGCTTGCTCGTGGAGGCGTCGACCGCCTTCACCCCGGCCACGGCATCCAGCGCCTTTCGGCGCCTGGTTTCCTGTCACCTTCGGAGGTTCCGGCTCCGGCTCCCGGCCCGCAAAAATCAGCCGGGGCCGGAGTTTGGATTTTTGCCCAACCCGGCGGGAGGCTATAATACCGTCCAATCTTTTGTCGGCGGTTGCAGCCCGCCAAGCGCTTGGAGAATGCCGTGGCTGATTACGTGGGTGCGCTGGACCAGGGAACCACCAGCACCCGCTTCATGGTTTACGACCACGGGGGCCGCATGGTCTCCCAGGCACAGCGGGAGCACCGGCAGATATTCCCCCATCCCGGCTGGGTGGAGCACGACCCCCTGGAGATATGGGCCAACGCCCAGAGCGTGATTCAGGAGGCCCTGACCGAGGCCGGGCTGCGTGGCTCGGACCTGGCCGGAATAGGCATCACCAACCAGCGCGAAACCACGGTTCTTTGGGACCGGGAGAGCGGCGAGCCCCTGCACAACGCCATCGTGTGGCAATGCACCCGCACCCAGGACCTTTGCCGCGAGTTGGCCCGCGAGGGCGGCCAGGACCGCTTTCGCCGGACAACCGGCCTGCCGGTGGCCACCTATTTCAGCGGCACCAAAATGGCCTGGCTGCTGGACGAGGTGCCTGGGGCGCGCCGGGCCCTGGAAAAGGGCCGCGCCCTCATGGGCACCATGGAGACCTGGCTCATCTGGCTGCTCACTGGCGGTCCGGCGGGCGGGGCCTACGTCACCGACGTGACCAATGCCAGCCGCACCATGCTGATGAACCTGAGCAGCCTCCAGTGGGAAGACGAGATTCTGCGCATCCTGGGCATCCCCGGACAGGCCCTGCCGCGCATCGTTCCCTCCAGCGACCCCGAGCCCTGGGGTTACACCCTGCCCGGCGGGCCCCTGGGCGCCCGGGTGCCGGTGTGCGGGGCCCTGGGCGACCAGCAGGCAGCTCTGGTGGGGCAGGCCTGCTTTGCGCCCGGCGAGGCCAAGAACACCTATGGCACGGGCTGCTTTTTGCTGCTCAACACCGGCCCCGACCAGGTCACCTCCAGCCACGGCCTGCTCACCACGGTGGGCTATCAGCTCGGTCGGGCCCGACCGGTTTATTGCCTGGAGGGCTCCATCGCCGTGGCCGGAGCCCTGGTGCAATGGGTGCGCGACAACCTGGGGATCATCGGCGACGCCTCGGAGATAGAGCAAATGGCCGCCCAAGCCGGCGACAATGGCGGGGTTTATTGCGTGCCCGCCTTTTCGGGGCTATTCGCGCCACACTGGCGGGCCGACGCCCGGGGAGTGATAGTGGGGCTGAGCGGCTACGCGGACAAGCGCCATCTGGCCCGCGCGGTGCTGGAGGCCACGGCCTATCAGACCAAGGACATCGTGGAGGCCATGAACCGGGACTCCGGGGTGGAGCTAAAGCGCCTCAAGGTGGATGGGGGCATGGTGGCCAACGAGCTGCTCATGCAGTTTCAGGCCGACGTTTTGGATGTGGCGGTGATACGGTCCCAAACCAACGAGACCACCAGCCTGGGCGCGGCTTACGCCGCCGGCCTGGCCGTGGGTTTCTGGGAGAGCCTGGAAGAGTTAAGGAAAAACTGGGCCGAGAGCAGGCGCTGGCTGCCCTCCATGACCCCGCGCCAGAGAAAGGCCGGCTATGCCAATTGGCAAAAGGCGGTGGAGCGCAGCCTGGGGTGGGTGGATCAGGAACAATGAAAAGCGAACCAGCATTGGATGCGGCGGGCTCTCGAAACCTTGTGGGGGCCGCCGGGCGCTCCAGGCGCGCCTTGGTCCAAAAGCAGGGGGGAGGCGAGCCTATCGGCCTGGCCAGGCTAGGCCGAACAGCTGTCCGCCAGACCCAGACTGGCAGTTGAAAGCCTTTTAAGGCCGGCTTACTTTTTGCGCCCCTTTATCTTCTGGCTCCCCAAACAGGTGGTCTTTTTGTCAGCGGCTTGAATCTTCCACTGGGAGGCCCCGGTATAGCTCCGGCCATCGGGGAACTCGAGCTGTATGGTCTCGTCGGTGGTAAAGCCCGCCACCTCGAACTTGCCGTGAAGCATGGCCTTTGCCGGTGGCTGGTCCTGGTCCATGGCGCCCTTGAAGGTGCCGGTGTAGGTCTTGCCGTCGTCCCCCTTGACCCCGATGGCCGCGGTAAGGGCGCGGCCCTTTTGGGTTAGGGTCAGCTCCTTGGCCGCGGTGGGCTCTCCGCCGCAGGTGTTCTTGTACTGGCTTATCTCCAGGGTCCACACCCCGCTCAGGCCGCCAGCCAGGGCGGCGGGGGCGATCAGGACAATTGCCAAACCCAGCAAGGTTGCTTGCAACAATCGCTTCATGTGCCTCTCCTTTGCCAAGGTGCCACCGGCCCGCCAGGCCGGTCCGCTCAGGATTCAAGGATGGTTATGCCCTGGTCCTCGAAATATTTCTTGATGAGGGCGTAGCGCTCATTATCGTAAAAGCCACGGGCCGGGTCGTCGGGTGCGAAGTCCGGCTCCACCCCCACCTTTTCGCTTTTGTCGAACCAGATGGGATTGTTCTTCTCCAAGGCGGCCAGCTTGACCCCGTGGGCCAGATAGAACCCGGCCAGGTCGGCCATTAGCTGGTCGGTGTCGGTGAGGCCCGGAATCAGAGGCGTGCGTGGTTTGATGCTGAAGCCGCCACTCGCGGCCATCTGGTGCAGCCGGATGAAGTTCTCCTTGATGCGCGTGTTGTCCACCCCGCACCAGCGCTTGTGCAGTTCGGGGTCGATGAGCTTGATGTCCATGTAGATGATGTCGCAGTAGGGGAGCACCAGCTCGGCGAAGGCGTCGAAGTTGAACAGGCCGGCGGTCTCCACCAGGGTGGGAATGCCCTCCTGCTTAAGGGCCTGCAACAGCTGGGAGGTGAACTCCATGAACAGGGTGGGCTCCCCTCCGGACAAGGTGACCCCGCCGCCGGTGGTATCGAAGAAGGGCTTGTAGGGCGCGATCTTGGCCACCACCTGCTCCACGGTCATGTCCTGGCCCACCCGCCGCAGGGCGGTGGAGGGGCAGGCGGCCACGCAGTCGAAGCACAGGGTGCACTTATCCCGGTCAATGACCAAGGGGTCGCCCGGGCCAAGGGCCCCCTCGGGGCAGGCGGGCACGCACTCCCCGCTGGACACGCACTTGTCCGTTTCGAACCACAACTCCGGGGCGATCTTCTTGCTTTCCGGGTTCTGACACCATGCGCAGTTCAGGGGGCACCCCTTCATAAACACCACCGAGCGGGTGCCCGGCCCATCATCCAGGGAGTTGCCCTTGATGTCGATGATCAAGGGTCGGCCGGAGCGTATCTCAGAGGCCATACTCGTTCCTCCGGATGATCTCCAACTGCAAATCGCGGTGCAGCTTGGTGAAATAGCCGCAGTAGCCCGAGATACGCACCAGCAGGTCGGGGTAGTACTCCGGATGGGCCATGGCATCGCGCAGGGTGTCGGTGTTGATCATGATGAACTGCACCTGCATGCCCCCCTGGCCGAAGTAGGCCTGAATGGTGTCGCTCATGCGGGTGATGGTCTGCTTGTGGGTGTCCCTGGCCGAGGGCACGATGCGCACATTGAAGGCGATGTTGTTGTCCATGGTGGTGGGGTCCAGCTTGGCCACGTCCAGCAGGTTGTCCAAAAGGTTCTTGGAGGCCGAGGCTTGAGGGGTGAGGCCCGGAGTGAAGGCCTCGCCGGCCAGGCGGCCCGAGGGCGAAGCGCCCGAGACCCGGCCGTAGATGGCGTGGTAGTTCATGGACCACCAGCCCGAGGTGTAGTGCCCGCCCCGGTAATTGGTTTGGCTGTGGGCGAAGTCCGCCACCATGGCGGTCACCCGCTGGGCCATGGCCACGGCTTCGGGGTCGCCGGAGCCGAACTTGGGCACCTGGTTCTGAATCCAGGCCCTCAGGCCCTTGTATCCCTCGAAGTTGTACTTGAGCGCCTCCTTGAGTTCCGCGAAGCCGACCTTCTTGTCGTCGTATACCGCCTTTTTGATGGCGCTGAGCGAGTCGGCCACGTCGGCCATGCCGATGGAGGTGACCCCGCTGGTGTTGTAGCGGGCCCCGCCCCGGGTGATGCCGCGGCCGGTGGAGATGCAGTCGTCAACAATGGCCGAGATCAACGGCGAGGGCATGTGCTGCTGGTGAATGTGCCCCAGCTGATTGTTGCCCTCCACGCTCACCCCGCAAAGGAAATGGTACTGCTGGGTGAAGGCGTCCATGAAATCCTCGAAGGTCTCGAAGTCGCCGTCCTCCACCTTGCCGGTCTCGGGGCCCAGGGCCCAGTCCAGCAGGGGATGCACTCCGTTGTTCAGGGCCATTTCCAGGGGAGCCATGAGGTTTAGCTCGATGCTGCCGGTGGCGGGAAAGTGCATGCCCGACAAACAGGGCTCCACGCAGCCCACCGCGGTCCACTCTCTGATGTCCTCTTGGGGCCAGGCCGGGTTGACCCCGCTGAGGGCGGCGATCACCGCCGCGTCGTTGTGGATGCAGGGGGTGGCCCCGGTGATGTAGTTCACCTCGCAGACCCGCTTGAGATAGGTCTCGCTATTGACCCCCGGCATGAAGCGGGCGTGCATGTTGGGGTCGTTGAGGCTCAGCAGCTCGGTGACCTTGAGGATCACGTAGGTCATGTCGTTGACCGCGTCGCCGCCCTCCGGGGTGATCCCGCCCAGGTTGATGGTCGTGGAAGGCGGCCCGCCCGAGTTCATCCAGGAGGTGATCTCCATGGTGATGTTGTAGTGGCTGGACAGGCGCAGATACAGGCAGCCGATCAGCTCCACCGCGAATTTGATGTAGTCCTGGCGCTCCTGGTTGGTGTTCAGCTTGCCCAGGTCCGCGTCGAAGTAGGGTTGCAGGATCTGGTCCAGGCGGCCCAGGTGGGGCCCGTCGTCGCTGCTCTCCAGGCCAAGGGATAGGTGCACGATCCAAAGAGCCTGCACCGCCTCGTGCAGGGTCTCGGCCGGCCGGTCGGGCACCTTGCTCAGGATGCGCAGCATTTCCACCAGCTCGGCCTTGCGGGCGGGGTCCTGCTCGGCCTCGATTTCTTTCCGCGCTTGCTCCGCCAGGTTCCGGGTGTAGGCCGATACCGCATCCAGGCTGACGGTCATGGCCTCCAGGGTGTCCTTCTTCTCCTGGTCCGCTGCGGTGTCGCTGGCCAGCTCGTCCGCGATGCGCCGGCGGATGCCGTCCAGGCCTTCGCGCAAAACCTTGATGTGGCCCGGCGTGGTCTGGCTGTGGGAAACGGTCTTGTAATAGAACACCGCGAAATAGCGCTCGTGGATGCGGGCGGCCAGTGGGTTGTCGAACTCGGCCTTCCATAAGTGCTGGATGTTGCGCGTGGCGAAGAAGGGCATCACATGCTTGTGCAGGGTCTCGATGGTCTCCTCGTCGATCTTGTAGGGATCCAGCTCCCGAAAGCCCAGGGTGCGCAGCTCGCCCCAGACCTGCCAGCCGAAGGTGTAGGGCTGGTTGACCAGACCGAATATGGGATAGGGGGTGTAGGTGCCGGCCAGCAGATCGCCCTCGCGGATCAAGGCTTGGCGGTTGTCCATGAGGTGATGGAAGCTCTTGGCCTTGCGCAGGCTGGGCTCCCAGGGGGAGCCGTCGGACATGGTCTCGTAGCCGTTGGCCACGAAAAAGTCGGTGAGCAGTTTGCCATGCTCGCTGCTCACCCGGGCCTTGGTCTTGAACAGCTCCTTGCGGAAGCGCTCCAAGCGGGGGAAATCCTCCATGCCCAACTCGGAGAGATAAGGATCCTCCAGCCATTCCACGCCCGGGTCCAGCTTCTCTCCCCGCAGGCGCTCCGTTTTGCGCCGCGCCTTTTCATCGCGGCCGCTGGTGTCGGCCCCTTCGGCGATGCGCAGGTTCTCCAGCTTGTGTTCGTGCATGGCCTGTTCGGTGACGCTTTTCGCCTGGTCCAGGAACAATAGGTTCACCAGATACTCGGCGTAGTTGTAATAGGCGATGGCTCCCTCGATCCAGATGCGGCCCTTGAGGATCATCTGGGAGGCCTCGTCCTTGCTCGCCTCCTGAAATGCGCTGAAGTCGGCAGAGGTGCGGAACACCAGGCAGGCGTCCCTATGCTCGGGAAGGTGGTCCAAGGCGGTGATGATCCCGTCCTTGATCTGAACCGCCGCGCCCAGGCTGCCGTCGTCGCCACGGAAGCCCACCGTGGCGTTGATCCAGCCCTGGGTTCCCTTCATTTCGCTCTGAAGCTCGGGCCGTTGGTTGAACATGTCCGCGGTGGAACTGAGCAGGGCGAAGAGCTGCTCCGCTGGCTTGGGGGTCAAGGCTGCCTGCATGGGGGCTCCTTTTCTGGCAGGGGCGCAAGGAATCGCGCCGGCTGTCAACAGCCAGCGCCGGGGCAGACTAGGCATGCAGGGAAGGGGCAAGCAAGGTGGAGAGCCTTTGTCTAGTTAAATAGTGGATTATCGGGAAGTGTTAAGTCAAACCAGCAAACGGGGCGTCATGGCCAGCCGATGTTGGCATGGCCATGGCTGGGTGATCGGCTGGGTGGGCCAAGCCATGCGGCAAGGTATGATCGGGTTAGTCCGGCGTACGCCGGAGCATGGCCATCTGCATGCCGCCCGAGAGCTCGGTGGGGTGGGCCCCCGCCTGGTCGGCCAGGCCCACCAGGGTCAGGTAGCGCATGGCCGCTTTATCGCGCGAGGCCTTGGGCACGCCCTGCATCTCCAGGCCGAAGGCCACGTTGGCCAGCACGGTGCGCCAGGGGAACAGGGGGTAGCGTTGGAAAACCACGCAGCGCTCGGCCGCCGGGCCCTCCACCTGGCCGCCGTTGAGGCGGATGCCGCCTTGGCCCGCCTTTTCCAGGCCCGCGGCGGCGGCTAGGGTGGCGGTCCCGGTGGTCTTCATGAAATCGCGGCGGGTGATTTTCTTCGTCTGCGTTTGCGCCGTGTAACCAGGCGGCAAGCGGGTTTACGAAAGCATCTCCAAGAAAGCCTCCACGCGGGTGCGCAGGGTCTCCACGTCGCTTTCACTGTAATCGGTGGTCAGGCGCATCACCGGCAGGGACAGCTTGTCCTCCAGGTGACGGCCCAGGGGGGTGGCCTCGATGATGTAGGTGTGGCAGGCGTGCCAGCTGAGATCCACCACGCCGTCCACTTGGTATAGGGGGATAAGCTCCTCCAAGAGGTCGTAGCGCCCCTGGTTGGGGGTCATGCAGGAGCAGGGCAAGGCCAGATGGCGCCGGGCCAGGGCATCCAGGGGATCGCCGGCATCCTGGTCCACCTGGGTCCAGGCGCCCTTGAGGCCGGTGCAGTTTTCCATGGCGATCACCAGCCCGCCGGCCTCCTCGATCAGGCGCAGCACCTTGTCAGAGCCCTTGCCGATGGGCGTGCCGGTCAACAGCACCCGGGGCGGGCGGGGGCCGGCGCCCAGGCCGGCGGCGTTGTAGGCCTCCACAGCGGCGATCAGGGCCTCCAGGCGTTGGGCGAAGTCCTCCAGGTCGGGCCAGGAGTTCTTGGCCTCCAGGATGGGCAGCATGCGGCCGCCGGAGATGGCCGGGCGCGGGGAGGCGGCGTTCACCCGGTGCAGCTCCACCACGAGCCGCCGCACCCGGTTTTGCAGGTCTATCTCATGGCGCAAGGCCTCGGGGGTGATCTCCTGGCCGGTCAGCTCCTGCAAAAAGGCCTTGAGCCGCTCTATCTCCGCCCGCCAGTAGTCCAGGGCGTGGGGCAGCCCGGCGGTGTGGGGCAGGTGCATCAGGTGCACCGGCTTGATGCGCTCCATGGCCTCGTACATCTTTTTCTTGCCATCGCAGGTGGTCTCGCCCAGCACCACGTCCGAGGCCATGAAAAAGGGACAGGTGCCGGTAAGGGCGTATCCATAGGAGGACTTGACCAGGGGGCACAAGTTGGAGGGCAGTTCGGCCTCGGCGGCGGCGATGGGCTCCTGGCGCTTGCCGCACAGGCCCACGGGCAGGGCCCCGGCGGCGCGGATTATCTCCAGGGGGGCGAAGATGCAGTAGACCCCCACCACCTTGACGCCCGCCTCCTTGGCCTCGTCCAGGCGCGCCAGGCTTTGTTCGGGCAGGGAGGCGAAGCCGTCCAGCAGGTGATTGATTTCCTTGGATGCGTCCATGGAGCGCCCAGTCCCTTGATCGACGCCCAGCGGCAATCCGCTGGGGCCTGATTTGTTTTGTTGTTATCGCCGGCCGCCGGGTGGTGCTTGCGCGGCCGGACGCGCCCCTGTCCCGGGGCAACCGTGAACGCGGGGGCTGCCCCGAGTTCCCAAAGCCAACTACCTTAAATTACTTATCGTAAATAGATGGGCAGTCAAATAGGTTGTTGCGATGGCTGCATACTTATATGGTCAATTAAATCGATATCATAGTTACAATTGGACAGTAAGGGCGGGCCCTGGTGCGGGGGCGGCAGGGCGCCGCCCGCAGCGGGGAGCCGCTCAAGTGCGGCCCATGCCGCCTCGGGGCTGAATGAGAAGGCCGTCTCGGGCTTAGTCGGAAATTTTTTAGCCGAAACCTACCAAAGCGGATGTTAGACATCCGGCCCCAGCCGGCAACCGGGCAGGTCTTTCCGCATTGTCCTTTAAATAGCGACACATGCGAACAAATGCCCACATGGTCACAAGCCAGCGAGCGCCCTACAAAAAAGTAAATAAGTTAAGTTAGATAGCTCAAAAGTGCCCCGCCTTTTCCCTTGACAGGGTTTTTCAAAATCGCTAAAGTAATATCATATGCAGTTATGGTGTAACATATTATGATACAGCCTGACGACAGCGCGGCTGCCCCGGGAGTCCTCAAGTCAGCCCAGACCGTTTTGACGGTGCTGGAGGCATTCTCCAGCCTGCCCCACGAAGCCAGCCTCGCGGAGATAGCCCAGCACGTGGGCATTCCCAAGATGAAGGCCTACCGCGCGGTGCACACCCTGGTGGCCAGCGGCTTTCTGTCCCAAGACCCCAAAACCAAAAAATTCCGCCTCCACTATTCGGTGCTGGCCCTGGCCCGCAAGTTCCAAAGCGGCCAAACGGTGCACACCATCGCCCACGACGTTTTGCAGGGCCTGGCCCTGGAGGTGGGCGAAGACATCACCGTGGCGGTGATGGACCAAAATCAAAAAGAGGTGGTTTTCGTGGATCGCCTGTCCGGCGGCTCGCGCATCAGCTTCTTCTGCGACGTGGGGCGCCGGCTCCCCCTGCACGTGGGCGCGGCGGCCAAGGCCATCCTGGCCCATCTGCCCGAGGGGCGGTTCGAGAGCTATTTGGCCGAGTTCACCCCTGTGGAGGTGAGCCCGCACACCATCATGTCCGTGGAGGAGGTCCGCCAAGACCGGCGCAACATCCTGGACAAAGGCTACTCCTACAGCAACCAGGAGGTCGACACCGGGGTCTCGGCCGTGGGCGCCTGCGTATTGGATGCCAACGGCTTCCCGGCCGCCGCCATGGCCATCGGCACCCTGCACGTGAACATGACCCCTGCAAAGATCGTAGAGCTGGGCAACCTGCTCAACAAAACCGCTTCGGAAATATCGGCCCACCTGGGTCACGGAGTCTAATATAGATGCGACTTTCCCGAACCGAGGAGCACATCCATCACGTTTTCGCGCCATCGGTGCCCCCGGTGCTCACTGTCCAGCCCGGCGCAAGGCTCGAGGTGGAGACCCGCGACGCCTCCAACGGCCAGATACGCCCCGGTCTGAACACCCCGGTGGACCGCTCCCGCCTGCTGCCGGTCACCGGCCCCATCGCGGTGGAGGGGGCCAAGCCCGGCGACACCCTGATGGTCACCATCGAGCGCATCGACCTGGCCCCGGCCGGCCACGCCTGGATACGGCCCGGCCTGGGCCTGCTGGGCCTGAACCCGGACGACCCCCTGTATGTGCGCGAGTTCCAGGTGGCCGATGACGTGGAGCTGGCTCCGGGCCTGCGCGTGCCCCTGCGCCCCATGGTGGGCATCGTGGGGGTGGCTACGCCCAGCGAAACCCTCACCCGCTACCCCGGGGTGCACGGCGGCAACCTGGACTGCGTGGACCTGACCCAGGGCCACCAGCTCCTGCTGCCGGTGCTGGTGCCTGGCGGCAACCTCTCTCTGGGCGACGTGCACGCGGCCATGGGCGAGGGCGAGGTGAGCGGCTCGGGGGTGGAGATCGACGCCGAGGTGAGCCTGACCATCGGCCTGGCCCCGGACACCCCCCTGGAAGGGCCGGTGATCCTGGCTCCCCACAAGACTCTTTTCCTGGCCTCGGCCCCCACCCTGGACCAGGCGGTCATGGCCGCCCTGCAACGGGCGGTGAAAGCCCAGGTGGAGCGCATGGGCGTCAGCGAAAAGGACGCCTACATGTTCGCATCCATCGCGGGCAACGCCCGTATCTGCCAAGTGGTCAACGGCGACGCGACCGTGGCCTTTGAACTACCCAAGGAGGTGTTGTCGTGGTGAAAGCCGCCACCGTGCAAATGGACGTGGCCCTGGCCCGTACGGAAGATAACAAGGCCAGAATTCTCGAGATGGCCGGCCAAACCCAGGCGGACCTGGTGGTGTTTCCCGAGTTGGCCAACTCCGGCGGCGCCTTCAACTCCCTCCAGGAAGCGCTGCCCCACGCGGACACCATACCCGGCCCCTTTGTGGACCAGCTTATCGCCTTGGCCAAGGAGCAGCGGCGCAACCTGGCCCTGGGCCTGTTGGAGAAGAAGGACGGCGTGCTCTTGAATTCGGCGGTGTTCATCACCAGCCAAGGCGAGATGCACCTGTACCGCAAGTCCCATCTGCCTTTTCTGGGCCTGGACCGCTTCGTGACCCCCGGCGACCGCCTGGGCCTGTTCGACACCCCCCTGGGCAAGGTTGGCCTGTGCATCTGCTATGAATGGCGCTTCCCGGAGCTGGCCCGCTGTCTGGCCCTTGAGGGAGCCGATCTCCTGGTGGGCATGAGCAACTGGCCCACCGGGGCCAAGGTGATCCCCAGCCTGCTGATGCCCGCCCGGGCGGCGGAAAACCGGGTGTGGATCGTCTCCTCCAACCGGGTGGGCGTGGAGGAGGGCTACGAGTTCGTCGGAGGCTCGGCCATTATCGATCCGGAGGGCAACACCGTCGCCAGCGTGCCGGACGCCCAGGAGGGGGTGGCCCTGGCCGAGATGGACCTGTCGCTATCGCGGAACAAGCGCCTGGTCAAGGTGCCCGGCGAATACGAGATAGACCTCTGGGAAGACCGCTGCCCGTCGCTCTACGGGGCCACGGCGCGGAAGGCCCAACATGATTGAGTTCATTCCCCAACTGGTGGTCAACGGCATTGTCTTGGGCAGCATATACGTGCTGGTGGCCCTGGGCCTGACCCTCATCTTCGGCATCATCGACGTGGTCAACTTCGCCCACGGCGAGTTCTACATGATCGGCGCGTTCGTGGCCTTTTTGTGCGTCAGCAGCCTGGGCCTGCCTTATCCGCTGGCCATCCTGGCCACGGCGGTTATCGTGGGCGTCTTCGGCCTGATCACCGAACGGGTCATCATCCGCTCCCTGCGCAAGCGCAACCCCCACCCCATCAACTACGTGCTGGTCACCGTGGGGCTCTCCACCTTCCTGCTCTACGGCGTCAACTTCATCTTCGGCCCGGACCTAAGGCGCATCCCCTCTCCCTACATGAAGCAGGTCATCCACTATGCCAACGTCTACCTCACCACCCAACGCCTGCTGGTGGTCCTGGTGGCTTTCCTGCTGGTGGCCCTGCTGGCCTACTTCGTCAAGTACTCCTCCCTGGGCAACCAGATGCGGGCCACGGCCCAGAACTACGAGGCCGCGCGCATCGTGGGGGTCAACACCGACCGGGTCTTCGCCTCCACCTTCCTCATCGGCTCCATGCTGGCCGGCATCGCCGGGGCCCTGGTGGGCGCCATGTTCGTCACCGAGCCGGCCATGGGCATCCACATCATCGTCAAGGCCTTCATCGTGGTGATCGTGGGAGGCATGGGCAGCATCACCGGTTCCATCGTGGCGGGCCTGGGCCTGGGCCTGTTGGAAACCCTGGCCGGGGCGGTGATGCCCGCCGAGTTTTTGGACATCATCGGCTTCTCCATCATGATCCTGGTGCTTTTGACCAAGCCGACCGGCATCTTCGGAAGCGGGGGAGGCGCCCGTGCCTAAGTTAGCGCCCAAAGGGCTTGTCATCCTGGCCGCGCTGGCCCTGCCCCTGGTGTTCAACGAGGCCTTTTACCAGCACATCATGATCGCGGCGGTGATCAACATCATCCTGGCGGTGAGCCTGGGCATCATCGTGGGCTACATCGGGGAGCTTTCCCTGGCCCATGGCGCCTTTTACGGCATCGGGGCCTACACCTCGGCCCTGCTCATGGTCAAGCTGGGCCTCCCCTTCGTGGCCGCCTTCCCCCTGTCGGTGGTTTCCGCCGGGTTCATGGGCCTCATCATCGGCATCCCGTCCCTGCGCCTGAGCGGGCACTACTTCGCCATCGCCACCCTGGGCTTCCAGGGGATCGTGGTGCTTTTGATCATCAACCTGGTGGACCTGACCCGGGGGCCCATGGGCCTGCCGGGCATCCCCTCGCCGGGAACCCTGGAAATCTTCGGCTGGACCATCTCCTTCGGTGACAAGCTCGCCTTCTATTACCTGGCCTTCGCGGTGATGATCGTGGTGTTGATCCTGGTGCGAAACCTGCTGCGCTACAAGTTCGGCGAGGCCTTCATCGCCACCCGGGAGGACTCCCTGTTGGCCGCCTCCCTGGGCGTGCATCCGCGCAACTGCCGCATGCTGGCCTTTGTGGTCAGCACCGCCTTGGCGGGCGCGGCCGGAAGCCTCTACGCCCACTACACCATGTTCATCAGTCCGGATTCCTTCACCCTGGGCGAATCCATCTACCTGGTGACCATGGTCATCGTCGGCGGCAGGGGCACCATCGTGGGGCCGGTTGTCGGAGCGGTCCTGCTCACCGCCCTGCCCGAGGTGCTGCGCTTCGCCGGGGACCTGCAGTTCGTCATATACGGCCTGATGCTCATGCTGGTGGTTATCTTCCTTCCCAAGGGCATCGTGGGCTTGGTGGAACAAACCAAGCAGCGCGGCGCATCGCTGGAAAATTAGGCGGCGGAAAGAAGCATGGATTTTCTAAAGATCAGCAATCTATCGAAGTCCTACGGCGGGGTCGACGCCAACAGCGACATAAGCCTGAGCATCCGGGAGAACGAGATCGTCAGCATCATCGGTCCCAACGGAGCCGGCAAGACCACGCTGTTCGACCTCATCACCGGGGTGACCCGGGCCGATTCGGGTTCGGTGCTCTTCCAAGGCACCGAGATGAGCCATATGGCCACCTCGGAAATCGCCAAATTGGGCGTGGTGCGCACCTTTCAGCAGACCAAGATATTCCGCGACCTCACCGTGCTGGAGGCGGTGATGGTGGGCCACCATCTGCATGACCACACCTCACTGTGGCAGTCGCTGCTGGCCAACCGGACCGCGCGGGATCAAAAGCAGAAGAAGCAGGAGCACGCCCTGGAGATTCTGGAGTTCATGGGCATGGCCGACAAGAAGGACCTGGTCACCCAGAACCTTCCCTACGGCGAGCAAAAGCTGCTCAACGTGGCCATCGCCCTGGCCGTGGAGCCCAAGCTCCTGCTGCTGGACGAGCCCGCCGCGGGCATGAACCCCATGGAGTCCATGCGCATGCTGGGGACCATCCGCAAGATTCAGGAAACCGGCATCACCGTGGGCTTGGTGGAACACAACATGCGCCTGGTGATGAACATTTCCGAGCGGGTCTTCGTCCTGGACTACGGAGAGCTCATCGCCGAGGGCGAGCCCGAGGAGATTCGGGCCAACCCGAAGGTGATCGAGGTGTATCTGGGGAGGCAGGCCAGTGCTTGACCTAAAAGACATCCGTGTCTTCTATGACCACGTTCCCGCCTTGCGCGGTGTCTCGCTCACCGTGGATTCGGGAGAAATCGTGGCCCTGATAGGGGCCAACGGCGCGGGCAAGTCCACCACCCTCAGGGCCATCCAGGGCATGGTCAAGGTGGCCAGCGGCGAGATCGCCTGGCAGGGCCAAAGGCTCACCGGGTCTCCGCCCCACCAGGTGGTGCGCCATGGCATCGCCCACTGTCCCGAGGGCCGCCAGGTGTTCCCGGACATGACCATCGCCGAAAACCTGAACATGGGCGGCATGGTGCTGGGCGACGCCCAGCGCAGGCAGGAGCTCACCGAATACGTGTACGAGCGCTTTCCCCGCCTGGCCGAGCGCCCCCGCCAGATGGCGGGCAGCCTCTCCGGCGGCGAGCAGCAGATGCTGGCCATCGGCCGGGCCCTGATGGCCGACCCCAAGCTATTGATGCTCGACGAGCCCTCCATGGGCCTGGCCCCCATCTTGGTGGAGTCGATCTTCGAAATGATCCGCACCATCAACCAGGAAGGCATCTCCATCCTGCTGGTGGAGCAGAACGCCTACATGGCCTTGGAGCACTCCACCCGGGCCTATGTGATCGAAAGCGGCAAGATCGGAGCCTCGGGCCTGTCCCGGGTGCTGTTGGACGACGAGTATGTACGCGAAGCGTATCTGGGCATATAGCCTGCTCTGCTATTGCCTGTTGCTGGGCATTACCGCCACGGCGGCGTGGGCCGGCCCGGCCCGCGGTCAGGACGCCGGGGGCGCGAGGGCCTGCCGATTGGTGGAGCTTTACGGCGGCCAACGGGGCGGCCCGCAGACCATAGGCAGCCTGATGGAGTTGAACATGCGCCAGTGGAAGCCCCAGTCCAACCGGGGCATAGGCGTGCTGGGCTGGCGGGCCGAAAAGCTGGACCAGGGAGTTTACCGGGTCGTCTACGCGTATCAGGAAATCGGCCTAAAGCCGGTGGAGGTCCCCTGGCGGGTGGAGCTGGCGGATGGGAGGATAACCCCCCTCACGCCACTGAGCCAACGCATCCAGCGAATGTCGCTGCTTTTATAGATTCACCAACCGGTAGGCGGTTGACCCACGGTGACTGATTAACGCCGCAAGGTGTTTTGCACCGGGCGCACATAACACTAGAGGAGAGAGACCGATGAAAAAACTCATGATTATGGCAACGGCCATCGTGGCCCTGATGGCCACCACGGCCTGGGCCGCCGGGCCCGTCAAGGTCGGCGTGGTGCTGCCCTTCTCCGGGCCGGTCGGCTCCGACGGCACCCGCACCTTCAATGGCATCGACCTGGCGGTGAAGCAGATCAACGCCGCCGGCGGCGTGGAGATCGGTGGCCAGAAAATGCCCATCGAGATCGTCAAGGAAGACAGCACCTGCAACCCGCGCATGTCCGTGGCGGCGGTGGAAAAGCTCATGACCCGCGACAAGGTCTCGGTGGTCATCGGCGACTTCTGCAGCACCTCCACCCTGGCCGACGCCGAGGTGGCCAAGCGCAACAAGGTGCCCCAGATCACCCCCATCTCCATCGCCCCGCCCATCACCAAGCAGGGCAACCAGTGGATCTTCCGCAACTGCGACAACTCGGACATGATGGCCCGCGCCTTTGTCAAGCAGGCCATCACCGCCCTTAAGATCAAGCGCTGGGCCTTCCTGGCCCGCAACGACGATTACGGCCGGGGCGGCGTGAAGTCGCTCAGCGACCTGGTGAAAAAGGAAGGCGGCGAGGTCGTGGCGGTGGAGTATCACCCCCAGGGCGCCACCGACTACTACACCCTGCTCACCAAGATTCGCTCCAAGAAGCCCGACGGCATCGCCCTGATCGCCAACACCGCCGAGCACTCGGTGGCCACCAACCAGATGGCCGAGATCGGCCTGACCAAGGAGGTCCGCCTCCTGGACCCCACCAGCGCCTATTTCAATCCCGACTTCATGAAGCTCACCGGGTCCAACTCCAACGGCCTGGCCGGCCCCACCCGCTACGTGCCCAACATCGACACCCCGGCCAACAAGAAGTTCGTGGATGCCTACCAGAAGGCCTACAAGCAGGTGCCGGACAAGTTCGCCATGAGCGGCTATGAGACGGTGTACATCGTGGCCCAGGCCCTGAAGATGGCCAAGAAGACCGCCCCGGCGGCGGTGCGCGACGCCTTGACCAAGGTCAAGTACCCCAGCGTGCAGGGCCGCGACATCTACTTCGACAAGACCAACCAGATCGTGCTGGATGAGTTCCTGATTCAGGTCAAGGACGGCAAGTACGAGATCCTGGGCAGGGTCGAAGGCGAAAAGATCGTTCAGGACTAACCCCCCCGCGCGACACCGATGACAACGGGCCTGCCCGGATTATTCCGGGTGGGCCCGTTTTTTTGCTCCCTCCGGCCGGGCGCCGCAGTCCCGCCGCCTCTAATGCTTGACAAGCTTAGCCCGCCGGGCTAGAAAGAACCCGAATGCGGCGCAGGAAGCGGCGCACAAGACCACAGATAAAGCACAAGAGCTAAAGCCAAGGAGGCCTGGCAGGGACAGCAGTCCCCACTAGGCCCTTGGCTTTTTTTATGGTGAAGGCAGCCCGCCTCCTGGCTAGTCGTCGGGCTGCCTTCGTTTGCGCCCCGGCCGGGGCACCATGCCCATCACCGCCAGGGCGCTGAGGCTCTTGCCCGAGCCGCTCTGGCCCACCAGGCCCAGCACCGAGCCGCGCTCTAGGGTCAGGTTGAGCCCCCGCACCGGCAGGCTGGGCCGGGGCCGGCCGGGGAAGGCGATGCACAGGTTCTCGACGTTGAGCAGGCTCATCAGCTCACCGCCTTTTTCACCCTGAGGGCGTCGCGCAGGCCTTCGCCCAGCAGGTTGAAGCCCAGCACGGTGAGAAAAATGGCCAGGCCCGGCGCCAGCAAAAGATGGGGCGCGGTGTAGATGTAGGAGCGGGCCTCGTTGAGCATGGCCCCCCACTCGGGCAGGGGCGGCTGGGCCCCCAGGCCCAGAAAGCTAAGGCCGGCCAGCACCAGGACCATGGTGCCGGTCTCCAGGCTGGCCATCACCATGATGGGCGGCAGCACCGAGGGCAGGATGTGGCGGCGCACCAGGGCCAGGCCGGAGGTGCCCACCAGGCGGGCGGCCAAGACGAACTCCCGCTCCCGGGCCGAGAGCACCAGCCCCCGCACCAGGCGGGCGTAGACCGGCCACCAGCTCAGGCACAGAGCCACGGCGGCGGCGGGCAGGCTGGGGCCCAACAGGCCGATCACCGCCAGGGTGAGCACCAGGGAGGGAAAGGCCAGCACGATGTCCACCAGGCGCATGAGCCAGAAGTCGCTGTAGCGCCCGCCCAGGCCGGCGGCCAGGCCCAGGGCCACGCCCAAAAGCATCACCCCGGCCGAGACCATGAGGCCCACGGCCAGGGAGGTGCGGCAGCCGTAGAGCAGGCGCGAGAGCACGCAGCGGCCCAGGGGGTCCGCGCCCAGGGGATAGTCCGGGCTGGGCGGGGCCAGGCGGGCGGCCAGGTTGATCTTCAGGGGGTCGTGGGGGGCCAGCCAGGGCCCGGCCAGGGCCACCAACAGCAGCAGGGCCACCAGGCCGCCGCCCAGGATCAGGCTGGTGTTGAGCCGCCCGAGCCCCCGTATCATCTCAGGCCTCCCCGCCCTGGGCGGCCTTGCGCCTGAGCTTGGGGTCGGCCAGGGTCTGCACCAGGTCCACCAACAGGTTGCTGCCGGTGAAGATCACCGCCATGAACACCACATAGCACTGGGTCACCGGGTAGTCTCGGCTGAGCACCGCCTGCACCGCGAAGCTGGCCACCCCGGGCCAGGAAAAGATGGTCTCCACCAGCAGGGAGCCGCCCAGCAAAAAGCCGAAGCTCATGCCCTACAGGTTGAGCAGGGGGATCAGGGCGTTGATCAGGGCGTGGCGGTAGAGCACCACCCCCGTGGAGAGGCCCTTGGCCTGGGCCGTGCGGATGTAGTCCTGGGACATCACCTCCAGCAGGCGCTCGCGCACCATGCGGCCGTAAAAGGCGCTCATGCCCAGGGCCAGGGTGAACGCGGGCAACACCAGGTCCCTGAGCCCGGTGCCGCCCACCACATGGAAAAACTTCCAGTGCACCGCGAAGACGAAGAGCAGAAGTATGCCCAGCCAGTAGTTGGGCAGGGCCACCAGGACGGTGGACACCACCCGGGCGGCGTGGTCGAACAGCCCGCCGGGCTTGAGGCCCGAGGCCACCCCCACGGCCAGGCTGATAACCAGCATGAGGCCGAAGGCGGCCACGGTGAGCTTGAGGGTGGCGGGCAGGCGGCGCAGCATTTCGCGGCCCACCGGTTCGCCGGTGGCAAAGGACTCGCCAAAGTCCAGGCGCACCGCCTTGCCCAGCCAGCGGCCGTAGCGCACCAGCAAGGGATCGTCCAGGCCCAGGCTTTGGCGGAAGCGTTGGGCCGACTCCGAGGAGGTGACCCCGCCCGATTGCCTGAGCAGCATGTCACCGGTCTCACCCGGCGAGAGATGGGACAGGCAGAAGCAGAGGAACGACACCCCCAGCAGGGTGAAGGCCAGCCAGAACAGGCGTTGGGCAATTACCTTGAGCAAGGGCCGGCCTAGCGCTTCTTGCGGGCGTAGCCCAGGTGCTCGTAGCCTCCGGTGGGGCTGGGGTCCAGCTCCACCTCGGGCCGCACCAGGTATACGTTGGCCACGAACAGCAGGGGAATCACCGAGCAGGTCTCGTCCACCAGCACCCGCTGGGCCTCCTGGATGGCCCCGCGCACCACCTCCGGGTCGTCGCTGAGCTGGGCCCGCTCCACCGCCCGGTCAAACTTGGGCCCGGGTAAAACCCATTTGTAGCCCGAGTCCACCCAGGGCGAATCGCTGTGATAGAGCAGGTAGAGCAGCCAGGCCGGGGTGGGCGAGGTGTTGCCGGATTTCTCCAAAAACAGGTCGCCCTGGCCCGGGGCCATGTAGGAGCCGTAGTACATGCCCATGTCGTCGGTCTGGATCACCTCCACCTCGATGCCCACGGCCAGGAGCATCTGCTGCATCAGCTCGGGCAGGGGCTTCAGATCCGCCCCGGTGGGAAAGCCCGATACCAGGCGCAGCTTGAGGCGGCGGCCGTCCTTTACCCGTATGCCGTCCGGCCCCGGCTTCCAGCCGGCCTGGTTCAGCAGGCGCTTGGCCTTGGCCGGGTCGTAGCCATAGCCCTTCAGGAACTCCTCGCCCTGGTCCCAGAACCAGGGGGCCAGGATGCTCTTGGCCGGACGGGCCAGGCCCTGATACACCGTCTGGGCGATCACCTTGCGGTCAATGGCATAGGCCACCGCCCGGCGCAGCCGCGAATCCCGCAGCAGGTCAAAGGGGGCTTGGCCGTGCCAGTTGACCGACATCACCACATAGGAGCGCAGGGGGGTGACCACCTTTTTGTATTGGCCCTCGGGCGGCAGGGAGGCCAACATCTGAGGGTCCACCGGGAAGATGATGTCGCACTCGCCGTTCAACAGGGCCAGCAACCGGGTCTGGGGGTCGGGCAGAAAGCGGTAGATCACTTGCCGGTTGGGCGGCTTGTCGCCCCAGTAGTCGTCGTTGCGCCGCACCTTGAGATAGCTGCCTCTGCGGTAGCTCTCGAACACAAAGGGTCCGGTGCCCACGGGGTGGTTGATGAAGTCGGTGCCCGGCGCATAGGCGGCCACAAAGGGGTGGCTGAGAAAGCCCGCGAAGTGCACCGTCTGGTGGGCCGTTTCCAGCTCCAGGGTGTACTTGTCGATGATGCGGTAGCTCTCCGGCTTGATGCGCAGGGTCTCGGAGCGGTTGAAGGCGTTGATCTCCAGGGCGCGCTGGAGCGCAGCCGCGTCCCATTCGGCCCCGTTGTGAAAACGCACCCCCTTTCGCGCGCTGAGGCGGTATTTATTGCCCTGGCGCTCCCAGCGTTCCACCAGGCCGGGCCGGGGGCGGTAGTCGTCGCCCCGGAAGACCAGGGGTTCGGTAATCCAGGCGTTGGGGCCGCCCTTGGCAAAGGATAGGTAGTGCTTGGCCTTGGAGTAACGGTCCGCGCCGCAGCCGATCACCAGGGGTTTTTGAGCGGCCAGGGCCGGGGGGGCGGCCAGCAGCCAGGCGAGGGACAGGCCCAGAAGCAATAAAGCGCCACGGGCCGCGCTCCGCGGTCCGGATGTGGATTGAAGGCCATGAAAAAGCATAGACGCACCTGTGCGAATGGACCTTCATGGCCGTGGTGAAATTGTCTTTGTTTTTGGCTGGAGACTGCCTTCAGGCAGAGAGCTGATTTCTTATACAAGCAAACCGGGGAGAGGTCAATCAGTGTGTTCCCAGCCGCCAGACGCATCGCCGCCCCTATCCCCGTTTCGCGGAGACAGGGGCGGCTCGGCCATTCAGCCACGGTCCGCCGCTGGGCGGTGTTTGTTAAAACCAGGGCCGGCCGCAAGACACAGGCGGCTACTTGTATTCCTTGTGGCAGGCTTTTTTCTGGCCGTCCAGCAGGTCGTAGGCCTCCTTGATGGCCGCCGGATCGCCGCTTTCCCCGGCCGCGCGCAGGGCCTGGGCCGCGGCCTCGAACTGGGGATACAGATCCTCGCCCAGCTTGGAGCCCGTGAAGGTGACCATCTGCAGGCAGTTGTCGCAGAAGGCCGCGAGGTCGGCCTGGCTCACCTGGCCGCCTTCTTCCAGGGCCTTGCCGATTTCCTTGAAGCGCTTGCCCATGAGCTTCTTGAGCTTCTTGTAGGACGAGGGCTGCTCATCGGCCTCTGCGTTATCTTCGGTCTGCTCGGGCGCGGCCTGGTCGATGGCCAGCTCGGGCTGGGCATCGGCCCCGGGCTCTTCCTCGTGGGGCACCTCCTGGGTGGAGACCTTGAACTGCACCTTGACCGAGGTCTTGCCCTTTTTGGTCTTGAGCTCTTCCTTGACCTTGATCAGGCCCTCGAACTCCATCTCCTCGTTGCTCACCTGGATGGAGCCGTCCTCCAGCTGGTCGGCCAGGCGGCGGAGGTATTCCACCGCCTCTTCGCGGGAAAAGGCGTGTTTGGCCTTTTTCTTGTTGGGGTCGTTGGACATGGCGTTTCCTCACTTGGCTTTGGCGCTTGCGGCCTTTTTGCGGGTGGTCTTTTTGGCGGCGGCCCCCTTGGGCTTGGCGGCGCGTTTGGTCTTGGGAGCGGCGGCTTTTTTGGCCGGGGCTTTTTTCTTGGGGGTCTTGGAGGCCGCGGCCGGAGCTTTGGGCGCGGGGTCCGGGGCCGGCGGCTGGCTGCTGATGAGCATCTCCGGGCTTTGCCCCTCGCCCGGTTTGAGCTCCTTCCAGCTCAGCTCAAGGGACAGGCGGTTCTTACCCTTTTTTTCCGAGGCGCTTATCTCCAGCTCCAGGGGCGCGGCCTTGTTCAGGCCCATGACCAGTTGCTCGCCGCCCACCTGTAGGCACACCGAGCCTTTGCGCAAAGACTGCACCAGGTTCTCCAAATGCTCCAGAGCCTGGGATGCGGGGAGGCCGGCCTTGTAGGAAATTTCGTTCTTGCCCATTTGCTTCTCCTTGGTTGGAGATTGACGCCGCTATGTGTTCGGCGCTCCGCCGCCATGGCCCGGAGCCGGTCCCGGCCTGCAAGGGGACGCCGTTAAACGCGTTGTCAAACCAAAGAGGCCAAAACCCCGGCCAGTGCTTCGGGGTCCAGACGCTCCGGATCTTGTTGCTTAACCAAGGAGGCATCCACCAGCCTCACGCCCAGGGCCCGCACCGCGTCCTCGTCGACCCCGCCGGGATACACCCCCCGGTCGCGGTCCACCAGCACGTAGTGCAGGACCTCGGCGGCCGGGATGTCTTCCCGGCCTTGGCGCAGATAGCGCAGCAGCTCCGCGGTCTGGAAGGCCACCCCCGGCTCCACCACCTCGGGGTCCCGTCCGGTGCTGGGCACGTAGACCTTGGGGCAGGCGTTGTCCCGGATGGCCCGGCTGACTCCCTCGGGCAGCAGGTTGGCCAGCAGGCTGCTGTAAAAGCTGCCCATGGGGTAGCAGATCAGCTCGGCCTTATCGATGAGCCGGCGCACCTTGTCCCGGATTACCGGAGCCTCGGCCGGGCGGCCGTCCCCGTCGTGACCCAGGTAGAGCTCGCGGATGGGCGAGGCCAGGGGCGGCACCTCGCGGCCGGTGAGCAGATGCTGCCCCACCACGGTGGAGCCGTCGCCCAGACGGGCGGTCAGTTGCAAATCCTGGCTGACCACCGGGCGCACCGTGCCCCGGACCATGGCCAGCTTGGAGAACATGTAGATCACCGGGTCCAGGTGGCGGCCTTGGTTGAGGTAGCCGCCCACCAGCACCAGGTTGCCCAGGCTGGCTCCGCGCAGGTCGAACTCCGCGGGCAGGGCCTCGGCGGCGAATCCCAGGTGGGTGCGCACGATCTTGCGCAAGGGGTCGGGTATGGCCGCCACCAGGGGGGCGCTGCCCTCCACCAGCCCGGCCAGCTTGGCCTTGAGCTCCGAGGGAGAGGCGCCCTTGTCCAGGCGGGTGGCGAACAGCCGCCCCACTTCGGGGTTGCCCCACACTGAGCGGTCGGCCAGGGCCATCATGCGGTTGCGCAGGTCGCCCACCGCGGGCATGTTGAAGGCCTTGCGCAGGGTGGCCGAGGAGCCGCCCGAGTCGAAGGGGGTGATCAGATGGGTGCTGTTGTGGGTGTAGCGCACCAGCACCCGGCACAGGGGGTTGAGGGCGCTGCCTCCGCTGAAGAACAGGATATTGGGCCCCAACTCCGGGGCCCGTTCCAGGCGGGCGAGCTTGCGTTGGTCGGGCAACAGCACCCGGCGGGTGACGGTTATGCTGATGTCGCGGCTCACGCCGCCTCCCCCAGGGCGTCATAGAGCCGTTGGGCCGCGCCCAGGAAGTCCACCCCGCCGCCCAGCTCGAACACCGTGACTCCGGCCAGGGCCTGCAAGTAGGCCCGGTCCGAATGATCCGGCTCGCGGCCTTCGCTCAGGAAGAACAAACCCCAGTCTTTCTTGAAAGCGGCCAGCAGGTCCGGCCTGGCGGCCAGGTCCACCTGCTGCATGTCCAGGTTCGAGCCGTCGCGCTGCCAGTTCAGGATGGCCAGGGCGTTAAGGGGGCCGCGCAGCTTGAAGCGGTCCGGGCCGAAGCACTCGGAGATGTCCACGTCGTACTTGTGCTCCAGGTCCCATATCTCGTCGCCGGTCATCTCGGCGAAGCGTTCCCGCTCGTCCGGGGGGATTACGCTGGCCAGGTCCGGGTTGTTCAAGGCGGTGCCCGGGTTGATGCGGGGCAGCTTGGGCACCCCGGTCATCACCGAACCTCCGTCCTCGCGGCGCACCAGCAGGCGGTCATTGGAGATGAAGGTGGCGCCCAGGCTCATCAGATGCAGGGCCAGGGTGGACTTGCCCATGCCCGAGAAGCCGGCCAGGGCCAGCCCGGCGCCGTCGCGGCGCACCCCGGCGGCGTGGGCCAACAGGGCCCCCTGGTTCAACTCCAATTGGATCATGCGGTTGTTGATGAAGTTGATCACCTGGTTGCTGTTGGCCAGGCAGGGCCCCACCGCCAGATGGTGCTCTCCGCCAAAGGCGAAGATCATGCCGGTGAGGCGTTTCTTGACCACCCGGCCGTCGGCCAGGTCGGCCCATTCTTCCTTGATCTTGCTCTTGCCCGGGTCGGGCTGCTTTACCTGAAACACCAGCCCGGTGTCCTGGGCCGGGGCCTCCAGGGCGGTCACGCTTAGCGCCCCCTTGCCGGCCAGGGACACGAAGGGCCCGAAGTAGTCCTTCAACTCGGAGATGAGCTGGGGGCTGTTGCTGAGCACCTGCAGCTCCCAGCCGGCCAGGGACAGGCCCAGCCCCTGATCCGGGAGGTACTCCCGGCCCAGGCTCTCGGCCATCTCGGCAACGCTCTGATAGGGGCTCACGCTTCAAGCTCCTTGATGATGTGGTCGGCATAAGCCGCGGCCGCGTCGATGCCGCAGCCTTCCAGCAGGCCCCGGAAGCCGCCAAAGGCCGAGACCTCGAAGACCACCGGCCCCTGCGCGGTTTCTGCCACGTCCACGCTGGTGAAGTCCAGGCCGAAGATTTGCTGGGCCTGGCGGGCCATCGCTATCACCTCGGCATCGGGCTCGTAGGCGGCGTACTTGCCGCCGGCACGGTGGGTGGTGTTCCAGGAGTCGCGGTTGCCCACCCGGGCGTAGGTGGCCAGATACTCGCCGCCCAAGAACACCAGGCCCAGGTCTTGGCCCGGCAGCTCCAGGCGCTTCTGGGCGTAGATGATCTGGTTGCCCGAGGCCTTGAAGTTGGCCAGGTCCTCGCGCACCCCGTTGGCCGGGTCGATCAAGGCCATGCCCCGGGCCTTGGAGGTGTAGAGCGGTTTGAGCACGCTGGGGCCGAAGGCCTCGATGGCCTGGGCCGCCTGGTCCACGTCCTCGGTGACCACGGTGGGGGGCAGGGGGATGTTCCCAGCGGCCAGGCTCACGGTGCAGGTGAGCCGGTTTAGCACCGCGATGATCTTGGATGGCCGGGAGAAGATGCGCATCCCCTTGGCCTCCATGAAGCGCAACAGCTCCAGGCGGTCCAACAGCTCAGGGGAGTAGGCGGGGCCCACCTTCTTGACCGCCAGGCCGTCCAGGGCGGTGAGCTCGGTGCCTTGGAAATAGGCCTTGCCGCTGTTCAGGTCGCAGGACACCTTGCCCAGGTCCACCAGCAGGCGAAAACCGGTGCGTTCGGCCAATGCGTCGGCCAGGCGTTCGCTGGACCAGCCGCCAGGCAGCCCCACCACCGCGATTTTAAGTTGTGCCGTCACTGCCGTCTTCCTCGGGGTTTGGGGTTCAATCAGTAGACCAGGGCCTTGACCGGACAGCGGAACTCCGACCAGGGGCGCCCCTGGTGGTCTTTGAGCTTTTCCAAAAGATAAACCGAGCGTAAAAACATCTCGCGGGAAAAGCGCCGGTTCATCTCGAAGCGGGTGGAGCTGAACAGGGAGCGGGCCAACCCCATGGTCAGGCGGGCCTCGAAAGTGTCGTCCCCGGTGACCCGGGCGAACTTGCCCGCGAAACGCAAAAAGGCCTCGATGGAGGCGTCCACCCGCGACCGCAGCTCCCGCTGAAACACCGGCAAACGGAAATTGGACACCACGAACACCGAAATGTCCTGCACATAATCAGTGTACTTGGAACGGTGCAGGTCAATGAAGTGGATGCGTTCGCCGTCGCCGCTGTAGATGATGTTGTTCAGGTTCAGGTCGCCGTGGATGAGCACCGAAAAGGGGGCGCGCAGCCCCTCGGTGGCCTTTTCCACCATGCCCAGTAGGCTGCCGAAGGAGTGCAAGGGCAAATCGCCGATGCCCAGTTGGCCGGTGTCGAACTCCGGATGCATGCGGAACACCGCCTCCTGGCGGCGCTTGAGCTGACCCAGGAAGTCGGCCGTGATCTCGCCCTCCCGGCGGGTCACGGTCCAGGCCTGGCCCAGGGTCTCTTCCAGCAGGAACAGGGCGTTGCCCAGTTCTTCCTCTTGAGCGTTGAGCACCATGTCCTGCAGGGTGCAGCCGGTGAGGTACTCCATGAGCACCGAGCCGTTGCCCTCGCCGTCGGGCTGGAACTCCCATATCTTGGGGGGAAGGCCGGGGATGATCTGGTCCCACAGCTCGGTGTTTTCCTTTTCGCTGGTCAGCTTGGCCAGGTTGCCGTGTTTAAACAGCACCGGCCGGGCCGCGTCCTCGGACTGCTTGCGGGTCACCCCGATGCGGCAGCCGGAGCGGGTGCCCCAGATGGATTCGAACTCCACCTGGGAGATGGGCGGCTTTTCCCCTTGGGAGCCCAGGCCGTCGGTGAGGGCGCGGTACTGGTGGATCTTCATCTTTTCGCCCACCACCGAGAACAAAATGGCCTCGCCGATGTTCAACAGGCTGTCGCCCATGCGCTCCAGGTAGTTGGAGATGAACAGCACCGTGACCAGGTCGCCGGGCTCGCCCCCGGCCCTGAGGTCCTTCAGCACCGTGGCGAAGCACTCCTGGTGCAGGGAGTCCAGGTTGAACTCGCACTGGCAGATGCGAAAGGCCAGGCCGGCGTCGCGGCGCTCCACCGCGCGCACGATGTGGCTCAGGCCGGAGAGCACCTCCTTGAACAGCTTTTCGAATCCAAAGCTGGTGACAAAAGACGGCTCGGACAGGTGATTCATCTGGCGGGGGATGTTCACCGCGAAATCGGCCATGCGCTCCAGATTGGAGGTGATGGTGTTCATCGAGCGCAGCAAGGCCGCCTGCTGCTTGCTCATGCCCTGGGGGGTCATCAACAGCTGGAAGGTCTTTTCCTCGATGAGGCTCTTGAGGGTGTCGATGTAGTCGTCGCCGGAGGTGATCTTGTCCATGCCCCGGTGGGAGGGCGCCTGCAGAAACTTCAGGGTCTGCTCCACCTGGGAAACCACCGCGCTGACCATGAAGCGGAAATTTTCTCTGAGCTCATCTAGTGTGCTCATGAGCCGAACGCCTCTGGCATGGGATGGGCCTTATTTGCTTTTGTAGGTTTCTATGAGCAGAGGCTGTCCGCCCTCTTCGGTGGCGGGCTCCTCCTCGGTCCAGCGGAACTTCAGGCTCAGCTTGATGCCTTCGCCCTTGCGCTTGGCCTCCACTTCCAGGTTCACCAGGCCCTGGGGCTTGAGCACCAGGCGCTTGCCATTGGTGGAAAAGACCAGGGCTCCGTTTTCAAAGCCGTCTTTCAAGGCGGTGAGGTAGCGGACGATGGACTGGGAGTCCTGCATGGACTGGTGTTTGAAGCGTCCCATCTGCTCGGTCATGGTTCGATGCCTTTGCTTTTGTGCGCCGCCGGCGCGGCTTAGCCCAAGCGCGCGCGGTATTGCTCGATGATTTGGGCCCGGCTGGCGTTGGCCAGGCTCAGGCTCTTGCTGATGGCCAGTTCGTCCCAGGCGGGCTGCAGGCCCACTTCGCGTTCCAGCTTGGCGTGCTCCACCCGCTCCGGGTCCTTGATTTTCACCGACAAATGGGTGTCGTCGCCCATGAAGATCAGAAGCTCGCGGCCGTTGAGGCAGCCTTCCCGGTTCTTGCGGGTCAGGGCCCGGATGAGGAACTCGGTGTATTCCCGCGACTGGGGATTCCACACCTCGTAGCCGTCCACGTCGTAGTCGGCCAGCAGGATGGGCCAGAACTGCTCGGGGTGTGGGATGACCACGCCGCCGCCCAAAGAGCGAGTCTCCTCGATCACCTCCGAGGCCCGGTAAAAATATTCCAGGGAGAACTTGCGCTTCACGATCTTCTTGACCGCGCTCAGCAGCAGCAGGGCCCGGCGCAGGTTGATGCCCGGGTGGCTGAGGCCCATGGCCTCGATGTACTCGGTCAGGAGCTTGTTCTTGATCATGGTGGGCGGGGTCTGTTGCTCGTAGAGCTCCATGAGCTTGCCCAGGCGGGCGGTGTAGAAGCGCACGAAGGCCACCACTTCCTCGCCGGCCCCGGTGGTCATCACCGCCTCTTCCAGGTCCGCCTCAAAGGCAGGCTCCACGATGGTGGCCATGAACTGAAGCAGTTGGCTGGAGCGGTACTTGAAGGTGTGGGCCAGCATGGACTTGAGCACCCCGGCCTCGTTCAGCTTGGAGGTGTTGAAGTGCAACAGCAGCTGCACCTTGCGCTGGAAGCCAGAGGAGTAGCAATCGATCTCCACCCCGGAGTATTGGCCCCAGGTGAGAAGCTGGTTGTGCTGGGTGGGGATTATCAGGCTCTGCTCCACATTGGGGAACATGGCCTCGATGCGCCGGGCGATGAGCTCCATGGGAATCCACTCGGGATGCCAGTGGATGGCCAATAGCTCCTTTTGGCGGGGATACACCGCGCTGGGAGTGATCACCATCTCCCGCTGCTCGGGGGTCAGCTCGGTGGATACAATGGACAGATAGGTTTCCTGGTCCGCCTCGCTGATGTCCTCGCCCGCCTTTGCCAGCTCCCAAGCGCTCAAATCCGGCGCGGCCGGGGAGCATGCGGTGAGGATGGGTTTGTTTTCCGACATAGGATGTTTTCCACCTCTGCGCCCGAACCGGAATGTCTCGCTCCGGGCGCCTGCGTTCAGGGGTGCTTAACCCCGTACCTTGATTCCGTTTTTACTCTATCTCCAGTATGCGGCGGTGATTGTTACGATAGGGTGAAGAATGTGTTAAATCGCACCTGCCCGGGGCTGGGTGGCCCGGGCCTGGTCCTCAATGTTTTCCAGCCGCTAGGGGGATGTTTTAGGCTCGGGAGGGGTGGTTTCGGACGGGTTTTCCTCGCTGATTCCCAGGGGGCTGCGGCGGTCGCGCACGTAGACGTTGCCTGGCTGGCTCTTGGCGTAGCGTTTCACCTCGGCGGCCCGGCGGCCGATCTCGCCCAGATCCACGCAGCCCTGGCAATCAACGATGCCCAGGGACGCCGACACCAGGGGATAGCGGCCCAGGCGGCCGTCGCGGCCCTTGGCCTGGACGTGGCCGCGCTTGCGGTCCTCCTCGCTGTAGAGCCCGGGCACCAGTCTCTGGAAGCAGCGCACCACCGCCCGGCAGAGCCTCTCGGCCCGGTTGGGGCTGGTGAGCACCACGAAATCGTCGCCCCCCACATGGCCGACCATGCTTTGCGCCTCTCCGTGGCGTTTGGCCGCCCACACCAGGATGCGGGCCAGCAGGTTGAGCATCTTGTCGCCCTGGTCAAAGCCGTATGAATCGTTGAAGACCTTGAAATGGTCCAGGTCCACGTAGATCAGGCTGGTGTGGCGGCCTTGGCCGCAACGCTGCTCGATGGCCTGCTCCAGGGCCACGCCGCCGGGCAGGCCGGTGAGGGGGTTGGCTCCCTTGGCCATCTCCACCTGCACCCGGGCCAGGGCGTCGAGCATCTTCTGCACGCTCACCACGCCCCGGAAGCGGCCCTGCCGGGTGACCACGATGTGGTCGTAGACCTTGAAACGCTCCCGGCTCATGGCCTTGGAGGCCACCACCTCCACCGGAGTGCTGTCCTCGGCCACCAGGGGGTTGCTGTCCATCACCCGGCTTACGGGCCGCTCATAATACAGGGCCGTGCCGTAATAAGAGCCCAGCTGGCGGTCCAGGTGGTGGCTCATCACCAGCCCCTGGGGCTGGCCGTCCTCCACCACCACCACCCCGCTGATGGGGCTGGCGTCCAGCATGGCCTTTACCTGGCGCACCTGGTCGGTGGGGTTGACCGCCGGGGCGGACTCCAGCAGTTCGCCCACCGGCAGGGAGCACTTCCACTCCAACTCGCGAGGGACGGGCCGGGGCCGGTAAACCAGCGCCGGAGAGGGCGGTGGCTTGGGGCTTTGGGGCCGGGCGATGAGAAAGCCCTGGCCGTAGTGCACCCCCATGGACAACAGGCAGGAAAACTCAGTGGCGGTCTGGATGCCCTCGGCCACCACTAAGCAACCGATGCGCTCGGCCAGGGTGACCAGGGTTTCCATCAGGGCCCGCTGCACCGGGTTGGACTCGATGCCGTGGATCAGGCTCATGTCCACCTTGATGTAGTCGGGCCGGATAAGGGCCATGCGCGACAGGCCGGAGTAGCCGGTGCCCGCGTCGTCTATGGCCACCAGGTAGCCCTGGGAGCGGTAGTGATCCAGGGTGCGGTGGAAGTTGGTGAAGTCCCGGATGGTGTGGCGCTCGGTGATCTCGAAGACCACGTTGCCCGGTTTGAGGCCGTGACGGGCCAGCAGGCGCTTGGTTTCGCCGTTCTTGAAGTCCGGGTCGCCCACGGTCTGGGGGTGGATGTTTAAAAACAGTTTTTGCTCCGGCTCCAGGCCTCCCAGGCCGTCCACCGCCGCCCGGCGGCAAGCCCGCTCCAGGTTGAACAGGTTGCCCACCTCCTCGGCGAACTCGAACATCATCTGAGGATGGGCGAAGTGGCTCTCTTCCGGCCCCCGGGCCAGCGCCTCCCAGCCCAACACCTCGCCCCGGGACAGGCCGACGATGGGCTGATACACCGCATGCAGCTGGGGCCCGGTAATCAGGGCGTGAAACTCGTTCATGAGCGAGAGCTGGTTATAGCTCAGGGCGCCCTCGCCGATCTGGCGCGCGTCCCAGATGGCCTGGTACACGGAGTTTTCCAGGCTGCCTCCCCGGTCCTCCACCAGGGCGTAGCCCACGTTGAGGCTGAGGCTCTGGCCGGTGAGGCCCATCACCTGCTTGTTGAGCCGGTTGCGCGCGCCCAGCTTGAGTTGCAGGGCCCGGTTGGCCAGCAGGTCCAGGGAAAGGCCCTCGCCGTCGCGCAGAAGCAGGGTGAAGGAGCTGTCGTCGGCCCGGTCCAGATACAGGGCCCGGTAGCCGCTCAGGCATTCATTGCACTCGGAGCGCAGAATCTCGCCCAGCTGAGCCATGACCTTTTCGGCCATGTCCTGGCCGAAGAGCTTGCGGAAGAGGATAAAGCTGGGCAGACTCACCAGCAACAGGCCCAGGGCCCGTCCCCGCGACAGGTCTTCCTGGGCGGCCTGGTGGGCCGGAGCTTGCATGAAGCTGAAGGAGCGGGCCGATTTGGGGCGGCGGCTGCCGGTTCGGCCTTGGAAAAAATTGTCCGTGCGCGGTGCCGCCTTGGCCATGGTCCTTGGACTCCCGTAATCAAATGTATGGTTGTTTAGATGCCATTGTCGCCGGGCCAAATGACAGGCAAGTTACACTTGTGCGGCTATGTATTGAAGTTTGCGCCCATGGGCGCAAGGCCAAAAATAATCGGGCGCGCGGGCGGCAAATGGTACATTGAGCCAGTCTCGGACATTAGCCGGGAAATCGCCTGCCGGCCGCGGGGCCGCGCGGAACAGGGAGGATCATGCCGCAGGAGTTCACCAGGGAGCTGGCCGGCTGGGCGCTGAAGGCCGGTCTGGCCGATCTGAGCTCAGAGGGGCTGGACCGGGCCCGCCTGCTGTGCATGGACCTGCTGGGGGTGATGGCCCGGGGCTCGCAAGAGCCGGCCGCGCGCCTGGCCGGGCGGGTGCTTTTGGCCCAGGGCGGCGAACCCCAGGCCACGGTGGTCGGCCGCCAGGGCCGCACCGGGGCCCTCAACGCGGCCCTGCTCAACGGGGTGGCCGGCCACGCCTTGGATTACGACGACGTGGACCAGGCCATGTACGGCCATCCCTCGGTGCCGGTGTTGCCCGCCGCCCTGGCCGCGGCCGAGCTGGCCAAAGCCAGCGGGGCCGCCCTGCTGGAGGCCTATGTGCTGGGGGTGGAGGTGACCTGCAAGCTGGCCTACGGCATGAACCCCAAGCACTACCAGCTCGGCTGGCACTCCACCTGCACCCTGGGGGGCATGGGGGCCACCGTGGCCGCGGCCAGGCTGCTGGGCCTGGATGAAGCGCAAATGCGTCACGCCCTGGCCCTGGGAGCCTCCCAGGCCGGGGGCCTGCAACAGAACTTCGGCACCATGGCCAAGCCTTTTCACGCGGGCAAGGCGGCCCAAAACGGCCTGCTGGCCGCCCTGCTGGCTCGCGAGGGCTTTACCGGCGACCCGGCCATCTTCGAAGCCCCCCTGGGTTTTTTCCATCTGTTCACCGCCGGGGAGCCGGTGGACGGCGGGGCCATCCTGGCCAGGCTGGGCCGCCCTTATGAGATCGAGTCGCCGGGCCTGATCATCAAGAAGCACCCCTCCTGCGCCTTCAGCCACCCACCGGCCGACGCGGCCCTGGAGCTGTTCGCCGACCCCCGCTGCGCACCGGAGAAAATCGAGCGAATTGCCGGCACCATCCACGCCCTGGCCGACCAGATTCTTATCCATCGCCAGCCCCGCACCGGCTTGCAGGCCAAGTTCAGCCTGGAGGGGGTGCTGGCCCTGGCCCTGTGCGACGGCAAGCTGAGCCTGGCCTCGTTCAGCGACGAGTCGGTGCTGCGGCCCCAGGTGCGGCGTTTGGTGGGCCTGTGCGAGCGTCGCCCGGGTCCGGCGGCCTGGGCCGATGCGGGCGATTTCGGCCCGGCCCGGGTGGAGATCAGCCTGACCGGAGGCGAGGTGCTCTCGGCCCAGGTGGACAAGGCCAAAGGCTCGCCCGACAACCCCATGAGCCCGGCCGAGTTCGAGGCCAAGTATCGCGATTGCTGCTCCCGGGTGCTGAGCCAGGAACAGATTGCCGGGTCCCTGCGCCTGCTGGCCGGGCTGGAACGGCTGTCCGGAGTGGACGAGCTGCTGAACTGCTTTCAGGCGGCATGAGCCGCGCGCCCGCCAGCTTGACAAGGGGCGGCAAGGGATTCTAGGCTACGGCGACTTCTGAGATTCAGCCCCCGAGAATTACCAATAAAAACCATCAAGACCCGAGGGAGGACCTTTTGCCTAAATTCACTCGGCGTCAGTTTTTGGGGGCCAGCGGCGCATTGGCCGGAGGGCTGGCCCTGTCCAGCCTGGGCATACCCCTGGGCGCTCTCCAAGCACATGCCCGCGACCTGAGCAAGGCCGGACGCATCAAGACCGCCCGAACCACCATCTCCACCTGCTACTACTGCTCGGTGTCCTGCGGCCTGCTTTGCTCCACCGACCAAAAGACCGGCCAGATCATCAACATCGAGGGAGACCCGGACCATCCCATCAGCGAGGGCTCCCTGTGCGCCAAGGGCGCGGCCATGTTCCAGATGAGCGACCACAACCAGCACCGCCTCGCCAAGGTGCTCTATCGGCGGCCTTTTGGCACCGAGTGGGAGGTAAAGGACTGGGACTGGGCCGTGGAAAAGATGGCCCGCAACATCAAGTCGGTGCGCGACCAGGACTTCATGTACAAGAACGCCCAGGGCCAGGTGGTCAACCGCTTGGAGACCATCGGCCACATGGGCTCGTCCAAGGTGGACAACGAGGAGTGCTGGCTCATCACCACCATGGCCCGCGCCCTGGGCCTGGTGCACATTGACCATCAAGCCCGGGTCTGACACAGCCCCACGGTAGCGGCTCTGGGAGAGTCGTTCGGACGAGGGGCCATGACCAATCACTGGATCGACATCATCAACAGTGATTGCGTTCTGATCATGGGCAGCAACGCGGCCGAGAACCATCCCATCAGCTTCAAGTGGGTGCTTCGGGCCAAGAAGAAAAACGGGGCCAAGATCATCCACGTGGACCCCCGTTTCACCCGCACCTCGGCCCGGGCGGATTTTCACGCCTCCCTGCGCTCGGGCACGGACATAGCCTTCTTGGGCGGCATGATTAACTACATCCTGGCGAACCGGAAGTTCTTCCAGGATTACGTGGTCAACTACACCAACGGCGCTTTCCTGGTGGACCAGGGCTTCAGTTTCTCGGACGGCCTGTTCAGCGGCTACGACGCCACGGCCCGCAAGTATGACAAGGCCACCTGGTCTTTCCAGAAAGACGCGGGCGGGGTGGTGAAAAAGGACCCCACCCTGAAAGACCCCCGCTGCGTGCTGCGCCTGCTGCAAAAGCACTATGGCCGCTACGACCTGGACAAGGTCAGCTCCATCACCGGCACCCCCGTGGAGGACTTGAAGGCGGTCTACGAGATGTACACCGCCACCGGCAAGGCCGACAAGGCGGGCACCATCATGTACGCCCTGGGCTGGACCCAGCACACGGTGGGCACCCAGAACATCCGCACCATGGCCATCATCCAGCTCTTGCTGGGCAACATAGGGGTGTGCGGGGGCGGGGTGAACGCCCTGCGCGGCGAGCCCAACGTGCAGGGCTCCACCGACCACTGCATCCTCTACCACATCCTGCCCGGGTACATGAAGGCGCCCAACGTGGCCATGCCCGACTTGAACAGCTACATCCAGACCTGCACGCCAAAGAGCGACGAGCCACAGTCGGCCAACTGGTGGGGAAACTACTCCAAGTACATCGTGAGCCTGCTCAAGTCCTGGTACCGCGACGCGGCCACCCAAGACAACGACTTTTGCTACAGCCACGTGCCCAAGCTGGATGTGGGGCAGAACACCTCCATCATGAATACCTTTGACCTCATGTACGAGGGCAAGATGAAGGGCTATATCTGCCTGGCCCAGAACCCGGCCTGCAGCATGCCCAACGCGGGCAAGGTGCGCCAGGCCCTGGGCAAGCTGGACTGGCTGGTGCACGCAAATATCTTTGACAACGAGACGCCGTCCTTTTGGCACGCGCCGGGCATGGACCCTGGCCAGATAAAGACCGAGGTGTTTTTGCTGCCTGCCGCGGCCTCCATTGAAAAGTCAGGCTCCCTGACCAACAGCGGCCGCTGGGTGCAGTGGAAGTACGTGGCCGCCCAGCCGCCGGGCCAGGCCATAGCGGTGGGGGACATGGTCTACCGCTTGGTGGCCAAGCTAAAGGAGCTATATAAAAAGGAAGGCGGAACCGCGCCCGAACCCATCCAAGACCTGTATTGGGATTACGGCGACGGCAAGGGCGGCTTTGATCCCCTGGCCACGGCCAAGGCCATCAACGGCTTTTTCCTGGAAGATGCGACCATCAAGGGCAAGGCCTACAAGAAGGGCCAGACCGTGCCCTCGTTCGGCCTGCTCACCGACGACGGCAAGACCTCGGCGGGCAACTGGCTCTACACCGGCATGTTCAACCTGGCGGGCGAGAACCTCTCGGCCCGGCGGGGCAAGGCCGACCCCACCGGCCTGGGGCTCTACTCCCAGTGGGCCTGGTGCTGGCCGGTTAACCGGCGGGTGCTCTACAACCGGGCCTCGGTGGACCCGGCGGGACGGCCCTACAACCCGGCTCGGCCCCTGATCGCCTGGAAGGACGGCCGCTGGGTGGGCGACGTGCCCGACGGGCCCTGGCCGCCCATGGCCAACCGGCAAAAGGGCAAGCTGCCCTTTATCATGAAGCCCCACGGGGTGTCCTCCATCTTCGGCCCCGGTCTGGTGGAGGGCCCCTTCCCGGAGCACTACGAGCCGGTGGAAAGCCCCCTGCCCGGCAACCCCATGTCCGGCCAGCGCATCAACCCGGCGGTTAAGCTGTTCAAGGGCGCGGCCGATCCTTACGCCATCAATGATCCCAAGTTCCCCATTGTCTGCTCCACCTACACCGCCACCGAGCACTGGTGCACCGGGGCCATCACTCGCTGGATGTCCTGGCTCACCGAGGCCATGCCCCAGGCCTACGTGGAGATAAGCCGGGAGCTGGCCGAGGCCAAGGGCATCGACAACGGCGACAAGGTGAGGGTGCTGTCCAAGCGGGGCGCGGTGGACTGCGTGGCCATGGTCACCTATCGCCTGCGGCCCTTCCAGGTGCAGGGCAAGCCGGTGCACCAGGTGGGCATGACCTTCAACTACGGCTGGCGCTTTCCGCCCGACGCCGGGGACAGCGCCAACCTGCTCACCCCCACGGTGGGCGACGCCAACACCATGGCCCCGGAGTACAAGGCCTTCATGGTCGATGTGGTCAAGGTGGAGGAGGCGAAGCATCATGCAGGGTAAGTCGATGATCGTGGACACCTCGCTGTGCACCGCCTGCCGGGGCTGCCAGGTGGCCTGCAAGCAATGGCACGGCCTGCCCGGCACCAAGACCAAGCAGACCGGCACCTACCAGAACCCGCCGGACCTTTCGGCCGACACCTACAAGCTGGTGCGCTTCGCCGAGGGTCGCAAAGAAGACGGCAAGCCCTATTGGCACTTTTTTTCCGACTCCTGCCGCCACTGCCTGGACCCGGGCTGCATGGCCGGCGACCAGAACAACTCCATCGTGCAGGACAAGCGCACCGGGGCGGTGCTCTACACCCAGGGCACCCGCAAGCTCAACTACCGGGCGGTGCGTGAAGGCTGCCCCTACAACATCCCCCGCCAGGACCCGCGCAGCAAGGTGCTGTGCAAGTGCGACATGTGCATCGACCGGCTACGGGACAATATGGTCCCGGCCTGTGTGCAGGCCTGCCCCACCGGGGCCCTGCACTTCGGCGACCGCAGACGGATCTTGCACAAGGTGGCTCTGAGGGTGGTGGAGCTGAAAAAGCACTATCCCAAGGCCAGGGCGCTCAATCCCCAGGACGTGCGGGTGGTCTACATCGTCACCGACGACCCGGACACCTACTTCGAGCTGGCCGAGGCCTGAGAGAGCGTGCGTCCCGATCCCGAAGCACGGCTGCGCTCCTACCTGGATGGCCTGGTGGACAAGACCCCGGCCCTGGCCGGGGTGGTCGCGGCCTTTGGCCCGCTGCTGATCCAGCAAGCCCTGGTCAAGGACGGACTGCCGCCCTTGACCGAGCCCCAACCGGAAATCGACGCCTCCCGCCTGGCCGCGGGCGTGCCCCTGGCCCCGGGTGCGGCGCTGCTGGACGGCCTGGACCTGACGGGATATCTGCGCGATGCGGCTCCGGCCATCCTGCCCGCCCTGGAGCAGGGCCTCCCGGCCTTGCGCGGGGAGGTCGCGGCCTTGGCCTCGGCCCTGCCCGGACAGGCTCCGCGAACTGAAGAGTGCCTTCTGGCCTTGCTGGACGGCGAGCAGGCCGGGTGCGGGGGCTTGGCCGAGGGGGCCGGCGTATCGCCCGAGGTCCTGGGCTTCATGCTCCTGGCCCTGGCCAAACCCCTGCTGGAGCAGCGGGCTGTTGGCCTGGCGCCTTTGCTGCAAGGCCGGGAGTGGAGCCAGGGCTGCTGCCCCATCTGCGGGGCCCTGCCCGAGTTGGCCTTTCTGCAAGGGGAGGGCGGGCAGCGCTGGCTGCGCTGTTCTTGCTGCGCCCATCACTGGCGCTTCGCGCGCATGGCTTGCCCGGTGTGCGGCAACCAGGACCCGGAAAAGCGGGAGTTCTTTTTCGCCGAGGGCCAAGAGCGGGAGCGGGTGGATTATTGCACCGCCTGCGGCAAATACCTGCTCACCCTGGACCTGCGCGGCCTGGATCAAAAGCCCATGTGGGCGGCGGCCGCCCTGGGCCTGGTGCACCTGGATCTGGTGGCCCGGGAAAGGGGCCTGGTCCCGGCCGCCGTCACCCCCTGGAACCAGCTGGGCTCAGCGGAATAAGTTCTCCACTTCGATCTGGTGCTTCTTCATCTTCTTCCACAGAGTCACCCGGCTGATGCCCAGCAGGCTGGCCGCCTCTTCCCGGCGGCCGTTGCTCTGCCGCAGGGCCTCGATGATGCGCTCCCGCTCGCCGGACTCGCCACCCTGGGCCGCGCTTCGGGCCGGGGCCATGGGCGGGGCCGGGGCATCCGGCGCGCCCTGCAGGGTCTCGGGCAGATGCCCTGGCAAAATCAGGCCGCCGGGGCATAGCACCACCGCGTACTCCAGGGCGTTCAAGAGCTCGCGCACGTTGCCCGGCCAGTCATAGGCCATCATCAGGTCCATGGCCGCGCGGTCCACCCCCTGTATGTCCTTGCCGCTGCGGGACAGGACGCGCTTCAAAAAGGTCTCCACCAGCAGGGGCACGTCCTGGCGGCGCTGACGCAGGGCCGGGGTGGAGATGGGCACCACGGCCACCCGGTAGTAGAGGTCCTCGCGGAAGCGGCCCTGGGCCACCAGTTCACGCAAGTCGCGGTGGGTGGCCGAGATGATGCGCACGTCCACCGGGATGGGCTGGTGGTCTCCCACCCGCTCGATGACCTTCTCCTGCAGCACCCGGAGCAGCTTCACCTGGGTGGAGGGCGGCAGGTCGCCCACCTCGTCCAAAAAGAAGTCGCCTCCCTTGGCCGCCTCGAAGCGGCCCATGCGCCGGGCGTCCGCCCCGGTGAAGGCCCCCTTCACATGGCCGAACAGCTCGCTCTCCAGGATGTTTTCATTGAGCGCCGCGCAGTTGACCTTGATCAGGGGCCCCGAGGCGCGGCGGCCCAGGCGGTGCAGGGCCTCGGCCACCATCTCCTTGCCCGTGCCGCTCTCCCCGCTGATGAGCACCGGCGCGTCGGAGTCGGCCGCGCTCTCGACCAGGCTGAACAGACGCAGCATGGCCGGAGCCCGCCCCACCATGCCCTGAAACTCCTGGTCCATGGCCATCTGGCGCCTGAGGCTCACCAGCTCCCGCTCCCGGGCCACCACCTCGCTGAGGTCGGTGAGGGTCTCCACCCCGCCCATGGGCTCGCCGGTGGGGCCGGGGATCACCGCCGCGTTTTTGACCACATACAGGGGCGAGCCGTCTTTTTTGCGCAGGGTGCAACGGCAGCGCTTGATGGCTCCTTCCCGGAAAAGGCCGCAGCGGGGCTGGCCCGACTGGTCGCGGGGATAGTCGCAGGAATCGCATTCCAGCAGGGAGCAGGGCTGGCCCACCAGCTCGTCGGGGGTGTAGCCGGTCAGCTCGGCAAAGGCCGGATTCACGCTGACGATGAGCCCGCCCGGGTCCACCACCATCAGCCCGTCCTGCATGGTGTTGATCACCGTGCGCCAGTATTGGTTGTACTCTTCGCGGCCGTCCTGGCTGGTCATGTTCGCCCGCCTGTTAAAGGTAACGTTTGTTCACTCCTCTTAACATGAGTTGCGGATTTAAGTAAACGCCGCGTAAGCCCTCGCGGGATCTAAAAGCTTAACTTCCGGTAATTATTGTCTAAAAAAATATCAGCTTTTTTGGCATCGCTCTTGCTCTATAGGGGGGCAACCCAGGGAGGTTTGGCCCATGTCCCACCCAGAAGACAGCTTCGACATCGCCGCCCGCATCGACACCCAGGGGCAAAGCGCCGCCTGGTCCATTCTTTGCGCCGAGCAGGCGGTGGAGCAGTTGGAGCCGGGCCAGGTGCTGGAGGTGAGCATCAGCGACCCCCAGTTGGCCATCGACCTCCCCCGCATCCTGCATCTGCGGGGCGAGATTCTCATGACCACTCCCCAGGGCGGCGGGGTGCGCCTTTACGTGCGGCGGGGCCCCGTCCAAGTCAAACCGCAAGTCACTACCTAAATCACTAGGAGGAAAATCATGTCTCAGTTGCTCAGCGAAGTTCCCAGCGCGGCTTCCACCGTGGACGCCCGCGGCAGCGCCTGCCCCGGTCCCCTGCTGGAGGCCAAAAAGGCCATCGCCAGCGTGATAGTCGGCGAGGTCCTTGAAATTCTCTCCAACGACCCGGGCACCAAGGACGACATCCCCATCTGGGCCAACAAGGTGGGCCACGACTACATGGGTCATGCCGAGGCCGACGGCTACGAGCGCATCTTCGTCCGCCGCCAGAAGTAAATGCCATGGACGCCTGCGCGCAAAAACATCCCATCCTGATCCTGGCCACCGAGGACTGCTCCTATCCCGGAGCCAACTCGGTGGGCCAGGCCCATCAGAATTACCCGGACAACACCTACATCATCCGCACCCCCACCCCGGCCCTGTTCCCGGAGAAGTTCTATCTGGACTGCTTCGACAAGGGCGTCGGGGGAATCATCATCATGTCCTGCGGAGTGGAGTGCCCCTACGAGGGGGCCTATCCGGCTCTGGCCAAGCGGTTGGACCGCATCTACGTCCTGATGAAGGAAAAGGGCCTGGATATCCGGCGCCTGCGCCTCACCGCCATCTGCACGGTGTGCAACCGCGCCTTCCTCAAGGAGGTGAACCAGATGAACGAGGTGATCGCCGAGTTGGGAGCCCCGGGCAGCGAGGCCAAGGCGGCCTGAGCGGCCGGAAAGGGATTGTGGGAAATGCCAAGCAATGAAACCCAAAAATTCGACAGCCTGGTGCTGGGCGGCGGCATAGCCGGGCTGGCCGCGGCCCTGGACCTGGCCGACGCCGGCTATCAGGTGGCGGTGCTGGAGCGCGACGCCACCATCGGCGGCCAGATGATCCGCTTGTCCAAGGTGTTTCCCACCCTGGACTGCGCCTCCTGCATCACCACCCCCAAGATGGCCGCCGCGGCCCATCACCCCAATATCACCCTGTTCACCATGTGCCGCCTGGAAGGGGCCCAGCGGGTGGACGGCAAGCTGGAGGCCCGGGTCACCCAGCTCCCCCGCTATGTGGACCCGGACAAGTGCATCGGCTGCCGACAGTGCGAGTACGAGTGTCCGGTGATGGTGGACGACCACGAGCAGGGCGGCTTCACCGCCCGCAAGGCCATCTACATCCCCTTTTCCAACGCCATCCCCCAGCTGGCGCTGATCGACCGCGAGCACTGCATGATGTGCGGCAAATGCTCCTCGGTGTGCCCCACCGGCGCGGTGGACCAGCTTCAGCAGGAACAGGAGTTCGTCATCCAGGCCGAGACCATGGTGCTCTCCACCGGCTTCGAGCTGATGACCGACTTCCCCCAGCGGGCCTACGGCGCGCCCGGCCTGGGCGACAACGTGATCTCCAGCTTGCAGATGGAGCGCCTGTTGGCCCCCCATGGCCCCTACATGCGGGTGCTGAGGCCCGGCGACGGCAAGGAGCCCGAGTCCATCGCCTTTGTGCAGTGCGCGGGCAGCCGCGATCTGCAACTGGGCAAGCCCTACTGCTCGCGGGTGTGCTGCATGTACGCCATCAAGCAGGCCATGCTGCTCTCCGGCGCTCTGCCCCTGGCCGACCTGACCATCTACTACATGGACATCCGGGCCTTTGGCAAAAACTACGAGCAGTTCTTCCAGAACGCCAAGGCCATGGGCGTGGAGTTCGTCAAGGCCAAGCCCGTCATCGCGGGCAACAATCCCGACGGATCGGTGGTGCTGCGCTACGAGGACCAGGAAGGCGGCACCGGCGCGGTTAGCCGCGAGCACGACCTGGTGGTGATGTCCCTGGCCATGCTGCCCGCCTTCTCGCCCGAGGAGATCGTGCCGGTGAGCGCGGCGGACGACGGCTTTGTCATGGTGCCTCAACCCAAGCTGGCCCCCACCCTCACCGAGGCGGCGGGGATCTTCACCTGCGGCGTGGCGGCCGGACCCAAGGACATCGTGGACAGCATCGCCGAGGCCGGCGCGGCCGCCCTGGGCGCGGCCAAGTACATGGCCGCCAAGCGCGGCGGCCAGGCGGCGGCCTAGAGCGGATGGGAGACGAATAAATGAGCAAGCTTAATTCCGGCCAAGAGGCTCCCAAGATCGGGGTGTATGTCTGCCACTGCGGGGGCAACATCTCCGATCACGTGGAGATCGACAAGGTGGTGGAGCAGGCTGGCGGCCTGGCCAACGTGGCCGTGGCCCGCGAAAACAGCTTCATGTGCTCCGACCCGGGCCAGGAAATGATCATCGAGGACATCGAAGCGGGCAAGGTCAACCGCATCGTGGTGGCCTCCTGCGCCCCGGCCCTGCACGAGGCCACCTTCCGGGGGGCCATCACCAGGGCGGGCATGAACCCATACCTCTACGAACACGCCAACATCCGCGAGCAGGTCTCCTGGGTGCACCACGGCCCCGGGGCCACGGACAAGGCCGCCGCCCTGGTGGCGGCCGCGGTGGGCAAGGCCGGCGAGCTGGAGCCCCTGGAGCCCATCCGGGTGGAGGCCGAGGCCCACGCCACGGTGATCGGCGGCGGCGTGGCCGGCATGAGCGCGGCCCGCGACCTGGCCGCCCAGGGGCTCAATGTGGCCCTGGTGGAAAAGAGCCCCTTCCTGGGGGGCCAGGTGTCCCAACTGGACAAGACCTTCCCCAGCGGCGAGGCGGCCGGCGAGCTGCTTAGCGCCCTGGCCGCCCAGGTGCTGCACGACGATCGCATCACGGTCTACACCTGCTCCGAGCTGGCCGAATACTCCGGCTACGTGGGCAGCTTCAAGCTCAAGCTGCAACGCACTCCGCCCAGCGGTCAGGACCAGGAGCGCCTGAGCCGCATCGGCGATGCCTCGCCGGGCCAGTTTTTGCCCTTTGTGGGGGTGTGGGCGGATCAGCCGCCCGAGGCTTCCGAGGAGGTGGAGCTCACCTCCGGGGCCGTGGTATTGGCCACCGGCTTCGAGCACTACACCCCGCCCCAGGGCGAGTACGGCTACGGCGATCTGGCCGAGGTGATCACCCTGCCCGAGCTGATCCAGATCATGGCCGGCGAGACCGGCGGCGGCGAACAGCTAGTGGTCAACGGCAAGACGGTGAACAGCCTGGCCCTGATCCACTGCGTGGGCAGCCGCCAGATTCCGGGCATTCACCAGCCCGCCCCCGGCGGGACGCTCAACGAGCACTGCTCCCGGGTGTGCTGCACGGCCAGCCTGCAAGCGGCCTGCGAGCTTCGCGAGAAGTTCCCGGAGACCAGCGTGTTCGAGCTCTACCGCGACATTCGCACCTATGGCCGGGGCCAGGAGGACTACTACCTGAACGCCGGGCGCGCGGGGGTGGTCTTCGCCCGCTTCGCGCCCGAGGCCCCGCCCCGCATCGAGGCCGGCGGCGAGGACAGCGCCCTGACCGTCACCGTGCCGGACCAGCTCCTGGCCGGCGAGGAACTGGCCTTGGGGGTGGACCTGGTGGTGCTGGCCGTGGGCATGGAGCCCCGGGACAACCAGGGCCTGGTGGACAAGATGAAGCTGCCGGTGGGGGCGGACCGCTTCCTGCTGGAGGTGCATCCCAAGCTCAGGCCGGTGGAGCTGCCCGCCGCGGGCATCTATCTGGCCGGCACCTGCCAGGCCCCCATGGACACCAGCGAGGTGGCCAACGCGGCCGGGGCGGCGGCGGCCAAGGCCGGAGCCATCCTCAGCGCCGGGCAGGTGGAGCTGGATCCCTTCGTGGCCCAGATCGACCAGGCCAAGTGCGTGGGTTCCGGCGCCTGCGTGGAGGCCTGCCTTTCCGATGGGGCCATCGAGATGATCGACACGCCCGACGGCAAGCGGGCCCAGGTCAATCCGGCCCTGTGCATGGGTTGCGGGGTGTGCGTGGCCGTGTGCGAGCAGGACGCCATCGAACTCAACGGCTGGACCCTGGGCCAATACGAGGCCATGGTCGACGCCATCGTGGCCCAGACCGCGGGGCAAGGAGCGAAAGCATGATGCAGCCCGAAGAACGCAAGGCGGCCCTAAAGGCCCTGAAGCAGTCGCGGGCCGAGGCCAACAAGGCCAACGCGGCCCAGGCCAAGCAACAGAAAAAGAAGATCGGCCTGATCGCCGGGCGCCTGGCCCAAGGCCCGGCCACTCCCCTGGAGATAGCCCAGGACACCGGCCTGAGCCCCAAGGAAACCCTGTGGTACCTGGCGGCCATGCGCAAGTACGGCAAGGTCAACGAGGGCGCCAAGAGCGGCGATTACTTCAACTACGAACTGAACGACACCTCGGCCGAGGCCTGTTGAGCAGGGCGGCCAAGCACTAAAACCGCAATTACCCAGAAAGGACTCTCACCATGTCCGAGCAAACTGAAAAAATCGTCTACATCGCCACCCACGGCGGCGAAAATCCCGAGAAGGCCTCCTTGCCCTTCGTGCTGGCCAACGCGGCCCTGGCCATGGAGGTGGAGGCGGTGGTGGCCTTGCAGGGCACCGCGGTGACCCTGGCCAAGGAAGGCTGCTTGCAGCATATCTTCGCCGCCGGCCTGCCCCCCCTCAAGCAACTGGTGGACAGCTTTTTGGAGCAGGGCGGCCGTTTGATGGTGTGCGTGCCCTGCATCCGCGAGCGCAAGCTGGAGGAGTCCGAGCTCATCGAGGGCATCGAGCTCATGGCCGCGGCCAAGCTCACCCAGGAGCTCTTGAGCGCCAACGCCACCCTGGTCTACTAGAACCCGCCGCCCCGGCGCGGCCCAAGGAGCCACCCATGGCAGAGTTCCCATTTTTGGAAGTAAACGAGGCCATCCGGCTATACGGAGGCGAGGACCTGAACGCCTGCATGCAGTGCGGCCTGTGCGCTTCGCTCTGTCCCTGGCGCGAGGTGGAGAGCCCCTTCTTCGCCCGCCAAATGATCCGCCTGGGACAGCTGGGCCTGGAGGGCTATGAAACCGACGAAGTGCTCTTCGGCTGCACCACCTGCAACAAGTGCGTGATCAACTGCCCCCGCGAGGTGGACATCATCGGGATCATGCGCTCCATGCGGGCCATGGTGGCCGAGGCGGGCATCCGGCCCGAGCCCCTCAAGACGGCCAGCGGCTCCTGCCACGCCAACGGCAACCCCTGGTCCGGCAAGCGGGAGGACCGCATGGCCTGGACCCAGGGGATCGAGGTGCCGGAGTACGGCCCTGACATCGAGTACCTGCTGTTCGTGTGCTGCACCTCCTGCTATGATCAGCGCAGCCAGAAGATCGCCCGCAGCGTGGCCCGTCTGCTGGACGCGGCCGGGGTCTCCTGGGGGGTCATCGGACCCGAGGAGAGCTGCTGCGGCGAGAGCATCCGCAAAAGCGGCGACGAGGAGACCTTCCAAAAGCTGGCCGGCTCCAACGTCGAGCTGTTCAACCGCAAGGGGGTCAAGAAGATCATCACCACCAGCCCCCACTGCCTCAAGACCTTTGCCAGCGAGTACCCCGAGCTGGGCGGCGAGTACGAGGTGATCCACTCCAGCCAGCTCCTGGCCGGTCTGGCGGCCGAGGGCAAGCTCAGGCTCAAGGGCGACGACGGCCGCAAGGTGGCTTTCCACGATCCCTGCTACCTGGGCCGCCACAGCGGGGTCTTCGACGAGCCCCGCGACCTGCTGGATCAGGCCGGAGCCGAGGTGGTGGCCATGCCCCGGGAGAAGGACTTCTCCCTGTGCTGCGGCGGCGGTGGCGGCCGGGTGTGGATGGAAACCCCTCCGGAGCAGCGCTTCAGCGTGCTCCGGGTGAACGAGGCGGCCTCGGTCGGGGCCGAGGTGCTGGCCACGGCCTGCCCCTACTGCATCTCGCTGCTGGAAGACAGCCAGAAGACCGAAGGGCTCAGCGACAGCCTGAAAGTCATGGACCTGAGCGAGCTTCTGGTGGAGAACCTGGCCGAGTAAAGCGACACCGGGGCGGGCCGTGAAATGCGCGGCCCGCCCCGCTCCAAGGAGAGCATCATGGCAAGCCCAGATTTCAGCCGCGCGGCCATCGTGGCCTGCGGCACCCTAAGTCCCGAGCTTAATCATCTCAAGGCCGAGGGCTTTCTCAACGCGGGCAAGATCGTCTACACCAAGCCCGGGCTGCATCAGGACTGCCCCGAGCTGGAGCGCCAGTTGGGCGAGGCGGTGGACCGGGTGAAGGACGACTTCGACCGGGTGATCGTGGTCTACGGCGCCAAGTACTGCTATGTCAACGCCAACAACCCCACCCGCACCATGGCCGACGTCATCGGCGAGCTGGGCCCCAAGGTGAAGCGGGTGCAGGCCACCCATTGCATGGACATGGTGGCCTCCGAGGCCGAGCGCGAAGAGCTGGGCGGCGGGCAAAAGGTCTGGTGGATGACCCCGGGCTGGGTCAAGTACCGCCACAAGGTGTTCGAGGGCTGGGACAAGGGCATCGCCAACGAGAACTTCCCCCGCCACACCGGCGGCGCCCTGGTGCTGGACGGGGTGGGGCTGTGCGATGAGTACCTCAACGAGCATCCCGAGGAGATATTGGACTACTCCGACTGGATGGGCATTCCCCTGCAAGGGGTGCCGGTGAGCCTGGACCGCTTCAAGGCCCTGCTCACCGAGGCCCTGGAGGCCGACTGACCCCAGGCCCGGCAAAAGCCGGGACACCCGAACAGCCAGGGGCCGGATCGCGCAAGCGGTTCGGCCCTGGTGTCTCACCCCCAAGGCAAGCCATTTTGAAATGCCAGTCATGGCCCCCGCTTGCCCTGGCTGCTTGCTTTCTTGGCCTCAACAGGCTATTAATCCTGGCCTACGCGGCGGCGTTTTTGACCGCCCAGCATTGTGGAGGCGACCCTTGAGCGAAGCACAGCCGGCCAGCGCGGCCAACCTGTCCCAGATCTCTTCGGAACTGGCCATTTCCCTGCCCCAGGTGTCGGCCGTGGCCAACCTGCTGGAAGAGGGCAACACCGTGCCCTTTATCGCCCGCTACCGCAAGGAGGCCACCGGTTCCCTGGACGAGGTGGCCATCATCGCCATCCGCGACCGCCTGACCCAGCTCAAGGAATTGGACGCCCGGCGCGGGGCCATCCTCAAGTCCCTGACCGAGCGCAACCTGCTCACCCCCGAGCTGGAGGCCAAGGTCGAGGGCGCGGCCAGCATGGCCGAGCTGGAAGACGTGTACTTGCCCTTCAAGCCCAAGCGCCGCACCAAGGCCATGATGGCCCGGGAAAAGGGCCTGGAGCCCCTGGCCCTGTGGGTGCTGGCCCAGCCGGAACAAGACGACCCCGCGGGGGAGGCGGCCAAGTATTTGGATGCGGAAAAAGGGGTGGAGAGCGTGGAGGACGCCCTGGCCGGGGCGCGGGACATCATCGCCGAAATCATCAACGAGGACGCCGAGGCGAGGGCGGCCATGCGCAGCCTGTACGCCGAAAAGGCGGTGCTGCGCAGCCGGGTGGTGTTGGGCGAGGAAGAGAAGGGGCAGAAGTTCAAGGACTACTTCGAGTGGAGCGAACTCGCGGCCAAGGCGGCCGGGCACCGCATCCTGGCCATCCGCCGGGGCGAGAAAGAGGGCTGCCTCATCTTCCGGGTGGAGCCCGAGGCGGAGCAGGCCCTGGCCATTTTGGAGAGGATGTTCTTGCAAAATGAGGGGCCCTGTGCCGAGCAGGTGCGCCTGGCCGTGGCCGACAGCTACGGCCGCCTGTTGGGCCGGGCCATGGAGATAGAGCTTCGCACCGCCCTGCGCAAGCGGGCCGAGGAAGAGGCGGTCAAGGTGTTCGCCGAGAACCTGCGCGAGCTCTTGATGGCCGCGCCCCTGGGGCCCAAGCGGGTGCTGGCCATTGACCCGGGATTCCGCACCGGGTGCAAGGTGGCCTGCCTCAACCGCCAGGGCGACCTTAAGCATCACGACCTGATCAATCTGATGAGCGAGAACCAGCGCAAGGCGGCCGGGGACAAGCTGCGGCGCCTGGTCAAGGAGCACGGCATCGAGGCCATTGCCATTGGCAACGGCACCGCCAGCCGGGAGAGCGAGGCCCTGGTGCGCGGTTTGGAGCTGGAGGGCGTCACCGTGGTCATGGTCAGCGAATCCGGGGCCAGCGTGTATTCGGCCTCCGAGGTGGCCCGCGAGGAGTTTCCGGACCTGGACCTGACGGTGCGCGGCGCGGTGAGCATCGGCCGCCGCCTGGTGGACCCCCTGGCCGAGCTGGTCAAGATCGACCCCAAGGCCATCGGGGTGGGGCAGTACCAGCACGACGTGGATCAGGGCTCCCTGGCCCGCAGCCTGGAGGACGTGGTCTTCTCCTGCGTCAACGCGGTGGGGGTGGAGGTGAACACGGCCAGCCCCCAGCTTTTGGCCTTTGTCTCCGGCCTGGGACCGTCCCTGGCCCAGAACATCGTGCGCCACCGCGAAGCCAACGGCCCCTTTGGCGACCGCAAGCAGTTGCTCAAGGTGCCGCGCCTGGGGCCCAAGGCCTTTGAGCAGGCGGCCGGATTCCTTCGCATCCGCCAGGGCGGCAACCCCCTGGACGCCTCGGCGGTGCATCCCGAGTCCTACCCGGTGGTGGAAAAAATGGCCCGGGATTTGGCCTGCCAACTGGAGGAGATGCTCAAGGACCAGGAGCTGCGCCGCCGCATAAAGCCCCAGGAATACGTTAGCGAGCGGGTGGGCCTGCCCACGGTGACCGACATCCTGGCCGAGCTGGACAAGCCGGGCCGGGACCCCCGCCAGGCCTTCGAGGCCTTCTCCTTTGCCGAGGGGGTGCATGCACCGGAGGATTTGCAGGTGGGCATGCGCCTGCCCGGAGTGGTGACCAACGTGACCAACTTCGGGGCCTTCGTGGACGTGGGGGTGCACAACGACGGCCTGGTGCACATCAGCCAACTGGCCGACCGCTTTGTGCAGGATCCCCGCCAGGAGGTGAAGGTGCAGCAGCAGGTGGAGGTCACGGTGATCGGCCTGGACCTGGCCCGGGGGCGCATCTCCCTGTCCATGAAAAAGGACCCCTTTGCCGAGCCGCCTCGCCGGGACGGAGGCGGACGAGCCCCGGCTGCCAAGCCCCACAAGGGCGGGCAGGGCAAGGGCCGCTCCCAACCCCAGCCATTCAACAACGCCTTTAGCAAGGCCCTGGGCAAGCTGAACAAAAACTAGGCCTCGCCCGGCCCCGGGCTGCTTCCGAATCGGCTTGACCCCGCTCGGGCCGAAAGGGTAATATTTGCCATCACACAATATAGTTAAGCATTAACGGATAGCGTTAATATGGCTCGCAGCCAAACCCACTTCATTCAGTCCCTGGCCCGGGGGCTAAAGGTGTTGCAGGCCTTTTCGGCCGAGCATCCCGCCCTGACCCTCAGCGAGGTGGCCCGGCGCTCCGGCCTGAACGTGGTGGCCGCCCAACGCTACACCGACACCCTCATGGCGCTGGGCTTCCTCAAGCGAAACCGGCACCGCGAGTTCTTTTTGGGGCCGCAGGTGCTCTCCCTGGGATTCTCCTTTTTGAACGGCAATCCCCTGCGCAAGGTGGCTGGGAGCTATTTGCAGGAGTTCTCCGAGCGCATGCAGCGCACGGTCAACCTGGCGGTGCTGGACCAGGCCGAGGTGGTGTTCCTTTCCCGCTGGGAGGTGAACCGCTTTCTCAGCTACGACCTGCACGACGGCTCCCGCTTGCCGGCCCATTGCACCGGCACTGGCAAGTGCCTGTTGGCGTCGGTGGAAGACGAGGCCTTGCGCGGCCTGCTGGAGCGCGCCGAGTTGATCCGGGTGACCGCGCGCAGCCTGGTGGAGCCGGACAAGCTCTGGGACGATCTGATGAAGACCCGGCGCCGGGGCTACAGCATCGCCGACCGCGAGCTGGCGCCAGACCTCTATTCCCTGGGCGCGCCGGTGATCAACGGCGCGGGGGTGGTGGAGGCGGCGGTTAACCTCTCCCTGTCTCCCCAGGAGGTGCGGAGCCGGGCCTACAAGAAGCTGCTGGCCTCTTTCCTGGGCCTGGGCCAGGAGCTTTCCGCCGCCCTGGGCTATCAGGGGCCCTATCCCGTGATACCAACTTCTGATTCGGCAGGAGGCTCCTCGTGAACCTAGGCGATCTCCTCGTCAACTCGGCGGGCAAGTTTTCCCGCCAACTGGCCGTGGTTTCGGACCAGGGCCGCCACAGCTTCCAGGAACTGGAGCGGCGCACCGCCTCCCTGGCCGGGGCCATGCTGGCCGCGGGCCTGAGGCCCGGCGACGCGGTGGGCATGCTCTTTTACAACAGCCTGCACCTGGTGGAAGCCTACTTCGCGGCGGTGCGGGTTGGGCTGGTGGCGGTGCCCATCAACTTCCGCCTGACCAGCCGGGAGATGGCCTATCTGCTGGCCGACTCCGGAGCCAAGGCCCTGTTCTACGACCCAAAGTTCGACGAGGGCCTGGCCGGGGTGAGCGGGGAGCTTCCCGAGATACGGCTGTGGGTCTCGCCCCAGCCCGGCCCCTCGTGCCTGGCCCAGGACTACGAGCCTTTTCTCAACTCCGCCGCTCCGGCCGGGGACCACGGCGAGGTGAACGAGGACTCGCCCTGTCAGATCATGTACACCTCCGGCACCACCGGCCGGCCCAAGGGCGCGGTGCTCACCCACCGCAACGTGATGTGGAACCTGATCAACACCATCCACGGCCGCGAGGACCGGGCCGGTCAGGTGTCCATCATCGTGGGGCCCCTGTACCACACCGCCGCGCTGAACAACCACCTGACCATCCAGGTGGCCCTGGGCGGCACCAGCGTGCTGGTAAAAAAGTTCGATCCCGAGTCCCTGTTGGCCACGGTGCAAAAAGAGCGGGCCACGGTGATCTCCGGTTCGCCGGCCATGTACAACCTGCTCATGCAGCACCCGGCGGCCGGTAGCTACGACACCGGCAGCATAACCAAATGCACCGCCGGGGCCGACAAACTGGCCATGGAGACCAAGCGCAAGCTCATGGAGTTTTTCCCCAACATCAACGGGGTCTACGACGTGTACGGCTGCACCGAGGCCGCGCCCTGCATCGCCATCCTGGGGGCGCGCGACTCCCTGCGCAAGGACGCTTCGGTGGGGCCGCCGCTGCCCTTTTTGCAGGCGCGGGTGGCGGACGAGGAAGACCGGCCCCTGGGGCCGGGGGAGGTGGGCGAGCTGTTGTGCAAGGGGCCCAACGTGATGCAGCGCTATCACAACGCGCCCGAGGCCACGGCCGAGGCCCTGCGCGGCGGCTGGCTGCACACCGGCGATCTGGCCGTGACCGACCAAGAAGGCTTCTTGTACATCGTGGACCGCAAGAAGGACATGATCGTCAGCGGCGGGGAGAATATCTATCCCCGCGAGTTGGAAGAGGTGCTCTACACCCACCCCGAGGTGAGCGACGCTGCGGTGGTCGGCCTGCCCGACGCCACCTGGGGCGAGACGGTGTGCGCCTGCGTGTCCCTCAAGCCGGGCAGCGGCCTGGACCAGGACGGGATCATCGCCCACTGCAAGGCCAACCTGGCTTCCTACAAAAAGCCCAGGCGGGTGGTGTTTTTGGAGCAGATCCCGCGCAACGCCTCGGGCAAGGTGCTCAAGCGCGATTTGCGCCAGGACCTGGTTTCCGAGGACTGAGCCCTCCCGCGCGGCTGAAGACGGCAGGCTCTAGGCCCGGCCTTTCTTTTCCTGGCCGCAGCGGATGCCGCCCTTCAGCCCCCAGGCCAGACACTGCCCGCAGGAGATGCAGGTGGCCGCTGCGCCGTCCCCCGACCGCCAGCGTTGGGGAAGGTCCGGCTGGCGGATGAGGGGGCGGCTAACGGCGATGGCGTCCACTTGGTCCAGGGCCTGGGCGATGCGCTCCGGGCTGCGCCAGCCGCCCACGCTGATCACCGGACATCTCACCCGTTGTTTGACCGCCAGGGCATAGGGCAGGAAGTAGCCTTCTTCTTCCGGGCCGCGCACCACCCGGCCCGGCGAGTTGTTGTGGACCGTCCCGCTGCTGGCTATGCCGCCGCTGGTCTCGATGGCGTCGATGCCGGCCCGGTCCAGGGCCACGGCAACCTCCACCGCCTCGGCCAGCTCCAGGCCTCCGGGCACCCCGTCCTGGCAGTTTAGCTTGACGAACACCGGGTAATCCGGCCCCACCGCTTCCCGCACGGCTTGCAGGACCTCCAGGGCGAAGCGGGCCCGGTTGGCCGGGCTGCCGCCATAGAGGTCTTTGCGCTGGTTGAAGGCGGGGCTCAGGAACTGGCTGATGAGATAGCCGTGGGCCGCGTGGAGCTGCACCGCGTCGAAGCCGGCCCGCTTTGCCCGGGCGGCCGCCTGGCCAAAGGCCTCGATGATTTCCTGGAGCTGGGCGGCGGACATTTCCTCCACCGCTTCGTCCAGCATCTCGTTGTGGCCGGCGCTGGGGCCCAGGGGCTTGGCCCCGATGACGGCCGCCCTGGCGTGGCGGCCGGAGTGCACCAACTGGGCGGCGATCTTGCCTCCGGCCTGGTGCACCATGTCCACCAGCCCGGCCAGGGGCGCGACGTGCTGCTCGCCGAAGATGCCGGTCTGGCCGGGCAGGCCTTGACCCCGGGCCAGCACATGGGAGTAGCCGGCCACGATGAGGCCCACCCCGCCCTGGGCCAGGCGCAGCCACACCTCGCCCAGCTCGGGGCGGGGGATGCCGTCCGGGCCGGCCATGCCCTCCCAGGTGGCGCTGCGCATCAGCCGGTTGTCCAGTTCCAGGCGCCCCAGCTTCCAAGGCGAGAAGATGCCGCCCATGCTCAGGCCACGGCCACCGGCCGCACCGGCGAGGCGGTGCCGCCCCGGATCTTGAGGGGCGATACCATGAACAGGAACTCGCTCACGCCGTCGGCGGCCAGCTCGTCCAGGTTGAGCACCTCGATGATGTGCACCCCGTTTTGCACCAGGAGAATCTGGTGCACCGGCAGGTTGTGGGCCGGGGTCTGCTCCAGGGCCACGGTGTCGCCGCCGGCGATGGCCGCGCCCTTTTCCACCAGCCACTGGGCCCCGCTCTCCACCAGGCCGGGGCAACCCTCGTGGTGGGCGATGTATTTGCGGGCCTCGGGGTAATAGCGAATCCATCCGGTGCGAATGAGCACCGCGTCGCCGGGGCGCACCTCCACCCCCTGGCGGGCGCAGGCCCCTTCCAGGTCTTCGCGGCTCACGCCGTCCTCGTGGCCCAGGCAATCCACTCCGCGCAGCCCGGCGATGTCCAGGCACACCCCCCGGCTGACCACCGGGGCCACCTTGTCGATGCCCGCCTCTCGCAGGCCCTCGTAATCCTGGTGGGGGGTGATGTCGCCCACCCCGTAGACCTTGTGGTCAACCGCGATGTGGCCGTGCGCGTCCATGTGGGTGCCGGTGTGTCCGCCGGTGGAGAACAGGCAGTTGGCCGCGCTCACCCCGTCGGGGTACATCATGTCGCCGTGCACCTTGGTCAGGGAGAAGGTGAAGGGTGGGTGGTTGGGATGGTGGGGCATGCCCACGTAATAGTCCATGCCCAGGTCGTAAACCTTGCCGGTCTTGACCAGCTCTGAAATGGCCTTGGGGTCCATTGTCCGTTCCTTTATTGCTGGGCCTGCTCGGCCTCGGCCAGCAGGTGATGGGCGATGACCATCTTTTGTATTTCCGAGGTGCCCTCGTAGATGCGCAAGGCTCGTATCTCGCGGTAGAGGCGCTCGGGCACCGAGCCACGGCTCACCCCCACCCCGCCGTGCAGCTGCACCGATTGGTCCACCACCCGGAAGGCGGCCTCGGTGGCGTAGAGCTTGGCCATGGAGGATTTCTTGGAAGCGCCGGGCAGGCCCCGGTCCTTGGAGATGGCCGCCCGATAGACCAGGGCGCGGGCTGCGTCCAGCTCGGTGGCCATGTCGGCCAGCTTGAAGCGGGAACCCTGGAAGTCGGACAGGGCCGAGCCGAACTGGCGGCGGTTGCGGGTGTAGGTCAGGGCCGCCTCAAAGGCCGCCTGGCCGATACCCAGGGCAGCCGCGCCCACGGTGACCCGGAGCAGCTCCAGGGTCTGCATGGCGATCTTGAAGCCGTTGCCCACCTCGCCCAGCACGTTCTCCTCGGGCACGAACAGGTTTTCGTAGCGCAGGCGGGCCAGGTCGTGCGGGGCGATGACCTGCAGGCGCTCGGCCACGATCAGGCCCTCCATGCCTTTTTCCAGGATAAAGGCCGACAGGGCGCGGGGATTGTCCGGCTGGGGGGTGCGCGCGAAGGTCACCGCGAAGTCGGCCGAATAGCCGTTGGAGATGAATACCTTCTGGCCGTTGAGCCGCCATCCGCCCTCCACCGGCTCGGCGATGGACTCGATGCCGTTCACGTCGCTGCCCGCGTTGGGCTCGGTGAGGGCGAAGGTGGCCAGCAGCTCGCCCTTGGCCACCTTGGGCAGATACTTCTCGCGCTGGGCCGGCGAGCCGGCCAGGGTGATGGGGTAGGAGCCCAGGCCCTGCATGGCCAGGGTCACGTCGGCCGGGCACCACACCCCGGCGAAGGCTTCCCGGGCCAGGCTAAGCGGCAGGGCCTTGACCCCCGGCCCGCCCAGGTCCTCGGGGAGCAGCAGCTCGAAGATACCGGCGCCGGCCATCTGGGCCACCATGTCGCGGGGCACCTCGTCGGTTTCGCCGTAGCGCCGGGCCAGGGGAACCAACTGGTTGCGAGCGAACTGGCGGCAGGAGGCGGCGAAATCCTTTTCTTGGGATGAAAGCATCAAATCCATGGGAAGCTCCTATAGGCCGAACGCGGGGCGCGGGCCCCATGTTTCAGGACCGGGGCAGGTCCTTTTTCATGATTTTGCCGGTGGGGTTCTTGGGCAGCTCGTCCAGGAAGCGGATCACCGGCATCTTGTAGGGGGCCAGGCATCCCCGGCAGTGAGCCAGGATGGCCTCCTCGTCCGGGTCCGCGTCCTGGTGCACCACCACGAAGGCCATGGGCACCTCGCCCTTGCTGGGATGGGGCCCGCCGATGACCGCGGCCTCGCTCACCCCTGGGCAGGCGTAGAGCACCTCCTCCACCTCGCGGGGATAGACGTTGTAGCCGCCGGTGATAATCAGCTCGGCCTCGCGGCCCACCAGGAAGTAGTAGCCGTCCTCGTCGCGGTAGGCATGGTCTCCGGTGTAGACCCAGCCGTGTTTGATGCGCTCGGCGGTCACCTCGGGCAGGTTGTGATAACCCCGGGTGGCGTTGGGCCCCCGGAAGACCAGGTGACCCACCTCGCCGATGGGCACCTCGCCGCCCTGGTCGTCCAGCACGCGGGCGTCCACTCCGGAGACGTTCACCCCGATGGAGCCCGGCTTGCGCAGGCCGTAGACCGGGTTGCCGGTGACCAGGCCGGTGGATTCGGTGAGGCCGTAGACCTCGATGATCTCGGCCCCGAAGCGCTCTTCCCACTGCCGGAGCACCTCCACCGGCAGGGAGGCCCCGCCGGAAAGGCCCATGCGCAGCGAGGACACGTCGTGGCGGGACTGGTCCAGGGTGTTGAGCAAATAGGTGAACATGGTGGGCACGCCCGGGAACCAGGTGACCCGGTGCTCGGCGATGGCCGCCAGCACCTCCTCGCTCTTGAAGCCGTCCACCACCACCACGCTGCCTCCGGAGCTGAAGGCGCCCATGAAGGGACTGGCGATGCAGAAGATGTGCACCATGGGCAGGGCGGCCATGGTCACGTCCTCGGCCCGGAGGCCGTAGTTCTGGGCCACGTTGGGCCCGCCGAAGGTGAGGTTGCGGTGGGTGAGCACCACTCCCTTGGGCTTGCCCGTGGTGCCGGAGGTGTAAAAGGTCAGGGCGGGCATTTGCGGGGTCATGTCCGGGGGGGCGTATCCGGGCGCCGGCTCCGGGCACTCGCGCTCCAGGGTGAGCTCCAGGTTTTCTCCGTCGGGGCGCACCACCACCTGCTCCACGTCCGGGGCGTCATCGCCCACCTCTTGCAGGCGCTGGGCCCAGTCCTGGTGCACGATAACCGCCTTGGCCCCGGAGTCGCCCAGGATGTGGGCTATCTCTCGGGCGGTGTAGATGGGGTTGACCGGCACCACCACGCAGCCCGCCTTGATGATGGCGAAGTAGGCCAGCAGCAGCTGGGGGCTGTTGGGGTGCAGGGTGGCCACCCGGTCGCCGGGCTGAAGGCCCAGCCCGGCCAGGCGGGCGGCCAGACGGTCGGTGATCTGGTCGAACTGGCCGTAGGTGATGGGCCCGCCCTCGCCGAGGAGGTAGGTGCGGTCGCCGAACTTGGCGGCCTGGGCCTTGACGAATTCGGTGATGGTCATGTTGTCCGCTTCCCTTGGGCCCCTAGAGCACCGTGCGGCCGCCGTCGATGCACACGGTCTGGCCGGTGATGTAGTCCGAGGCCGGCGAGGCCAGGAACACCGCCGCGCCCACTATGTCCTCGGCCTGGCCCACCCGGCCCATGGGGGTGTTGGCCACGATGCGGGCGTGCACCGCCGGGTCGGCCAGGGGGGCCGCGGTCAGGGGGGTGGCGAAGTAGCCCGGTGCCAGGGCGTTGACGTTGATGCCCTGCTCGGCCCACTCCATGGCCAGGGCCTTGGTGAGCATGACGATGCCCGCCTTGCTCATGGCGTAGGGCGACATGGTCAGCCCCTTGCGCACCAGATAGGCCGCGGCCGAGGCCATGTTGATGATCTTGCCCCCGCCCCGCTCGACCATGACCCTGGCGGCGGCCTGACAGCCGAAGTAGGTGCCCCGCTGGTTCACGGTCATCACCGCGTCGAAGTCCTCGACGCTCAGCTCCAGGGCGGGCTGGCGCACGTTGATGCCCGCGTTGTTGACCATGATGTCCAGGCCGCCCAGCTCATCCACCGCCTGCTCAACGGTCTGGCGGATGGAGGCCACGTCGGTCACGTCCATGTGGCTGAGCACCGCCCGGCGGCCCAGGGCGCTTATTTGCTCCTGGGTTTGTTCGCCGTCTTCCCGGGAGCCCCGGTAGGTGACCAGCACGTCGGCCCCGGCTTGGGCCAGGCCGATGGCTATGTAGCGCCCCAGCCCCCGGCTGGAGCCGGTGACCAGGGCCACCTTGCCGCTCAAATCAAAGGAGGCCGGTGCTATGGGACCTTCGGTCATGATGCTTTCCTCATTGTGTGCATATCCTTCCTGTGGCTGCCGGCGGGCCGGGTGCTCAGGCCACGGCCACCGCGCGGCGCTGGCGCCACTGGTTGAACAGCATGATGGCGATGATGATCACTCCCAGCAGGGACAGCAGCTGGCTGGGCCAGAAAAGGAGGATCGAAGCGCCCACGAAAATGCCCCGCTTGGGCCAGTTGAGGGAGCTGAGGAAAAATCCCTGGGCTCCCACGGCTAGAGCGAAGACACCCACCGCCGCCTGGATGAACACCAGGAAGGTCTGGGTCAGGGTGCCGTCGAAAAGCAGGGCCGGGCTATACACGAACAAATAGGGCAGGGTGTAGAGCACGATTCCAAAACGCACCGCCTCCAGGCCGGTCCTCATGGGGTTGGCCTCGGCGATGGCCGCCGCGGTGAAGGCGGTGGTGCAGATGGGCGGGGTGATCAGCGACAGGGCGCAGAAATAGAAGATGAACAAGTGGGCCGCCATGGGGTGCACCCCCAGGTTGATCATGGCGGGGGCCTCCAAAGCGGCCAGCACCAGATAGGAGACCACCGGCGGCAGGCCCATGCCCAGCACGATGGAGATGATCATGATCCAGAACAGGGTCAGGAACAGGCTGCCCTGGGCCAGGAAGCTGATCACCTCGGAGAGCTTCATGCCCGCGCCGGTGAGGGTGAGGATGCCCAGGATGATGCCGGCCACCGCGCAGGGGATGGTGATGGGGATCATGCGCACCGCCCCGTCCTTGAGGGCCAAAAAGACGCTCTTGAGCGACAGGGTGCGCGAGACGCCGGCAACCAGCCACAGGGCCAGCAGGGAGTAGGCGCAGGCGTACATGGCCGAGTACTTCATGGACATGAGCACGATGAGCAAGGCCACCGGCAGCATGAAAGGGGACCCGGACTTGAACGCGGACCAGAAGTTGGGGATCTTTTCCTTGGGCAAACCGGAAAGGCCCTTTTGCCCGGCGTAGAAGTCCACCATGAGGAACAGGCCGAAGTAGTGGAAAAAGGCCGGCAGCGACGCGGCGATGCACACGTCCACGTAATCAACGCCCAGCATGTTGGCCATGACAAAGGCCACCGCGCCCATGATGGGCGGGGTCTTGTAGCCGCCCGAGGAGGCCACCGCCTCGATGGCCCCGGCCACCACCGGCGTCACCCCCGACTTTTTCATCATGGGGATAGTCACCGCCCCGGTGGTGGCGGCGTTGGCCGCCGAGGAGCCCGAGAGCATGCCCATGAAACCGGAGGCGGCGATGGAGACCTTGGCCGGTCCGCCCCGGTAGCGCCCGGCGATGGAGGTGGCCAGGTTGAGCAGTACGTTGGAGGCCCCGGCCCGGTCCAAAAAGGCCCCGAAAATCAGGAACACGATCACGATGGTGGCGCAGACCCCGATGGGAATGCCGTAGATGCCCTCGGTGCCCGCGAACACCTGCACCACGATGCGCTCGACCCCGTAGCCGCGGTGGCCCAGGAATCCGGGAATGTGGGCCCCGAAATAGGTGTAGACCAAAAACAGCAGCACGATGACGGCCAGGGAAATGCCCACGGTGCGCCGGGTCAGCTCCAGCAGGATGACGATGGCCGAAACCCCCATGAAGATGCCCCAGTTGTCCAGGAAGGGCTCTATGTAGAGTTCCTTCCAGTTCATGAGCAAATACACATTGGAAGCCACGATCAGCACGGCCAGCGCCGTGTTGACCCCCAGGTTTAGCCAGGGTTTTTTCTCGGCCGACTTGAGCTTGTAGAGGAACAGGGCGATCACCGCGATGACCGCCAGGTGCATGGTCCTCTGGGTCATGGTCTCGAAGGTGCCGAAAAAGGCGGTGTAGAGCGAAATCGCCGAAAGCGCCGCCGCCAAAACCATAATGAAGTTGTTGATGCCTTTATTGATCGTTTCGATCATGACCCGACTATTCCCCTCGCGAATTCAGGATGGTTTTTTCGCGCTCCGGTCCCGGACGGCCCCGGATCGCCGCTTGAGCGCGAAGGTCCCCCCGGATGGGGAGGCCTCCGCGCTCAGGGGATGGTTTTACGGGGTGATGCCCTTTTCCTTGAAGTACTTGGCCGCGCCGGGATGCACCGGGATGGGCATGCCCTTGTAGACGTTGGCCAGGCTGGTGCGCTTGAAGTTGGCCGAAGCGCTGGCGATGAAGGACAGGTTCTCGAACACCGCCTTGGTGGCGTTGTACATGAACTCGTCACTAAGGAAGGGACCGCAGGCCACGGTGTAGGCCATGCCGGCCGCGGCCACGGCCTTGTCCTGGCCCTTGTAGGTGCCGGCCGGGATCTCGCCGATGAAGTAGGCGGGATCCTGCTTGAGGATCTTGGGCTGCGCCGCCGCCGGGATGGGCAGGAAGACCACGTCCGTGCTGTCGGCCAGCTGCACGTAGCCCGGCACGCCGATGCCCATGAAGTAGGAGCAGGCGTCGATGTGACCGTCGATCATCTTCTGCACCGCGTCGGGGAAGCGGATGTACTCGGGCTTCAGGTCCTTGTCCGCATTGAGGCCGCAGTTCTTGAAGATGAGGTTCACGTTGTCCATCATGGTCTGCGAGCCGGGGGTGCCCAGGGCAACCTTCTTGCCCTTGAGCTGGGAGATGTCGGTGATGCCCGAGCCCTTGCGCACGGCGATGGTGAACAGGCCGGGATAGGCCGCGAACCAGCCCGTGACCTTTTGCTTGGCCTTGAAGGGCTTGAGGCCGTTGTAGCCCTTGTAGAGGATGTTGGCCGAGGACCAGCCGATCTCCATCTCCTTGCGGTCGATGCGCAGGATGTTCTCCCGGCTGGCGCCAGGGGTGGTCACGCCGGTTACATTGTAGCCGGGCACGTTGTCGTTGATCACCTTGGCCATGGCCACGGCCAGGGGATACCAGGAGCCAGCCGCGCTGGCCGACCCGAAGGTGTAGTTCTTGGCCGCCCAGGCCAAGCTGGGGATCTGGCCCATCATTCCCAAGGCCGCGATTCCCGCGCCCGCGGTTTTGACGAACTGTCTACGGGTTAAGTCTTTTTTGAACATGCCATCATCTCCTTCCCAGGATGGTGGTTAAGGCTCCCATGCCTTTTGGCAGGGTAACTCTCGCCGGGCGCCAAAACGGCGCCGTGGTCAGCGGTTCACATGGGAGGCGCAGGCAATGATGATGGTGTCGTGGTGTGGTTTGCGCCTAATTATGTTTCGCGGATCTTAAATCCGGTTTGCGTCCTCGCTATTCCCGGCGGCCCGCCTGGAGCCGGCCGGTGTGGTCCTCGCGCACCAAAAAACGGTCCAGCACGGCCTGGGCCCGCTCCACGTGGCGGAGCATGGTGTCGGCCGCGGCGGCATGGTCCTTGGCGCGCAGCTGCTTGATTATCAGGTCGTGGTCTTGAACGTATTCGTCGAAGGCGGGCACCATGAGGGAGGTGTAGAGGAAGCGGGTGATCCGGGAGCGGACCTCTCCCACCAGCCAGTCCATCTTCATGTTGCCGCAGTGCCGCCGGAACAAACGGTGGAATTCCAGGTTCAGGCGCACCCAGTCCTCGATGCCGGTCTGGCTGTCCACCTTTATCTGGCGCATGGCTTCGTTGGTTTGCTCCAGCTTGTCGATCTCTTCCGGGGTCAGTTTGGGAGCGGCCCAGCTCACCGCCTGGCTTTCCAGCACCTTGAGCAGGGCGTAATAATCGTGGACCTCCTGGGCCGAGGTTTTGGAAACCACGGCTCCCCGCCGGGGGAGCACCTCCACGAAGCCCTCGGTGTGCAGGCGCGACAGGGCCTCGCGCACCGGGCTGCGGCTGCAGGAGAAGCGTTTGGCCAGCTCGGTTTCGGTGATGCGCTCTCCGGGCATGAGCTTGCCCAGGATGATTTCTTTTCGCAGGGTCTTGTAAAGCTGGTCCTGAATGGCTTTCATGCGTGCGGCGCCCAGGCGAAAAGGTAGCGATTTCGATAAGTATTCTCAGATTGTCGACAATTCAGTAGACAGATACTCGCACATCGCTTTCCTCTGTGTCAAGACGGCATTTCAGACAAAAGCCGGAAAATGGGTTCGTGGCCTGGCGGCCTCTACCAGGGGAGCAGGTCTCCCTGATCGTCAAAGATCAGCTCCTCGGCCGGGCCCAGGATCTCCAGGTCGCCGCGTTCGCGGGCCTGGTCCAGATAGGCCTCGGATACCAGGGCCTCTTCGAGCTCCATGGTGTTTTTGATGCGCATAACCAGGGCCTGGGAGGGGTCGTCGCCTCCCATGACCGCGGGCAGGGCCGCCACCAGACTCTGGTGGTCGCTGGCAAAGTGCATGGGCATGCTGGCCGAGCCCGGCGCGTTGGCGGTGAGGCAGTTCATGTAGGTGGCCGGCCAGTCGATCTTTTCGATCAGGCGGCTGTGGGCCAGGTCGGTGCGGCCGATGCCCGTGGCGTTGCCGTGGCTGGCCGGGGTGAGGTCGCGCACGTAGATGGCGTTGATACGGGGGCGCACCTGCTCGGGCGGCAGGTTGGCGAAAGGCTTGCGCCCCACCACGTTGGTGTCCATGCCCGAGCCGGAGATATTCTTGCCGAACTCGTCGATGATCAACAGGTCGGCCTGGTCAAAGGGCAGGTGGGGCAGAAGCTCCTTGGCCTTGACCAGCAGGTCCTTTTCGCGCTCCCAGAAATCCCGGGGCCGCACCGCCTCGATGACGGCGGTGTGCTTGAAGGCGTTCTCCACCAGGGCCAGGCCCATGAGCACCTTGCCCTCACGGATAACCGCCTGGCCCACCGTGCGGGCGATGGCGTCGAAGCTGTGGGCGTGGAAGGCGCGGTGATAGGAGTCCGCCCCTTCCTGCTTGCCCAGTCCGATGAGCAGCATTTTGTGCAGGCCGCTCTCCACCTCGCCGCTGAGCACGGTGTGGGGCTTTACCCGGTTGACCACCACCACGTGGTCCGCCTGGGAGGCGTGCTTGTCCAAAAACACCGGCACCCCCTGGCTGGTGGCGGCCAGGCGCACCGTCTCCATGCTGGAGCGGATGGGCGCGCCCACCGTCTCGGGGGTGATGCCCAGCTCGCGCAGGGTGGTGATCTGGCCCTCGGCCGTGGCTCCGCCGTGGCTGCCCATGGCCGGCACCAGGAAGGGCTCGGCCCCCAGGGCCTTGAACTCTTCCACCAGGGTGGCCAGCACCAGGGGCAGATTGCTGATGCCCCGGCTGCCCGCGGTGATCGCCACGCTCTGGCCGGGCTTGAGCTGGGCGCCCAGGTCCATGGAGGCCACCTGGCGGCGCACCTCGCCGGCGATGTCTTGCAGGCGGATGTCGGGCATGGTCTGGCGAATGCGCATCAGGCGAGGGAAGTTCAAAGCGTCCTCCAGGGGCGGTCGGTCAGATTTCGCGCAGCGAGGCGCGGCCTTGGTCAAAGGCCTCCAGGTTGGCGGGCAGGGCCTTGGCGGGCAGCAGCATGCCCAGGGCCTCGGCAAAGTCCTCCCGGCTCAGGGGGGCGGCGGCCAGCTCCATCCCGGCCAGGGCCCCCAGCATGGCCATGTTGGACAGGATGGGGTTGTCCAGCTCCAAGGCGATGCGGGTGGCGTCCACGGTCCAAACCCCGGCGCCCAGCTTCTTCAGCTTGGCCAGCAGGGTGTCCATCTCCGGGTACTCGGCCGCGCCGGCGATCACGTCCAGGGGGTGGATGGGCCTGGTGTTGGTAAGGGTGAGCACCCCGGGATTGCCGTAGCGGGCCATCACCCGGAGCGACTCCAGGGGCTCCAGCCCCACCACCAGATGGGCCTGGCCCTCGGGGATCAGGGGGGACCACTGCTTGCGGCGCGACAGGCGCAGATGGCTCATCACCGAGCCGCCCCGCTGGGAGGCGCCGTAGGTCTCGCCCACCGTGACCACCCAGCCCTGGCGCACCAGGGCTTGGCCCAGGATCTGGGAGGCCAGCACATTGCCCTGGCCGCCCACCCCGGTGATGATCAGGTTGAAGGGGTCGGGCGCGGCGCTCATGAGATCACCTCCTTGACGATGGCCTGCTGGGGACAGATGGTGGCGCAGACCCCGCAGCCGGTGCAGATGGCCTCGTCGATGGCCGCCTTGCCCTGGGCCGGGTCCCAGATGAGGCCGGGGCACTTGAACACCCGGGTGCAGAAGCGGTTGCAGCCGCAGTCCGCGCCCAGGCAGCGCTCCTGGTCCAGACTCATCTTGAACAGAAGGCGCTGGCGCTTGCCCCGCACCAGGGCGCATTCCTGCTTGAGCACCAGGATCTTGACCCCGTCCAAGTCCTGCAGCAGGTCGTAGATGGTCTCGGTGGTCTTTTGCACCTCAAAGGGGTCCAGCTCCAGCACCTCGGCCCCCAGGGAGCGGCAGACCTCGGCCGGGTCCAGGGCCGGGGCCGGCTGGCCCATGGCCGTGATCCCCACCCCGGGATGGGGCTGGAAGCCGGTCATGGCCGTGGCGTTGTTGTCCAGGATGAGCATGAGCAGGTTGGAGCCGTTGAAGCGGGCGTTGATCAGGGCGGGCAGGGCGGCGTGGAAAAAGGTGGAGTCGCCGCACACCGCCAGCACCGGCTGCTCGGCCCCGAAACGGGTGAGCTGGCCGAAGCCGTTGGCAATGCCCGCGCCCGAGCCCATGGCGAACATGGTCTTCATCTGGGAGAAGCCCGAGGGGCCCCGCCCCTGGGCGTAGCAGCCTATGTCGCCGGTGACGAACCCCTCGCGGCCGTCCAGGGCCAGGGCGTTCTTGACCGCCCAGTAGGTGGCCCGGTGGGGGCAGCCGGCGCAGAGGCCCAACTGGCGAACCGGGGCCAGGTCCCGCACCAGGGCGAGGGCCTCGTCGGCGTAATCGGCCGGGCGGGGCGGCTGGGGCTTCAGGCCCAGGGCCGCGCCAAGGGCGGCCACCGCGGTGTCCGGCGAGTTTTCTCCCACCGAAGGCACCGCGCCCGAGGCCTTGCCCAGGAAGGTCTTGTTGAGCAGGTCCCCGCCCTCCTGGGCGCAGAAGGCCTTTACGTTGTCCTCCAGGAAGGGGTCGATCTCCTCGAAAAAGAGCACCTGGGCGCAGCGGGCCAGGGTCTTCCGCAGGAAGCCCTCGGGCAGGGGCCAGGTGAGGCCCAGCTTGGCCACTCCCACCCGGTTCGAGGCGCCCAGGCCCTCCAGGGCCTCGTTCATGTAGGCCACGCCCGAGCCGCAGGTGAGCACCAGCAGATCGGGACGCTCCGGGCCGCTGTAGGAGTTGTAGCCTTCCCCGGCCAGGGCGCGGCCGGCCTGGGCCAGCTTGCGGTGCAGGGCGGGATGGGTGTTTTCCACCGGCTTGGGATAGGCCGGATGCAGGGTGTCGAAGTGGGGCTTGGGCTGGCCCTGGGGAATCTCGCCCAGGGTCACGTTGCCCCGGGCATGGGAAAAGCGGGTGACGCTGTGCACCAGCACCGGCAGGCCCACCTCCTCGGAGACCCGGAAGGCGGCCTTGACCATGTCCTTGCCCTCCTGGAAGTCGGAGGGCTCCAGCAGGGGCAGGTCCGCGGCCTTGGCAAAGGCGCGGGTGTCCTGCTCGGCGGTGGAGGACAAAGCCAGGGGGTCGTCGCAGATGACGATGACCATGCCTCCCTTGGTGCCGGTGAAGTTGAGGGCGAACAAAAAGTCCGAGGCCACGTTGAGGCCGTTGTGCTTCATGCAGGTCATGGAGCGCAGCCCGGCCAGGGAGGCCCCGGCGGCCACCTCTGCGGCCACCTTCTCGTTCACCGACCACTCCACGTACATGCCCAGCTCCCCGGCCACCTTGGCCAGGGAGGCGGTTATCTCCGAAGAGGGGTTGCCCGGGTAGGAGGCCACCACCCGCACTCCGGCCTCGATGGCTCCGCGGGCGATGGCCTCGTTGCCCATATAGAGCAACTGGCGGCCGGGTTGGTCCAAGCTCAGGATGGACATGGCGTGTCTCCTGGGGCGGGCGGTTTTAGAATATCTTGCCCGGGTTGAGGATGCCGTTGGGATCGAAGACCTGCTTGATGCCCTTGAGTATCTCCAACTGGTGGGGCGGGGTGTTGGCCAGGAACATGGGCCGCTTGCTGTAGCCCACCCCGTGCTCGCCGCTGCCCGCGCCGCCCAACTCCACCGCGGTTTGGATCATCTCGTGGTACACGCTCTCGGCCACCTCCGGCCACTGGTCCAGGGGCAGGCCCTCGGGCCGCATGGACTTGGGGTGGAAGTTGCCGTCGGCGATGTGGGCCACGGTGGGTATGCGCATTTTGCGCTCGTTTTCCATCTCGGCCACCTTGGCCATGAAGGCCGGCACCTGGCCCAGAGGCACCACCACGTCGCAGGCGCTGTAGGAGGTGGCGTCGGCCGCGCGCACCGCGGGGCCCCACTCCTGGCGCACCTTCCACAGGTTGTGCGAGTCCGAGCGGCTCTCGGCCACGAAAACGTCCATGGCTCCCTGCTCCAGGCAGATGTCGCCCGCGTTCTCGTACTGCTCCTCCAGCTCTTCCTGGTCCGCGCCCTCGAGCTGCACGATCAGGTAGGCCTGGGCCGTGTCCTGCAGGGGCCAGGAGGTGTTGAAGTAGCGGGTGGCCAGGATCACCGAATACTGGTCCATGTATTCCACCGCCACCGGAGTGACCTTGGGCGAGCGCACCAGCGCGGCCACCGAGGAGACCGCGGTGTCGATGTCCGGGAAGGGCACCAGCAGGTCGACGGTCTTGCCCGGCAGGGGCACCAGGTTCAAATAGACCTTGGTGACCACGGCCAGGGTGCCCTCGGAGCCCACCACCAGATGGAACAGGTTGTAGCCCCAGGTGTCCTTGCGGTACTTGCCGCCCAGCTGCATCACCTCGCCGGTGGGGGTGACCACCTCCAGGCCCAGCACGTGGGCCCGGGTGTTGCCGTACTTGATCACCTTGCCGCCGCCGGCGTTGGTGGCCACGTTGCCCCCGATGAAGCTGGTCTCGGTGCTCATGGGGTAGCCGGCGTACATCAGGCCCTGCTCGGCCACGGTGCGGCAGAGGTCGTTGGTGACCACGCCGGGCTCCGCCACCACCACCCGGTTGAGCATGTCGATCTCCAGGATGTGGTTCATCTTTTCCAGGGAGAGCACGATGCCGCCCTGGAGCGGGGTGGCCGCCCCGGCCAGGCCGCTGCCCGCGCCCCGGGCCACCACCGCGATGCGGTGCTGGTTGGCCAGCTTCATGATCTGGGCCACCTGCTCGGTGCTCTCGGGTTTGACCACCGCCTCGGGCGCATGCCGGAAGAAGGGGCCGGCCTCGTCGCCGGCATAGTCTTCCATGGCCTCGGCATCGCCGTACATCAGGTTGCCTGAACCCACTATTTCGCCGAGCCGCGCCGCTATTTCATCGGTCACTTTGCCGTATTGCTCGCTCATGAGGCGCTGCCTTCCGTGTTTTGCTTGAGGCGCTCCACCAGCAGGGGCAACGCCTGGAACAGATCACCCACCACCCCCAGGTCGGCCACCTGGAATATAGCCGCCTCGGGATCGGAGTTGATGGCCGCGATTTTCTCGGCCGAGGTGATGCCCGCCAGGTGCTGCACCGCCCCGGACACCCCGCAGCCCAGGTAGAGCTTGGGGCTCACCGTCTTGCCGCTGAGGCCGATCTGGTGGGAGTAGCTCAGCCAGCCCAGGTCGATGGCCTTGCGGGTGGCCCCCAGGGAGCCGCCCAATATCTCGGTGAGCTCGGTGACCAGCTTGAGGTTCTTCACGTCCTTGAGGCCCTTGCCGCAGGCCACGATGACCTCGGCGTCCTGCAGGGGCGCGCCCACCGTCTCCTCGGGGGTGAACTCCAGGCGCTTGACCCGGCTGGCCAGCTGCTCGGGGCCGAGCTCCACCTTGATCACCTCGCCGCTGCGGGCGGGATCGGCCGCCAGGGGCCGTTTGGACTTGGGGCGAACCGTGGCCATCTGGGGACGGCCGGTGGGGGTCTTGATGGTGGCCATGACGTTGCCGCCGATGGCCGGGCGGGTCTGGATCAGCAGGCGCTCGGTGAGGTCTATGTCCAGGCCGGTGCAGTCGGCGGTGAGCCCGGTGGTCAGGGTGATGGCCAGCACGGGCAACAGGGTGCGCCCGGTGGTGGTGGCCGATCCCAGGAGAACCTCGGGCTTGTGCTGTTTGATCAGGTCGGTGAGGATTCCCGCCTGGGGCTCCACTCCGAAGTCCAGCAAAGCCGGATCGTCGGCCAGATAGACCTTGTCCGCCCCGTGGGCGATGAGCTGGTCCACCTGATCGCCCACGCCGCTGCCCAGCACCACGCTGGCCAGCTCCACGCCCAGCTTCTGGGCCAGGCTCTGGCCCCAGGCCAAAAGCTCGAAGGACACGGGATGTATCTTGCCTTGGCGCACCTCGGCCAGGGTCCATACGCCTCGGTATTGATCAAGTTGATTGGACATGTTCTATGCCTCCGGCGCGGACGGGGGCGAGGTGAAGAAGGCCACCAGGGCCTCCACCGCCGCGGTTGGATCGTCTTCCAGGTTCAGGATGCGGCCCTGGCGCGACAACTGGGATTTGGACACCTTGACCACCCGGGTGGGCGAGCCCTTGAGGCCCAGCTTTTCCACCGGCAGCTCCAGTTGTTCGGCGGTGACCACCGGCACCTCGGCCGCCTTGGCCCGGCGCTTGCCCGCCAGGTTGGGCAGGCGGGGATGGTTGATGGCCTTGACCACGCTGAGCAGGGCGGGCAGGGGGCACTGAACCAGCTCGCTGCCGCCCTCCACCTCGCGGCGCGCGGCCAGGGCGCCTTGGTCCAGGCGCTCCACCGCGCTGACGAAGCTGAGCACCGGCAGGCCCAGGAAGGTGGCCACCATGGGCCCCACCTGGCCGGTGTCGCCGTCGGTGGCCCGCTCGCCGCACAGGATCAGGTCGCAGCCGGGCACCAGCTTTTCGATGGCGCTGGCCAGGGTGAAGGAGGTGGACCAGGTGTCGGCCCCGGCGAACTTGCGGTCCGACAGCAGCCAGCCCTGGTCGCAGCCCCGGGCCAGGGCGTCGCGCACCGTCTTGACCGCCTTGGCCGGGCCCATGGACAGGACGTTGATGTTGGCCTCGCCGTCCAGGCGCTCCTTGAGGCGCACCGCCTCCTCCACGGCGAACAGGTCCAGAGGGTTGAGCTCGGACTCGATGTTTTCCCGGATCATGGTGCCCCGCTCCGGGTCTATCTTGACCTGGTCGGTGGCGGGCACCTGCTTGACCAGAACTACTATTTCCACGATTGTCCCTTCTTGCGCTTGCCAAGGGTGAAGTCCCCGGCCCGGCCGATAATTCGCCGGACCAGACCCGGAATACCAAGTTTTCCCCCAGGATAAATCTTATAAAATAATTTATTTTGGTTTGTATAATATATTTGTGCTTACAGTCAAGCCCTTTTCAGGGTGCGGCCGGAGGTCCGGCTCCTGGGCTGAGGGTCTATTCGTCCAGCAGGTGCAGGGCCTCTTGCGGCTCGCCGCGCGAGGGCAGGCTTTCCAGGATGAACTGGCGTCCGTGTTCGATATGGTCGCGCATAACCGCCATGCAGCGTTCAGGCTCGCGGGAGGTGAGGGCCTCGAAGAACTCGCGGTGCTCGCGCTCGGTGGTGTGGATGCGCTGGGTGGTGGCCAAGGGCGGCCGGTAGCGCAGATAGAGCAGGTCGAACACCCGGCGCAGGATGTTGAGGGCCACCCGGTGGCCGCTGCAGGCGGCCAGGGCCAGATGGAACCGGGCGTCGCGCCAGATGCGCTCCCGGCTGTAGGAGCCCTCCCGGACCGCGGCGTGGGATTCCAGCAGCTCCTCGAGCTCGGCGATCTGCTGGTCGCTGATGGTCTCCACGGTGTTGCCCAAAAGGGGCACCTCCACCATCAGCCGGATGTCGTAGAGCTCCTTGGCCTCTTCCAGGTCTATCTCGGGCACGTAGTAGCCCCGGTTGGGGCGCGAGCGAACCAGGCCGTCGTTTTCCAGGCGCACCAGGGCCAGCATCACCGGAGTCTGGCTCATGCCCAGGCCCTTGGCGATTTCCTGGTAGCGCAGCTTTTGGCCGGGTTGCAACTGATCCCTGAGCAGCATCAGCTTGATCTGCTGGTAGGCTTCGTCAGAGCGTGATTCGGGTTTTTTCATCGGTCCCGCCTTGCTTCCTTAACCGGAGGCATCCTGCTGTCCGGCCCCATTCCTCCGGCCGGGACGTACCCCACAAATACCATGGCGGAAATAATATAAAATATATCTCCACCTCAAGCATCGCCAGGATGGCGGGAATTGCAAGGGAAAAATTTGACCGCCAGGCCCGGCGGCGGCTTTTTAGAGCTTTTCGAAGAGCTCCACTCCGGCGTCGTACACCCGGCCGATCTCCTCCAGGGCGGCCAGGGAGTCGCCCGCGGCGCGCAGGGCCTCGGCCCGGGCCAGACCCTGGGACAGGCCCGCCTCCGGGGGCAGGGCCGCGCAGACCAGCCCGGCCAGGAGCCGCCGTTCCTGAAAGCGGTCCAGGCCCAGATAGGGCAAGCGGTCGTAGGCGCTCAGGCGCTCGGCCACGCTGGCAAAGGGTTGGCGCTGGTTTCGCTGCCCGGCCAGGGCCGCGCCCTGCTCCCGGGCCCGCGCCAGGGCCTGGTCAAAGTCGAAGCGGGTGGCCGGCACCGGGGCCAGGGGCCGCATCTGCAATATCTGCAAGAAGTGGTAGACCGGCCTGAGCCCGCTGATCAGACCGTTGCCCGTGCCGCCGGCAATGGCCAGGCCCAGGGCGGGCAGGCCGTTGAGCGGGCCGCCGCGGGCGTGGACCCGGAACATCTTGAGCATTAGGTACTTGACCAGGCCGCTGACATCCCACCAGTAGACCGGTGAGCCCAGCGCCAGGGCCCCGCAGGAAAGTAGCTTGCCGCTGAGCAGCTCGAAGGCCTCGTCCGGGAAGGAGCACTTCAGGTTGCTCTGGCAAACCCAGGGAAGGCAGTCGCGGCAGGGCTGCACCACATGATCGGCCAGGTGGATTAGCTCCACCGGGGCCCCGGCCTGGGCGGCTCCCTCCAGGGCGGCGCTCACCAGTTGGTTGGTGCGCCCCTGTTTGTTGGGGCTGCCCACCAGGCCCAGAACGGTCTTGTCGTCGCTCATGCCGGTCTCCCTTCCAAAGGGCGGGCCGGAGTTGGTCCGCCCCTGATACGAGCTTTTCTAATGCAGCCCGGCGCGCTCGCGCATGGGCAGGCCGGGCAAAAACAGCAGCAAAGAGAGCAACAGCATCCCGCCCAGGGCGCTGATGCCCACCCCGAAGGAGCTGACCTCGGCCAGCGCTCCGATGCCCGCGGGCACCAGGCCGAAGCCCACGGTGATGGCAAAGGCCACGGTGATGGAGATGCGCAGGTTGCTGGTCTCCAGGGGGCCGATGTAGGCCAGGGCGGCAAAGGCGGCCGGAAAGAAGCAGCCGGCCAGGGCGGGCTGGATGAACACCAGCACCGTGAGGACCCAGCCGTGGCTGAAGCCCAGGCCCAGGGTGGCCGCGCCGATCACCGCGGTGACCGCCAGCATGGTCTTGAGCAGGCCCAGGCGGTCGGCTACCCAGCCGCCCACCAGCACGAGGGGAATCCCCACCAACCGCGACATGCCCACCAGCAGGTTGGCCTCGGGCAGGGGCAGGTGGTGGTCGTTGACCAGGAACAGGGGCAGCATGGCGAAGACCCCGGCGCTGCTGCTCAGGATGAGGGTGAAGACCCCGGTGAGGCGCCACAGGGGCAGGGACAGGGCCTCTTGCCGGATGGAGCCGAGGCTCAGGGCCTCGCCCTTGAAGCGGCCTCCCTTGCCAAAGGCCCAAAAGACCAGACCGGCCAAAAGGCTGGCCGTGCCGAAAGAGGCCAACACCACGCGCCAGGAAAACCAGGTCATCAGGGCCGCCGCGGCCAGGGGCACCACCACGAAGGTGATGGTGGGGGCCAGCTCGTGCACCGAGACCGCCCGGCCCAGGTAGCGCGGGTTCACCAGGGAGGCGATGGTGGCCAGTCCCGAGGGCAGATAAGGCCCCGCGCCCAGGCCCAGCAAAAAGGCGGAGGCCCGCAACCAGGCCAGGGACTGGCCCGCGGCCAGGGCCAGGCTGGCCAGGCCCACGGCCAGGATGGAGATGATGATGGTGCGGCGGTGGTCCAGGCGGGCCGCCAGGTAGCCGCCCCCCAGCATGGAGAGGCAGTAGCCCGCGGCCACGCACAAGAACAGGGAGCCCGCCTCGGCGTGGCCCATGCCCAGAGCGTGCTCCATGGCCGGCATGAGCGGGGCCAGAACCATGCGGGTGGCGAAGTTGAGGAAAAAGATGCTGGTCAGAAACAGCAGGGCGGGCACGGCCTGGCCCAGGCCGCCCTCGGGGTTGTAGTCTGGTCTGGCGGGTTCGGCGGCCATGTCAGACGGCCGTGCGGAGGAGCGCCGCCCGATTGCAAGAGGCGCGAACGGTCTGGAGGCAGCGCGGGTTTGGTCCATGCAAGGCGGTTGGGGTCATGCGGTGCTCCACGAGGTGAGGGCGGGACAAGAGGCAAGATGAATTGTGGAGCATTCACCGGATTAAAGCAACGGCCTTGGCCGGGGCCGGGGCATTGAAGTTGACGCGGCGCGGCCGGGGTCACTATCATCGGCACATCACCTTAAGGCGAGGAGTGAACATGGCTGAGTGCCAGGTCAAGTACCAGAAAATAATGGCTGCCATCGATTTGTCCAAATATTCCCCTGACACCTTTCAGCACGCCCAGGCCTTGGCCAAGGGGCTGGGGGCCGAGCTGATTTTGCTCAACGTGATCAACACCCGCTATCTGGACAATGCCGAGCGCTATGGCGGCGAGGGGATGGGCATTGACCGCGAAAAGGCGGTGGACCTGGCCCGGGCCGACCGGAAGGCGACCATTGAAAAAGACTTTCTCTCCCAGGCCGGGGGGGTGAACGTTCGCCTGGTGTTTCGGGAGGGCTTGCCCTGGGAAGAGGTGGTGGCCGGGGCCAAGGCCGAGCAGGCCGACCTGCTGGTGGTGGGCACCAAGGGCCGCAGCGACGTGGCCGGGGCGCTCTTCGGCTCGGTGGCCGAGAAGGTGCAGCGCCATGCCCCCTGCCCGGTGCTCTCGGTGCGCGGGCCGGAGCACTGCCGCCTGTCCAAGTAAGGCCTTCGGCCCAAGCGGTTCGTCCCGATTCAGCGGAGGAAAAGCATGCCCGGCCTGGGACTGATGCGCAGCCTTTTGTTCGTGCCCGGCGCCCGCCTGGACCGCCTGGACAAGGCCCTGGCCACCGGGGCCGACATGGTTATCGTGGACCTGGAGGACGCGGTGGCCCCGGGCCAAAAGGAAGCGGCCCGTGACGCGGTGGCCGGGCGTCTGGCCGCCTCGCCGGGCGCGCCGGTGATGGTGCGGGTCAACGGCCTGGACAGCCCATGGGTGGAAAAAGACCTGGCAACCGTGGTTCCCCAGGGGTCGGCCGGGCTGGTGCTGCCCAAGATCGCCGGGCCCGGCGACCTGGCCCGCTACGACCAACTCATCGCCGCCCAGGAGGCCGAACCCGGCGCGCTGCCCATGCTGGGCCTGGTGGAGACCGTGCCCGGGGTGCAGAATTTGCCCGCCCTGGCCGCCCAAGCCCCGGACCGGCTGCACACCCTGGTCTTCGGCGCGGTGGACTACACCCTGGAGCTGGGCGGGCTCATCACCCCGGAGGGTTACGAGCTGATCTATCCCCGCAGCCGCATGGCCGTGGCCTGCAAGGCGGGCGGTCTGGAGCCGCCCCTGGACACGCCCTACATGCTCGACCTCAAGGATCAGGTGGGTCTGGAAGCCGACGCCCGGCGGGCGCGGAGCCTGGGCTTCGGGGGCAAGCTCTGCGTGCATCCGGCCCAGGTGGAAGTGGTCAACCGGGTGTTCTCGCCCTCATCGGAGGAACTGGATTTCGCCCGCGAGGTGCTGGATGCCTTTGCCCAGGCCGAGGCCCGGGGCGAAGGGGTGATCCAGGTGCGGGGCAAGCTGGTGGACTTGCCGGTGGTGGTGCAGGCCCGGCGCACCCTGCGCCTGCACCAGGAGATCCAGCGCCGCGCGGCTGATCCGTCCTAGCGCGAAGCTTCCGACATTTGCCGGCGCCGGCGGCTGACCCGGCGCAGCAGCCAGATGAGCAGGGCCAGGGCGGCCAGCACCGCCACGGCCACGGCCACGTCGCCCCAGTGGGGCTGCCGCCAGATGCGGTGCAGCCGGTCGGCGAAAACGGTGATGGCCAGGGTGTTGGGCAGGACGCCCAAGAAGGTGCCCAGGATGTAGGGCCAGGGCCGCACCCGGGTGGCCCCGGCGGCCAGGTTGATCACCGTGAAGGGGGCCACGGGCAGGATGCGCACCAGGATTATGGTGGTGATGCTGTGGTCGGCCATGTGCTTGCTAAGGCGGCCCAGCCTGCCGCCGGACCACTTGCCCACCTTGGCCCGCCCGGCCGCGCGGCCCACCCCATAGAGCACCAGGGCCGAGGCCATGCTGCCCAGCAGGGCATAGGCCGAGCCCCACCAGGGGCCGAAAATCAGGCCGCAGGCCCCGGTGAGCAGGGCCAGCGGCACCATGACCGCGCCCGCGGCCATGTAGACCAGCATCACCGCCAAAGAGGCCAGGTGGGTGCCCTTGAGCTTGGCCGCCCAGGCGGCCAGGGTGGACTCCTGCAACAGGTTGTCCAGGGGAGTGAAGCGCCACACCGCGGCCAGGCCCAAAAACAGCAGGGCCACCAGCCCCCACTTCAGCCAACGGCGCAAATGCTTAGATGCGGCGGTTTCGCCTTTTGGCTCCTGGTTTTGCTCTCCGGCCCCCATGGCCTGCTCCCTGGCTGGGCGCGGGGGCTAGGCCTCCCCATCGCGCAGCCTGCTTTTGATCACCTTGCCCGAGGCGGTGCGGGGCAGGGCCTGAACCAGCACCACCTCGCGGGGCTGCTTGAAGCGGGCCAGACGGCCGGCCAGGTGCTTGGTCACCTGATCCGGCTCCAGGCGGGCCCCTGGCTTGGGCACCACAAAGGCCTTGCCGGTCTCGCCCCAGCGGGGGTCGGACACCCCCACCACCGCCGCCTCGGCCACCTGGTCCAGCTCGAAGATGGCGTGCTCCACCTCGGCCGGGTACACGTTTTCGCCGCCGCTGATGTACATGTCCTTTCGGCGGTCCACGATGTACAAGAAGCCCTCAGGGTCCAGGCGGCCCATGTCCCCGGTGTGGAACCAGCCCCCGGCGAACACCTCTCGGTTGGCCTCGGGCCGGTTCCAATAACCTTGCATGATGTTGGGCCCCTTGAGCAAGACCTCTCCCACCTCGCCCTGGGGAAGCTCCTGGCCGTCTTGGCCGGCCACCCTCAGCTCGATGTGGAAATGGGGCCTTCCCACCGAGCCCTTTTTGGCCCGGGCGTCCTCGCGGCGCAGCACGGTGGTGGAGGGCGAGGCCTCGCTCATGCCGTAGCCCTGCTGCAGGGTGATGCCGAGTTCCTGGTACTGGTCGATGAGGGCCGGTGGCAGGGGAGCCCCGCCGCAGAAGACCATGCGCACCTTCTCAAAGGCGGCGGGGTCGAACTCCGGCGACTGGATCATGAGCAGGAACATGGCCGGCACCCCGAAAAAGATGGTGATCTTCTCGCGCACCAGGCGGCGCATGATCTGGGCCGGGTCAAAGGCGCGCTGCACCACCACCGAAGCCCCCACATAGAGCAGGGCCAGGGTGAACAGGCCGATGCCCCCAATGTGGAACATGGGCAGCACCACCAGCTCGCGGTCCGCGCGGGTGAACTCCAGGTCCACGTGCTGGTTCAGGGCGTTCCACTGGCTGTTGGCCTGGGAGAGCATCGCGCCCTTGGGCTTGCCGGTGGTGCCGGAGGTGTAGACGATGAGGTGGGGGCAGGTCAGGTCCACCGTGTAGTCCAGGACGGGCTCCTGGTCGGACTGGGCGGCCAGGGCCTCCTCGTAGGGCTCGGCCGAACCCTGGGCCTCGGAGCCCAGCACCCACTGGTGCTCCAGGGAGCCGCCCGCGCCGACCTGGGCGGCCAGGTCGCTAAGGCCGGGCTCGTGGATGAGATGGCGGGTCTGGCTGTCGGCCAGCTGGTAGCGGAGCTCGGCCGGGGCCAGGCGCCAGTTCAGGGGCACCAGGACCAGGCCCAGCTTGGCCGTGGCCATGACCGCCTCCAGCCACTGGTGGCAGTTCAGGGCCAGCATGGCCACCCGGTCGCCCCGGACCAGGCCCCTGGCTTGCAGGGCCCGGGCCAGCTGGTTGGTTCGCTGATTGAGTTGAGCGTAAGTAAGTCGGCGCGATCCGTCCACCACCGCCTCCCGCTGCGGGCACAGCACGGCGCGCCTGGTCAGCCATTGACCGATTCCCCCCATTAAAGCCTCCTCCACCCCACCTGGGGCTGCGTTCATCAGAATTTTCAAGGATTGAAGCGGGCCGGAAAAAGGACGAGTCAATGCGTCCCTCCGGTGGCCCCCGGCTTGCGGGCGGAGCGGTGGGGGCACCGCCTACAGTTGGCCCAAAATAGCAGGACCGGATTTGGATGGCAAGCCACGGAAAACATCCGGCCCTGGGCAAACCAAGGCGGGGCCGCCAGGGAGGGCCCTGCCTTGGGCTGCGATAAGGGTCATGAGGGCGGCAGTAGCTCCTCGGTCAACTCGGCGGCGCTGGCCACGTATCCGGGGCAAAGCTTCTGGAACAGACGCTGTTGCTTGGCGCAACGATAGCCTTCCTTGTCACCCGCTTCCATTCCCAGCAGGGAGTTGGCTGACGTTTTGGTGTGTAGTCATGCCGTCCCCCTCAGCAACAGCCAAATGCGCGGGAGGGTTTGCTGCCCGGCTTGATCGCGGTTATGGAGGCTGCGGCCAGGTAGTCTTCCACGCCATGGCCGGGGAGCCACTTTTCGATCATCTCCCGGCTGGCCGGGTTGGGCTCCACCTGGACCTGCTCGAAGCCCGCCTCTGCCAGCAGCCGCTCCGTTTCGGATACGGTCAGGGCCCCGGCCGCGCAGGAGGCCCACAGCTCCAGGTCCGAGACCATATCCCCGGGGAGTTCGGCCAGGGCCACCACGTCGCTGATGGCCAGGCGGCCGCCGGGCCGCAGCACCCGGAAGGCCTCGGCGTAGACCGCGCCCTTGTCCGCCGCCAGGTTGATCACGCAGTTGGAGATGATCACATCCACGCCGGCGTCGGCCACGGGCAGGTGTTCTATCTCCCCCAGGCGGAAGGAAACGTTGGGCGCTTCCATTTTCTCCGCGTTCTCCCGCGCACGGGCGATCATCTCGGGGGTCATGTCCACCCCGATGATCAGGCCGTCGGCCCCAACCTGCTTGGCGGCCAGAAAGCAGTCGAAGCCGCCGCCGCACCCCAGGTCCAGCACCGTTTCGCCGGGCCGCAAGCCGGCCACGGCATGGGGGTTGCCGCAGCCCAGGCCCAGATTGGAGCCCTGGGGCGCGGAGGCCAGATCCGTCTCGCTGTAGCCCAGGTCCTTGCTCAGTTCCACACCTCTTCCACCGCCGCCGCAGCATCCCGGGGAGCAGGTTCCTTCCGGCTCACCTCCGGCCGCCTGGCGGTAGCGCTCCAGCACCGAGGCCAATATCTGTCGTTTGATCTGTCCCATGTCTTTCCTCCTGATAAAGATTCTACAGTTCCAGTACATTGGAAATATAACGGCAAAAAATTTTGCCGGGTTCAACCCTGGATCTGCACCACCCCGGCGCAGCAGTCCTGGAGCAGAAAGTCGAGCACCTGCTTGATTTCCGGATAGCTGGCCCGACAGCGCAAGATGCGTCCTTCTCGGGTCTGGGTGATCAGCCCGGCTGATACCAGATGGGCCAGGTGGTGCGACAGGGTGGAGTTGGGTATGCCCACGTGGGCCTGGATGGCCTTGACCGGCAGGCCCTCTAGCCCGGCCTGCACCAGCAGGCGGAACACCTTCAGGCGCACCGGGTGCCCCAACTCGGCCAGCTTTTTGGCAGCGTCGTCAAACTCCATGATTAGGATTGATACCCCGAGGAAAAGGTGTTGTCAACTATTATTCTAGAATAATAGAAAAGAAATAACGCGGAGTCCATTCTCCGAGGCGGGTTCCTGACTCGCGGCCGCGAAATCTGCTACAGTGGGCCACGCAAGACCCACACAGGACCGGTTATGAAGCTTAAGTCGTCCATCTTTTTCAAGCTCCTGGTTTTCATCCTGCCCCTGGTGTGCCTGCCCATCGCCCTGGTGGGCTACTTTTCCATACAGGCATCGGTGGAGCGGGTGAACCGGCTGGTGCGCCAGGAGCAGATGTTGCAGGTGGAGGCGGCGGCCAAGAAGATCGACAACGTGTTGCACAACACCCGCATCGACCTGACCACCATCACCGGCCTTCCCCTGATCGAGCAGTACAACCTGGCCCGCTCCTTCCGGCTGCGGGCCGAGGCCGAGTTCAATCACGACAACATCGTGCGCCTGTTCAAGGACTTTCTGGCCCGCACCCCTTCCTATTGGCAGCTGCGCTACATCGACGCCAGCGGCCGGGAGCTGATCAAGGTGCGCCGGGGAGGGCAGGGGGGAGCGGCGGCCTCGGTGGCGGAGCAGCCCTTTTTCCGGGCGGTGCGCGCCCAGCCGGCCGGGGGCCTCTATTTTTCGCCCCTGGTGGCGTCCCCGGACCGGGGGGGCTACATCCTCCACTGCGCCAAGGCCACGGCCAGCCCCTGGGAACGCTTCACCGGGGTGGTGGTGATCGACCTGGACTTCGAGCGCATCACCGCCATCGTGCGGGCCATCCACGTGGGGCACAAGGGCTACGCCTTCATGGTGGACGACCAGGGACGCAACCTGATCCACCCAAATCAGCCTCCCTACACCCTGGGGCCCGAGAGCGGGGCGGCCAGCCTGCGCCGCATGCTGGAGGACATGACCAAGGGCGGCACCGGCTGGCAGAGCTATCACTTCGAAAACGAGGACAAGGTGGCGGCCTACGCCCCGGTGCCCGCCCTCAAGTGGTCGGTGGCCGCCACCATCCCGGCGCAGGAGTTCCGCCAGGAGGCGGACGCCATCCGCACCCGGGTCTTCCAGGTGGTGGTGATCGTGCTCATCCTGGCCGTGGCCGGGGTGAGCATCCTGTCCTACAACCTGCTCAAACCGGTGCGCAGCCTGGCAGCGGCCACCGAGCGCCTGGCCGAGGGAGGCGAGGCCCAGGAGCTGCCGGTGACCTCCCGTGACGAGCTGGGCGAGCTGACCCGGGCCTTCAACCGCATGAGCCGCAACCTGGAGCGCACCCGGGCCGAGCTGGTGCGCAGCGAAAAGCTGGTGAGCCTGGGGCGGCTCTCGGCCGGAGTGGCCCACGAGATCCGCAACCCCCTGAGCGCCATGGCCGGGGCCATGGTGCACCTTCAGCGCCGCCGGCCCGACGACCCGCTCATCGCCGAGTATGGCAAGATCATCTCCGAGGAGATCGAGCGGCTCAACCGTTTCGTGACCGAGTTCCTCTACTTCGCCCGCCAGGCTCCGCCCCATCTGGCCCCCACGGACTTGAACGCCCTGTGCGCTTCGGTGCAGACTTTATTCCGGAGCGAGACGGACAAGCGGGGCATCCGGCTGCACAACCTGCTGGACAAGGCCTTGCCCCTTCAGATGCTGGACCCTCATCAGATGGAGCAGGTGCTGGTGAACCTGATGATCAACGCCATGGACGCGCTGCCCCGGGGCGGCTACATCACCTTCACCACCACCTGTCAGCTTCCGGCCGCGGGCCGGGGGGGGTGGGTGCGCCTGAGCATGGAGGACAACGGCGTGGGCATTCACCCTCAGCAGCAGGCCAACGTCTTCGATCCGTTCTTCACCACCAAGGACGCGGGCACCGGCCTGGGGCTCACCCTGAGCCTGGGCATCGTGCAGAGCCACGGCGGGGCCATGGAGGTGCTCAGCGCGGTGGGCAAGGGCACCACCATCATCATCAACCTGCCTTTCTGCCCGGTGCCCCCGGAAACGCCGGAGGCGGCCCATGCCTGAGTCCAAGAAAATCCTGGTGGTGGACGACCGCATCAACGCCCTCAAGGTGCTAATGGCCATCCTGGCCGACGAGGGCTACCAGGTGCTCACCGCCTCCAGCGGCGACCAGGCCTTGCGGCTCTACGCCGAGCACCCGGACCTGGACGTGGTGCTGGCCGACCTGAAGATGCCGGCCATGAACGGCCTGGAGCTCTACCGGGCCATGGGCATGGCCGGGGACAGCCCTCCCTTTGTGATCATGACCGCCCACGCCACGGCCACCTCGGCGGTGCAGGCCCTCAAGGAGGGAGTGGCCGACTATCTGTTCAAGCCCCTGGACTACGAGGAGCTCTCCATCGTGCTGGACAAGGCCATCCGCCAGCGGCGCATGTCCCGCGAGCTGGCCGACCTGCGCTCCCAGGTGAGCTCCGAGGGCTCCTTTCACGGCATCATCGGCAACAGCCCGGCCATGCAGCGTATCTTCGACCTGGTGCGCACCGTGGGGCCCACCGACGCCTCGGTGCTCATCCATGGCGAGACCGGCACGGGCAAGGAGCTTCTGGCCCGGGCCCTGCACGCCGAGAGCCCCCGCGCGGTCGGCCCCCTGGTGTGCATCAACTGCGCGGCCCTGACCGAGACCCTCTTGGAGGCCGAGCTCTTCGGCTACGTAAAGGGGGCCTTCACCGGGGCCAACACCGACAAAAAGGGCCGCCTGGAGCTGGCCCACGGGGGCAGCCTGTTTTTGGACGAGATCGGGCACATGAGCCTGGCCCTGCAGGCCAAGCTTCTGAGGTTTCTGCAGGAGCGCACCTTTGAGCCGGTGGGGGGCAACACCCCGCGCCGGGTGGAGGTGCGCCTGCTGGCCGCCACCAACCTGGACCTGGGCCGCCACATCAGCGACGGCAAGTTTCTGGAGGACCTGCTCTACCGCATCGAGGTCATCGCCCTGAACCTGCCCCCCCTGCGCGAGCGCGCCGAGGACATCCCCCTGCTGGCGGAGCACTTCCGGCGGCGCATGACCGGTCGCTACACCAAGGAGGTGGTGGGGGTGAACCCCTCGGCCATGCAGGTGCTCTTGGAGCACCCCTGGCCGGGCAACGTGCGTCAACTGGAGAACGTCATGGCCCGGGCGGTGATTCTGACCAAGAACCAGCGCCTGCAACCCGAGGACTTCTCCGAGCTCACCGGCCAGACCCCGGCCGCCTCCGGGGCGGGGGTGATCACCGGCCTGCCCGAGGCGGGGGTGACCATCAAGCAGGTGGAGCGGGAACTCATCGCCAAAACCCTGGAGCAGTGCGGGGGCAACAAGAGCCAGGCGGCCAAGCGCCTGGGCATCTCGCGCAAGGGGCTCTACGAAAAGATCGAGCGCTATGACCTGGACCAAGACGGCTAGGCTGCTGCTACTGCTGCTGGCCCTGGCCGCCCTGTTGGCCGGGCCGGCCCGGGCCGCGCCCCGCGCGGTGGTGCTGGGGGTGCCCACCACCCTGACCCTGCTGGAGGGCCGCGAGAGCCTAATGGCCGTGAACCTGGCCGTGGCCGAGATCAACGCCAAGGGCGGGGTCTTGGTGGGGCGGCGCCGTCTGCCGCTCAAGGTGGTGTCCGTGGATTTGAAGGGCGCCTCGCCCGGAGTGGCGGTGGAGCAGGCGGTGGGGGCCTTTCGCCGCTTTTTGGACGCCCACCGCCTGCACGCCCTGGTGGTGGGGCCTTTCCGCTCCGAGGTGCTCCTGGAGAGCATGGAGCTCATCGCCAAAAAGCGCCTGCCCCTGTTGGGCACCATCGCCATGACCCCGGTGTCCGAGGCCATGGTCCTGAGGGAGCCGCGCAGCCGCTTCGTGTTCCGGGTGGGGCTCAACACCCGCTATCTCACCGACTACCTCATCAGCAACATGGCCTTTCTCAAACAGCGCTTCGGGTTCCAGCGGGTATACATCCTCAACCAGGACGTGGCCTGGGCCCGCACCACCGCCTCCATGATGCTGCGGCTTTACTTTCGGCGGGCGGGCTGGGAGGTGCTGGGCCAGCGCACCTTCCCCAGCACGGCCTCTGATTTCAGCCAGGCCCTGGAGGAGGCCCGCACCCGGGGAGCCCAGGCCCTGCTGTGCATCTTCGATTCGCCCCAGAGCGGGCAGCTGGCCAAGCAGTGGCGGCGTCTCAAGGTGCCGGCCCTTCTCTGCGGTTTCATCTCGCCCATGGTGGGCCCCGCCGCCTGGCAGGCCTTCTCCGGGCAGATCGCGGGCAGCCTCAACATGATCTTCGAGCTGGGCAACCTGCCCAGCCACCGCTACCAACCGGCCGCCCGTTTTTACCGCGCCTATGAAAAGCGCTACGGCCGCCCGGTGGAGTCGGGCCACGGCCCGGCCCCTTCCTACGAGGCGGTGTATGTGTTGGCCCAGGCCATCGAGCGGGCCGGCAGCCTGGAGCCCGAGGCCATGGTCAAGGCCCTGGAGGCCACCGACCGCCAGGGCTGCATGGGGCGCATCACTTTCACCCGGGGGCATCAGGCCTTTTTTGGCGACGATCCCCGGCGCGAGGCCCTGGCCGCGGTGATCCAATGGACCTCCCAGGGCAGGCGGCGCATCGTGTTCCCCCCGGCCATTGCCGAGGGCGACGTGGAACTGCCCGTCTTCGTGCCCCGGCCCTGAAATGTGTTACTTATATACCCAGGGCCCTGTTTTCACGTTACCAACCTGCACACACGCCGGAAAGAGCCCTAATTAGCCACAAAGTAGCTACACCGATTGCATCCTAGGATTTGGCCCGATCGCCGGTGTTACATTAGGTTACAATCGTTCGGCTGGGCCGAATTAATAAATAACTAATAAATACAATATGTTGTCCGTAATGCTTCGGAATGGAGCGCTACTTGCACTATTCCGGGTCAGCGCCCCCGGCATTTTTGCATCCACAGCATGGTAAGGGGTGTCCAGAGGAGGAGGACAACAGGTCTCGGGTTATTGAACCCACACACTCAAAGGGGAGGACTTTTGATGAGGAAATTGACCTGCATTCTGGCCATTACCATGCTGATCTCCGGGCTGCTCTTGGCCCCGGCCGCCCTGGCCGCGGACAAGATCGTAATCGGGGTGACCACATCCCTTAACTTCCTGGAGGGCAAGGAGGCCCACAACGCGGTCAACCTGGCCGTGGGCGAAATCAACAAGGCCGGCGGCGTCAAAGTGGGCGGCAAGATGCTGCCCTTCGTGGTGGAGTCCATCGACATCCGCGACGCGGCCCCCGGCGTGCCGGTGCCCGAGGCCCTGCTGGGCATGGAGAAGCTGATCCTGGAGAAGAAGCCCAACGCCCTGGTGGTGGGCCCCTTCCGCTCCGAGGCTCTCCTGGCCGGCATGGACATGCTGGCCAAGCACAAGGTTCCCCTGCTGGGCACCATCGCCATGAGCCCCAAGACCGAGGCCAGAGTGGCCAAGAACCCCAAGTATAAGTACGTGTTCCGGGTGAGCCTGGATGCCAAGTACTTCGTGGGCTACATCGCCGGCGTGATGGGCTTCATGGGCAAGGAGTTCGGCTTCAACAAGGTCTTTATCATGAACCAGGACGTTGCCTGGGCCCGGGCCACCGCGGGCATCATGACCAAGATCTTCAAGGGCAAGCTCAAGTGGGACGTGGTGGGTCACGAGACCTTCCCCACCGGCGCCAGCGACTTCGCCCCCGCCCTGATGAAGGCCAAGATGAAGGGCGCCCAGGTGATCATGCCGGTGTTCGACATGCCCCAGAGCGGCATCCTGATCAAGCAGTGGAAGGCCATGAAGGTCCCGGCGGTCATGGCCGGGTTCATCAGCCCCCTGACCGGCCCCACCGCCTGGAAGACCTTTGACGCCAAGATCGGCGGCGTGGTCAACGCGGTCTTCGAGCTGGGCAGCATCCCCAGCGCCAAGTATCCCCCTTCCAAGAAGTTCTACGACGCCTACGTGGCCAAGTACGGCAAGCCCCTGGAGGCTGGTCACGGCCCGGCCCCGGCCTACGCCTCGGTGTACCTGCTCAAGGCGGCCATCGAGAAGGCCGGCAGCCTGGACCCGGACGCCATCGTGGCCGCTCTCAGGGCCACCGACGCGCCCAGCGTGATGGGCCACGTCAAGTTCACCAAGGGCAACCAGGTGATCTACGGCAAGGACCCCAAAAAGGCGGCCCTGGGCTGCTTCTTCCAGTGGAGCGACGACGGCAAGCGGGTCATCGTCTATCCCCCGGCCATCGCCGAGGGCAAGATCAAGCTCCCCACCGGGATGAAGGCGGCCAAGTAGGCGCCTGAACAAGCTCCTAACGCCGGGGAGGGGGACCACCAACCCTGGGACCCCTCCCCGGCCCCTCCCGTGAATCCAATTTGGGCGCGGCTCGGCTGCCCGCCGGCGAGGTGCGAAGGTCACATGCTGCAAGGCACCCTTATCTACGGCTTTATCAACAGCGTCGTGCTGATGCTGGTGGCCCTGGGCTTCTCGGTCACCTTCGGCATCAGCGGAGTGGCCAACTTCGCCTACGGCGCGCTATATGTCATGGCCGGCTATCTGAGCTGGCTGGGCCTGCACTCGCTGGGCCTGCCTTATTGGCTGGCCGCGCCCGGGGCAGTGGCCATAACCGCCGGGGTGGCGGCCATGATCTACTGGTTCATCCTGCTCCGGGTGCGGGGCCTGGTGGTCAGCGAGGTCATCGCCACCTTCGGCATGGGCCTGGCCATCCTGGAGCTGTTCCGCTACCTGGGCTTCATCGGCTTTGAGTACACCCTGCCTCCCCTGATCGACGCCTCGGTGATGATCGGCGACACCTACGTGGATGCCCAGCGCCTGTGCATCGTGGGCGCGGGCATCCTCCTGGCCGCCTTCCTATGGTTCTTCACCCACTACACCAAGACCGGCCTGGCTTTCCGGGGCATCGCCCAGGACGAGCGCACCGCGCTGACCCTGGGCATCAACGCCGACAAGGTCGCCGCCTGGTCGGTGGCCTTCGGCGCGGGCTACGCCGCCCTGGCCGCGCTGGTCATCCTGCCCCTGGGCACCATCGCGGTCAACGAGGGCTACAACGTGCTGGTCAACGCCCTGGCGGTGTGCATCGTGGGCGGCCTGGGCTCCACGGTGGGCATCATCGTGGCCAGCTTTTTGATCGGCTTCGCCCAAATCCTGACCGCGACTTATTTGGAGACCTCCTGGATGATGCTGGTGAGCCTGGTGGCCATCCTGGCGATTTTGGTGATAAAGCCCTCGGGGCTCTTCGGCCACCAAAAGCAACTTGAGGAGCGCATCTGATGGCACAGCGCAAGGAGAGAATCGACCGGGGAATCAAGGTACGCTCCGACGACGTATTCGCGCTCACCTCTTGGCGGGAGATGGCCTATCTGGCTTTCCCCCGGGTGGTGCCGGTGGTGCTGTTGTTCCTGCTGGGCGCGGTGGCCAGCATCTACTGGGAGCGGGTGCTGGTGACCACCTGCATGTTTGCCCTGCTGGCCATAAGCTGGGACATCCTGGCCTCGGCGGGCATGGTCTCTTTGGGCCAGGCCCTGTTCTTCGGGGTGGGGGCCTATATCGCCGGCACCCTGAACCACTATTTCGGGATATCCCCCTGGCTGACCATACCCATCGCCACCCTGGGCGGCGGGGTGGTCTGCACCCTGGTGCTCTTGCCGGTGCTGCGGCTCCGGGGCATCTACTTCGCCATGGTAACCATGATCCTGCCCCTGATGATCGAGCGGGTCATCGAAGCCACCAAGATCTTCGGGGGCACCGAGGGCATCTCGGGCCTCAACACCCTGGGCAACGTGCACACCGAGTTCCTGGTGGCCGCGGTGATGGTGTGGGTGGTCCTGTTCAGCTTCCGGCGCATGATGAGCACCGACTACGGCCTGCTCTTGAAGGGCATCAACGACAATGACCGGGCGGTGATGAGCGCGGGCATGAACATCTACTACTACAAGGCCCAGGCCCTGTTCTTGTCCTCGGCGGTGGGGGCATTCGCCGGGGCCTTCATGACCCACGCCTATCAGTTCGTGGGCATGCCGGTGTTCGCCCTGGATTACTCCATCATCCCCATCGCCTCGGTGGCCGTTGGCGGAGCGGGCACCCTGGCCGGACCCATGCTGGGCAGCTTCATCCTGGTGCCCCTGTCCGAGCTCCTCCGGGGGCTGGGCGGTTTGCGGGTGGTCATCTACGCGGTGATTTTGGTGGTGTGCACGGTGGGCCTGCCCGAGGGCATCTTCCACTACCTGTCGCGCAAGTACAACCAGTTCGAGCGTTGGGTGAAGGTGGAACGATGAGCGAAAAAACCATCCTGCAGGCACAGGACCTGTCCAAGAACTTCGGCGGGGTCAAGGCGGTGGACGGGGTCAGCTTCAGCCTGAGGCGCAACGAGGTGCTGGGGGTCATCGGGCCCAACGGCTCGGGCAAGACCACCCTGGCCAACCTTATCACCGGTTTCGTCAAGCCCAGCCGAGGCAAGGTGATCTTCGACGGCAAGAACATAACCGGCATGGCGCCCTACAAGGTGGCTGACCTGGGAATCGCCCGCTCCTTCCAGATGGTCAAGCCCTTTTACCAGCTCCCGGCCTTCAAGAACCTCAACGTGGCCCTGTTGTCGCCGCGCCTGCGCCGCCTGTCCGGCGGACGCTTCGGCGACCGCGACGCCATGGCCAAGGACCTGTTGGAGGAGGTGGGATTCGAGCGCGACTCCTGGGTGATCACCCACCAGGCCGCGAGCCTGCCCCATGGCTATTTGAAGCGCCTGGAGCTGGCCAAGTGCATGGCCCTGCAGCCGGAGATCATCGTCCTGGACGAGCTGTTCTCCGGCCTGTCCCTGGCCGAGGTGGCTTCCATGGTGCCGGTGATCGAAAAGCTGGTGGCCCAGGGCAAGACCCTGGTGATGATCGAACACCGCCTCAAGGAGCTGTTCCGCATCGCCGACCGGGTCATCGTGCTCAACTTCGGACAGAAGATCGCCGAGGGGGTGCCCGCCGAGGTGATGGAGGACCCCCAGGTGCGGGGCGCTTACCTGGGCAGCGAGGCGGAGGAATAGACCGTGTTAAACGTCAAGGACCTCATCGTCTTCTACGAAAACGCCATCGCGGTCAACGACCTGTCCATGGAGGTGCGCGAGGGCCAGATCGTGGGGGTCATCGGCTCCAACAGCGCCGGCAAGACCACCCTGATGAACACCCTCAGCGGCCTGATCTGGGACATGCTCATCAAGGAGCAGCGCAAGGGCGGCGAGCGCATCACCGTGATGGGCTCGGTGCACTTCTTCGAAGAGGACATCAGCAAGCTGCCCGCCTTCCGGCGGGCCCAGCAGGGCATCGTGCTCTGCCGCGAGCGGCATCCGGTGTTCCCCGACTCCAGCGTGACCGAGAACCTGAAGATCGCTGGCTATCTGCGCAAGCGCGCCGAGGTGAAGCAGGGCATCGAGCTGAGCTTCGACCTGTTCCCCAACCTGGCCCGCCACCGCAGCCGCAAGGCCGGCTTCCTTTCCGGCGGCGAGCAACAGATGCTGGCCATCGGCATGGCCATGATGGTGGGGCCCAAGCTGCTCCTGTTGGACGAGCCCCTGTTGGGCCTGAGCCCGGCCATGCAGACCCAGGTGGTGGAGGCCATCAAGGACGTGCGCCGCCACACCGGGGTCACCCTGGTGATCGCCGAGCAGTTCGCCCGGCCCTTGCTGCCCTGGCTGGACTTCGCCTATGTCATCGAGAACGGCATGCTCACCCTGACCGGGCCCGGGCCCGAGTTGATGGACAACCCCGAGATCAAAAGCGCCTACTTCGGCGTGTAGAGGACGTTAAGCTATGCAGCCTCCGGTGGAGTTGACCAACATACCCCAGACCTTTGACCGGGTGGTGGCCATGCACCCGGACAAGCCCGCCGCCTGGTATCTGGGCACCCCGTTCACCTACGGCCGCCTCAAGGAGATGGCCGACCGCCTGGCCGGTGGTCTGATCAAAAAGGGCATCCAGCCCGGCGACCGGGTCATGGTCTATCTGCCCAACTGCGTGCAGTGGCTGGTGGCCTGGCTGGGCATCCAGAAGGCCGGGGCGGTGGCCGTGCCCATCACCCCCATCTACACCCCCTACGACGTGGCCTATATCGCGGGCGACACCGAGGCCAAGGCCATCGTGTGCACCGACCGCAACTACGGCTACGTCAAACGGGTGATGAAGGAACACCCCTTCGAGGTGGTGGTGGTCAGCGGCATGGCCGACGTGCTGCCCGGGTTCAAGCGCTTTTTCGGCTGGGCCTTTGACAAGGTGCCCAAGGGCCGGGCCAGCAAGGAGTCGCACACCACCTGGCTGGTGGACCTGATCAAGCAGTCCAGCCCCGCCCAAACGGTGGAGCGCGACCCGGACGACATCGCCGAGATCATCTACACCGGCGGCACCACCAAGCACCCCAAGGGGGTGCCAATCACCCACCGGCTGCTTCTGAAGTGCGCCCATGAGCAGATATCCACCAGCGCGGCCTTGTTCGACATCCGGGAGAACATGGTCATGGGCGCGGCGCCTTTGTTCCACATCCTGGGCCAGACCACCGGCCTGGGCACGGTGTTGGCCCACGGCGGGTCCATGGTGCTGCAGCCCAAGGTGAACCTGGACGCCATGATGGACGCGGTGACCCGGCACAAGGCCACCACCTTCGTGGGGGTGCCCGCCCTGTACCGCATGATCCTGGAGCACGACCGCCTGGAGCTCTACGACCTGAGCTCCCTGAAGTACTGTTTCTGCGGCGGCGACGTGTTGCCCCAGGACGTGGCCACCCGCTGGAAAGAGCACTTCGGCTGGCCCATCTACATCGGCTACGGGGCCAGCGAGACGGTGGGCGGGGTGTGCATGTGCCCGGCCGACCGCGACAACCCGGCCGGGGCCATGGGCCTGGTGCTGCCCTCCAAGGATGTGCGCATCGTAGACCCCCTGGACATGAGCTCTGTGCCCGGGGGCGAGTCCGGCGAGCTGTTGGTGCACTCCGATCCCATGGTGAGCGCCTATTGGAACAAGCCCGAGGAGACGGCCGAGTCCTTTGTGGAGATCGACGGCAAGCGCTACTACCGCACCGCCGACGTGGTGCGCCGCGACGAGGGCGGCTACCTCCACTTCGTGGATCGCACCGTGGACACCATCAAGCACAAGGGCTACCGGGTCAGCGCCTCGGAGGTGGAGTGCGTGTTGCAGGACCACCACGCGGTGGTGGCCTCCTGCGTGGTGGGCATCCCGGACGAAAAGGTGGGCGAGCGCATCAAGGCCTTCGTGGTGCTCAAGAAGGACATCAAGGGCATCACCGGCTACGACCTACTCTCTTTCTGTAGGGGGCGCCTGGCGGGCTACAAGATTCCCCAGTACATTGAATTCCGCGACATGCTGCCCAAGTCCAAGGTGGGCAAGCTCCTTCGGCGCGAGGTGCGCGGCGAGGAGGCCAGCCGCCGCGAGGGCTGAGCCGTCAGGGAACAATAAGGGCCGATACCACCGGCCGACAGCGAGAGGGATGACATGGATTTCGAGCTCAACGAGGAGCAGCGCCTGATCCAGGAGACCGCGCGGCGCTTCGCCCTCAAGGAGATAGCCCCCATCGCGGCCGAGTATGACCGCGAGGAAAAGTACCCGGCCGAGGTGTGCCTCAAGGCGGCCGAGATCGGCCTGGTGGGCCCCACCATTCCCGAGGAGTACGGCGGGGCGGGGTACGGCTTTTTGGAGCAGGCCCTGATCACCGAGGAGCTTTGCCGGGTGGACCTGGGCGTGGGCCAGTGCGTGGAGGCCCGCTCCTTCGGCTCCCAGCTCATCCACTTCTACGGCAGCGAAGAGCAGAAGCAAAAGTGGCTGCCCCCCCTGGTCACCGGCGAGATGGTGGCCGCCGGGGCCTTCAGCGAGCCGGACGCGGGCACCGACGTGGCCGCCGCCCGCACCAAGGCGGTGCGCGAGGGCGACGAGTTCGTGATCACCGGCAACAAGATGTTTATCACCAACGGCACGGTGTGCGACTACTACCTGGTGTTCGCCATCACCGAGCCCGAGGAGGCGGGGCGCTACGCCCGGCACAGCACCATCATCGTGGAAGCCGACCGCCCGGGGGTGAGCGCCAACAAGATTCACGGCAAGATGGGCATCCGGGCCAGCGACACCGCCGAGGTGAGCTTTGAGCAGGTGCGGGTGCCGGTGGCCAACCTGGTGGGCGAGGCGGGACGCGGCTTTCACCAACTGATGCACTTTTTCGACGTGACCCGCACCGCGGTGGCCGCCGAGGGAGTGGGCCTGGCCCAGGGGGCCCTGGACCTGGCCCTACGCTACACCCAGGAGCGCATCGCCTTTGGCAAGCCCCTGATCGCCAACCAGGGTCTCCAGTTCCAGCTGGCCGAGATGGCCACCCGTATCGAGCTGTCCCGCCTGGCCTGCTACAAGGCCGCCTGGGCCATTGACCAGGGCAAGCTGGACCCCAAGCTCAACGCCATGGCCAAGTACTATGCCGGCGAGACTGCGGTGTGGGTGGCGGACAAGGCTTTGCAGATGCACGGCGGCTACGGGTACATCGACGAGTACGACATCCAGCGCTTTTACCGCCACGCCAAGATTCTGGAGATTTACGAAGGGGCCAAGGAGGCCGAGAAGATCACCATCGCCCGGCGCCTGACCTAGACTCCGGGCCGCAGGTTTAAGCCGGCCAGCACCCAGCGGGTGGGCTGGCGATCCAGCAGGCACAGACCGGCGTAGGCGATATCCAGGCTGAGCAGGCGCCCCAGGGGCATGCCCAGCACCACGCAGACCAGCGCGCGCATCACCCCGGAGTGGCTGATCACCAGCGCATCGCCCTTTGGCCCGGCCAGGGCCTCCAGGGCGGGCAGGGCGCGGGCGGCCACTTGGGCAAAGCTCTCGCCTCCACCGGTGCGGTGATCGCCAAGGTTGGTCCCGCGCCGCTCCCACTCCCCGGGAAAACGCTGCTTGATCTCGTCAGGAGTCAGGCCGGTCCAGTCTCCCAGGGAGACCTCGCGCCAGAGAGGGTCTTGCCGCACCGGCCGCCCATTGGCCACGATCCCGGCCGTGTCCACGCATCGCCGCAGATCGCTGCACACGACTTCCCGGAACTCATGACCGGCCAGCTCGTCCCGCCACCAGACGGCTTGGGCGCGGCCCAGTTCGGTCAGGGGCAGATCGGCCTGGCCCACCATGCGGCGGGGCTTGCTCTGGGGTATCTCGCCGTGGCGCAGCAGATAGATCATTCGCTTGCGTGGCTCCCACTCAAATCCAGGCCGTGCAGGATGTCGCCCAGGCTTTGGCTCGCGGCCCGCTCCACCTCCCGGGCCAACCGCCGGGCCGCCTCCCGGCGCTGCTCGATGGCCCGGCGCACCCCGGGATCCAGCCTGGGCCGGTTGAGCTTGGCCGCGAAGCGCTCCTCCAGGTTAACCAGCCGGCTGCCCCGCACCAGCTTGTCGGCCAGGTTCACCAGGGCGATTTCGTCCAAGGCCGCGCCAGGCTCTCTCGGCAGATCGATGTGCCCGCCGGCCAGGGGGGCCACGGCTCCATAGCCCATGTCCCTGAGACGGGCCTCCCCGGCGGCGGCATGTCCCGGCGCGCCCTTGGCCACGTCGTGCAGCAGGCCCCCGGCCAAAACCAGCCTTTCGTCCAGGGAGCCGCCCGCCGCGTTGAGCGCCCTGGTCAGGGCCAGGGCCACCAACCCCACCGCGCGGGAATGGGCCACCAGTTCGTCGTTGGCCCCGGCCAGGTCCCTGAGCAGGGCCAGGCATTCGGCCTGGTTTGGCGCCGCGCGGCCGGGCAGCTCGGCCAGGAGCGCCTCGTATTGTTGGGGCGTGTCCAGGTCTCGCAGGATGAAGCGGTCGGCCACGGGCACCTTGAGCGTGAGCTCGGGGTCGGCCTCCCAAAAGCCGCGCAGCCCGCCCGGGCCCTCCCAGGCCATGATGGCCGGGGCCAGGCGGGCGTCGATCAGAGGCGGATGGCCCGGCTCGCCCCGGAAGTTGGGCAGCAGCACCGGCCCCGCGCCTTGCGCCCGGGCGGCCAGCAGACGGCCCAGGGTGTGGCTTCGCACCAGGGGGATGTCCACGGGCAGCAGGAAAAAGGCCTCGCACTCCGGAGGCAGGGCGGCCAGGCCCGCGCAAAGCGAGGAGAACATGCCCTGCGCGTGCTCCGGGTTGAACACCGGCGTGGCCCCCAGGCCGCGAACCGCGGCCTCCAGTTCCCGGGCCCGGTTGCCGGTAATCACCAGCACCGGGTCTGCCCCGCAAGAGCGCATCAGTTCCACCACCCTGGCCAGGACGCTAATGCCGCCCAGGTCCAGCAGGGGCTTGAAGGAACCCATGCGGCTGGAAGCGCCGGCGGCCAGCACGATGGCGGCCAGGCCGGGGCGTGGAGCGGCAAGAGTGGGGTGGTCGGTCATTTTTTCAGGCTAAACCCTGGGCGCGGGGCTGCAAAGCACAATCACGCGACTTATATTTTTATATAACGCAATTTGCCAAGCCGGCCCCGCATGCCCTGGAGGTGGAACATGTCCGATGATCTTCACGTTGTGTGTCCCGCTTGCGCCGCCACCAACCGCGTCCCCGCCGACCGCATGGGACAGGGCCCGGTTTGTGGCCGCTGCAAGGGCGAGCTGCTGCCCGCCCATCCGGTGGAGGTGAACACCGCCACCTTTCAAAAGATGCTGAGCTCCGAGTCCCTGCCCTTGCTGGTGGACTTCTGGGCCTCCTGGTGCGGCCCCTGCAAGATGATGGCCCCGGCCTTTGCCGAGGCCGCCGGCCAGTTGGGCCCGGCGGTGCGCCTGGTCAAGGTGAACACCGAGCAGGAGCAATCCCTGGCCTCCTCCCTGGGCATATCCTCCATCCCCACCATGGTGATGTTCCGGGGCGGCCGCGAGATCGCCCGCGCCTCGGGGGCCATGCCCGCCCAGGGCATCGTGCAATGGGCCCGCTCCCAGCTATAGGTCCTTGCGGCCCCGGTACTCCAGGCCCATGAGGCTCACGTCGTCGGCCGGGGGCCGGTCCTGGCCAAAGGCCAACAGCTCCTGCCACAGCCCCTCCAGCAGCTCGGCCACCGGCCGGGAGGCGCGCTGGGCCAGATAGCGGGTGAAGCGCTCCATGCCGAACAGCTCCTTGGCCGGATAGCCGTACTCCACCACCCCGTCGGTGTAGAAGATAAGCTTGTCGCCCGGCTCCAGTTGCAGGCTCGCCTGCTCAAAGGGCACCGCGCCGTCCAGGCCGATGAGGGTGCCTCCGGCGGTCAGCTCCTCCTGGCCGCCTCCGGCGCGCAGCAGGATGGGCGGGGGATGGCCCGCGCTGGAGTAGACCAGGCGTCCGGTCTTCATCTCCAGAAGCATGTAGACGATGGAGAAGCTTTTTTCAAAGCGCTCCAGGGGATACTCCCGGTCCAGGATGGTGAGCACCTCGCCGGGCGGAGTGACCCGCACCCCGCCGTCCGGCTTCGCGTTCATCACATGGCCGCTGGCCGGGTCCAGGGTTTCGTGCACCGAGACCGTGACCAGGGCGGCGGGCACCCCGTGGCCGGCCACGTCCAGCATGTACAGGCAAAGGTGATCCGGGCCCAGGGGCTGGGCGTGGAACAGGTCGCCGCCGATCACCTCGCTGGGCGCGAACTTCCAGGCCAGCTCCAATTCGTCCAGGCGGGGCAGGTTGTAGGGCAGCAGGGTTCGCTGGATGCCGGCCGCTGCCTTGAGGTCCTCGTCCAGGCGGCTCTGCTTATCCATCAACTCCCGGTTGACCGTTTCGGCCAACTCCTTGGCCTGGCTCAGCTGGGCCTGGGCGTTTTTCACCGAGGTGATGTCCGTGGAGATGCCACACAGGCCGTAGATGCGGCCGCCGGGGGCGCGCAGGGGGAACTTGGCCGAGAGGTAGGTGTGCAGGCCGTCGTCCTGGGGAACCCGCTCCTCCCGGTGCAAGGGACGCCCCTTGGCCAGCACCTCCTGGTCGTTGTCGCGGAACTCCTTGGCGATTTCGGCGGGGAACAGGTCCGTGTCGGACATGCCCAGCACGTCTTCCTGGGGAATGTGGAACAGCTCCTCGTAGCGCCGGTTGATCAGCAGGTAGCGCCCGGCCAGGTCCTTCAGGTAGATCACCGCCGGGGAGTAGGAGAGGATGTCCCTGAGGCGCTGCTCGCTCTGGGCAAGGGCCCGCTGGGCCTGGCGGTGGCGCACCTGGGCCCAGGCCAGGAACCAGCAGATGATGCCGGCCACGAACAGGATAACGGTGAGCAGCTGGGTGAGCTGCATCAAATAGATGCCCACCGCCGCGTCCACCTGGGCCGCGGGGATCAGGGAGGTGACCTTCCACCAGGGGTGGCTGGAGTCCGGGGCCGGGGGGCGCACCGTGGCCCAGGTGAACAGCCCGGCCCGGCCGAAGAACTGACCCTGCTCCTCGTTGCCGATGCGCTCCCAGGCCTGGGGCCACTTGTCCGAGAAGCTGCCGGCTATCTCCGAATCATCGCGCCCGGCCGACCCGGACAGCACCAGGCGCTCTCCCCCCTGGTCCAGGAGCATGGTCATGCCCCGTCCGGCCCGCAGGCCGGCCAGCTTTTTCAGGGCCCGCTCGGCCTTGTAGTCCAGAACCACCAGGCCCAGGCGGATGCCCAAGGCGCTGAACACCGGCGCGGCCACCCGGATCACCGGCTCCAATGAACTCGGGCCGGCGGTTACCCGGGGGGAGATGTAGACCTGGCCCGGCATCAAGGCCAGGCAGTGCTGGATCCAGGGCTGCTTGCCCATGTCGACCGCCAGGGAAATGGGGGTCAGGTGGGGCCGGCCGCCCCGGTAGTCCACCCGCACCAACTCCATGCCCTTGTCGTCGATGAAGCTGATGCGCCCGTACATGCGGGTGGTCTCGGCAAAACCCATGAACTCTTCGCTCAGTTGGCGCAGGGCGTCCAAGCTGGGCGGGGTGGGCCAGTCCTTGAGCAGATGGTGCTGAGCCTGCACCAGGGTGTCGGTGACCACATCCTCCAGGATGGTGGCCATGGTCTCCCGCTCCAGCTGCACCTGGTTGTACTGCTCGCTCTGCAGCAGGCGCCGCTCGTTGTTGGCCTCTATCTGATAAAAGACGTACACGGTCAGGGTGAGGAAGGCGGCCACCGGGATGAACAACACCAAAAAGCGCACCACCGTGGACCAGAGTCGGCCGGTCAGGTCCTGGCCGTTGGGGGGCATGTCCTTGGCTCGGTTCTGGTCCGCCAATCTCATCTCCTGGTTTGTGCTAGACTTTTAAGCATAGACAGCTTAACCCAGCCGGCCTCGCAGAAACAGCCCCTTGTGCTTCGCGGGCCGTCTGGGAGCGGAGAGACAGCCACATGGACTTGGACTATAAGTTGGTCGGAGACGTCTTGGTGGTGGCCCCCCGCCACGAACGTTTGGACGCCAGCATGGCGGGGTCTCTCAAGCAGAAGCTGAGGGAATTCGTGGACAAGGGGCACCACAAGCTGGTGTTGGATCTGGACACGGTGCACTTCATGGATTCCAGCGGGCTCACTGTGATCATCTCCACCCTCAAGGCCCTGGACGGCCGCCACGGCGAGCTGGTGGTGTGCGGGGTGGACGAAAACCTGGCCTCCCTGTTCCACCTCACCCGGCTGGACAAGGTGTTCCGGGTCTTTCCCGACCAGGCCCAGGCCTCCCAAGCCCTGAGGGCCTGAGCCCCCGGCCCGGCGCAAAAAAAGGGCGGCAAATTCATGCCGCCCTTTGGTATTCGACCCGCCCCGTTGACCGGGGCGTTTTTTATTGCCTACAGACCCTTGGACACCATGAAAGCGGCCAGATCGGTCACCCGGCAGGAATAGCCCCACTCGTTGTCATACCAGGCCAGCACCTTGACCAGGTCGCCGTCGAGCACCTGGGTGAACTCCAGGTCCACGATGGAGGAGTGGGGGTCGCCCTTGAGGTCCATGGACACCAGGTGCCCCTGGTCCACGGCCATGATGCCCTTGAGGCCGCGGCCGGCCGCCTGTTTCAGGGCGGAGCGCAGGCCCTTGGTGTCGGTGGGCTTGGCCAGCTGGGCCGTGAAATCCACCAGGCTCACCGTGGGGGTGGGCACCCGCACCGAGCAGCCGTCGAAGCGCCCGGCCAACTCGGGGATCACGATGCCCAGGGCCCGCGCCGCGCCGGTGGAGGTGGGGATCATGTTCAACCCCGCCGCCCGGGCCCGCCGCAGGTCCTTGTGGGGCAAGTCCAGGATGCGCTGGTCGTTGGTGTAGGAGTGCACCGTGGTCATCAGGCCCTTGATGATGCCGAACTTCTTGTGGATGACCATGGCCGGGGGAGCCAGGCAGTTGGTGGTGCAGGAGGCGTTGGACACGATGTAGTGCTTGTTCTTGCGGTAGGCCCGGTGGTTCACCCCCATGACCACGGTTAGGTCCACCTCCTTGCCCGGGGCGGTGATGATCACCCGCTTGGCCCCGGCCTCCAGGTGGGCCTCGGCCTGGGGCCCGGTGCGGAACAGGCCGGTGCCCTCGATCACCAGCTCCACGCCCACATCGTCCCAGGGGATCTGGGCCGGGTCGCGCATGGCGAAGCTGGTCAGGGGCTGGCCGTCGATGATGATGGCGTTTTTCTTGGCCTCCACCTTGCCGGGCCAGCGGCCGTAGTTGCTGTCGAACTTGAACAGATGGGCGTTGGTCTCGGCGTCGAAAAGGTCGTTGACGGCCACCACCTGCAATTGCTCGGGGTGGCGCTCCAAGATGGCCTTGACCACCTGGCGTCCGATGCGGCCGAAGCCGTTTATACCGATGCGCACCATGGGGTCGCCTCCCTTAGTTGTCGTCCAGGCGGTATTCGTGGGCCACCAGGAGGTTGTAGTCGGTTTTCAGGGCCCGGTGCAGGCGGGCGTTGTCCAGGGCGATGGCGCTCAGATTGGCCGCCGCCTCCAAAAAGCGCACCTCTTGGTCGGTCCATTCCCGCTTTTTGTCCGAGTACACCCGGATGACCCCAATGGCCTTGCGCCCCGCCTTGAGGGGCAGCACGCATATGGAGCGGATGCCCTCTGACTTGGCCCGGGCGCCGTACTGGAAGGCGGGATCGTTCTGGGCGTCCATGAGGCACACCGCGCCGCCGTGCAGGGCGTCCTTGTCCAGGCCGCTCTTTTCCACCAGCACCTTGCCCTTGCGCAGGTATCCTTGGGACAGCCCGTGGGCCGCGCCCATTATCAGCTCCTTGCGCCTGGGGTCCAGCAGGCGGATGGCGCAGGCCTTGGCCCCCAGGGCCTGGCTCACGCTGGTGACGATCTGGCCCAACACCTTCTTGGGGTCCAGGGAGGAGTTGACCACCTTGGCCACCTGGTACAGGGCCTCGAAGTAATCGGTTTTCTTGCCGGCCATGCCAGCCTCCATTTGTGCTTTGCCGGGCAGGCCCCAACGGCCAGCCATATTTAACATCCTGCCCCAGGCGGCAGCCGCGCGCAATAGCGAGGGCCGCCCCGGAGGGCGGCCCTGTTTGAATTGTAACCGGATTGCGTTATTTAGAATCTGGCCTTCAGGCCGGCCCAGAAGGCCCGTCCCTCGCCCGGGAAGCCGCTTTGGCTCTCGTAGTCGCGGTCCAGGATGTTGCTCACATAGCCGAACACCTCGAAGTGGTCCCACAGGGGCTGGCTCACCTTGAAGTTGGCCAGGAAGTAGCCGCTGGTTTCCAGTACCTGGGTGTTGGGCGAGGTGGCCGTGGGCAGCTGGTCGTACTGGGCGCCCATGTACACCCCGATGAAGTCCAGCCGGGTGTCGACCTTGGGGACCACGTACTGAACCTTGATGTCCACCTTGTTCTCCGGCGCGCCCACCACGTCGTCGGTCACCCGGCCGTCGCTCTCGTCCTTGGCCTTGAGATAGGTGTATCCCACCCTGAGCAGCAACCCCTCCAGCGGGGTCAACTCGCCGACAACCTCGAAGCCGTAAGTAACCACCTTGGCGTAGTTGTGATACTTGGAGTCGGGATAGGGCCCGTCTCGCGAGATGCGGTCCTCGATGTCGCTATAGAACACCGAGAACTCAGCGTTGGCCAGCTTGCCGAAGGGCCGGCCCACGCCCAAGGTGTAGTTGGTGCTGAACTGGGGGCTGAGGTTGATGTTGCCCGACCTGGAGGCGAACAACTGCTGCAGGGTGGGAAAACGGGTTTTGCGGGCCACCGAACCGAACAGGCTGGTCTGGTCGCCGAAGGTGTAGGTGGCCCCGATCATGGGGTTGAGGCTGTCGGTGGTGCCGGGGGTGTCCAGGTCCGTGGTGCCGGTGTAGTTGCCGCTGCTGTCGGTGTCCACGCTCTCGGCCTTGGTCACGTTGAACCAGTCGTAGCTGATGCCCGCGATGATCACCAGTTTGTCCCAGGGCTCCCAGTCGTTTTGCACACCCACCGAGCCGGTGTAGGAAAAGCTTTCGCCATAGGGCAGGTAGGTGTCGTCGCGCTCCTTGTGGCTGTCGCCCCGGTAGTGCAGGGAGAAGCGCAGGGTGTCCTGGGGAAGGATGTCCCAGTCGCCGAACATGGCGCCTCCGGCGAAGTAATCCTTGTAGCGGCTGGTGGCGATCACCTCGGAGTAGGTCTGGTCCGCGAAGGAGGTGTAGTCGTCCTCGTGGTTGTGATAGAACAGCTTGCCCCTGAGCTTGAAGGTGCTGGTAACCGCTTGCTCGCCGCTGAGGTCCAGGCCCCAGTCCTGATATTTGCTCATGGTGCCGAACTGGGAAAAGGCGGGGGGCGAGGTGAAGACCCGCTGCTCCAGGGTGGAAGGGGGCAGGCCCCAGCGCGAGTCGATGAAATAGGCGCTCAGGTAATAGGCCGAGTCCTTGGCCACGTCCAGGCCCATCTTGGCCCATACGCTGGTCTGGCCGTAGCCCGAGTTGTTGCGCTCGCCCTCGCCCTGCATGACCGCCGAGGAGGTGCCTCCCGGCCGCCGGACGATGGTGCCGGTCACCGGGGAGAAGTCGCCGGAGAGATACCAGCCGTCGGCCTCGCGCCGGTCCAGGCTGATCCAGTACTTGAACTTGCCCAGGCTGTTGCCGTGGGAGGCGGCAACGTGATAAGCCCCGTCCTCGCCCACCTCGGCCACCGCGCTCAGCGAGGGCTTGACGCCCTGCTTCTTGGTGATGATGTTGATCACCCCGGCCATGGCGTTGGAGCCGTAGAGCACCGAGGGGGCGCCCTTGATGATATCGATGCGCGCGATCATCTCGGTGGGAAGCTGGTTCAGGTTCAGCTTGCCGTAGTTGGTCTCGTAATAGGGCACCCCGTCGATGAGGATGAGGGCCTCCTCCTGCTTGAAGCCCCGGATGCTGATGGTTGGCTCGTTCTTGCGGCCATAGGTCACCGACACGCCCGGAGCGTAGGAAAGGGCCTGGGGCACGGTGAGGGCGTGGCTGTCGGCAATGTCCTGGGCGGTTATGCTCCAGGTGTCGGCGATGCGGTTGACCGCGTCGCTCTGGCCCGCCACCACCACCTCGCCCAGTTGATACACCTGATAGTCCTGGTCCGTCTGGTTGGGGCCCTCGGCCAGGGCCGGCAGGGCCAGGCAACAAACCAGGCCAAGGGCGATCAGCCAGGATGCGTTGTGGAGTTTCATGGTTCGCCTACCTCGCCGCGGGAGCCGGCGCCGCGCCCCCCGCTCTGTATAGATTAAACTTTTTCGGTGCTCTGACGAACAGGGCCGCCCCGCCAGGTGACCACGGCCAGCAACGCGTAAAGCAGGGCCCAGAGGCCGTAGGCCACGAAGAACAGGGTGGTCAGGGGGTTGCGCACCAGGGCCAGCTTCACCCCCACCGGCGGCTGGCCCTCTCCCTCGGGCGCGAAAAAATCAGTCAGGGTGAGGCGCAGGCCCGCCACCGTGGCCGGCTCCAGGATGCGCAGTTGGCCGCGCCAAAGTTCGCGGCCCTGGCGGCTGGCTTTCAGCCGGATTTGGTTGCCCTCGCGCTGGAAGCCGCCGGTGGTCCAGACCCAGCGGGCCCGGCGGTAGGGCAGGTTCAGGGCCGAGGGGTCGCCCACAAAGGACAGCTCCTCCAGCTTGAGGGTCAGGCCGTTCGGCAGGGTGGTCTCCTGGCCGGGCAACAGGCTCAGGCCCTCCTGCTTGTGGCCCAGCACCATCTCCGCGCCGTGGCCCAAAAGCACCACCAGCATCACCAGGTGCACCAGGGTGAGCAGCCAGCCCTTGAGGGCGTTGCCCGAGCGCAGGCGGGGCAGCAGGCGGGTGATGGTGCAGGCCCCCAGGTTGAGCAGCATCACCCCCACCCCCACGCACAGGAGCAGAAACCACAGCGGCGCCAGGGGTTGGCTCCAGGCCGGGCCCAGCAGCCAGTCCCGGATGAGCTGGCTGTTCATCTCCACGAAAGAGGCGGTAAGAAGCTTGCTCTGGCCCAGGGCCACCCCCAGGCCCAGCCAGATGATGAGCCCGGCCAGGCTGGCCAGGGTGAATTTCAAGGATGCCAAACGCTGCATCACGGCTCCATGAGCATGTGGGTCATGAACAGTCCGGTCATGAGCAGGCCGGGTATGGCCTGGGCCGTGGCCCGCAGGCGGGGCTTGGCCGCCCAGGCCGGGGGCAGATGGGCCGCGGCGGTGACCAGCAGGAAGTAAAGGGTGGCTTCCAGGAAATTGGCGTTCCAGCACCAGTAGTCACCCAGCCACTGCATGCGCCAGGTGAAGCCGCTGAACTCGCCGGCCAGAAACACCGCCGTGCCCACCAGCAGGAAGTTGCGCGACCAGCGCAGCAGGGCGGCGCGCTGCACGGCCACGGCCCCCCAGGAGGCCAGAGCGGCCAGGGCAGCGTAGAGGAACAGGGCCAGGGAGGCCACCCGCAGGGAAAAGAACAAGCGGGACCAGATGTATTGGTACATGTACCAATCCGGATAGAGCCGTTGCCCGTTGGGCAGGAGCAGCAGAGCCAGCAGCACCGCCCCGCAGCTCCAGCACCAGGCGGCCAGACGGCGCTGGGCCTCTGGATCGCCGCAGGGCAGCAGGGCCAGGGCAGAGAGCCACAGCAGGAGCAGGATGGCGGTCTCATAGGTCCCGGCCAGGGGAGGCCGGCCCAGGACCAGGGACGCGGCAAGGGCCTGGGCCAGGGCCAGGGCCAGCAGAAACCAGCCGGCCGGGCGCCAGGCCCTTGGTGCGGCCAGCCAGGCCCACAGGGCCGCGCCCGCGAAAACGGCCAGGCAGGCGTAATAGAGCCAGGGCAGCAGGACCGGGTTCATGGCCGTCCCGCCGGGAGAGAGGCGCGGCCTCGGGGGATGCAATGGATGAGGTGAGTGATCATGGTGCTTCCCGGCCTCCAGAAGCCGATATGTTTTGCAAAAGATAACGCGGTCCCAAAAAAACGCACCCGGGCTGGAGCCGCCCCGCGCGGCTGGGTACTTTGCGATATATTAATTAAAAAATAACGAAAGGCAAGTAAAAACTTCACCTGATTTTATGTCCCCCACCTTTACTCGTCCGGCCGCTGCTCTCATAATTTCTAGATAAGCGTTGCCCCAACCACCGTGCGCGGCGCAGACATAAGTTTCCAGCGAAAGGCTGTTTTCATGGGCAAGTTCTTCAAGATCCTGGGCATCATTATCGCGGGCCTGGCCCTGCTGGTGGTGTTGGCCGTGACCATCATCCCCATGGTCCTGCCCTGGGGCTCCATGCTCACCGGAGCGTTGGAAGAGAAGCTGGGCCGCCCGGCCACGGTGGAGGACGTGTCGGTGAGCCTGTGGGGTGGGCTCGAGGCCGAGGTCAAGGGCCTGGTGGTCAAGGACAAGCCGGCCTACGGCGAGCGTCCCCTGGTCAGCCTGGACACCCTGACCGTGCGGGCCGACCTGTTGCCCTTGCTGGCCTCCAGCCTGGTGGTGCGCCAGGTGCGGGTGGATCGCTTGGAGCTGTCCATGGTGCGGGGCAAGGACGGCCGCCTCAACTGGCGCGACCTACCGGTTGGCAAGAAAGAGGAGCGCGAGCACCATGAGCGCGAGGACGACGACGATGACGGCCATCTCATCGTCAGCTCGCTACAGGTGACCGGCTCCAAGATCTTTTTGAAAAACTTGGCCAACGGTATGTCCAGCGAGCTGCCCTTGGAACGCTTCAATCTGAGCAGCGACCTGACCACCGGCGGGGCCGGGGGCCAGGTGTCCTTGGCCATGCCCGGCCTGAGCCTGGAGTCGGCCGGCCAGAGCAAGGGCTATGGCGACGACTTCGTGCTGGAGCAGGGCAAGCTGGGGCTCAAGCTGGACCTGGCAGCCCTGGCCCAGCGGTTGGCTCCGCTGTACCCCGGCCTCAAGGCCCGGGGCACGGTGGAGATAAGCGGCCAGGCCCAGGGTCCGTCCAAGGCCCTGAAGGTGCAGGCCCAGGGCCGGGCCCGGAACCTGCGGCTGCAGACCACGGCCATGGGCAAGCGCTACTTCAGCCTGCCCGAGGCCACCCTCATGGCCGACCTCACCCTGGACCTGCTCGGCGATCTGGCCCGGATCGGACAGGCCCAGTTGTCCGCGCCCGGGGCGGGCCTGGTCCAGACCATGAGCGGCACCCTGGGCTGGGGCGAGTCCCTGGGCAAGAGCGACGCCCGTTTCGAGCAGCGCCTGGACCTGGGCAAGCTGGCCGAGCTGATCTCGCCGCTCATGCCCTGGCCCATCAAGGCCTCGGGCCTGGCCAGCAAGCAGGTGCGCTTCAAGGGAACGGGCCCGGGGGTGCTGGAGATAAGCGGCGAAAACCGGGGACAGAACATCTATTTCTCCTGCCCGGCCATGGCCGCGCCCTTCAAGGACCCCAGCATGAGGGCGGTGTACCGCTTTCTGGTCAAGGACAAGGATGACGAGTTCGAGATCAAGCAGTTCGACCTGGATACCGCCGTGGCCAAGCTGGGCATCACCGGCAAGATGGCCAAGAAGGACCGCAAGGTGAAGATCCGCCTGGCGGTGAAGGGCTCGTACCTGAACCTGGACCGCCTGCCCTTGGGCCCGCCGCCTGACGGGCAAAAGGCTCCGGCCCGCCGCGCCAAGGCCGCCACCGCCCCAGGCAAGACCGTGGCCACGGGCCAGGCCAAGGCGGGCGGCATGGGCTCCGGCGGAGGCAAAGGCGGCCCCAACCCGGCCCAGATCCGCCGCAACCTGGCGGGCCTGGACGCCGAGGCCGAGGTCGAGCTGGGCCTGGTGCGGGCCCGGGGCTATGAGCTCAAGGACCTGGAGCTGGAGGCCAAGGTCAAGGACGCCAAGGCCGAGCTGGAAGAGCTCAAGGCCGGATTCCTGGGCGGCAAGGTCAAGATGTCGGCCGGGGTGGATTTTAATCCGGCCTCTCCGGTCAGCAAGCTGGAGCTAAAGGGCGACGGCCTCAAGATCACCCCCCGGGTCTTCCGCAAGCTCAAGCAAGACCTGCCCCTGTTCGCCCTGCCTCTGTCCGGCCTTACCGGGGTGTTCTCTCTGGACAGCGAGATGAAGGGAGAAGGCCTCACCGCCGAGGCCCTGGCCGCCTCGCTCAAGGGCAAGGGCAGCCTCAAGGCCCGCGACGAAGTGACCATCGAGTTGGCCTTCCTGGACCATGCCGAGGGGGTCGCCGCCCTGTGGCAGCAGGCCCTGGGCAACCTGCCCCGGCGCTTCACCAAGTTCGAGGGCAAGTACAAGATCGGCGGCGGGCGGGTGAACTACGACATTGACCTGAAGGCGGGCGACAACGAGGTGGACGCCATGATCGTGGGCAGCACCGGGCTGCTGGACGGCTCCCTGGACGCCACCCTGAAGTTCGACGCCGAAACGGTGGGGCACACCCTGCGCGAGGTTCTGGCCCCGGACGGAACCTTCCCCATCAAGCTGGGCGGCACGGTGGATCATCCCGTGCCCACCCTGGCCCTGGGCGGGGCTCCGGCCGAAAAGGCGGTGGAGGGGCTGATCAAGGGGCTGTTCAACAGGTAGAGAACGGCTTCGCCAGCCACCGGCATGCTGCGTTGCTGGCCTCGCTCGGACCTCGACGTAGGTTCGCCTACGCCTCCGGTCCTCGCTCGCCAGACGCCTTGTCTGCCTGCGGCTGGCTGTGCCGTAACCGGCGCATCGTGCTCAGAGAAGGCGGGGACAAAGGCATGGGTTAATTCTCTAAAGCCTTCGCGCTTCGCTTTTTCCGTCTCACGTCAGATCATCCACAATTCGCGAAGACTTGCCTTTTTCTGATCACAACATAAGAAGCATGCAGGCTAGAGCCCCTGGGCGCGGGCCATGACCAAAAAGGTGCGGCCCACCATTTTCAGGTCCGCGCGCAGCACCTCGTTGCCCGGCTTGGTGCGCACCATCTCCACGTAGGTGCGGTCCAGCAGATACTGGTCTTGGCGGGTCAGGCCGTGGCCCTTGAGCGATTGGTAGGGGCCGGTGATGCCGGTGCGCAGCACCTTCCAGTTGAGCACCCCGCGCTCCAGGGCTTCCTCGTAAACCTCCAGGTTCACCGGGCGGGGGCCCACCACGCTGATGTCGCCCACGAAGATGTTGATCATCTGGGGCAGCTCGTCCAGGTAGGACCGTTGCAGGATGCGTCCCACCCTGGTCAGGCTCACCCCGTCCCATTCCAAAAACTTGGTGTGAATGAAGGTGCCCTCGTCCTTGAGGCGCTGGATCACCTCTGGCTTGAAGATGAAGAACTTGCGGAAGTGGAACTGACGTCCCTGGGATATGCGCGGCTCCAAATAGAACAAGGGTCCCTTTTGCCCCCGCAGGCGGTTCTCCAGGGCGATGGCCACCATGGCCGCCACGAACAGGGGCAGGGTCAGCGCCAGGATCAGGCCCGAGAAGGCGATGTCAAAGCAGCGCTTGAGAAAGGGCGTTTTTATGGGCCGATCGGGCAGGGGGGGCAGTTCCGCGGCCCGCTTGAGGCTTTCGATCACCTCGGGTGGCGCCTGGCGCGCGGCTTTTTGTTCCATTACGTCAAAGGGCATTACCGACCTCGCAGGGGACAAAGAGTGGGCCCAGTTTAGCAGGCGCCGCGTTGCCTAGGCAAAGCGGTCGTCCGCCTTGGCCGAGTCCGCCTTGCCGGCCCTTCCTTGCAGCCAGCCGGTGCGCACCTGGCCCGGGGGGTGGTCGAATCCGGGCACATAGGGCTTCAGGTCCAGCAGGGGGGTGTGGTCAAGCATGTCCACTCCCCTAAGCAGCAGGGTGGCGCCTTCCACCCCCTCCAGGGCCACCACCGACAGGCCGATGGGGTTGGGGCGGGCCGGGGCCCGGGTGGCGAACAGGCCGTGCGCCTCCGGGTCCAGGAAGGGCTTTACCACCGGCTGGAAGGGCCCGGCCCGGTGGCAGTGGTAGATGAGTATCACGTGGGAAAAGCCCGCCAGGTCGGCCAGGGCCGGGGCCAGCCCGGGCAAAAGCTCGGCCCGCCCTTGGGCGTCCTCGGAGCCGCGGGGCTGGATGGGCGCGCCCTTGGGGTCACTGAAAGGGGTGCGCAACTCGCCGATGGGAGTGTAGAGGATCTCGGACAACTTCAGGCTCCCTTCTTTATTTCCACCAGCCCCACCATCAGGGGCAAGAGCAATACGACCAAGTTGAAGACTATCACCCCGGTCCAGCCGGCCCAAAGCCAGCCCTGACCGGCCGCGGTGATTCCCGCCCAGCCCCCCAGGTAGTAGACCAGCACGTAGAGGCTGTTGGCCCGCCCCTGGCTGCCGGCCAGGCGGGTGTTGAGCATGCCCTGGGATCCGGCGTGGATGATGAAGTGCCCCGCGCAGACCAGGCACAGGCCCAGCACCACCCCGGTCAGGGAGGGCAGCAGGCACACCGCCTGGGAGGCCATGAAGGCCAGGGCCCCCAGGGTCAGGGTGGGGCCCGCCCCGATGCGCCGCACCAGGCGGCCCACCAGGGGGCCCTCGATCACCCCGATGAGGTAGGTGAGGTACATCAGGCTGATGAAGGCGGTGGAGGCCAGGTAGGGCGGCGCGGCCAGGTGGTAGGTCACGTAGTTGAACACGCCCCCAAAGGCGAACATGCTGCCAAAGGTGGCCAGATAGGGGGCCAGGGTGGGCCAGGCGGTGAGCAGGCCCTTGTAGCTCAGGTCGCTGGGCCGGCGGCGGGGCCGGGGGCTTTCGGCGGGCAGCCAGAAAAGGGCGGCCAGGGTGAACACCAGCACCAGCCCCGCCCCGGCCGCCAGGGAGAGCCGCCAGTCGCCGCCCAGCACGATGCCGGGCAACAGGCGGCTGCTCAACCCGCCCACCACCGTGGCCGAGACATAGGCCCCCATGGCCACCCCCAGGCGTTGGGGAGGCAGGCTGCGGGCCAGGTAGGCGGCCAGGCAGGAGGTGAGGGCGGGCACGAACAGGCCCTGCACGAAACGGGCTCCCACCAGGAAACCCAGGCTGGGGCTCATGGCTCCGGCGACGAGGCAGGCGGCCACCAGCACTCCGCCCAGGCCGATGATGGGCTTTACCGGCCAGCGGTCGGCCAGCACCCCGAAGGGCAGGCTGGCCAGGCACACCCCCAGGATGACCATGGACACGGTCATGGAGGCTTGGGGGGCCGAGGCCCCGAACTCCCGGCTGAGCAGGGGCAGGGTTGGTTGGGTCATGTAAACCGAGGTGATGGCCGAGGCCACCAGGGCGAACACCGCGGCCTGCAGGCCGGCCGCGCCGCGCTTCGCCCAAGGCAAGGGGTCAGTCCCCGGCCGGCACGAGGAACAGGGCGCCCAGGGGAGGCAGGGTCAGCTCCAGGGAATTGGCGCGGCCGTGCATGGCCCGGGCCTGGGCCTGGACCATGCCGCCGTTGCCCACGCCGGAGCCGCCGTATTCCGGGGCGTCGCTGTTGAAGACCTCTTGCCAGGGGCCGGAGCGGTCCACTCCCACCCGGTAGCCCTGACGGGGCAGCGGGGTGAAGTTGAACACGGCCAGCAGGTCCTTGTCCTGGTCCGGGTTGCGCCGCAGCAGGGAGATGACGCTGGCCTGGTTGTCGTTGCAATCCACCCAGGAGAAGCCGGCCGGGTGCAGGTCCACCTGCAGGGCGGGCAGCTCGCGGTATAGGCGGTTGAGGTCCTTGACCAGGCTCTGCACCCCCTGGTGGGGCTCATACTCGAGCAGGTCCCACTGCAACGCGCCCTCGTTGTTCCACTCGGCCCGCTGGGCGATCTCGCCGCCCATGAACAACAGCTTCTTGCCCGGCTGGGCGTACATGTAGGAGTGCAGCAGCCTCAGGTTGGCGAACTTCTGCCAGTCGTCGCCGGGCATCTTGTTGACCAGCGAGCCCTTGCCGTGCACCACCTCGTCGTGGCTGAGCGCCAGCACGAAGTTTTCGGTGAAGGCGTAGAGCATGCGGAAGGTGAGCTGGTTGTGGTGATACTTGCGGTGCACCGGGTCCTGCTGAAAGTAGGCCAGGGTGTCGTGCATCCAGCCCATGTCCCACTTGAGGCCAAAGCCCAGGCCACCCAGATAGGTGGGGCGGCTGACCATGGGCCAGGCGGTGGACTCCTCGGCGATGTTCACGATGCCCGGGTTGGCCCCGTAGGTGTCGTGGTTGAGCCGCTTGAGGAACTCCACGGCCTCCAGGTTCTCGTTGCCCCCGTATTGGTTGGGAATCCACTCCCCGTCCTTGCGGGAGTAGTCCAGGTAAAGCATGGAGGCCACCGCGTCCACCCTGAGGCCGTCGGCGTGCATCTCCTTGAGCCAGAACATGGCGCTGGAAAGCAAAAAGGAACGCACCTCGTCCCGGCCGTAGTTGAAGATGGCGCTGAGCCAGTCCGGATGAAAGCCCTGGCGGGGGTCGGCGTGCTCGTAGAGGTGGGTGCCGTCGAAAAAGCCCAGGCCGTGGCCGTCGGTGGGGAAGTGGCTGGGCACCCAGTCCAAAATCACCCCCAGGCCCCGCTGGTGCAGATGGTCCACCAGGAACTTGAAGTCCTGTGGCGAGCCCTGGCGGGCGGTGGGCGCGAAATAGCCGGTGGTCTGATAGCCCCAGGAGCCGCCGAAAGGATGCTCCATGATCGGCAGGAACTCCACGTGGCTGTAGCCCATCTCCTCCAGGTAATCGGCCAGGCGGGGGGCCAGCTCGCGGTAGCCGAGCACCTCGCCGTCGGCGCCCCGCTGCCAGGAGGTGGAGTGCATTTCGTAGATGGCCATGGGCTGGTCCAGGGCGTTTTCCTGGGCCCGGGCGGCCATCCACCGGCCGTCGCCCCAGTCGTAGCCCGGGTCGGCCACCAGCGAGGCGGTCAGCGGCGGCACCTCGGCGGCAAAAGCCAGGGGATCGGCCTTGTCCACCTGGTAGCCCAGGTTGTCCGACTCGATGTGATATTTGTAGCGGGCCCCGGCGGCCACTCCGGGCACGAAGCCCTCCCATATGCCGGAGTCGCCCCGGCGCTCCATGGGGGCGCTGTGCTGGTCCCAGCCGTTGAAGTCGCCCATGACGAACACCATGTGGGCGTTGGGAGCCCAAACCGCGAAATACACCCCGGCCTGGCCCTTCACCTCCACCAGGTGGGCCCCCAGCTTGTTGTATAGCTCCTGGTGGCTGCCCTGGTTGAACAGGTACAGGTCGTCAGGGGTCAGCAGGCTGAAGGGTTGGGGACGGGCTTGGGACTTCTTGGTGGCCATAAGCTCCTCGGGGCGGATGACTGGCTAAAGTTTGTATATCATTATGGCAGCCTGCCGGTTCAACGCAAGGGGGGGCGCGGGACGGTTGTGTTCCGGGGGCTGTTGGACATAGCATGGAGGCTACCGGGCGGGATGGGTCCGGGGTTCAAGGGTGAGGGTTGGGGTGCACGATACTGTAAAAAGCCAGAGCCGCGACGGGCTGCGCGTCACCTGGATAGGGCTGGGGGCGAACCTGGTCCTGGCCCTGGGCAAGTTTTTGGCCGGCGTCTTCGGGCACAGCTCGGCCATGGTGGCCGACGCGGCCCATTCCCTCAGCGACCTGGTCTCCGACGCGGTGGTGCTGGTGGGGCTGAAGCTGGGGCGCAGCGAGCCGGACCTCCGCCACCCCTACGGCCACGGCCGTATCGAGACCCTCGCCGCCCAGGTGGTGGCTTTTATCCTCATAATCATAGCGGTTTACATCGGCTGGGAGGCCGTCGGGCGCCTGACCTCGGGCCGGGCCCAATATCCCAACTGGCTGGCCCTGGCCGCGGCGGTGGTGTCCATCGCGGTCAAGGAGGGTCTCTACCGCTACACCGTGGCCGTGGGCCGGCGCATCAACAGCGCGGCGGTGGTGGCCAATGCCTGGCACCACCGCTCCGACGCCCTGAGCTCCATCGCGGTGCTGGTGGGGGTGGCCGGCACCCTGATCAACCCGGCCTGGCACAGCCTGGACTCCTGGGCCGCCCTGGTGGTGGCCGCCCTGGTGGCCAAGGCCGGGGTGCAGATCCTGTGGGGCACCATTCAGGAGATGATCGACACCTCGCCCCGCCAGGAGGTGGTGGGCAACATCCGGGCCTGCGCCCTGGGGGTGCCCGGGGTGATGGAGGTGCATGACCTCAAGGTGCGCTCGGTGGGGGGGCGCTATCAGATGCAGCTGCACATCGTGGTGGACTCGCGGCTCAGCGTGGTTCAGGGCCACGACATAGCCAAGGAAGTGGAGCATTGCGTGCTGGGGGACGTCAAAGAGGCGGTCGAGGTGGTGGTTCACGTGGACCCGGCCCCTTTTCAACCCGAGCTGCCGCTCAGCTAGGGTAGGGACTCCCCCCGGGAAAATACGGGTTTCCCCCCATGGCGGCCTGGGGCGGCATTTCATAGGATACCTTTAGAATTTCTGAATTATCGGGCTCGGCGCGCCCGGTCCGGCCAGACAAGGCCGGCCCCGCCCGGGTGGGGTGAATCCCGACCTGGGGTCAGGTGCGTGGAGTCCCGGGGGTTTGTTTTTGGCGAGGTGACATGGGCGAGTTCCCTCTGCCCCGCATCAAGGACTTCCTGAAGACCGTGGTGCCCTTCGACGCCTTGGAAGACGAGGAGTTGGAGCGCGTCGTCGGCCTGATGGAGTTGGCCTACTTTCCCCGTGGTCAGGTGATCATCCAGGCCGGGGAGTCCCCTTCCAAGAATCTCTACGTGATCATGAACGGATCGGTGAGGGTGACCCTGCCCCGCGAGACCGGCGAGGAACTGCTGGTGGACGTGCGGGGCGAGGGGGACACCTTCGGCTCCCTGAGCCTGTTGCAGGGCGAGCTGGCCCTGTTCACGGTGCAGGCCCAGGAAGACCTCTTGAGCTTCATGCTGCCCGATGCGCCCTTCCGGGAGCTGGTGGAGGGCAACCCGGTCTTCAGGCGCCACTTCTCCTTCGGCCTGTCGCGCAACATCGAGGCGGTGCGCCGGGCGGCCGACCGCCACACCATGCAGATGACCGGCACCGAGTCCCTGGGCCTGGACGCGGCCCTGACCGGCAGCCGGGTCTCCGAGTTGATGAGCAAGGAGGTGCTCACCTGCCTGCCGGCCACCCCGGTCAAGGCGGCGGCCCGCCTGATGACCCAGCGCCGGGTGGGCTCCATCATCATCACCGAGCCCGGGGGCGCGCCCCTGGGCATCCTCACCGACACCGACCTCAGGGTGCGGGTGTTGGCCGCGGGGGCCAGCGCCGAGACCTCGGTGGCCGAGGTGATGAGCCCGTTCGTCAAGACCATCGCCCCCAATGCCTTCGCCTTCGAGGCCATGATCGAGATGGCCCGCCACGGGGTGCATCACCTGGCCGTGGTCGACGGCCCCCGCCTGGTGGGGGTGATCAGCGACCACGACCTGACCATGGTCACCGGCTCTTCGCCGGTGGGGGTGATGAAGGAGGTCTCCAAGGTCAGCAAGCTGGAGGATCTGGCGGCCATGCCCCGGCGCATGAAGCGGGTCATGGAGACCCTGCTCAGGCTGGGGGGCAGCGCGGAGTACATGCAGGACGTGCTGGGCGAGTTCAACGACCGCCTGATCCTGCGCCTGCTCAAGATCACCCAGCGGACCATGGAGCACCAGGGCAAGGGCCGGGCCCCGGTGCAATTCTCCTGGCTGGCCCTGGGCGGGGCCGGTCGCCGGGAACAGGCCCTGACCATGAGCCAGGACTACGCGGTGGTCTACGCCAACGTGCCGCCCGAGCGCGAGGCGGCGGTGCGCTCCTGGTTCTTGGAGTTCACCACCGGCATAAGCCAGGGCCTGGAGGCCTGCGGCTTCTTCTGCCGCCCCGGCGCGGTGATGACCGACCCCCACGCCTGCTGCCGCTCGGAGAGCCAGTGGGAAGAGGCCTTCATGGCCTGGGTCTCCTCGGCCGAGCCGGAGGCCCTCACCCAGGTGATGGGCTACTTCGACCTGCGCGCGGTCTATGCCGAGACCGCCTTTGTGGAAACCCTGTGGGAAAAGCTCTTCGCAGCCTTTGACCAGCACCGGGGCTTCCTGGGGCGTCTGGGCCTGGCCGCTTCCCAACTGCGGCCGCCGGTGGGCTTTTTGCGCGAGTTCGTGGTGGACACCGAGGGGCAATACTCCGACGAACTCAATCTGGACGAGGCGGCCCTGGACCCGGTGGTGCAGGCGGCGCGCATCATGGCCCTGGACCAGCGTCTGCGCCAGACCAACACCCTGGAGCGCCTGGGCGCGGTGACCCGCCTGGGCCTGCTCAAGGAGGACTTCTCCGAGGACCTGCGCGAGGCCTACGGCTTCGTGACCCTGCTGAGGATCGCGCGCATCCTGGAGAACAACAACGGCCACCGCCCCAGCGCCCTGTTGGACCCGGCCAGCCTGAACCGGGTGCAGCGCAAGATGCTCAAGGAGAGCTTCTCGGTGATCAGCCGCTTACAGGATTTCGCCCTGCAGCGCTACTCGGGCGAGAGCGGGGCCTGAGCATGAGGCTAGGGAGTTGAATCTGTGGCAAGCCCGGCTGGTAAACCAAGCCATCCGCCTCCGGCTGGCCCGGCGCAAGCTGGCCCCCGAGGCGCGGGGCAACCTGATGGCTCTGGAGGGCAAGGACGGCAAGGCGCCGGCCATGGACCAGCGCTACGTGGTGGTGGATCTGGAGACCACCGGCCTGGACCACACCAAGGACCGGGTGGTGAGCGTGGGGGCCTTCCGGGTGGTGGGCGGCCGCATACGCCTGGGCGAGGTGTTCTCCGAGCTGGCCAACCCGGGCCGGGGCATACCGGTGGAATCCATCAAGGTGCACGGCATAACCCCGGACAACATCCGCAACGCCCGGCCGGCCTGGGAGGTGTTCCGCGAGTTTTTGCTCTATCTGGGCGGGGACATCGTGGTGGCCCATCACGCCCGTTTCGACCTGTTCTTTTTGAACCGGGTGATGCGGGCCCAGTACGGCATGCGCATGCAGAATTTGGTGGTGGACACGGTGCTCATGTGCCGGGCCATCCACATAGAGCCCGACCCCTATGGCCAGAAAAAAGGGGCCAAGCGTTGCAGCCTGGATGTTTTGGCCGCCCGCTACGGCCTGGAGGTGCCCGAGCGGCACACCGCCCTGGGCGACGCCCTGGCCACGGCCATGATTTTGCAACGCCTGCTGCCGGACATGGCCGCCGGAGGCTGGAAAACCCTGGCCGACCTGATTTCAGTGGCTGGAGTATTGTGAGTTTAAAGACGGCGAGAAGTCTATGATACCTTGTAAGGCACGCAGAGGCGCCCGCGCGGCGTCCGCCGCCGCAAGGACAAGAGTTACGGGCACCCGATAGCCGGGAGAAAGGACGCGTAATGGCTGACGATAAAGTGATGGAGAAGAACGGACTCTACTACCCGCCCCAGTCCTTCGTGGACAAGGCGCACATCAACAGCTTCGAGCAGTATCAGCAGATGTACCAGCGCTCCGTAACCGATCCCGACGGCTTTTGGGCCGAGGCGGCCGAGGACTTTTATTGGGAAAAGAAGTGGGACAAGGTCCTGGAGTACAACTATCACATCTCCAAGGGGCCCATCAGCATCAAGTGGTTCGAGGGCGCCAAGACCAACATGACCTACAACTGCCTGGACCGCCACCTGGATACCCGTGGCGACCAGCCGGCCCTGCTCTGGGAGGGTAACGAGCCCGGCGAGGACCGCATCATCACCTACCGTCAGCTCCATGAAGAGGTGTGCAAGTTCGCCAACGTGCTCAAGGGATTCGGCGTCAAAAAGGGCGACCGGGTGACCATCTACCTGCCCATGATCCCCGAGCTGGCCATCTCCATGCTGGCCTGCGCCCGCATCGGCGCCATCCACAGCGTGGTCTTCGGCGGCTTCTCGGCCGAGGCCCTCAAGGACCGCATCGTGGACTCCGAGTGCTCCCTGGTCATCACCAGCGACGGCACCTATCGCGGCGGCAAGGCGGTGACCCTCAAGCAGATCGCCGACGAGGCCATGCTGGGGGCCGAAAAGGAAGGCACCAAGGTGCCGGCCGCGGTGGTGGTGGAGCGCGTGGGCCCGGGCAAGGGCATCGAATGCCCCATGACCGGCGGCCGCGACCAGTACTATCACGACCTCATGGCCGATGCCGACGGCGCCTGCGAGGTGGAGTGGATGGACGCCGAGGACCCGCTGTTCATCCTCTACACCAGCGGCTCCACCGGCAAGCCCAAGGGGGTGCTGCACACCACCGCCGGCTACATGGTCTACGTGTCCATCACCCACAAGTATGTCTTCGACTACCATGACGGCGACGTGTATTGGTGCACCGCGGACATCGGCTGGGTGACCGGGCACAGCTACATCCTCTACGGCCCCCTGCTCAACGGGGCCCAGAGCCTGATGTTCGAGGGCGTGCCCACCTATCCCGACTCCGGGCGCTTCTGGGACGTGGTGGACAAGTGGAAGGTGGACATCTTCTACACCGCCCCCACGGCCATCCGCGCGGTGATGCGCATGGGCGACGACTTCGTAACCAAGTACAGCCGCGAGACCCTGAACCTGCTGGGCACGGTGGGCGAGCCCATCAACCCGGAGGCCTGGCGCTGGTACAACGAGCTGGTGGGCGACAGCCACTGCCCCATCGTGGACACTTGGTGGCAGACCGAGACCGGCGGCATCCTCATCACCCCGCTTCCCGGCGCCATCCCCACCAAACCCGGCTCGGCCACCCTGCCTTTCTTCGGGGTGCAGCCCTGCCTGCTGGACGACGAGGGCAACGAGGTGGAGGGCAACGGGGTGTCCGGCCGCTTGGCCATAAAGGCCCCCTGGCCCGGTCAGCTGCGCACCACCTACGGCTCCCATGAGCGCTTCGAAACGGTGTACTTCAGCGACTTCGACGGCTTCTACTTCACCGGCGACGGCGCCAAGCGCGACGAGGACGGCTACTACTGGATCACCGGCCGGGTGGACGACGTGATCAACGTCTCCGGTCACCGCATGGGCACCGCCGAGGTGGAGAGCGCCCTGGTGAGCCATCCCACCGTGGCCGAGGCCGCGGTGGTGGGCTTCCCCCACGAGATCAAGGGCCAGGGCATCTACGCCTACGTGACCCTGAAGGTGGGCGAGGAGTACTCCGAGCAGCTCAAGAAGGACCTGGTGCTGCACGTGCGCAAGGAGATCGGCCCCATCGCCTCGCCCGACGTGATCCACTGGGCCCCGGCCCTGCCCAAGACCCGCTCGGGCAAGATCATGCGGCGCATTCTGCGCAAGATGGCCGCCGGCGAGAGCGACTTCGGCGACACCAGCACCCTGGCCGACCCCAGCGTGGTGGGCACCCTGGTGGAGATGAAGGGCAAGTAAACGAACCCAACCCCCCGGCGCGGCCCGTGCCGCGCCGGGGGCTGACCAGGCATCGTGAAACAACCCGGCCCGCCCCCCGGGGCCTCATGCTACACTGGATGTGAGAGGCGGCGCCCCAGCCGCCAGACCCACCCGCCAGGCCCGGAGGAGGCATGCCCCAGAGCGAGAGTGCGACCAGCGTACCCCGCGAGACCCTGATCACCTTTCTGCTGAAAGTCCCCCCATTTCAGGAGCTGGGCCGTTCCGGCCTGCAAAGCCTGCTGGACGTGATAACCCTGCGCCACTACAGCGCCGGGGAGCTGATCCTCCAGGCCGGCCAGAGCCAGGTGACCCACTTGTTGATCATCCACGAGGGACACGTGCGCCTTTTTTTGCCCGGCAAGGACGGGTCGGAAAACTTGCAGGAATACCGGGGCCCGGGCGAGACCCTGGGCGCTCTGGGCATTTTCCGCGAGAGCCTGTCCAACTTGAATGCCGAGGCCATCGAGGACACCGCCTGCCTGCTCATCCCCCGCGAGGAGTTTCTCAACCTCACCGCCAAGAGCGCCCGCTTTGCCCAGTACTATCTGAAGTTCCTTTCCGAGCACTATGTGGGCAAGGCCCTCACCGAGCTCAGGCAGCCGCGCACCGCGGTGAGCACCGAGGGCTCGCTGTATCTGTTCAGCGCCCAGGTGGGCGACGTGGTGCGCCGGAGGCCCGAGGTCATCCTGGCCAGCGAGCCCATCCAGCGGGCGGCCGGCCAGCTCACCGCGGGCAGGGTGGGGGCCCTGCTGGTGGCCGACCCGGACGGCGAGATCTCCGGGGTGGTCACCGACCGCGACCTGCGCAAGGTGGTGGCCGAGGGCATAGACCACCGCGCCCCGGTGCGCCAGATCATGAGCCGCCCGGTGCAGACCATCAGCTTCAACACGGTGTGCTTCGACGCCCTGCTGGAGATGCTCAAGCGCAAGGTGCACCACCTGGCCATAGAGCGGCGAGGGGAGATCGTGGGCATCGTGGGAGGCCACGATTTGATGGTGGCCCAGGGGGCCAGCCCCTTCTACCTGCTGCGGGAGATCCTGGCCACCGAGAGCTACGACGAAATCTACGACATCTCGCGCCGCACCCCCCTGGTGGTGCGCTCGCTCATCTACGAGGGCGCGCGGCCGGGCAACATCACCCGCATGATCACCCTGCTCAACGACTACATCCTGGAAAAGGTGCTGAGCCTCTTGCAGGCCGAGATGGGACCTCCGCCGGTGCCCTACTGCTGGCTCTTGATGGGCTCGGAAGGCCGCCGCGAGCAGACCTTCCGCACCGACCAGGACAACGGCCTTCTTTACGCCGATCCCCAGGACCCGGCCCTGGCCAAGTTCGCCGAGGAGTACTTCGCCCAGTTCGGGCCCCAGGCCATCGAGCATCTGGTGGCCTGCGGCTTCCCCCGCTGCCCGGGCGAGGTCATGGCCTCCAACCCCAAGTGGCGGCAGCCCTACAAGGGATGGCGCAATTACTTCGACCGCTGGATCACCGCCCCCAAGCCCCAGGAAGTGCTCTACGCCACCATCTTCTTCGACTTCCGTCCCGGTTTCGGAGAGCTGAGCCTGGGCGAGCACCTGCGCGACCACCTGACCAAGAAGGTCAGCGGCCAGGACGTGTTCCTGCGCATGCTGGCCAAGGACACCCTGACCACGCCCACGCCCCTGACCATGTTCCGCAATTTCGTCACCGAGAAAAAAGGCAAGCACAAGAACAAGGTGGACCTGAAGACCAAGGGTCTGGTGCCCTTCGTGGACTTCGCCCGGGTGCTGTCGCTCAAACACGGCATCAAGGAGACCAACACCCTGGAGCGCCTGCGCCTGCTGGGCGACGGCGGCTTCATCTCCTCGGAGCTGACCACCGAGGCGGTGCAGGCCTATGAGTTCCAGATGCAGCTTCGGCTCATGCACCAGCAACGCATGGACGAGCAGGGGCTGGAGCCGGACAATTACCTGGACCCCGCCGAGTTGTCGGATCTGGAGCGCCACACCCTCAAGGACGCCTTCGCGGTAACCAACGAGATCAAGTCGGCCTTGAAGGATCAGTTCAGCCTGGACCAGGGCTAATTGTGCGGCTTCGCCAGCCGCCGGCATACGGCGTTGCTGGCATCGCTCGGACCTTGACGTAGCTTTTACTACGCCTTCGGCCCTCACTCGCCAGACGCCTTGTCTGCCGGCGGCTGGCTGTGCCGCTGGCGCTGAAGCTCGTGCAACACAAAGCGCACCAAGTTGCGGCCTCATTCGGCCAATAAATTTTTCCGTTAAATCAAGTGAAGCGGAGCAGGCAAACCTTGGTCAGCTTCCGCCCCGGGAGGTGATTTTTTTCAGGGCCTCCTGGGCCTGTGGGTCGCCGGCCTGGGCCGCGGCGCGCAGAGCGGGCAGGCCATCGCGGCGCAGGGCCATGAGCATGCGCAGGCTGGTTTCGCGGGTGCAGTCGCTGGTCTCGTCCACCGCCCGTCCCCCGGCGCTCAGACCCTTGACCAGGGCCGGGGCCGCCTCGGCGCCCAGGTTCAGCAGCTTGGTGCGCACCAGGCGCTGCTGCTCGGCCGAGCCCAGGCACAGGCGCAGCACCAGGTCTCCGGGCCCGGCCATGAAGCGCCAGGCGTAGTTCTGGTAAACCGCGTCGCCGCCCAGGATGACCAGCCACAGCAAGAGCACTCCCCAGGCCAGGCGATTGACCGGCAGGGGCTCCATGCCGCGGGTCATGCGGATGGTCTTTAGCACCAGCAGGCCCAGGGTGAGGGCGATGAGCACCATCACCAGTTGGGGCGAGAGCAGCATCAAGGGCTCCAGCACCCCGCCGATGCCCTCGGCCCGGTTGTACTCGAAGTAGGCGTTCAGGGGCCGCAGGAACTTCATGGCGAAAAAGACCATGGCCGCGGCCGAGGAGGCGATGGCCGGGATGCCGGCCCACCAGCGGGCCTTGCGCAGCAGATAGGCCATAACGAACAGCAGGGCGGCCAGGCCCAGCATGCCGAAAAAGCCCAAGTGGAATCTGCTCAGCAGGCTGATGGGGTTCATGGCCAGGGCCACCACCAACACGGCCAGGCCCGGCGCGGCGGCGGCCAGGCCGCCCTTGACCAGCTCGCGCTGCAACTGCTGCTCTGGGGTCATTAGCTTTCGCATGGCGCTCCTACTTTAGATGCAGCCCGGCCCCCGGGGCAAGAACAAAGCCGGGCGCGCCGGATTTCTCCGGCGCGCCCGGGATGTGGTTTCAGTTTTTCAAGTCCAGACGGTCTGGCCTAGTGGTCCGTGGCTTCGCTCGAGCCGCGCGGGATACGCACGCTCTCCACCAGCTCCTGGATCTCCTGGGGCGGAGCCTTGGTGAAGGAGCTGACGATCAAGGTGACGGCCAGGTTGATGATCATGCCGATGGTGCCGATGCCCTCGGGGGTGATCCCCAGGAACCAGTTGCCCACACCCATGAACTTGGTCTGGATGATGTAGATGCCGGTGAACAGGATGCCGCAGATCATGCCGGTGATGGCCCCTTCCCGCGTGGCCTTCTTGCTGAAGATACCCAGCAAGATGACCGGGAAGATGCTCGATGCGGCCAAGCCGAAGGCGAAGGCCACCACCTGAGCCACGAACGCTGGAGGATATATCCCGAAGTAACCGGCCAGCACGATGGCCAGACCGATGAAGATGCGGGCCACCAGCACGCGCTGCTTTTCCGTGGCCTGCGGGTTGATGACTCGGTAGTAGAAGTCGTGGCTGATGGAGGACGACACCGCCAGCAGCAGACCGGCCGCCGTGGACAAGGCCGCGGCCAGACCACCGGCAGCAACCAGGCCGACCACCCAGGCGGACAGACCTCCGATCTCCGGGCTGGCCAACACCATGATATCCCGGTCCACGTAGAGCTCGTTCGCGTTCTTGGTGACCTTGTTGTTCAGCAGGGGCTGGCCGTACTTACCCAGCACCCGCTTGCCGTCCTTGACCTGGAAGTTGGGGCGGCCCACAAAGGCCGGTCCCGGACGGTACTGAATGATGCCGTCGCCATTCTTGTCCACCCAGGCAACCAGGCCCGGCTTCTGCCAGTTGGTATACCATTGGGGCCGCTCAACGTATGGCTTATCCTCCAAGGTGTTGATCATGTTGTAGCGGGCAAAGGCCGCCACGGCGGGGGCGGTGGTGTAGAGGATGGCGATGAACAGCAGGGCCCAGCCGGCGCTGGCCCGGGCCTGACGCACGCCGGGCACCGTGTAGAAACGGATGATGACGTGGGGCAGACCGGCGGTGCCGACCATGAGGGCGAAGGTAATGCACAGCACGTTGAGCATGTTGGTGTTGACCGTGGCAAAGGTCGCCGTGTACTGCACAAACCCTAAATCTTTCGCAATGACGTTAAGGGTGTCCAATAAGTACTTGCCCGTGTCGGGGCCGGCGCCGATGGTGCTGCCGAAACCGATCTGGGGAATGGGCACCCCGGTGACCTTCATGGAAATGGCGATGGCCGGAATCAGGTAGGCGGTGATCAGCACGCAGTACTGACACACCTGGGTCCAGGTGATTCCTTTCATGCCCCCCAAGGCCGCGTAGATGAACACGATACACATACCGATGATCACACCGGTGTTGATGTCCACCTCCAAAAAGCGGCTGAAGACCACGCCCACGCCGCGCATCTGGCCGCAGACGTAGGTGTAGGACACGAAGATGGTACAGGCCGCGGCCACCAGACGGGCCGCGGTGGAGTAGTAGCGGTCGCCCACGAAGTCGGGCACCGTGTACTTTCCGAACTTACGAAGGTAGGGAGCCAGCAGCAGCGCCAGGAGCACGTAGCCGCCGGTCCAGCCCATCAGGTAGTAGGCCCCGGGATAACCCAGGAAGCTGATGAGTCCGGCCATGGAGATGAAGCTTGCGGCGCTCATCCAGTCCGCCGCGGTGGCCATGCCGTTGGCCACCGGGGGCACGCCCATGCCCGCCACGTAGAAGCCCTTGGTGTCGGACACGCGGCTTTTCCACGCGACAAAGATGTAGAGGGCGAAGGTTATGCCAACGAATACATAAGTCCAGCCTAGAATACCCATTAGTTCACCCCCTACTCGTCCACGTCGTATTCGCGGTCAAGCTTGCGCATCAACTTGCAGTAAACAAGGATGAGCAGCACGAATACGTAGATGGAACCCTGTTGGGCGAACCAAAATCCCAGGGGGAACCCGCCCAAGTGAATGTGGTTGAGCGGGTTGACGAGGATGATCCCCAACCCGTAGGACACGAAGGCCCATACCGCAAGCAACCACGCCATTATGCGTAGGTTTTTGCGCCAGTACTCTTCACGGCTTTTTTCCACCTAACACCCTCCTTTCCCGAGAGCTTGAATTACGCTGCTCAGTGGGATCCGCCGGCCTTGCGGGCCTGGTCGGTGGGCTCGGCGGCGGTGGGTATTGGGGAAGCGGCTATTTGGGGACCCGCCGTTAAAAGAGCCCGCCGTGGCCGGAAGAGACCGTCTGGTCAACCTTCCATGCCGAAGATGGCCGCAAAATGGATACAAGGCCAGCTTCCCTGGCAATACTCTAGGAAATGCACCTCATTCGGGGCCATGGGGGGAAACCCGTAATTAGGCGGGGAATGCCCCTACTTTTTCACAAGCTCGGGGGGTGGGGGGATTGTGGGGAATTTCACTTAGTTGTCCCAAAGCTGCGGATCGAGGATGCCGATACGTATGGCCATCTTGACCAATTCCAGGCGGTCCTTGAGGCCCAATTTTTTCATAATATTGGTGCGGTGCTTTTCCACCGTCTTGGGGCTGACGCAGAGCACGTCGGCGATTTGGTTGGTGGAATTGCCCTCCGCCACCAGGCGGAACACCTGCTGCTCCCGCTCGGAGAGCAGGTCGTATCCCTTGACCGCCGGGGCCTGCTTGCGGCTGTCCAGGTAGGCGTTGACCACCTCGGCCTTTATCTTGGAGCTCAGGAAATACTCGCCCTGGCGGGCCGCGTGGATGGCCTTGATCACGTCCTCGGTGGGCGAGGCCTTGAGCACGTAGCCCAGGGCTCCGCTGTCGAGCACCCGGTGCACGAAGGTGTCTTTGCTGTGCATGGTCAGCACCACCACCTGGCAGCCGGGCACCGCGTCCTTGATCAGGCTCACCGCCTCCAGGCCGCTGACCCCGGGCATGGCGATGTCCAGAAGCATCACGTCCGGCCGGAGGGTCTTGGCCGCTTCCAGGGCCTCCAGCCCGTCGCCGGCCTCGCCCACCACCTCCATGTCCTGCTGGGCCCCCACCAACTGACGGATGCCCTCGCGCACGATGGCGTGGTCGTCGGCGATAAAAACCTTGATCCGCTTGTCGGCCAAAGTGATCTCCTTGCCTAGGCGTTGGCCTCGATAAGGGTTTCGGCGTCCGGCGGCGGCTGGTCGGGCAGGGCCACCCGAATGCTGGTGCCCTTGCCCGGTTCGGAGCGGATGTCGATGGTTCCCCCCACCGACGCCACCCGCTCGCGCATGCTTATCAGGCCGATGCCCGAGGAAAGTTCCCGGGCCGGGTCATCGCTTGTAAGATCAATGCCCCGGCCGTCGTCGCTGATAACCATGATGGCCGTGGGATGGGAGTAGGTCAGACGGATGCTGACTTTTCCGGCCCCGGCGTGCTTGACCACATTGTTCAGAGCCTCCTGCATTATTCGATACAAGACGATCTCAACCTTGGGGTCAAGCCTTCTTTTGAATCCCACCGCCTTGAACTCCACCTCCAGGCCGGGCGCCCGCTGCCGAAGTTCCTCGGCGTACCACTCCAGGGTGGGGATCAGGCCCAGGTGATCGAGCATGTCCGGGCGCAGGTCGCTGGAGATTTTGCGCACGTTTTCAGCCAGGTCCTCAATGAGCGAGATAAGCTGTTCGCAGCGGGCCTGCTGCAAAATCAGGTCCGTGGGCAAAGAGCTCTCCAGGGAGCGCACCCCCAGGTGCAGGGCGGTCAGCGACTGGCCGAACTCGTCGTGCAGGTCGGCGGACAGGCGCTTGCGCTCGTCCTCGGCCCCTTGGATCAGGCGGCGCGAAAGCTGGCGTATCTCGTCCTCGTGGCGGCGGCGTTCGGTCACGTCGCGCAGATACACCAGGTTCACGGTGCGGCCCTTGTAGGAGACTATGGTGGCGCTGACCGCGATGAACAGGGAGCTGCCGTCTTTCTTCAGGCCCTTGAAGTCGTAGCGGCTGGGCACCGGACGGCCCTGGCGGCGCAGGGCGCTTATGGTCACCACCCGCTCGCGGTCCTCCGGGTGCACAATGGTGTCCAGGGCCCGGCCCACGATCTCCCGCCGGGAGTTGTAGCCGAACATCTCGGCGAACTTGCGGTTCACGTACCACAGGAGGTTGTCCTTGATCAGCACCACCCCGTCGTTGGAATACTCGATGGCCGTGCGGTAGCGCTCCTCGCTCTCGCGCACCTGCTGCTCGGCCATCTTGCGCCGGATGATCTGGTTCTGCAACTCCACCACCTTTTCCTCCAGCTCCTCGGCGTGCTGGTTGGTGAGCTGCTGGCGCTCCTGCAGATAGTTGATGCGCCGCTTCAGGTCCTCGGGCCGGGCCCTGAGGCCGGCCAGGATCTCGCCATAGACCTCGCTGAGTTCCTGGCTCTCGCGGGGGGTGAACACTCCGGCCGACATCAGGGCGCGGTGCGCGCCCGCGGTGCCCACCACGCCGGCCAGGTTCTTTTCCACCTCGTTGTACAGGTCGGCCAGCTCGGTGATGGAGATGCGCTCGCGGTCCTCCAACTGGGTCTCGCGCAGGCATTTTTCGGTGATGGCCGCCGCGCCGGCCGGCTCGAAGTAGCGCAGCAGGAGCACTTCGATGCGCCGCCGCTTTTCGGGCAGGCTGATATAGGCCTCGTGGCGGCCCCCCCGGCTGAGCATGCCTTCGTCGGTCAGGGCGTGCACAAAGCTCTCCGCGTCGCGCTGGGCCTGCTGGTCCGGCCGCCGGGTGAGCGAGCCCAGGATGTAGGCCACCACGTTGGCCAATAGGCTCCAGAACACGCTGTGGCTCACCGAGTCCATGCCCCGCACCCCGAACAGGCGCTCGGGCCGGAGGAAGTCCACGCCCAGGGGGCCATGGTTGAGCAGGTTGGGTGAGAACCAGCCGCCGGTGACCAGGGCGGGCACCAGCATGGTGTAGGCCCACACCAAGAAGCCCGCGCTCAGCCCCAGCATCGCGCCCCGGGAGTTGGCCTGTCGCCAGAAGATGCCTCCCACGATGGCCGGGGCGAACTGGAGCACGGCGGCAAAGGAGATTATGCCGATGTTCACCAGCATGACCTCGCCCCCCACCAGGCGCTCGAACCAGTAGCCCATGAGGATGAAGCAGGTCACCGCCAGCCAGCGGGACTTGAGCAAATGGCGCTCGATAAAGCCCAGGGCCGGAATCCAGTCCACCAGGGGCAACAGCAGGTGGTTGGAGATCATGGTGGCCATGGTCATGGAGGTGATGAGCACCATGGAGGTGGCCGCGGAAAAGCCGCCCAAAAACACCAGCAGGGTGAGCAGGTGGTGGCCGCTCTTGAGGGGAAGCTGCAACACGTAGGTGTCGGCCGAGGCCAGGGGAAGGCCGTCCAAAAGCCCGGCCAGGGCGATGGGGTACACGAACAGGTTTATCAAAAACATGTACAGCGGGAAGAGCCACATGGCCTTTTTGATGTGGTCCTCGTTCTGGTTTTCCACCACCGCGATGTGGAACTGGCGGGGCAAAAACATCACCGCGCTGGCCGAGAGCACCAGGTAGCTGGTCCAGGTGAGGAAGTTGGTGGTGCGCGAGCGCATGCTCAAGCCGGGCAGGTTTTCGCTGAGCGCGGAGTAGCGGCTGAAGATGTCGCCGAACCCGTCGTAGAGCACGTAGACCACGAAGATGCCCGCGGCCATGAACAGCACCAGCTTGACCAGGCCCTCGGCGGCCACGGCCATGACGATGCCCTCGTGGCGTTCGGTGGGGTCCAGGCGGCGCACCCCGAAGATGATGGTGAACACCACCATAAGCACCAGCACGATGGGCCCCACGTGGGAGCCGATGAAGGCGCTGGCCACGCCGGTGTCCTGGGTGATCATGTCAAAGGTTATGAGCACCGCCTTTAGCTGTAGGGCGATGTAGGGCATGGTGCCCACCAGGGCGATGACGGTGGCCAGGGCGGCCAGGGGCACTGATTTCTCGTAGCGCGCCCCGATGAAGTCGGCGATGGAGGTGATGTGGTGGGTGGTCTTGATGCGCACCAGCTTGCGCAGCAGCCCCCACCAGAACATCACCACCATGGTGGGGCCCAGGTAGATGGTCAAAAACAGCAGGCCGCTGTTGGCCGCGTAGCCCACCGAGCCGTAATAGGTCCAGGTGGTGCAATAGACGCTGAGCGACAGGGCGTAGATCAGCGGGTTGTTGACCACGCTCTTGCCCGCGGCCTGGCGGCGCTCGGCCCACACCGCCAGGGCGAAGATCATGCCCATGTACACGCAGAAGACGGTGATGACCGTGAGGCTTTCAAACATCGCGGCCTATCCCGAATCCGGTTCGTCGTCTTCGTCGGCGCTGGCCGGGGGCAGGAACCAGGAGAAGAGGAACACCAGCAGGATGACCAGTGCCCAGGCCGCGAACATGGTGAGATAGAGCTGGGGCGGGGTCCAGTGGCCGTCGTCGGCCAGGAAGGGCCAGTGGAACAGCACCAGGCTGATCACGAAGACCAGCACCGCGAAGGCGGAGGTGCCCAATACGTGTTGCGGCCGGCTCACGGACGCACTCCGGCCGGTTGTCTGGCTGGGTTCAAATATCCCTCCCACGAAATACCCAGCGAGATTGTAGCAAATTTGCCCCCTTGCCGTGAACCGCCTAGCCCGCATGTTTTATGAATGCTCGGTGGCTTTGAACAACGAGCCTGCATTCGTGTGGCTTGGCCCGGCACAGCCAGCCGCCGGCAACAACGTATGGCGCCGGCCGGCGTAGCCGGACCCACGGCCTGCATGAAATATGCGGGCTAGCTTTGGGGCGGGGGAGCCTGGCGTTGGGCGGCGGGGGCAGGCTCGTCGAAACGGGCGCTCAGGCTCAGCACTCCGCCGTCATAGCCGCTCTTGACCTTATAGGGCAGCTTCTTGAACAGGGCGATCATGCCCCGGTTGGCCGGGTGGGTGTAGGCCAACAGGCCGCTGATGCCGTGCTCGCGGGCGGTTTGGGTGAGCTTTTGCATGAGAATGCTGGACACGCCCTTTTGCTGCCACGACCGGGCCACCGAAAAGGCCACCTCGGCCATGTTGCTGGCCGGCTCCAGGAAGTAGTTGGCCACCGCGATGACCTTCTCGAAGCCCGGCTCGCCCACCACGGCCACCAGGGTCATGTCGCGGATGTAGTCCACCTGGAACATATCGGCCATGTCCTGGCGGGCGAAGCTGACCCGCTCGTGCAAAAAGCGGCGCATCACGTCGTCGCGGTCCAGGTTGTAGAAGTGCTCCTGTATCTGGCGCTCGTCGGTGGGGCGGGCGGGCCGGAACAACACCTCCTGGCCGTCGATGACCTTGGTCTCCTCCACGGACAGCGGGTAGACGCTCTTGATGCTCTCGGCCAGGGTGCGCTCGCTGCCCAGCAGGCCCAGCTCCTTGGCCTTGACGAACAGCTCGTCGCGGAAGTCGGGGTGGGCGATGGAGATCATGGCGATGGACCGCTCCTGCAGGCTTTTGCCGAACAGGTTCACCACCCCGTACTCGGTGACCACGTACTGCACGTCGCCCCGGGGCACCACCACGGCCAGGTTCTCCAGTTGGGGCACGATGCGGCTGGATTTGCCGTCCAGGGTGGTGGAGGGCAGCATGAGGATGGACTTGCCGCCCGGCGAGGCGCTGGCCCCGCGCACGAAGTCCATCATGCCGCTGACCCCGGTGTAGTGGTTGTAGGGCAGGGCGTCGGCCGCGGCCTGGCCGGTGAGGTCCATGGCCATCACCACGTTCAGGGCCACCATCTTGTTGTGGCGGGAGATGATGGCCGGGTCGTTGACATAGTCGCTGGGGTGAAACTCGATGCCCGGGTTGTCGTTCAAGAACTCGTAGAGCCCCTCCGAGCCCATGGCCCCGGAGGCCACCAGCTTGCCTTCGTTGAAGCCCTTCTTGCGGTTGGTGATAACCCCTTGGCTGAACAGGTTGAGGATGCCGTCGGTGAGGAACTGGGTGTGCACCCCCAGGTCGTTCTTGTCGCGCAGGGCGTCCATGGTGGCGTGGGGGGCGGCGCCCAGGCTCATCTGCATGGTGGAGCCGTCCTCGATGAGCCGGGCCACGTTCTTGGCGATGAGCCGGGCCGGCTCGAACTCCGGGGGGCCGCCCACGGTGAGCAGGGGCTCCTCGGCCTCCACCACCAGGTCGATGTCGTTAAGGTGCATGAAGCTGCGCCCCAAGACCCGGGGCATGGCCGGGTTCACCTGGGCGATGACCAGGTCGGCCGACTGGGCGGCGGACAGGGTCACGTCCACGCTCACCCCCAGGCTCACCCAGCCGAAATCGTCCGGTTCGCTCACCTGGATCAGGGCCACGTGCACCGGCAACTGGCCGCTCTTGAACAGCCGGGGCACGGCCGAGAGGTTGATGGGGGTCATGAAGCGCTTGCCCCGCGAGAGATGACGGGGCTTGGCCGAGCCCAGGTAAAAGGAGCGCACGTTCAGGCTGCGGCAGGCGGTCTCGTCGGCGATGATGGTCAGGGGGGCGGTCTCCAGGCTCAGCACCCGCACCACCTCCACGTCCGAGAAGTTGCAGGACTGGGCGGCCATTTCCTTGACCAGGGTCTGGGGCTCCCCGCAGGAGGAGCCCACGAACACCCGCTGGCCCCGCTTGATCTGGGCGATGGCCTGGGCAGCGGTGCGTTTCTTATTTTGATAAGCGTCGGGCCAATAGGTGTTGCGCATCTTTTGTATATCCTCTCCTGCCCTGTTCCGGCGGAGTTTGGTGTGTATTATGGGTCAATTCTAGGGGTTGCGGGGCCGCTTGCCAAGGGAACTCGCTCCGCGGGGCCCATCCGGGGCCTTTCATGAAAATCAGGTTACAACGCTAGTAGTGCTTGGAATTCACAAGGGAACCACTATATACTGTATGCGGCTGGTCACTTCTACCCTATATGGAGGTGCGCGCCCCAAATGAGCAAAACCTACGTGCTCGACACCAACGTGCTTTTACACAATCCTTCCAGCCTCTTCGCATTTCAGGAAAACAACGTGGTGCTGCCTTTGGCCGTGATCGAGGAGATCGACGACCAGAAAAAGCGGCAGGACGAGATCGGGCGCAACGCGCGCCAGGTTTCGCGGGAGCTGGACCGCCTGCGCCGCCTGGGACCCCTGGCCCAGGGCGTGGACAGCGGCAAGGGAGGCCGCGTGCGCATCGAGCTGAACCACAGCAGCTCGGGCAACGGATTTCCGGGGGTGTTGTGCCTGGACAAGGCCGACAACCGCATCCTCAACGTGGCCTGGGGGCTCAAACAGGAGCAAGAGTCCCCGGTGGTCCTGGTCACCAAGGATCTGAACCTCAGGGTCAAGGCCGACGTGCTGGGGGTGCCTTCAGAGGACTTCCTCAACGACAAGGTCAATTACGACCAACTCTACACCGGCATCCGCGAGGTGGAGCTGGACGGGCTGGAGATCGACGCCTTTTACCGTCAGGGCCTGCTGGGCCTCAACGGACTGGGCCCGGCCGAGCCCCACCAGTTCTTTGTGATGCGCAACCAGGGACGCCCCTCCCAGTCGGCCCTGGCGCGGCACCTGGGGGGGCGGTTGCTGCCCCTGGTCCACACCCCGGCCGAGTGCTTCGGCATCACCCCGCGCAACAAGGAGCAGCGCTTCGCCCTGGAGCTGCTGCTGGACCCGGCGGTGCAGGTGGTGACCCTGTCGGGCACCGCGGGCACCGGCAAGACCCTGCTGGCCCTGGCTTCGGGTCTGGAACATGTGCTGGAAAACAAGCTGTACCAGCGCCTGCTGGTCACCCGGCCCATCGTGCCCATGGGCCAGGACCTGGGATATCTGCCCGGCGAAAAGGAAGAGAAGCTGCGTCCCTGGATGCAGCCCCTGTACGACAACCTGGAATATTTGTTCCGGGACTACCCCTCCAGCCGGGGCAAGAGCGCCGCCCCCATGGGCGCGGCGGAATACCTCACCGCCCAGGGCATCCTGGAGATCGAGGCCCTAACCTACATCCGGGGCCGCTCCATCCCCCGCCAGTTCATCCTGTGCGACGAGGCCCAGAACCTCACCCCCCACATGATCAAGACCCTGATCACCCGGGTGGGCGAGGGCTCCAAGATCGTGTTCACCGGCGACCCGGAGCAGATCGACCACCCCTATCTGGACGCCTCCAGCAACGGGCTGAGCTATTTGGTGGAAAAGCTGAAGAGCCAGCAGATCAGCGGCCACGTCACCCTGGTCAAGGGCGAACGCTCCGAAGTGGCGGAGCTAGGGGCCCAGCTGCTTTAACGGCGGCTTGGCCAGACGGCGGGATACTGCGTTGCGGGCATCGTCCGCTTCCCGGGCGTATTGCATATACGCCTGGGGAACCCGCTTGCCCGCGCCTGGTCTGCCGCCGCCTGGAATAGCTGCCGGCCAAACAGCCCGCCTCAAATTGCCGGATGGAAATCTGTTTTGATTATCTTGGCTAGTTGCCCATGAGGTGGGGCAGCACCAGGGTGGCCAGGCCCAAAAACAGCAGGAAGCCGCCCACGTCGGTGGCGGTGGTCACGAAGATGCTGCTGCCCAGGGCCGGGTCCAGGTTGAGCTTGCGCAGCAGTATGGGCACCATGGAGCCGAAGAGCCCGGCGATGACCAGGTTGCCCGCGATGGCCAGCCACATGATCAGGCCCAGCCAGGGGTTGCCGAACCACAGGGCGGCGATGGCCCCGATCACCAGCCCCACGATCAGCCCGTTGCACAGGCCCACCGCCGCTTCCTTGAGCAGCACCCGCCAGTCGTGGGCCACCTTTATCTCGCCCAGGGCCAGGGCCCGCACCACCACCACCAGGGACTGGTTGCCCGCGTTGCCCCCCAGCAGGGCCACGATGGTCATCAGCGAGGCCAGGGCCACCACCTCGTGGATGGTCTTGGCGAACAGGCTCACCGTATAGGCGGCCACCAGGCCCGAGCCCAGGGCGGTGAGCAGCCAGGGCACCCGGAGCTTCACCGAGCGCAGCAGGGGCGAGCCCACCTTTTCGTCGGTGTCCAGGTTGGCCAGGTGATACATGTCCTCGGTGGCCTCGTCGGCCATGATGTCGTAGAGGTCGTCAAAGGTGATGATGCCCAGCATGCGCTCTTGGGCGTCCACCACCGGCACGGCCAGGAAGTCGTAGCGGCTGGACAGAGTGGCCACGTCCTCGATGTCCTCGTCGGCCCGCACGCTGATCACCTGCTTGCTCATGATGTCTTCCACCCGGCTCTTGCGCCGGGACACGATGAGGTCGCGCAGGGAAACCAGGCCCACCAAATGACGCGCCGCGTCCACCACGTAGATGTAGTAGATGGTTTCCTTGGTGGCCGCCTGCAGGCGCACCTGCTCCAGGGCGGTCTGCACGTCGCTGTCCGGCCGCAGGATGGCGTAGTCGGTGGTCATGTGGGCGCCGGCGCTGTCCTCGGGGTAGTTGATCAGCTTGAGGACGTTCTGGCGCTCGTGCTTGAGCAGCAGGGAGAGCAGGCGCTCCTGGAAGTCGTCGTCCACCTCTTCCATGAGGTCGGCGCGGTCGTCCGGGCTCATGATGTTCATGAGCTGGGCCAGGCTGGGCCGGCTCAGGTACTTGAGGGTGAGGCTCTGCACGTCAAAGGGGATGAACTCGAAGATCTCCAGGGTCTCGCGCGGCCCCAAGATCTCCACGAACCCGGCGATCTCGGCCGGTTCCAGGGTGCTCAGACCCTCGGCCACGTCGGCCGGGTGGGCCTGGGACACCTCCAGCATAAGCGCGTCGCGGTCCTGGCCGGCGATGATGTCTCTAAGGCGCTGTATGGTCTCGGGTGCCGTCATTGCCCTGTCTCCGGCCGTAAAAGGCCCACACCCCGGTGCGTTCCACAGGGGAGTGTCCGTCTGAGATCCTGCTTGGAAGTCTGGTTATCTTATCATCCGCCCCCCCGGGGCGGCAAGTTGCAGCCAGGTTACAGGCCGTCTAGGCGGCGCGGAAGCCGGCCGGGGTGCGAACGACAAGCCCCTGAAGCAGCAACACATCCAGGTGCTTGTCGATCATCAGCCCCTCCCAGTAGGGGGTGAAGTGGGGCAAGGCCGTGTGCCCGCCGTATATGGGCGAGGCCTCCACCAGCCCGGCCCGGGTCATCTCCTTGGCCAGCAGCTTCAGGATGGCCTCTTGGCGGGCCTCGATGGCCGCGGCGAAGACCCGGCAGGCTTCGGCGATGCCCCGGTTCAGGGGCGGCCGGTGAGACGAAACCAGCAGCTCGGGGTCCATCTTGGCCACCAGGTCTATGTCGCGGCGCATCTGCTCCAGAGACGACTCCTGATTGCCGTAAAAGGGGCCAAAGGGGGTCAGGTCGATATCCGAGGATAGGAGCACTCCCTGATCCGGCAGCCAAAAGCAGCAGTGATCCAGCAAGTGCCCCGGAGTGGCGATCACCTCCAGGCGGGTGGAGCCGATGCGCAGGGTTTCGCCCGGCGCGAAGCTGCCCGTGGGCTCGTAGTCCACGAAGTCCAGGGCCTTGCGCACCCAAACCCGCCAGTGTTCGGCCGGCTCGCCTGGGGCCATCAGCCGCTCGGAGAGCCGCTGCACGCTGCCCGCGCTGGGCAGGGCGGCTTCGGGCACCAAGATTTCGGTCCCCGCGAACCAATGGGTGCCCGCGCTGTGGTCTGGGTGGGTGTGGCTGTTGATCACCAACTCCACCTCGCCCGAGCGGGCCAGAGGCTCCAAGACCTCGCGGCCGCAGCCCGGGTCGATGAGCGCGGTGGTGTTGCCGTCTTTGATCAGCACCCCGTGGCAAAAGGGGAAACGCCCCTGCTTTCGCCCGGCCAAGAGCCACAAGGGACCTCCCAGGTGCACCCGTTCTCCGGGGTTCACTGGGCCAGTTCCTTTTGCAGGGCCGCCAGCTCGCGGCCCAGGCGGCGGGCCTCGGCCAGGGCCTCGGCCGGGCTGATGGTCTTGAAGCGCAGGGCCTGACCGGCCTGGCAGCGGGCCAGACGGTCCAGGTCCGGGCCGAACACGGTGGCGATCTTGGCATAGCCGCCCACGGTCTGCTCGCGCAGCATGATTATAGGCTGCCCGCCCAGGGGCACCTGGATCACTCCGGGGGTGTTGGGCTCGCTGACAATGGAGCCGGGCAGGGCGGGGTCAAAGGTCAGGGCCTTGCCCTCCAGGCGGGCCCCCCTCCGGTCGGCCTTGGAGGAGAGCTTCCATTTCTGGCCGTAGAAGTCTTCGACGCCCTGCCGGGTGAAATACTCCTCATTGGGGCCGGGCACCACCCGGAGCGTCAGTTCCCCGCCCGGCTGCTCCAGGGGCGGGCAGGATGCCTGGCTTTGGGGCAGGGGGCCGGGCGCGGTTCGGAGCAGGTCGCCCTTTACCAGGGGGCGTCCCATGCGCCCCAGGATGTAGGTGGACCGGCTGCCCAAAAGCTCCTCGCTGGCCAAACCGCCGGCCAGGGCCAGCACGGCCCGGCCGCCGCCGGCCTTGGGGCCCCGGAAGCTCACCACCTGGCCCGCCTCCAGGGCCATGGCCTGGTCCATGGGCGCGGGAGCCCCGTCCACGGCCAGGCCCAGGTCCGCGCCGCACACCGCCATCACCGTGGGCCGGAGCAGCTTGAGCTTGGGGCCCAACAGGGTAATCTCCAGGGCGGCCGCGTCCATGGGGTTGCCCACCAGCAGGTTGGCCCGGGCCAGGGCCGCCTGGTCCAGGGCGCCGGACACCGGCACTCCCCGGTGCTGCTGCCCCCAGCGCCCCGCGTCCTGCACCGTGGTGAAGGCCCCGGGGTGCAGCACCTCGCACACCTCTTGCCCTCTCCCTTGCCAGGCCAGGCTCAGGGGCGGGGGCGCGGGAAACTCGCTCTGGTGGCTGGGCGTGAAGCGGATCAGGTCGCCCGCGCGCACCAGGGTGGCCGGGTCGCGGCGGGGATCGTAGAGCAGCCAGGGGGTGCGGCCGATGACCCACCAGCCCCCCGGCCCGCCCAGGGGGTACACCCCGGTCTGGCCCCCGGCCACGGACACCGAGCCGGGCGGGTTGTCCAGGCGGGGCTCGTCCATGCGGGGCATGGTCAGGGCCGGGTCCAGGCCGCCCAGATAGGGGAAACCGGGCGTGAAACCCACCACGTAGCAGGGATGATCGACCGCGCCGTGGCGGCGGATCACCTCCTCGGGGCTCAGGCCGGTGCGCTCGGCCACATGGGGCAAATCCGGCCCGGCCTCGCCGCCGTAGACCACGGGCAGTTCCACGGTGCGGCCCGGCGCGGCGCCGGTGTCGGGCAGGGCCTGGTGGGCCTCCTCCACCCAGGCGGCCACGATCTGGTGGTCCGTGACCAAGGGGTCGAACTGCACCTGCAAGCAGGCATAGGAACCCAGCACCTCGCGCACCCCGGGCAGGGGGTCTTGCCCCAGCCGGCCGGCCAGGGCCCGCATGCGCCGGTTCACCGCGAAGTCGATCTCATGGCCCAGATAGGCCAGCAGGGCGGCCTCGCCCTGGGGTTTGGTCGGCAGGGGAGTGGGCATGGGTTAGGCCGCACATTCCATGGGGGCCGTGCGTCCGGCTTCACCAGCCCCCGGCATGCGGTGTTGCTGGCCGCGCTCTGGCCTCGACGTAGCTTGGGCTACGCCTGCGGCCCTCGCTTGCCAGACGCCTTGTCTGCCGGCGGCTGACTGTGCCGGGCCAGGGTGCAGACTGTACCTTGGCACTGTAGGTGCTTTTTTCATAACGGCCACATGAATCCAGGTTCTACGTTTAATGCCACACAACCCTCATGAAATATGCGGCCTACAGAGTCCGGCCCATGGTCTGGAGCTCCACCCCGTTGGTGGCCATGGCCTGGTTCACCGCCTTGACCAGCTCCACCGCGCTGGGGGTGTCGCCGTGCACGCAGATGGTGTCGGCCTGGAGCTTCACCAAGGTGCCGTCAATCGCTTCCACCACCCCCTCGGTGGCCATGCGCACGCAACGGGCGGCCACCACCTCGGGATCGTGGACCACCGCTCCGGCGGTGCCCCGGGGCGCCAGGCGGCCCTCGGCGGTGTAGGCCCGGTCGGCAAAGGCCTCGCTGGCCACTTTGAGGCCCGTTTCCTGGGCGATGGTGCGGAAAATCTCGCCCCCCGGACCGGCCAGGGTCACCAGGATCAGGCCGGGGTCATACTCGGCCACGGCCGTGGCGATGGCCTTGGCCGTGGGCGGGTGGGAGGCGGCGGTGTTGTACATGGCGCCGTGGGGCTTCACGTGCTGTAGCTCCACGCCCCGGGCCCGGGCCAGGCCGGCCAGGGCCCCCACCTGATAGAGCACGTCGCCGCGCACCTCCTCCGGGGTGGAGGCCAGGTTGCGGCGGCCGAAGCCCCTCAGGTCCGGGTAGCCGGGATGGGCCCCGATGGCCACCCCGTGCTCGGCGCAGAGGCGAATCGTCTTGTCCATGGTGATGGGATCCGAGGCGTGGAAGCCGCAGGCCAGGTTGGCGCTGGTTATATGGGCGATCACCTGGTCGTCGCAGCCCAGGCAGTAATCCCCGAAACTCTCTCCCATGTCACAATTCAGATCAATGAACATGAGGCTCCTTTCCTGTTTCGCTAAAGGCATGGTATCGGAAGGGGCCCGCGAGGGCAACGCCGCATAGTAGCAGGCGTTTCAGGGTGTTGCCGGGCTGGAAAAGTTGCGGTGCTTTCTTTATAATGAAGCATTCTAGTTGGTAGGGAACCATATCCACCTTTGACCCGCAGTAAGGGCCTTGAGCCCGGTGCGCCCAAATTAGCCGGACTAAGGATTAGCATGAGCCCCCGACAGGAACCTGCCCCTGGCGGTCCCTCCGCCCTGCGGGCAGCCATCGCCCGGCAAGAGGTGACCGGCCCCACCGCGGGCCTGTGTCCGGGATACGCCCAGGCCAACCTGGTCATCCTGCCCAGGGAATGGGCTTTCGACTTTTTGCTGTTCGGCCTGCGCAACCGCCAGGCCTGCCCCATCCTGGAGGTGCTGGACCCGGGCGTGCCCCACACCCAGGCCATGGCCCGGGGCGCGGACCTGCGCGACACCCTGCCCCGCTACCGGCTTTGGCAAAACGGCGAGCTGGTGGATGAGCCCCTGGACATCAAGCACCTGTGGCGCGACGACCTGGTCAGCTTTCTTTTGGGGTGCAGCTTCAGCTTTGACGACGCCTTGGTGGCCGCCGGCCTGCCGGTGAGGCACCAGGAGATGGGGCGCAACGTGCCCATGTACTGCACCAGCCTGCCCGCCGCTCCGGCCGGGCGGCTGAGCGGGCCCCTGGTGGTTTCCATGCGGCCCATGGCCCCGGAGATGGTGGAGCATGCCCGCCGGGTGTCCGGGGCCTTTGGCGAGGCCCATGGCGAGCCGGTGCACTCCGGCGACCCGGCCGAGATCGGCATCGCCGACATCGGCCGGCCCGACTACGGCGACGCGGTGACCATCAACCCCGGCGAGGTGCCGGTGTTCTGGGCCTGCGGGGTCACCCCCCAGGCGGCGGTGGCCGCCAGCAAGGTGGAAATGGCCATCACTCACGCCCCGGGACACATGTTCATAACCGATTTGCGGGCCGAGGATCTGGCGGGGAGTTCCCTCATATCCTGCGCCGCCTAGGGTACCGCGCGAAAAAAACCAGAAACCGATAAAGACTCAACCGATACTTTTCAGACAGGGAGGAGACGCAAGATGCGTAAAATCGCCATCCTGGCCGCCATCGCCATTATGGTGGCGTTGCTGGTCCCGGCCATGGCCGTGGCCGGTCCCAAGGAGATCAAGATCGGGGTCATCTATCCCCTGACCGGTCCCGCCGCCGCCGCCGGCCGCGAGCTGCGCAACGGGGCCGAGCTGGCCGCCGAGATCGCCAACAACGTCATGCCCAAGGTCAACATGACCATGGCCAAGAACGCGGGAGTCAAATCCCTGGGCGGGGCCAAAATCACCCTGATCTTCAAGGACCACCAGGGCAACCCCCAGATGGGCGCCGACCTGGCCAAGAAGCTGATCCTGGACGACAAGGTGGTGGGCATCCTGGGCTGCTACTACAGCTCGGTGACCAAGACCGTGTCCGCGGTGTGCGAGCGCTACGGCGTGCCCATGATCAACGGCTCCTCCACCAGCCCCACCCTGACCAAGCGCGGCTTCAAGTGGTTCTGGCGCACCACCCCGCACGACAAGTGGTTCACCAAGGACCTGTTCGAGTTCCTGGTGGGTCTGACCAAGGGCAAGGTCAAGGGCGTCAAGGCGGTGCCCATGGCCGAGCTCAAGAACCTGGCCGCGGCTTGCGAAAAGACCGAGTGGGGCTCCAACGTCTCCATCGAGATCGCCAACTTCGCCAAGGAGTACGGCTTCGATCTCAAGGCCAACATCCTCTACGCGGCCAAGAGCCCGGACCTGAGCTCCGAGGTGCAGAGCATGATCGCCACCAAGCCCGGGGCCATGCTTTTCGCCTCCTACACCTCCGACGCCCTGCTGATGGTCAAGACCCTGAAGTCCATGAAGGCCAAGCCCAAGGTGGTCTGGGGCCAGGACGCCGGCTTTGACAAGCCCGAGTTCCGGGCCCTGGGCGCCGAGATCGAGGGCATCCTGACCCGCTCGGTGTTCCTGCCCAGCGTGGTGAAGGTGAAGCCTCTGGCCGGCGAGGTCAACGCCATGTACCAGAAGAAGCATGGCCACGACATGGACGGCGCCAGCGCGCGGGCCTTCACCGGCCTGCAGACCTGGGTCTACGTGTTGGAGAAGGCGGGCAGCACCAAGCCCAAGGCCATCCAGCAGGCGGCCAACACCATCAGCATCCCCGGCAACCAGCTGGTGGTGCCCTGGGTGGGCATCAAGTTCAGCACCAAGGGCGACGAGATCGGCCAGAACGTGCTGGGCAACGGCCTGATCGGCCAGTACCAGATGAAGGACGGCAAGATCGGCCTGGAGGTGGTGTATCCCTTTGATATGGCCACCGCCCCCATGATCTTCCCCTTCAAGGGCTTCTAGGCCCTTTAGCGGCTGGGCCGCGAACCCATAAACCCCGGCTTGCGGGCCGGCCCCTTGGCGGGGCCGGTCCGTTAGCCGCTTGAATCCCTGCGGGGCCGGCTGACCGGGCCGCGCGGAGCGTTTGATGGAAGACATTGCCATACAAATAACCAAATCCCTGGTGTCGGGGCTGTTGATGGGGCTGGTCTTCGCCCTGGTGGCCCTGGGGCTCACGGTGATCTTCGGGGTTATGGACATCGTCAACTTCGCCCACGGCGAGTTCTTGATGGTGGGCATGTACACCACCCTGCTCACCAGCCCCCTGCTGGGCATCGATCCGGTGCTCACCCTGCCCCTGGCCGGGATCACCGGGGCCATCCTGGGCGTGATGTGCTACTTCGGGCTCATCCGCTTTTTGATCAAGGGGCCCATGATCGCCCAGCTCTTCGGCACCTTCGGTTTGATGATTTTCCTCCGGAACCTGGCCCTGCTGTTCATGGGCAGCGAGCCCCGGGTCATCCATGAGGGGTGGCTGGTGGGCAAGAGCTTCATCGTGGGGCCCGGGGTGGTGCTGGAATCCACCAAGCTGGCCGTGGCGGTCTTGAGCCTGGTCAGCTTCGCGGTGGTCTGGTGGCTGATCAACCGCACCAAGGTCGGCAAGGCGCTGACCGCCACCAGCCTGGACGCGGAGGGCGCCCGTTACATGGGCATCTCCACCGAGAAGATGAACGCCCTGGCCTGGGCCGTGGGCGGCGCCTCGGTGGGCATCGCCGGCGGGCTGTTGGTCAACTTCTGGCCGGTGGAGCCGGGGGTGGGCCTGTTGTTCACCATGATCGCCTTCGCCACCGTGGCCCTGGGAGGCTTCGGCAGCGTGCGCGGAGCCCTGGTCGCCGGCATCCTCATCGGCATGATCGTCAACCTTCCGCCGGTGTGGGATGCCATGATGCGCCTGGTCCATGTCAGCGGCCTGGACATCCACTCCTTCAAGTACACCATGGTGTACGCAATCTACTTCTTGATAATGGTCTTGCGGCCACAGGGGCTCTTCGGATGGAAGCAATAAAAAACGCCTTCGACTTCTCGGACCTGCCCAAAACCGAGCTGAGCCTGGCCGCGGCGGTGTTGGTGTTTTTGCTGGGCTTCCCCGCCTTGCCCCACTCCAGCTTCGGCATGTCCACCATGATCCAGTTCCTGGCCTTCAGCCTCTACGGCATGGGCTGGAACCTCATCGGGGGCTATGGCGGCCAGGTGGACCTGGGCAAGGCCCAGTACGTGGGCATCGGGGCCTACACCACCGCGGTGATGATGATCCGCTGGAACGTGCCTTTCTGGTTTTCCATGCCCCTGGGCATGGCCTTCGCGGTGGGCTGGTCCTTTATCATCGGCTACCCCCTGTTTAGGCTCAAGGGGCACTACTTCGCCATCGCCACCATCGCCACCAGCCTGGTCTTGAAGGACCTGTTCGAGGTGTGGGACTTCGTGGGCGGGGCGCGGGGCCTGGAGCTGCCCATCAAGGGTGACTTCCCCAACTGGCTCTATCTGCAGTTCCGCGAGGACTACTACTACTATTACATCCTGCTGGCCATGTTCCTGGTGGGGCTGATCTACGTGAACGGATTCAGGCACTCGCGCCTGGGCTATCAGCTGCGGGCCATCAAGGACAACGAGCATGTGGCCCGCTCCCTGGGCATAGACGTGCACTGGTCCAAGATCAAGGCCTATGCCATGGCCACCGCCTTCGTGGCCGCGGTGGGTTCCTTCCACGCCTGCTACAACTACAACATCGAGCCCGAGGACGTGATGAGCCTGGACCTGTCGGTCTTGATCGCCATGATGGCCATGCTGGGCGGGGCCGGCTCCATCTGGGGCCCCATCATCGGCGCGGCCATCCTGGTGCCCATGAAGAACTACCTGGGCTCCTGGCTGGGAGGCCAGGCCGGCTTCGCGGGCATGGACCTGGCCCTGTACGGCCTGATCATCATGGTCATCGCCGCGGCTCAGCCCCGCGGGGTTTACGGCATCGTGGAAGCGGTGCGGGCCCGCCGGAGGTGAGATCATGGCGCTGTTGAACGTAGACAAGGTAAGCAAGCATTTCGGCGGCCTGGTGGCCAACCACGAGGTCAGCTTCGAGGTTGACCAAAACGAGGTGGTGGGGCTCATCGGCCCCAACGGGGCGGGCAAGACCACCCTGTTCAACTGCATCGCCGGCTACCACGCCCTGACCTCGGGCACGGTGCGCTTTAATGGCGCCGACATCAGCCAGCTCAAGGATTATCAGGTGGCCCGCCTGGGCCTGGCCCGCACCTTCCAGATCTTCGAAGCCTCGGGCGACCTGAGCGTGGTGGATAACGTGATGGTGGGCTCGTTCATGCACACCGGCTCGCGCGGCGAGGCCCGCCGCCTGGCCCGGGACACCCTGGAGTTTCTGGGCATCGCCGAAACCGCCCGCTCCATGATGACCGAGCTGCCCGTGGCCGCCCAGAAGCGGGTGGCCCTGGCCACCGCCCTGGCCTCCCAGCCCAAGCTCTTGCTGCTGGACGAGGTGGGCGCGGGCCTCAACCCCTCGGAGATCGAGGGGCTGATAAACCTCTTGCAGCGCATTCACCGGGAAAAGGGCATCGCCCTGCTTTTAACCGAGCACGTGCTGGAGATGGTCATGGCCATGAGCCACCGGGTGATCGTGTTGGAAAGCGGCCAGAAGATCGCCGAGGGCGAGCCGGCCGAGGTGGTCAAGGACCCCGAGGTGGTGCGCGCCTATCTGGGCGACCATTACGTCAAGCGGCAGGCCAAGGAGGATGGCGATGCTTGAGGTCAAGGGCATCACCGTGCGCTACTCCGGGCTGCCGGTGCTCAGGGACCTGTCCATCACGGTGGAGGAAAACCGCACCGTGGGCGTGGTGGGGGCCAACGGCGCGGGCAAGAGCACCCTGCTCAAGGCCATCATGGGCTCGGTCAAGGTGCAGAGCGGCGAGATTCTGTTCATGGGCGAGCGCCTGGACAAGCTTCGCACCGAGCAGATTGTGCGGCGCGGGGTCATCTACGTGCCCGAGGGGCGGCGGCTCTTCGGCCCCCTGAGCGTGGAGGAGAACCTCCTGCTGGGCGCCTTCACCGTGGAGCACGAGGCGGACAAGAAGCGCAACCTGGACTACGTGTACGAGCTCTTCCCCCGCCTGTCCGAGCGCAAGAAGCAGGCGGTGGGCTCCATGAGCGGCGGGGAGCAGCAAATGGCGGCCATCGGCCGGGGGCTGATGAGCAAGCCCAAGCTCTTGATGCTCGACGAGCCCAGCCTGGGCCTGGCCCCGCTCATGGTCTCCGAGGTCTTCGAGACGGTGCGCCGCCTGCAAGCGGAGGGCGAGACCACGGTGCTGTTGGTGGAGCAAAACGTGCTGGAGGCTTTGGAGCTTTCGGACCGGGGCTACATCCTGCAAACCGGGGATATCCGCGCCGAGGGCCCGGCCGCGGAGCTGCTCAAGTCCGACGGGGTGCGCCAGGCCTTCCTGGGACTGTAAGGGCCTTACTTCAACTCCGGCGGGCGCGCGTCCTGGTCGGAGTTTTCTTCATACACCCCGTCCTGGGGAACGGTGAGGGTGAAGGTGGCCCCCCGGCCATGGCTCACCACGCTCAGGTCGCCCTGATGCTCGGTGGCGATGCGCTTGGCAATGGCCAGGCTCATGCCCACCGCGTCGGTCTTGGTGGTGAAGAAGGGGTCGAACACATAGGGTAGGTCCGCCGGGTTCAGCCCCTTGCCCGTGTCGCTCACCGCGATCACCACGCTTATCTCGTCGCACATCAGGCTTATCTTTATGCTGCCTCCCTTGGGGGTGGCCTCCAGGGCGTTCATCAGCAAAATATCCAACACCCTGCCCAGAAGCTGGGGATCGAACTCGGCCTGGATGGGCGGCACGTTGTTGCCCGTGCCGCCAACGCTGAGGCGCACCCCCCGCTCCCGGGCCTGGTTCCGGTAGGGGCGCACCTCCTTGCGCAGCCAGGACTTAACCTCGCCGGGCCGCCGCACCGGCTGGGGCAGGTCGGCATAGGCCCGGACCTCCTCCACTATGTGCTCCAGCCGCTCGGTGCCGGAGAGGATGCGCCGCAGGTAGCGGGCGTCGCGGCTGTTGTCGCTCTTGTCGGCCAGCAGGCGGGTGGCCAGGCCGCCGATGGTGGTGACCGGGTTGCGTATCTCGTGGGCCACCGCCCGGGCGATGCGGTCCAGGCCCTCGATCTTTTCCTGATACAAACGGCGGGTGTGGCGCAAAAGCTCCTGGGAGTGGCGGTTAATCTGGGTCAGCTCGCTCACGTCCTTGAACATCACCAGCACCCCGCCCACCTGTTCGCCGCCCCCGGCGCAGGGCAGCAGGGTGGTGGTGACGATCAGCTCCTTGCGCTGGCCGTCCGGGAAGCGGTAGCTCACCTGGCGGTTGTAGTGATAGATGCGCTCGGTGATCACCTCGACGATCACCTGGTTGAACTCGTCGTTGGCCGGGTCGTCGAAAAACAGCTCGCCCCAGCCCCGCCCCATGATCTGCTCGCGGGTCATGCCCAATATGTCGCCCAGGGCCGGGTTGGTGAAGACGATCTCCCCCTCGTGGTCGATGACCATGAGGCCGTCGCTCATGGAGTCGATGATGCCCCTGATCACCTCCTGGCGGTTCAGTCCGCGGTCGGGGTCCAGGGGATGGCCCGGGGTGGTGGTCTTTTTGGTGGGGGCCAAGGGGGTTCCTCCCGGTTGAGGGTGCGCCTAGGAGGCTCTGTACTTAAACTAGTACAATCCGGCGGCCAGGAAAAGGGGCGGGGAGCAATTAGACGGCCAAAAGCTCCGAGGCCTCGGCCATGGGATCGGGTGAGGCGTCTTCCAGCCAGCCGCGCACCGTGCGGCGGGCCAGGGGCAGGGCGAAGCGCTCAAAGTAGTCGGCCAGGCGTTCCGGCGAAACCGCCAGCTCCCCCTCGGGCTCCAAATAGTTGCCGCTGAACACGCAGCCCAGCTGCTCGCCGCCCTCGGGCCAGTCCAGGCCCAAAATCTCCTCCACCGCCCGGCCAGACTCCACCTCGGCCAGGGGCAGCAGCAGCTCCAGGCCGAAATGCTCGTAAAGCTGGCGAAAGGCCTTGAGGGAGGCGGCCACCTGGTTCAGTTTCTGGCGGCCGTCGTGGCTCAGGCGCTCGCCGGCCACCACCGGAATCCCGCCCAGGGCCTTGGCCAGGGGAATGCGGGCCGCGTGCAAATACAGGTGGCAGCCGGGGCACACCGGGCTGAAGCCGAAGCGGCGGGTCAGGGTTTGCAGGTGGCGGCCGTTCAAGGCCCGCCACAGGCGGGGCGAGCCCATGACCAGCAGGGGAGTGAGCTCCACCCCCGAGGGCAGCCGGCCGGCCAGGCGCTCCCAGGCCCGGGGCACCTCTTGCCAGCGGCCGTACTCGCTGCCGGTGTACACGTAGGTGGGCACCAGCAGCTTGAGCCCGGCCTCCTCCACCGCCTTAAGGGCCGCGGCCACGCTGTCGCGGCCGGCCAGCTCCACCAGGGCCGCGCCGGGCGTGGCGGCCACCCGGGAGACCATCTCCGGGGGCAGCATCCACGCGGGCAGGTCTTGGGGCAGTTCGGGCTTGTTCAAAAAGACCTGCTCAAGGGTCTGCTCTTGGATCATGGCGCTCACTCGCTCAGCTTTAGGGCCCGGCGGGGGGCCGGATAATAGGGCAGGTCGCGGGGATTGTCCCTCAGCCCCCACAGCTTGCCCCGGTCCAGGCCGTTCAAAATAGTGTACATCAGCTCCGTGCCCCGCAGCAGGCCCAGAGCCCCGGCCGCGCAGGCGGTTTCGTTGAAGGCCACGGCCTGGTCGCGCCAAACCCCGTGGCCCCAGAGCAGCAGGGGGCTGGGCTCGCCCGAGTGCACCATGTCCCCGGAGCAGGCGGTGGCGTGGTCGCCGGTGACCGCCAGCAAGGTTTCGGCCGGGTCCAGGCCGGTCAGGGCGCGGCCCAGGCCCGCGTCCAGGGATTGGATCACCGCCTGCTTGTGGGCCGGGTCCTTCCGGTGCCCCGCCTCGTCCGGTGCCTTGCTGTGTACGTGGATCAGGTCGAACCCCCCGCCGCGCTCCCGGGCCAGGGCCAGCTTGGCCTCCAGGTCCTGGCCCGGGTCGGCCTCCTCGGGCACCACCCAGGCCTCGGCCCCCAGGGCGCGGAACACCCCCCGGTAGATGGGGGCCGAGGAGATGGAAAGGACCCGGAGCCCCCAGCGGTCGGCAAGGGTGGGCAGGCCGCCCCCTTGGCCGGCCCGCTGGGTGATCACCGCGTTCACCGGATCAGCCGCCCCGGTGTTGGCCGCATGCCCGGCCAGGACCGTGTGGGCCCAGGCCAGATAGGCCTTTAGCAAGGCGCAGGCGGCCAGGGCGGCGGGATCTCCCCGGGCCTCGGCCCAGGGCAGCGGCTCCATGAGGGGCAGACCAGGGTACATGGGGTCGCTGTCGGTTATACGCGGCGACAGGGCCGGGCCGCCCAGCACCAGGACACCGCTGGAGCCCTTGGTGCGCTGGAAGCGGGCCCAACCCAGCTCCGAGTCATATTGTTGCACCGCCGCGATGAGCCCGGCGGCCAGCTCATCCGGCAGGGGCGGCTTTTTCTCCTGGAGCACCAGCTCATCGCCCTGGTGGCGGCAACGGGCCAGATGGGTCAGCAGGGCCACCTGGCCCGGGCCCACCTCCACGCCCTCGCCAAGGGCCTCCAGATAGCCCCGGCCGGGGAACTCGGCGGGGCTGTAGCCCATCATGAAAAAGTGGGCCGCCTCGCTGGAAAGGGCCTGTCCCGGCGACAGGGCGTGGAAATGTCCGCAGGCCCCCTGGCTCGCCAGGCGGTCCAGGGCCGGGGTGGCCGCCGCCTGCAAGGGGGTCAGGCCGCCCAGGGCATTCTGGGCCCGGTCGGCCAGCCCGTCGAGCAATACGAGCACACAGCGGCGAGAAGATTTCACGATGTCCGGCAACTCCGTTATTAAGCGCTATATATATTAATAACCGATGAAAAACATGATTTAAAATAGATAATGCCGATATCGCCTGGCAAAGCTTGCCTTTGCCCCTAGTCCTGGTTAGTCTGTTCGGGCCCCGCTAGGAGGAGCTTGATGAGTCCCATACGCCAAAAGGCGGCCCATGGCCTTCAGGCGGGTGACGTCTTTTCAGTCACCCGCACCTTTTCCCGCGAAGAGACCGAGGCCTTCGGCGAGCTGACCCGCGACTACAACCCAGTGCACTACGACCCGGAGTGGGCCTCGGCCAAAGGGCTGTCCGGCCTGATCCTGCACGGCCTTTTGACCGCAGGCATGGTCTGCCAGGTGGGGGGCCAGTTGGCTTGGCTGGCCACGGAGATGAGCTTTGCCTTCAAGAAGGCGGTTTACTTCGGCGACACCATCACCTGCACCGTCACCATCACCTCGGTGGACCAGCGGGGGTGGGCCCAGGCCGAGGCGGTCTACACCAACCAGAATGGCGAGGTGGTGGTCACCGGCGGCATGGCCGGACAGGTGCCGGCCGGGGCGGACCAGGAGCTCATCCGCCGCCGCCTGGAACAGGGCGATCCCTACAACCGCCTGCCCAATTCCTGATTATTCCAGCAGGGAGATGTCGCCCAAGGGCAGGCCCAGGTCCTGGGCCCTGAGGGCGCGGCGCAGCAAACGCCGGGACCCGTTGCGCGGCAGCTCGGAGAGGAACTCCAGCCCGGCCAGGGGCACGAAGGGGGCCAGGCGGGAGCGCGCGAACTGCAACAGCTCCTGGCGGAGCTGGCCGCCGGGAGACTGGCTCGGAGCCAGCACCACGAAGGCCTTGAACACCGGGCGGTGCTCCGGGCCGGGAGCCGCGATCACCGCCGCCTGCTCCACCTCCTCGCGCCGGAGCAGCAGGCGTTCGACCTCATAGGGCCCCACCGTCTCGTCATGCACCCGCAGCAGATCGTCGCTGCGCCCCTGAATATAGAAGTAGCCGTCCTCGTCGACCAAGGCCAGGTCGCCCCGGAGCAGCCAGCCGTCGAAACGGGGGCGCTTTTCGCTCTCCAGGGACTGGCCGGGCCACTGGCCCTTGAGTCCCAAACGGCCCAGGGTGAGCAGGTTTTGGGGCTGGCCTGCCACGTCCACCACCGCCGCCTCCACTCCGGGCAGGGGCTTGCCGCAGGAGGCCAGCTTGATGTCCAGGCAGGGCAGGTTGGCCAGGGTGATGATGCCGCTGTCCGCCGACCACCAGGTGTCGTGGGGGGGCAGGCCCAGGTTGTTGCGGGTCCAGAAGAACAGCTTGGCGTCCAGGGGCTCGCCCATGGTGGCCAGGTGTTGCAGGGAGCTCAGGTCGTAGCGGCCCGGCAGGTCGTCGCCCTCGCCTTGCAAACGGCGCAGGCGCTCGGGGCTGGTGTAGAGGGTGGTGACCCGGTGCTCCTCCAGGGTGCGGTACCAGGTGGAGGCTCCTCCGGCCGAGGCCTGGAGCAGCGAGGCGACCCCGCACAGCCAGGGGGCCCATGCCCCGTAGACCCCGGCGGCCACGCCCCAGGGCTCGAAGTCGCACCACAGCAGGGAGTCGTCCTTCAGGTCCAGCACCCAGCGGGCGCTGACCAGGTGTCCGCTCATGGCCCCGTGGGCCTGGGTCACCATGCGGGCCGGGCCGTACTCGCCGCTCACAAAGGCGATGGACAGGGGGTGGCGGGTGTCCACCCACACCGGCTCGCAATGGTCCCGCTGTTGTGGCAGCAGGGCGGCCAGGGAGGCGTCTTCCTGGTCCATGCCGCCGGGAGGCTCGCGCAGGTAGAGCAGGCGCAGGCCCTCGGGGCGCGGTCCCGGCGGCAGGCCCTCGGCCAGCTCGGGGGTGGTGAGGATCACCCGGGGCTCCAGGGCCTCCAGGCAGTGGGCCAGTTGGTCCCGGTTCAGGCGGGGGGGCAGGCAGCAATAGACCGCGCCCAAACGGGCGCAGGCGGCCATGGCCAGGAATATCTCGGGCATGGGGGGCAGCAGGATGGCCAGGCGTTGCCCCGTCTCCAGGCCCAGGCCCCGGAACAAGTTGGCCAGGCGGCTGGAGTCGTCGCGCAGTTGGCGGAAGCTGTAGTTGGTGCAGCGGTCGCCGTGACACACCCGGAGGGCGGCCTGCTCCCCGCGCTGCTCCTGGGCCCAGCGGTCGATGGCCTCGTGCACCATGTTCAAGCGCCCGGTCTGGTGCCAGGTGAACTCGGCCGCCACCTGGTCCCAGGAAAACTCGCGCCGCGCCTTTTCATAATCCGGCAGATTGGCCTTGCCGGCCTCGCGGGGTATGCGCGCTCTCTCCACTTTAGCCTGTATATCCCATGAGGGCCGTGCGTCCGGCTTCGCCAGCCACCGCCATACGGTGTTGCTGGCCGCGCGCGGGCCTTGACGTAGCTTGGGCTACGCCTTCGGCCCTCGCTAGCCAGACGCCTTGTCTGCCGGTGGCTGGCTGTGCCGGGCCTGGCGATGAGGCATTTTTCAAAAAGCCGAAAGCGAATCTCATAAAGACCTGCATGGATTTTTTACCTTACCTTTTGCCACCCAACCCTCACGGAATATCCAGGCTAGTCCACCCACACCTTGTAGGCGCGGTGCACCGCCCGGGCCTGCTCGGCCATTTCGGCGCCGCGCTCGCTGCCGGCCCGCTCCAGCATGGTCTGCTCGCCCAGCAGGGCCAAGAGCACCGACCGGATGCAGGCGGCCAGTTGGTCCGGGTCGTAGCCGCCTTCCAGGGCCAGCATCAAGGGAGCTCCGCCGCCCAGGGGCCCCAAATCGGCCAGCAGAGCGGCCAAGGCGGCGTAGCCCGCCCGGCTCATGGACATGTTGCTCAGGGGGTCGTCGCGCTGGCCGTCGAACCCGGCCGACACCAGGATCACCTGGGGCTGATAGCGCTCCACCACCTGGGGCAGCAGCTCGCGGTACAGGGTGACCACGTCGTTGTCGTCCGAGCCGGGCGGTAGGCACAGGTTCACGGTGTATCCCGCGCCCTGGCCGGCGCCGGCCTCCTCCCAGCCCCCGGTGTGGGGATAGGAGTGATGGTGGTGGCTGGAAAAATAAAGGACCTGGGGCGAGTCGTAAAAAATCCGCTGAAGCCCGTCGCCGTGGTGCAGGTCCCAGTCCACGATCAGGATGCGCTTCAGCCCCTGCTTGATCAGCTCCAGGGCGGTTATGCCCAGGTTGTTCAGGATGCAGAAGCCTTGGGCCTTGTCCGCCTGGGCATGGTGGCCCGGCGGGCGCACCAGGGCCAGCCCGGCCTGATAACGGCCCTCCAGCACGTCCTGGGCCGCGCCCAAGCAGCCTCCGGCGGCCAAAAAGGCGGTGTAGCAGCTATAGGAGCTGGCCGTGGTGTCGGCGGCCAGGTTGGTGAAGCGCCGCCGGGCGGTGGCCAGGAGCATGCGCAGATAATCAGGGGTGTGCAGGGCCTCCACCTGCTCCAGGGTGGCCGGCTGGGGAGTGCGCTCGGCAAACACCGCCGCGAACTCGTAATCCAGCATGCGGTACACCGCGGCCAGGCGGGCCGGGGCCTCGGGGTGGGACAGGCCGGTCTGGTGCGCGAGAAAGCGGTCGTCGCGGGTTATGCCTATGCTCAGGGGCGATGCCATGGCCGGTTCCATGCCTCGCCGCTGGGCGGCGGGCTAACTTTCCCGCTGTAATGAGGCGGGCATGGCCTCCACAAAGGCCTTGATTTCGTCGCGCACCCGGCGGTAGTGGGCCATGGCTTCCTCCTCGCTCTTGGCCCCGGCGGCCAGATAGGGCGGGTCCGGGAAGCCGGCGTGCACCCGCTGGGCCGCGCCGGGGAAAAAGGGGCAGTTCTCGCGGGCATTGTCGCACACCGTGACGATGTAGTCGAACTCTTGATCCAGGAATTCGCTGGTGTCCTTGGATCGGTTGCCCGAGATGTCCAGGCCCAGCTCGGCCATGGCCTTCACCGCCCGGGCGTCCAGCCCGTGGGGAGCCACCCCGGCCGAAAGCGCCTGGTAATGGTCTCCCCGCAGGTGATTTACCAGCGCCTCGGCCATCTGGCTACGGCAGGAGTTGCCGGTGCACAGAAAAAGGATGCGTTTTTTGCCTTCTTGGCTCATGCCGTCTCCTCGCCCTCGCCCGAGGGCGGCTCCACCAGGGGCAGCACCAGGCGGAAGGTGGAGCCCTGGCCCGGTACGCTCTCCACATCCACCCGCCCTTGATGCACCAGGGCCACGTGCTTGACTATGGCCAGGCCCAGGCCGGTGCCGCCCATCTCCCGGGAGCGGTTGGTGTCCACCCGGTAGAAGCGCTCGAACAGGCGGGGCAGGTGCTCGGCCGGTATGCCCGGCCCGGTGTCGCTCACGCTGAGCACCACCTCCCGGTCCTCCACCGCGATGGACAAAGTCACCTTGCCCCCTTGGCCGGTGTACTTGATGGCGTTGTCCACCAGGTTGAGCATGGCCTGCTCCACCTGGCGGGCGTCGGCCTGAAAGACCAGGGGCTCCCGGGGCAGGCTGCGCCCCAGCTCCACCCCCCGGGCCTCGGCCAGGTCGAGCACCGCCTCCATCACCGAGTCGGCCAGCTCCAGGGCCTCGATGCGGCGGCGGCGGGGCGGCGACTGCCCGGACTCCAGGCTGGCCAGCTCCATCAGGTCTTGCACCAGGCGCTCCAGGCGCCGGTTCTGCCTGAGGATCAGCTCGGCGAAGTGGCGGGCGTACTGGGGCGAATCCAGGGCACCGTCGATGAGGGTTTCGGCCGCGCCCCGCACCGCGGTCAGGGGGGTGCGCAGCTCGTGGGACACGTTGGCCACGAAGTCCCGCCGGGTCTTTTCCAGGCGTTTGCGCTCGGTTATGTCGTGCAACACGCACACCAGGCCCGCCCCGGCGGTGTCGCCGGTCATGCGCACCACATGGGCCTCCAGATGGCTCGGCGGGTCCCCCAGGGTGGAGAACTCGCGGGAAACGTACTCCCGGCCGGCCCGCACCTCGTCCAGGGCCTCCAGCAGGTCGGCGTTGCGGATTATCTCCGAGGGCAGGCGGCCCACGGGCACCGACTCCAGGTCGAGCATCTTTTTCAGGGCCCGGTTGGCCACCAGCACGTATCCCTGGGGATCGGTGACCAGCACCCCCTCCACCATGCCCCTGAGGATGGCCTCCAGGAGGTCGCGGGAGGTGGTGATGTCGTCGATGGTGCGTTGCAGATGGTCGGCCATCTGGTCAAAGGCGCGGCCCAAATCGCCGATCTCGTGGCTGGGGTAGCGGGTGAAGCGGCGGGAGAGGTCGCCCTCGGCGATGCTGGCCGCGGTGCGGGTTAGCTGCTGCACCGGCTTGCTCAGGCTGCGGGCCACCAGATAGGCCACCCCGATGCTGAGCAGCACCCCCAGGAAAATGGCCCCCAGCACCAGGTTGCGGGTCTGTCCGATGGTCTTTTCCACCTGGGAAAGGGGCAGGGCCAGGCGCAGGATTAGCTTCCGGCCCTCCGGGGTCTCCAGGCGGGTGGCCACGTACATCAGGTCCAGGCCCAGGGTGGAGCTGTAGCGCACCGAGGAGCCCTCCCCGTCCTTGAGGGCCGCGATGATCTCGGGCCGGTCGGAGTGGTTCGCCATCTCCGGCACCTCGCCCCGGGGCACCTGGCTGTCGCCCAGCACCTTGCCGGCCGGGGTGATCAGGGTGACCCGGGCGCCCACGATGCGCCCCAGACGGTCGGCCAGCTTGTCGCCGGCCTGAATGCCCTCGCCGGGACGCCAGCGGTCGCGCACCACCTCGCGCACCGTGAGTATCTCGTGCTGCATGGTCGAGCGCACCTGCTGCACCATCTGGCTGCCCAGGGAGCGCTCCATGAGCACGGCCACGAAGATGAGGGTGCAGACCACCACCACCAAGCAGCCGCCCAGGATGCGGCCTTGGAAGGATAGACGCAGCTTCACTGTTCTTCTCGGAACCGGTATCCGATGCCCCGCACCGTTTCGATGCGTTCGGCCAGGGGGCCCAGCTTCTTGCGCAAACGGCGCACATGGGTGTCCACGGTGCGGGCGTAGCCCTCGTAGGCATAGCCCCACACCCGCGACAAGAGCACCTCGCGGGTCTGCACCTTGCCGGCGTGGGCCGCCAGATAGTGCAGCAGCTTGAACTCGGTGGCCGTCAGGTCCAGCTCCTGCTCGCCGGCCAGGGCCACGTGGCGGGAGGGGTCGATGGTCAAACCGGTCAGGTTGAGGGGGGCCTCGTCGCCGGTGGGCTCCTGGCTGCGGCGCAAGATGGCCTGCACCCTGAGCACCAGCTCGCGGGGGCTGAAGGGTTTGGTCAGATAATCGTCCGCCCCGATCTCAAAGCCGATGATGCGGTCGGTCTCGCTGGCCAGGGCGGTTAGCATGAGCACAGGTATGTCGCGGGTGGCCTCGCCCTGTTTCAGGCGGCGGCAGACCTCTTTGCCGTCCATGGCCGGGAGCATCAGGTCGAGAACCACCATATCCGGGGATTGGTCCTTGGCCAGGCGCAGGCCCTCGGCCCCGTCAGTGGCCTTTAGCACGCGGTAGCCGGCCTGTTGCAGGTTGAAATCGACCACGTCGATTATGTCTTTTTCGTCCTCGACCACCAAAACCGTGGCTTTGGCCATTTCGGGTCTCCTTGGAAAACACCGCTGAGGTTAACGACTTAAAACACCTTAACCACCAGGGGTTGCCTTGGCAATAGTCAGGTTTGGACAGTCACAACATTGACATATACCCCTGCGCTGGTATTTTTTGCGCCGTACCGCCCCGCAGCCGGAAAGGCTAGGCTAATGAAATCCGCGGACCGCGCCCGCCGCACCATATTCAAGCTCGCCGACATGGTGACCTTCTATCGCCAGGACGCCTCCCGGCGCATAGCCATAAGTGTGCTTATCGGGGTGGTTTCCGGCCTGGGTGCCATCGCCTTTTTCCTGGCCCTGGAGTGGGCCCGCTGGTTCTGTCTGGGCTACCTGGCCGGCGCGCCGGCCCCGGAGCCGGCCGGCGAGCAGCTGGTGCACCTGGTGACCACCACGCCCTACCGCCCCTGGTTGTTGTTTATTATCCCGGCCATAGGCGGGCTCATCTCCGGCCTGGTGGTCTACACCTTCGCCCCCGAGGCCGAGGGTCACGGCATGGACGCCATGATCGCGGCCTTCCACAACCTCAAGGGCATTATCCGCACCCGGGTGCCATTTGTTAAATCTTTCGCCTCCATCGTGACCCTGGCCACCGGAGGCTCGGCCGGCCGGGAGGGGCCCATCGCCCAGATCGGGGCCGGCTTCGGCTCCTGGGTTTCGCGCATATTGAAGCTCAGCACCCAGGAGCGGCGCATCTTCATGCTCTCGGGCTGCGCCGGCGGCCTGGGGGCCATCTTCCGGGCCCCCCTGGGCGCGGCCATCACCTCGGTGGAGGTGCTCTACCGCGAGGACTTCGAGAGCGAAGCCATCATCCCCTGCGTGATCAGCTCGGTGATCGCCTTTTCCATGTTCACCTTTGTCTTCGGCTTTGACCCCATCTTCGCCACCCCGGCGGGCTTCGTGGCCCACGACCCCCGCGAGCTTCTCATCTACGCGGTGCTGGGCCTGGTCTGCGCGCCCGTCGGCGGGCTTTACGTCAAGGTCTTCTACGGCACCCGCGACGCCTTCCGCCGCCTGAGCATCCCCAAGCATTTCCGCCCCATGATCGGCGGGTTGGGTGTGGGGCTCATCGCCCTGTTCATCCCCCAGGCCATCGGCGGGGGCTACGGTTATCTGCAAATGGCCATCTACGGCCAGCTCAGCCTGCTGATCATGGCCCTGGCCGCCACGGCCAAGATCGCCACCACCAGCCTTACCATCGGCTCCGGGGGCAGCGGCGGGGTCTTCGGCCCCACCCTGTTCATCGGCGGCATGATCGGCGGGGTGGTGGGCCAGGTGGGGCAAATGCTCTTTCCCGAGGTGGTCACCCACCCCGGGGCCTACGTGCTGGTGGGCATGGCCGCCTTTTTCTCGGGCGCGGCCAAGGCTCCCCTGGGCGCCCTGATCATGGTCACCGAGATGACCCAGTCCTACGCCCTGCTGCCTCCCCTGATGCTGGTGTCGGTCATCGCCATCCTGTTCAACCGGGGAAGCTCCATTTACGAAAAGCAGGTTGCCAACAAGTTCCAGTCCCCGGCCCACGAAGATGAGCTGACGGTCAACGTCATGGAAGAGGTGACCGTGGCCCAGATCTTCCAGCCGGACAAGCCCTTTTTGGCCCTGCCCGCCTCCACCCGTTTCGCTGGGCTGCAAAAGGCGGTGGCCACCAGCGGCCAGACCGTGTTCCCGGTCACCGGCGAGGACGGCTCGCTCCTGGGGCTCTTGTCGCTCACCAACGTGCGCACCGTGCTCTTCGAGGACTCCCTGCGCGATCTGGTGGTGGTGGGCGAGCTGTGCACCGCGCCGGTGAGCCTGAGCCTCGACGAAAGCCTGTACGACGCCCTGCTCAAGTTCCTGAACTCCGGCTACGGCCAGTTGCCGGTGGTCGAGCTCAAACAGGGCCGCCAGCACATCCTGGGCATACTGGACCACGACGAGGTCACCGCCGCCTATCACCAGGAAGTCAGCAAGCGCATGAGCCCCGAATAGCACCCCGGCCTTGCGCCGACCGTCCCCTGATACTAGAATTTAAGCTGTTTGCACCCGCGAGGCGCTTATGCAGAGCAAGGTGGTGGCCGTGGTGCCGGCCGCCGGGTCTGGAACCCGGTTGGGCGGAGACCGGCCAAAACAGTATCTTTCCCTGGGCGGCCGCCCGCTGCTTACCCGCACCCTCATGGCGCTGGAAAAGGCGGAGGCCGTGGAGGCGGTGGTGGTGGTTTGCCCGCCAGGGGCGGAGGAGGCCACCCGGGAGCGGTGCGTCGCGCCCTACGGCCTGGCCAAGGTGGCGGCGGTGGTGCCCGGCGGGGCCCAGCGCCAGGACAGCGTGGCCGCCGGAGTGGCCGTTGCCGTGGAGTTGGGGGCCGCTTGGCTGGTTATCCACGACGCGGCCCGTCCCCTGGCCGAGCCCGGGCTCTTCGCGCGGGTGCTGGAGGCGGCCCAAGAGACCGGGGCGGCCATTGCCGCGGCCCCGGCGGCCGACACGGTGAAAAAGGCCGGGCCCAACGGCTCGGTGGCCGCCACCCTGGACCGCGCCGAGCTGTGGCTGGTGCAGACCCCCCAGGTTTTTTCGCGGGAGCTGCTGCAAAAGGCCCTGGCCGCCGCGCAAAAAGAGGGCTATTACGCCACCGACGAGGCCGGCCTGGTGGAGCGCATCGGCGGCGAGGTGAGGCTGGTCATGGGCGGGCGCGACAATTTCAAGATCACCACCCCCGAGGACCTGGCCCTAGCCCGGGGCCTCATGGGAGGCGGAGTGCGGGTGGGACAGGGTTTCGACGCCCACCGCCTGGAGCCGGGCCGCCGCCTGGTGCTGGGCGGGGTGGAGCTGGCCCACGAGGCCGGGCTTTTGGGCCACTCCGACGCGGACGTCGTCACCCACGCGGTGATGGACGCCCTGTTGGCCGCAGCCGGCCTGGGGGACATCGGCCAGATGTTCCCGGACACCGACCCGGCCCATGCCGGGGCGGACAGCATCGCCCTGCTAAAGGCGGTTGTGGAGCGCCTGGCCGGGGAGGGCTGGCGGCCGCTGCAGGTCAGCGCCACCCTGCTGGCCCAGCGGCCCAAGATTGCTCCTCACTACCCGGCCATGCGGGCCTGTTTGGCCGGGGCCCTGGGCCTGGAGCCCGGCGAGGTGAACCTGGCGGCCAGCACCACCGAGGGCCTGGGCTTCGTGGGCCGCGAGGAGGGCATGGCCGCCTGGGCCACGGCCCAGATTGGGCCACGGTGAACCCACGCATCATGAGACAACGGAGTATTTAATGCCTCTGTTTATCTACAATTCCCAGACTCGCCAAAAGGAAGAGTTCACCCCTCTGACCCCGGGCCAGGTGAGCATGTACGTCTGCGGGGTCACGGTGTATGACGAGCCCCACATCGGCCACGCCCGCTGCTATGTGGCCTTTGACGCCATCCACCGCCACATGCGCTCCAAGGGGTGGAAGGTCACCTATGTGCGCAACTTCACCGACATCGACGACAAGATCATCAAGCGGGCCAACGAGACCGGCGAGGATTGGCGGGAGCTGACCCAGCGCAACATCGACGCCTTCACCTCGGCCATGGAGGCGCTAAACGTCCTGCCCGCCACCACCGAGCCCCGGGCCACGGCCCACATCCAGGGCATCGTCGACTCGGTGCGGGCCCTCATCGACAAGGGCCACGCCTACCCGGTGGAGGGCGGCGACGTGCTTTTCGCGGTGGACAGCTTCGCGGAATACGGCAAGCTGAGCGGCCGGGACATCGACCAGATGCAGGCCGGGGCCCGCATCGCGGTGGACCAGCGCAAGAAAAACCCCATGGACTTCGTGCTGTGGAAGGGCTCCAAACCCGGCGAACCCTCCTGGGACAGCCCCTGGGGGCCGGGCCGCCCGGGCTGGCACATCGAGTGCTCGGTGATGAGCCAGGAATACCTGGGCACCACCTTCGACATCCACGGCGGGGGCGAGGACCTCCTGTTCCCCCACCACGAGAACGAGGTGGCCCAGTCCGAGGCCCTCACCGGCCAGCCGTTCGCCCACTACTGGATTCACAACGGCTTCGTGCGGGTGAACCACGAGAAGATGTCCAAGTCCCTGGGCAACTTCTTCACCGTGAACGACATCCTCAAGACCGTGAAGCCCGAGGTGCTCAGGCTGTTCCTGTTGTCCAAGCACTACCGCTCGCCCCTGGACTTCAGCGACGCGGCGCTCAAGGAGGCGGGGCAGGGCCTGGAGCGGCTCTACATAGCCCTGCGCGAGGCGGCCCCGCCCGCGGACAGGCCCCTCAAGCAGCGCCTCACCAGGCCCTCCGAGCTGGAGTGGATGCAGCAGATCGACGCCCATGCCGAGGAGTTCGAGGCGGCCATGGACGACGACTTCAACACCCCCCGCGCCCTGGGGGCCCTGTTCAGCCTGGCCAAGACCACCAACAAGCTGGCCGCCGAGCCCGAGCCCGCCCCGGAAAAACCCATGCTGGGCAAGGGCGGCATGAAGCCCGCCTCGGCCAAGGAGGCCCTGTTGGGCCTGGCCGCGGCCCGCTTGCGCCACCTGGGCGCCCGCCTGGGCCTGTTGGGCGAGGACCCGGTGGAATTTTTGCAGTCCACCGCCGCGGCTCCGGGCGACGGGCCCGACCCGGACCAGATCGAGGCGCTCATCGCCCAACGCACCCAGGCCCGCAAGGACAAGGACTTCGCCGCCGCCGACCGTATCCGCGACGAGCTCACCGACATGGGGGTGCTCCTGGAGGACGGTCCCGAGGGCACCCGCTGGCGGCTGGCCGAGTAGGGGAGGGATAGGCCGTGAGCCTGCAACGCTACGTAAGCGACGAGCTCACCCACTTCGTGGGGCGCAGCTTCCGCCACGAGTACGATGCCCACGAGCGGCAGTTCAACCTGCTGGTGGAGATCATGCGTTCCGGGCGCTTGGGCAAAAACGTGGACGGCGGGGTGCGCTACCAGGCTGACCAGAAGTTTTCGGACAACGAGTCCTATAGGTCCAACGTGGTCTGCTTTTCCGACATCCCGGTGCCCGACCTGGGCATCCACATGGGCAAGTTCTCCCGCTTCGGCCTGGCCTTTCCCAAGGCATTCCTCATCGCGCGGGGAGCCAACCCGGTTTATTACGTGGCCCGCAACGCCCTGATCAAGCCTCCCCCGGATGGCAAGGAGAGGAGCCTGGCCGATTACTTCGACGAGAAGCACGACCAGCTCTGGGCCTTTTACGACGCCTACAAGAGCCGCCGCCCCAACGCGGACACCGACGAAAACCAGCGCCGCGAGGCCCAGGAAATAACCGACCTGTTCGGCTTTCTGGTCTATCACTTCTTCAGCTTCGTGAAGTTCTTTGAGGAGGGCCTGCCCCCGGACGACGACAAGAACTACTACATGGAGCGGGAGTGGCGGGTCTTCGGCAACCTGGACTTCACCCTGGACGACGTGCGCCGGGTCGTTTTTCCCCGGCGCTTCGCCCGCTCCTTCCGCGAGCAGGTGCCCGACTACTACGGCGAGATCACTTTTTCCTAGGAGAGCTCATGCGCATTCTGCTGGTGCTGGCTCATCCCGCCCCGGCCAGCTTCAACGCGGCCCTGGCCGTCCGTTCCCGCCAGGCCTTGCTTGATCTGGGCCATGAGGTGATCTTCCACGACCTCCATGCCGAGGGCTTCGATCCCCTGCTGTGGACCGAGGAGTTCCCCGAGGGCGCCCCGCTGCCCCCGGCCATCGAAGAGCACTGCCGCGATCTGGAGACCGCCGACGGGGTGGTGATCGTGCATCCCAACTGGTGGGGCATGCCTCCGGCCATCATGAAGGGCTGGATCGACCGGGTCTTCAGGCCGGGCCGGGCCTATCGCTTTTTGGAGGGCGACAACGGCGAGGGCGTGCCCCAGGGATTGTTGCCCGCCCGGGCGGTGGTGGTGTTCAACACCGGCAACACCCCCCTGGAGCGCGAGCAGGAGGCGTTCGGCGATCCCCTGGAGCGGCTGTGGCGCGACTGCGTGTTCGGCCTGTGCGGCTCGCCCCAGTTCTTTCGCCGTCTGTTCGGGGTGGTCTGCCTGAGCGGCGTTGCCCAGCGCCAGGCCTGGCTGGACGAGGCCGCCGCCTTGCTGGCCCGAGCCTTCCCGGCGGCCTAGGGCGGATATGCCCCGCGAGATCGACCATACCTCCCACTGGTGGCGCACCGCGCCCAGCGAGGCCAAGTTCGAGCTGGTCAGCGAGTTCACCCCCCAGGGCGACCAGCCCAGGGCCATCGAGGAGCTGAGCCACGGCCTGGCCGAGGGCATCAGGCACCAGGTGCTCCTGGGGGTCACCGGCTCGGGCAAGACCTTCACCATGGCCAACGTGGCGGTGAACGCGGGCCTGCCCACCCTGGTGCTGGCCCCCAACAAGACCCTGGCCGCCCAGCTCTACGGCGAGTTCAAGTCCCTGTTCCCGCACAACGCGGTGGAATATTTCGTCTCCTACTACGACTATTACCAGCCCGAGGCCTACATTCCGGCCAGCGACACCTACATCGAAAAAGACTCCTCCATCAACGAGCGCATCGACAAGATGCGCCACGCGGCCACCTACAGCCTGCTCACCCGCCAGGACGTGGTCATCGTGGCCAGCGTGTCGTGCATCTACGGCCTGGGCGCGCCCGAGGCCTACGCCGGGATGATCGTGTACCTGGAGCAGGGCCAGGAGGCGGACCGCGATCAGGTCTTGCGCACCCTGGTGGAGATGCTCTACGAGCGCAATGAGTACTCCTTTCACCGGGGCACCTTCCGGGTGCGGGGCGACACCATAGAGGTCTTCCCGGCCTACGAGGAAGAGCGCGCGGTGCGCATTTCTTTCTTTGGCGACGAGGTGGAAGAGATCGCCTTTATCGACCCCCTGCGCGGGGTGGCCCTGGAAAAGGCCCCCCGGGTGACCATCTTCCCGGCCAGTCACTACGTGACCAGCGAGAACATCCGGGTGCAGGCCATGAGCGCCATCCGTAGCGAGCTGGCCGATCGCATCGCCCATTTCGAGGCCAACAACCAGCTCATCGAGGCCCAGCGCATCCGGGAACGCACCATGTTCGACCTGGAGATGATGAAGGAGCTGGGTTTCTGCCACGGCATCGAAAACTACTCCCGCCACCTCACCGGCCGCTCGCCGGGGCAGGCCCCGCCCACCCTGCTGGACTACTTTCCCCAGGAGTGGCTCTTGATAGTGGACGAGAGCCACATATCCATGCCCCAGGTGCGGGGCATGTACTTCGGTGACCGCTCCCGCAAGGAAACCCTGGTGGAGTACGGCTTCCGCCTGCCCAGCGCCCTGGACAACCGGCCGCTCAACTTCGACGAGTTCCAGACCCACACCGACCGGGTGGTCTACGTGTCGGCCACCCCGGCCGACTACGAGCTGGCCAAGGCCGGGGGCGTGGTGGTGGAGCAGATCATCCGGCCCACCGGGCTCATGGACCCGCAGATCGAGGTGCGCCCGGCCACCGGCCAGGTGGACGACCTGCTGGGCGAGCTGCGGGCCGTCACCGCCAAGGGGCAGCGGGTCCTGGTCACCACCCTGACCAAGCGCATGGCCGAGGAGCTCACCGAATACCTGGACGAGATGGGCCTCAAGGTGCGCTACCTGCACTCGGACATCGACACCATCGAACGGGTGGAGATCATCCGCGATTTGCGCAAGGGCGTGTTCGACGTGCTGGTGGGCATCAACCTGCTCAGGGAGGGCCTGGACCTGCCCGAAGTGAGCCTGGTGGCCATCCTGGACGCGGACCGCGAGGGTTTCCTGCGCTCCACCCGCAGCCTGATCCAGACCACGGGCCGGGCGGCCCGCAACCTGGAGGGCCGGGTGCTGCTCTACGCGGACAAGATCACCGACTCCATGGCCCGGGCCATGGAGGAGACCGAGCGGCGGCGGACGGTGCAGGAGGAGTTCAACCGCGAGCACCACATCACTCCCAAGAGCATCAGCAAGGCCATCGGCGCCATGCTGCCCCACGAGATCGCGGCCGACTACTCCACCGTGGAGCTGGTGGAGGAGGAGCCCGAGTGGGAGCTGGAGGAGATTCCCGGCCGCATCGCCGAGCTGCGCGCCGAAATGGAGCAGATGGCCAAGGACCTGCGCTTCGAGGAGGCGGCCACCATCCGAGACAAGATAAAACAACTGCAAGCCATGGAGCTTGAGTGGAGGGGGTTGGAATAATGCGGCGGGCCAGTATTTATCGTGGGTTGGTTTTGGCCTTGGCTTTGGCCGCGCTGCTCGTGCCGGGCCTGGCCGGAGCGGGGCAGGGGGGCTATGCCGTCCTGGACGGCCACAAGGTTTTCTACATTGACCAGGGCAAAGGCCAGCCAGCCATGGTGCTGATCCACGGCTGGATCGGAAATCACAAGTTCTGGAAGGATATGATCCCCGGCCTGGCCAAGGGCCACCGGGTCATTGCCCTGGACATGATCGGCCACGGCCAGAGCGATGCGCCCAAGCTGGCCTACACCCAGGAGCTTTTGGCCCGCTCGGTGCTGGCGGTCATGGACCGGGCCCAGCTCAAAAACGCGGTGCTGGTGGGGCACAGCATGGGGGCCGCCGTGGCCCGGCGCGTCGCCCTGGAGCACCCGGCGCGGGTGCGGGCCCTGGTGTCGGTGGATGGCTCCCCGGGCCAGCCGCCCAAGGATCCCAAGGCCCGCGAGGAGTGGGCCAAGCAGGCCAACGCCTTTATGGCCCAGTTCCAGGAACCGGACGGCCAGAGCAAGGTGGGGCCCTTCTTCGACGCCATGCAGGACAAGGCCACCCCGCCGGCCGTGCGTGAGTGGATCAAGAAGCAGGCCCTGGCCACGCCCTGGCACGTGGGCAAAAGCTCCATGAAGGAGTTCGTGAACCCGGCCAACTGGGACGGCAAGCCGCTGAACATTCCCGTCCTGGCCATCGCCGTGCCCAGCCAGTTTTTGCCCCCGGACTGGGAGGCCCAGATGCGGGCCTTGTTCCCGGACCTGAGCTACCACACCATCACCGGAGTGGGGCACTTCCTCATGCTGGAAAAGGCCGCCGAAGTCGACTCCCTGATCCTGGGGTTCGTGGACAGTAAGGCGGTTAGGGACAGGCGGGTCAAGTAACCGGCGGAGAAGCCTTGGCGGAGAGTGCAGCCAAAGACAAGCCCAAGGGCGCGGAGGCCATAAAGGCCGCCCTGGCCCATGTGCCCACCAATCCCGGCGTCTATCTTATGAAGGACGCGCGGGGCCGGGTGATCTACGTGGGCAAGGCCAAGCGCCTCAAGAACCGGCTCACCTCCTACACCCGCCCGGTGTCCGGCCCCACCTGGTACGCCCACAAGGTGGCGGTCATGGTGGGCCAGGTGGCTGCGGTGGATTTCGTGATCACCTCCAGCGAGAAGGAAGCCCTTCTCCTGGAAAACACGCTTATCAAAAAGCACCGCCCGCGCTACAACGCCGACCTCAGGGACGACAAGTCCTATCCCTACTTCCGGCTCACCCGGCAGCACGAGTTCCCGCGCCTGTCCCTGGTGCGGCGTCCCAAGCTGGGCGACGGGGCCAAGTACTTCGGGCCCTTTCAGAGCGCCGGCGCGGCTCGCCAGACCATGTACCTTTTGCAGCGCATCTTCCCCTTGCGCCGCTGCTCGGACGCGGCCCTCAAGAACCGGGGCCGCCCCTGCCTGGACTATGAGACCGGCCGCTGCTTCGCGCCCTGCGCGGGCAAGATCAACGCCGGGGACTACGGCCTGCTGGTCAGGCAGCTGGAGGAGTTCTTCGCGGGCAAGGGCCAGGCCCTGGCCAGGCGGCTGCAAACCGAGATGGACGACGCGGCCCGGGCCGAGCGTTTCGAGGAGGCGGCCATCCTGCGCGACCGCTGGCAGGCGCTCACCCGCACCCTGGAAAAGCAGCAGGTCTCCGGCCCGGCCGAGGAGGACCTGGACGCGGTGGCCCTGCACGCCTCGGAGGAGGGCATGCGCCTGGCCCAGGTGCGGGTGCGGGGCGGCCAGGTGGAGGGCGGCAAGGTGCACGACCTGAGCCGGGCCGCCCTGTCCCCGGACGAGGCCATGGCCCAGGCCCTGGTAATGCTCTACGACTCGGCCCCGCCGCCGCCCCTGATTTTGCTCTCGGCCCTGCCGCCCGCGCCCTCGCTGGTGGCCGAGGTGCTGGGCGAAAAGGCGGGCCGCAAGGTGGAGCTGCGCCTGCCCCAGCGGGGTGAGAAAAAAAAGCTTTTGGACCTGGCCCGGCTCAACGCGGCCCAGCCCCGGCACGACGAGTCCGGCCCGGGCCCGGCCCTGGAGCGCCTGGGCAAGAAGCTGGGCCTGGACGCGCCGCCCCACGCCATGGAGTGCCTGGACATCTCCCACATGGGGGGCAGCCTCACCGTGGCCGGGCTGGTGGCCATGGCCGGAGGCGAGGCGGACAAGGGCCGCTACCGGCGCTACAAGGTGCTGGGCGGCGAGGGCGGCGGCGATGACTACGCGGCCATGGCCCATGTGCTGGCCCGGCGCCTGGGCGGCGAGGACCCGCCGCCCGACCTGCTGCTGTTGGACGGCGGCAAGGGACAGCTGTCCATGGCGGTCAAGGCGGTGGAGGATCTGCCCTCTGAGCAGCGGCCCGCCCTGGCGGCCATCGCCAAGGGCCGCGCGCCGGGCGAGCCGGACCGCATCTACCTGCCCGGCCGCAAGAATCCGCTCGGCCTGCGGGAGGGAGACCCGGCCTTGCTTTTGCTCATGCGCCTCAGGGACGAGGCCCACCGCTTTGCCATCGGCTATCACCGCCTGCTGCGCAAAAAGGCCCTGACCAAAAGCATCCTGGAAGAGGTGCCGGGCATCGGCCCCAAGAAAAAGGCGGCCCTGCTCAAGGCCTTCGGATCCCTGGCTGCGCTCAAGCAGGCCGGGCCCGAAGCGCTGATCCAGCAGGGCGGTCTTCCCCCGGCCCTGGCCGGCCGGCTGGCCGAGTTCTTGGCCGCTCTTGACACTACTCAGGCCCCAAAGTAGACTTCGGCAGTAATCCTGGGAGGTAGTGCATGTTTGGCATCGGCATGCCCGAGCTGATAATCATTCTGGTGGTGGCCCTCATAGTTGTGGGGCCCAGAAAGCTGCCAGATATGGCCAAGAGCTTGGGCAAAGGTCTCAGTCAATTCCGCAAAGCGGCCGACGAGATCAAAGAAGAGTTCGCCGACAACGAGACCTACCAGGATATCAAGGGGCTGAACAAGTCCTTCCATGACACCCTGGACGAGGTCAACCCCAAGAAAATGCTGGAAGAGGTCAACCCCTTGGTCGAGGCCAAGGAGCCCAAGCTGGACCTCTCGGGCCGCCACGCCCTGATGGACGAGATCAAGGGCCAGCCCGGCGAGGCCGACCAGGAAGCCTCGGTGGAGGTGGCCCAGAAGCCGGCCGAGGCCGAGACGCCCGCTGACCAAAAGACCCCCCCGGACATCGACGTGGCCGCAACCCCCACCCCCCCGGACCGCAAAGAATCCTAGATGTCTGACCAGGAAAGACCCCCAGAGGCCGAAGACCAGTTCGAGGCCGAGCCGGAGGAGCACGAGGACGACCAAGTCTCGCGCATGCCTTTCCTGGCCCATTTGGAGGAGTTGCGCTCCCGTTTGGTGCGTTCGGCCATCGCGGTGGGGGTGGCCTTCTTGGGCACCTATCTGTTCAAGGAGCAGCTCTACCAGGGGCTGGCCCGCCCCCTCAAGGCGGCCATGCCTCCGGACGCCAAGCTGATCTACACCGCTCCGGCCGAGGCCTTTTTCACCTACCTCAAGATCGCCCTGCTGGCGGCCATCGTGGTGGCTTCGCCCTTTATCTTCTATCAATTCTGGCGCTTCATCGCTCCGGGGCTCTATGACCACGAGCGCAAGGCGGTGTGGCCCTTTGTCCTGGTCTCGTCGGTGCTGTTCATCGTGGGCGCGGTGTTCTGCTACACCATGGTCTTCCCCTACGCCTTCCAGTTCTTCATGAGCTTTGCCACCGACGACATCGTGCCCATGCTCAGCCTGAAGTCCTATCTCTCCTTCAGCGCCACCCTTTTGTTCGCCTTTGGGGTCATCTTCGAGATGCCCCTGGTGCTGGTGTTCCTGGGCCGCATCGGAGTGGTGACCAGCAAGGGCCTCAAGAAGAACCGCAAGTACGCCATCCTCATCATGTTCGTGGCCGGGGCCATGTTCACTCCGCCCGACGTGGTCACCCAGTGCATGATGGCCGTCCCCCTTATCCTGCTCTACGAGATATCCACCTTGATGGTCGCGGCCACTGAAAAGAAGAAGGCCGCCCGTCAGGAAGCCGAGGAAGCCGAGTTCGCCGACGAGGACGACGAGCCCGAGCAATAGCCTCCCCCTTGTTTCGATCCCTATCCCGGCGTAGCCTTTTATTTGAGAGGGGCGCAGCAGGGAGGGATGGATTCATGCGCATAACCACCAGCATCATGGCCTTGGTTTTGGCCTTGGGCCTGGCCCTGCTGCCGGCAATGGCCGGGCAGGAGATCAAGACCTATCAGGGCCAAAAGCTCAGCCCGTACAACCGAGAGTACGACAACTCCATCCGCGGCCCCCAAAAGGTGGACCGCCAGGCCTACCGGCTCAAGATCGACGGCCTGGTGGACAAGCCCCAGTCCCTCACCTACCAGCAGGTGCTTGCCCTGCCTTCTGTCAAGGAGGTGGTCAAGATGCCTTGCGTGGAGGGTTGGAGCGAAACCCTGCTCTACCAGGGGCCGCGATTGAAAGAGGTGCTCAAGCTGGCCGGGGTGAAAAAGCAGGCCGCTTTTGTGATGTTCCACTCGGTGGAGGGCTACTCCACCGGCCTGCCTCTGGAGTTTCTGCGCGGGGACAAGATCCTGCTGGGCTACAAGATCAACGGCCTGGAGCTGGACCAGACCCGGGGCTGGCCTTTCCAGTTGGTGGTGCCCGGCAAGCTGGGCTACAAGTGGGCCAAGTGGATCACCCGCATCGAGCTGACCGCCAAGCCGGTGAAGGGCTATTGGGAGAAGCGGGGTTACTCCAATACGGCCGACGCCAGCGAGGGCTATCGTTAGCCCCTGAAATAACTGTATAAAAAAGTATCGATCAAAATTGGGCTTGACAAAAGTCCTGTCAGGGCCATACTGAGCAATCATTGGAGTTTGTATACAAAATGACTGACCACAGCCACAACCCAAGCAGCAACGGCCTCCGCCCCGCGGAGTTCGGCCCCGGTCTGCCGGTGTTTGGCTTTTGGTTTTATTGGTGGCGTCCACCGCTGGCGGTGCGCTCCACCGGGGATGACCTAGACTAAAACCAACCCCGCTAAGGACTTCGAGCCCACCGTCTGACAGACGGTGGGCTTTTTTATTGGGGCAAGCAAAGGGACGCCATGGCAAAGCTGAAAGCCTATATGCGCGAGCTGCTGGCCGACGCCGACACTCCGGTCTCGGCCTATGTGAAGCTCTGCTCCGGAGAGGACAACTCTTTTCTGTTCGAGAGCGGGGAGGGGGTCGACAGCGTGGGCCGCTACTCCATCGTGGCCTGGGACCCCATCACTTCCCTGCGCCTGGAGCCGGACACCGTGCTGGTGGAGCATGGCGGCCAAAGCGCCGAACACCCGGCGTCCGAGTTTTTCGACGTGGCCCAGGGGGTGATGGACGAGCTGGCCTGCGAAGACCTGCCCCCGTTGCCTTTCGTGGGCTCGCTCATGGGCTACGTGAGCTACGAGGCGGTGCGCCTGGTGGAAAAGCTGCCGCCCGTGGCGCCCCACCACCTGCCCGTGGCCCGGCTCTGCTTCCCGGCCCGCTTCGCGGTGTTCGACCACCTGAAGCGCAGGCTGAACCTGGTGGCCCTGGCCGAGAGCGAGAGCCAAGGCCAGGCCATGCTGGCCGAGATCAGCCAGGGCCTGCACCGCGCGGCCAAGCTGTCCACCGAGCCGGGAACCGTGGAGGTGGTGCCGCCCGAGGCCGCGCCCTTCATGGCCGCGGTGGAAAAGGCCAAGGAATACATCATGGCCGGCGACATCTTCCAGGTGGTGCCCTCGGCCCGCTTCACCGGCACCACCGACCTGGACCCTCTGGCGGTGTACCGCTGGCTTCGGGTCAAGAGCCCCTCGCCCTACATGTTCTTTCTCAAGTTCCCGGACTGCCATCTGGTGGGCTCCTCGCCCGAGACCCTGGTCAAGGTGGAGAACGGCCAGGTGTTGCTCAGGCCCATTGCCGGCACCCGGGGGCGCTCGGCCGATCCCGACCAGGACCGCGAACTGGAGCGGGAGATGATGTCCTCGCCCAAGGAGCGGGCCGAGCACGTGATGCTGGTGGACCTGGCCCGCAACGACGCCGGCCGGGTGAGCAGCTACGGAACGGTCAAGGTGGCCCCCTACATGACCGTGGAGCGCTACAGCCACGTGATGCACATCGTCTCCCAGGTGCAGGGCGTGGTGGAGCCGGAGCTCAAGGTGTGGGACGCCTTCCGGGCCTCCTTCCCGGCCGGGACCCTTTCGGGCGCGCCCAAGGTGCGGGCCATGGAGATCATCAACGAGCTGGAGAATGTGGCCCGGGGCCCTTATGGCGGGGCGGTGGGCTGCTTCGGGCCGGGGCAATACATGGACACCTGCATCGGCATCCGCATGATCGAATTTTACGGGGGCAAGTTCACCCTGCAAGTGGGGGCGGGAATCGTGGCCGACAGCGACCCGGCCATGGAGTACGAGGAAATTTGCCACAAGGCGGGGCAGGGCATCGCCGCCCTGCGCCTGGCCGCGGAGGGGCAAGCATGATCGCGGTAATCGACAATTACGATTCCTTCACCTACAACATCGTGCAGGCCCTGGGCGCCCTGGGCTGCGAGCTGGAGGTGATGCGCAACGACGCGGTTCCGGTGGAGGCCATCGGCGACCTGGAGCCCGAGGCCCTGATCATATCGCCCGGACCGGGGAGGCCCGAGGACGCGGGCATCACCTGCGCGGCCATCGAGCGCTACGCGGGCAGCTTCCCCATCCTGGGGGTATGTTTGGGCCACCAGGCGATCGCCCAGGTCTTCGGGGCCCGGGTGGAGCGCTCGGGCAAGCCCATGCACGGCAAGGTCTCCGAGGTGTTCCACGACGCGCGGGGGCTCTACGCCGGTCTGCGCAACCCATTCGTGGCCGCGCGCTACCACTCCCTGGTGGTGCCCGAGGAGAGCGTCCGGGATCCCCTGGTGATCTCGGCCTACACCCTGGAGGGCGAGGTCATGGGGCTCAGGCACCTGGATCTGCCGGTGGAAGGGGTGCAGTTCCACCCCGAGTCCATCGCCACCGCCCAGGGGGTGCTCCTGTTCCAAAACTTTATGCGGCGCCACCTGGAGCATCAGCCTTCCCTGAACGGCGCGACCTAAAGCCTGGGCGCGGCCCCCGCGCTCTAGACGGAGAACGATCATGGTAATCACCATGCATGAGGGCTGCCCCAAGATGGAGGTGGCCAAGGTAATATCCGCCCTGCGCGACGCGGGTCTGGAGCCGCGCATCATCTCCCCGGACCCCCGGGTGGTGCTGGGGGTGGTGGAAGAGATCAGCCAGGCCGAAGCCAAGCGCCTGAGCCGGGACATCGGCGGCCTGCCCGGGGTGGAGGAGATAACCAACTTCGAAAAATCCTGGAAGCTGGCCTCCAAAAGCTTCCGCGAGCAGCCCACCACCATCGATCTGGGATCGGTGACCGTGGGCGGCCCCGAGGTGCTGGTGGTGGGCGGGCCCTGCGCGGTGGAGAGCCGGGAAAACTTTTTGGAGACCGCCGCCCTGCTGGACCGGGCAGGGGCCGGGGCGCTCAGGGGCGGGGCCTTCAAGCCGCGCTCCAGCCCCTACTCCTTCCGGGGCCTGGGCGAGGAGGGCCTCAAGATAATGGCCGAGGCCCGCGAACGGACCGGCCTGCCCATCGTCACCGAGGTGCTCAGCGCCTCGGAGGTGGAGCTGGTGGCCCGCTACGCCGACGTGCTGCAGATCGGCACCCGCAACATGCAGAACTTTTCGCTCCTGGAGGCGGTGGGCGACACCGACCGGCCGGTGCTCCTGAAGCGGGGCATGATGGCCTCCATCAAGGAGCTCTTGCTTTCCGCCGAGTACATTTTGGCCCGGGGCAACTGGCAGGTGATGCTCTGCGAGCGGGGCATCCGCACCTTTGAGACCGAGACCCGCAACACCCTGGACCTTTCGGCCGTTCCCCTATTGAAGCAGTACACCCATCTGCCGGTGGTGGTGGACCCCAGCCACGCGGCCGGAAAACGCGAGCTGGTGCCTTCCCTGGCCCTGGCTGCCGTGGCCGCCGGGGCGGACGGAATCCTGGTGGAGGTGCATCCCCGGCCCGAGGAGGCCCTGAGCGACGGCCGCCAGAGCCTGGAGCCGTCGGAGTTCGCGGCCATGATGGAGCGCCTTCGCAAGGTGGCGTCGGCGGTGGGCCGCTCGGTGCGGGAGGCTGCGGCATGAGCCTCGTTGGATCGGTGACCCCTCCGGGCGACAAGTCCATCTCCCACCGGGTGGCCCTGTTCTCCCTGCTGGCCCGGGGCGCCTGCGGGGTGGAGAACTTTTCGCCCTGCGCGGACTGCGCCAGCACCCTAAACGCGGTGCGCGCCCTGGGCGGCCGGGTGGAGAGCGACGGCGACACCCTGGTGGTGCATGGCGCGCAAGGCGAGCTGAGCAGCGTGGCCGTGGACTGCGGCAACTCGGGAACCACCATGCGCCTGCTCTCCGGCCTGCTGGCCGGGCGGCCGGGGCGCTTTTCCCTGGACGGCGACGAGTCGCTACGCAAGCGGCCCATGGCCCGGGTGGCCGATCCGCTGGGCGAGATGGGCGCGGAGGTGAGCACCACTGACGGCCGTCCGCCGCTGGGCATCGAGGGCCGCGAGCTAAAGGGCCGGCGCTTCGATCTGGCCGTGGCCAGCGCCCAGCTCAAGAGCGCCCTACTCCTGGCCGGGCTGCAGGCCGAGGGCGAGACCCTGGTGCGCGAGCCTCACCTCAGCCGGGACCACACCGAGCTGCTGTTCAAGGCCATGGGCGCGGACCTGAGCCAGGCCGATGGCGGCTGGCTGGTGCGGCGCTCCGGCCTGACCATGCCCGCCAGCCTGCGGGTGCCGGGCGACATCTCGGCCGCGGCCTTCATGATCGTGGCCGCCCTGATCATCCCTGGCAGCCGGGTGGTGTGTGAAGGGGTGGGCCTCAACCCCACCCGCACCGGACCGCTCACCGTGCTTCAGCGCATGGGGGCTGACCTGCTTATCGAGCAGCAGGGAAGCGACCCCGAACCCTGGGGCCGGGTGGAGGCGGCCTACACCCCGGGCCTCAAGGCCACCGAGGTGCTGCCCGCCGAGATACCCCTGTTGGTGGACGAGGTGCCCATCCTGGCCCTGGCCGCCAGCCAGGCCGAGGGTGCCACGATCATGCGCTCGGTGGGCGAGCTCAGGGTCAAGGAGTCGGACCGCTTGGCCGCCATCACCAGCCAGCTGGGGGCCATGGGCGCCCGCCTCAGGGAAGATGGCGACGACCTGGTCATCGAGGGGCCCACGCCCCTGGAAACCAGCGAGGAGTATGATTCATTAGGCGATCACCGCATCGCCATGACCCTGGCCGTGGCCGGGCTGCTGAACGGCGCGCTGCCCAAGGTGGCGCAAGCCGGGTGCGCCGCGGTATCTTATCCGGACTTTTACCGCGACCTGGAGGATCTGAGCCGGTGATGCGCCTGGGAGTCATGGGAGACCAGCGGGTGGAGCACTCGCTTTCGCCGCGTATGCACAACGCGGTGCTGGCCGAGCTGGGCCTGGCGGGCAGCTACGAGGCCCTGCCCGTGGAGCCCGACGCGGTGGGAGCTTTTGTGCGGAGCCTCGCGGAGCAGGGTTTCCACGGGGTTAACGTGACCGTGCCTCACAAGCAGGCGGTGATGCCCTTTCTGGACGAGGTGAGCGGCGAGGCCGCCCTGCTGGGCGCGGTGAACACCATCGCGGTTGAAGAAGGCCGCCTGCTGGGCAGCAACACCGACTGCCCCGGTTTTGCCTCGGCCCTGGCGGATACGGGTTTTGCGGCTCCGGGACGCCCCGCCCTGGTGGTGGGGGCCGGAGGCGCGGCCCGGGCGGTGGTGCGGGCCCTGGCCAAGCTGGAGGCCGCGCCTCTGTGGGTGGCCGCCCGCCGGCCGGAGCAGGCCGGGGAACTGTGCGCCGCCCTGGGCGGCGAGCCCCTGGACATGGACCAGGCAGCCGAGGCCACCCGCGAGGCGGCCCTGCTGATCAACACGGCCAGCGCCTCCAGCCCGGTGGAGTCTCCCGAGCTGGCCGCCTGGGCCGCTGGGTTGCAGGCCAATGGATTGCAGCAAGTCATGGACATCAACTACGGCCGCGAAGACAATTTTTGGGCCTCCCTGGCCCGAAAGCAAGGCGCGGGCTTTTGCGAAGGCCTGCCCATGCTGGCCGCGCAGGCGGCCCTGAGCTTTGCCCGCTGGACCGGGCGTTCGGTTCCGGCCGCGCGCTTCCTGGCCGCCCTGGAGGATCCGGCATGAGCACCAACATCTACCTCACCGGCTTCATGGGCGCGGGCAAGAGCACCGTGGGCCGCCTGTTAGCCATGGCCCTGGGCCGCCGCCTGGTGGACCTGGACGACCCGGTGAGCCGCCGGCTGGGCATGCCCATCCGCAGGGCCTTTGCCACCCTGGGCGAAGATACCTTTCGCGCGGCCGAGAGCGCGGAGTTGAAAAAGTTGGCCTCTCGCGGCGGCCTGGTGGTGGCCACCGGCGGCGGCGTGCCCGTGGACCCGGCCAACCGCGCCCTGATGCGGGGCAGCGGTACGGTGGTTCATCTGGCCGCCACCCTGCCCGGCTGCACCGGGCGCCTGGGTCCGGTCGAGGTGGCCGAGCGCCCCCTGTGGCAGGACCCCGGGGCACTAGAGCGGCTCTTCGCCTCCCGCCAGGAGGCCTATGCTGACTGCGATTTCAGCGTGGCCGTCCAGGGACGATCGCCCGAAGAGGTCATGCGGGAGGTTGCCGCCGAGCTGCTGGGGAGCGAGGAGTTCGTGCTGGACATGGAGGGCCGCTCCTGCCGGGTGGCCAGCACCTGGGACGCGCCCGCCATCCTGGCCCAGGAGATACGGGGCCGCCGGGTGGCGCTGGTCACCGACCGCAAGGTGGGGGGCCTGCACTCGGCCCGCTACCGGGAGGTGCTGGACGATCCGGTGATCATCGAGCTGGCCCCGGGCGAGCGCAGCAAGAGCCTGCGCACGGCGGAGCGGGTCTACAACGCCATGCTGGAGGCACGCCTGGAGCGGGGCGACCTGCTGGTGGCCCTGGGCGGCGGTGTGGTCACCGACTTGGGCGCCTTCGTGGGCGCCACCTACAAGCGCGGCCTGGGCCTGGCGCTGGCCTCCACCACTCTGCTGGGCTGCGTGGACGCGGCCATCGGCGGCAAGGCGGCGGTGAACCTGGGAGCGGCCAAGAACCAGGTGGGCTGCTTCACCCAACCCCAGGCGGTGCTCCTGGATTTGCAGGCCCTGAGCACCCTGCCGCGCAAACAGCGGGTGGAGGGCCTGGCCGAGGCCTACAAGACCGGCCTGGTGGCCGCCCCCGAGCTGGCCGAACTGTGCGCCCAGGACATGGCCACCTTGCTGGGCGGCGATGTGCCCGGCCTGGCCGAGGTGGTGCGCCGGGCGGCGCGGGCCAAGGCCGGGGTGGTGACCGAGGACTTTCGCGAAGGCGGCCGCCGGGCCATACTGAACCTGGGACACACCTATGGCCACGCCATCGAGGGCTGGCACCGCTTCCGCCTGGGGCACGGCCAGGCCGTGGCCGCGGGCATGATGGTCGCGGCGGCCATTTCGGCCCAGCGAGGCCTGTTGGCCAGTGACGAGGCCGGGCGCGTCATCGAGACTTCGCGGGCCCTGCTGCCCAAAAAGCTGGCCTGGGCCCCGGCCGGGGAGGCCTGGGAGATCATGTTGAACGACAAGAAGAACCAGGGCGGCAAGGTCCGTTTCGTGCTGCTGGAGGGCGTGGGGCGGGCGGTGGTGGTTGCCGACGTAACCACCCGGGAGCTGGCCGAAGCCATTGAGCAGGTGAGGGGCTGAGATGGGAAGCTTCACGGGCCGCATACTCAGGATAGCCACCTTTGGCGAGTCCCACGGCAAGGGCCTGGGCGTGGTGGTGGAGGGCGTCCCGGCCGGGTTGGCCCTCAACCAGGAGCAGGTGCAGGCCGAGCTGGACCGGCGCAGGCCCGGAGCCTCGCCGCTCACCTCGGCGCGGCAGGAGGCCGACCAGGTGGAGATTCTCTCCGGCGTGGCCGGCGGCCGCACCCTGGGCAGCCCCATCGCCATGATCACCCTGAACCGCGATGCCCGCTCCGGCGACTACGCCAAGCTGGCCGATAGGTTCCGCCCCGGCCACGCGGACTACACCTACTTTCAGAAATACGGCATCCCCCCCCAGCCGGGTGGAGGGCGCGCCTCGGGCCGCGAGACCTGGAGCCGGGTGGCGGCCGGAGCGGTGGCCCGGGCCATCCTGGCCCCCCTGGGCGTGGAGCTGGCCGCTTACACCATCCAGGTGGGCGCGGTGAGGGCCGAGACAATCGACCCCGCCTTTGCCAGCGAGCATCCCCTGCGCGCGGCTGATCCCTCTTTGGCCGAGGCCATGGTGGCCGAGGTGCAGGACGCCCGCGCTGCCGGCGACTCGGTGGGCGGGGTGGTGGAACTGGTGATCACCGGCGTCCCGGCCGGCCTGGGCGATCCGGTGTTCGACAAGCTGGACGCCCGCCTGGGGGGAGCCCTGCTCTCCATCGGCGGGGTCAAGGGGGTGGAGGTCGGCGACGGATTCGCCGTGGCCGCCCGCCGGGGCTCGGCCAACAACGACCAGATGGACGCGGACGGTTTCGCGAGCAATCACTGCGGCGGCATCCTGGGGGGCATCAGCAATGCGGAGCCCATAATGCTGCGCCTGGCCATCAAGCCCACCCCCTCCATCAGCCAGCCGCAAAGCACCCGCGACCTGGCAGGCAACCCGGTGGAGATCGAGATACACGGCCGCCACGACCCCTGCCTCTGCCCGCGCATCGCGCCGGTGGCCGAGGCCATGGCCGCCCTGGTGCTGGCCGACGCCTGGCTTTTGCAAAAGGCCCAAGCGAGGAGCGAGTCATGAAAATCCTGGTGCTCAACGGCCCCAACCTGAACATGCTGGGACGCCGCGAGTCGGAGCATTACGGCAGCCTGACCCTGGACCATATCAATGAGCGCCTGGCCGGGGTGGCTGGCGAGCTGGGCCTGGAGCTGGAGTTCGCGCAGTCCAACTCCGAGGGCGAGCTGGTGAGCGCCCTGCAGCGGGCCGGCGAGAGTTGCGCCGGGGTGGCGCTCAACGCCGCGGCCTACACCCACACCAGCGTGGCCCTGCGCGACGCGGTGCTCTGCTGCGGGGTGCCGGTGGTGGAGGTTCACCTCAGCAACCCGGCCGCCCGGGAGGGTTTTCGCCACGTATCCTACTTGGCCGGGGCGGTCGCCGGGTCCATCGCCGGGTTCGGCTGGCGCTCCTACGCCCTGGCCCTGCGCTGGCTGGCCGAAAAGTGTGCGTCATGACGGTTACAAGCCAAGTGGCTATTTTTTAGCTCTTGACAAGGGTGCCTAGGGGGAGTTTACTTGGCTCAACCGGCCCCCACTGGGCCGGTGAGAGACAAGAGATATGAACACGAGCAGAACGGACATATCCTTCCAGAGCGCGGAGCAGTTTAGCTCCGGCGTCTTTTATTTTTATTTTTATTACTTTAGCACCGTCTGCTCGCGTGCCGAGGAGGGATAAGCCGAACTAGGCTATACCAAGCGAAAGCAACCAAGGCCATGGGCAGACGCAAGAGTCGCCCATGGCCTTTCTTTTTTGGCCGAACGGGCGAGGAAGGCGCGGTCCAGGCAGGATTAACAAGGGGAAAGAAAATGCCGGGAATCAGCAAGATGGTAAGCGCAGTGGAGAGTCCGGAAGCGGTCACCGCCGAAGCGGTGGCCCGCAGGCTCAAACCCCAGGCCATGTTGGTAAGCCGCGAGGCCAAGTCCAGCGACACCGTGGTGCGGGCCGGATCGGCCGTGGTGGGCGGCGGCGCCTTCACGGTCATCGCCGGGCCCTGCTCGGTGGAAAACGCGGAGCAGATGGTCTGCACCGCCCGTTTCGCCCAAAAGTACGGAGCCTCCATCATCAGGGGCGGGGCCTACAAGCCGCGCACCTCGCCCTACAGCTTCCAGGGCCTGGGCGAGGAGGGCCTGGAGCTGTTGGCTCAGGCCCGGCGCCTCACCGGCCTGCCGGTGGTCACCGAGGTCATGGACACCGCCGACGTGGATCTGGTGGAATCCTACGCCGACATCCTCCAGGTGGGCGCGCGCAACGTGCAGAACTTCTGCCTGCTCAAGCGGGTGGGCCAGGCGCGCAAGCCGGTGCTGCTCAAGCGCGGCCTCATGACCACCATCAAGGAGTTCCTCATGGCCGCCGAGTACATCCTGGCCGGGGGCAACGACCAGGTGATCCTCTGCGAGCGGGGCATCCGCACCTTCGAGACCGCCACCCGCAACACCCTGGACCTGAGCGCGGTGTGCGTGCTCAAGGAGTCCACCCATCTTCCGGTGGTGGTGGACCCCAGCCACGCGGTGGGCAACCGGCGCTACGTCAAGCCCTTGGCCCGGGCCTCCCTGGCCGTGGGCGCGGACGGCATCATGGTGGAGATGCACTGCTCTCCGGACAACGCCATGTGCGACGGCGATCAGTCCCTTACCCCGGCTGACTTCAAAGAGCTGATGGCCGATATCAACTCCATGAGCGCCCTGCGTTCAAACTGGTTGGCCTGCTGAGGAGAAGACACCATGACCGCCATGCCCAGCCAGACCGTGCCCCTCGAGGGTCAAGACTGCTCCGGCATCGATGCCCTGCGCGACCAGATCGACCAGATCGACCAGCGCCTGATGGATCTCATCGCCCAGCGGGCCGGCCTGGCCCTGGATATCGGCCGCCAAAAGCGGGCCGCCGGCCTGCCCATCTTCGCGCCCGAGCGCGAAAACGACCTGCTGGCCAAGCTGAGCCGGGGCAACCGGGGCCCTCTGCCGGACAGCTATCTGCGCAACATCTTCCGCGAGATCATTTCCGCCTGCCGCGAGGTGCAAAACCCCTTGTCCGTGGCCTATCTTGGCCCGGAGTACACCTTTAGCCATCAGGCGGCCCAAAAGCACTTCGGTCACAGCAGCAAGCTCAAGGCCCTGGCCAGCATCGGCGAGGTGTTTCGCGAGGTGGAGCGGGGCAACTGCTCGGTGGGCCTGGTGCCGGTGGAAAACTCCGGCGAGGGCGCGGTGAACGCATCCCTGGACCAGCTCATGAACTCCCAACTCAAGGTATGCGGCGAGGTCTACGCGCCGGTCAGCCACGCCCTGATGAGCATCGAGGACGAGCTGGAGTTCGTGGAGATCATCTACTCCCATCCCCAGGCCCTGGCCCAGTGCCGCGGGTGGCTGGCCAAGCACCAGCCCCAGGCGCGCCTGTCCGAGGCCACCAGCACCGCCGCCGCCGCCCGCCAAGCAGCCGAAACTCCCGGTTCGGCCGCGGTGGGCAACCTGGCGGCGGCCGAGCCCTATGGCCTTCAGGTGCTGGCCGAGGGCATTCAGGACTACAGCCACAACACCACCCGCTTCCTGGTGGTCAGCGCCCAGGACGCGCCCTCATGCGGCCAGGACAAGACCTCGTTGGTGTTCATGGCCTCGCACCAGCCCGGCTCGCTGCACCAGGCTCTGGGCGAGCTGGCCCGGCGGGGCATCAACCTGACCCGCATCGAATCGCGCCCCACCAAGGACCGGCCCTGGGAATACGCCTTTTTCGTGGACCTGATGGGCCACCGGCAAGACCCGGAGGTGGCCGAGGCCCTCAAGGCGCTGGACGGCCAGGTGGAACAGCTCAAGGTGCTGGGGTCATTCCCGGCCGGGGAGATGAACTGATGAACCAGGAGGCTGACTTTGGCGGCTTTACGCCGCCCCGTCCCGGCGAGGCCCAGGGGCTCACCGTGGGAATCATCGGCGGCCAGGGCCGCATGGGCGCCTGGCTCCAGGCCCTGCTGGAGCCGGCCGTGGGCAGGGTTTTGGTGGCCGACGCCAAGGGCGACCCGGTGACTCCGGAGTTCGTGCGCGCCTGCCAGATGATCATCCTGGCCGTGCCGGTGCACGCGGTGGACGAGGTGATGCGCTCCATCGGGCCCCACACCGATCCCGAGGGCGTGGTGGTGGACATCACCTCGCTCAAGCAACAGCCCCTGGCCAGCATGCTGGCCCATGCCCGGGGCGAGGTGGTGGGGGCCCATCCCCTGTTCGGGCCGGGGGCTCCCTCCCTGGCCGGGCAGATCGTTTTTCTCACCGAGGGGCGGGGCCGCCGTTGGCTGGCCTGGCTGCGCCGCTTCCTGCGCCAGCAGGGGGCCCGCGCGGTGGTCATGGCCCCGGAGCGCCACGACCGGCTCATGGCCCAGGTGCAGACCCTTCGCCACTTGATGCTCTACGCATTCGGCTGGAGCCTGATGCAGCTTGGCTTTCATCCCAAGGACGACGGCGAGCTCTCCGGGCCCTGGTTCCAGGAGCTCTTGGGCCTGCTCTGTCGCCAGAGCGGGCAGCCGGCCGAGCTCTACGCCGACCTGGCCCTGCACAACCCCGACGGGCTCAACGCGGCCCGCACCCTGCAAAAGGGCCTGGACGGCCTGGTGGCTGCCCTGGAGGGCAGCGACCGGGGGGCCCTGGTCAAGACCATGGAAGAGGTGGGCGAGTTCATCAAAGGAGGCCGGCCCGCAATATGCGCTTGACTGGCGCGCCGTTTAGGGGTAATTTTTGTATACAATTTTCGAGCGAGGAGTCTAGATACATGTTTGCGACCTGCTGGCGTTATTGGTGGTGGTACGAGGACAGGAGTGGTCCACCCGCGCTAGCGCGCTAGGCTCAGCCCAAAAGATCTTAACCGGGGCCGTGGACCAAAGAGGGTTCACGGCCCCGGTTTTTTTTGTGGGTATCGGGAGAAGCAAGATGATTCAGCAAGCCATCGCCCTGGCGGTAAGCGGCCAAGACCTGAGCGAAGAACAGATGATCGCGGCCATGGATCAGATCATGGAGGGCCAGGCCACCCAGGCCCAGATCGGGGCCTTTCTGGTGGCCCTGCGCATGAAGGGGGAGTGCCTGTCCGAGATCAGCGGCGCGGCCCGGGTAATGCGGGCCAAGGCCACGCCCGTGGCCTGCCGGGCCCAGGCCGACGGCGAGGTGCTGGTGGACACGGTGGGCACCGGCGGCGACGGGGCCGGCACCTTCAACGTCTCCACCACCACCGCTTTCGTGGTGGCCGGGGCGGGGCTCAAGGTGGCCAAGCACGGCAACCGGGCCATCAGCTCCTCCTGCGGCGCGGCCGATCTGCTGGAGGCCCTGGGGGTGCCCCTTGACCTAAGCCCCGAGCAGATCGGGGCCTGCATCGACGAAGTGGGGGTGGGCTTCTTGTTCGCGCCCGCCCTGCACGGGGCCATGCGCCACGCCATCGGCCCCCGCCGCGAGGTGGGCCTGCGCACCGTGTTCAATCTGCTGGGCCCCTTGACCAACCCGGCCGGGGCCAACGTGCTGGTGGTGGGGGTGTACGATCCCGCCCTGGTGGAGCCACTGGCCCACGTGTTGGGACGCCTGGGGGTGGACAGCGCCTATGTGGTGCACGGCGAGGGCATGGACGAGGTGACCGTCACCGGTTCGACCGCCATGGCCCGGCTCCAGGGCGGCCAGGTGGAGACCTTGGAGATAACCCCCGAGCAGTTCGGACTGCGGCGGGCCGCTCCGGAGGAAGTGGCCGGCGGCACGGTTGATCAGTGCCGGGCCCACACCCTGGCCGTGCTCAAGGGGGAGCCCGGGGCGCGGCGGGACATGGTGTTGCTGAACGCGGCCGCCGCCCTGGCCGCGGCGGGCAAGGCCGGGGACTTGGCCCGGGGCGTGGCCCTGGCCTCGGAGATAATCGACTCCGGCGCGGCCCTGGCCAAGCTGGAGCAGCTGGTGTCCTTCAGTCAGGGGCTCAAACGGCAGGTGGTCAATGCCTGAGCCGAGCCCAGACGAGTTGGGGGTGCTGGCCCGCATTCTGGCCAACAAACGCCAGGAGGTGGCCGCGCTCAAGGCCGGGAACTCCCTGGCCGAGCTGAAGGCCGCGGCCCAGGACGCCCCGCCGGCCCGTGGCTTCCTGGCCTCGTTGCGGGCCTGCGCCTCGGTGCCGGTGATCGCGGAGATCAAACGGCGCTCGCCCTCGCGGGGTGAGCTGGACCCGGGCGGCGACGTGGAGACGCGGGCCCGGGACTATGCCCGGGGCGGGGCGGCGGCCCTGTCGGTGCTCACCGACCCGCTGTTTTTCGGCGGCTGCCTGGACGATCTGAGCGATGCGCGTTCGGCCGTGGCTCTGCCCGCGCTGCGCAAGGACTTCATCATCGACCCGATCCAGGTGCACCAGGCCCGCCTGGCCGGGGCCGACGCGGTGCTGCTCATCGCCGCGGCCCTGGGGCGGGACGAGCTGGCCGAGTTGTACGGTCTGGCCCGGGAGCTGGGCATGGACGTGCTGCTGGAGGTGCATGCCGAGGCCGAGCTGGAGCCGGTGCTGGCCCTGGAGCCGTCCCTGGTGGGGGTCAATAACCGCAACCTCAAGACGCTGGCCGTGCGCCTGGAGACCAGCCTGGAGCTTCGGCGGCTCATCCCGCCCGGAGTGACCGTGGTGGCCGAGAGCGGCATCAGCGGGCCCGAGCAGGTGCGCCTGCTGCGCCAGGGCGGCTTGGACGCATTTTTGGTGGGCACCAGCCTGATGCAGGCGCCCGACCCGGCCGCCGCGCTCTCGGTCCTGGTGGGGGCGGAGGAGGCGGCATGACCCGGGTGAAGATATGCGGCATCACCAACCGCGAGGACGCCCTGGCCGCCTGCCAGGCCGGAGCCCACGCCCTAGGCTTCGTGTTGGCCGAGAGCTCCCGCCGGGTTAGCCCGGACCAGGCCCGCGAGATCATCACCGGGCTGCCGCCTTTGGTGGCCACGGTTGGCGTGTTTGTGGACGCCCCGCCCCGAGAGGTGGCCGAGCTGCGCGCCTATTGCGGCCTGGACTGGGTGCAGCTCCACGGCAGCGAGAGCGAGACCGAGACGGCCTCCCTCGGCCCACGGGTGATCAAGGCCCTCGGGGTGGGGGCGGGCCGCGAGCCGGACCCAGCGGCCTATCCAGGCTGCGCCCTGCTGCTGGACGCTTATGATTCGTCCCAGGCCGGCGGCACGGGGCAAAGCTTTGACTGGAGTATCGCCCAAGACATCGCCCGCCAGCGGCCCATCATTCTGGCCGGGGGGCTTACCCCGAAAAACGTGGGCGCGGCCATCGCCCAGGTGCAACCCTTTGCCGTGGACGTGTCCAGCGGCGTGGAGATAGAGAAAGGCAAGAAGGATCATGAGCTCATCGCAAGCTTCCTCGCCCGGGCCGCTGCCTGACGCCAAGGGCCATTTCGGGCCCTATGGCGGGCGCTTCGTGCCCGAAAACCTCATGCCCGCCCTGGAAGAGCTGGCCGCGGCCTATGCCACGGCCCTGGAAGATCCCTCTTTCAGCGCCGAACTGGCCGGGCTGCTGGAGCACTACGCCGGGCGGCCCACCCCGCTTTACGAGGCGGCCAACCTCAGCCGGGCCTTGGGGGGAGGGCGCATCTTCCTGAAACGCGAGGACCTGACCCACACCGGGGCCCACAAGATCAACAACGCCCTGGGCCAGGTGCTGCTGGCCAGGCGCATGGGCAAAAAGCGCATCATCGCCGAGACCGGGGCCGGGCAGCACGGGGTGGCCACGGCCACCACCGCCGCGCTCATGGGCCTGGAGTGCCTGGTGTACATGGGCACCCTGGACATGGAGCGTCAGGCGCTCAACGTGACCCGCATGGAGATGCTGGGGGCCAAGGTGGAGCCGGTGACCAGCGGGAGCTGCTCCCTCAAGGACGCCACCACCCAGGCCATCCGCGACTGGGTGAGCAACGTGCGCGACACCCACTACATCATCGGCTCGGTGGTGGGCCCCCATCCCTATCCCCGCCTGGTGCGCGACTTCCAGGCGGTGATCGGCCGCGAGGCCCGGGCCCAGCTTTTGGAGCGCGAGGGCAGGCTGCCCAACGCGGCGGTGGCCTGCGTGGGCGCGGGCAGCAACGCCATCGGCCTGTTCCATCCCTTGCTGGACGACCCGGTGGACCTCATCGGGGTGGAGGCCGCGGGCTACGGCCTGGACAGCGGCGAGCACTCGGCCAGCCTGACCGCCGGCAAACCCGGCGTGCTGCACGGAGCGGCCCTGTATCTGCTGCAAGACCCTCACGGCCAGATCATCGAGGCCTACTCCATGGCCGCGGGCCTGGACTACCCCGGGGTGGGGCCGGAGCACAGCCACCTAAAGGACATCGAGCGGGTCACCTACGCCACGGTGGACGACAAGGCCGCCGTGCGGGCCTTCATGGACCTGACCCGGCTGGAGGGCATCATCCCGGCCCTGGAGAGCGCCCATGCCCTGGCCCACCTGAAAGAGCTGGCCCCGCAATACGGCAAGGATGACATCATTCTGGTGTGCCTGTCCGGCCGGGGCGACAAGGATGTGTCCCAGGTGACCGCCTATCTGGAGAAGCAGAAATGAGCAAGGACCTGCGCGAACAGTTCGCCAACGCGGCCGAAGCCGGCCGGGCCGCCTTTGTGCCATACGTGACCGGCGGCTTCCCGGATCACGCCACCTGCCAGGAGCTGGTGCTGGCCCTGGACGGCCTGGGCTCCGAGGTGATCGAGGTGGGCATCCCCTTTTCCGATCCCCTGGCCGACGGCCCCATTATCCAAGCCTCCAGCCACCAGGCCCTTATGGCCGGGGCCACTCCGGCCAACGTGCTGGACTCGGTGGCCTCCATTGCCGGCAAGGTGCAAGCGGCCCTGGTGGTGATGACCTACATCAATCCGGTGCTGGCCATGGGCTGCCAAGAGTTCGCCCGGCGCGCCGCCGATGCTGGGGTGAGCGGGGTGATCATACCGGATATCCCGCCCGAGGAGGCGGGCGAGTGGCTGGCCGCCTGCGACCAACACGGCCTGGCTCCGGTGTTCATGGCCGCGCCGGGCACTCCGCCGGAGCGGCTGCAGCGCATCATGCAGGCGGGCAAGGGCTTTTTGTATTACGTGTCCATGGACGGGGTGACCGGTTCGGACCTGGAGCTGGGCCGGGAGCGCCTGGCCGCCATGCAAAAGGTGCGGGCCGCTTCGTCGTTGCCGGTGGCGGTGGGATTCGGCGTGGCCACCCCGGCCCAGGCCGCGGCCCTGGCCCCGGTGGCCGACGGCGTGGTGGTGGGCAGCGCCCTGGTGCGCCGGGTGCAGGAGGCGGACGGCCCCGCCGAGGCGGTGCGCTCGATGAGCGAGCTGGCCGGCCAACTGCGCGGGGCGCTCAAGCGATGATCGCGGCCTCGGTGGGCTTTACGCCCAGCACCATGGCCGCCGCGCCCAGGTCGATGAACACGAACAGGAGGTAGGCCGCGTCATAGGATCCGGTGAGCCGGAAGGTCTGGCCCATGGCCACGTAGCCCACGGCCTGCAAGGACAGAAACAGGGCCAGCACCCTAAACACCGAGGCGAAGCTGTGCCGGCCGAAGCACCAGGCGGTCATTATGGGGAAGGTGGACATGATGCCGCCCATGCCGAAGCCGAAGATGAGGATGAACAGGCCCACGGTGACGGGTCCGCTGGCGATCAGGCCCATTATCTGACCCACCCCCACCAGGCAGAACATCACCGCCGCCAGGCGGCTGGGCGGGAAACGGTCGCACAGGAAGCCCCAGGTGAACTTGCCGCAGGTGCCGGCAATGGAGGCGAAGGTGACCAGCAGCATGGCCGTGGAGCCGTCGTAGCCCAGGTCCTGGAAGCGCGGGCCCAACTGGAACACCACCGCGAAGACCCCGGCGCTGGCCAATCCATAGGCCAGGCCCACCCGCCAGAAACTGCCGGTCTTTACCAGGACCTTGATGGGCACGGTGCACACCTCCATGGCCGAGGGCCCGGAGGGCGGGTCCGCCGTGGCCGGGATGCGGCCGTCCGGGTGCAGGCCTTTGGACTCCGGAGAGTCGCGCACCACCAGCCAGGCCAGGGGGGAGAGGCAGCCGATGGCCAGGCCGATGGTCAAAAAGGCGTTGTTCAAGCCGATGACGTGCAGCAGGTGATGGGCCGCGAAGGGAATGATCACCCCGGCCAGGGTGAGCCCGCTGGTGGCCATGCCCAGGGCCCGGCCCCGGTACTGGACGAACCAGTTGGATACCGCGGTGTTGGCCACCAGGGAGGCCATGGCCGCGTTGCCCAGGATGACCATGGTGTAGGCCACGTAGAACAGGAGCAGGTCTTCCACCTGGCCCAGACAGATGAAGGCCGTGGCCGACACCAGGGCCCCGATGGTCATGAAGCGGCGCGGCCCGATGCGACCGATGATGGCGCCGTAAAAGTATTGCCCGGCCAGGCCGAAGCCGTAGCCCACGATGGGGGCCAGGTTTATGTCGGCCCGGGTCCAGCCCCGCTCGGCGCACAGGGGCAGCATGAAGGCGTTGAAGGCGTAGAACTGGGTGGCCGCGGCCGCGAAGTTGGCCGCAAAGGCCATGACCACCACGTACCAGCCGTAGTAGATCGGACCCTTTCCCTTGGCGGCGCGGCGGTTTCGCCAGCCTCGCGGCTGGGGGGGATGGATTTCACTGCCCTGGTGGCTAGAGGTTGGGCCCACGCTTGGTTATCTCCTTGTTGCCGCCCAGCCAGGGGCAGAAGACGGCGGCCGGGGGTCGGTCCGGGACGCCGCCAAGAAAAATCGCGTCCAAGTAGCATAACCAAGGTGTAGATCAGGGGCCAGCGCCGCCGCGCCCGCTCCCTTAGGCAAAATACTGCATGGTGGCATCGGGCAGCACGGCCACCGCGCTGCCCTCCCGGTGCCGCTCCCGCAGCAGGCTCAGCGTTTGGGGCCAGTCCCGGGTGAAGCTTATGACCTCGGGATTGGGGAACCAGTCGCCAAAGGTGCGGTCCAGGTGCGGGGCCATTATGATCAGCTCGGATTCCTCGGGCAAGGGCCGCAGGGGATACTTGCGGCCGCCGAATTCCCGGCCGAAGCGGCCCAGCAGGTAATGCACCACCTGGCCCTCGGGCGCGTCGGCTATGACCACCACCGTGCCGCCCTCCGGCTTGAGCGCCGCCCGGCCCAGGGCCGCGGCAATGGGCATCTCGTTGGCCTTGACGAATGCGTTGGCGATGACCAGGTCCTGGTTCGCGGGCCGGGGCTGGCTGGCGTACCAGGGCGCGGCCAGCTCCACCGCGCGGGCGTGGGACTCCAGGCGTCCCCCGGCCACCATCGCGGCGGCCTCTCCCCGCTGGTTGACCAGCACGTTGACCAAAAAGTCCAGGCCCACCATGCCGGCGGCCTCTTCCAAATCGCCGCGCATCTGGTTGCCCGCGAACTTGCCCAGGCCCACGGTGCCCAGGGCCGCGCCCAAGACCTTCAGGTGGTTGTGGGCCACGGTGTCGATGTGGGCCACCCCGGGCATCAATATCTTGCTGCCCCCGGAATAACCGGCATAGGGATGGGCCGTGACGCAGCTAATGGCCACCCGCAGGTCAGCCTGAACCACCTCGCGGTTTATCATCACCGGGGTGCCCTGGGCGGTGACGCCCATCTCTTCGCAGTTTTCGTAGCAGTTGTGGTTGAACACCCGGAAGCGCTCCACCAACTCGGGGCTCAGCTTCTTGCGCAGCTCGTGGAAGGTCAGGGCCCCATGGCAGCCCAGGGCGCAGACAAAGGTGATGTTGTCTTCCGGCACCCCGGCTTGGCTCAGCTCGCCCAGGATGAAGGGCGCGAACTGGGCGATGCGGGTGGGGCGGGTCATGTCGTCGAAGATGATAACCGCCGATTGCTTGCCCTGAGCCAGCTCGGCCAGGGGCGGCGAACCCACCGGCGAGGCCAAGGCGGTATCTATCTCCTCCTGGCTCAAAGCCGGGCGCCCGGCCCCTTGCATGGGGCACACCTGCACCTGCCACTCGTCGGGCAGGTCGATCTCCAGGGTGTCGTTGCCGTACCACAGGCGGCGGGGAAGGGACAGCCTCATGCGCGCCGCCTCACGAGGCGATCATGGCCGCGCCTTGGTCAAAGGCATCCAGGTTGCGGGCCATCTTGGCCGGGCCCAGGCTCTTGATGAGCTCGGCCTCGAAGCCCTCCCGGCTTATGGGCAGGTCGCCCACCGCGGCCAGGGCCCCCATCATGATCACGTTGGCGTAGATGGGCAGACCCAGCTCCAGGGCCGTCTCGGTGGCCGGGATGATCCAGGTCTGGGCGGTAAGCTCGCCCAGCCACTTGGCCACCTCCTCGGCCGCGGGGTATTCGGCGTGCCCGGCGATGGCCGCGTAGGGCATCACCGGCCGGTCGTTGACAATGGCCATGCTTTGGGGGTTGCCGTAGGTCTCCAGCACCCGGAGCGCCTCCAGAGGCTCCAGGGCCAGCACCATGTGGGCGCGGCCCTGGGGAATCTGGGGAGACCAGGAGCCATCCTGGGACACCCGCAGATGGCTCATGACCGAGCCGCCCCGCTGGGAGGCCCCGAAGGTTTCGCCGATGGTCACCCACAGGCCCTGGGCGGTGAGCACGGCTCCCAGCATGCGCGAGGCCAGCACGTTGCCCTGGCCGCCCACGCCGGTGATGATCAAATTATAGGGATCGTGTTTCAGCTCTACCGCCATGGCTCAGGCCCTCTCCGTCTTGATGATGGCTCCGGCGGGACACACCGAGGCGCAGACTCCGCAACCGGCGCAGATGACCTCGTCTATGTAGGCCCGGCCGGTTTCGCGCTCCCAGGCAAGTCCGGGGCAGCCGAACACCCGGGTGCAGAGCCGGTTGCAGCCGCACTGTCCGCCCAGGCACTTGTCCGGGTCCACCTGCACGTCATAGAGCTTTTTGCCCTTGCGCTCCGGACTGAGCGCGCAGAGCTGGCGCAGGATGAGCACCTTGGCCGTGGACTGGTCGGCCAGCATGTCCATGGCCGCCTGCCGGGTGGTCTCCAGATCAAAGGGATCGCACACCGTGACCTCGGCGCCCAGCGCCCGGCAGATGCCTTCCAGGTCCACCGGCGGCACCGGATGGCCCATGGCGTCGGTCTGGGTGCCCGGATGGGGCTGGAAGCCGGTCATGGCCGTGCCGCTGTTGTCCATTATCACCAGGCTCATGGGCGACTTCTGGTGCACCGCGTTTATCAGGGCCGGAATCACCGCATGATAGAAGGTGGAGTCGCCGGACACCGCCATCACCGGCTGGTCCATGCCAAAGCGGCCCAGCTGGCCGAAGCCGGTGGCCAGGCCCGCTCCGGAGCCCATGGCGTGCAGGGTTTTGAGGATGCCGTAGTTGGAGGGCCGCGCGCCCAAGGCGTAGCAGCCGATGTCCCCGCAGATAAAGCCGTCGCGGCCGTCCAGGGCCAGGGCGCTCTTCAGCGACCAGTAGGAGGCGCGGTGGGGGCAGCCGGGGCAGAAGGCCAGCTCGCGGGGGGTGTCGGTGGCTTGGGCCGCCGAGGCGACCTTGGCCGCGTAGCCGGCGGGCCGCTCCTGGTACTCGATGTCCAGGGCCCTGGCCAGGGCCGCGGCCACCAGGTCCGGGTTCAGCTCGCCGGTGGAGGGCAGATAGCCCTCGCGCTTGGCCATGAACTGCTTGGGCCCAATCTGGCCGGCCAGCTCGGCGGCCATGATCTTGAGGTTCTCCTCCAGGAAGGGGATCACCTCCTCCACCACCATGATGCGCTCGCAGCGCTCCAGGTTGCGCTGGACCAGCTTGGGGGGCAGGGGCCAGGTGGTGCCCAGCTTGAGCACTCCCACCCGGTCGGCCGCGCCCAGCATGACCAGGGCCTCCTTGACGTAGAGCGAGCAGATGCTGCAGGTGATCACCAACAGCTCGGGCTCCTCGGGGCCGCTGTAGGTGTTGAAGGGCGATTCCTCGAACAGCTCCACCGCCCGGGCCAGCTTCTCCTGCATCCGGGGGTGATTGACCGACACGGGACCCGCGGTGACCGGGCCGCGCTGGGGGTCCAGGAGGCTGCCGTTGTGCTCGAAGCGGGCCTGGCCGCTGACCTCGGGCAGGGGGCCGGGCACCACCCCGCCGCTGGCGTGGGACAGGCGGGTGACGCTGCGCAGCATGACCACTTGGCCCAGCTCCTCGGAGAGCTCGAAGGCCCACTTGGTCATGTCCTTGGCTTCCTGGAAATCGCCGGGCTCCAGCTGGGGCAGCTCGATCATGCGGGCGAAGTGGCGCGACTCGCCCTCGTTCACGCTGGAGAGCGCGCCGGGGTCGTCGCAGTGCACCAGCACCATGCCCGCCCGGATTCCCGAGCCGGCCAGGTGCAGCAGAAAGTCCGAGGCCACGTTGACCCCGTTCTGCTTCATGGCGCACAGGGAGCGCAGACCGGCCAGGGAGGCGGCGGCCGCCACCTCCAGGGAGACCTTCTCGTTGATCGACCACTCCACGTAGAGCCCGTGTTCGTCGGCCGACTTGGCCAGGTTTTCGATTATCTCCGAGGAGGGGGTGCCGGGATAACCGGCCGCCACCCGCATCCCGGCCTCCAGGGCGCCCCGGGAAATGGCCTGGTTGCCCATGAGGGTCAGGCGCTGATTGGCCTGTTCGCTGTTGGCCATGCCTATTCTCCCTTCCCTTGGCTAAGCTCGGCCCAGAACTCCGGGCCAACCCGCAGGGCCTTGGGGCCGGGCTCATCGGGGCCGCCCAATAGCCCCTGCTCCTGGGCGGCGCCCAGGGCCCGGGCCCGCTTGGCCTCGGCCGCGCCGGCCAGGTGCTCGCGCATGTCCGCGGGCATCTCCTCCAGAACCAGCCAGCCCTTGTCGGCCGCGGCCTCTGCCAGGGCGCGCCCTTTTTCGCTGCGCACCACCAGGGTGTTCCAGCCCGGCCGCCCTTCCAGCATGCCCACCGAGACGTCGGCCCACTCGGAGGTCATGTCCGGACAGATGGCGCAGGCCGGGGGAATGAAGCCGCGAATCTCGTCCAGGGGTATCTCTAGGGTTCCCTCGGTGGTCTCCACGGTGAGCACCCCGGCCGGAGGCGGGGGGATGTCCATGGCCTTGATGGTCTCGGGGTTGACCTTCTGGCCCAAAAAGCGCATCAGGCCCTGAGGGTCCAGGCCCCAGTTGCAGAACAGGCCCACCACCAGCTCGGCCGGTCCGGTGGGCGCGTCAGGGTTCACCTTGTCCAGGCGGCGCTGGGCCAGGGCCGCTCCCTGGCAGGGGGTGGCCACCACGGCCAGGCCCTCGGCGCCCTGGGCCTGGGCCCGGTTGAAGGCGGCCAGGGTGGGCGCGGCGGTGAACTTGGAGCCCGCGCAGGCCTTGATCTCGTCCAGGCTGCGGGCCAGGGTGGGCAAAGGCTCCAGGCCCTCGCGGCCGGTGAGCACTGCGCCCTGGATCATGCCCTGGTCCAAGGCGGCGGCCAGCAGGGCGGATACCGTGCCGCCGCTCTGGAAGGCGCCCTCGCCCAGGGCCGGACCGGCCTTGGCCGCGGTCAGGGCCAGGTGGGGGCCCACGCCGGTGAAGCGGTAGGGTTTGCCCCACAGGGCCTGGGATAGCTCTTCCAGGTCCAGCTCGGCCTTGGGACACCAGGCATGACAGCGGCCCTGTTCCAAATCGCAATCATGCAGCACCACCGTCTTGCCGTTGTGGCTGCGGAAATAAGGGCACAGCTCCACGCAGGAGCCGCAGCCGATGCACAGCCCCGCCTCTTGCACTTGTTCAACCAGATCCCGGGGTCCTTGTTTGATCATCTTCCACGTTCCGTCAGGGTGAAAACGGTGTAACCAGCCCCGGCCGCGAGCGCCGGGAAGACCGTCCCCTCCCAAACGAGAAAGGACGGAGTCAAGTATAGGTCATCCGGCCGGCGCGAGGCAGAGATTTTCGCGCCGGCCGGATGTAGCGCGCGCGAACACGCTATTTGGCCACCATGATCTCGGGAAGCCAGGTGGCGATCTCGGGAAACAGCATGACGATGGCCAGCGCCAAAGCCTGCAAAACAACAAAGGGGCCCACCGAGCGGTAGATGTCGCTCATGCTTACCTGGGGCGGCACCACGCTCTTGAGGATGAACAGGTTGAAGCCGAACGGCGGGGTGATGTAGGCCATCTCCATGTTGATGATGAACAGCACCCCGAACCACAGGGGATCGAAGCCCAGCTGGTTGATGATGGGCACGAAGATGGGCGTGGTGAGCAGGATGATGCCCGCCGGGTCCAGGAACATGCCCAGCACGAAGAACACGCACTGGATGGCGATGAGGATCACCCAGCGGTTGACATCCATGCTCATGATGGCCTCTTGCAGCATGTCCTGAATGCCGGCAAAGGCCAGGAAGGTGGTGAAGGTCACCGCGCCGATGATGATCCAGAACACCATCACCGTGAGGCTAAGCGACTCCCTGAGCGCCTGCCAGAAGCGTCCCCAGGTGAGCTGGCGGTGAATGGCCGCGGTGAGCACCGCGCCCCCCGCCCCCACTCCGGCCGCCTCGGTGGGGGTGGCCACCCCGGCGTAGATCACGCCCAGCACCAGAATCACCAGGCCGATGGGCAGCACCACGCCCTTGAGCACCAGGAACTTGTCCTTCCAGGTGTAGCGCTCGGTCACCGCCGGGCCCAGGTTTTTTTGGAAGAAGCAGCGGATGCCGATGTAGGCCACGAAGATGGCCGCCAACATGATGCCCGGCAGCATGCCCCCCGCGAACAGCCTCCCGATGCTGACCTCGGCCATGTTGCCGTAGAGGATCATCAGGATGGAGGGCGGGATGAGAATGCCCAAGGCCCCGCCCGCGTTGATGCAGCCCACGGCCATGACCTTGTTGTAGTTGCGCGAGAGCATGGAGGGCAGGGCGATGAGGCCCATGGAGATGGTGGCCACGCTGGAGATGCCGGCCATGGCCGCGAAGATGGCGCAGATGACCACCGTGCCCATGGCCAGGCCGCCCCGGAGGCCGCCCATCCAGCGATAGACCACCTCGTAGAGCTTGTCGGCCAGGCCCGAGAACTTGAGTATGTTGGCCATGAAGATGAACAGGGGCACGGCCAACAGCAGGTAACTGGTGCCTTCGGCATAGGCGGTGTTGAACAGCACCAGCAGGCCGGCCGGGCCCCAGGTGAAGTAAATTCCCACAGCGGCGATGGCCAGCATGGCAAAGGCGATGGGCACACCGATGGCCAGCAGGACCACCAGAGCCGCGAAGACGATCAGGGTGAGCAGCCAGACTTCCATGATGATGTGCCCTCAGCTCTGCGGCGGCTCTTGGCCGGTGCGGAGGAAATTGATGTTGTCCACGGCGTTGGCCAGGCCCTGGGTAAGCAGGAAAATGCCGCCCAGGGGCACGGTGGCCTTGGCCGGCCACAGGGGCAGGGCCGCGGCCGAGGAAGAAACGTCGCCCACCATGAAGGCCTCGATGGCCACCTTGCTGCCGAACCAGATGATGGGCAGCATGCCCAGGATGAGCAAAAAGCCCACGAACACCTCCAGCCAGGCCTTGGCCCGCGGGCTGAGGTGGGTGTGCAGGATGTCCACCCGGGTGTGGCCGTAGTGGCGCAGGGTGTAGCCGCTGCCGAACATCACCAGGGCGCAAAGGAAATATTCACAGACCTCCTGGGCCCAGGAGGTGGGGGCGTGGAAGAAGTAGCGGCAAAAGACTTCGTATAGGACCACGGCGGTCACCACCGCTATAAACGGCGCGGCAATGAGGCCCATGGCCATGTTGAAAGCGCGGATGGTGCGCGAAAAGGCCAGCATAAGCTCTCCGGGGCGCGGTATGTACTAACGGGCAGGCTGGGGGATGGCGGGCCGGCCGGGACGGGAGAACCGCCCGGCCGGCCACGTGCGTTTTAGAACTTCACGCCCTTGGCCTTGAGGTTGGCCTTGAGGATGTCCACAAGTTTGCGGCAGTACGGAGACTTGGCCGCGGTCTGCTCATACAGGGGCATGAGCTTCTGGCGCCACTTGAGCAGCTCGGCGTCGGAGAGCTTGATGATCTTCACCTTCTTGGTCTTGGCGAACTCGATGGCTTCCTTGTCCCAGGTGGGGCTCAGCTCGAAGCTGCGGTCCATGGCCATGATGGCTGCCTTTTTGACCGCCTCTTGCTGGTCGGCGGGCAACGAGGCCATCACCTTGCTGTTGATGACCAACTCCACGATGCCCGGGGTGTGGAAGGCCGGGTCGCTGACGTAGTCCAGCACCTCATAGAGCTTGTACTTCTTCAGGGTGTACCAGGGGTAGTCGGTGCCGTCCACGGTGCCCCGCTGCAGGGCCATGTATTGCTCGGCGCCGGGGATGGCCGCGGCGGCGGCGCCCAGGGCCTGCACGATCAGGGCCTCCAGGCCGAAGGCCCGGATCTTCTTGCCCTGCAAATCGGCCAGGCCGTTGACCGGGAACTTGGTCATCAGGCCCATGGTGGCCACGGAGATGGAGCCCAGGAAGGTCACGCCGTGCTTGCTCATGGCCTCGCTGAAGATATTGAGGTAGCCCTGGTTGCGCAGGATGTCCATGGCCTCCTCGGGGCCGGACCAGTTGAAGGGCAACCACTGCACGTTGACCTCGGGGAACACGCCGGTGAAGTAGAGGAAGGAGCCGGAGTAGCCGTCGATCATGCCGGTCTTTAGGGCCTCCAGGGCCTCGCGGGACTTGACCAGTTGGCCGGGCCAGAAGACCTTGATCTTGAGCTTTCCGTTGGTCAGCTTTTTAACCTGGTCGGCGAAAAATTTGGTTCCCTGACCCACGTAGGCGGTTTCGGGATACACGCATTGGAACTTGAGGGTCTTGGCCTGAGCCAAGCCGCTGGTGGCCAGTAGGAGGCTGAAACAAGCAAGAAGTAAAAGCAGTTTACGGGCCATGGTCAACAATCTCCCTTTCCGCCGGGGGAAATCCTCCTCTCCCCCGGGCAACCTTGAACAAATCCCTCTTAGTTTGCACAAAAAAACGGGACCCCCCAGCCCCGTTACTTGCCCTAGATTTTGATGGCCCTCTTGAGCACCTTTCCGGTGTGGGTCTTGGGCAGCTCGTCCATCAAGCGCACGATGCGGGGGTACTTGTAGGGCGCCACCAGCTGCTTGACGAAGTCCCGGAGCTCCTCCGGCGTGGCCTGCACCCCGGGGCGCAGGGCCACCATGGCCGCGATCTCCTCGCCCAAATCCTCGTGCGGCACGCCCAATACCGCGGCTTCCAAAACCGCCGGGTGCTGGTAGAGCACCTCTTCGATCTCGCGGGGGTAGACGTTGTAGCCGCCCCGGATGATCATTTCCTTCTTGCGGTCCACGATGTAGATGTAGTCGTCCTCGTCGCGGCGGGCCAAGTCGCCGGTGTGCAGCCAGCCGCCCCGCAGGGTATCGGCCGTGGCTTCCGGCTGGTTGAGATAGCCCTTCATCACCCCGGGGCCTTTGACCACCAACTCGCCCACCTCGCCCTGGGGGACTGCCTGGTCCTGGGAGTCCACCACCATGGCCTCGAAGCCGGGGATGGGCAGCCCGATGGAGCCGGGTTTGGTGGTTTTGCCGTAGGGGTTTTCCACGCACACCGGCGAACACTCGGTGAGGCCGTAGCCCTCGTAGATGGTGGCGCCGTAGGCCTTTTCAAAGCGCTTGAGCACCTCCACCGGCAGGGAGGCCCCGCCGGAGATGGCGAATTGCAGACAGGAGCGCTTGGGCGGGTTTTGCACCGCCATCTCGGCCAAACGGTTGTAGATGGTGGGCACCGCGATGAGGATGGCCTTATCCATCTCCTGGATGGCGGCAAAGGTCTCGTCCGGGTCGAAGTGCTCCCACAGCCTGATGGTCAGGCCCAGGTAGACCGAGGCGTTGAGGCTGGAGGTCTGGCCGTAGATGTGGAACAGGGGCAGCACCCCCAGACAGGCGGCGTCATGATCCGTGGAGCGCATGTCCGAGATGGTCATGGCGTTGCTGGCCAGGTTTTGGTGGGTCAGCATGGCGCCCTTGGGCAGGCCGGTGGTGCCGGAGGTGTAGATGATGGCCCAGGTGTCGTCGTCCTCGGCCGGGTGCGTCGGATACTTGCCCTGGTCGCGCATCAGCGAGTCCAGGGTCATGTAGCCCTCCGGAGCCTCGCCCGCCGCCGCCCGGATGGCGATTTGGGGCATTTCCTCCAGCACCGGCCCGGCGTAGGCCAGGTGGTCGGCGTGGCCGATGAAGGCCACGGCCCCTGAGTCGCTGAAGATGTGCTTGAGCTCCCCGCTGCGGTAAAGGAAATTCACCGGCAGCACGGCGGCGCCCAGCTTGGCCAGGGCGTAGTAGCAGACCACCCACTCCGGGGAGTTGGGCATCATGAGCACGCATACCTGGCCCGGCTTCAGCCCTTGTTCCTTGAGGCCCCAGGCCAGGGCGTCGGTCCGTTGGTCCAACTCCGCGTAGGTCATCTGGCGGTTGCCGAAGATAACCGCTGGCCGCTCCGGCAGCCGCGCGGCGGTGTCAGTGAGCAGTTTGGCGATGTTCAAGGCGCACCCCTGTGTGGAGATTTTTGGTTAGGCCAGGTTCTTGAGCAATATGGCCACTCCCAGGCCGCCGCCCACGCACATGGTGGCCAGTCCCAGCTCGTGGTCGGCTCGCTTCATCTCGTAGATGAGCTTGGTGAGGATCACCGCGCCGGTGCCGGAGATGGGATGCCCCAGGGCGATGGCGCCGCCGTTGGGGTTGATCTTGTCCAGGTTCAGATTCAGTTCGCGGATGCAGGCCAAGGACTGGCTGGCAAAGGCCTCGTTCAGCTCGATCACGTCAATGTCGTCCACGCTGAGCCCGGTCTGCTCCATGAGCTTGCGGGTGGCGTAAACCGGCCCGATGCCCATGATGGCGGGGTCAACCCCCACCGAGGCATAGCCCACGATGGAAACCAGGGGCTTGATCCCCAGCTCGGCGGCGCGCTCGTCCGAGGCCACCACCAGGGCGCCGGCCCCGTCGTTCATGCCCGAGGAGTTGCCCGCGGTCACCGAGCCGCCCTTGCGGAACACCGGCTTGAGCGAGGCCAGCTGCTCCCGGGTGGTCTGGGGGCGGGGGTGCTCGTCGGTGTCGAACATCTTGGGCTCGCCCTTGCGCTGGGGGATGGGCACCGGAACGACCTGATCCTGGAACACCCCGGCCTCCAGGGCCTTGGCCGCCTTTTGCTGGCTGAGCATGGCGAAGTCATCCTGGTCCTCGCGGTTCACCTGGTACCTCTCGGCCACGTTCTCCGCGGTTTCGCCCATGGTGTTGTTGCTCAGGGGATCGTAGAGCACCAACTGGTCCATGAGCTGGGCGTGGCCCAGGCGGGCCCCCCAGCGGTTGGTGGGCACCAGGTAGGCCGCGCCGGACATGTGCTCCACTCCACCGGACACCAGCAGGTCGAAGTCGCCGGCCTTGATGGCCTGGGCGGCCAGGAACACCGTCTTGAGCGAACCGCCGCAGGCCTTGGCCACGCTGTAGGAAGGCGACTCGATGGGCATGCCCGCGTTCACCGAGATGGGACGGGCGATGTTGGGAGGCATAACTCCGGTGCGGTACTGCTGGGCGAAGATGAGCTCCTCGATCTGACCGGGGGTCAGGCCCGCCCGGGCGATGGCCTCCTTGATCACCAGAACGCTCATGTCGTGGTCGGTCACCGTGCGCATGGAGCCGCCGAAGCGGCCCACCGGCGTACGGGCGGCGGAGAGGATAACAGGTTGCTTCATTGCTCGCTCCCGGGTTTTTCTAGTCGGCCGGCCCGATTTTGTTGCCTTTGTCGTCATAGCGGTACCAGCCCACGCCGGCCTTGCGGCCCAGCTGGCCGGCCTTCACCTTGCGCCTGAGCAGCAGGGGAGGATACCAACGCTCCTCGCCGGTCTCGTTGTACATGGCGGTCAGCGCGCCGAAGGTCACGTCCAGGCCCACCATGTCGCCGGTCTCGAAGATGCCCATCTTGCGGCCCGAAGCCAGGCGCAGGCCCTTGTCGATGTCTTCCACCGAGGCCACCCCCGCCTCCACCAGGCGCATGGCCTCCATGGTGGAAGGGAAGTTGATGCGGTTGATCACAAACCCGGCCACGTCGCGGTTGACCATGATCGGCTCCTTGCCGATGGCCAGGGCGAACTCGCGGCCCGCGGCAAAGGCTTCGTCCGAGGTCAGGGCGCCCCGGATGACCTCCACCGCCTGCATCATGGGCACCGGCGAGAAGAAGTGCAGACCCAAAAAGCGCTCGGGGTTTTTAACGCTGGCAGCCAGCTCGCTGGTGGGAATCGCGCTGGTGTTGCTGGCCACCAGCGAATCGTCACTGATGACCTCGTTGAGTTGGGAGTAGACTTCCTGCTTCACGGCCAGGTTTTCGAACACCACCTCCATGACCAGGTCGGCCTCGGCGGCCGGGGCGTAGTCCACCGAAGTGGACAGACGGCCCATCACCTCGTCCAGGGTGCCCTGGACCTTGCCCTTTTCGATGAGCTTGCCCGCGGACCAGGAGATGTTCTTCACCGCCTTGTCCAGCTGCTCCTGGGACACGTCGCACAGGGTGGCCTGCAAGCCGGACTGGGCGCACACCTGAGCGATGCCGCTGCCCATGAGACCGGAGCCGACGATAAATACCTTTTCAACGGCCATGGCTATTTACCCTCCGCCAGAAGGTTGCGGGCGATGACCACGCGCTGAATCTCGTCGGTGCCTTCGTAAATGCGGGTCAGGCGCAGGTCGCGGTAGAAGCGCTCCACCGGGAAGTCCTTCATGTAGCCCATGCCGCCGTGGATCTGCACGGCCATGTCGGCGATCTTGTTGGCCATGTTGGTGCAGAACAGCTTGACCATGGAGGCTTCCTTGATCACCGAGGTGCCCTTGGTGTCCCTGAGCCAGGCGGCGTGATAGAGCATGTGGCGGGCGGCGTAGATCTGGGTGGCCATGTCGGCCAGCATGAACTGGATGGCCTGCTTTTCGGCGATGGGCTTGCCGAACTGCACCCGCTGCTTGGCGTAGTCGATGGACAGCTCCAACAGCTTCTGGGCCGAACCCAGGGCCGAGGCGCCCATGGTCAGGCGGCCCTTGTCCAGGGTCTTCATGGCGGTTTTGAAACCGTGTCCGATCATGGCGTCGCCGCCGATGACCCGGTCCTTGGGGATGCGGCAGTCGTCGAAGATCAGCTCGCAGGTGTGAGAGCCGCGCATGCCCATCTTGCGCTCGATGGTGCCCACGAAGTAGCCGGGGTCGGTCTTTTCCACCACAAAAGCGGTGATGCCGCCGCGGGCCTTTTTCTCACGGTCGGTGAGGGCGAAGACCGTGGCGCAGTCGGCGATGTCGCCGTTGGTGATGAAGTGCTTGCGGCCGTTGAGCACCCAGGTGTCGCCGTCTAGCTCGGCCGTGGTCTGCACGTTGGAGGCGTCGGAGCCGGCCTCGGGCTCGGTGAGCGCGAAGCAGCCGATCCATTCGCCCGAAGCCATCAGGGGCAGGTACTTCTCGCGCTGCTCCTCGGTGCCGTCGATGGCGACGCCCTGGGAGCCGATGCCGTTGTTGGTGCCGATGCGGGTGCGGAAGCAGGCGTTGACCTTGGAGAGCTCCTCATAAACCAAACACTCGCCCAGGGTGCCCACTTCCAGGCCGCCGTACTTTTCGGAGGTGGCCAAGCCGAACAGGCCCAGCTCGCGCATGGTCTGCACCACGTCTTCGGGGATGCGGTCCTCGTCCTCGACCTGCTGGCTGATGGGTTCAAGATCCTGTTTCACGAACCGACGCACGGTGTCGACCATCATGCGGAGATTTTCAGATATTTCGAAGTCCATTTGGCAACTCCAATTGCTTGGGTATGGGCGGTTGATAAGCTGGATGCCCGCTCGGATGAACAAAACGGGTCAAATTCAAGTGGGAACTCAAGTTGCAACCCGTGTGCCATACAGGGAGTGATTGGCTAACAGGCTAAAATCATGCGATAAATTCTGCCTAGTACTGGGCTTGGCTCGCTGCGGGGAGTGGAGGGGAAGTCGGTTAGTATAGAATTTTATACACTTGGCAAAGTACAAAAACGTCTAAATGGTTATTTAGTCCTGGTTTTGTGTAAATACACACCGGCAAAAATGGTAAGTAGACAAAATTATACTAGTATAAAATATTCTACAATATCTAGCGCAACCCGTATTTCTTGATTTTTTGGTGCAGGCCGGTGCGGTGGATGCCCAGCAGCTCGGCCGCCTGGGTGCGGTTGCCGTCGGTGTATCTGAGGGCCCGCTCGATGGCCGCCTTTTCGGCCTGGGCCATCTCCCGGCGCAGGGCGCGGGGAGCTGTGACCTCTTCCTGGGCCTGGGGCAGCACCTCCAGGAAGTCCTGGGGCAGGTGATCCACCAGCAGGGTGCCGCTGCCGGCCACGGCCGCGGCCCGCTCCAGCACGTTTTTGAGCTCGCGCACGTTGCCCGGCCAGTCGTGGGCCCCAAGCAGCTGCATCACCTCCAGGGCGATGCGCGAGGGGAGCTGACGCTTGCCGGTGCGCAGGCCGGAGAGGATGTGATAGGCCAGGCGGGGCAAATCGGCCCGGATCTCGCGCAAGGGCGGGGTGCGCAAATGGAAGATGTTCAGGCGGTAGTAGAGGTCCTGGCGGAACTCGCCGGCCCGCATCATGGCCCTGAGGTCGCGGTTGGTGGCCGCGATTACCCGGAAGCTCAGCTTGAGGGGCTTGGTGCCTCCCAGGCGCTCCACCTCCTGGTCCTGGATGACCCTGAGCAGCTTCACCTGCATGGCCAGGGGCAGCTCGCCCACCTCGTCCAAAAAGATGGTGCCCCCGTTGGCCAGCTCGAACTTGCCCGGCTTGCCCTTTTGGCTGGCCCCGGTGAAGGCTCCGGCCTGGTAGCCGAAAAGCTCGGACTCGAAAAGCTCCTGGGGGATGGCCCCGCAGTTCACCTTGACGATGGGGTTCTTGCGGCGGGCGCTCATCAGGTGCACCGCGTGGGCGAACAGGTCCTTGCCGGTGCCGGTCTCGCCGGTGATGAGCAGGCCCAGATCGGACTGGGCCGCCTGGGTGGCCACCTGGCGGGCCTGCTGGATTGGCTGGGACTCGCCCACCACCAGGTTGAGGTCGTAGCGGCTGGAGTAGAAGCTTTGCAGCTCCTTCTCGTAGTAGTTGACCTTTTCCTCCAACACCTCGGTCTGGCGCACCAGGTCCCTTACCTGGGTCATGTCCCAGAAGACGATCTTGGCAAAGGCCCCCAAGAGCCGGCCCTGCTCGTCGCGCAGGGGGATGCGGGCGATGATGCGCTCCTTGCCGGCCATGCGCAGCACCGAGCCCACCTCGGCCGTGCCGGTCTTGAGCACCTCGGGAAGGCGGCTGTTCGGGTTGACATCGTGGATGTGTTTACCCAGGACCGCGTGGGGATCGGTATGGTAGAATTCGGCCGTGGCCTGGCTCATGAAACGGATCTTGCCCTCGGCGTCGACCAGCAGGGTCGACTCGTGGGGCGATTCCATCAGCGCATCGAGCAGATGGTCGGGAATTTGGCGCAATTTGTTTTTGGCCATGCCCAAGCCTTGCTAAGGGAAACCTGTTCCCAAATTTTACCAGATGCATGGGCCCGGCGAGACGCTTAGGCGGCGGAAGGCTCCTGGTCCAGGATGCAGCTCAGGGCCTTGCCCTTGATGATGACCTCCATGCACTTGTTGCAGGAGATGCAGCGGGAGCGCTCCTGGCTGCCTTCTTGCCAGCGGGCCACCAGGTCCGGCTGGCTTATCAGGGGACGGCTCAAGGCCACCAGGTCGGCCTGGCCCCGGTCGAGCACTTCGGCGCAGGCCGCGGGGGTGCGCAGGCCGCCCACCGCGATCACCGGCACGCTCACCCGCTGTTTGACCTCGGCGGCCCAGGCGCGGAAGTAGCCCTCCTGTTCGGCCCGCTTGTCCTCGGGCCGGAACTCGCTGGCCCGGTAATCCGCGCCGCGCAGGCCCTGGCTGATCTCCAGGCAGTCGTAGCCCGCCCGGGCCAGGCGCACCGCAGCCTCCAGGCCGTCATCAAAGCTTAGTCCGGGCTCGAAGCCGTCGGCCAGGCCCAGCTTGATCATAACCGGATACTCGGGTCCCACCTGCTCCCGGATGGCGTCCAGCGCGGCCAGATGCAGGCGCAGGCGGTTGTCCAGGCTGCCGCCCCACTGGTCGTCGCGGCGGTTGGCGTGGGGCGAGAGAAACTGGGCGAAAAGGTAGGCATGGGCCCCGTGCACCTGCACCGCGTCAAAGCCCGCCTCCTTGGCCCGGCGGGCGGCCGCGCCAAAGGCGGCCACCACTTCCTCGATCTCGGCGGCGGTCATGGCCCGGTGGGGGTGCTCGAAGTAGGGGTCGTGCTCCACCAGCGAGGGCGCCCAGGCCGGTTCGCCGCCGGTGAATTGGCGAAAGCGGGCCGCTTCCCGGCCGGCGTGGAATAGCTGCACCGCGATCTTGCCGCCGTGGGCGTGCACCGCGTCCACCAGCTTGGCCAGGCCGGGGATGCCCTGGTCGTCGGCCAGGGAGTTTTGCCGCATGGCCACCCGGCCCGACTCGTGCACGTATACGATGCCCGAGACCACCAGGCCCACCCCGCCCTGGGCCAGGTTGCCATAGAGGGTCAGTTGCCGCTGGGACACCTGGCCGTCGCGCTCGGCCGAGTTGTCAAAGGTGGCCGAGCGCACCAGGCGGTTGGGCAGGGTGACTCCCTTGAGTTGGAATGGCTCGAACAGGCCGCTCACGCCGGTTCCTCCCAGATGACGCTGGCGTCCAGAGCCAGGGGTGCGCCGCGCTCCACGGCCACGGGGTTTATGTCGATCTGGGTGATGCCCGGCAGGCTGGCCCCCAGGTCGCCCAGGCGGCAGATGAGCCCGGCCAGGGCCTCGCGGTCCAGGGGAGGCAGCTTGCGGAAGCCCTTGGTGATGCCGGCCCCGCGCAGGCGGTCCAGCATGGCCAGGGCGCGCGCCTGGTCCAGGGGGGCCATTTCAAAGGCCACGTCCGCCTCCAGCTCGGCCAACACCCCGCCCATGCCCAACATCACGCAGGGGCCGAACTGGGGATCGCGCAGGAAACCCACGATCAGCTCGTACTCCGGCTTGTGCTGAGGCTGCACCAACACCTTGCCCCGGCCCTGCATGACCTTTTGCAGGCGGTCCCAGGCCGCGGCCAGCTCGTCCGGTCCGCTGATGCCTAGCTCCACCAGGCCCAGCTCGGTCTTGTGCACCTCGCCGGGCATGAGCCCCTTGAGCACCAGGGGCCAGCCCCAGTCCTTGGCCGCCTGCTCGGCCTGGGCCAGGTCTTCGGCCACCAGCTCGCGCACCACCGGGATGTCCCAGGCGGCCAGAAGCTGCTTGGAGCCTTGCTCGTCCCACACGCCCTCGGGCTCGGGCAGGCCCTCGGGCAGGGGGCGGCCCGAGGGTGCGGGCCGGGGAGCGGGCTTGTTTTTGCCGCGCCAGGCAGAGGCCGCGGCCACGCAGTCCACCGCCCGGGCCAGCTCGCCGAACAGGGGCACCCCGGCCTCGATGGCCTTTTGCTGGAATAGCTTAATGGGCTCGTCCAGGCCCAGGCTCCAGAAGGCCAGCGCCTTGCCCTTGGCCTTCAGGTTGTCCTGGATGCCCTTCAGATTGTGGGAACTGCTTTGGGCCCCCAGGAAGGAGTGCATGAACAGCAGGTCCACGCCCGGGTCCTCGGCCACGATGGCAGCGGCCCGCTCCAGGGTCTCGGACACTCCGTGCTGCTCCATGGCCGGCCACAGGTCCACCGGGTTGGAGGGAGGCATCCAAGGCGGGAAGAGTTCGGCCAGGGCCCTCAGGCTCTCCTGGGTTAGCTCGGCCAGGCGCAGGCCCCGGTCCTCCAGCAGATCGCAGGACAGGATGCCCGCCCCGCCGCTGAAGGTGAGCACCGCCACCCGCGCCTCGGCCGGCAGGTCGGGCAGCAGGGCCAGGGTGCGGCCCTGGTCCACCAGCTGATGGAAGTCGCGCGCGGTGCCCACTCCGGCCGCGGCCAGGAGACCGTCGGTAAGGCGGGCGTTGCCGGCCAGGCTGGCGGTGTGGCTCATGGCCGCCTTGGCCCCCGAGGCGCTGCGTCCGGTCTTGAGCACCACCACCGGCTTGTCGGCCATCTCGGCCAGCTCCAGGAAGAGGCGGCCCCGGGGCAGGGACTCCAGATACAGGGCCACCGCCTGGGTGGAGGGATCGTCCAGGAGCACCTGGAGCACGTCGCACTCGTCCACGTCCATCTTGTTGCCCAGGGAACAGGCCATGCTCACCGCCACGCCCCGCCGGGTGGCCAGGTCGGCCAGGAAGCCGGCCGAGAGCATGCCGCTCTGCACTACCAGGGACAGGTTGCCGCCCGAGGCCAGGGCGCCGGTGATGTGCGAGTGCATGAAGGTGAAGAAACGGTTGTTGGTCACGTCCACCAGGCCCATGCAGTTGGGGCCCCACAGGCGCATGCCGTTCTTGCGGGCGATGGCCAGACACTGCTCCTGCAAAAGGCGGCCGTCCTCGCCGGTCTCGGCGAACCCGGCGCTCTGGATCATCACCGCGCCCACCCCCTTTTCCCCGCACTCCTGGAGCACCTGGGGCACGAAGCGGGCGGGCACCAGCAGGATGGCCATATCCACCGGACCGGGAATGGCGCTCACCGAGGGGTAGCAGGGAAGGCCGGCCAGCTCGGGATACTTGGGGTTGACCGGATAGGCCTGCACCCCGGGGGTCAGCTTGACGTTTTCCAACAGATGAAAGCCGGTGCGGTCGGGACTGGCTCCCACCACGGCCACCGAGGAGGGATTGAAATAATTTTTCATGGGCGTCTATCCCGGCTGCGAAAAGCGGTTGATCACAAGCGTGTCTACTTGGCCTGAAAGCTGGGCGGCCGTTTCTCCAAAAAGGCGCTGCGGCCTTCTTCGTAGTCCTGGGTCTCGTACAGGGGCATGCCCAGGGCGTTTTCGCACCACAGGGCCTCTTCCATGGACATGCCCTCGGTGCGGCGCATGCAGCGTTTGACGGCCTGCACGGCCAGGGGGGCGCACCTGCTTATCTGGCCGGCCATCTCCAGGGCGGCGGGCAAGACCTCTTCCGGCGGCAGCACCCGGTTTACCAGGCCCATGGCCAGGGCCTGTTGGGCGTCGATCATCTTGCCGGTGAGGATCATCTCCGCGGCGGCCGCGCTGCCCACCAGGCGGGGCAGGCGCACCGTGCCGCCCAGGCGGGGCAGGATGCCCAGCTTGGTTTCGGGAAAGCAAAAGCGGGCCTTTTCAGAGGCGATGCGCAGGTCGCAGGCCAGGGCCATCTCCAGGCCGCCGCCCACGGTGATCCCGTTGAGGGCCGCGATGAGCGGCTTGTCCAGCTCCATGCCCCGCATGGGGGTGGTGGGCAGGAGCCAGGGCTTGTCGCGGCATTGCTTTACAAAAGGCAGCCAGGTGTTAACGTCCGCCCCGGCGGAAAAGGCCTTTTCGCCCGCGCCGGTGATCACCCCCACCCGCAATTGGGGGTCGTGGGCAAAGTCCTCGCAGGCATCGTGGAACTGCTGGAACAGCTCGGGGCTGAGGGCGTTGTGCACCTCGGGCCGGTTCAGGGTGAACAGGGCGAGGTGTTGCTTTTTCTCGTAGATGAGCTGCATTACTTGCTGTCTCCGCTACTGCCGGGCCGGGTGGCCCGCTCCAGCCCACATATACGGCATTACGGCGATGGAGGCAATCCCCGCCCTCAGGTGAGCTTGTTGCCGCTTGCGCCGGCCTGCTCCACCAGCACGGGGATGAACCCGAGCAGATCCTCCACCACGCACACGTCGGCCAGGTTGAATATGGCCGCCTGGGGATCGCTGTTGATGGCCACGATGAATCCCGAGGCCTGCATGCCCACGGTGTGCTGCCGGGCCCCGGAGATGCCGCAGGCAAGGTAAAGGCGGGGGCTGACCGTGGCCCCGGTCTGGCCCACCTGCTGGCCGTAGCCCAGCCAGCCCAGATCGCACACCGGACGGGAGCCGGCCAGCACCGCCGAGGAAAAGAGCCCGGCCAGATCTCGCAGCAGTTCCAGGTTGGCCTGCTTGCCGATGCCCCGGCCCGCGGCCACGACCACCGAGGCCGAGGCCAGGGCCGCGTCGCGGGAGGGCGCTTCCGCGCCGGGGCTGACCTTGCTTCGGCAGGGCGGCAGCTCCCGGGTGAGCAGTTCCACCCGGCCCGGTTCGGCCGTGGTCGCCTCGGGCTGGGGAAAGGAGCCAGGCTGCACGGTGAGCACCACCGGCTCTTGCAGCGGTTCGATCTCCTCGACCACCTTGCCGTGCTGGGCGGCGCGGCCGAAGCAGGGAGTGTCGGCTTCCATGCGCCAGGACTCGACCCCGCTGATATAGGCCGCCTCCAGGAGCACGGCCAGGCCGGGGGCCCAATCCAGGCCGGAGGTGGTGTGAGCGGCCAGGACGTAAGAAGGGTTGAGCTGTGGCCATAAATCAGCCAGGAGCCGGCAATGGGCCTCGCCGGAGAACATCTCCAGGCCAGTCACCTCCACGCCAATGACCGCCAGGCCGCTGAGCCGGGCCGCCTCTTGGGCCAGGGGCTCAGCGCCCTCTCCCAGCACCACCAGCTTGGCCTGGCAACCCAGGGCGCCGGCCAGCTCGCGGGCCAGGGAGGCCAGCTCCAGGCTCACCGGGGCCAGGCCGCCCTCGGCCAGCTCGGCCACCGCCACCACCGGGCCCATGGCTTGGGCTGCGCTCACAACAGGGCCCTCTCGCGCAGGATGGCCACCAGCCGTTGCGCCTTGGTTGCGGTGTCGCCTGGCAGGACCAAGCCGGCCCGCTTCTTGCCGGGCAGGCTCACCCGGATCACCCGCTCTCTCGGCTGCGGGCCGCGCGCGGCCTCCACCACCTGGGGCGGGGTCTTTTTGGCCTTGAGCAACAGGGACAGGGTGGGGTAGCGGGGGCGGTTGATGCCCGAGTTCAGGCTGACCATGCAGGGCAGGGGCAGCTCCACCTGCTGGCGGCGGCCGCCCTCCATCTCCCGCTGGGCGCCGAGCACGCGCTGCTCCTGGTCCAGGGCCAGTTCCACCACCGAGCTGGTCCAGGGCAGGCCCAGCAGCTCGGCGCACATGGGCCCCACCGCGCCCTGCATGGCGTCCTGGGACATGACCCCGGTCAGGATCAGGTCAAAGGCCTGCTCCTTGGCCCAGGCGGCCACGGCCGAGGCCACGGCCAGAGGACCCGCCCCGTCGTCAAGCCCGTCCAGGCGCACCACCTGGTCCGCCCCCATGCCCATGGCCCGTTGCAGCACCGTGTCGCATGACGCGGGCCCCACGGTGAGGGCGCATACCCGGCAATCCGGCAAGCTCTCCTTGAGGGTCAGGGCCGCCTCCAGGGCGTACTCGTCGTAGGAGTTCATCTGGGATCGCGCGGGCGGGCGCAGGACCAGGGAGCCCTGTTCCAGGTCAAAAGGGCTCTCCGGCTCGCTGACTTGCTTTACGAGGCACAGGATGCGCATGAGGCTCCCCGAAGGCGGCGCAATTAGTATTGCTTCAGTCTAGGCCAGCCCGGCCCTTCTGCCAAGAGAAAAAAGCGAACGTTCGCTCGCTTTTTAGCTTGCCACGCCTGATGCCTCGGTGCACAATACACTGGCAACGCATTATCGACGCCGGACCAGGCGGCGGGAGGAAGCGCCCACCCATGAGCACCCTTTTCGTCATGCGCCACGGCCAGGCCTCCTTTGGCCATGGCAACTATGACCGGCTCTCCGAGCTGGGCCGGGCCCAGGCCCGCCTGACCGGCGAGCACCTGGCCGACCTGGGGGCGTCCTTTGACGCGGCCTATTGCGGAGACATGGCCCGCCAGCAGGACACCGCCCGGGGGGTGCTGGAAAGCCTGGCCTCGCCTCCGCCCTTGGCGATAGTCCCCGGCTTCAACGAGTATTCCTCCGGGCCGGTCATCGAGGCCCTGTTGCCCGAACTGCGCCGGGCGGACCCGGCCCTGGACCAGGCCGTGGAAAACATGTTCGATGATCGCCGTTCCTTTCAGATGGTGTACGAGGCGGCCATGATGCGCTGGATCTCCGGGAGCTATGAACAGGATCTGCCCGAGACCTGGGAGGAGTTCCTGGCCCGGGTGGGCAGGTCCTTGGACCAGGTGCTCGCGGCCCACAAGCGGGGCAAAAGGGTGATCGTGTTCACCTCGGGCGGGCCCATCTCGGCCATCATGCAACGGGCCCTGGGCCTGGAGCACCAGACCGCCATGAAGCTCACCTATGTGATCAAGAACGCCTCGCTGTCGAGCTTTCTTTACAACCGGGAGGACTTCTCCCTCTCGGAGTTCAACTCCACCACGCACCTGGAAGGCCGGGGCCGGGACGAGATGATCACCTATCGCTGAACCGAACCCGCTTGGGAGGTAATTAAAACATGGATTTCGCCATTTCCGAGGAGATGCAGACCATCCTCGAGCTGATCAACGAGTTCGTGGAAAAGGAGCTAATGCCCCTGGAGCAGGACTTCATCCACCGCCCCTGGGAAGAGCTGGAGCCGGTGCTCAAGCAAAAGCGGGAGATGGTCAAGCAGATGGAGCTGTGGGCTCCGCTGCACCCCAAGGAGTACGGCGGCATGGGGCTGGGCCTGCTGGATTACGGTCTGGTGTGCGAGGCCCTGGCCCGCACCCCCACCGGGGTCTACACCTTCGGCTGCCAGGCCCCGGACGCGGGCAACATCGAGATCCTCATCAAGTACGGCACCCCGGAGCAGAAGGAGCGCTTCCTGGCCCCTCTGATCGTAGGCCAGACCCGCTCCTGCTTTTCCATGACCGAGCCCGACCAACCCGGCTCCAACCCGGTGCTGATGGACACCACCGCGGTCAAGGACGGCGATGACTACGTGATCAACGGCCACAAGTGGTTCACCTCCGCGGCCGACGGCTCCTCCTTCGCCATCGTCATGGCCGTCACCAATCCCGAGGCCGCGTCCCATCTCCAGGCCTCCATGATCATCGTGCCCACCGACACGCCCGGCTTCAACCTGGTGCGCAACATTCCGGTGATGGGCCACGCCGGCACGGGCTGGCACAGCCACGGCGAGATTCTGTACCAGAACTGCCGGGTGCCCCAGGCCAACCTGCTGGGGCCCGAGGGCCACGGCTTTGTCATCGCCCAGGAACGCCTGGGGCCGGGACGCATCCATCACTGCATGCGCTGGATCGGCGAGAGCAAGCGGGCCCTGGACATGATGTGCGAGCGGGCCCTGACCCGCCAGATCGCCCCGGGCAAGACCCTGGCCGACCAGCAGATCATCCGGGCCTGGATCGCCGAGAGCGCGGCCGAGATGCGCGCCGCCCGCCTTATGGTGCTAAACTGCGCCTGGCGCATCGAGACCGAGGGCCAGAAGGAGGCCCGCCAGGACATCAGCCTGATCAAGTTCTACACCGCCGGGGTCATGCAGCGTATCATCGACCGGGCGGTGCAGGTCCACGGCGGGCTGGGGGTCACCGACGACACGGTGCTCTCCACCTTCTACCGCAGCGAGCGCTCGGCCCGCATTTATGACGGAGTGGACGAGGTGCACAAGATATCGGTGTCCCGGCGCATCCTCAAGGAATATGCCGCGGAGCACAGGCTGGCATGAGCTTCGCCCGTTTCAAACGCGAGGCGGCCATCTCGCGGCAGGACATCTGCCGGGAGATGCTGGCCAGCCACCGCGCGGCCATCAAGATTCAGAAGGAGGAGGTGGCGATCAGGAACCTGGAGCGCATCTACGACGCCACCCTCAGGGTGAGCAATCAGAAGGGCTTCCAGGCCATGACCATGCGCGACCTGAGCCGGGCCTCCGGCCTGTCCATGGGCGCGCTCTACGATCATCTGGCCAGCAAGGAGGAGCTGCTGGAGATGATCCAGTCCACCGGCCGCCGCCTGACCAGCCGCATCCTCAAGGAGAGCTACGCCTCGGTGGAGGATCCGGGCGGCAAGCTGGCCGCGGCCATCCGGACCCACCTGTATCTGAGCGAGGCCATGCAGCCCTGGTTTTTCTTCTCCTACATGGAGGCCCGCCATCTGGGCGACAAGGAAAAGCAGTTGGCCAAGCAGAGCGAGCAGCGCACCGAGCGGGTGTTCGCGGGCATCATCCGGCAGGGCAACAAGCAGGGCGCCTTCAACGAGGCGGACCCCAACCTTACCGCCGCGGTGATCAAGGCCATGGTGCAGGACTGGTATCTCAAGCGCTGGAAGTACGCCAAGCGCCGGATCAGCGTGGACCGCTACGCCGACTTCGTGATCAAGGCCACCCTGGGCTGCTGCGCGGGCATCAATGGGGCGGGCAAGGAGGCTGGGGCATGAGCGTAATCGACCAAGCCGCCAAGACCAGGCAGGGCGAGGAGCTGGACCTGGCCAGGGTGGAGGACTTTCTGAAGGACAACATCCCCGGTCTTTCCGGCAAGGTGAGCATAAGCCAGTTCCCCTCGGGCTACTCCAACCTCACTTATCTTGTAAGCGCCGGGGAGCGCCAGATGGTGCTGCGCCGTCCGCCGCACGGCACCAAGGCCAAGAGCGCCCACGACATGAGCCGGGAGTTCCGCATCCTCTCGGCCCTGCACCCGGTGTTCCCCTATTGCCCCCGGCCCCTGGCCTATTGCGACGACGATTCGGTCATGGGCGCCAGCTTCTACGTCATGGAGCGCATCGAGGGCATAATCCTGCGCAAGCAGATGCCCTCGGAGCTGAACTTCGGGCCCAAGCAGATGGAGCACCTGACCAAGCGCCTGGTGGAGCTGATGGCCGAGCTGCACGCGGTGGACTACGAGGCCGCCGGCCTGGGCAGCTTCGGCAAGCCGTCCGGCTACGCCCGCCGCCAGGTGGAGGGGTGGAGCAAGCGCTATCGCAACGCCCGCACCCCCGACGTGCCCGACGGCGAGGCGGTCATGGCCTGGCTGGCGGACAACCTGCCCCCGGACAACGCGGTGGGCACCATCATCCACAACGACTTCAAGCTGGACAACGTGGTGCTGGACCCGGCCGATCCCATGCGGGTGATCGGGGTGCTGGACTGGGAGATGGCCACCCTGGGCGACCCGCTCATGGACCTGGCCTGCACTCTGGCCTATTGGGTGCAGGCCGACGACGGCCCGGAGTTGCTGGCCAACGCGGCCATGCTCACCTATCTGCCCGGCAGCCTGACCCGGGCCCAGGCGGTGGAATACTACGGCCGGAAGACCGGCCGGGTCATGGACCACATAGGCTTTTATTACAACTATGGGTTGTTTCGCTTGGCGGTGATCGCCCAACAGATTTATTATCGCTTTTACCACGGCCAGACCCGGGACCAGCGCTTTGCCCGCATGCCCAAGGCGGTGCGGGCCCTGCTGGCCAAGACCGGCCGGGTGATGGAAAACGCTTCCCTGTAGAATTGCGGCCCCCGGGCCCGGCAACACGGAGTGAGTCAATGAGCAAGCATACGGTGTCCCTGGTCACCTACGACCAGCCCCTGGAATCGCTGCGCCGGGCGGTTGACCTGTGCGGCGGCCTGGAGCGCATCAAGCCAGGCGCCAAGGTGTTTTTGAAGCCCAACATCGTCTTCTGGACCGCCAGCGTCCCCTTTCCCAAGTGGGGGGTGATCACCACCAGCCGGGTGATGCAGGACATGGTGCACCTGCTCAAGGAGCGGGGGGTGGACGACATCTCCATCGTGGAGGGCATGGTGCTGGGGCGGCCCGGCCAGACCGAGGTCACGGAACACGCCTTTGAGAGCCTGGGCTACAACGAGCTCAAGAAGCGCTACGGGATCAAGGTGCTGGACGCCTTTCAGCGCTCCTACAAGGAGATGGACCTGGGCGAGGGCATGAAGCTCTCCTACAACGCCGACGTGCTGGAGGGCGATCTGGTGATCAGCCTGCCGGTGATGAAGACCCACGCCCAGACCACGGTGAGCATGGCCCTGAAGAACCTGAAGGGCCTGATCGACGTGAACTCGCGCAAGCGCTGCCACAACGCGGACCCGGAAAAGAACCTGCACTACTGGGTGTCGCGCCTGGCCGAGCCCCTGCCGCCGGTGATGGCGGTGATCGACGGCATTTTCACCAGCGAGTACGGCCCCGGCTTCGAGGGGCTGGCCCACCGTAGCGACCTGCTGGTGGCCTCCTGGGACCTGCTCTCGGCCGACAAGGTGGGGGCCAGCCTGCTGGGCCATGCGCCGGAAAAGGTGCCCCATATGGTGCACGCCCTGAAGCGGGCCGGCCGCCCCCTGGACCTGTCCGACGTGGAGATCAAGGGCGAGCCCCTGGAGGAGCACGCCAAGCTCCACGAGTGGTCCTTCCCCTACAACGAGGACAGCAGCCTCCCCCTGGGCCTGGAAAAGAAGGGCATCAAGGGCCTGGGTTACTACAAGTACGACAACACCCTTTGCACCTATTGCTCCGGAGCCAACGGGGTGGTGCTGGCCGCCATCATCGGGGCCTTCAACGGCGAGCCCTTTGACGATGTGGAGGTGCTCACCGGCAAGGCCATGCAGCCCAGGCCTGGAGCCAAGAAGACCATCCTCCTGGGCAAATGCATGTATCAGGCCCACAAGGACAACCCGGACATCGCCGAGATGATCCCGGTGAAGGGCTGCCCGCCCAAGCCGGAGCAGATCATCAAGGCCCTGCACCAGGCGGGCATCATGGCCGACCCGGCTTTGTTCGAGCACGTGGACCGCATGCCCGGCTTTTACATGAAGCGCTACAAGGACAAGCCGGAGTTCGACCAGAGCCTGTTCACGGTGGACTAGGCGGCCGGGCGTCCGGCCAAGGAGCGAGTCATGGAACGGGTGTTGGTGGTGGGAGCCGGGTTCATGGGCGGGGGCATCGCCCAGGTCTGCGCCCAGAGCGGGCGGCAGGTTAATCTCATGGACGTGTCGTCCCAGGCCCTGCAAAAGGCCAAGGCGGGCATGGAGTTCTCCCTGGGCCGCTTGTCGGCCAAGGGGGTGATCGCCGAGACGCCGGAGCAGGTGCTGGCCCGCCTGAGCCTGGAGCAGGATTTGGCCGCCGCCGAGCAGGCCGACTGGATCATCGAGGCGGCCCTGGAAAAAGAGGGGCTCAAGCTGGAGCTGTTCGCGGAGCTTGACCGCCTGGCCCCCGCGGCCACGCCCATCGGCTCCAATACATCGTCCATTCCCATCGGCCGCCTGGCCGGGGCCTGCCAGCATCCCGGCCGGGTGCTGGGCCTGCACTTCTTCGGCCCGGTGCCGCTCATGGGCCTGGTGGAGGTGATCAAGGGCGAGGCCACCTCGGACCAGGTGTTCGAGCGCAGCCTGGAGTTCATCCGCTCCCTGGGCAAGACGCCGGTCAAGGTGACCAAGGATCTGCCCGGGTTCGTGATGAACCGGGTGTTCGCGGCCGCCCTGAGCGAAGCGGTGGACCTGGTGGCCGCCGGGGTCTGCACTCCGGAAGACGTTGACGCGGGCATGCGCCTGGGCTATGGCTGGAAGGCGGGGCCCTTTGAGATCGCCGACAACGCCGGCCTGGACACCATCGCCCTGATCGACGAGTTCCTCATTTCCCAGGGCGAGGACAAGCTGGTGGCCAAGTCGGGCCTGGTGAAGCGCCTGGCGGACCAGGGGCGTCTGGGGCGCAAGGTGGGCAAGGGCTTTTACCGCTACACCCCCGAGGGCAAGCGCGAGCCCTGGGGCGACGAGGACTGAGCAAGGGAGGGGAGCATGGCCATGGCGGTGTACGGACTCAAGGACAAGGTGGCCCTGGTCACCGGCGGGAGCCGGGGCATCGGTTTGGACCTGGCCCGGCGGCTTTTGGCCGAGGGGGCCAAGGTGGCCATCTGCGCGCGCAAGGCCGAGGGCCTGAGCGCCGCGGCCGAGGAGCTGGCTTCGGACAACCTGTTGGCCGTGCCCTGCCACGTGGCCAAGGAGGATCAGGTGGCAGCCCTGTTCGCGCAGGCAAAGGAGGCTTTTGGCCGCCTGGACATCCTGGTGAACAACGTGGGCATGAACCTGTTCACCCCGGGCCTGGCCGAGACCGAGCTGGCCCTGTGGCAAAAGATCGTGGACAGCAACCTAACCGGCAGCTTCCTCTGCGCCCGGGAGGCGGCGCGGCTCATGCGCGGCCAGGGCGGAGGCAAGATCATCAACGTATCCTCCACCGCGGCCCACCGGGCAGCCCCGCCCATGGGCATCTACGGCATCGCCAAGGCGGCCATCGAGATGATGACCAAGGTGCTGGCCGCCGAGCTGGCCGGGGACCAGGTGCAGGTGAACGCCGTGGCTCCGGGCATGGTCAAGACCGGTTTTTCCCAGCCCTTCTGGTCCAACCAGGACAAGCACGACCAGATCACCGCCCGCATCCCGGCGGGCCGCCTGGCCGAGACCGGCGACGTGGTGGAGCCGGTGCTCTTTTTGGCCTCGGACGCGGCCTCCTACATCACCGGGCAGACCATCCTGGTGGACGGCGGGTCCAGCATCGTTTAGGAGAACTCACTTGAATCAGGCGGCTGGTCCGGAGCGCAGGAAGCGCTCGCCATCGGCCATGCCCAGCTCCACCGCGCGGTGCAAGGCGTCCGGGTTGGCGCTTTCCCACTTGGATATGGGAAGGGGCTCCGACGGTTGCACGTAGGTGAGGCCGGGGTGGCCCCGCAGCTTTTCCGGGGGATAGCGCCGGGTGAGCATGACCAGGGCCGGGCGCTCGTGTTCGGCCAGCAGGGCCACGGGCGCGTTGTCGATGAGACCGCCGTCCAGCACCGCCTGCCCCTGCCAGCGCACCGGCTCCATGATGGGCGGCACGCAGGAGGAGGCCAACACCAGATCGGCCACCTGCTCCACCGTGGCGCAGCGGTCGGCAAATCCCACCACCGGCTTGAAGCCCAGCGCCTGGGCCCAGATGGGATGCAGGGGAGCCTTGATCGCCTTTTCCAGGCTGTAGGCCAAAAAGCCCACCAGGATGCCCAAGCTGCCAGGAGCCCAGACCGGGGCCGTGGCCATGAGCACCCGTATCTCCGGCCCGGAGCGCAGGCGCTCTAGGGATTCGTCCCCCAGCACATCCAGAAAGGCGTCGCGGTAAAAGGCCACCCGCTCGCGGTCCGGCTTTAGGCTGAGGGGATGGCGGTGGTAGCCGCTTTGGGCCCGGGCGGCATGCCCCTCCAGATAATATTCCATGGCTTGTTGGGAGCAGCCGGACAGGGCGTGGCAGGCGGTGCTGGCCCCGGCGCTGACCGCGGTGACCACCTCCGGCGGCCGGGGCAGGGAAGGGGACACCGCTTCCCAGAATCCGGCCTGCCAGAAACAGCGGGCCCCGCCTCCGGCAAACACCACCGCTTTATATGCTGGAAGATTGGACAAGGTTGTTGCGTACTCGAGTTGGGTTTTGCTTCGCCGTGCGGTTGGCCGGCCCGGAGTGAAACCCGCGTCCCGGACCCACATAAAAGCATGACCCATGCCGGGCCATGAGGCAAGCCCCGGGGGGGCAGGTTTTTCGTCCGTCGCGCCGGGGGAGACCGGGGGCACAAAAAAGCCCCTCCCGCACCCGAGGCGCGGGAGGGGCCTGCGAAGAAAGAGGGATTAGTAGTCCTCGCGCTCGATGATGGTGGCCACGCCCTGACCGCCGCCCACGCAGGCATTGGCGCAACCCCAGCGGGCGCCCTTGGCCTCCAGGATGCGGGCCAGGGTGCCCACCAGGCGGTTGCCGGTGGCGCCCAGGGGATGGCCGATGGCCAGGCCGCCGCCCATGACGTTGACCTTGTCCGGGTCCAGGCCCAGTTCCTTGATGCAGTTCAGGGCCACGATGGCGAAGGCCTCGTTGATCTCCCAGAAATCGATCTCCCCGGGCTTCATGTCCAGGTGCTCCAAGGCCTTGCGGCTGGCCGGCACCGGGCCCGCGCCCATGATGGTGGGGTCCACCCCGGCGAAGCCGATGGAGCGCAGGGTGGCCAGGGGCTTGATGCCCTTGGCCAGGGCCTTTTCCTTGGACATGAGGATCAAGGCGGTGCCCGCCGCGTTGAGCGGGGAACTGACTCCGGCGGTGATGACCCCGTCTTTTTTGAAGACGGGCTTTAGGCCGGCCAGGCCCTCCAGGGTGGTGTCGCCGCGCACCGCCTGGTCCTTGGTCACGGTCATCACGCTGCCGTCGGCCTGCTTGGCCTCCACCGGCAGGATCTCGCCGTCAAAGAAGCCGTCTTCCTGGGCCTGGGCGGCCAGGGTGTGGGAGCGCACCGCCCACTGGTCCATCTCCTGCTTGCTGCAGCCGCTCTGCACGAACAGCTTCTCCGCGGTGAGGCCCATGTTCATGGCGGACATCATGTCCCAGTGGGCCAGCTCGGGGTTTAGGAACAGGTTCAGGTTGGGCTGGACCAGGCCCCGGTCCTTGGTGGTGCCGCCCATGGGCACCCGGGTCATGTGCTCCATGCCGCCGATCATCACCGTGTCGGCGAAACCCTGGGCGATCTCCATGTAGCCGATGTGCACCCCGGCCATGGCCGAGCCGCACTGCTGGTCCACGAACTTGGCCGCGATGGTCTCGGGCAGGTCGGCCAGGAAGATGGGGGTGCGGCCGCCGTAGGTCCACTGCTCGCCCACCCCGGTGGCCGAGCCCACGATGAAGTCGTCCACCTCCTGGGGCTCGATGCCGGTGCGTTTGATCAACTCGGGCAGCACCAGGGCCAGGAGCTCGTCGGCCCGCAGGGAGTGCAGCCAGTCCCGGCCGGGATCGGCGGGGCGGCAGCGCGACTGGGCGGTGCGCAGGTACCCGGCGATAACTACTTCTTGCATTTGGATTCTCCTTGCCTTGACGGGGTGGCTCGCACCCGCTTGTTTCTTTTTTGGGGCCGCGCCGGGCTCAGTCGGCGAAATGCTCCGCTTGCACCGCCACGGTGAGGCCGTCGTCCTCGCCCAGGCGCTGGGCCAGGCCGTGGGCCTTGGGCAGCTCGTAGGCGAAGAAGTAGCGCATGGTGGCCAGCTTGCCGTTGTAGAAGTCCTGCTCCGCCTGGCTGGGCTCCCCCTCCAGGGCCGAGGCGGCGGCCAGGCCCTGCTTGAGCCACTGCCAGGCGATGGCCACCAGGCCGAACAGCTCCAGATACAGGGTGGCGTCGGACAGGAAGTTTTCGAGCTCGCCTTCGGCCGCCAGGGCCATCTTGGCCTCGGTGGCCTGCCGGAGCAGGCCCATGGCCACGGTGAGGCGCTGGGCCTGGGGAGCCAGGGCTTCCACGCCCTCGGCGGCGGCGATGTCGCGGCCCACCTCCTGGACAAAGAGCTTGAGGGCGCGGCCCTGGTGCATCTTGGCCTTGCGGCCCAGCAGGTCCATGCCCTGGATGCCGGTGGTGCCCTCGTGGATGGGGTGGATGCGCATGTCGCGGTAGAGCTGCTCCACCGGGAACTCGTCGGTGTAGCCGTAGCCGCCCAGGATCTGCACCGCCGCGCTGGTGGCTATGACGCCCATCTCCGAGGGGTAGCTCTTCACCACCGGGGTCAGGAGGTCCAGCAGCAGGAAGGCCTCCTCGCGGCCCTCCTCCGGGCCGTGGGAATGCAGGTCCGCGTACCAGGCCGCCTGCAGGATAAGCGACAGAGATCCCTCCACCACCGCCCGCTGCATCAAGAGCATGCGCTTGATGTCCGCGTGGCGGATCAGGGGCACCTGGGGCTGGGCGGGGTCCTTGGCGCCCAAGGGGCGGCCCTGTAGGCGCTCCTGGGAATATTGCAGGGAGGCGTAATAAGCGGTCGAGGCCACGGCGCAGGCCGCCTTGCCCACCGAGATGCGGGCCTCGTTCATCATCTGGAACATGCAGGCCAGGCCCCGGTGGGGCTCGCCCACCAGCCAACCCCGGCAGTCGTTGTTTTCGCCCATGGACAGCTGCACGATGGGGCAGCCGCGATAGCCCATCTTGTGGAACAGGCCCGCGGTGGCCAGGTCGTTGGACACCAGCTCCCCGCCTTCGGGCCTGAGCTTGGGCACCACGAACAGGGAGATGCCCTTGACCCCGGCGGGGGCGCCCTTGATGCGCGCCAGCATGAGGTGCACCACGTTGTCGGCCCCGTCGTGGTCGCCGGCGGAGATGAATATCTTCTGGCCGCTGATGAGGTAGTGGCCCTCGTCGGTGGGCTCGGCGCTTACGGCCACGTCGGCCAGGGAGCTGCCCGCCTGGGGCTCGGTAAGGGCCATGGTGCCCTGCCAGCGGCCCTCCAGCATGGCCGGCACGTAGGTCTCCTGGAGCTCCTCCGAGCCGAAGGTGAGGATCAGGCGGGTCGCGCCGGTGATGAGGCCCAGATAGGCGGTGGCCGAGTAGTTGGCCGCGCAGAACATGAAATTGCAGGCGGTGTTTATCATTACGGGCAGCTGCAGGCCGCCTTGTTCATAGGCAAAGGTGGCGCCCACCCAGCCGCCTTCCCCGGCCTGGGACAAAAACTGGCGCACCATGGGGCGCACCAGCACCTTGCCGTCCTCGAAGCGGGGCGGCTCCAGGTCCAGCTCCCTGAGGGCCGGGAACAGCACCTCGCTGGACAGGCGGTGGGCCGTGTCCAGCATCATGTCGAAACTCTCCTGGTCATACTCGCTGAAGCGGGGCCAATCGGCCAGGCGCTGGGCCTGCATTACCTCGTAGAGCAAAAAGCGGATGTTGCGCTGGCTGACGAATTTGGTGGCCATGGGGTGCTTGCCTCACATCTGGTAGAAGGTCTGGTTGTCAGCTGTCATTTTCTTTATCAGGCCGGCCGGGGCGAAGCGGGGGCCATAGGCGGCCTCCAGCTCCTCCAGCTTGGCCAGGACGTTGGGCAGGCCCCACTGGTCGGCATAGCGCAGAATGCCGCCGCGATAGGGCGGGAAGCCGGTGCCGTAAATCATGGCCAGGTCCATGTCCGCCGGGCGGTCGCAGATGCCTTGTTCCATCATCAGGGCCGCCTCGTTGATGGCCAGGGCCAGCATGGCGTCGATGATCTCCTGCTGGCTCATCTCCTTGGGCTGCACCTTGTTGGCGGCCAGGTAGTCGTCCACCACCTTTTGCAGGCGCTGGTTGGGCATTGGCTCGGGACCGGTGTAGTCAAAGTAGCCCCGCCCGGTCTTGCGGCCGTAGTCGCCCAGCTGGAAGATGGCCTCGGTCAGCGGATGCACATCGTAGCGCGGCCCCAGGCGTTTGGCAAAGGTCTGGTTCACGTGATAGTTGATGTCGATTCCGGTGAGATCGGCCAGGGTGGCCGGCCCCATGGGCATGCCAAAGGAGCGCATGGCCTTTTCAATGGCCATGGAGTTCACCCCGTCGGCCACCAGGAATACCGAGCCGCCCATGAGCCCGCCCAACTGGCGGGACACGTAGAAGCCGGGGCCGTCGTTGACCACCACCGGCACCTTCCTGATGGCCCGGCCGAAAGCCACGCTGCTGGCCAGGGTCTGGTCCGAGGTCTGCTCCGCGCAGATGATCTCCAGCAAGGGCATGCGCTCGGCGGGGTTGAAGAAGTGCAGGCCGATCATGCGGCCGGGGTCGGCCAATACGGTGGCCATGTCGGTGATGGGCAGGGCCGAGGTGTTGGTTCCGAACACCACCTCCGGCCGGCAGATGCCCTCCAGCTTTTTCCAGATGTCCTGCTTGACCTCCATGTTTTCCACCACCGCCTCGATGATCAGGTCGCAGTCGGCCATGGCGGCCAGGTCGGTGGCAGTGGTCAGCTTTTCGGTCATAAGGGATTCGAGCTGATCGGGCTTGAGCTTTTTGGTCTTGAGCTTGTAGGCGAAGGTCTTCTTGACAGCCCCCACCGCCTTGTCCAGGGCCTCCTGGTTGATCTCCCAGAGCACCGCCTCGAAGCCGTGGGACAGCAGCAGATGCACGATGCTCGATCCCATGACCCCCCCGCCCAGCATGCCCACCTTTTTGATCTTGGCCGGCGTGAGGCCCTCGATGCGGGGCAGGCGCCCGGCGGCGCGCTCGTTCAGGAAGATGCCGATGAGGTTCTTGGCCACGTGGGACACCAGGCAGTCGCCGAAGAGCTCGGCCTCCAGGGCGATGTCCGCCTCGAAGTCCATGGACAGGCCCTTTTCCATGGCCTCGATGATCTTGAAGGGGGCCACGTAGCCCTTGGCCTTCTTGGCGGTCTCCATCTTCACGTAGTTGAGCAGGTGCTCCTTTTCGCTGGCGCTGGGCAGGCGGTCGAAGCGGCGGCTGGCCATGCGGGTGCGGATGTCCAACTCGCGGGAGAGGAACTTCTTGGCCCCGGCCAGGGCGGTGTCGATGAGCTGGTCCGCGGGCGCCACCTCGTCGATGAAGCCCAGGGAGAAGCCTTTCTCCGCCTTGATGAACTTGCCGGTGGTGATCAGGTCCAGGGCGTCGGGCAGGCCGATGAGCCGGGGCATGCGCTGGGTGCCCGCGCTGCCGGGCAGCAGGCCCAGCTTGACCTCGGGCAGGCCCACGCTGACCCCCGAGGCGGCCACGCGGTAGTTGCAGGCCAGGGCCAGCTCCATGCCCCCGCCCAGGCAGTTGCCGTTGATGGCCGCGACCACCGGGGTGGGGTCCTGCTCCAGGGCGTTGAACCAGCGGTGCACCTCCATGAGCTTTTCCACGAAGGGGGCCTTGTCGGTGACCGGAAGTAGCTGGGTCACGTCGGCCCCGGCCATGAAGTTCTTGCCCGTGCCGGTGATGACCAGGGCCTTGACCTCGGGATCGGCCAGGGCGGCCAGGGAGGCCTCCTTGAGCTCCAGGATGAAATGCTCTGACATCTGATTGACCGGGGGGTTGTCCATGCTGAGGATGGCCACGCCGTCTACCAACTCGATCTTCACCGTCTTATAGTCCGTTTTCATCTGTCTCTCCCTGGGCTAGAAGAAGTGGCCCGCCCCGGTTTTGGGGGGCGCGTTGCACGGCCCCCACGCTTAGCACCAAGTATTTGTTGGCAATTTGGCCCTTGCCGCTTTAACGTTTTGCGTTACTCAATGCTGCATTTGCAAAGGTAGGAATATACAAGCAAATTAAAGTGTATATTGCAACCAAAAAATAGTAGGAAAAGTGTCTTTTGCGAGCACTGAACCACCCCTAGGACGCAAGGCCGCGCTCCTGGTCTCCGGGGCGGGAACCGAACCGGGGCAGGGGAATCTAGAGCGCCTGGCGGTAGAGTCCGGCCAGGTCTTCCGGCGTACAGGGCGCCGGGTTGGAGCGCAGGGACAGGTCCTGGGCCGCGCTGGCGGCCATTTCGGCGAGCTTGGCCTCCTTCACTCCGAACTCGCGCAAGGCCCCGGCCATGTCCAGGCCGCGGGCAAAGGCGGCCAGGGCCTCCACCGCCTGGTCCGGGGTTTCGGCCTCCAGGCCCATGGCCCGGCACACGGTCAGGTATTTTTCTCCGGCCGCCTCGGCGTTGTAGCGCATGACCACGGGCAGCATGAGGGCGTTGGCCAGGCCGTGAGGCAGGCCGTAGTGGCTGCTGAGCTGGTGGGCCAGGGCGTGCACCGCGCCCAGACCCTTGGCCGCGAAGGCCATGCCGCCCATGAGCGCGGCCAGCATCATGTTGCCCCGGGCCTTTATATCCTGGCCTTCGGCCACGGCGCGGGGCAGGTTTTGCCCCACCGCCTGGAAGGTGGCCATGCACAGGCCGTCGGCCACCAGGTTGTCCGCCGGCGAGGTGTAGGCCTCGATGGCGTGCACCAGGGCGTCCATTCCCGTGGCCGCGGTGAGCTTGGGAGGCATGGTCAGGGTGATCTCGGGGTCCAGCAGGATGGCGGTGGAGATGAGGAAGGGGCTGAAGATGAGCACCTTGAACTGGATCTCCGGGTCGATGATCACCGCGCCCAGGGTGGTCTCGCTGCCGCTGCCCGCGGTGGTGGGCACCGCGATCATGGGGGGCAGGTCGCGGCCGATGCGCTTGATGCCGCCCTTGGCCATGTCGTAGTTCAGGATTTCGCCGCCGCCCGCGGCCACCACCCGCACCCCCTTGGCCACGTCGATGACGCTGCCTCCGCCCAGGGCCACCACCCCGTCGCAACCCTCGTCGCGATACATGGCCGCCGCCTCGCTCACCTCCGGGGCGCGCGGGTTTTCCACGCAGCGGTCGTACAGGGGAGGGGGGCCGTCCGGGCCGGCGGCCAGCTCGGCCGCGCGGGCGGTGAGGCCCAGGCCGGTCATGGCCGGGTCACTGATCAGCAGGGGGCGCTCGATGTCCAGGGAGGCGATTTTTTTGCCCAGGGCGTTCAGGCTGCCGGGCGCGAAGGTAATGTCGCCGGGGAAGTTCAGGTTCATGGCGCGGTCCGTGTGCTGGGGGGGGTGAAGGCGGGCCGCCAAGCTCCGGCGGGCCTGCTAGTCCTCGCTTTTCATCTCGCTCAGATAGGCCTGGGCGTACTTGCGATAGAGGTGGTAGAAGAGCACGCCCATGATCTCGTGGCCCCTCCGGGCCAACTCGGTGCGCTCGGCCGGCTTCATGCTAACCGTGGCCCGTTGGAAGTCGTCGATGAGGTCTTTGGCGATACTTTTGAAGGAGGTGGCCAGCATGGGCAGGGTCATTTCGGGCTTGAAGTCGTTGGCCCGGTGGATGCCGATCTTGGCCATGTTCACCATCACCTTGCCGATGATGATGTCGTCCTGGGAATAGACGTTCTGGCCGTCTTCCTGCTTGGGGCTGAGCAGGCCCCATTCCTGGAGCTGGGGCAGCCAGCGCTCGGCCAGGCCGGTGGCCTCCAAAAAGGCCTCGTCGCCCTTCACGCCGTTGCCCAGGTAGTGCTCCATGGGGCGGAAGTATTCCATGCGCAGTTTGAGCATGGCCTGCTTGCTGGCGCTGCGGTGCTCCCAAAGGATTTTCTTGATGGTGGGCAGGGGGAAGAAGAAGTCGTTCTGCAGTTCCTTGATCAGCCGGATGCGATCCACGTAGCTGTTGTCGTAGTCCGCCGAGTTGCTGCCCAGCTTGCGGGGTTTGGGCAGCAGGCCAGCCCTTATATAGTAATGAATGGTCTGCTTGGGCACGCCGGTGCGTTTGGCCAGTTCGCTGATCTTCATGAACTCGGGATGCCTGTTCCCTCCGTCAAGCCGGAGCGGTGTGGTTGGTGAGCGCGCCTCATTTATACTCTAAATTCTTCGCCCAAACCCAAATTAGGTGCGCTCGGGAGAGGCACCCTGGCCTCGGGGCAGGCTTGAGGCCAGGGTGCACCGCTTCTGTCTCCTCCCGGTGTTGCCGGCGATTCGGCCTGTTCTCCTGGCGGCTTAACTCTTTGAAGCAATATTAATTAAGGGCGCTCAGAAGTTTACGGTTGACAATATATCACCATATTTATATTGTGTAAATCATTAATGACGCATATCTGAGCTAAACGTTGAGTATGGATATACAGTATACGGTTTGCATGTCTGAAGAAATTGCCTGGGTCGGCCGAAGGGCGCCCGAGGCGCGGCCCGGCCGGAACCGCCCGGCCGCCCCGGCGAGGCAAAACAACCGTATTAAAAGGCGGCGCGCCCTTGACAGGCGCCCCGCGGCTCAGAGCATAATTTCCGCGGTGGCGGCCAATCATCACGCATCCCCACCTACCGCCGCACTTTCGCAGCTAGCCTTCTCCAGAGCGACTACCACGGCAGGAGCATAGCTTGCGCCTTTCAACCCGATCCTATGTCCGTAGCCTCCCCGCGGGGCCCGGGCTTGCCCACGGGACCCTCTCCGGCCTGACGCCGCCGTGCCGCCTGGCGCGGCCGAGCCTGGCCGGAGGCGATGAGTCCCGGGCTATCTGGTGGATGATCCCATGGGAGGCGGCCGCGGTTTAGGCGGCCGTCTTCTTTAGTTATAGGCGGCTGTCAGCCACTGCCGCCCATGATCAAGGATTTATGGCCACGTTTGGCCGCCGTCACGGGAAACGCCCGTACGGCGTGGTGGCCCACCAGCCACAAGGGAGGGGACAGTCGTGAAAACTCTTAAGCTTTTTGGTTTGGTTTTTGCCGCCCTGGTGCTGAGCTTTGCTCTGTGCCTGCCGGCCGGGGCAGCGGCCCCCATCAAGATCGGCGTATTGGGGCCCATGTCCTTCACCCAGGGCGAGGGTCACTGGAACGGGGCCAGCATGGCCGCCGATGAGATCAACAAGGCCGGGGGCATCAAGGTGGGCAAGGAAATGCGGCCCATCGAGCTGGTCAAGGTTGACACCAACGAGTTCCTGAGCATCCCCGACGCCACCAACGCGGCCGAGCTGGCCGTGCGCCGCCACAAGGTGGACTTTTTGGTGGGCGGCTTCCGCACCGAGGCGGTGCTGGTGATGCAGGACATCGCCATGGACGCCAAGAAGGTCTTCATTGGCTGCGGCGCGGCCCACCCGGCCCTGTGCACCAAGGTGACCAAGGACTACGACCGCTACAAGTATTGGTTCCGCCTGACCCCCATCAACTCCAAGTTCCTGGGCAAGGTGGACTTCATCCTGCTGGGCACCGTGGCCCACATCATGAAAAAGACCCTGGGCATCAAGAAGATCAAGGTGGCGGTGGTGGCCGAAAAGGCCGCCTGGGCCGACCCCATCGTCAACATCTCCAAGAAGCTCCTGCCCGCCAAGATGGGCATGGAGGTGGTGGGCGTGTGGCGTCCCTCGCCGGTGGCCAAGGACTGCACCGCCGAGCTGAGCGCCATCCAGAGGGCCGGAGCCCATATCGTGTTCACCACCTTCTCTTCCTCGGTGGGCCTGACCTTCGCCAAGCAGATGGGCGAGCTCAAGGTGCCGGCCGCGGCGGTGGGCATCAACGTGGAGTCCCAGAAGTCCGGTTTCTGGGGGGCCACCGGCGGCAAGGGCGAGTACGCCGAGACCATCAACACCTACGCCCGGGTGGAGATCACCCCCAAGACCATTCCTTTCTACGACAAGTACGTGAAGCTCTACAAGCAGGCACCCAACTACACCGCCGGCACCTATGACGCCCTGTACATCCTCAAGGAGGCGGTGGAGCGGGTCGGCACCGTGGACAGCGACAAGGTGGTGAGCGCCCTGGAGAAGACCGACTACATCGACACCGCCGGCCGGGTGGTGTTCGACAAGTCCCACGACGTGACCTGGGGTCCGAACTACGTGACCTCCATCGGCACCCAGTGGCAGGACGGCGAGATGAAGTGCGTGTGGCCCTACCACTGGCAGAAGGTGTTCTACAAGGGCACCGTGCCCTACAAGCTGGCTCCCTGGATCATCGATTACTGGAAGAACAAGAAGTAGGCATGCCGCGCAAGGCCTCCCCCGGGCCCCAGGCCCCGGGGAGGCCGACTAGGCACGATCCGCCAACCTAGGCGCGGAGGCCGCCCTCCCGCCGCTGCCAGCCGAGCCCTTGGCCAAGGGCCCGCGGGGTGGACGCATGTTACTGGACATCATCATCGACGGCCTGATAAAGGGCAGCGTTTACGCCCTGCTGGCCATTGGCTTTTCACTGGTGCTGGGCGTGGCGCGCATCATCAACATCGCCCACACCGCCCTGTACATGACCGCGGCCTATTTGATCTACATGGGCACCAAGCTCATGGGCCTGCCGGCCCCGGTGGCCATGCTGGCCTCCATCGTGCTCACCGTGATCCTGGGCCTTTTGATCTACAACTTTTTCATCCGTCCCATCCAGGAGCACGAGGCCGCGGTGCTCATCGCCACCATCGCGGTGGCCATGATGATCCAGGAGGTCTTCCTCATGACCTTCGGCGGCCACTACCTGGGAGTCAGCCCCCTGGTCGAGGGCTACGCCACCATCATGGGGGTCAAGGTCACCTACCAGCACTTGCTGGCCTTGGGCCTGGCCCTGGTGATCCTGGTGGGGGTGCGCCTGTTCCTGCTCAAGACCCGCCTGGGACTGGCCATCCGCTCCACGGCCCAGGACCGGGAGGTGGCCAACCTCATGGGCATGAACGTGACCCGGGTGGCCATGGGCACCATGGGGGTTTCGGTGGGCCTGGCGGCCATCACCGGGGCCATCGTGGTCCCCCTGGTCACGGTGGAGCCCACCATGTGGATGCACCCCCTGATCATGATGCTGGCCATCGTGGTCCTGGGCGGCCTGGGCAGCATCGAGGGCAGCTTCGTGGGAGCTTACATCCTGGGCTTCGCCGAATCCCTGGTGGTGTTTTTGCTGCCCATGGGCGCGTTCCTCAAGGACTCGGTGGCCCTGTCGATCATGATCCTGGTGCTCCTGATAAGGCCGGACGGGCTCTTCGGGGTGTCCTTCGAGGAGGAGCGCTAAAATGGGACTGGTCAGCGCTTACTTCCGCCGGGGCTGGACCATTCTGCGTTCCGAGGTGCTGGTGTTGCCCAGCCGCCTGGCCGTGCTGCTGTTCATCATCGCGCTCATGGCCGTGCCCCTGTTCACCCAGGACTATTACATCCTGCGCATTCTCATCCTGACCTGCATCTTCGCCATCTTCGCCGCCAGCTGGGATCTGTTGTCCGGCTTCACCGGCCAGATGAACTTCGGCCACGCCCTGTTCTTCGGGGTGGCCGCCTATGTCACCGCCCTGCTCAACCTGGACCTGGGCTTCCCGCCCTATCTGTCCATCCCCCTGGGCGCGGTGGGCGGCGTGCTGGCCGGCCTGGTGGTGGGCATACCCTGCCTTCGGCTCAGAGGCTCGTACCTGGCCCTGACCACCCTGGCCTTTCCCATCATCCTCACCGGCCTGGTCTTCGCCATGCCCGACATCACCGGCGGCGAGCTGGGGCTGTCCGGCCTGTCCAGGCTGACCGGCTCCCGGGTGATGGACTATTACCTTTGTTCCAGCCTGGTGGTGATCCTGGGTTTCGCCATGTGGAAGATCACCGACTCCAAGACCGGCATCATCCTGCACGCCATCCGCGAGGACGAGGTGGCGGTGCGCTCCTCGGGGATCAACACCATCCGCTACAAGCTCTTGGCCTTTTGCATGAGCGGCTTTTTCGCGGGCATCGCCGGCGGGCTCTACGCCCATTTCATGCGCCTGGCCGGGCCCTCCACCCTGGAGGTGTCCCTGTCGTTCCAGGTGATCATCTGGTCGGTGTTCGGGGGCATGGTCTCCATTTACGGGCCCATCGCCGGGGTGTTCATCCTCAACCCCCTTATGGAGGTGCTCCGGGTGGCGCTGGGCAACTTCCCCAGCCTGCCCGAGATCCGCATGTTCATCTTCGCGGGCCTGGTGCTGGTCACCCTGCTGTTCATGCCCGAGGGGCTCATCCCCTGGGTGCGCGACAAGCTGGAGAACGAGTGCCCCCGCTGCAAGCTGCGCAACGTTTTCATACGGCAGAGGTGCCGGGTCTGCGACACCTCTTTGTCGTGAATCCTGGTCGAACATTGGTTCCATGCAACGTGTGAGGTGAAGAGAATATGGACGCCATGCAGGCTTATCTGGACAAACCGTGGTTGGCTCACTATCCGGACCACGTCAACCCCGAGATCGACATCCCCAACGTATCCATCCCCGAGCTGTTCGACCAGGTCGCGGAGAAGTTCGGCAACAAGGCCGCGGTGATCTTTTACGGCAAGAAGCTCTCCTACAAGGAGCTCAAGGAGCAGGCGGACCGCTTTGCCGCCGCCCTGGCCGGGCTGGGAGTGCAAAAGGGCGACAGGGTCGCCTTGTACCTGCTCAACTGCCCCCAGTACCTCATCGCCTACATGGGCGCCCTGAAGGCCGGCGCGGTGGTCACCCCGGTGAGCCCGGTCTACACCAGCCAGGAGGTGCGCCACCAGCTGTCGGACAGCGGGGCCAAGACGGTGGTGTGCCAGGACATCCTCTACGACAACGTGGCCGCGGCCGGAGTGCCCCTGGACAACGTGGTCATCACCGGGGTGGACGAGTATCTGCCCAAGCTCAAGAAGATGTTCGCCAAGGGGGTCATAGCCAAGGCCTACGGCGGCATGCATATTCCCGACGCGGCCCTGATCGCCGAGGCCGGGCTCTTGAAGATGCAGGACCTGCTAAAGCAGAACCAGCCCAGCCCGCCGGACATAAACTTCGACCCGGCGACCGACCTGGCCGCCTTGCCCTACACCGGCGGCACCACCGGCCACCCCAAGGCGGCCATGCTCACCCACCAGAACATCATCGCCTGCCAGTCCCAGGCCCTGGCCTTCTGGGAGCACCAGTTCGAGGAGGGCAACGAGACCATCATCGCCTTCTTGCCCCTGTTCCACATCTACGGCCAGGTGGTCATCATGCTCACCGGCCTGGTGCACGGCTACACCCTGGTGCTGTTCACCACCCCGGACCTGGACGAGATATTGGCCGCGGTGGAGCGCTACGGCGCCTCGGGCTTCTACGGGGTGCCCACCCTGTACGAGTATCTCAAGGAGTACGACAAGACCGCCCGGGTGAACTGGAAGAAGCTAAAGATCATCGTATGCGGGGCCGACACCCTGCACGAGACCACGGTGGAAGACTGGGAGCGGCGCACCGGCAGCCACATCGTGGAGGGTTACGGCATGACCGAGACCGCCGCGGTGAGCCACACCAACCCCCTGCACCGCACCAAAAAGGGCTCCTTCGGCTTGCCCATCCCCAACGTGACCGCGGCCATCATCGACGTGGAAGGCACCGAGGCCATGCCCGTGGGCGAGGTGGGGGAGATGGTCCTCTCCGGGCCCAACATCATGCAGGGCTATTGGCAACGGGACGAGGACAACGCCGAGACCATGATCGACCTGGCCGGCAAGCGCTGGCTGCGCACCGGCGATCTGGTGAGCATGGACGAGGAGGGCTATTTCCATTTCTTCGACCGCAAGCGCGACCTGATCAAGCACAAGGGCTACTCGGTGTTCGCCAAGCACGTGGAGGAGGTGCTCTACAACCATCCCCAGGTCAAGGCGGCCGGAGTGGTGGGGGTGCCCGATCCCAAGGTGGGCCAGCTCATAAAGGCCTACGTGGTGCTGCAGGGCGAGGCCCGGGGCAAGGTCTCCGAGGAGGAGCTGATCGACTACTGCAAGCAGGAGCTGGCCCACTACAAGGTGCCCCAGATCATCGAGTTCCGGGGCGAGCTGCCCAAGACCGACGTGGGCAAGGTCTCGCGCCGCGAGCTGCGCGAAGAGGGCGAGGAGGCCTGATCATGCCGGCTCCCTTCTTGGAAATAAAGGAGCTGCACAAGGACTTCGGGGGCCTCACCGCCACCAACAGCGTGAGCTTCGACATGGGCCGCCAGGAGATGGTGGGGCTCATCGGGCCCAACGGGGCGGGCAAGACCACCCTGGTGCGCCTGATCAACGGCATACTCAAGCCGGACCGGGGCAAGGTGCGCTTCAAGGGCAAGGAAATCACCGGCAAGAAGGCCTATGACATCGTGAACCTGGGCATTGCCAGCACCTTCCAGAACATGCGGCCCTTCAGGCGCCTGCCCATCATCGCCAACGTGATGGTCTCCTGCCTGAGCCCCCGGGCCATGAAGCGGGGCGAATGGGTCAAGAAGGTGGAGGCCAAGGCCATGGACGCCCTGGAGTTCGCGGGCATCTCGGACATGGCCCTGGAAAAGGCCAGCACCCTGAGCCAGGGCGACCTAAAACGCCTGGAGGTGGCCCGGGCCGTGGCCACCGACCCCGAGCTGCTGATCCTGGACGAGCCCTTCGGGGGCCTGAGCCCGGCCGAGACCGAGCTGATGGCCAAGTCCGTGGCCCGCCTGCACAAGGGGGGGCGCTTCGGCCGCCTGCACAGCGAAGGCCCGGCCATGATCATCATCGAGCACAAGCTGCAGCAGCTCATGAAGATCGTGGACCGCATCATCGTTTTGAATTTCGGCACCATCATCGCCGACGGCACTCCCCAGCAGGTCGTGGAGATCCCCGAGGTGATCGAGGCCTATCTGGGGGAGGGAGGCGTCTAAGTGCTGCTGGAGGTTTCCAACCTGAAGGTCTGCTACGACAAGGCCGTGTTGATCAACGACTTGAGCATGCACGTGGAGGCCGGGGAGTTGGTGAGCCTGGTGGGCCCCAACGGGGCGGGCAAGACCACCCTGCTGAGGGCCATCACCGGGCTGGTGGCCTGGGAAAAGATGACCCAGCGTGGCACCGCCCTCGGCGACATCACCCTCAAGGGCTCCATCAACTTTGAAGGCAAGTCCATCGTCAAGGCCCCGGCCCACGAGATCGTGAAGATGGGTCTGGTGCACTGCCCGGAGCGGCGGCGGCCCTTCCGGGAGATGAGCGTATTGGAGAACCTGCACGCCGGGGCCTATCTGCACGGCGACAAGCAGCAGATGGAGCAAGACCTGGACACGGTCTACCAGCTCTTCCCGGTGCTGGGAAAGCGCTCCAAGCAGGTTTCGGGCACCCTGTCCGGCGGGGAGCAGCAGATGCTGGCCGTGGGGCGGGCCCTGATGTCCCGGCCCAAGCTCTTGTGCATCGACGAGCCGTCCACCGGCCTGGCCCCCCTGATGCGCACCGAGGTGTTCAAACGCATAGAGGCCATCCGCGAGCTGGGCATCACCATCCTGCTGGTGGAGCAGGAGGTGGCCACGGTGTTCAAGATGGCCAGCCGCAACTACGTGCTCTCCTCGGGCAAGATAATCGCCCAAGGCAAGGGCCAGGAGCTTCTGGAAGACGAGGTCATCCGCAAGACCTACCTGGGACTCTGAGCGTTTTCACGGGCGCGCCCCGCCTGGGGCCGCCCGCCCAAGGCAAAGCCGCCACCATCATTGAAACCCGCCCCGCGAATGGCGGGGCCGGATCACCTGGGAGAAAAACATGGGCGTCAATTACTTCCGCCGCGACACGCGCGACAGCAAATTCCTGCTCCTGGAGCACCTGGGCCTGAGCAAGCTGCTCTCTTATCCCGCCTTTGCCGACTTCAGCCAAGAGGACGTGGAGATGATGCTGGAGGAGGGGCTGAAGGTGGGCCGCGAGGTGCTGGGCCCGGGCCTGCAGGACGGCGACCGCGTGGGCTGCGCCTGGGACGACGGCGTGGTAACCACTCCGGACTACTGGAAGGAGTGCTGGCGGGTGCTGGCCGAAAACGGCTGGACCGGGGCCACCTCCAATCCCGAGTTCGGGGGACAGGGCCTGCCCCTGATGGTGGGCGGGCTCATCCGCGAGCTGCACAACGCGGCCAACATGGCCTTTATGACCTTCCCCGGCCTGGCGGTGGGAGCCGGGCATCTCATCGAGAATTACGGCACCGACCAGGACCGGGCCCTGTTCGTGGAAAAGATGTACACCGGGGTGTGGGCGGGCACCATGTGCCTGACCGAAAACGACGCGGGCTCGGACGTGGGGGCCTCGCGCACCAAGGCCGTGCCCGACCCGGACAGCGGGGAGGGCGTGTATCGCATCGAGGGCACCAAGCGCTTTATCACCTGCGGCGAGCACGACCTGTGCGAGAACATCATCCACCTGACCCTGGCCCGCATCGAGGGCGCGCCGGCCGGCACCAAGGGCCTGAGCCTGTTCATCGTGCCCAAGATATGGGTGGAGCCTGACGGCTCCCTGGGGCAGCCCAACGACATGTTTTGCTCGGGCATCGAGCACAAGATGGGCATCCACGGTTCGCCCACCTGCTCCCTGAGCTTCGGCGAGAACGGCGGTTGCCGGGGCATCCTTTTGGGCGAGCCCCACAGCGGCATGGCCAAGATGTTCCAGATGATGAACGAGGCCCGCATCGGCTGCGGCATCCAGGCCTGCGGCGTCACGGCCAGCGCCTATGACGCGGCCAAGGCCTACGCCAGGGAGCGGGTGCAGGGCGCGCCCCTGGCCGACCGCCACGGCGAGGCGGTGACCATCGTGCATCACGAGGACGTGCGCCGCATGCTCATGAACCTCAAGGCCGGCTCCGAGGCCATGCGGGCCCTGGTGGCCTATCTGCTGTTCCACACCGACGTGGCCAAGCACGACCCGGACCCCGAGGCGCGGCAACGCTCCTTCCACCGCATGGAGATACTCACCCCCCTGGTCAAGGCCTACAACACCGACTTTGGCTACATGCTCACCCGCGACGCCATCCAGGTGCTGGGAGGCTCGGGCTATTGCTCCGACTTCCCGGTGGAACAGTACGCCCGGGACATCAAGATCCTCTCCATCTGGGAAGGCACCAATTACATCCAGTCCCTGGACCTGGTGGGCCGCAAGCTGGGCATTGCCAAGGGATCGGTGTTCAAGGAGTGGATCATGGAGGTGATGGGCTTTGCCCAGGCCCATGGCGAGGACCCTGACTTTGGGCCGGACTTCGCCCTGCTGGGCAAGGCGGCGGGCATGGTGGGCGACAACGCACGGCGCTTCACCCAATACTTTCAGGAGGGCCGCCTCTCCCTGGTGCCCCTGTACGCCACCCGTTTTTTGGAGAACTTCGCGGAAACGGTGTTGGCCAACCTGCTTTTGGAGCAGGGGCTCATCGCCCGGGACAAGCTGGCCCAGGAGGGCCTGGGCAGCGGCGACAAATTCTTCTATCAGGGCAAGATGGCTTCGGCCAAGTTCTTCTGCCGCAACGTGTTAACAAACGTGTTCGGCCGCTACGTGGCCCTGCAGCAAGAAGACACCTCGGCCCTGGAGATTCCGGAAGAGGCCTTCTAGGCCGCGCATCCCCCTAAACAAACCCGGCCCCTCCGCGGAGCAGCGGAGGGGCCGTTTTATTCCATGGGAATATGCCCTTGTCCCGCGGGCGCGCCGCCGCGCCGCGGCAAAGGCCGCAGTGCATCCAAAGGTCGTGCCGCCCGGAATAGGGCAGCGGGCTCAGCCGATGAATTCCTTGATGCGTTCCACCAGGGCAGCCGGGTCGACCGGCTTGTCGAACCACTCGTCAGCTTCCAGGGACTTGATGGCTGCCTGAGGTGCGTAACTGGTGTCCATGGCGTGCTCGGCCACGGCGGTGAGCATGATCACCGGGATGTCTCCCAGCGACTGGTCATTGGCGACCTCCTTGGCCACCGCGAAGCCGTCCTTGTCCTCCATCATCACGTCCAAGATGATGAGGTCCGGACTTTCCTTGCGGGCCTTTTCCAGACCCTCGATCCCTCCATATGCGGCCAGGGGCTCCATGCCCTCCGCCTCCAGCAGCATGCTTACCGCTTCAACCAAATCGGGATCGTCGTCTATGATGAGCACTCTCTTACCGGCCATGGCAACCCCTCTCCCAACAGGTAATCAGGCTCAATTGGAACGATTGTAAGCATAGCAAGATCATGGGTAAACTGTCAATAAACTCAACCTCCGGGCGCTGGTTCTGGCCGCTCTTTTGGGGTCGGGGATTGCTAGTAAACCTATCGCTATGATACGTTATCCTAGGCTGGTCTTTGCACGGGCCGCACTGCCGCAACCGCCCGGCCGCATGAGGAACCCATGGAAGCAACAAGGCCCTCGGCCGAGGATCTGGCCGCCGAGATCATCGCCTTGCGGGAACGGATCAGGGAGTTGGAGGAGGCTCAGGCCGAGAGCCGGCAGCTCCAGAGGGAGATGGCCCGAGAGCGCAAGTTCAGCGAGATGGTGCTCGACAGCCTGCCCGACGCCATCTACGTGGTGGACCCGGTCAACTACAAGGTGATGGACTGCAACCAGGTGTTTCTGGACCACCTGGGCCTCAAGCGCGACAAGGTGATCGGCCACACCTGCTATCAGCTCACCCGCCGCCGCCCCGAACCCTGCCAGGAGCGCAAGGACGCCTGCCACGCCATCGAGGCCCTCAAGAGCGGCCGCCCCACCGTTTCCGAACATGTGCAGACCGCCCCGGACGGCAGCGAGCGTTACATCGAATGCACCGCCCTGCCGGTCATCGGCTCCAGCGGCGAGGTGGCCCGGGTGGTGCACGTGCACCGCGACATCACCCGCCGCCAGCGGGCCTGGCACCGCTTTCAGAAAGTTAACCGGGAGCTGATTCGCTCCAACAGCTTTTTGCGCAATTTGATTAAAAGCTCCGTGGACGCGGTGATCGCCGCGGACATGACCGGCCGCGTCATCCTGTTCAACGAGGCGGCCGGGGACATAACCGGCTACAGCGAGCGGGAGGCGCTCAAAGAGCTGGACATCCGCGACATCTACCCCGGTGACGGGGCGCGGGAGATTATGGCCCTGCTGCGCGATAAGGAGCACGGCGGCGAGGGCAAGCTGAAGTCCCACGAGGTGCGCCTGCTGCGCAAGGACGGCAGCACGGCGCCCATCAGCCTGTCGGCGGCGGTGGTCACCGAGGACGACAACGAGGTGGCCACGGTGGGCTTTTTTTACGACCTCCGGGCCAAGCAGCGCATGGAGCGGGAGCTGGATCACACCCGCATGCAGCTGTTGCAGTCGGAAAAGATGGCCTCCATCGGCAAGCTGGCCGCTGGGGTGGCCCACCAGCTCAACAACCCCCTTGCCGGCATAACCCTCTACGCCAACCTGGTGGCCGAGGAGTACAAGCTGCCCGACGATGCCCGCGACGACTTGAAGCGCATCCTGGACAACGCCCAGCGTTGCCGCGACACCATAAAGGAGTTGTTGCAGTTCGCCCGTCAAACCAAGCGGGTGATGCGTCCGGCCGACCTCAATCAGGCCCTGACCCGCACCATGTTCCTGCTGGAAAACCAGTCTCAGTTTCAAAACATCGACGTGCGCATGGACCTGGATGCCGAGCTGCCCCAGGTGCCGGCGGACATCCAGCAGCTCAACCACGTGTTCATGAACATTATCCTAAACGCGGCCGAGGCCATGCAGGGCAATGGAAGCATCAAGGTGCGAACCCGCCGCTTCCCGGGCGGCCGGGGGGTGCTGGTGGAGATCAAGGACACCGGGCCGGGCATTCCCCCCGACGTGCTGCCCCATGTTTTCGAGCCTTTCTTCACCACCAAGGAGGAGGGCGAGGGCACCGGCTTGGGCCTCAGCGTGGCCTTCGGCATCGTCAAGAATCACCATGGCAGCATCGAGGTCTTCAGCCCTCGCGGCCAGGGCACTCAGTTTGTAATCAAGCTGCCATCAATCACCGCCGCCTAGGAGGTACAGGCGTGACCAACAGCGACTCGGCTCCCGTGCCGGTTTTGGTAATCGACGACGAACGGGACATTCGCGACGGCTGCCAGCGCATCCTGAGCCGCCAGGGATGCTCGGTGGACAAGGCGCCAGACGGAGCGGCCGGCCTGGAGGCCATGGAACGCAGCCCGGCGGACATCGTGCTTTTGGACCTGAAGATGCCCGGCATGGACGGCCTGGAGGTGCTCAAGCTCCTGCGCCAGTCCCACCCCCAGGTGCTGGTCATCGTCATCACCGGCTACGCCACGGTGGAGACCGCCATCGAGGCCATGAAGCTGGGGGCCTACGATTTCTTGCCCAAGCCTTTCCAGCCCGACCAGCTACGGCTAACCGTGGGGCGGGCCATGGAGCGCCTGCGGCTGACCCGGGAGACCGAGCGCCTGGAGCGCGAACGCCGGCAGACCCTGGCCGACCTGGCCGGTGAGCAGAGCCGCCTGCGCACCGTGATCAGCGCCTTGCCTCTGGGCATCCTGGTCACTCAGACCGATGGCCAGGTGGTGCTGCACAACCCAACCTTCTGCCAGATGGCCGGCTTGGAGCCCGACAGCGCGCCGGGGCAGGACATATCCCGCTACCTGCGCGAGCCCAAGGTGCACGAGTTGGCCCGCCGCGCCTCGCAACAGGAGCAAGACCAGCAAGGCGATCCGCCCGCGGTGGAGTTCACCACCGATCAGGAGCGCACCCTGTTGGCCCAGGCCACGCCGGTGCTGGGCGAAGGGGGCGCCAGCCTGGGAGCGGTGCTGGTGTTCATCGACGTGACTCCCTACCGCATGCTGGACCAGCTCCGGCAGGAGTTCGTGGCCAAGGTGAGTCATGAGCTGCGTTCGCCATTGTCCACCATCCTTCTGCAACTGACCCTGCTTCTGGGCGAAGAGGGCACCGCTCCGCCCCAGGGGCACCGCCATTTGCTGTCGCGGGCCCGGGAGCGCACCCAGGGGCTCATCTCCTTTGTACGCGACCTGTTGGACCTGAGCCGCCTGGAGGACGGTGGAGCCACGGCGGCGGAGCCGGTTCCGGTGAGCCCGGGAAAAATGCTGGCCGCGGTGAAGGAGGCGCTGAGCCCCCAGGCCCAGAGCCGCGGAATGACCCTGAGCCTGGAGCTGCCCGAGGAGCCGCTGCCCTTACTGCTGGCCGATCCGGTGGGGGTGGAGAGCGTGTTCACCAACCTGGCGGCCAATGCCATCAACTACTCGCCGGACGGAGGCCGGGTGACCCTAAAGGCCTGGGCCGAGGGCGGCATGCTCAAGGTGACGGTGAGCGACGAGGGCTTTGGCATAGAGCCCGAGAAAGTAGGCAAGATCTTCGACAGGTTCTACCGCATCAAAAACGAGAAGACCCGCTACGTCACCGGCACCGGCCTGGGGCTGCCCATCGTCAAGAGCGTGGTGGATTCCCTGGGCGGCACGGTGGAGGTGGACAGCGAGCTGGGCAAGGGCAGCAGCTTCACCGTCACCCTGCCGGTCGAATAAAAAAACGCCGCCCAGTTGGGGCGTTTCGTCCCCAACCGGGCGGGTTTCATCCCTCCCGCAAAAGCCGCCCAGGGCGTCGCCTTTTTCAGTCCAGCTTGGGCCGGGGATAGAGGCCGGCGCCCTCCACGATCTCGGGCACCTTCTCCTCCCACTCGATGGCCATGACGTGGAAGCCGTGCACCCCTTCCACGTCCTTTAGGCGCTGCACCGACTCGATGCACATCTTGACGCCTTCCTCGGCCTGCTTTTCCTTGGGCACCCCGGCGATGCGCTCCACCACCTCGTCGGGCACGTCCATGCCCGGCACCCGGTTTTTCATGTATTTGGCCATGCCCGCCGACTTGAGCGGGGTGAGCCCGGCCAGGATGTAGACCTGTTCCAACAGGCCCCGGTCGCGGGCCTCGCCCAGCCACTGCTCGAACTTGTCCAGGTTGAAGATGCACTGGGTCTGGATGAACTCCACCCCGGCAGCCACCTTCTTGGCCAGGCGGGGCACCCGGATCTCGTAAGGATCGGCAAAGGGATTGGCCGCCGCCCCCACGAACATGTCGGGCGGCCGCTTGATGTCGTCGCCGCCCAGGAACTTGCCCTCGTCGCGCATGTGCCTGACGGTCTGGATGAGCTGCATGGAGTCCAGGTCGTGCACGTTTTGGCCTTCCGAGCAGTCGCCGAAGCTCTGGTGATCGCCGGACAGGCACAGGATGTTGTTGATGTCAAAGGAGGCCGCGCCCAGAATGTCGCTCTGCATGGCGATGCGGTTGCGGTCCCGCGTCACCATTTGCAGGATGGGCTCCAAACCGGCCAGCTTCAGGTGGATGCAGGAAGCCAGGGAGCAGAGCCGGGTCACCGAGGTCTGGTTGTCGGTGATGTTGATGGCGTCCACGTGGTCCTTGATCAGCTCGGCCTTCTCCTTGATCTCCTCGGCCGCGCTGCCCCGGGGCGGGCCGCACTCGCTGGTAACCGCCTGGTGGCCGGCCTTGAGCATCTTTTCCAGTTTGCTGGGGGTGTTCACGCTCATGACGCCACCTCCTCCTTGACGCGGGTGCGCGGCCCCCCCGCCCGGTCGGTGGTCCAATCCTTGATGGGGGCCAGCGTCTCGTAGTCCTCCAGGCGGCCCAGGGACTTCAGGCGGTCGACGATGAGCTGCCAGGCGCAGTCCAGGTCCTTGGAAATCTCGCACTTGCCCTTGGTGGAGCCGCCGCAGGGGCCGTTGAGCACCCTCTTGGCGCAGCGGCTGACCGGGCAGATGCCCGCGGTGGTGGCCAGCACACAGGCCCCGCAGCCCTGACAACGCTCACTCCATATGCCGCGCTCCAGGGCCCCGCCCATGAAGGAGGTGTTCACGCCGGGCACCACGGGCATGGTGTCGTACTCCTCGGCCATGAACTGGCAGCCCACGCCGCAGGCGATGGAGACCACGATGTCGTGGGGCTCCACTTCCTCGCGGGCCCCCACCACGTACTCGCGGTCGCACTGGCGTTGCAGGGTGGTTTCGCCTACCTGGGCGTCGATGCCTTGGTTCAGGAAGTGCAGGCGCAGGGCCGAGGCCAGGATGCCGACCTCCTTGCTGCCTCCCACCTCGCAAACCGTGACGCATTCGTTGCAGCCGGCCACCAGGATTTTGCGGTGGTCCTTGACTACCTCGATGATTTCTTCAAGGGGTTTGCCGTTCGCTACGATCATTTCACGCCGCTCCTCTTTCCGCCGCCTGTCCCTTGGCCGGGGCGGCGGAAGCCGCGCCGGCCAGCTTGGCCGGATTGGGCCCCAGGGCCATGATGCGTTCGCTCATCTCCCGGGCATATTGGGCGAACTTCGGGGCCTCGCCCGAGGTGAGGTTGTACATCTGCACCCTTTCGCCGCCGGTGCCCACCTGCTCCAGCAGGCGCTGGGCGTGCTCCACCCTTTTGCGGGCCTTGAAGTTGCCCTGCTCATAGAAGCAGCTCCCTTCCATGCAGCCCACCAGGTAAACCCCGTCGGCGCCTTTTTCAAAGGCGCGCAGGATGTGCAAAATGTCCACTTTCCCGGTGCAGGGCACGCGGATTATGCGTACGTGCACCGGGTAATTCAGTCGCATCGAACCTGCCAGGTCCGCGGCTGAATAACCTCAGGCGTTGCAGCAGAAAGCCACAATCACCGGCTCAAAGGCCTCCATTACATTGCTCCCTCTAGCAGACCATCCACCTGAGCGAGGATCTGGTCGTCCTCGTACCAATTGAGTTCTATGGCCTTGGCCGGGCACTCGGCGGCGCAGATGCCGCAGCCCCGGCACAGGGCCTCGTCTATTTGGCTGACTCCGTCTTGGTTGATGCGCGGCACCTGATAGGGGCAGGAATAGACGCACACCAGGCAGGAGGCGCACAGCTCCGGGTTCACCCGCGAGGTGACCGGCGACAGCTCCAGCTCGGTCTGGGCCAACAGGGTGGCCGCCCGGCCGGCCGCGGCCAGGGCCTGGGAGATGGACTCGGAGACCAGCTTGGGTCCGTGGGCCGTGCCGCACACGTAGACCCCGTCGCTGGCCATGTCCACCGGCCTCAGCTTTACGTGGGCCTCCAGCAGGTAGCCGTCGGCGTTGCGCGCCAGCTTCATGATGGACCACAAGTCCTCGGATTCGCGGGGGCGCATGCCCGCGCTCAGGGTGACCAGGTCGGCCCTCACCTGAATTTCGCGGCCCAGCACGTGGTCGATGAAGCTGACCAGCATGCCGTCCTCGCCCGGGGTAACCACCGGGGGGAGCTCCTGGGCGAAACGGAAGAAGACCACGCCCTTCTGGCGGGCCTCGGTGTAGTAGTCCTCCATGAGGCCGTAGGTGCGGATGTCGCGGTAGAGCACGTAGACCTGCATATCGGGGTTGAGTTCCTTGAGATGCAGGGCGTTCTTCACCGCGCTTTGGCAACAGATGCGCGAGCAGTTGGGGTAGTCCTCGCGCCGCGAGCCCACGCACTGGATCATCACCACCGAGTCGAGCCCTTGGGCCCCGTCGGGCTCCTCCAGGCGCTGGGCCAACTCCACTTGCGTGACCACGCGGGACTCCTGGCCGTAGCCGAATTCGGTGGGCTCGTACTCACTGGCCCCGGTGGCCAGAATCAGGGCCCCGTGGTTGATCTTGCGTTCGTACATGGCCGGGCCCACGATCACCTCGGTGGTGAAGTTGCCCCTATAGCCGCTGAAACCGGTGATCACCGTTTCGGTGAGCACCTGGATGTTTTCGTGCTCCAGCACCCGCTCCATGAGCGTATCCAGGTGGGCGTTGATGTCCGCTCCCTCGATGGTGTGGGTCAGCTGGCGGGAGAAGCCGCCCAGCATGGGCTCGCGCTCCACCAGCACCACCTCGAACTCTTGGTCGGCCAGGGACAGGGCGGCGGTCATGCCGGCCACTCCGGCCCCCACCACCAGGCAGCGGGATTTGACCCCGACCGTCATCTTGGGCAGGGCGCGGTGGGTGGTCACCCGGGCCACCGCCGCGCGCACCAGGTCCTTGGCCTTGGACGTGGCCAGGGCAGGTTCGGCGGTGTGCACCCAGGAGTCGTGGTTGCGTATGTTGGCCATCTCGAACAGGTACTTGTTCAGGCCGCAAGAGGTGAGGGTGTCCATGAAGATGGGCTCGTGCGTCTTGGGGCTGCATGAGGCCACCACCACCCGGTTGAGGTTGTGCTCGGCGATCTTCTCCTTCATCTGCTCCTGCACGTCCTGGGAGCAGACGAACAGTCCGTCGTCGGCCACCACCACGCCCGGCAAGGTGGCGGCGTATTCGGTAACCGAGGGCACATCCACCACTCCGGCGATGTTGATGCCGCATTTGCACACGAACACCCCCACCCTGGGCTCCTCGGCGGCCACGTCGCGCTCGGCCGGCATCTCCAGGCTCTTGGTGGCGCTCCAGCGGGCCGGAGCCAGCTTGCCCGCCGCCGCCGCCGCCGCCGCGCTAGCCTCGGTGACCGAGCTGGGGATGTCCTTGGGGCCTTGGAAGCTGCCGCACACCATGACTCCCGGCCGGTTGGTGGCCACCGGGGCCATGGGATCGGTCTGGGCGAAGCGGTACTGGTCCAGCTCCACCCCGATGCGCTGGGCCAGCTCGCCGCTGGAGGCCGGCACCTGCAGGCCCACCGAAAGCACCACTAGATCGAAGACTTCCTCCATGGCCTGGCCGTCGTCGGTGGCGTACTCGATGCGCGCCCCGCCGGTTTTCGGGTCGTCGTAGATGGTGTGGGCCCGCGACTTGATGAAGCGCACCCCCTCCTGGTCCCGGGCGCGGTGGTAGTAGAGCTCGTAGTCCTTGCCAAAGGTGCGGATGTCCATGTTGAAGATGGTGCATTCCAAATCGCCGGGGGCGTGCTCCTTGGCCACCAGGGCCTGCTTGATGGCGTACATGCAGCAAACCGAGGAGCAGTAGCCGTTGCCGCAGCGGTTGGTGTCCCGCGACCCCACGCATTGCAGCCAGGCGATTTTCAGGGGATCCTTGTGGTCCGACAGGCGCACCAAATGGCCCTGGGTGGGGCCGGCCGGGCTGAGCAGGCGCTCGAACTCCAGGCCGGTGAGCACGTTGGGGTTTTGGCCGTAGCGGAAGTCCAGGCCCGAGGTCTCGGGCTGGAAGGGCCGGGCGCCGCTGGAGAGCACCACCGAACCCACCTCCAGGGCCAGCTCGCGGGGCTCCTGGTCATGGTTAACCGCCTCGGCCAGGCAGGCATCCACGCAGAGCATGCATTCGGCGCACCCGGCGCAGGCCAGGCAGCGGGAGGCCTCGGCCTGGGCCTGCTCCTCGGTATAGGGGCCCAGCACCTCCTGGAAGTTCTTGGCCCGCTCCACCGGGTCGGCATGGGGCAGATGCTCCCGGGCCTGCTCCGGCTGGTTGATGCTCTCCGGTTGCACCGGGTTGAGCTTGCGGGGCCGGCCTTGTTTCATGTCCCGGCCCTCGATCATGGCCGTGACCGAGCGGGCCGCCTCCTTGCCCTGGGCCACCGCCTCGATGACCGTGGCCGGTCCCAGCACCGCGTCGCCGCCGGCGAAGACAAAGGCCAGGTTGGTCTGTAGGCTCACATCGTCAACCTGGAGGCAGTTCTTGCGGCCCACGTCCAGGCGGCAGGTGTCGTCCAGGCACTCCAGGTCCGGCTCCTGGCCAATGGAGGCCATGGCGCCGTCGACCTCTATGACGTACTCCGAGCCGGGTATTTCCTGGGGCCGGGCCCGGCCCGAGGCGTCGGGCTCGCCCAGCTCCATCTTGACCACCTCCACCCCGCTGAGTTTGCCGTCGGTGGAGATGAAGCGCTTAGGCGCCACCAGGAACTCGATGTTGACGCCCTCTTCCAGGGCCTCCTCGACTTCGTCTTCGTAGGCCGGCATCTCCTTGCGGGTGCGGCGGTAGAGGATGGTGACCTCTTGGCTGCCCAGGCGCAGGGCGGTGCGGGCCGAGTCCACGGCCACGTTGCCGCCGCCCACCACCACCACCCGCTTGCCGGGAGATTTGGCCTGGCCCAGGCCGGCCTGGCGCAAAAATTCCACGCCCGGCTGCACCCCGGCCGCGTCCTCGCCGTCCACCCCCAGGGTGAGGCAGCGGTGAGCGCCCACGGCCATGATCACCGCCTTGTAGCCCTCTTGCTGGAGCTGGCCCACGGTGAAGTCCTCGCCCAGGGTGCTGTTGAGCCGTATCTCCACCCCCAGGGCCTTGATGTAGTCGATCTCGTAGTCCAGGATGCGCTGGGGCAGGCGGTAGTCGGGGATGCCCACCCGGAGCATGCCCCCGGCCACGGGCAGAGACTCGAAGATGGTGACCTCGAAGCCTTCCAGGGAAAGGTAGTAGGCCGCCGAGAGCCCGGCCGGGCCGGATCCGATGATGGCTATCTTCTCTCCCCGAGGCGGCTTGGTTTCGGGCAGGTCCATCTCGCCCTGCTCGATTTCCCACTCGGCCACGAAGCGCTTGAGGTCGCGGATGGCGATGGGCTCGTCCAGATCCCCCCGGGCGCAGGCCGCCTCGCAGGGATGGGTGCACACCCGGCCACAGACCGCGGGAAGCGGGTTTTCGTCGCGGATGACGCGCAGGGCCTCGCGATAGCGCCCCGCCGCGATGAGGTTCACGTAACCCTGCACCGCTATGTGGGCCGGGCAGGCCACCTTGCAGGGGCTTTGGCCCCGTTTGCTAATGGAATAGGCCCCGGGAATGGCCTGGGCGTAGCGCTTGTAGGCAGCCCTCCGCTGGGCGATGCCCGCGTCGTACTCGCTATCCAGGGGGATGGGGCAGACCTTGGCGCACTCGCCGCAAGCGGTGCATTTTTCCAGGTCCACGAAGCGGGGATGCTGCAGCACCCGGGCGGTGAAGTCGCCTTCCTCGCCGTCCAGGGCCAGGAGTTCCGCGTTGGTGAGAAGCTCTATGTTCAGATGCCGGCCGACCTCGACCAGTTTAGGCGAGATTATTCACATCGCGCAGTCGTTGGTCGGGAAGGTCTTGTCCAGTTGGGACATCAGACCGCCGATGGCCGGGTCGTTCTCCACCAGATAGACGTAGTAGCCGGAATTGGCCAGGTCCAGGGCCGACTGCATGCCCGCGATGCCGCCCCCCACCACCATGACCCGCCCCACCGGCGGGGCCGGGGCCGTGTTGCCCGTTCCTTGCGCGCGCTGTGCCATGCACTTCTTCCTTGGCTTTGGCGCGGCCGTGGCGGCCGCCGCCTGAATTACGCCCCCAATATCTGCGGCAGCCGGTCTTCCCAGCCCAGGGGGGATATCATCACCCCGCTGTAGCCGGCCGCTTTGATGCCAGCGATGAGCTCCTGGGCGATGAGCACGCACTCGCGCACCCGGTCCGGAGCGTCTTTGACCCGCCCGATGAGCGAATCGGGCATGTGCACGTGCTTCAGGTGGCGGCCGATGGCCCGGGCCATGCCCACCGACTTGAGCAGCAACACGTTGGGGATCAGCTTCACCTCGCGGTCGCCCAGGTGTTTGGTGAAGGCGGCCAGAGAATCCAGATCAAACACCGGCGGGGTGAGGAAATACTGGGCCCCGGCGGCCAGTTTCTTGTCCAGCTCGGCCAGCTCCTGTTGCACCGTGCCCAGGGCGCCGGTGTTGAGCGTGGCGCCCACGGTGAAGCTGGGGGCTCCCTCCAGCTCCACCCCGGCCATGTCCTTGCCCGCGCAGAGCTTGGCGATGACCTGCATCAGCTCCAGCTCGTCCAGGTCGTAGACCGCCCTGGCCTTGTGATGGTCGCCATAGCTGGGCGCTTCGCCCTCCACGGCCATGACGTTGGTGATACCCAGGGACGCCGCGGCCAATAGGTCTGCCTGCAGGGCCAGGCGGTTGCGGTCGCGGCAGCAGACCTGCAGCACCGTCTCCAAGCCCTTGCCCGCAAGAAGCATGCAGCCTCCCAGAGAGCTCAATTTCATCACCGCGTTGGCCATCTCCGGCACCACCACCGCATCCACCTTGCCCTTGATGCGTTGGGCGTGCCCCACAAAGGCGCCCACCTCCACGCCCTTGGGCGGCTCCAACTCAACCAGGGTTGCGAACTGACCATCTGCCAGCTTCTGCGCGAAACTCATATCCCCTCTCAACACAGGCGCCCGCCCAACTGACCGCCGTCCACGGGGGGGCGGCTAGGGGAGCGGCGGGACCGGTCCCATTAGAAAAAAACCAATAAAAACGGCCCGCCGGGCGGACCTATCTGATCGAAGCTTCCCGGGCCGCGCTAAGGGCGGCGCAAGAAGCCGAACGCACGATAGAGGAGTTTGATGTGAGGCCAGGGCGGCGGTCGGTGAAAAAACCGCTGTACGAGCCAAGGAGTGCGAGCAGATGGGAAGAAAAGGGAATCCGCCGAGGGTTTGCCGGTTGGGGGCCGCCGTGGGAGATCAGGATCGTGTCACTCATCAACAGCTACCTGGCGATCAAGGCATGCAATTCATAGTTAATCGATCTTTATTATTGCCAAGCCGGTATTTGTTGTCAAGAAGTTGCTGCCGCCCGGCCGCCGCGCCCCCGCTTGTAACCAAATCCCCGCCTGGGATATGCTGGAAAGCATCCCGCTGGGCCGCAAGAAAGGGGCACAGATGGCCAGCAACCAGCGCCCTTGGCGCTATTTCGACCAGCCCGCCGAAACCGGCCCCTGGTCCGTCAGTCAGGCTGAGCTGGAGGGCCGGCTGCGCCAGACCGTGGAGTTGGTCTTGGAGCGCTCCCCGGCCTACGGCCAGATCTACGGCCAGGCCGGGGTGGTGGCGGGATCCTTTCAGGGCCTGGGCGACCTGGACCGCCTTCCCCTGATGCGCATGAGTGACCTGGTGGCCCGGCAGGAGCGGGACCCGCCTTTCGGCGGCTTCGAGACGGTTCCGGCCGAGCAGTTTCACCGCATCTACATCAACCCAGGCTTCATCTGGCAGCCCGGCGAGAGCGGCTACCAACAGACCTCCCTGGCCGAGGCCCTGTGCGGGGGGGGCATCCTGCCCGGCGACCGGGTGCTCAACACCTTCTCCTATCACCTCTGGCCCTATGCCCACATGCTCGACGACTCCCTGAAGATGCTGGGGGCCACGGTGCTGCCCAGCGGCACGGGCAACGCCTTCATGCAGGTGCGCGTGATGCAAAAACTAAAAGTGAGCGCCTACATGGGCACCCCCAGTTTTTTGATGACCCTGGCCCAACGGGCCGAGGCCATGGGCCTGGACCCGGCCGCGGACCTGGCTCTGGAGGCGGCGGTGGTGGGGGCGGAGATGTTGCCCGAGAGCCTGCGCCGGCGTTTGCAGGAAAAGCTGGGCATCACGGTGCGCCAGAGCTACGCAACGGTGTATCTGGGCTGCCTGGGCTACGAGTGCCAAGCGGCCCAGGGCCTGCACGTGCCCCAGGGCATGCTGGTGGAGGTGGTGGACCCGGCCACCGGCCAGGCCCAGCCCCCGGGCAAGGCTGGCGAGGTGGTGGCCAGCAACCTGAGCCCGGCCTATCCCATGCTGCGCCTGGCCACCGGAGATTTGTCCATGTGGATGGAGGGCCAATGCTCCTGCGGCCGCACCAGCCCCCGCCTGAAGGGCGTCTTGGGGCGCATGGATCAGGCGGTGAAGGTACGGGGCACTTTTGTGCACCCCTGGCAGCTGGACGAGCTGTTCGCCGCGCGGCCCGAGGTGTTCAAGTACCAGGCCGAGGTGAGCCGGCACCAGGACCAGGACCTGCTCACCCTCAAGGTGGAGCTGACCGAGGATGTGGGGCGGGAGCTGGCCCTGTGCCGCATGCTGGAGCAGGATTTGCGCGAGTTCCTTACGGTGAAGGGCCAGGTGGAGGTGGTGCCTCGGGGCACGATCCCCGACTTCCACGGCAAGATCCTGGACCGGCGCAAGTGGGACTAGGGCACATGGGCGGGGCGGCCTAGATGGCGGAAGAAAAGCTCAAGGTAGGGGGGCTGATGCAGAGCGACGGCCGCTCCATGCTGCGGGTGCTCTCCGCCCTCAACACCATGGACGGGCCGGGGGTGGTCATGGCCGCCCTGGCCGCCCAGGGCATCAACGTGGAGCTTTTGGTCTCCGGCCTGGACCAGGAGGACGCCTTTAACCTGTCGCTGGTGGTGGCGGGCAAGGACCTGGAGCACGCCCTGGTGGTGCTGGAGAAGGCCAAGCACGACCTGGAGGCCCGGGCCATCACCTATCTTCCCGACGTGACCGTGCTCACCCTGTTCGGGCCCCACCTGCGGGAAAAACCGCGCATCCCGGGCGTGATGTTCACCAGCCTGGCCTCGGTAGGGGTCTGCCCCCAGGCCATCAGCACCAGCATATCCAGCGTGTCCTGCGTGGTGCCCGGCTCCCAGGCCGGCCTGGCGGTGGAGGCCCTGTCCGAGCGCTTCGATCTGCCCTATAAGGCCCAGCAACGCCCCAAGAACTGGTAGCCCCGGCCGGATCACCCGCCGCGGGGACTATTTCTTTTTCTTCTTCTGCTCGGCCAGGACGCGCTGGGTCTCCTTGATCTCCTTGGGGCTGACCCCGGCGCGCAGCTGTTCCATATCTTGCATCACGCCCTGGAAACGCACTCCCTCGGCCGCGCTGATCCACTCCAGTTGCAGGCGCTCGGGCCGGATGCCCAGCTTTTCCATCTTGCGGTGCATGCGCTTGATGCGCTTGTCGGTCCAGTGGTTGGCGTCGATGTAGTGGCAGTCGCCGAAGTGGCAGCCAGATACCAGCACCACCGCCGCGCCCTGCTTGAAGGCCCGCCACACGAAGTCCTCGTCCACCCGGCCCGAGCACATGGTGCGGATCAGGCGGGTGTTGGCCGGGTATTGCAAACGGGACACGCCCGCGAAGTCGGCCCCGGCGTAGGAGCACCAGTTGCAGGCGAACACCGGGATCACCCCGGCGGGATCGTCTTCCAGGATGGCGTCGATTTGGGCGTTGATCTGCCCGTCGGTGAAGTGGTGCATGTGGATGGCGTCGGCCGGGCACTCGGCCGCGCAGGTGCCGCAGCCGGCGCAGGCCGCCTCGGTGACCACCGCCGGCTTGCCCGACTTCTTGTCCACCACGATGGCGTTGTAGGGGCAGACCTTGGCGCAGATGCCGCACACGGTGCAGGCCTCGGGGCGCACCTCGGCGGTGATGGCCTCCACCAGGAGCTTGCCCGGGGTCATAAGGCGCATGGCCCGGGCCGCCGCGGCCGAGGCCTGGGTCACCGACTCCTTGATGTCCTTGGGGCCCTCGGCGCAGCCGGCGAAGAAGATGCCCCGGGTGGCCGAGTCCACGGGTTGCAGCTTGGGATGGGCTTCCAAATAGAAGCCGTCCGAGCATTTCTGCAAGGCCAGCATCTCCTGGACGATGTGCATCTCCTCGGGCGGATGCACGCCCGTGGCCAGCACCACCATCTCGGCCCGGTGCTCCTCCAGCTGGTTGGTGGCCGTGTTCTCCACGGTGAGGATCAGGTCCTGGTTATCCGAGTCTTCCTTGATCTCGCCGGGCAGGCCCCGGATGAAGTGAACCCCCTCGCCGCGTGAACGGCGGAACATGTCTTCAAAGCCTTTACCAAAGGCCCTGATGTCGATGTAAAAGACCTTGAGCTCCACCTCCGGGTAGTGCTCCTTGAGCTGCAGGGTGCTCTTGATGGTGTTCATGCAGCAGATGTTGGAGCAATAAGGATTGCCCCTGCGCTGGGAGCGCGAGCCCACGCACTGGATGAAGGCCACCGACTTGGGAACCTGGCGGTCGGTGAGACGCACCACCTCGCCCTGGGTGGGCCCGCCCGAGGATATCAGGCGCTCCAGCTCCAAGGAGGTGAGCACGTTCTGGTGGCGGGTGTAGCCGTACTCGTCCAGGACGGTGGGGTCGTAGACCTCCATGCCCGTGGCCACGATGATGGTGCCCACCGACACTTCGATCTCCTCGTCGTTCATGTCGAAGTCGATGCAGTTCTTCTGGCAGGCCTCGGCGCACTTGCCGCACTTGATGGGGTCGTGGCCCAGGCAGTTGTCCTGGTCCAGGACATAGGCCGAGGGCACGGCCTGGGGGAAGGGCTGGTATATGGCCCGCCGCGAGGAGAGCCCCACGTTGAACTCGTCGGGCACCACCACCGGGCAGACCTCCACGCAGTCGCCGCAGGCGGTGCACTCGCCCTCGCGCACGAAGCGGGCTTTCTTGAGAATGCGGGCAGTGAAGTTGCCCACGTAGCCGCCGACCGATTCCACCTGACTTCCCGTCAGGAGGGTTATGTTGGGATGCCGACCGGCATCCGCCATCTTAGGCCCGAGAATTCATATGGAGCAGTCCATGGTCGGATAGGTCTTATCCAACCTGGCCATCATCCCTCCGATGCTGGGCTCTTTTTCCACCAGGGTCACCTGGTAGCCTGCGTCGGCCAGGTCCAGGGCCGCCTGCACCCCGGCCACGCCACCCCCGATGACCAGGGTGGACTTGGCCATGGGCACCTCGATCTCGGTGCGCACGGTGAGGCCCTTGGTGCGGGCCACGGCCGAGCGAACCAGGTCGCGGGCCTTGCCCGTGGCCGCCTCGGGCTCGGCGCCGTGCACCCAGGAGCACTGCTCGCGGAGGTTGGCCATTTCCAGCAGGTAGGGGTTCAGCCCCGCCCCGGCCAGGCACTGGCGGAAGGTGGACTCGTGCAGGCGGGGCGAACAGGAGGCCACCACCACCCGGTTGAGGCCCTGCTCGGCGATGTCCTGCTTGATGCGGTTCTGGCCCGGCTCCGAGCAGCAGTAGCCGTCGTGCCGGCTTACCACCACCCCGTCCAGGCCGGCGGCGTAGTCGGCCACCGCCTCGCAGTCCACCACCCCGGCGATGTTCAGTCCGCAGTGGCAGACGTACACCCCCACCCGGGGCTCGATGTTCTGGTTTTGCTCGCTCATCTATGGTTCCCTTGCGGCTAGCCCCGGCCGTATCCGGTCCGCGAAACCCGCGGGCCCGGCCAGGGCGTTAAATCTTGTCGCCTCGGCTCCCGCCGCCCGCGCCGGACTTGCGGCGCGGGGTCTCGTCCTGGGCCCACTCGATCTGCTCGGCCAGGATGCTCACCAGGCCGCGCACCTTGAGCGGGGCCTGGGGGCCGGGCGCGGGGTCGCGCAGGGCGCAGGAGGTGTGGATCATGCACTTGGGGCAGGCGGTGACCAGGGTCTCGGCCCCGGTGTCGCGGGCCTGGTCCAGGCGGGCGGCCTGGATGCGCTTGGAAAAGGCGTCGCAGTTGATAAAGGAGCTGTTGCCGCAGCAGATGGCGCTGTGGCGGTTGTTGGCCATTTCCACCAGCTCCAGGCCGGGCACCCGCTTGAGCAGGTTGCGCGGCTCCTCGTAGCGCCCGGCGCCCCGGCCCAGGCGGCAGGGGTCCTGGTAGGTCACCTTTTGCTCCAAAGGCCGGAAGGAGAGCCCGCCCTTGTTCACCTCGCGCTCCAGCAGGTCTATCAGCAGGGTCACCTTGAGGTCGAAGCCCTCGATGACCTGGGGCATGTAGGTGCCCAGGGCCTGGTAGCACTCGGGGCAGTTGGTGATGACCTCCTCGACCCCGTGGTCCTTGAACTCCTGGTAGTTCAAGCGGCACAGGGCCGCGAAGTTATCGCGGTCGCCGGTCCAAAGCAGGTCGTGGCCGCAGCAGCGCTCGTTGCCCAGCACCACCGGCTCGATGTCCAGGAAGTTGAGCAGGCGGATGGCGTCCGAGGACAGGCTCAGGGTGTCCACCCCGATGTTGGAAAAAAACACGTCAAAGTAGGGCACGCAGCCGGTGAAAAAGGCCACCGGCCCGTCCGTGGCCACCTTGAGCTCCGGGGTGAGCCAGTCCAGGCGGTTCTGCTCCAAACGCGGCGAGGTCATGATGCGCATCCAGGAGTGCACCGCCCCGTCGTGGGCCCGGAAGCCGGTGAGCCCCAGGGCTTTGCTCAGCTCGGCGCGCAGGTCCAGGATGGCCTGGCTGAACTGCACCCCCGAGGGGCAGCGCTCTTCGCACAGCCCGCAGGTGAGGCACTCCCACACCGCGTTTTGGATGTAGGCCAGGTCGCCCGGCTCGGCGATGAGCTTGTGGGCCAGCAGGCGGGGCGAGTACTCCTTGCCGGTGAGAAGCCGGGGGCAGGAGGCGGAGCACTTGCCGCACTCCAGGCACATGTACAGGGAGCGCTCCTTGATGATCCGCTTGATTTCAGGGCTGTCCAGCTTCACGATGCCTTGCGCTCCCGTCCGGGCTTGCCGGGGTTGGGGCCCATTTTTTCGATGCGGCCCGCGAACTCCCACAACGCGTCCACCAGCTCCTGCTTTTGGTCGGCCTGGAAGGTCATCTCCTTGAGCCGCTTCTGGCCGATGCCCAGGTAGTGCAGCAGACGGCGCACCCGGGCCACGTTGGAGTGGCCCAACTCGGGGCCGGGGCCGTAGCGGCAGTCGGAGTCCTCGCATTCCAAGAGGATCACCCCGTCGGCTCCGTGCTCAAAGGCCCGCAAGATAAGGGCCTGGTTGATGCGGCCGATGCACATCACCCGCATGATCTTGAAGTTGGAGGGCAGCTCCAGCCCGGCCTGGCCCGCCGCGTTGTAGCAGCACCAGGGGCTCCAGTTGCAGGCGATGCCCAGGATGTTCACCCGCGCCATCTCAGACCTCGCTTCCCATGACACCGGCCACCATCTGCTCCAGGAGTTGGTTGGAGAAGTAGGGGATGTCCAGGGCCGACACCGGGCAGCGCCCCACGCAGCCTCCGCAGCCCACGCAGTTGTGGCGGAAGACCTGGGAGGTGAAGCTGCCGTCCGGGTTTTGCTTCAGGGTGATGGCCTCGAAGGGGCAGATCTCGGCGCAGCGGCCGCAGCCCCGGCAACGGGCCGGGTCCACCACCGGGCTGAGCTGGTGGTCCAGCAGATAGGCCTTGGCCGCGGTGGTGGCCACCTCGCCGGCCAGGGCCGCCCCGGCCTGCCAGGGGTCCACCCGCTCCAGGGTGACCGGCATGATGCGGTAGACCCCGCTGTGCGGCGTGTTGAAAAAAGAGAAATCGTAGCGATAGAACTTTTTGAGCCCGGTCTGGCCGGCGTACAGGGACAGGCCGATGAGGTTCTCGTCGGTCAGGCAGACCACGTCCGCGCTCCAGGTGCGCCAGCGCCCGTCCAGCTTGGCCTTGACCTTGAAGTCGCCCAGCACCCCCCGGATGGCCTCTATCTCGGCCGCCTCCACGGCGGTGATGTTGTCCTCCAGGCTGTCGTCCAGGGGACGGGCCGCGATGCTATCGGGCAGCTCCTGGCCGCTGGGCCAGGCCCGGTGCACCAGGCGCACGCTCAGGCCCTGCAGGGCCAGGTTGCGCGCCGCGCTTATGCCCACCTGGGAGCCGCCCAACACCAGCACCCGCTTTTTGATCTCCGTGTCGCCCATGCGCAGGGCCCCCGGATGGCGCATTCGGATGAAGGCGGGGCGCAGCATGGCCCGGGCGCGCTGCACGATCTGCTCCTGGCTGAACTGGCCGGCGTGCAGATGGTCGCGCAGGTTCACCGTCTCCACCATGCCCCGGTCCAGGCCCAGGCGCTCGAACAGATGCATCCGGGCCCGGGTGCGCTGGTCGTTGCAGCTTATGCACTGGAAGTTCAGGGGACAGCACACGCAGGAGGCCAGAATGATCTGGGAGAGCTGGTGCCGGTCCACCGCCTCGGCGATCTGGTCGGCGCCTTGGGGATGGCACACCGAGAACACGCTGTCCACGTGGGCCACGCCGGGCACCGGCCGGGCCAGGTCCAGGATGCGCTCCAGGGCCGGGGCCGGGGCCATGGAGCCATTGCAGGCGCACAGGAAAAAGCCGATGCGCCCGGTGGCCGGACGGGGGCGGGGCGGGGCCTCCGCGGGCACCGCGGGCACCCGGAGCCCGGCGGCCGGAGCCATGGCCAGCCCGGCGGCCGCGCTGCCCATCATGAGCACGTCCATGAGGTCGGCGGAATAGCTTTCCGGGTCGATGGGGAAGACCCGCTCCGGCGCGGCCTGGCCCTGCCAGGGCGGGGCGCCGGCCTCGGCCCACACCACGGCCGGGGCCCGCACCTGAAGGGCGCGTCCCTGGCGGGAGTGGTCTATGGCTCCCACCTGCTCGCAGGCGGCCTCGCACTCCAGGCACTCGCAGCAGGAGGCGCACTGCAAACAGCGCTCAGCCTCGGCCTGGGCCTGGGAAACGGTCAGGCCCAGGTCCACGGCCTCGAAGTCGCGGCGGCGCACCTTGGGCTGGCGCTGGGCCATGCGCTGGCGGGGCTCGCGCAAAAGGTCCTCGGAGATGGGCAGATGCTCGCCCACCCCGTGGGGGTCCTGGTCCAGCTCCCGCCAGGGCGAGGCTTCGCCGGTGAGATAGCCGTGCACGCGCGCGGCGGCCCTGCGGCCCGCGGCCATGGCCTGCACCACGGTGGAGGGCCCGCTAACCGCGTCGCCGGCCGCGAAGACCCCGTCCAGGGAGGTGGCCAAATCCTCGTTCACCGCCAGCCGGCCGCCTCCGCCCAGCTTCACCTCGTCGCCCAGGGGGCTGCCGGGCAGGTCGGTGCTCTGGCTGATGGCCACGATCACCGTGTCCGCCTCGATGCTCTCGATGTCCTCGCTGTCGAACTCGATGCGCGGGGGGCCGTCCTCGGGGCGTTCCCAATGGGCCCGGCGCAGGGACACCTCGGCGATGGCCCCTTCTCCGCTCAGCCCCACCGGGGCGTAGCCCAATTGGAAGGCCACGCCCTCTTCGGCGGCCTCGGCCACCTCGCGGGGCGAGGCGGGCAGCTCGTATTCGGTCTCGATGGCCACCACCGTGACCTGGCGGGCCCCCAGGCGCACCGCGGTGCGGGCCGCGTCCATGGCCGAGTTGCCCCCGCCGATGACCACGGTGCGTTGGCCCACCGAACCGCCTTCGCCCAGGTTCACCGCGCTCAGGAAGTCCAGGCAGTGCAGCACCCCGTCCAGCTCCTCGCCGGGCAGGTTGAGGCGCAGGTCCCGCTGGGTGCCCACGGTCAACAGCACCGCGTCGAATCCCTGGTCCAGCAGATGCCGCGCGGACTCCACCTTGGTGCCGGTGATGATCTCGACCCCGCTCTGTTCCAGGGCCTCCACCTCCGCCTCCAGCACCGGGCGGGGCAGGCGGAAGGCGTTGATGCCCCGCCGCAGCATGCCTCCGGCCTGAGCGGCGGCCTCCAGAATGGTCACCGCGAAGCCCTGCTGGTTGAGGAAGTGGGCCGCGCTCAATCCGGCCGGGCCCGAGCCCACCACGGCCACCTTTTGGCCGCGTGGCCCCATCTCGGGCTCGGGCAGGGCCGCGGGGCCCAGCTCGGCCTCGTGGTCGAACAAAAAGCGTTTGATGTCCCGGATGGCCAGGGGCTCGTCCAGCTCGCCCCGGCGGCAGGCGGACTCGCAGGGGTGGGAGCAGATGTAGCCGCACACCCCGGGCAGGGGGTTGTCGCGCCGCACCACGGCCAGGGCCTTGTCATAGCTGCCGGCCGCGGTGAGGGCCAGATAGGCCTGGGCGTTCACCCCCAGGGGACAGGCCTGGCGGCAGGGGCTCACCGGCCGCTTGTCCAGCAAAAGGGCCCGCGAGGGGCAAAAGGCCGGGCTGCGCTGCAGGGGAGGGTGCTCGCCGTGGTTCAGGGGGCACAGCTCCATGCAGCGGGAGCAGCCGGTGCACAGGTCGTAGTCCACGTACACCGGGTCCTGGCGCAGATGGGCCGCGCAGGAGCCGTCCTCCAGGGACAGGCTCTCCAGCCGGGTCTGGGTCAGGGGGGTGACCAGGGGATGGCGGGTCACGCGCAGATACAGGGGCCGGAACTGGAAGTTCAGGTCCCCGGGCCAGTCCTCAAAAGGCTCCACCCCTTCGGGCAGATCCAAAAACTGGGAGGAGCGGGTGGCCCAGATAACCGGGATGCCCGCGTGGGACAGGTCTTCGGCCGCCTTGAGCGCGCCGTAGCCCGAACCCACCACCAGCACGCCCGGGGCGGGGTCTTTGCTGCCATTTTGGTTCACGAGCCGGACGGCTCCCCGGAGGACTCCCGTTTGGCCCGGCTCTTGAGGATGGCCTGGCCGTACTCCCGGCCGCGCTCGAAGGCGGCGTCGTTGTTGGCCTTGGTGTGGGGCGGCACCGAGCTCAGCATGGCCTCCTTGAGCGAATCCACCCCCACCACATCGCTAACCGCCGAGACGAATCCCAGCATCACGATGTTGGCCATCATCTTGTTGCCCAGCTCTTCGGCCAGGCGGGTGGCCGGCACGTGGTAGGCCCGCCAATCGGGGTTCAGCTCGCCGGTCTCCACCAGGTCGGTGTCCCAGACGATGGTGCCGCCGGGCACCAGGGCTTCCTGGTTCTTCTCGTAGCCCTCCTGGCTCATGCACACCAAAAGCTGGGGATGCTCGGCGTAGGGGAAGGCGATCTCCCCGTCGGACACGATTACCTGGGTGGAGCAGGAGCCGCCCCGGGCCTCGGGCCCGTAGGACTGGGTCATGGTGGCGTGCCTGCCGTCGCCGATGGTGGCCGCCTTGCCCAGGATGTTGCCGGTGAGGATGATGCCCTGTCCGCCGAAGCCGGTGATGACCACCTCGCGCTGCTTGCTGGTTTCCATGCCGCTCATCCCGCCTTGCGCTGTCCGGCCGCCGAGGCGTCCACGCCGGTGGCCGGCCAGGCCTCCAGCTCGCCACGGTTGACCATGTCGTACTGATCCAGATAGGTGGGCCGCTCTATGTCCACGAACTTGCCCACCACCAGCTTGTTGTCGAAATCTATGGTGGCCTCGCCGGGGGCCAGGTGGTTTTTGACCACCGAGCGCTCGTAATAGAACCGGAGCAGGTCCAGGGAGCGCCGGATCTTGTTGCGGCGGCCAAAGGCGGTGGGGCAGGGCGCGATCACCTCCACGAAGGAGAAGCCCTTTTTGTTCATGGCCTCGCTGATGGCCGTGGTGAGCCGCCGGATGTGCAGGGCGGTCCAGCGGGCCACGTAGGTGGCGCCACAGGCCGCGGCCAGGGCGCAGAAGTTGAAGGGCTCGTCCGGGCTGCCCATGGGGGTGGTGGTGGTCTTGGCCCCGAAGGGGGTGGAGGGGGCCAGCTGCCCGCCGGTCATGCCGTAGTTGAAGTTGTTTACGCAGATGACCGTTAGGTCCACGTTGCGCCGGGCGGCGTGGATGAAGTGGTTGCCGCCGATGGCCAAAAGATCGCCGTCGCCCGAGGCCACGATCACCTTGTTCTGGGGACGGGTAAGGTGCAGGCCGGTGGCAAAGGGGATGGCCCGGCCGTGGGTGGTGTGGAAGCTGTCCAGATGGATGTAGCCGGCCAGGCGGCCGGTGCAGCCGATGCCCGAGACCACGCTGATGTCGTCGCGGGGGGTGTCGCACTTGGCGATGGCCGCCATGAGCGAGCCGAAGGCGATGCCGATGCCGCAGCCGGAACACCAGATGTGCGGGATGCGGTCGGTGCGCAGCAGCTCGTCCTGGGGATGCGCCGCCTGGGGCGCGGCTTGGGCTTGGGCGCTCACGGCTTTTCCTCCAGCGCGGCCTGAACCGCCTTGATGATCCGGTCCGGGGTGATGATGGCTCCGCCGGGGTGGGCCACCAGCTCCACCGGGCAACGGCCGCCGACCACCCGCTCCAGCTCCAGCACCATCTGTCCCAGGTTGATCTCGGGCATGATCATGGCCTTGACCTTGGGAGCCAGTTCGCGGAAGAACTGCTCGGGGAAGGGCCAGACCACGTTGAGCTTGATCAGGCCCACCTTGAGGCCCCGCTCCCGCGCGGCCAAGACCGCCCCCCGGGCCGAGCGGGCGCTGATGCCGTAGGCCACCACCGCCACCTCGGCGTCGTCGAGCATCACCGTGTCGTAGTCCAGGATGCGCTCCAGGTTGTTTTGGATCTTGTCCCTCAGGCGGGTGGTCATCTCCACCTGGGTGGCCGCGTCCATGCCCGGATAGCCCCGCTCATCGTGGGTCAGGCCGGTTACGTGCATGTAGTAGCCGTCGCCCGCGTTGGCCATGGGCGCCACCCCGTAGGGGCCGGGCTGGTAGGGCAGGTAGCTCTCCTTGGGCACGGTGGGCTTTAGCCGGTCCTTGACCACGATCTGGTCGGCCGGGGGAACCACCACCCGCTCGTTCATGTGGCCCACCACCTCGTCGGCCAGGATGGTCACCGGCAGGCGGAACTCCTCGGAGAGGTTGAAGGCCTTGATGGTGAAGTCGAACATCTCCTGGGGCGAGGCCGGGGCCACCGCGATCACCTCGTACACCCCGTGGGAGCCCCAGCGGGCCTGCATCATGTCGCCCTGGCCCACCAGGGTGGGCAGGCCGGTGCTGGGCCCCGCCCGCTGCACGTTGCAGACCACGCAGGGGGTCTCGGTGCACAGGCCCAGGCCGATGTTCTCCAGCATCAGGGAGTAGCCCGGGCCCGAGGTGCTGGTCATGGACTTGGCGCCCCCCCAGGAGCCGCCCAGGATGGCGGCCATGGAGGCGATCTCGTCCTCCATCTGCACGAAGACCCCGCCCACCTGGGGCAGGCGGCGGCTCATGCGCTCGGCCACCTCGGTGGCCGGGGTGATGGGGTAGCCCGCGAAAAAGCGGCAGCCCGCGGCCAGGGCGCCCTCGCAGCAGGCCTCGTCGCCGTTCATGAAGTGGGTACCGGTTAATACCGCCTTGCCCGCCATGTTGCTCTCCTGGGCCTACTGGTCTTCTTCTTGCGAAAAAATGGCGAACTCGGGGCAGATCACCTCGCAGAAATGACAGTTCACACAGAGCTTGGGAGCCACCACCTCGGGGAAGTGGTATCCCTTGCGGTTGAAGGTCTGGCTCATGGCCAGCACGCCGCGGGAACAGTAGGAGATGCAAAACTCGCAGCCCTTGCAGCGCTCTTCCACCACGGTCACCTTGCCCTTGGTCACCTTGATGTCGCCCACGTCCAGCGGTTCGCGCCAAAACTTCATTAGCCGGCTCCCGGCCCCCATGAGAGGCCGTTGGTGAAAATGATCAAGCTCTGTTTTTCGGGTGTGGTTCTGACCTCGTCCGATGCCGTCAGCCCCGAGGCCGCATCGCCGTGGGGGCGAACCCCGGCGCGCCTCTAGTGGGCCCATTGCAGCAGCCAGGGTCCCGTGGCCCAAATTCCACCATAATACCCGGAGATGCGGGTCAAGTCAATTTCGGGGTCCGCCTGTTTTCGGCGGCATGATCGGCCACTTATACACTTATTGTTTGCCTTAGCTGCCCGCGGCCAGCTTGAGGCCGTCGTCCAGGTCCGGGAAAAAGGGTTCGTCGTCGGGTGAGGCGGGCTTCAGCTCGTCAAACCAGACCGCCTCGGGATCGAAGCGGGCGAAAAAGGGCCGTCCCACCAGCTCGGCCGAGCGGGCCTGCAGATAATCCAGCACGAACACCCGCCTGCCGCCCAGCTTGCTCAGGCCCAGCAGGCGCACCTTGCCCGGGTGGGCGCTCATGGAAGGGCCGCGCACCGTGCGGGCTAGGCCGGAGACGCTCTCCATGGCCTGCCGGAAAAGGCGCCAGGCCCGGTGCAGGGTCACCTGGAAGTACTCCTGGGCCCCGGTGTCGCGGGCCACGAACATGTAGTAAGGCACCGCGCCCTGTTCCACCGCGCCGCGCCACAGGCGGGCCCAGAGACGGGCGTCGTCGTTGATGTGCCTCAGCAGGGGAGCCTGCACCCGCACCACCGCGCCGGTGGAGCGTATGCGCCTGATGGCCTCGCGGGCGGCCGGGGCCTCCAGTTCGCGGGGGTGGTCGAAGTGGGCCATGAGGGCCAAATGCTTGCCCGCGGCCACCACCTGCTCGAACAGGGCCAGCACCTGGTCCGCGTCCGGGTCGGAGAAATAGCGCATGGGCCAGTAGGACACGCTCTTGGTGCCGATGCGGATATTGCGCACATGCTCCAGCTCCGGCTCCAGCAGGGGCTCCAGGCAGCGGGCCAGGGCCGGGGCTCCCATGAACATGGGGTCTCCGCCGGTGATGAGCACGTCGCTGACCTCGGTATGGGCCTTGAGATAGGCGGACAGGTGCTCCACCTCCTTGGAGGCGATCTTGAGCCCGGGCATGCCCACGAACTGGGCCCAGCGGAAGCAGAAGGTGCAGTAGGCGTGGCAGGTCTGGGCCTGGCTGGGAAAAAACAGCACGGTCTGGTCGTACTTGTGTTGCAAACCGGGCAGCGGCTCGTCTTCCAGCATGGCCTGGTTGTGGGTCAGCTGGCCGGCAGGATGAGGATTAAGGCTGCGCCGGATCTCCTCCACCTCCCGCTTCAGGGCCCGCTTGTCGTCCTGGGCCATGGCCCCGGCCAGGCGCGAGAGCTCCCGGGGGGAGAGCATCTCCGGCTGGGGGAAGGTCAGGCGGAAGATGGGATCGTCGGGCACCGCGTCCCAGTCGATGAGTTCGTCCATGAGGTAGCGGTTGGTGCGAAAGGGATACACCTGGGCCACGGTGCGGATGCCCTGGCGCTGTTCCGGGCTGAGCCGGGACCATTGAGGGGTGTCGGCCAGGTTTTTCAGGGTCACGGGATGGTAACCGTGGGTCGCGTTGCTGAGGTTGGTCATAACAGTTTGCACATTCTTGATGGGCCGTCGGCGGCGGGAGCGGCCGCGTGAGTCGCATTGTAAAGAGTGCCGCCAGGGCCGGGCTTTCCGGCCCGGGTCCGTGGTCTTCCCCGCTTGGGCAGGCCGGTGCGCTCGCCCCGATAAAACGGGGTGGCCGTGCACCGCTCCGAGGCAGGGGTGGACCCCGCCCCGGGAGGGGCCGCGAAGCGTCAGCCTGTAAGCGATTGGCGCTTGGCCCGGCTGGCCGTGGATAAGCTCCACACGGCTCTGCCAGCACCTGCGCCGAAGACTTAGACCGCCAAGATATAACAAATCCTGCCGTTAAGAGCAACGACAAAATTGTGATGAATGACGATAAAGGTTTAATCATGCCCCTGGTTGTATCCCCGCCGGGCGCGGCCGGGCCATGGAGATGGCGCACAAAAAAGCCACCCAGGGAGGTGGGGCGGGAAGGGCCTGCAAAATTTTCTTAGGTAAATAAACTAAATATGCCTATGGGCCTAGCCGGGCCATGGCTTTAGTGTGAAATCTGGCGCAGTGCCCCGATCCCGGCCGCCACAACCTAACCATGCGGAGGGAGCTTTCATGCCTGACGAGACGGATTCTGAAAACCAGATGGAAGAGAAAATCAAAACCTGGGACGTGGAGATCAAGAAGTTCCAGGACAAGGCTGGCGACGACCCCAAGCAAAAAAAGATCATCCTGGACCTGATGAAGGCCAAGGACGAGTTCCGCAACGAGCTGGGGGCCATCAAGCGGGAGTCGCCCCTGGAAGACACCTGGGACAAGCGCATCCCCCAGGTGGAGGCAACCGGCCGCAAGGTGGAAGAGATTTTCGCCCTGGCCGAGAAGGTATTCGCCCACTAGTCCCGCCCCTGCCCAGGGCAAGGCCTTTGCGCGCCCCGGCTCGGCCCCCTGGCTGGCGGGGCGTGCTATATTAGGGCCTCACGGGCCAAGGAGGAGCCGCATGCGCATGCTCAGGGAAAGAAAGCTGGTGACCGAGTTCGGACGCAAGATGGTGGCGGGCGGATTGACCACCGGCTCGGGCGGCAACATCAGCCTGCTCAACCAGGCGCGGACCCTGGCGGCCATCACCCCCAGCGGGGTGGACTACCTGGAGATGACTCCGGGTCAGGTGGTGCTGGTGGACCTGGAGGGCAAGCAGGCGGATGGCCCCGGCCGCCCCTCCAGCGAGCTGGGATTCCACCTTTCCCTGTACCGCGAGCGGCCCGAGGCCATGGCGGTGGTGCACACCCACTCGCCCTATGCCACCACCCTGGCCTGCCTGGGCTGGGAGCTGCCTCCGGCCCATTACCTGGTGGGCTTCGCCGGGCCCAAGGTTCCCCTGGCGCCCTATCACACCTACGGCACCCCGGAGCTGGCCGCGGCGGTGGTCAAGACCATGCGGGGCTACAACGCGGCCCTGTTGGCCAACCATGGCCTGGTGGCAGTGGGGCCCAGCCTGACCCGGGCCTTTGCCGTGGCCGAGGAGGTGGAGTTCGCCGCGCGGGTCTATTACCAGGCCAAGGCGGTGGGCGACCCCAAGATTCTCAGCCGCCAACAGATGGCCAAGGTGCTGGCCAAGTTCGAAACCTACGGCCAGCAATAGGCTCCCAGACGCCGGCCTCCAAGGCCCGCCGCCAGCGGCCTCCGCGCCAGGCCCAGACCCCATGGGGCCTTTCCGCGATCCGACCGGACAACCACCTGAAAAAACGCCAAAAACGCGACATGTAGTATTTGCTTGCCGGGTAGCCACAATATTTGGTATATTTATTATTAAGAGGAGTACTAGTCATGATCCGGAACGAGCCCGAGCCGATGCATCCAGGGGACGTGTTGCTGGACCAGTTCATGGTCCCGCGCCGCGAGACCCTCAACGGCCTGGCCGCCACGCTGGGGGTGCCTTTGGACATGCTCCGGCGGGTCATCTCCGGCGAGGCTTCCATGTCCCTGGCCCTGGCCCACAAGCTGGCCCAGCACTACGGCTTGGCCGTGAACTTCTGGCTGCGCCTGCAGGGCCGCTACGACCAACAGGCGGCCTAGCCGCCTACTCGTCCACACATCCATCACAGCTTAGGGATTGTTCTTTTATGGCCGGTGGCCTTTTGCCCGGTCACGTGTTAAAAAATGCCACGGAGCCCGTGCGCCACGGCTCCGTGTGACTAAACCCAGAAAGGGAGCCCCAAGATGGCCGCGGCCGAAACCCCCGCTCCTACCAATTTCATCCGCAATATCATCGATGAGCACAACAAGAACGGCCGCTTCGACGGCCGGGTGGTCACCCGCTTTCCGCCCGAGCCCAACGGCTATCTGCACATCGGTCATGCCAAGAGCATCTGCCTGAACTTCGGCCTGGCCCGCGACTACCAGGGCCGCTGTCATTTGCGCTTCGACGACACCAACCCGGCCAAGGAGGAGCAGGAGTACATCGACTCCATCATGGACGATGTGCGCTGGCTGGGCTTTGACTGGGGCGAGCATCTCTACTACGCCTCCAACTACTTCGACCAGCTCTACGAGTTCGCCCTCAAGCTCATCCGCGGCGGCAAGGCCTATGTGGACGACCTGAGCGCCGAGGAGATCCGGGCCCACCGGGGCACCCTGACCGAGCCGGGCAAGGACAGCCCCTATCGCGGCCGCTCGGTGGAGGAGAACCTGGAGCTGTTCACGGGCATGAAGGACGGCCAGTTCCCGGACGGATCGCGGGTGCTCAGGGCCAAGATCGACATGGCCCATCCCAACCTGGTGATGCGCGACCCCACCTTGTACCGCATTCGGCGGGTGATCCATCACCGCACCGGGGACAAGTGGTGCATCTACCCCATGTACGACTTCACCCACTGCATCTCCGACTCCATCGAGCAGATCACCCACTCCATCTGCACCCTGGAGTTCGAGGACAACCGCGCCCTGTACGACTGGGTCCTGAACCAGCTGGAGGTCTACCATCCCCAGCAGATCGAGTTCGCCCGGCTCAACCTGGAGTTCGCGGTGATGTCCAAGCGCAAGCTGCTGGAGCTGGTCAAGGACGGCCACGTGGACGGCTGGGACGACCCGCGCATGCTCACCATCCGGGGCATGCGCCGCCGGGGCTTCACCCCCGCCTCGGTCCGCCTGTTCTGCGAGCGCATCGGGGTGGGCAAAAAAGAGTCCTGGATCGACATGTACTGGCTGGAAAAGGCGGTGCGCGACGATCTGAACCCCAAGGTTCCCCGGGTCATGGGCGTGCTGGACCCAATCAAGGTGGTGCTCACCAACTACCCCGAGGATCAGGAGGAGTTTTTCGAGGCTCCCTTCTTCCCGGACGATCCCCCGGCCATGGGCAGCCGCAAGGTGCCCTTCTGCCGCGAGCTGTTGGTCGAGCGGGACGACTTCATGGAGGTGCCGGCCAAGAAGTTCTGGCGCCTGGCTCCCGGCCGGGAGGTGCGCCTCAGGTGGGCCTACTTCATCACCTGCGACGAGGTGATCAAGGACGCGGACGGCAACATCGTGGAGCTGCGCTGCACCTATGATCCGGCCACCAAGGGCGGCGACGCCCCGGACGGCCGCAAGGTCAAGGGCACCCTGCACTGGGTCTCGGCCCGCCACGGGGTGCCGGCCACGGTGCGCCTCTACGACCGTTTGTTCACCGTGCCCAACCCGGACGCGGACAAGACCCGCGACTACAAGGAGTTCTTGAACCCCGAGTCCCGGGTGGACATGCCGGGCGCGGTGCTGGAGCCGGTGCTGGCCGAGGCCGAGCCGGACACCCGCTACCAGTTCGAGCGCAAGGGCTACTTTTACGTGGACCCCGCCGACAGCGCGCCCGGCAAGCCGGTGTTCAACCGCATCGTGACCCTGAGGGACTCCTGGGCCAAGATCGTGGAGGCGGCGAAACGCGAGGCCGCCGCCCAAGCCCGCGCGGCCAAGAAGAAAAAGAAGCAGCAGAAAAACAAGGGCTAGCCCCGAGGTGGCCCCCCGCCGCATCGTGTGCCGCCAGGCGCCCATCGGCCGCCGCTGGCCCCGCGCCCCCAAGCAAAAAAGAGCCGCTCCGGCCAATTGGCTGGAGCGGCTCCGCGAATTTTTTAGGCGTAAGCCGGCTTCCTAGAGGTACTGCTCCCGGGCCAGGCGGCCAACCCCCACGGTCAGGTCCAGGATGGCCAGGGACTGCTCCATCTTCATGGAGCCCATGCCGCAGGCCGGGGAGACCAGGGACTGGCTGGCCAGGCGCTCCTTGGCCAGGCCCTTTTCCTCGAACCCTTTGAGCAGGGCGCGCAGCCCGTCCCACAGGCCCTCGGCGGTCTCGCTGCCCTTGTACTCCAGGGTGGGCACCGCGCCCCAGGCCACGGCCCCGCCCCGGGCCAGCAGGGTGTCCACCGACTCGGGATAGAGCAGCAGGTGGTCGCCGTAGCCTTCGGAATCCAGGTTGATCACGTCCGCCCCGGAATCCACCAGCAGGGACCAGTCGGTGTTGCCGCAGCAGTGCACCCCCAAAACCACGTCGCAGCGGGTCCGGGCCTCTTCCATGCAGGCGCCCAGCAGGCCCAGCACCGTCTCCCGGCTCACCGGGGTGAAGGCGCTGCCGAAACCGGACAGGGCCGGCTCGTCGATGAAGATCATGGCCTTCCGCCCCAGGGAGGCCAGCTCCGCCGCCTGGGCTCCGGCCGCCGCTCCCAGGCCCCGGGCCACGGCCTCGGCCGCCTCGTCGTCATAGAGCAACGATTTGCCGTCATCGCCGGGCACGGCCAGGCACATGGTCACCGGGCCGGTGACGTGGCCCTTGAGCCAGGGATATTGGTCGCCCCGGGCCGCGCCGATGGCCTCCAGGAACACCGGCCAGCCCGCCGCGCAGGCCGGGTCGGGCGCGAAGCTCTCCAGGGGATCGCTCATCAGGCGCTCGTAAAAGGCGGCCAGCGCCTCCTCGCGGGCCAGGCCGCCAAAGGCCCGGACCTGGCGCGATCCGGCCTGGCCGCTGACCAGGGGGGCCAGGGCCGAGACGTACTGGGGGGCCATGTCCTCGCAGGGGTTCCGCTGGGGCAGCTGGGGCCAATAGGGCATCTGCTCCAGGCGGCCCAGCACGTCGGCCACGGCCTGGGCCGGGTCCGGGTGGGGCAGGGTGCCTATGCCCGTGGCCGTGAAGTATGGGGCGAAATTCTCAGGCACGTTCCAGATAATCTCCGCTGCGGGTGTCGATTTTCAATACGTCGCCCTGCTCGATGAACAGGGGCACCTGCACGGTGAGCCCCGATTCCAGGGTGGCCGCCTTGGTGGCGCCGGTGGCGGTGTCGCCCTTGACTCCGGGCTCGGTTTCGGTGACCTCCAGCTCCACGGTGATGGGCAGATCCACCCCGATGGGCTTGCCGTTGAAGAACAGCACGTTCACCTCGATGTTGGGCTTGAAGAAGCTCACCGCCTCGCCCAGGTACTCCTCTACGATGAACAGCTGGTCATAAGTGTCGTTGTCCATGAACACGTACTGGTCGCCGTCCTGATACAGGTACTGGGTGTTCTTCTCTTCCAGGTCCGGGATGTCCACTTTGGCGCCGGAGCGGAAGGTCTGCTCCAGCACCTGGCCGGTCTCCAGGTTCTTGAGCTTGGTGCGCACGAAGGCTCCGCCCTTGCCGGGCTTGACGTGCTGAAACTCCACGATGGTGAAGGGCTTGCCGTCGATCTCGATTTTCAAACCGCGGCGAAACTCTGCCGTGCTGTACATGAAATCCTCCGGAAATACTCTATTTTTGAGCGCCACCCTCGGGCGGGGTCTTGCCGGGGGTGGTGTAGATAATCTCGTCGTCGCCCACCAGGCCCATCTCGCGGCGGGCGGCCCGCTCCAGGGCGGCCTTGTCCTGCCTCAGGCGCTGCACCTGGCGGTAAAGGGCCCGGTTGTCGCTGTCCAGGCGCTGGTTGGCCTGCTGAGCCTGCTCCAACTCGGCCCTCAGCTTGGACAGGTTGGCCGCTCCTCTATAGATGACCAGGCCGCAAAGGACGATAACCGCAGCCAGGATTATGGGCCACCAATAGCGGGCGCGCTGCTTGGAGGCCATTTCCCTCTCCCGCCAAGGTCTAATCCAGAGGTGAACTATAGTATGCCCCGGGAAAGCGCGCAAGCCGGGGCGCGCGGCCCAAAAATCCCCGCGCCAGGGCCCCCCACATGTCTACCGGGGCCAGCTCTCCCCGCAGCCAGTTGAAGCCCAGCTCCACCCCGCCTGGGCGGCGGCGGGCCAGGCCGTGAAAAGCGGCCGGGAAGCGGTAGATGAGCCGGGCCAGCAGGCGGGCGTGGTGGTGGTCCCTGAGAAGGGTTGCCTCGGCCCGTTTTTGATACAGTCCCAGATCGCCGGCCAATATGGCCCGGGCGGCCATGCGTCCGCTGGCCACGGCCTGGGCGATGCCCTCGCCCAACACCGGATCGGCCAATCCGGCCGCGTCGCCCACCAGGGCGGCCCGCCCCTGGGCCAGCACCAGGCGGCGGCGGTGGGGGCAGGGGATCATGGCCCCCCGGGGTGCGCCCATGGGCTCCAGGCCCAGGCGCCGGGTGAAGGCCTCCATGCGGCGGTGCAGTCCGCCGGGGCCTCCCTGGTCCCGGCCCAGCAGTCCGGCGATGCCCAGGTTGAGCACACCGCCCCGCCCGAATGCCCAGCCATAGCCCCCGGCCACCCCGCCCAGCTCCAGCAGGCCGGCGTCGCGCAGATAGGGCTCCATCCCAGGCGGCAAAGGACGCTCGCTCACCAGGGCGGCGAAACGCCACTGCCCCGGCTCCAGGCCCGGCAGGGCGTCGGCCAGGCGCGCTCCCGCCCCGGAAGCCAACACCAGCCAGGGCGCCCGCCAAGCGCCGTCCTTGCCCCGGGCTTGCCAAAGGCCGTTCTCGCGGCTCAGGCGGCTCGCCCGCGCGGGCAGCACCTCGGCCCCGGCCTGGCGGGCCCGGCCGGCCAGCCAGGCGTCCAGGCGGGCCCTCTCCACCAGCCAGGCCCCCACCCGGGGAGAGACATATTGCGCCGCGGATTTGCCCGGAAAGCCGATCCACAGCCGGCGCACCGGATGCTCGCGCAGCCAGGCCGGCGGCTCCAGCCAGGCCAGGGCCTCCAGGCCCCTGTCCGACAGACACCCGCCGCAGGGCTTGGCCCGCGCCGGGGCTCCGTCCAGCACTAGCACCCGCCGGCCGGCCTCGGCCAGCTCGCAGGCCGCGGCCGCCCCGGCCGGCCCCAGGCCCACCACTATGGCATCCCAGCAACGCTTCATGTGCTCGCTTTTATCACGGCGGAACCGCCCTAACAAGCGCCCGCCTTGCCGGGGAGCGGGCGGCGTGTTAAACAAGGCACCATACCCAACCTCGGAGTCATTCCATGAGCACGGTGCGCCTGCTGTACGCCGACCAGGACGGCAACATCCTGGACCACCCGGGCCTGGGCCTGGCCGGCTCGGCCGGCGGGCGGTGGGAAACGGTGGACGAGGCCCAATGCATCCCCCTGCCGCCGGGCAGCGAGCTGTTTTTGCTGCCGGGCCGCAGGCCGGTGGGCGTGAACCAGGATAATGGCTTCGAGGTGGTAACCGCCGACCCCGAGGGAGGGGAAGGCTCGGTGAGCGCGGTGGCCGCCTTTTTGGCCCCGGCCCACACCGCCACTCTTTGGGCCGCCTATGACCGCCAGCCCGACGCGCCCAACCTGCCCCTGTTCGCCTACGCGGCGGTGGGCTTCGCCCGGGGCCGCATGGTCACCACCGCCCTTCGGGTGGACCAGCTGCCCCGCCAGGACCCGGAGCGCTTTCCTCCGCCCCAGCGCTTGCAGTCCTCGGCCCAGCGCCTGCTCCGGCGCTTCGCGGACAACCGCCTCATGCAGCATCTGGGGCACTGCGCCCTGGGCTACGGCTGTCCGGCGGCCAGGAACCTCATGCTGGGCCGTTGGGAGGCCCCCCTGCCCACCGCGGCGGCCTGCAACGCCTCCTGCGTGGGCTGCATCTCCAGCCAACCCGAGGGCGTGTTCCCGGTGACCCAGGAGCGCATCGCCTTCACCCCCTATCCCGAGGAGGTGGCCGAGGTGGCCCTGCACCATTTCGCCACCGGCCGCGATCCCCTGGTGAGTTTCGGCCAGGGCTGCGAGGGCGAGCCCCTGACCCAGGGCGGCCTGCTGGAGGATGCCATTCGGCTCATCCGGGCCAAGGAGCCCAAGGGCACCATCAACCTGAACTCCAACGGCTCGCTGCCCGGAGTGGTCTCGCGGCTCATGGAGGCGGGGCTCAGCTCCATCCGGGTGTCGCTCAACAGTCTCATCCCCGAGCGCCACGAGGCCTATTACCAGCCCAGGGGATGGTCCCTGGCCGACGCCCTGGAGTCGGTGAAGGTGGTCAAGGAGGCCGGAGGCCACGCCTCGTTCAACCTGCTCACCCTGCCCGGGGTCACCGACCGGCCCGAGGAGTTCGAGGCCATCGCGGCCGCGGTGGAGCAGACCGGCCTGGACCTGATCCAGTGGCGCAACCTCAACATCGACCCCGAGGTGTATTTGGAGGCCCTGGGCCTGGAGCCGCCGACCGAGCGCCTGGGCATCCCGGAAATGATAACCGCGCTGGGGCGTCGTTTCCCGGCGCTCAAGCACGGCTATTTCAATCCCAAGCTGGAGTCCTCGCGGAGCTCCTAGCCAGCATATTTCATGAAGGCCGCGCGTCCGGCTTCGCCAGCCACCGGCATAGGGGGTTGCTGGCTGCAAAGCGAGTCAGGCGGTTATTTGCCTCCACCAGCATCCAAGGCTCCCGGTGAAGCCCCTTGGCAGCCCAAGCCTTGGGCCGCCTTGTCTGCCTGCGGCTGGCTGTGCCGAGTCTGGGCGCAAACCTTAGCTTGACAATCCAAGCGCTTTTTTGACGATGGCCCCATAATTCTCGATTCGTTGTTTAAGGCCACCCAGCCCTCATGAAATAAGCGGGCTAGTTTTCTTCGGCCAGAACATCGTCCTTTTGCTTGCGTCCCAGCAGGCGGCCCACCAGGTTTTGGGCGTCTTCCAGGATAAGATACCCGCAGGGGATCAGCAGCAGGGTGACCCCGGTGGCGAAGAGAACCCCGAAGCCCAGGCTGACCGCCATGGGGATGAGGAACTGGGCCTGCAGGCTGCGCTCGAAGATGATGGGGGCCAGGCCGCCGAAGGTGGTCAGCGAGGTGAGGATGATGGCCCTGAAGCGCATGGGCCCGGCCAGGCGGATGGCCTCGCCGGCGCTTATGCCCGTCCCGCGCAAACGATTGGCCGCGTCGATCAACACCAACGAGTCGTTGACCACCACTCCGGTGAGCCCCACCATGCCGAAGAGGCTGAGCAGGCTGGTGCCCAGCCCCATGATGAAGTGCCCGGCCAGGGCCCCCACCAGCCCGAAGGGGATGGCGGCCATGACGATAAAGGGCTGGCTGAAGGAGCGGAAGGGGATGGCCAGCAGGGCGTAGATGAGGAACAGGGCGAACACGAAGCCGTTGAGCACGTCCGATAGGGACTCGCGCTCCTCGCGGCCCGCCCCTTCCATGGTGTAGCGCAGGCCCTGATACTTGGCGCCCATCTCGGGCAACACCGTCTTTTCCAGCCAGGCCCTCAGCTCGCTGGCGTTGGCCTGATCCGGGTTCACGTCGGCGGTCACCTTGATCACCCGGCGGCGCTGGGCCCGGTCCACGCTGGTGTAGCCGCGGGTCATCTTTACCTGGGCCACCTGGCTGAAAGGCACCTCGTCGCCGCTGGCGGTGTGGATGCGCATGTTGTGCACGTCGGTCAGGGCCCGGCGCTCGCTCTCGGGATAGCGCACCAGCACCCGCACCTCGTCCTGGTCGCGCTGCAGCCTCAGGGCCTCGGCCCCGTAAAAGGCGTAGCGCACCTGCTGGGCCAGGTCCTGCAGGGTGAGGCCCAGGCTGCGGGCGGCGGGCTTGAGCTCCAACTGCATCTCCCACTTGCCGGGAGTGAAGCTGTCGGAGATGTCGAACACGCCGGTGTAGGTGCTCAGCCTTTCCTTGAGGTCGTCCGAGGCCCGGATAAGCTCGTCCTCGCTGGGGGCGGACAGGTGCACCTCGATGGGGTTGCCCGCGCTGAACAGCTCGCCGGTGAAGGTGAGCGACTCGGCCTCGGGCACCGTGCCGGTGCGCTTGCGCCAGGCGGCCACCAGCTCCTTGGTGCTCATGTCGCGCTTTTCGCCCTCCAAGAGCTCCACGAACACCGTGGCCAGATGGCCGCCCGCGCTGGCGGAGCCGCCGCTGTGGCTGGCGCGCCCCCCGGTGCTGATCCCCACCAGGCTCACCGTGTACTTATGCAGGGGCTCGGAGCCCTTGGGCCGCTTCTGGTCCGTCTCGTGCAGGACGTCGCTGACCGACTTTTCCAGTTGGCCCACCACCTTGATGGTCTGCTCGGGCGGGGCGCCGGCGGGCAGCTCCAGGTTGGCGGTGAGCATGTCGCCTTCCACCATCGGGAACAGGGTGAACTTGATGTAGCCGCCCATCAGCAGGCCCACCGCGACCATCAGCACCACCAGGCCCGAGGCCAGGGTGGCGTAGCGCCAGCGCAGGCAGGAGTCCAGAACCCTGGCATAGGGCCCCCGGATGAAGCGCTTGAGCCAGCGGGCGCTGAGCTTGTCCTTGTTCTCCGGCCGGGGCTTGTCCTTGGACCGGGAGAGGTGGGAGGGCAGGATGAACAGGCACTCCACCAGGGAGGCCAACAACACCGCGATGACCACCACCGGGATGTTGCGCATGATCTTGCCCATCATGCCCGAGGCCATCATCAGGGGCATGAAGGCGGCCACCGTGGTGAGCACCGAGAAGATCACCGGCTTGCCGATTATGGTGGCCCCCTCGATGGAGGCCTTCATGGGAGGCATGCCCTCCTCGCGCAGGGTGAAGACCTGCTCCCCCACCACGATTGCGTCGTCCACCACGATGCCCAATACCATGATGAAGGCGAACAGGCTGATCATGTTGATGGACAGGTCGAAGTAGGGCAGTGACCATATGGCCGCCAGGAAGGAGATGGGGATGCCCAGGGTCACCCAGAAGGACAGGCGGGCGCTGAGGAACAGCCCCAGGATGATGATCACCAGGATCAGGCCCTGGATCATGTTCCGGAGCAACAGGTCGATGCGGCTCTTGAGAATCTTGGAGCGGTCGGCGAAGAAGTCCATCTTGATGCCCGCGGGAAGGTCCGGGCTGATCTTGGCGATGTATTCCTTGACCTCGCTGGCCACGTCCAGGGCGTTCTGGTCGGCCACCCGGTAGACCTGGATCAGGTTGGCCGGCTTGCCGTTGAAGCGGGCGAAGAGCTCCTGGGTGTCCTGGAAGCCCTCCTTGATCCGGGCGATCTGCCCCAGGGTCACCTTGCTGCCGTCGGTGCGGGTGATCACCGGCACTTCGGAGTATTCCGCCGCGCGGTACTTGCGGCCCTTGGCCCTGACCAGCACCTCGCCGCCCTCGGTCTTCACGCTGCCCGCGGGCAGGTCCAGGCTGGCCTTGGCCACCGCGTTGGCCACGCTCTGCAGGGTCAGGTTGTAGCGCCGCAGGGTCTGCTCGGATATCTCGATGTGGATTTCGCTGTCGCGCACCCCGAACAGGTCGGCCATGGTCACCCCGGGCAGGGCGGTGATGTCGTCCTTGAGCCGCTGGGTCACCGCCTTGAGGGTGGATTCGGACACGTCGCCGAAAACCGCCACCCACAGCACCTGGGTGCGCCGGGTGGTCTCGCGGATCACCGGCTTTTCCGCCTCGTCGGGCAGGGTGGTTATGCGGTCCACCTCGCTCTTTATCTCGTCCAGAAGCTTTTGCAGGTCCCAGCCCTTGACCACCTCCACGATGATGTTGGCCAGGCCCTCGGTGGCCTTGGAGTCGATGCGGCGGATGCCGGCCAGACCGGCGATGTTCTCCTCGATCTTGCGGATCACCCCCTCTTCCACCTCGGCCGGGCTGGCCCCGCGGTATTCCACGGTGATGGTGATGGTGTCCAGGCTGGTCTCGGGGAACACCTCCAGCTTCATGGTCAGGGCGGTGACCGCCCCGGCCAGCAGGAAGAAGATCATCAGCAGGTTCGCGGCCACATGGTTGCGCGCGAACCAGGCAATGATGCTTTTCATGACTTAACCCTCCCGGCCGGCCAGGCGCACCTTCATGCCGTCGCTGACCTCGCGGAGGTTGGTGGTTACCACCTCGGTGCCCTGGGGCAGGCCGGGGTCCAAGAGGGCCTGGCTGCCCTGCAAACGGGCCACCTTGACCTTGGTGAACACCAGCTTGCCATCCGGGCCCACGGTCCACACCACGTCGCCTTCGCGCAGGGCGGCGCGGGGGATCAGGCTGGCCCCGGGCAGGGTGTTGCCCTGGAGGGCCACCTTGACGAACACGCCCATGGCCAGGGGGGGCAGGCTGGCATAGGGCCGGTCCACCCGCACCACCACGCCCACCAGGCGGGTGCTCTGGTTCACCCGGCCCAGGGCGCGCACCACGCGCCCCTGCCAGGAGCGCTCCTGGCCGGCGAAGTCGGCCTTGACCACCGCCGGGGAGCCTTCGGCCCCTCTGCTGGTCAGCCCGGGCACCAGGAGCCAGGCCAGGTCCCGGTCCTCGATGTACACGTTGATCTCCACCGCCTCGATGGAAAACACCGTGGCCACGGTGGCGCCCTTGCTCAGATACTGGCCCAGGTCCACCGACTCGCTGGCCACCCGTCCGTCAAAGGGGGCGCGTATCTCGGTGCGGGCCAGGTTCACCCGGGCCTGCTCCACCTCGGCCCGGGCCGCCTCCAGGCTGGCCTGGTACTGGGCCAGCTGGGGCTCCTTGACCAGCAGGGCGGGGGGCTCGCCCCGGTCCTTGCCGTCGTCCTGGTCCAGCAGGCGCCATTCCTCGCGGGCCGCGGCGGCCTCTTCCTTGGTGGTGCTCAGGCTGGTTTCGGCCGCCTTGACCTTGGCCTCGGCCAGGGTCAGGGCCAGCTCATAGTCCTTTTGCTGGATGCGCAGCAGCAGGTCGCCTTTTTTGAACGCCCCGCCGGCCACCAGCTTGGGCGAGACGAACTCCGCCTGGCCGGCCACCTCGGCGGCCAAAATGGCCTGGCTGAGCGGGGTCACCGTGCCCTCGCCGTGCACCACCACCTGCCGGGGGCCGCTGCCCACCTGGATGGTGCGCACCATGGGGCTCATGATCACCGCCTTTTTGCGCGAGGGCGGCTTCTTGCTCAGGGCAAAGGCGGCCAAGGCCGCGGCTCCCGCAGCCAGGAGCACGATCACCACCAGGATTTGCCACATGACTTTTTTTCTGACGGCCATGACTATCTACTTCTCCGCCCGGGCCAGGGCCGGGGGCTGAGCCCAGCCTCCGCCCAGGACGCGGTACAGGGTTACGCGATTGGTCAATATCGCCTGTTCGTTGAGCACCAAACTGTCGGCCAGGCTGTAACGGGTCTGTTGGGCCTCGAGCACGCTCAGGTAGTCCTGCAGGCCACGCAGGTAGCGCCGCTGGGCGGTGTCCTGAGTGGCCACGGCCTCCTGGACCGCGTCCTTGAGCAGATCGCGCCGGCCCTGTTGCTGTTGGCGGGTGAGCAGCGCGCCCTCCACCTCGCCAAAGGCGCTCAGCACCGTTTTGGCGTAGTCGGCCACCCCCTGGCTGTAGCGGGCCCGGGCCGCCTTTTCCTGGGCCTCCAGGCGCCCGGCGTTGAACACCGGCTGGCTAAGCCCCAGGGCCAGGTTCCAAAGCTGGTTGGCCGGGGTGAACAGGCTGTCCAGGCCGCTGGAGGTGTAGCCGAAGCCGCCGGTTAGGGTGATGCTGGGGAAACGGGCCGCCCGGGCCACCCCGATCTTTTCGCTGAGCGAGACCAGGCCCGCCTCGGCCGCCCGGAGGTCCGGCCGCCTGAGCAGCAGTTCGGAGGGCAGGCCCGGGGGCACTTGTTTCATGCGGGCCAGGTAGTCGATGCCCTTGTCGGGGTCGGGCTTTATCTGGGGGTAGCGCCCCAGGAGCACGGCCAGCTGCTGCTTGGCCAGGCCCAGCTCCTGCTCCAAGGAGGGGCGCTGCGCCTTGGCCTGGGCCAGGGAGCGCCGCGCCTGCCTGAGGTCCAGGATGCTGGTCAGGCCCCGGCGGTAGCGCCCATCCACCACGGTCACGCTCTTTTTGTAGGCATCGATGCTCTGCTGGTTCACGGCCACGCGGCGCTGCAGGGCCCGGATGTTGAAGTAGCCGGTAACCGCCGAGGCCACCACGGTCTGGGCCACGGTGCGGCGGGTTTCCTCGGCCTGCAACAGGTTGGCCTTGGCCGAGGCCTCGGAGCGGGCCAGCTTGCCCCACAGGTCCACCTCGAAGCTGGCGGCCAGGGACAGGTTGTAGGTCTCGCGCTCGCCGGAGATGGTCTGGGTGGTGGGCAGGCTCACCGAGCTCACCGACCGCTGCCGCTGTCCGGTACCTTCCAGGGTGACCGTGGGGAAGCGCTGGGAGCGGCTGACCACAAAGGCGCTCTGCAACTCCAAGACCCGCCCGGCCGCCGCCTCCAGGTCCAGGTTTTGCTTGAGCACGTCCTGCACCACCTGGTTGAGCTGGGGATCGCCGAACTGCTCCCACCACTTGTCCAGCTTGGCGTAGGGCGATTTGGCCACGGCCTGGTCGTAGGTGGCCGGCGTCTTGAAGGCGAACTTGGGCCGCTGGTAGTCCGGGCCCACCTTTAGGCAGCCCGTGGCGCCCAGGGCCAGGGGAGAGGCCAAAACCAGGGCCAGCAGGGCCCATGCGAGACGGGAAGTCATTGCGTCTCGTCTCCATTCAGCCCATGCAGGGCGAAGTTGGTGATGTGATCCACCAGTTGCTCCACGAACTCGGTGTCATATTCCCGGCCGGTGACCAGGGAGACCGCCGGCCGGGCGAAGTTGAAATAGAGGACTTGGGAAAAGATCGACAGCGCGATGAGCTCGAGGCTCTCCACGGCCATGGGCCGGGGCAGGCAGCGTTGCCACAGGCGCACCACCAGGTCCATGAAAGGCACCATGGACTCCTGGGCCAGCAGCTTGAACACCCCGGACTGGTTGCCCATCTCCCGGGAGGCGAGCAGGGAATGACGCTGGCGCTGCTCGGCGGTCAGATCCCCGGCCAAAAAGGCCCGGGCCAGGGTGCGCACCACGTCCTCGGCGGTGAAATCGTCCCTCTGTTCCAGCTCCAAAAGGGGCTGGCGCATCTTGAGGGCCCTTTGCATCCAGCGGGACCGGAAGACCTCCAAATAGAGGTTCTCCTTGTTGCTGAAGTGGTAATTCACCGCCGCCAAGTGGGCCCCGGCCGCCGAGGTTATCTCGCGCACCGTGACCGCGTCGTAGCCCTTTTGGGCGAACAACCGCTCCGCCTCGTCCAGGATGCGCTCCCGGGTTGCGTCGCCGTTGTTGTGGGGTTCCAGTTTCATGTTCACCTCTCGGATACGAACGTTTGTATCGAACAAACGTTCGTATGTCAAGTTGACGAACGCTTTCAGCCTTGGCGGCAAGACCGGCGAACGGTCGTTCGCAAAGTAAGCACGGGGCGTGCCATAAGGGTAGATGGGGGATTGTCTTAAATTAGTGCAGTATAATCAGTATGATGCGCTAGTGGGTTTTTGCCGGTGGGGCGTGGGCTCCGGCCGCCGCGCTAAAAAATTTCCCACCCCTGGCTGGTGGTGCGAACTATTTATCCATACTAGCAATTTGGTGGGCGATCCTGGGCCCTGGGTTCTTCTGACCGGGAAATTACTACATTTTGAGTATGGCCTAAGCTGAAATCCGGCCTCAGAGTATTAAGTAATAACCCTTTACTTGCCCCACTCGAGACAATCGCAAACCTCAAGGAGAAAACAATGCTTAGGTGGGCTGTCATATTTTTGATAATCGCGCTGATCGCCGCCTTGTTCGGCTTCGGCGGCATCGCCGCGGCCGCGGCGGGCATCGCCAAGATACTCTTCTTCGCTTTTATCATCCTGTTCCTGGTAGCCTTGATCGCGGGGCTGGTTACGCGGGGCAGAGCGCCGCGCCCGTGACGAACCCGGTGTCTTCACTCTCGAACATTTACCCCTGCTAAGGTGAGGTGATAATATGAGAAAGCTATCCCTGGCCGTGATGGCCATGATGCTTGTCCTGGGTTTGGCCCTGGCTGGTTGCAGCAACGGCGATGACCAGAAGATGACCGCTGAAAAGGTGAAAAAAGAGGCCAAGGAGGCGGTGGACGCCGCGGTGACCTACACCAAGCAGAAGCACCAGGAGTTCATGGAAAAGGCCAAGGTCCAGTATCAGGAGCTGCAACAGGAAACAACTCAGCTCATGGAGCAGGCCCAGGAAGAAGCCTCCCAGGGCCAGGAAAAGGCCAAGGAGCTGATGGCCGACATCCGGGCCAAGCAGAAGGTGGCCGAGGAAAAATGGCAGGCCTTCAAGGACGCCACCGCCGACGCCTATGACAAGGCCAAGGCCGAGCTGGAAGAGGCGCTCAAGAACCTGCAAGAGGCCTATCAAAAGGCCAAGGCCGAACTGGCCGGCTAGCCGGCTTCGCTACCGGGGGGAATCCCGGGCGCGGCCGAACCCAACCGGCCGCGCCCGGCCCGCCAATTATTAAGCCGAGATCGGGAAAGCAATGACCAAAATGAAGTTCGGGGCTTGGTTGCGCCCTGCCCCGGGCATGAGCCCGGACGAGTTGAGGACCTTTCGCCAGGAGCATCCGGCCGGGGCCTGGACCCTGCTGGACGTGCGCCAGCCCAAGGAATACCAGGAGCGCCATCTGCCCGGGGCCACGCTCATCCCGCTGCCCGAGCTGAAGGAGCGCCTGTCCGAGCTGGAGCCGGGCAAACCGGTGGTGACCTATTGCGCGGTGGGCGGACGCAGCCGGGCGGCGGCCCAGTTTCTGCAAGGCCAGGGTTTCAGCGAGGTCTACAACCTGAGCGGGGGCATCAAGGCCTGGGACGGCCAGGTGGCCACCGGACCCGAGAGCTGGGGCATGGAGCTGGCCGATCCGGGCGACAGTCCCGGCCAGGCCATTGCATCGGCTTACGGCCTGGAGCTGGGCCTACAGGCCTGTTACCAGGCCCTGGCCGACCAGGCCCAAGACCAAGCGCTGCGCGAGCTGTACCAGCGCCTGGCCGGGTTCGAGGACAAGCACATGGAGCGCCTGCAAGACGCTTTCGGGAAACTGGAGCCCGGTCTGCGCCAAGGGGTGGAGCTTAGCGATGACGGCCGGTCTGTGCGCATGGAGGGCGGCTGGGATGTGGACCAGTTCGTGGCCCATCACCGCGAGCAGACCCAGGACCCGGCCGAGGTGGTGATGATGGCCATGGGCCTGGAGACCCAGGCCATGGACCTGTATCTGCGCCTGGCCCAGCGCATGGAACTGGCCAGCAGCCAAAAGGTGTTCCAGGAGTTGGGCGGCGAGGAGCTGGAGCATTTGCGATACTTGGGCAAGATGCTCGAGGAGATGAACCGGGACTGAGGCGCCAGGCTCGATTAGAAGGCCCCGCCGTCAATGACGGCGGGGC
>JAIPEN010000022.1 GCA_021737145.1 Desulfarculaceae bacterium | reverse complement strand
TGGCCTTGGGGGCCATCCTGCAGCTCACCGGGGTGGTGAGCAAGCGGGGCCTGGAAAAAGCCCTTTTGGCCCGGGTGCCGCCTGGCACCGACGCGCTGAACAAAAAGGCCCTCGCCGCCGGCGTAAAGCTGGCCAAGGATTTCATTCCCCGCTCGCCGGACGGCGCGGGTGGGGAGCTGGAAATGGAAGACATTTAAGAGCACGAAGTTCGACCAGCTATGAGACTCTCCGGCTAAAAGGTATTTGCCATGGCAGCAGAAGCCAAACTGAAACTCGAAAAACCCAAGAGCCCCCAGTTCCCCATGCTCATAAGGATCATTGCCGTGGCCATGAGCGTGTTCCAGCTCTACACGGGTGTGTTCCAGATGACCGCCATGAACCAGCGGGTGACTCACGTCACCTTCGGCCTGGTCCTGATCTTTTTGATCTACGGCTGGAAGCACGAGAAGAAAAACAAGATTTCCTGGGACGGCTATCTGCTGGCAGGAATCGTGTTGGCCCTGGGCATATACGTGCTGTGCACCTGGTTCACCAAGGTGGGCAACATGGGCATGAGCCCGCCCTTCTACCAGCTGGTGCTGGGTGGCATCTTTATCCTGCTGTGCATGGAGGCCTCGCGGCGCACCCTGGGTTGGGTCTTCCCCATCATCGCCGCAGTGTCCATGCTCTACGCCCGCTTCGGCGAGATAATGCCCGACATCATCGCCCACAAGAATTATCCCTTGGAGCGGCTGATCGACAGCATGTTCATCACCACCGAGGGTATCTACGGCATGCTGGCGGGCATCTCGGCCACCTACATCTTCCTGTTCATCCTTTTCGGGGCAATGCTGCGCGAGGCCGGGGGCGGTGATTTCTTCATCAACCTATCCTTCAGCATCTTTGGCCACGTGCGGGGCGGACCGGCCAAAATCGCGGTGGTGGCCAGCTCTTTGTTCGGCATGCTCTCGGGCAGCGGCACGGCCAACGTGGCCGGCACCGGCCAGATCACCATCCCCCTGATGAAAAAGAACGGCTACTCCGGCACCTTTGCCGGGGCGGTGGAGGCGGTGTCCAGCGCCGGCGGCTTGTTGATGCCGCCCATCATGGGCAGCGCGGTGTTCATCATCATGGAGATATTGGGGGTCAACTACCTGACCATCATGAAGGCGGCAGGCTTGTCGGCCTTGCTCTACTACACCGGCCTGTTCCTGATGATCGACGTGGAAGCCCAGAAACGGGGCATGGAGGGCATGCCCAAGAGCTCGCTGCCCAGCTTCAAAAAGACCATCAAGGAAGGCTGGTTCTTCCTTATCCCCATCGGGGTTCTGATCTTCTTCCTGGCCTACTCCAAGGTTTCGGTGACCCGGGCCGCCTTCTGGGCTACCATTGCGGTTCCCCTTTGCACCATCCTGGGCGGCAAGGCGCGCATGATGACCCCGCGCCAGGTGCTCCTTGGCCTGCAAAACGGCGCCCTCACCGCCTTGCCGGTGGTGGCCATTCTGGCCCTGGGCGGCGTGGTGCTGGGCATGATCACCCTCACCGGCCTGGGCCTGATGATGTCCTCCATGCTCATCGACCTTTCGGGCGGCAACCTGCTGATCCTCTTGTTCCTCACCATGATCGCCTCGTTCATCCTAGGCATGGGCGTGCCGCCGGTGGCCGCCTACATCGTGCTGGCCATCCTGGTGGTGCCCGCCCTGATCAACATGGGGGTCTATCCCCTGGCGGCGCATTTGTTCGTGTTCTATTTCGCCACCATGGCCGGCATCACCCCACCCATGGCGCCAGACGCCTTCGTTGCGGCGGGCATATCCGGCGCGCCCATGATGCGCACCGCCTTCACCGCCTGCCGCCTGGCTCTGGTCATCTTCCTGATCCCCTACATGTTCGTCTACAACAACGCCCTGTTGCTGGTGGGGGACTGGAGCAAGATCATCCAGGTGTGCTGCACCGCCTTTGTGGGGGTGCTGGGCCTGGCCTACGCGGTGCAGAACTACCTGCACGGCAAGCTCAATGCGGTCTACCGCATCCTGTTGTTCGTGGGCAGCGCCATGCTCATCTACCCCAGCTGGATCACCGACGTGGCCGGCGGCTGCCTGGTGGTGGGCATCTACCTCCTGCGCTCGCCCAAGGTGCGGGCCAAACTCTTCCAGCAGCAGCAGGCCTGAGCGCGGGCGCGGCCCGGCGGGAGCGAGAAGCATGGCGAGCAAATCGTACTTGATGGACATGACTTGGCAGGAGTTCGCCGCCGCGGTGACTCCCCAGACCGTGGTGGTGGTCCCCCTGGGCTCGGCCGAGCTGGAGGGCACCCACCTGCCGGTGGGGGTGGACACCATCGCCGCCGAGGGGCTGGCCGCCCGGCTCACCGGCCTGGAGGGGGTGGTCATCGGCCCGACGGTGCCCATCGGCTACTCCAAGTGGTTCCTGCCCTACCCGGGCACCATCTCCCTGGAGCAGGAAACCCTGATCCGCCTGCTGGAAGATTACGCCCGCAGCCTGGAGCGCCACGGGGTGGAACGCCTGGTGTTCTTGAACTCCCACAAGGGTAACAACGCGGCCGTGGGAACGGTGGCTCACACCCTGGTGGATGAGTTGGGAATGAAGGTGGGCATGCTCAACCTGTGGCAGCTGGCCGGGCAGCTCACCGCGGGGACCGACCTGGTGGCCGAGGGCGCCTTCCGCCACGGCGGGGAGATCATGACCTCGCTGATGCTGGCCCTCAGGCCCGAGGCGGTGGTGACGGGCGAGATACGGCCCGACACGGTCAAGCAGGACCAGGCCTCGGCCTTCACCTTCCGGAACTCGCTGGGCGATGCGGAGTTCGACGGCACGGTGCAGACGGTGTTCCGGGACATCCGCGACGTGACCGACACCGGCATCATGGGCGACCCCAGCGCGGGAAGCGCGGAGCTGGGCGAGGCCATCCTGGACCTGGTGGCCGGCTACGCCAAGCGCTATTTGGCCGAGTTCAGCAAACTATAGATTTCGCATCCAGGAGGAGACACGTGAGCGATCAAAGCGGGGCAGGTCTGACCGAGGCCTTGATCGATTTTTGCGCGGACACCGGTTGGGACCAGGTGCCCGCCGAGGCCCGGGAGTACAGCAAGCTGCTGATCATGGATACCCTGGGCGTGGCCCTGCCCGGCCGCCTTGCCCCCGGCTGCCCGGCGGTGGCCGGCCTGGCCGCCCGCTGGGGCGGGGAACCCCTGTCCAGCCTGCTGTTTGCGGGGCGCAAGATCTCCCCGCCCCTGGCCGCCCTGGCCAACGGCACCATGATGCACGCCCTGGACTTTGACGACACCCTGGACGCCTCGGCCCTGCACTGCATGGTTTCGGTGCTGCCGGCGGCTCTGGCCGTGGCCGAGGCCGAGGGGCCCATCGATGGACGGCGCTTCATCACCGCCATCGCGGCCGGGGTGGAGGTGATCTGCCGCCTGAGCCTGGCCATCAGCACCCCGCTGTCCTGGATACGCACCGCCACCTGCGGCTCCTTTGGCGCGGCCACCACGGCGGCCAAGCTGCTGGACCTGGACAAGGACGGCCTGGCCAACGCCCTGGGCGTGGTCTACGCCATGACCTCGGGCAATGCCCAGGGGCTGGTAGAGGGCCGCCTGGTAAAGCGCATGCAGCCCGCCTTCGCGGCCCGGGCCGGGGTGGAGGCCGCCTATCTGGCCCAAGCGGGCATCACCGGCAGCCGCGAGTTTTTGGAGGGGCCATACGGGTTCTACAATTTGTATGAAAAGGGGCTCTACGATCCGGCCCCGGTGGTGGAGGGCCTGGGCAGCCGCTTTATGATCAACGAGCTTAGCCTCAAGCCCTATCCCTGCTGCCGCATGACCCACTCGGCCATCGACGCGGCCCTGGATCTGCGGCCCGGGCTGGAGGGCAGGGCAGAGGAGATCGCCACCATCGCGGTGAGCGCTTCCAGCATGGTGGCCGAGATGGTGGGCAAGCCCCTGGTCATCGGCGACAACCCCCAGGTGGACGCCCAGTTCAGCATCCCCTACACCGTGAGCGCCGCTATCCTGCGCGGCGACGTGTTCCTGGGCGATTTCGAGGTGGAGGCCATCAACGACCCCGCCGTATTAGAGCTGGCCGCCAAGGTGAAGGTGACGGCTGATCCCCTGGTGCCGGCAAAGGACCTGATGTGCGCGGCCATGGTGGTGGAGCTGGCCGACGGCGGGCGCCTGGAGAGCCTGGTGGAGGTGCCCCTGGGCAACCCGGCCAAGCCCATGGACCTGGAACGCTGCAAGGAAAAGTTCGCCAAGTGCCTGGCCTACAGCGGCCTGGGCCTGAGCGCCGCCCAGAGCGAGGCGCTGATGGAGTTTATCGCCAGCCTGGACCAGGCGGCCGATGCCGGGGCCATGGCCGCCATGCTGGAGGCCTGAGCCATGCCTGCCCTGCATCAGGTGTTCGACCAGGCGGCCGAGGGCTATGACGCCCTGCGTTCCCGGGTGATTCCCTGCTTCCAGGACTTCTACGGCACCATCGCCCGCCTGGTGCCCGAGTGCCCGCAAGGGGAGCCGGCGGTATTGGACCTGGGGGCGGGCACCGGCCTGGTGAGCGCGGTGGTGCGCGCCGCCTGCCCGGGCAGCCGCATCCTGGCGGTGGACGAGTCGGCCGGCATGCTGGAGCGCCTGGAGGAGCGCTTTGCCCACGACGAGCGGGTGAGCACCATGGTCATGGACTACGCCAGCGGCAATTTGCCGGCGGGATGGGACCTCATCGTCTCGGCCCTGTCCATCCACCACCTGGATGACGCGGGCAAGAAGCGACTTTTCGCTAGGCTCTTCGGCCGGCTCAAGCCCGGCGGCTGGTTCATCAACGCGGACCTGGTGCAAGGCTCTTCCCAAGAGGTGGAGCGGGGCTACCAGGATGCCTGGCGGGAGCATCTGGAGGCCAGCGGCATCCCGCGCGAGGAGCTGGACGAGATTTACCAGCGCATGACCTATGACCGCACCTCCTCCCTGGAGGCCCAGCTGATCTGGTTGCGCGCCCGCGGCTTCGTGGATGTGGACTGTCACTACAAGTACAACAACTTCGCGGTGTATGCCGGGCGCCGGCCTGGCGGCCCGGAAGCAACGCATTAGGCGGTAAGCAGATGGCCCTTAGCGGCAAGAAGATAAAAAAGGACCTCGCCAAGTTCCTGGGCGATAAGTACGTATTCGACGACAAGCCCACCAATCTGGTCTACGCCAAGGACGTGATGCCCTACGACCTGGAGGAGCACAACCTGCCCTATGCGGTGACGCGCCCGGCCGACGCGGCCCAGATCGGGCAGGTGCTTACCTATGCCAATCAGCACCAGATCCCGGTGCACATCCACGGCTCGGGCACTTCCCTGGTGGGCCTGGCCCGGCCCAAGGCCCGGGGCATCGTCTTGGACACCGCCCGTTTGCAGAGCATGGAGGTGTATCCCGAGCGCTCCTACTTCGAGGCCGGGGCCGGGGTGCATCTGGCCAAGGTGCGGGCGGCCATCGCCCCGCACAAGGCCATGTTGCCCATATTCCCGGGCAGCGAACTGGTGGCCACCATCGGAGGCAGCATCTCGGTGAACACCAGCGCCCACGGGGTGGACTGCGCCTTGGGCAAACCGGGCGACTACGTTTTGGGCCTGGAGGTGGTGCTGCCCACCGGCGAGGTGATCCAGACCGGCACCGAGAGCCTGCGCCGCCCGGCCGGGGTGGAGCTGACCAAGCTCATGGTGGGCTGCGAGGGCCTGCTGGGGGTTATCACCAAGGTGCGCATGCGCCTGCTGCCCCAGCCCTGCACGGCCAACATCGTGGCCTACTACGACAAGACCGAGGACATCCTGGCCACGGTCATGGAGATGTACCGCCAGGGCATCAGCCCGCCCATGTTCTTCGAGTACCTGGACGAAACCTCCTCCAGGATCGGCTTCGAGGCGGTGGGCCTGGAGCCGCCCAGCGGCGCGGTGGCCATGATGTGCCTGCACGCCGACAATCCCGAGGGCTGCCAGGCCAAGGCGGAGCACTTTTTGAACTTCCTGGAGCAGGGCAACCCCCGCTCGGCCGAGATCACCGACGACCCGGTGCGCTGGGGCAAGGTGTGGAGCTCGCGGGCCGAGGCGGGCAATTACGTCTACCGCCAAGGCTCCACCTTCGGCTCGGAGGTCACCCCCCGGGTGGACAAGCTTCTGGACGCCTTCCAGGAAACGCGCCATTTCATCGAGCACCTGGAGGCCTACGCCTCGCCGCAATTCATCTCTTTCGGGCACATCGGCGCGCCCACCCTGCACGGCTATGCCTTCTGGCCCACCAAGGACATCCCCAGCGAGGCCAAGAGGGCCATCACCCTGGAGGTGCGGGCCAAGTCCGAGGCCATCAACGCCAAGTACGGCGGCTGCGGGGGGGAGTGGGGCCTCACCGCCCAGCGGGCCGACTTTCTCAAGCTGCGCTACGGGCCGGAGTATTACCAGGCCCTGGTGAACCTGAAGAAGGCGTTCGACCCCAACAACATCTTGAACCGCGGCAATCTAGAGGGATGGTTGTGAAGCTGACTCCAGACCCCAAACAGGCGCTGCTCACCGAACTGAACAAGTGCCGGGCCTGCCGCTTTTGCGTGGACGTGTGCCCCACCTATCAGGTCAGCGGCGGGCTGGAGGCCTTGTCCTCCTTCGGGCGCATCCAAATAATCCGTCACCTGCTCACCGGCATGCTGGAGCTGGACGACTCCCTGAGCTACGCCCTGTACTCCTGCTTGCAGTGCCGCCGCTGCGAGAACACCTGCAAGGCCAAGGGCCAGGCCCTGGAAATCTGCGAGATCATCCAGCAGGCCCGGGCCTATCTGGCCCCGGACTACGCCAAGGAGGTGACCAATGGCGTCTAACACCCGCCGGGTCATCTCCCAGGCCCTGAGCACCCTGCAACGCAACACCCTGAGCACCGGCGACCCCCTGGGCTTCAACCAGGTCTACTGGACTGACTGGGCCCAGGGCCTGGGCCTGCCCAAGGGCGGCTCGCCCTGCCTGTACACGGGCCGCATGTACCAGATGCTGCCCTATGCCGGCCAGGCGGCCAAGCTGGCCAACCGCTACCAGGGCTGGCTGGCCTGCCCGGGCATGAGCCAGCTCATGAATCTGGGCAACCGCCTGGCCGGGGAGAGCACCATCCGCCGCATGGCCGGCACCGGCGGGGAGATCGCCCAACGGGCCCGGCGGGCCCTGCGCGGCATCTGGGCCGGCCTCCGGGCCGCTGGCGTGGGGCCGGGCTATCTCTACGACGCGGAGCCCTACTCCGGGGTGCTCTTGCACGAGCTGGGGGCCGACCCCGGGGCCCGCACCCAGGCCAGTCGCCTGGCCGCCCTGTTCCAGAGCAAGGGGATCGGCGAGGTGGTGGCCGTGGACCCGCATACGGTTCACTTTCTGCGCGACGACTTCCCCGAGCTCCTGGAGGGGGCGGGGGTGAAGCTAAGCCACTATCTGGAGCTGTTGGCCCCGGCCGCCGAGCGCCTGGCCCCCAAAGCCGAGCTGCCCATGACCGAGGTGGTGGTGCACGACTCCTGCGTCATGGCCCGCCATCTGGGCATAGTGGAGCAGACCCGCAGCGTGGCCGCCGCCCTGGGCCTCAAGGTCTTGGAGCCGCCCAACCACGGGCAGGACACCGCCTGCTGCGGCGGGCCCATTGAATACGGCTTTGAGGATCTGTGCGCCGAGGTGTCGCTGCTGCGAGCCCGGGAGTTGGCCGGGGTGGGCAGCCAGGTGATGGTCACCTGCCCCATCTGCCTGCTCAACCTCTCGCGCCACGAGAGCGAGCTGGGCCTGCGTATATGGGACCTGGGCGAGCTGTTGGACCTGGCCCTGGGCGGCGATAAGGCCGCCGCGTAAACAAGCAACTTAGAGGGAATCATGAACAGCCAAGAGCGCGTGGAGTGCCTGTTTTCAGGCCGCCGACCGGACCGGGTGGGGCTGCACGCCCTGAGCAACGCCTTTAACAGCGTCAACGCGGGCTACGAAGCCAGCATCGCCTATGCCGACGCGGCCAAGGGCTTTGAGGCCATGTACTGGACCTACCAGCAATATGACTGGGACTTGCACATTCAGTATTGCGTGCATTCCATTACCGCGGTGAGTGATTTCGGCGGCAAGGTGCGCATGCCCAAGGGACCCTATGAGGGGGCCCTGGTGGTGGAGGCGCACCCCATGACCGGCCCGGTGGACGAGGCCAAGCTGAGCCTGCCCGACCCGCGCACGGCGGGGCGCATTCCCCAGGCCCTGGAGTACGCCCGCCTGCAGCATGCCCACGGCCTGCCGGCCACCTTTTTCAGCCGCTCGCCCTTTACCTTCGCGGCCAACTTCGTGGGCCTGGAGACCTTTGCCAAGTGGCTGTTCAAGGAAAAGGACCTTTGCTTCCGCCTGATGGACCTGGCCCTGGAGCACATGCTCCGGGTGCTGGGGGTATGGGTGGATGAGTTCGGGGCGGATAACGTATGGCTGTGGATCAGCTCGCCCAGTGAGTCCAACCAGATCCTCTCGCCCCGCTTCTTCGAGCAGTTCGCGCTGCCCTACCACGCCAAGCTGCACGAGCGGGTTCGGGAGTTGGGGGTCAAGCGCTTCGGCTTCCACATCTGCGGCGACCAGAACAAAAACCTGCCCGCCCTGGCCGAGGCCGCGCCCTGGCCCCATCCCTCCATGCTCAGCTTCGGCCACGAGGTGGACCTGGAGGAGGCGGCCCATTATTTCCCCCGGGACATCATCTACGGCAACATCGAGCCCTCCTTCATCCAGACCGGTTCGCTCCAGGCGGTCTACGACCAGACCCGGAAGGTTGTTGAAAAGGGTAAGCGCCTAGGCAACGGCTTTGTGTTGGGTACCGGATGCGGTCTGCCCTCCACCTGCCCCCCGGCCAAGGTTTTCGCAGTTAGCAAAGCCGTGCGCGATTTTGGCATGTATTGATCCTTGTAGCCAGAAACCCCCGATGCTTGGGTGAAACCTTTTTCGGCCCAAGAGGGGAGAGCACAGGTTTAGAGCGTTGAACCTGTGCCTCTGCGCCTGAGTCATCCCACGGCCTCCCTTGATTGAAAACACCTACTTTCTCATGGGGGCAGTTATCGGCCCGAAGGAAGTAGTCTGGGGATAGTTAAAACTCAATGAACGTAGCTCGAGGGAATAATAATTTGAAAACAGGAATGAAGTTTGCTGGGTGAACTGAAACGCGGTGGATGAAAGGAATACTTGCTACCCGGTGCATTTTTATATCATCAACTAATTTGGTAGGGAGGGGTGTTTTTTAAGCTTGGGTTTGGCCTTCTCCATAGTCGAGCTGTTTACGTTTTACCTATGAACCCACGAGCCCGCAGTGCTACGAATATGGGAGAAAAAACACCTAATCTTGCTGGTTCACAGAAGCTCTCAGCACTTTCGATTAAGCTATTAAAGGCGCTCGGGCTTCCCCTCATCTTTAACCTCTTGGAACTATCTGATTTGCCTGGTCATGCCTCCAAGCGGTCAAGTGATGAAATCCCCGGCGATTCCGTGCCAGTTCAAGCTATAAAAATTGATTATTTACGATTTAATTGGTAAAATATTATACATTATCCCGCGATGCTCAGGAGCAATATGCCACGCTTTAAATCATTGAAAAAACCCTCCCTGGCAGAAGAGGTCCAGGCCCAACTGATCGATTCGATCACCTCGGGACTGTACGCCCCCGGGCAAAAACTGCCGGCTGAACGGGAGTTAATGGAGCAGTTTGAGGTCAGCCGGGTAACGGTGCGCGGCGCGCTTACCGGCCTGAAAAGTATGGGGCTGGTCTACATCAAGCGAGGGGTGAACGGCGGCACCTTCGTAGCTGAGCCCAGCGCCATGCCTATCACGGAAAGTTTTAAGAATTTAGTGCAGATGGGCCGGGTTAATTTTAGGCATTTGATAGAGGCGCGGCTATATCTGGAGCCTGCTCTGGCCATGGCCGCCGCGAAGACTCGCAACCAACACGACGTGGAACGTTTGGATGAGTTGCTGCAAATGGCGCGGCAACAACTGAACAAATCCCTAAAAAAGGCTCGCATGCAAAACGTGCGCTTTCATAACGAAGTTGCCAGGATCTCAAGCAACCCCATTCTGCTGTTTATTTCCGAATCCATCACCCAGACCTTTTCCGGCTTGATGATCGACATGACTGAGGACAAGCTGAGCAGAGAGAAGATCGAAGGGCTCATTGGAGAGCATCAGGATATATTGCAGGACATAAAGGACCAAGAGCCAGACTTGGCCTATTCAAAAACCAGAGCCCACCTGCTTAAAACCTATGATATCTACAAGAAAGTCATGCCCTTTGATAACGGCGAAGGCGACCTTCCATCAGTTTGTTAGAGACAATTTAAGGTTGTGATTAAGTCGGCGTTGATGATGATAAAGGCACAATTATAATTACAAAACAAACCAATTTCCATTATTGAAAGCGAAGCTGGCATTCTTGTTTTAAGGTATATATGCAAGGAAAGGAATGCCTTCGCGATAGATATATTTAGTCGATCGGAAAAAATAATTAGGTCTTAGTGCTTGCAGAAACATTCTATTAATTTAATAGAAATTGTGGTAGGGTGCAGAGAAACACATTCCGAAAAAAATTGTTAATCCGTTCGCTCCGGCCATGCCCTTTACGGTCTGATAACAGGTTCTGTCCAGGGGATATCCGCCGGCGCTGGTGATTACGGTTGTAAAGGGCCGCCCCCCAGCACCTCGGTATAGGGCCTCAAGAACGCCACTGCTTGTGCGTGGTTGACCTCGATTTCGCCAAAGTTGACAAATGAGAGCCTGCGGTTTTCGTCCAAAACCGTGTTCAGGGCGAGAGCTCCCCCCAAGACCCTTACTACTCCCAACTGCTCCTGATTAGGGGATTGCCGGCCATAGAGGTGGCCCCCATTAGTTAGACAGTTTAGCGGCGCTTTTAAGGTAGGCGGTGTTTGTAGTTTTCATGCCGCCGCTTCGATCAGTCCCGCCATGGGCAGGCACCAGTTTGCCTCGTCCGGTGTACTGCCGTCCAGGCTGGAGTGGGGTCGCCGTTGCTTGTAGCACGGGGGAGGGGACCCAGCAGCTGTTCAACAGCAGGCAGGTCACAGGAACCTCAGCACCACCCTGAACATCCATGGGCACGTCCTTGAGGGAGCCCAGAAGAAGGCAGCAAAATTGGTTCCAAGCCTGGAAGATGAGACCGAAGCCTGAAATGGTGACAAATGGTGACAGTTGATGACAAAAAAGGGGTTAGCCTCGTTCGGCTAACCCCTTGGATGACTGGTGGGCGATGCGAGATTCGAACTCACGGCCTTTGGCTCCGGAGGCCAACGCTCTATCCATCTGAGCTAATCGCCCGTTGATCGTAGAGGGCATTTTTACCATAGGCGCGGGCGGTTGTCCAGTTAGGCGATTGTTGTAACACTCCCATGATCACGGGTTATAATAGGATTATCTAGAGAAGAATCATTGTGTAAAGGAGCTGACGCATGCAGGACTGCAAAGTGGACTACAGGCTGGTGGCCGCGGCGGTGGACTTCAGCGATTATTCCGAGATCACCTTTGCCCACGCCGTGGAGCAGGCCCGCTCCCACAACTCGGAGCTGCTGATCCTCAACGTGATCAACGACCGGGGCCTGGATGAGCTGGACCGCCTGAGCGCACAGGGCTATGACCTGGGCGGCGGCAAGGCAGGCTACATCAAGCGGGTGGAGGCGGATCGCCGGGATATGCTGGCCAAGGACTACCTGCCCGCGGTGCAGGACCTGAAGGTGCGGGCCCTGTTCCGGGTGGGCCACCCCCAAGACGAGCTTTTGAAGATGCTCAAGGAAGAGGGCGTGTCCCTGCTGGTCATGGGCACCAAGGGCCGCAGCAACCTGGCCGGGGCCCTGTTCGGCTCCACGGCCGAGAAGGTATTCCGCCACGCCCCCTGCCCGGTGCTCAGCGTGCGCGGGCCGGAGCACTGCCGCCTGTAAAGCCGTCAACCCCGGCCGGGGAGCCGCGGAAGCCCCCTGGCCGGCTGGCAGGCGATTACCGGGCAAAAGGGACTGAAGCTCGGCCCCTTTTCGCCCGGTTTGTTTTGTCCGCGATTTTCAAAGGCGCCTGGCCGCCCGTCCCCCAAAAGAATCGCCCCTCCCGCTAGCGGGAGGGGCGAGTTTGTTCGAGCAGTGCGGGGTTGGGCTAGAGCGCCTCTTCCTCCGCCTTCACTCCCAGGGCCACCTTGTACAGGATGGTCAGCACCAGGATGCCGGTCGCATAGACCCCGAAGGTGATCATCAGCTCCAGGCCGGTGGGCGCGTACTCGGTAACCTCGTGCAGGGGGTTGGGCACGAAGCCGCCGGCGATCATGCCCATGCCCTTGTCGATCCAGGTGCAGATGAACACCAGCACGCAGGCGTAGGGCAGTATCTTCAGGTTTTTCCGGGTGCGCGGGTTCACCAGCAGGATGATGGCCGTGAAGCCGCATCCCAGGGCCACCCAGACCCAGGGCACGAGCATGTTGTGCCCGTGCAGGCCGAAGTAGAGGTACTTCAGGTGCGCCGTGTGGCTGGGGATGTCGCTGTAGCCGACCGTGAACACCTCGAGGAAGAAGAAGAAGATGTGCAGGATGATGGCGTAGCACACGATCTTGGCCAGGGTCTCGAAGGCCTCCTTGCCCGGGTCGAAGCGGGTGAGCTTCTTGACCAGGTAGCCCAGGAGGATCAGCACCGCGGGGCCGGCGGCAAAAGCCGAAGCCAGGAATCGCGGGGCCATGATGGCGGTGAGCCAGTAGCCGCGGCCGGGAAGGCCGGCGTACAGGAACGCCGTCACCGTGTGGATGGACACCGCCCAGGGGATGGACAGATAGATGATGGGCTTGATCCATCCCGGCGGAGGCAGCTGCTTGCGCTCGGCCTCCAGGGTCACCCAACCGGCCACCAGGTTGATGATCAGATAGCCGTTAAGCACGATCATGTCCCAGAACAGGATGGAGTTGGGTGTTGGGTGCAGCATCACGTTGAGAATGCGGGTCGGTTTACCAAGGTCCACGGTGATGAAAAGAATGCACATGATCACCGAGGCAATGGCCAAGAACTCGCCCAGGATGGTGATGCGCCCGAAGGTCTTGTAGTGGTGCAGATAATAGGGCAGCACCAGCATGACCGCCGAGGCGGCCACGCCCACCAGGAAGGTGAACTGGGCGATGTAGAAGCCCCAGGAAACGTCCCGGCTCATGCCGGTGATCATGAGGCCTTTGTTGTACTGAACCAGGTAGGCCCCGAAGCCGGCTCCGATAACCACGAGCAGGCAGATGAGCCAGGTCCAGTACAGCTTGCTTCCGCTTAGCGCCTTTTCAAGCATGACGACCTCTATACCAGGTAGTAGACCTGGGGATGGGTGCCCAGGTTGGGTTTACGGCGAATGCTGTAGCGGCTGCGCAGCAACTGGCGCAGCTCGCTGCCCGCGTCATCCACGTCGCCAAATACCATGGCCCCGCCACTGGCCTCGGCGCAGGCGGGCAGCTTGCCCACCGCCAGGCGCTCGGAGCAGAAGGTGCACTTTTCCACCACACCCTTGGTGCGGGTGGGGTACTTGGGGTACTCCTTCTTGATGAAAGGCCTGGGATCGCGGAAGTTGAAGCTCCGCGAACCGTAGGGGCAACCGGCCATGCAGAAACGGCAGCCGATGCAGCGGTGCATGTCCATCATGACGATGCCGTCCTCGCGCTGGAAGGTGGCCTTGGTGGGGCACACCCGCACGCAGGGCGGGTTGTCACAGTGGTTGCACATGGCGATGAACCGGGCGTTTTTGATCGCGGGATCGGCGAAGGGGTTCTCCACCTCGGGGAAGGCGTTGGTGTAGCCCGTGAGCCAGATCCACTTGATGTTCTGCTTGCCCGGGATGGTCGGCACGTTGTGGTAGTAGTTGCAGGCCTGGATGGCCGCCCGGGCCTTCTCCACGGTCAGCTTGCGCATGTCGATGACCATGCCCCAGCGGCGGCCCTTGAGGGCCTTGGGGTTGGGCATCACCTCGGAGTTGCCCTGGCTCTTGGGGAAGACCATCTGATAGGGAGTGGGCATGCGCTCGGCGGCGTCCAGGGCGCCAGGCCGAAGCAGCTGGAAACCCACCGAGCCTCCCAGGCCAAAGGCGGCCGAGATTCCCGCGAGTTTTAGAAACTGTCTCCTGTCCACTCCCATCACTTCTTCTCCTTCGGCGTAAGATGGCAGTCCCAGCAGAATGGTGAAATAGCCAGGTAGTTGTGACACTGGTCGCAGAATTTCACCTTGCTGGTGTGGCACTCGAAGCAGGTGTTGCTCAGGCTCATGTTGAAGGTCTTGCCGCTGGCCGACACGTAGAGGCGGTCACCGTCGCGCACCACCTCGTCCCGCCAGTAGTTGAGCAAGGTCATATGGCTGGTGCGCATGTAGGCGGTGTCGGCCACGCACTGGGTGGCCACGCTCTTGGGCACCGGCTGGGGCTTGGGCACCGGAGCCGCCTTGCCCGCACCGCTCCACAAAGGATAGGTGAAGATGGCCAGGAAGATGACCAGGCCGACAATAATTTGCGGTCCGTTATAGAGTTTCATTACTCTTCACCCTCCTCTCCGGCCTCGCCCTCTGCTTCGCCTTCCGACTCAGGTGGCGGGACATAGGATGGGTTTTCTTCGCCGCGCAGGTTGTATTCGCGCTCGCCCTGGCCTTCCATGACCAGGGCGTTGGCCACCAGCTCGGTGACCCCGCAGACGTCGGTGCCCGGCACCCAGTAATCCATCAGGGCCGGGAACACCGCGCGGTCGATGGCGCAGACGCACGAGAGCATGTTCACGCCCTTGTCCTCGGCCACCCGTTTGACCGCGTTGGCCCGGGGCAGGCCGCCCCTGAGGCGCATTTCCAGGTACTCGCCGGCGTTGAGGCCCGAACCCGAACCGCAGCAGAAGGTGTTTTCCCGGATGGTCTGGGGAGCCATGTCCACGAAGTTGTTGCACACGTTGTTGATGATGTAGCGCGGCTCCTCCAAAAGGCCCATGCCCCGGGAGGTGTTGCAGGAATCGTGGAAGGTCACGGTGTAGTGATCGTTCTGGCTGGGGTCCAGCTTGAGCTTGTTGTTCTTGATCAGGTCGGCGGTGAATTCGCTGATGTGCACCATCTTGGTGGACGCCGCGTTGTCGAACCTGGTGCCGGTGATGGGGTTCACCGGCTGATCCAGGAAGTCGGGCGGACCGTTCAAGGTGTTCATGTACTGGTGCACCACCCGCCACATGTGGCCGCACTCGCCGCCCAGGATCCATTTGACCCCCAGGCGCTCGGCCTCGGCGTACATCTTGGCGTTGAGGCGCTTCATCATCTCGTGGGAGGTGAAGAAGCCGAAGTTGCCGCCTTCCGAGGCGTAGGTGGACCAGGTGTAGTCCAGCCCGATGTGCTCGAAGAGCATCAAATAGCCCATGAAGGTGAAGATGCCCGGCTCGGCGAAGATGTCGCCCGAGGGGGTCACGAACAGGATCTCGGCCCCCTTGCGGTTGAAGGAGGGCTCGATCTTGACCCCCACGTACTCCTCGATGTCATCCAGGAGGTACTCGGCGTTTTCCTTGAAGGTGTGGGGCTTGAGGCCCAAGTGGTTGCCGGTCATGAAGCAGTTGGCCACCGGCGAAGCGATCCAGTCGATGTTGCAGCCCAGCAGGTTGATGATCTCGCGGGCGATGATGGTGATCTCCGCGGTGTCGATGCCGTAGGGACAGAACACGCTGCAGCGGCGGCACTCGGTGCACTGGAAGAAGTAGTAGAACCACTCCTTGATCACCTCTTCGGTGAGCTTGCGCCCGCCGGCCAGGCGTCCCAGGATCTTGCCCGCGGTCTTGAACTCGCCGCGGTAGATGCTGCGGATCAGCTCGGCCCTGAGGACCGGCATGTTCTTGGGGTCGCCGGAGCCGATGAAGAAGTGGCACTTGTCGGCGCAGGCGCCGCAGCGCACGCAGATGTCCATGAACAGCTTGAAGGTGCGGAAGCGTTCCAGGCGCTGGGCGATACCCTCGCGGACCACGCCCTTCCAGTCGGCCGGCAGCTTCCAGTCATCGTCGGTGGGGTTCCAATCGCGGGGATTGGGCAGTCCCACGGTCTCCAGGGCCGAGGCCTTGGCGGCATAGAGGTAGTTGCCCGGCTTGAACTCGGGCTTGGTGTCCATCCAGTTCTTGGCTGGAGGATGATGATCTATCTGTCCGACTACTTCGGGACTTGGAGTTTTGGCAGCCATGGTTAGTCTTCCTTCTCCTCAGTCACCTCGGTGTCCGCTTCGGCCGGGGCCGGAGCGGCGGGCGCCTTTTCGGCCGCGGCCTCTTCCAGGGTCTTTTCCACCGGCAGGCCGGCCTCGATCATCTGCTCCCGGAAGTCGTCTTCGTACTCATGATAGGCGTGAGTCTTGACGGGGTAACTCCAGGGGTTGACGTGGAGCACGGCGCGGCTGTTGTTGACCAGGTTGCGGGTGGGGCTGAGGAACACGCCCCCCAGGTGCATGAGCTTGCTGAAGGGGAAGTAGGCGAAGAGCACGCACACCAGGAAGAAGTGCACGTAGAACCAGACGCTGATCCCATCTGGCACCACCGGATGGAAGGTGGCCAGGCCCATGGCCAGCTCCTTGATCTTGACCACGTCCACCCGGATGACGTACCGGGCCAGGATGCCGGTGAGGGCGATGAAGGTGATCAAAAACAGGGGGAACCAGTCCGAGGCCAGCGAGATGTAGCGCACCGAGGGCACCACGATGCGCCGGACCAGCAGCAAGGTCACCCCGCCCAGGAGGATCAGGCCGCTCATCTGGATGGTGGGCAACCCGATGCCGAAGGTGGCCAGGTTGAACTCCAAAAAGCCGTCCAGATGCTCAATGCCTTGCAGCCATTGGGCGATGGGCTCGGTGAAGAAGCGGGCGTGCCGGATGATCACCACCAGGAAGGCCCAGTGGAACATCATGGCGAACAACCAGAGGAACTTCTCCGAGCTGTAGCGGATGGTGGGGCCCTGGCGGTAGTCCAGCTTCATGTTGCGGAACAGGCTGCGGAAGGTAAGGACCTCGAAGGCCATCCTCAACAGCACCATCCCGCCGCTGCACGGGTTGTCGACCTTGTTGGTCTTTATCCAGGGAAGCGATTTCTCCTGGCCGCAGGTCGTGGGAATTCTAAAGGGCACCGGCGACCGACCCCAGTCCACCACCCGGTAGACCAGTCCCGCAAAGAAGGTAAGCACCGCCGCGTACGGGATGATCACCCCAAACAGGACCTTGAGGCCCAGGCCTCCGACTCCCACCAGCGCTATCCCCACGAGCACTAGCACGGCGACTACGCTAAATAGGAAACCAATCATTCTACTGCTACCTCGTTACGGTTAGCCTTGTTGGTTCGGCTTATGCATTTTCCGGCTCTTCGCCGGGTTGTTCCACCAAAATCTTAGCTCTGCGGAGCAGGCTGTAGGCGTTGGAGTGGATCTCCTTGACCTTGAGATCATAAAGCTGCTCGCGGCATCCCATGAACACGTCGAAGGCCACCAGGGCCATGTAGTCGATGCTGGCCTCCAGGTCCACCAACTCCTGGTCCAGGGCCTCGGTGTCGATCTCCGAGCCAACCACCCGGCGGATGACGTACTTGAGAGAAAACACGAAGGACAGGGCCTGGGAGGGGGTGAAATCCTGGATGGCCCGGACCCGGATGAGGCGGTCCAGGAAAGGGGTGACCTTCTCCCGGTCGATGCCCTCCATGACCTGTTCGAACAGGTTGTTGGTCTCGGCCATGATGGTGTGGCCCACCGGGTTGCTGAACTGGTCCTTCTTGCTTTTTAAAAACTTCGCCGTTTCGCTGGGATAGGTCTCCACGATGGAGTTTATCCACTGCTTGACGATAGCGGACTTGTGTTTGGCTAGGAGGGTTTTGAGCTTCATTTCACTTACGCTGTCGCGTCTCCGTACCCCAACTTGTCCGCGGTTAGGCGGCCCACCCCAATGGGCCACCGGTCCTCGCGCTTGGGTGATAACTGCAATTATCAATGCAATAGAGGGTTTAGCGCTAGAACATCAGTGGAAATACTTAACACAGGCTCCCTGGGGACGTCAAGCTTTTAGGCATGGTCCCGGGCCCATTGTTGACTGGCTCCGCGCCCCCGGCCCTGGTCCCGAAGGCCGGGAGAGGCTAATATGAATACACGCGTCCGGCCGGGGGGGGCAAGGCCGGCGGGAAGGAGAGGCCGCAGTGATCCGCTACAAGGGTGTTAACCATCTGGCCCTGGCCACGGGAGACATGGCCGCCACCATCCGCTTTTGGCGCGACCTTTTGGGCATGCGCCTGGTGGGCGGGCTGGGCAAACCAGGCTACCGACACTATTTTTTCGAGTTGGGCCCCCGCGACTACATCGCCTTTTTCGAGTGGCCCGGCATCGAGCCCCTGGAGGAAAAGGACCACGGGGTGCCGGTGACCGGCCGCTACGCCTTTGACCACCTGTCCATGGGGGTCCAGGAGCAGGACCATCTCTGGGAGATAAAGGACAAGCTGGAGGCGGCCGGTTTCTGGGCCAGCGAGGTGATCGACCACGGCTTCATCCATTCTCTATACAGCTTTGACCCCAACGGGATCGCCATCGAGTTTTCCTGGGACGTTCCGGGCATGGACCTGAGGGAGCACCCGGTCATGGCCGACCGCCGCCCCAGCCCCGAGGCCCTGGAGGGCCCGAAGCCCCGGCCGGGGGAGTGGCCTCCGGTCGAGCGGCCCAGCGGGCCCGAGGACAAGGTGGTCTACCCCGGCGAGGGCGGGGCCATCCGCGACGATGGGCGCAACGCCTTTGACCGCCAGGGGCCTGAAACGGATTCATGAGTTGAAATAGCCGGATGGCCAACCTATACTGCCCCATGCCAGCCCGCCGCTTTCCCCAATGATGAGGCCCCTATGAGCATGCCCTCGATTCCCAGCCGCGCCGAGCACCTGGAGGCCTGGCGCGAAAGCGGCGGCAAGGTCTGCGCCGCCTTCCCGGCCCAATACCCCAAGGAACTGCTCTGGGCCCACGGGGTTCTGCCCGTGGAGGTGTGGGACCCGCCCCTGGCCGCCACCCGGGCGCCGGGGCATTTGCAGCCCTATATCTGCTCGGTGGTGCGCCAGGGCCTGGAGCTTCTGCTGGCCGGGGCCGGGGACAGCGTCGACCTGATCCTGTTCCCCCACACCTGCGACTCACTGCAAAACCTGGCCTCCCTGGTGGGCGATTATCTCAAGCCCGCCGCGCCCAGCCTGTTTTTCTACAACCCCAAGGCCCCTTTCAAGGCCCCGGCCCGGGAGTTTTACCTGGACCAACTGCACGCCCTGGACCGCCAGTTGGCCGGGCTTTTCGGCCCCCGGGCCCAGGGCGCCCTGGAGCAGGCCCTGGAATGGAGCCGAGCCCTGGCCGCTCTGCACGCCAAGGCCTACAAGATGCGGGCCCTGGGCGAGTTGGCCGCGGGCGCCGGCGAGTTCTACGCCGTGCTCAGGGCCGGCGAGTATCTGCACCCCACCGCCCTGATTCCCCTGCTGGAAGGCTGGCTGGCCCAGAGCGCGGGCTCGGCCTCGGCCGGCGAGCGCATCGTGCTCTCCGGGGTCTTGCCCGGGCCGCCGGATCTGCTGGAGAGCCTGGACGTCCTGGGTTTGGTGGTGGGCAACGACGATCTGTTGTCCATGAGCCGGCGGCTGCTGACCTCTCCGCCGGGCACGGGCGAGCCCCTGGCCGCGCTGGGCGAGGTTTTTTTGCACATGCCGCCCTGCAGCACCCGGGGCTCGTCCCTGGAGGAGCGCCTGGCCTGGATAAAGGGCCTGGCCGGACAGAGCAAGTCCAAGGGGGTGGTGTTCGTGGAGGTCAAGTTCTGCGAGCCCGAGCTGTTCGATCTGCCCGAGCTCAGGCGGGGCCTCAAGGAGGCGGGCCTGCCCAGCCTGGTCTTGGAGGTGGACGTGAACCAGGCCGCCGGCGGCCAGGCCGCCACTCGTTTGGAAGCCTTCCGGGAGATGATGGCATGAGCCTGAGCGACAAGGCCAAGCTGCAATTCATGAAGGATCTGGGTTTCCCGGCCTTGGCAAGCCTGCAAAAGGCCATGCGCGGCAAACGGGCGCCCCGCAAGGCCAATCCCGATTTCGGCCCGCCCCTCAAGTGCACCGCCCGGCTCAAGGAGATAATGACCCGCCACTACTACCTGGCCCGCTTCGCCCCGGGGGCCAAGCCGGTGGCCTGGGTCACCTCGGGCGCGCCGGTGGAGCTCCTCCGGGCCCTGGACTTTTACACCATCTACCCCGAGAACCACGGGGCCCTGTGCGGAGCCCAGAAGATGGGGCCCGAGCTGTGCCAGGTGGCCGAGGACGAGGGCTACTCCGCGGACCTGTGCTCCTACGCCCGGGTGGATCTGGGCCACATGCTCTCGGGCAAGACCCCGGCCGGCAAGCTGCCCAAGCCGGACCTCCTGTTCTGCTCCAACAACATCTGCCAGACCGTGGCCTATTGGTACAAGGTCATGGCCCACCGCCTGGGCGTGCCCCTGGTCATGTTCGACACGCCCTTCAACTACACCGAGATCAGCCAGGACGACATCGACTACATGGTGGGCCAGGTAAAGGACATGATCCCGGTGCTGGAAAAGGCGGCGGGCAAAGCCTTTGACATGGAGCGCTTCATCCAGGTGGCCGAGCTGAGCCGGGCGGCCAGCGAGCTGTGGGGCCAGTGCCTGGAGACCATGAAGGCCCGTCCCGCGCCCATGACCATTTTCGACGCCTTCGTGCACCTGGCCCCGGTGGTGAGCCTTCGGGGCCTGCCCGTGGCCAGGGAGTATTACGAGATTCTCCTGGCCGAGCTGTTGGACCGGGCGCGCTCGGGCATCGGGGCCATCACCAACGAAAAGAAGCGGCTCATGTGGGACAACATCGCCATCTGGTACAAGGTGCGCGATTTTTCCGAGCTCTTCGCCAGCCGGGGCATGAACTTCGTGGCCGCCACCTACACCAACGCCTGGGCCGAGACCATCCAGCATTTGGACATGAGCCAGCCCCTGGAGTCCCTGGCCAAGACCTACTCCCTGGTGATCCTGAACAACAACCTGGAGCACCGCCTGAACCTCATGGCCAAGATGGTCTCGGAGTACGCGGTGGACGGCCTGGTGGTGCACTCGGCCCGCTCCTGCAAGCCCTATTCCCTGGGGCAGTACGATTTGAAACGCCTGCTCAGCGAGCGACTGGGCATCCCGGCGGTGGTCATCGAGGCCGACATAACCGATTACCGCTACTTCAGCGAAGAACAGGCCCTGACCCGTTTGGAAGCCTTTTTCGAGGCCCTGGAAGCGGCCTAGTAAAACTGGGGAGGAGAATCCCATGCCTATTATCAAGATAGTTCCGCCGGAAGAGGCCGAGGGGCAAGTCAAGGAAAGCTACGCCATGTTCGACCAGTTCGGCATGGTGCCCGCGCCCTTCCAGATGTTCAGCCCCTCGCCGGCCCTGACCGGCCTGCGGGCCCAGACCATCGGCTATTTCATGGGCCACCCCAAGCTGAGCCGCGGGATGATGGCCCTGATCCGCATGCTCATCGCCGAGGAGATGAAGTATTACTACTGCATTTCCATGAACCGAGAGTTCCTCAAGTCGATGGGCATCATGGACGAGGACGCGGCGGCCAAGGTGCTGGCCGACCCGGCCAGCGCGCCCCTGGAGGAAAAGGACAAGGCCCTGCTGTTGTTCGTGCTCAAGGCGGTCAAGACCCCGGACGAGGTGAGCGCCGAAGACATGCAGGCCCTGAGGGACCTGGGCTGGAGCGACCAGGACATCCTGGAGGCCACGGCCCACGGCGCGGGCATGGTCAGCGACGGCATTCTCTTTAAAGCCTTTAAGATGGACGACGGCGCACCCGCCTGCTAGGGCGCGGCAATATCAGCAAAGAGAAAGTGCATCATGTCCTATTACGCCGGCATAGACGTGGGTTCCCTGAGCAGCGACGCGGTTATCGTGGACGCGGCCGGGGGCATCAAGGGCTGGGCGGTCACCGAGACCGGGGCCCACTCCACCAACGCGGCCTCGGCCGCCCTGGACAAGGCCCTGGAGCGGGCCGGCCTGCGCCCGGACCAGGTGGCCTACACCGTGGCCACGGGCTACGGCCGGGCGGCCGTGCCCCAGGCGGGCAAGAAGGTCACCGAGATCACCTGCCACGCCCTGGGGGCCTACACCCTGTTCCCCGAGGTGGGCACGGTTGTCGACATCGGCGGGCAGGACTCCAAGGTGATCCGTTTGGGCGAGAACGGCAAGGTGGTGGACTTTGTGATGAACGACAAGTGCGCCGCGGGCACCGGCCGCTTTTTGGAGGTCATGGCCGCCAAGCTGGGGGTGACCCTGGACGACCTGGGGCGCTTGTCCCTGGGCGCGGAGGGCGAGGTGGCCATATCGAGCGTGTGCACCGTGTTCGCCGAGAGCGAGGTGGTCTCCCTGGTGGCCAAGAACCAGCCCATCCCCCAGATCATCAAGGGCCTGCATAGGGCGGTGGTCAACCGGGTGGCGGCCATGACCGGCACCACCGGCGTGAGGGAGCAGGTGATCATGTCCGGCGGGGTGGCCAAGAACGCGGGCGTGGTCAAGCTCATGGCCGAGCGCCTGGGCGTGGAGATATCGGTGCCTGACGAACCCCAGATCGTGGGGGCTTTGGGCGCGGCGCTGTTGGCGGCGCGGGAGGACGCAGTTTGAAAAATGTAACCCTCGGCAACACCGGCCTGGTCGTCTCCGAGTTCGGCTTTGGGGGCATACCGCTTACCCGGGTGCCCGAGGACGAGGCCGCGCGCATCATCCACCGCGCTTTGGAGCTGGGGGTGCGTTTCTTTGACACCGCGCGGCTCTACGGCGACTCCGAGGTCAAGATGGCCCGGGCCCTGGAGGGCAGGCGGGATGAGGTGGTGCTGGCCTCCAAGACCATCAGCCGCGATGCCAAGGGGGCCGAGGCCGACCTGGCCCAGACCCTGGACAATTTGCGCACCGATCATCTGGACCTGTACCAGCTGCACAACGTGGCCAAGGACGAGGTGCTGGCCCAGGTGATGGCTCCGGGCGGGGCCTATGAAGCCGCCCAAAAGGCCCGGCAAGAGGGCAGGGTGGGCCACATCGGCTTTTCCTCCCACCACCCGGACATCGCGCTCCAGGCAATCGAGAGCGGCAAGTTCGCCACCGTGCAGTTTGCCTGCAATTTCGTGGAGGACGAGGCCGCGGGCAAGGTGTTCGCCGCCGCCCAAAAGCGGGGCATGGGCTGCATCGCCATGAAGCCCCTGGGAGGCGGCCTGCTGGAGCGGGCCGATCTGTGCTTCCGCTGGCTGCAGACCGTGCCCGGCGTGGTGCCCATCCCGGGCATCCAGGCCATGAGCGAGCTGGATCAGATCGCGGCGCTCTACGCGGACCGGAAGCCGCTGAGCGATGTTGACCGCGCGGACATGGAGCGCATCCGCTCCGAGCTGGGCAGCCGCTTCTGCCACCGCTGCGGCTATTGCATGCCTTGCCCCAACGGCATCGACATACCCATCGCCATGCTCTTCCGCTCCCAGGTCAGGCGCTTCCCGGCCCAGGAGCTGGCCCGCCTCTCGGGCCGGGCCATGGAGGCCATCGAGGACTGCGAGCAGTGCGGCGAGTGCGAGGCGCGCTGCCCCTACGAGTTGCCCATCCCCGAAATGTTGGGAGAGATATTAAACGAGTGGCGCGATTTCCAGGCCCGGCACGGCCTGGCCTAGACGGGCTACTTCTTGACCCCGCCCAGCTTTTCCAGGTAATTGGTCACGCCCTCGCCGTAGCTGGCTTCCTTGTTGATGACCTTGCCCAGGCCCCGCTGCACCGCCGCGCTGGCCGCCTGTTCCAGGGTGACGCCCAGCAGGCGGGCGAATATCTGGCCCGCGAGTTGGGAGCCGGTGCCTTCCAGGTTGCGCAGCTCCAGGTTCTTCACCCCGATCCGCACTGGCTGCTTGATCTCCGGCCCGGTGAGGATGGCCTGGGCCCCTTGCACCTTGAGCAGGCCCACATGGAACACCGGGCCCTTGCTACGGGAGCCTCCGGAGCCCTCGGCCGGCGAGGCCTTGCCCGACGCCCGTTGGGCCCGGGCCCTAAGCTGCGCCAGGTTATTGGCCTTGCCCTTTAGCTCCACCCGGATCACCGGGGCCACGGCCTCGATCTTCTCTATGTCCGCCTGCCCGAAGCCCACCTGCACGGTGACGCTGTCAAAGGAGATGGCCGCCTGCCGGGAGTAGCCCGGCGGGTTGGCCACGGTGAGGCCCTTGATGACCGCCTGACGCTGGCCGAACTGCAAGTCCACGCTATCCACCGTGACCGGCACCCCCAGGGCCTTGCTGGCCGCATCCTGGAGCACCCCCTTGGCAAAGCGGTCCATGTTGTTATAGGCGTAGTAGGTCGCGCCGGCCGCGGCCACCACCAACACCACCATGACTATCAAAATAACCTTGCGCATGGCGCCCCCTTACGTGTGCGAAGGATGCCCCCAGTATGGCACAGCCGGGGAAGAGGCCGAAACGGGGACAAAAAAAGGGGAAGGCATGCCGCCTTCCCCGTAATTGACTGAACCGGCCCGCCGGGTTATTCGCCGGGGCGCACGTTTTCCGCCGCGCCGGCCTTGCCGCCGGTGGGCAGGGTCTTGACCTCGAAGAGCACCGGCTGGCCCTCGATGAGCTCCTCGAAGTCCAGGTCTTCCAGGTCGGACAGGTGGAAGAAGAAGCTCACCCCGTCATCGGTGGTGACAAAGCCGTAGCCCTTTTCTTCCTTTTTGAACTCCACCACGCCGTTGAGGGTCTCGCCGATCACCGGCATGCCGGCCTGGGGGCCGTAATCGTATTGTTCTTCGCTCTCCTCGGTGTAGATCCCGTTGGAGCGGCGCTGGGCATAGGCCTGGCGGCAGGCGTCGCAGTAGACCGGCTCGCCCCGGCGGGGGCGGTAGGTGGTCTGGAAGGCGCGGTCGCCATCGTGGTCCGGGGACTGGCACTCCAGCCACTGGGGCTCGTAGCGCAGCTCCAGCTCCTCGATGAGGTCATCCATCCAGATCACATCGTAGTCCTTGACCCCCTCGCGGTCCTCGGCATCGGCCAGCTCCTGGGCGCAAGAGGAGCGCACGCTGACCAAAGCCACCCGCTTGCCGAGCTGGCGCACCGTCTTGAGCACCGGGGTGAAATCGCGGTCGCCCAGCACGGCCACGGCGATGTCCATGCCAAAGGGCATGGCCGCCTGGTAGAGCATCTTGGAGGCCAGGGCTATGTCCACGCACTTTTCCCGGGGATGGAAGTTGTCCTCCGGGCTGCGGTCGCTGTGGCGCACCCGGCGTCCCCGGAAATCGATGTTGAACAGCTCGGTTTCGTAGTGGTAGTCCTCTCTCAGGAGCTTGTAGAACTCGTTCTGCCGGGTGATCAGGCTCTCGTCCATGGCGTCGTAGTTGGTGGGCAGGCTGGCGAAGATGTGGTTGCGCACCACGTCCACCCCCTCTTGGCCGACCCCCAGCCTTTCGCCCAGCTCGCGGGCCACCACCCGGGGCAGCACCCCGTAATCAATCTTGAATTCGCTTTTGCCGCTTTGCTCGGCCAGACGGGGAAGGGTGCGATACAGCCAGGTTCCGTCGATGAAGATCATAACCTTATACATATTCACCTCACGAATCGAAAAAAATATGGGGCCGCGCCTCGGCTGTCCGGCGCGGTAATACTCCTAAAGGTCAAGCAGGGGCCCGACCCCGGTTAGGCGGCCACCCCTGCTGCGCATGTCCATAGCCCTTAAGTAAACCGCAGGGACCGGCCGCTGTCAAACTTCGAAACCTACCCGGTGGGCTCCTTTTTTTCGGCCCATTTGGCCTCTTCTTCCTCGCGCAGGCTGCGCCGGAGCACCTTGCCGATCATGCTCTTGGGCAGCTCGGCGCGTATCTCCACCTCCTTGGGAACCATGTAGGCCGACAGGTTCTGGCGGCAGAAATCCATTATTTGCTGGGGAGTGGCCTCCTGGCCGCGCTTGAGCACCACATAGGCCTTGATGAACTCGCCCTTGCTGGGGTGGGGCAGGCCCACGGCCACGGCCTCGGCCACGGCCGGGTGCTGGTGCAGCACCTCGTCGATCTCGCTGGGGAACACGTTGAATCCGCTGACGATCACCAGGTCCTTTTTGCGGTCCACGATGGTGATGTAGCCCTGGGGGTCCATGACTCCGATGTCGCCGGTGTAGAGCCAGCCGTCGCGGATGGTCTTGGCGGAGAGCTCGGGCTGGTTGAGATAGCCGGTCATAAGGTCCGGGCAGGTGAGCACGATCTCTCCAGCCTGGCCCTGGGGCATCTCCTGGGTGCCGGTGTCCAGGTCCATGATCTTCCACTGCACGTCCGGGAAGGGTATGCCGATGGTGCCGGGCTTTTGCTGACCGTCCAGGGGGTTGCAGGATATGGCCGTCACCGCCTCGGTGAGGCCGTAGCCCTCGATGAGCTTGGCGCCGGTGCGCTTTTCGAACTCGGCCATCACCGCCAGGGGCAACGGCGCGGCCCCCACGAAAATGCCCCTGAGGCTCCTCAGGTCGCACTTGTCTATCTCCGGGTGTTCCTTGAGGGCGATGAACATGGTGGGCACCCCGGCGAAGAGGCTGGGCCCCGTCTTGTCGATGGCCTTTAGCACCTGGCCGGCCTCGAAGCGGGGCAACAGGGTCACGGTGCCGCCGTGGGCCAGGGGTGCGTTCATGCACACGCTCATGCCGAAGCCGTGGAACAGGGGCAGCACCGCCACGATGGAGTCGCCCGAGTTCATGTGCACCCAGGCGCAGGCCTGGCTCAGGTTGGCGATGAGCGCCCGGTGGGAGAGCATGATGCCCTTGCTGATGCCGGTGGTGCCCCCGGAATAGATCAACGCGGCCATGGACTCGGGGTCGATGGCCGCCTGGGGGGCGCGGGCGTTTTCCTTGAGCAGGTCCTTGAAGCGGTGGGTGATACCGTCGCGGGGGATCTCCACCTTGGGCATGCTCTTGTCCAGGGCCCGCTTTATGGGGAACAGGAGGTTCTTGGGAAAGGGCAGGAAGTCCTGCAAGCCGGTGTAGACCACCAGGTCCAGGTCCACCTCCTTGCGGATGTTGTTGACCCGCGCGGAGAGCAGGTCCAGGGCGATCAGGGCCCGGGAGCCGGAGTCGTTGAACTTGAAGATCAGTTCCCGCTCCACGTTGAGCGGGTTCAGGAGCATGGCCGTGGCCCCCAGGCGCATGACGGCCAGGTAGGAAATCACGAACTGGGGGCAGTTGGGCAGCAGCAGGGCCACCCGGTCGCCGGTTTTCACCCCCCGCGCGGCTAGGGCCCCGGCCATGGCCTCGGCCATCTGGAACAGGCGCTCATAGGTGATGCTGGCGCCCATGAAATTCAGGGCGGTCCGGGAGGGCGCCTCGGCGGCGGCGGCGGACAGGTGGGCGTACAAATCCACCTGGGGGTAGTCCAGATGGGCGGGAACTTCGGGATCATATTGCGCAAGCCAAGGGGACTGGCTCATGAAGGCTACCTCGATTGTGTCGGCGGGTAAGCTGCTCTCGGCGAACAGCCTGGCAAGCATGCGGGTGAGCAAATTATAGATTCGCCACTTTGGGATGTCAAGGGCAAGGGCCCATAATGGCTGGATATTTGGCTCTATTTCCCGCCGGGGCAAGGCCGGGGGGCAAGGCGGCTCCGGGAGGGGCTCCATGTCCGATAAGCCGTTAAATCCATGGGATGGGTGGCCGGCCCCCTGGCGCGGGCGGCGGGCATTTGGTTTGCATTTTTATTGGCTTGGTCTATAAGAGGTCATCGGCCCTTTTTAGCTGGGAGCCTTAGTGCCGACCAACACCGTGTTCTGCCCGCTGGATGCCGGAAACATTCCCGGCCGCGTCTGGCGCCTGTTGGCTTGTGGGGTTTGCTGCCTGTTGGTGGCGGTCCTATGGTCCTGCCTGGACCTGGACCAGGAGACCGGCCGGCAGTGGATATCCCGCGCCCTGTGGCTCCCCCTGGCCGTGGCCGCGGCCTGCTTCGGGCTGCGCGGCGGCCTGGCCCTGGCCACCGCCGGCTCCCTGGCCCTGGTGGCCCTGTACGGTCCCCGCACCGGCTGGCCCCAGATCATGGAACTGACCATGATGTGGGCCCTGGGCCTCATGGCCGGTTGGCTGGTGGAGCGGCACCGGGGCAGCGAGGCCCGCCAGCGGGCCAACCAGCGCTTCACCGAGCTGGGCCGGGCCACCACCAGCGTGAGCCACGAGCTGAAAAATCCCCTGAGCATAATCGGCGGCTACTCCGAAATCCTGGCCAGCGACCCCTCGCTCAAACCCCGGCAGACCCAGCAGCTGAAGATCATCCTGGGCCAGGTGGAGCGCATGCGCGGCCTTTTGGACGAGGTGCGCGAGTACGCCCTGCCCCTGGAGCTAAAGACCCGGCTGCTGGATCTGCACGAGGTGGCCCTGGAGGTGCTGGAGCTCATGGGCCCAGCCTCCCGGCGGGCCCGGGTGCGCCTGGTGGACGAGCCCTGGCCCCCCGCCCCCCGGGTGGTGGCCGATCCCGGCCGTTTGCAGGAGCTGTTGGGCAACCTGGTGCAAAACGCCTTGCAGGCCTCGCGGCCCGGCGGTCAGGTGTGGCTGATCACCCGCGCGGAAGGGGACTGGGGCATGCTGGAGGTGGTGGACCAGGGCGAGGGCCTGACCCGCGAGGAGGCCTCGCGCATCTTCCAGCCCTTTTACACCACCAAGAAGGAAGGCACCGGCCTGGGTCTGCCCATTTGCCAGCGCATCGCCGAGGCCCATCACGGCCGCCTGGAGCTGAGCGGTTCGCCGGGCAAGGGGGCCACGGCCCGTCTTAGCCTGCCCCTGGCTCCGGCGGAAGACGCCTAGGACTCGTCCTCCGGCGGGCGGTTAAGGATGGGCAGCTCTTCCCGGCCTCCGGCCAGGCAGCCCCCTTGGGGTTTCTTGCGGTCCCTGAGCCAACGGATCAGGTCCAGGATCAATCAAAGCACGGCGGCGCTCCCCAAAACAGACAGGTTGATGGCTTCAAGGTTAGCATTGCGCCCGGCGCCTCACCAGGCTGGGCGCAAAAAAAGCCCCGGCCCGTGAGGGCCGGGGAGGGGAGAGGGGTGTTAGGAGGGAGTAGTCACCGACAATTTGAGGAGGGGTGTCGGTTGCCCCCTAAATAAAGCAAGGGTCTTGCCAAAGTCGGTTATGAGGTGTTTTTTTTAAGAAGAACCCTTACTACAAATGGTTAGGAAACCACCCTTGTCTGTGGGTGTTTTTGCAGACAACCCCACGGTTCCTACCTGTGGGTAGTAAATCCCGCCTGCAAGTTACAAATTGGTATGACTGTTTTGAAGCCCGGTTAGAGGCGAGGGCAAAAGGGGCCGTCAACGCGGGCAGTTAGGCACTTTGGCTCCCCGCGGGCCCACAGGCATGGATTTTGCTCAGTATGCTGGGCATGATGTTGACGGCCACGACCACAGAGTACCAGACCGTCCTGGATATGACTCGCTTGGTGGAGCAATCCCAGGACCTGGAGTTGGCCCTGCACGGAGTCTTGGTGCGCTTGCAGCGCGCCCTGAACCTGCGGGGCGCCCGTTTGTGGCAATGGGAGGCCCAGGGACCGCCCCGGGTGGCCGCCAGCCTGGGCGAGGACGCCGGCCTGGGGCCGGACGCGGCCAACCGTGGTTCCGTGGTGGCGGCAGCGGTGGTGGCCGCCGGCCGCGAGGCGGGCCGTTTGGTGGCCGCCCTGCCGAGCGAAGAGCCCCACGACTCCAAGGCCGCCTTGCGCCTGGTCTCGGCCGCCGCGGTGGTGGCTGGCTCCATCCTGGGCCTGCACCAGTCCTTGGCCACCCGTTGCGAGGAATCGCCCTCGCCCGAGGAACTGGACCCCCTGGCCACCCATCTGTTCCTCCCCGGCCAGGGCGCGGCCATGGCCCAGGTGTGCGATCTGATCAAGAAGGTGGCCCCCAGCGAGGCCACTGTTTTACTTTTGGGCCCCCGCGGCGCGGGCAAGCACCTGGCCGCGCGCATCATCCACCAGCTCAGCCACCGCAGCCGCCGTCCCTGGGCCCGCCTGGTGTGCGCCGCCTGGGACCAGGGCGAGCTGGAGCGGCGCCTGTTCGGCGAGGAGTCCGGGGCGGGCAACGCCCGGGGAACCTCCCGGCCCGGCCTGCTGGAGCGGGCCGTGGGCGGCACTCTGTATCTGGAGGAAGTGGGCGCCTTGGGCCTGCCCCTGCAAGCCCGCCTGCTCAGGGTGCTGCAAGAGGGCGAGTACGAGCCCAGCGGGGGCGGCGAGACCCGGCGGGCCTCGGTGCGGGTGGTGGCCTCCTCCACCCAGGACCTGGAGGCCCGGGTGGCCCAGGGAACCTTCCGCCAGGACCTGCTCTACCGTCTGGCCGTGTTGCCCATCACCCTCTTGCCCCTCAAACAGCGCCGTGAAGACGTGGCCGTGCTGGCCAACTTCTTCTTGGGAAAATACTCCCAGGCCTCCGGGCGCAGCGTGCGCCTGAGCCCCCAGGCGGTGGGAGTGCTCACCCACTACGCCTGGCCGGGCAACGTGGCCGAGTTGGACAACCTCTGTCAGCGTCTGGTGCTCCTGGCCCGCGAGGCGGAGATATCCCTGGACGACCTGCCTTCCTTCCTTTTCTACCGCCCGGCCGCGCCCGAAACCGGCGAGGCCAACCTGTCGCGCCTGGAGGAGATGGAAAAACAGGAGGTGGTGGCCGCCCTGGAGCGCAACAACTGGGTGCAATCCCACGCCGCGGCCGAGCTGGGCCTGACCCTGAGACAGATCGGCTACCGGGTCAAAAAATTCGGCCTGGAAAACGCCATCAAGAGCGGCCGCCGCCGCAACCAGGAGGCCACCTTCTAAACAGGCGGGCCTTTCTTTCGTCTCCATGCCAGGTAAATTTCGCGCAAAGGGGCCTTCCCGGCCCGCATCCGGGTGCGCTCGGTTCGGGGCCCTGAAAGACATCCCGCCAAACCGGCTGCCATCATTCTGAAAAACATTTTTAGGCAAATTTTTTTGCCAAGAGGCTTGACTGGAGTGAGTATTTGGGTATTGTAATACCTAAATACTTCATAAGGGTCGCGACATGAGACTAATCCCCATGGAAAAGCTTTACAATGGAAGCAGGGCGGACTACCGGGAGGGAAGGCCGCCGATTCCGACAAGGCGAGTTTCGCCGAAAGTGGAGGAGTAGGAAATGGAAATGTTCTGTTATCAATGCGAGCAGACCGCCAAGGGCCAGGGATGCACCATCTCCGGCGTCTGCGGCAAGAACCCCCAGGTGGCGGCGTTGCAGGATCTTCTCACTTACGCTCTCAAGGGCCTGGCCATCGTGGCCCATCAGGCGCGCCAGCAGGGCATAGCCGATCCGGAGATCGACCGCTCCGCCTGCCGGGCCCTGTTCAGCACCCTGACCAACGTTGATTTCGATCCCGAGCGCTTTCCGCCCTACATCACCCAGGCGGTGGACCACCGCGAGGAGCTCAAGGCCAAGCTGGGCCAGGAGTTCGGCCAGGCGGCGGCCAACTTCCAGCCAGCGGCCAGCCTGGAGACCATGGTGGAGCAGGCTTCGGACCATCCCCTGGCCCCGGCCGAGGGCGAGCGGGCCGACATCATCGCCCTGCAGCACACCTCCCTGTTCGGCCTCAGGGGCGTGGCCGCCTATGCCGACCACGCGGCCATCCTGGGCCAGGAGGACGCTGCGGTCTACGCCGGCATCTACGAGATCCTGGCGGCCATGGAAGACGAGAGCCTGGATTTGAACACCTGGGTGGGCCTCACCCTAAAGGTGGGCGAGATCAACCTGAAGGCCATGGAGCTTCTGGACGCGGGCAACACCGGCACCTACGGCCACCCCGTGCCCACCGAGGTGCCCCTGGGCCACAAGGCGGGCAAGGCCATCCTGGTTTCGGGCCACGACCTGATGGACCTGGAAGAGCTGCTGGAGCAGAGCCAGGGCAAGGGCATCTACGTGTACACCCACGGCGAGATGCTGCCCTGCCACGCCTATCCCAAGCTCAAGGCCTATGACCACTTCCACGGCCACTACGGAACCGCCTGGCAGAACCAGGGCAAGGAGTTCCCCGCCTTCCCCGGCGCCATCCTCATGACCACCAACTGCATCCAAAAGCCCAAGGGCGACACGGGCGGCAAGATGTTCACCACCGGCCTGGTGGGCTGGCCCGGCATCCCCCACATCCCGGGAATCGGCCGGGGCAAGGACTTCGGCCCGGTGATCGAAAAGGCCCTGGAACTGCCCGGCTTCCCCACCGACGAGGAGCAGGGCAGCGTGATGTGCGGCTTCGGGCGCAACGCGGTCATGGGCGTGGCCGACAAGGTCATCGAGGCGGTCAAGGGCGGAGCCATCAAGCACTTCTTCCTGGTGGCCGGCTGCGACGGGGCCAAGCCCGGGCGCAACTATTACACCGAGTTCGTGGAGAAGGTTCCCCAGGATTCGGTGGTGCTCACCCTGGCCTGCGGCAAGTTCCGCTTCTTCGACAAGAAGCTGGGCGACATCGGCGGCATCCCCCGCCTGCTGGACATCGGCCAGTGCAACGACGCCCATAGCGCCATCCAGATCGCGGTGGCCCTGGCCGGGGCCTTTGATTGCGGGGTCAACGACCTGCCCCTGTCCATGGTGCTCTCCTGGTACGAGCAAAAGGCATGCGCCATCCTGCTAAGCCTGCTCCATCTGGGCATCAAGGACATCCGCCTGGGCCCCAGCCTGCCTGCCTTCATCACCCCCAACGTGCTGCAGGTGCTGGTGGACAACTTCAACATCATGCCCATCACCACCCCGGACGAGGACCTCAAGGCCATCCTGGGCGAGGCCGCCTAAGGCTCCGAAGCGCCCTCCTTTGATCCCCTCCCGCCGGCGTCCCATTTCCCGGGGCGCCGGCGGTCCTTTGCCTTGGCCCCGTACCCGGGAGCCGCCTTGCCTTATTCGCGCCATGAGCCTATCCGCATGGCACATGACAACCGAAAGAAAGCTATGCTATACTAGTGGATAGCATAGGGTCTTTCTGGAGGTTAGCCATGGCCAAGCAATACAAGGTTTCTTCGTTGATCAGCTTCCAGCATAAATTCGCCA
>JAIPEN010000021.1 GCA_021737145.1 Desulfarculaceae bacterium | reverse complement strand
CCCGCCAAAAGAGGCCCCCCGCCGGGTTTCCGGGCGGCCGCTTTGCGTTTTTATCCGGTGGCGGAGGCTAGTCCACGTTCCATCCCATGAGCCTGGGCAGCCACAGCACCGTGTCGGGCAGGTAGGTCATCATCAGCAGCACCGCGATCTGGATGGCGATCCAGGGCAGCACCGCCCGGGACACGTACACAAGGTCGCGGTTCACCAGAGCCCCTGTGATGTACAGGCTGACCCCCAGGGGCGGGGTGCAGTAGCCGATGGCCAGGTTCACGGTCATCAGCAGCCCGAAATGCACCGCGTTGATGCCGTAGGAGTCCAGCATGGGCAGGAAGATGGGCCCCAGGATAAGGGTGGCGCTGATGATGTCCATGAACATGCCGATGATCAGCAGCAGGACGTTCATGGCCAGCAGGAAGATCCAGGGCTGGCTGATGGAGCTGACCACCGCCTCGGAGATCTTGGCCGGGATGGCCTCCATGGTCAGGTAGCGGCCGAAGCAGGTGGCCCCGGCCACGATGATCAACAGGGTGGCGCTGGTCACCGCCGAGTTGACCATGACCTTCTTGACCGTGGAGAACTTCATGTCCCGGTGGATGAACAACTCCACCACGAAGGCGTACATGCAGGCCACCACCGCCGCCTCGTTGGCCGTGAACACCCCGGAGAAAATGCCGCCGAAGATGATCACCGGCAGCATCAGGGACCAGAAACCCTCCTTGAAGGCGCGCCAGGCATCGGGCCAGGTGGGCTTGGGGGCCCGGGTGAAGCCGGGATTGCGCTTGGCCCACACGTAGGCGTAGGCGCACATGCCGGTCATGATCAGCACCCCGGGCACGAAGCCGGTGAGGAACAGGCCCTCCAGGCTCACCGCGCTGATCATGGAGTAGAGGATCATGGCAATAGAGGGCGGGATGATCACGCCCAGGTTGGGGGCCGAGGTCATCACCCCCACGCTGAAGCTCTCCCCGTAGTGATTGTCGATCAAGGCGGGGATCATGAAGCCGCCGATGGCCACCACCGTGGCCACGGTGGAGCCGCTGATGGCCCCGAACAGGCCGCAGGCCAAGATGCCGGCCATGGCCAGCCCGCCGGGCAGCCAGCCCACCACCACGTTGGCGAACTTGATCAGCTTGTCCACGATGGAGCCGCTGGTCATGATGTTGCCGCAGAGGATGAAGAACAGCACCACCACCAGGGCGAACTTGTCCATGGACCTGAGCAGGCTCTGGGCCAGCACCAAAAGCGGCAGGTCGGTGAAGGCCAAAAAGCCGATCACCGCGGTGAAGAACAGGGTAAGGAACACCGGGACCGTGGCGGCCATGGCCCCCAGGAGCACCAGGATGATTACTACGTAGCTAGTCTCCATGGTTGTTTCCTACTCCCCGGCTTCCTGCTTGGCCCGGCCCTCTTGGTAGTCCCACCAGAGAACCTGGATGGTGCGCACTCCCATGGTCACCCCCATCAGGGGGAGAATCAGGTAGATGAACACCAGGGGAATTTCCATGATGATCGTCTTTTGGAAGGTGCGCTCCTGCATTAGAGCCATGTCGATGCCCAGCTTGGTGATGAGCACCGCGAAGGTGAGCACCGACAAGTGGCTGAAGTAGGTCAGCGGCGCCCTGAGGCGCGGCACCAGCTGCACCAGGGCGTCGATGGTGATCATGGAGCGGTTTTTGATGGCCGGGGCCAGGCCCACGAAGGTGGTGAGGATGATGATTTCGCGGATCAGCTCCTCGGACCAGGCCAGGGAATAAGAGAAAACGTAGCGCAGGATCACGTTGATGAACAACGAGACCAGGCCCACGGTGACCGCCAGGTACAGGGTCCATTCCTCGAAGAAGGTCAGGCCCTCGTCCTGGAATTTTAAAAAGCGGCTCCACTGCCCGGTGAAGGCGGCGATGAGCATGAACAGGCCCCAGACTGCGATGGCCCCCCAGGTGAGTCCCTTGAGGTGCAGGGTCCAGTAGCCCAGCACGGCAGAGGCCACGATGCAGGTAAAGGCCACCCAGCCGAAAACGTATGTCCGCCCTTGTGACATGGATGCGGTTCCCTTTTACAGCGCGCGGGCAGCACCGCCCGAGGCCGCATCAGCGGCCCGGACCGGGGGCTGGACGCCCCCGGTCCGGGAAGAATGGAAAGATCAGGCTACTTGCCCATTCCCTTGGTTACCTTGTAACCCAGGTACTTCTGGACTTGGCCCAGGTAGTCCGGGCCGATCTCCTTGGCGAACTGCATGTGCACCACGTTGCCCTGGTTCACCAGGGTCTGATGGTCCTGCTGGGACAGCTCCCAGAACTTCACGCCGGACTTCTCCATGGCGCCCTTCTTGGCAGCAGCCTCTTGGGCCTTGCACTCGTTGCGGTAGAGGGCGCACTGCTCGTTGACCACCCTCTTGAAGGTCTTTTGCAGGTCGGCCGGCAGGCTCTTGAACCAGGCCTTGTTGAAGATCCAGATGAACAGGCCCTGGGCGTAGTTCACCGGGGTGAAGTTCTTGGCCACCTCGAACTTGCGGGTCAGGTAGCACACGATCAGGGTGTGGTCCAGGCCGGTGATCACGCCCTGCTTCAGGGCGGTGGGCACGTCGGGCCAGGGCATGACCACGGGGTTGAAGCCCCAGGCCTTGTAGAGCATCTTGTTGACCGCCGCCTCGGCGATGCGGAACTTCACCTTTTTGGCGTCGGCGATGTTCTTCACCGGGGTGGTGGTGGCCCAGCCGTAGCGGCCATAGGCGGTCACGTCCAGGCCCATGATGCCCTGGTGCTCCATGCCGTCCAGGAAGTGCTGGAACAGCTTCTTGTTGGCCACGAACTTGTCCAACTTCTCATAGGAGTTGACCAGGAACGGCAGGTTGACCAGGCCCATGCGGGGGCCCAGGTTGGTGGAGGCCACCGAGCTGACGGCCATGCCCTGGATGGCGCCCATCTGCAGCTGGTTCAAGACCTCCACCTCGCCGCCCAGCATGGAAAAGGGCAGATACTCGAAGTAGATTTGGCCGTTGGTGGCCTTCCACAGGGCGTCACGGATGGCGAAGCCCGCGTAAACACCCTTGATGGCCGGGTGAGAAACGTTGGATATCTTGATCTTGTACTTGGCCTTGGAATAGTCGAAGGCTGGCTTCCACTTTTCCAAGGAAGGCTTCTTGGCCATGGCCACGGGGGCCAACAAGGCGACGGCCGCGATGGCTACCACCACAACCAAAAGCAGTTTAGAAAATCTCATAACCCCTCCCTTTCGCTTGACGAGTCGTTCCAACCCATGGGTTTCCCGAAGCCGGTTTCGCCTGGCCGGGTCTCCTAACCTTCCCGGGACGAGCCCAGCGTCCGCCGAAGTTTTCCCGCCACCTCCTTTCCCAGGTGTCCTTGGCGAACTTCGGGAATAAAAAACTATCGCACCGCCGGGGCCCTCCCTAGCGGGGCAGAAGCTCGCTCTCGGCCAGCTTGTTGCGCTGGGCCTCGAGCTGTTGCTCACTATGCTTGACCAGCAGCACCGGTATCTTGCACTTCCATAGGACGTTGTGCACCACGCTGCCGCCCAGAATCTCCTCCAGCTCGCTGAAGCCGCTCTGGGGCAGGATGATCATGTCGAAGCCGCCCTGCTCGGCCACCTGGCAGATGACCGCCGCGGGCGGGCCCTCCTCGATCTTGGTCTCGAAATCCACCTCGCCCTTTTTGAAGGGCTCGGCCGCCGCGACCAGCACCGATTCGGCCCGTTTCATCATGCCGCTTTTGATGCGCGCCTGATCGTCCGGGCTGATGCCGTGCTGCTGCAACCGCTTGGTGTTGAGCACATTCAAAAGCGTCACCGCCAAGGGCATCCGCCAATTTAACTTGATGGCGTATTCCTCGGCGGTGATGGAGTTGCGGGCGGTGTCCACGGGGATCAGGACCTTGCTTTTCATGGTCACCCTCGAATGAGTCTTTTTTGCGAGCGAGCTATACAATACTGCCTGTTAAGGCCCCTGAAATGCAAGCCCCGCGCTGGTTAAGCCCTTGAAAACCAACGGCGGCCCCGCCCCACCGAGCAGGGCCCGGCAGTGCCCAGAACCCGAGCCGCCACGGCTGCGGACCGCGCCCGGGCGCACCCCGGCACCCCGGAGCCTTCCCCCGTCGCCGGCGCGATGATAGCCGACCAGGCAAGGAAGGGACACGGACCACCTCCGAATCTAGCGCTCGTCTTGTGGAATTCAGGACCGAAGTAGCTATATTTCAGCTATCGATTGAGTCGAAGCTATCAAAGCCCTTCACCGGGTGTCAAGCCTAAAGCACCGGGTAACAGATGGGAAACAGACCTTATGGCGCGGCCTGATGCACCCCCTCGGCGTCCATTTCCAGGACCATTGCGTCCCGCGCGGCCCAGACCGGACCGGCGAAGCGCCGCCGGGCCGAGGCCAGGGCCTCGTCCGGGTCCACCGCCCGGTAGAAGTGGCTGAGCAGCAGGGCCCCGGCCCCGGCCCGGTCGGCCAGGCGGCCGCATCCGGCCGGGAACAGATGTCCCTCCTTGGGAGCGTCGTCGCTGCCCGCGCAGTGGCAGATAATCAAATCGGCCCCTTGGGCAAAGGCGGCCAGCTCGTCGCCGGCCTCGCTGTCGCCCAGATAGACCAGGCTGGCCCCGTCCGCCTCCAGACGCCAGGCCAGGCTGTAGGCGTGGTGCCGCGCCGAGGCGGTGCTCAGGCGCACCCCGCCCAGCTCGCACCCCTGGCCCGGCTCCAGCCAGCGGCGGGTGAGCGTGGGCTCGGGGGCTTGCAGCCAGGAGCCGAACACCGCCTCCAGGCCGTGGAGCATGTCGCCCACGCCGGGGTGGGCCAATAGGGTCATGCGGGCGGTCTCTTGTAGCCGGGGGTCGTAGTTCAGGGCGAACAACAGGGGCAGCAGGTCGGCCATGTGGTCCAGGTGAGGGTGGCTGATGATCACCCCGCTGATGGCGGCAGGGTCGTGGCCGCACTCCATGAGCCGGCGCCAGGCCCCCTGGCCCAGGTCCAGCATGAGGTTGGCCTCCCCGGCCTGCACCAGATAGGCCGGGCTGGAGCGCCGGGCCCTCAGCTCGCAGGTGCCGGATCCCAAGACGGTCAGCCGCATGAACGCCCCTCCTTTTGGCTTTTGGGTGGTTTATTATCCTAGGCGGGCAGGCCCCGCCCGCGCAAGGCCGGGACGGCTGGCCAGGCGCGGCCGCCTGTGTTTACAATGGAGAATGTTCGACCAACCCCGTGCAAAGGGAGCAAGCCCATGCTGCGCGCAATCATCTGCCTGACCCTGGCCGTACTGCTGCTGCCCGCCCTGGCCCTGGCCGCGCCCCCCGCCCCGGGGCCCAGCGGCTACATGATCGACAACCAGGGCAAGAAGATCGCGGTGGAGCGCTATGACAAGCTGCTGCCCAAGTACCCCTTCGTGTACCAGGACTCCGAGGAATCGGTGCCCATGAAGGACATCAAGAGCCTCACTTTGGTGGACGAGGGGGAGCATGTGGTCATCGAGACCGTCAGCGGCAAGCAGGTCAAGGTCACCGGCCAGATGGGCATCTGCTACACCGACATGATCGCCTACAAGACCAAGAACCCCATAGACGGCACGCTGCAGGACCAGACCACCGACCCGCTGTTCATTACCAAGATCATCTTTGACTGGAAAAAATAGTTTTTGCGGCCGGCTTGGCCAGGCGGCAACATGCGGCCTTGCCGGCATCGCTCCGGCCTCGCCCCAGGTTCCCCTTTAAGTAAGGCGCTCTTTCAGCCCGGCCAGCAGCTCCTTGGGCGCCCGCAGGGTGCCCATGCCCACCCCCAGGCGGATGTCGGGCTTGTTGGCCCCGTGGAAGTCGCTGCCTCCGCTCACCGCCAGGCCAAGACGGGCGGCCAGGCCCTTGAAGGAGCGCACCTGGGCCGCGTCGTGCTGGGAGTAATGGGCCTCCAGCGCCTCCAGGCCATGCTCCTTGAGCCGCAACAGCAGGGCCTCCAGCACGGCGGGGCTCATCTCCAGCAGGGCGGGATGGGCCAGCACCGGCAGGCCGCCCGCCCCCCGGATGAGGGATAGGGCCTGTTCCGGGGACATGCGCTCCTTTTCCACGTAGCCCGGAGCGCCGCGCTTCAGGTAGCGGCTGAAGGCCTCGGAGGTGTTGTTCACCAGGCCTTTTTCCACCAGCGCCTGGGCGAAGTGGGGCCGCCCCACCTGGCCCGAGGCCAGGGCCGCCACCTCCTCCAGGGTGATGTCCAGCCCCAGCCCTTGCAGCTTGGCCGCGATCTTGGGGTTGCGCTCCAGGCGGGCCTGCTGCATCCAGGCCAGGCCCTCGCTCAGGCCGGGGTCGTGCGGGTCCACCCACAGGCCCACCAGGTGCATGGGCCCCCCGCCGGGACGCTGGGTGCTTATCTCCACGCCCGGGACCAGCTCCGGCCCGTCGGGCCGGGCCGCGCTGAGGAACTCGGGCAGGCCCTCCACGGTGTCATGGTCGGTCAGGGCCACGGCGGCCAGGCCCGCCCGGGCCGCCTCGGCGGCCAGGGCCGCGGGCGACAGAGTCCCGTCGCTGGCCGTGGAATGGGTGTGCAGGTCGATCAAGTTCATGGATTCCAGGCTAGCCCCCTGGCCTCCCTTTGGCAAGCCGAAGCCCACCCTGGCGCGGTATTGGCGCTTGTTTATATTAATTCCAGCGTGTTAGCCTGAGAACACAGGCATCAAAAAAGGCTAGACCATCGTGGCCAGTCACCCGTGAGCCATTAACGCGCCCCTCGAGGCCGCAGGAGGATTGTCATGGGAGAGAAGAGAGTCGCCCGGGTCACCGAGATCATTGCCGGCAGCCCAATCAGCTTTGACGATGCCATCGCCGTGGGCATCGCCCGCGCCAGCGCCACCCTCCGGGGAATCACCGGATTCAAGGTGGCCGAGCAGAACATCAGCCTGGTGGACGGCAAGGTCATGGAGTACCGGGTGCGCCTGGAAGTGATCTTCGTGCTGGAGTCCTAGACCGCGCCGCCGTAAGACCCGTCCTGTAAATCAGCCGCAATAAAAACCCCCCGGCCTTTGCGGCCGAGGGGCGTGATGGCGTTTGTATTCAGGCGCGGCGGCTAGCTCTTGCCCTTGCGCGCCGCCTTGCGCTCCGGCGAGGGCATGCCCGACGCCTTGGCCTTTTTGCCCTTGGCGGCCTTGGCCGCCTTTGGGTTGCCGGACTTGGGGGCCGCCTTGGCGGTGGCCTTGGGCTTGGCCTTTTTCTTGGCTGGCTCCAGGGCCCAGTCGGCCACCTGGTCGATGCGCTGGGCGAACTTGAAGCTCATCTTCTTCTTCACGTTGTCCGGCACCTCGACCAGGTCGCGCTCATTGGCCGCGGGCAGGATGACCGTCTTGATGCCCGCGCGGTGGGCGGCCAGCACCTTTTCCTTGATGCCTCCCACCGGCAGGACCATGCCCCGAAGGGTGATCTCGCCGGTCATGGCCAGGTCCGAGCGCACCGGCCGGCCGGAGAACAGGCTCAGCAGGGCCGCGAACAGGGTCACCCCGGCGCTGGGGCCGTCCTTGGGTATGGCCCCGGCCGGCACGTGCACGTGGATGTCGGTGTCCTTGGCAAAGCGGTCTTCCAGGCCGCAGGCATTGGCGTTGGCACGCAGATAGGTGACCGCCGCCTGGGCCGACTCCTTCATCACCTCGCCCAACTGACCGGTGAGGTTCAGGGCGCCCTTGCCGGGCATGCGGGATGCCTCCACGAACAGGATGTCGCCGCCGGTGGGGGTCCAGGCCAGGCCGGTGGCCACGCCGGGCACCGCGGTGCGCAGCGCAGTGTCGGGCACGATGCGCTGGGGCCCCAGGATATCGGCCACGTCGTCCTTGCCGATCTTGACCGCCTTCTTCTCGCCCTCGGCCACGGCCCGGGCCGCCCAGCGGCACAAGGAGCCGATCTCCCGCTCCAGGTTTCTCAGGCCCGCCTCGCGGGTGTAGCCGGTGATCAAGAGCTTGATGGCCGCGTCGCTGATGCTCAGCTGCTTGGCGCTCAGGCCGTGCTCGCTCCGCTGGCGAGGCACCAGATACCGCTTGGCGATCTTGAGCTTGTCCTCGGCGATGTAGCCGGGGATCTCGATGATCTCCATGCGGTCCCTGAGCGGCGGGGGAATGGTGTCGAGCACGTTGGCCGTGGTTATGAACATCACCTTGGACAGGTCGAAAGGCAGGTCCAGGTAATGGTCGCTGAAGCTGAAGTTCTGCTCCGGGTCCAGAACCTCCAGCAGGGCGCTGGAAGGATCGCCCCGGAAGTCGGCCCCCACCTTGTCCACCTCGTCGAGCATGAACACCGGGTTCATGCTGCCCGCCCGCCTCAGGCTCTGCACGATGCGGCCGGGCATGGCCCCCACGTAGGTGCGGCGGTGGCCACGTATCTCGGCCTCGTCGCGCACCCCGCCCAGGGAGATGCGCTGGAAGTTGCGCCCCAGGGCCCGGGCGATGGAGCGGCCCAGGGAGGTCTTGCCCACCCCCGGCGGGCCCACGAAGCAAAGGATGGGGCCCTTCATGTCCGGGTTGAGCTTGCGCACGGCCAGGTATTCCAGAATGCGCCGCTTGACCTTGTCCAGGTCGTAGTGGTCCTTGTTCAGGATGGCCCGGGCCTGCTTGATATCCAGGTGATCCTCGGTCGCCTCCTCCCAGGGGAGGTTGAGAATCCAGTCCAGATAGGTGGTGATCACGTGATACTCGGCGCTGGAGGAGTGCATGGCCTCCAGCCGCCCCAGTTCGCGCTCGGCCTCGGCGCGCACCTGCTCGGGCAGCTTCTTGTCCTTCAGGCGCTGGCGGAAGCCGTCGGTCTCGCTGTCGCCGGACTCCTGCTCGCCCAGCTCCTCCTTGATGGCCTTGAGCTGCTGCCTGAGGTAGTACTCGCGCTGGGTCTTGTCCAGGCCTTCCTTGACCTGGTCCTGAATCTTGCTGCCCAGCTCCAGCACCTGGATCTCGCGGTTCAACAGGGTGGTGGCCAGGCGCAGGCGCTCCTTGACCTCCAGGGCCTCCACGATGCCCTGGCGCTCGTCGGGGTTCAGGTTCATGGCGCTGGCCACCATGTCGCACAGGGCCCCGGGTTCATCCACGCTGGCCACCAGGGAGTTGAGCTCGTCGGGTAGATGGGGAGCCAGCTCCAGCACCCGGCGGAACAAGGCGCGCAGGTTGTTGACCAGGGCCTTGGTCTCCAGGTCGTCGGTGAGGATGTCCTTGACCGAGACCACCCGGCCCTTGAGATAAGGCTCCACCTGGGTGAGCTCGGACACCCGGAAGCGGGTGAGGCCCTGGGCCACCAGCCGAAGGCCGCCTTCCTCGCTCTTGGCCATTTGCAGAATAAGGGCGGCCACGCCCACCTGGCCCAGGTCGGCCAGGCTTTTCACGTCCTCGGGCTGGGTGTCGCCCTTGAGGGCCACCAGGCCCACCAGCTTGTCGCCGTTTAGCACCTGGTCCACCAGCTGCTGGTGGCGGGGGTCGGAGATGAGCATGGGCAGAACCATGCGGGGGAACATGCTCATGTCCTTGACCGCCAAAAGGGGAAGTTCCGGTGGCAGGGTGAAGCGCCGCTGCACCATGGGCTCGGCTCCGTCGAGACCTCCGCCTATGCTCACGCTCACCGCGTCTTCGGGTAGCAGCAGATTGTCGCTCATGGTCTTTTTCTCGCCTTCATATTTGCAAAAACAGCCCTGAATCCCTTGACCTTAGCGCCGGGCCAGTTTGGGCAGGACCACCCGCAACAGGCCCTCGCTCGTGGTGGCGCTCACCTGGTCGGCCGCAAAGGGCACCGTGACCCGGAAAGAGCGCACAAAGTCCCCGGTCTCGATCTCCATGCGGTGGTATTGGGCCGCGCCCGCCTCCACCGTGGGTTCGCGGCGGCCGTAGAGCCGCACCACCGGGCCGTCCACCATGACTTTGATGGACGAGCGGCTCACCCCGGCCAGCTCGGCCACGATGATCACCGCCTCGGAGGTCTCCACGATGTCCACCGCCGGGGCCCAGCCGCTCTCGCCGCCGCCGCTCCCGGGCCGCTCCAGGGTGTCCAGGAGCCGCCGCATGCGCACGCCCAGCGCTCCGCCGGGCAGTGGGAAATCTCGGGACATGGCTGTTTGTCTCCTCGTTAAACTTCCCGCCGGGCGTTTAGCCCGCCGGAAATGTTGCCGGAATCATTTATAACTTAAGCATGCTTCCATCATAAGCAAACGCACGGGTGGGAAAAAAGACCATTTTGGCGGTAAGTTGGCCGCCCAGGGCCCGGAAATGCCCCGAAAAATCCATAAAGGCCGCCCGAAAAATCAATTTGCTAAGAAAAAGAATTATCCGCCCGTAACCCTTGACTATGGGCTGGGCGGACTTAACTTAGACCAAGACACGTGAAACAAGCGGCCCGAGCGGGCCAGCTCATTGAATATAGGGCAAAGATTTGTCCCGGCCCCTGGCTGGGAACTAAAGATATCCATGAGGAGGACTTTTTAACCATGGCGGGAAACGAAAAAATTATCGGTATTGACCTGGGCACCACCAACAGCGTCGTGTCGGTCATGGAGGGGGGCGAGGCCAAGGTCATCACCAACGAGGAAGGCAACCGCACCACTCCCAGCGTGGTGGCCTTCACCGAAAAGGGTGAGCGCCTGGTGGGCGCCGCGGCCAAGCGCCAGGCGGTGACCAACCCCACCAACACGGTTTACAGCATCAAGCGCTTCATGGGACGCCGCTTCTCCGAGGTTGCCGAGGAGATCAAGCAGGTGCCCTACAAGGTGGTGGACACCGGCCAGGACCAGGTGAAGATCGAGGCCCAGGGCAAGGAGTATTCGCCCCCCGAGATCAGCGCCATGATCCTGGGCAAGCTCAAGAAGGCGGCCGAGGACTACCTGGGCCAGAAGGTGGACGCCGCGGTTATCACCGTGCCGGCCTACTTCAACGACTCCCAGCGCCAGGCCACCAAGGACGCGGGCAAGATCGCGGGCCTGGAGGTCAAGCGCATCATCAACGAGCCCACCGCCGCGGCCCTGGCCTACGGCCTGGACAAGAAAACCAACGAGACCATCGCGGTGTTCGACTTCGGCGGCGGCACCTTCGACATCTCCGTATTGGAGGTCGGCGACGGCGTGGTGGAGGTCAAGGCCACCAACGGCGACACCCACCTGGGCGGCGACAACCTGGACCAGAAGATCATCGACTGGCTGGTGGAGGAGTTCAAGAAGGATTCCGGCGTGGATCTCTCCGGCGACCCCATGGCCATGCAGCGCCTCAAGGAGGCGGCCGAGAAGGCCAAGATGGAGCTGAGCTCCGCGGTGGAGACCGACATCAACCTGCCCTTCATCACCGCCGACGCTTCCGGCCCCAAGCACCTGAACGTCAAGCTGAGCCGCTCCAAGTTCGAGTCCCTGGTGGACGCCGAGCTGCAGCGGACCCTGGGCCCCTGCAAGGCGGCCCTGGCCGACGCGGGCCTGGCCCCCAACGCGGTGGACGAGGTGGTGCTGGTGGGCGGCTCCACCCGCATCCCCAAGGTCCAGGAGATGGTCAAGGAGTTCTTCGGCAAGGAGCCTCACAAGGGCGTGAACCCCGACGAGGTGGTGGCCATCGGCGCGGCCATCCAGGGCGGCGTGTTGGGCGGCGAGGTCAACGACGTGCTGCTCTTAGACGTGACTCCGCTGAGCCTGGGCATCGAGACCCTGGGCGGGGTGATGACCAAGCTCATCGAGCGCAACACCACCATCCCCACCCGCAAGTCCGAGACCTTCAGCACGGCGGCGGACAACCAGCCGGCGGTGGACATCCACGTGTTGCAGGGCGAGCGCGAGTTTGCCAAGGACAACCGCACCCTGGGCAACTTCCAGCTCACCGGCCTGCCCCCGGCCCCCCGCGGGGTGCCCCAGATCGAGGTCACCTTTGACATCGACGCCAACGGCATGGTCAACGTGAGCGCCAAGGACCTGGCCACCGGCAAGGAGCAGTCCATCGAGATCAAGGCCTCCAGCGGCCTGGACGATGGCGATATCGACCAGATGGTCACCGACGCCAAGCGCTTTGCCAACGAGGACAAGGAGCGGCGCCAGGCGGTGGAGGCCAAGAACAAGCTCGACAGCCTGATCTACCAGACCGAGAAGCTGATGAAGGAGAACGAGGACAAGCTGGACGAGGGCACCAAGAGCACCATGGAAGGGTCCATCACCGAGGCCAAGAAGGCCCTGGAGAGCGACGACCGGGTCCAGATGGAGGCGGCCTTCGAGAACCTGCAGAACGCCTCCCACGCCATGGCTCAGAGCCTGTACCAGAGCCAGCAGCAGCCCGGCGGCGAGGCGCCCGGCGGCCAGCCCGGCGGCGAAGCGCCCGGCGGTCAGCCCGGCGGCGGCCAGGCTCCCCCGGACGACGACGTGGTGGACGCGGAGTTCACCGAAAAGTAAGTCCGAGCAACCGACAAAACCAAGGCCGGTCCCCAAGCGGGGGCCGGCCTTTTTTTGGCGTCGGTCCGCGCCAGCCAGCATGCCGCTGGACCCAGAGCGGGCCGATTAACAATTATTTCCCATCTGAAAGCGCTACCAGTGGGTGGCCCGGCCGATGCGCTGGCCGCTTACCTCCAGGGTGTCGCTGACCACCACGAAGGCCTCGGGGTCCAGCGAGTTGACCACCGCCTTGAGCCGCCCCAGCTCCCTGAGGTTGACCACGGTGTAGATCATGGGCGCCTCCTGGCCCCGGAAGGCCCCCTTGGCCTGGATGAGGGTGGCCCCGGAGGTCCTGCCGTGCTGGATCAGGGCCTCGGCGATCTCTTTCCAGTGGTGGCTGATGATGGTGACCACCTTGCGCTGGCTCAGGCCGCTGAACACCAGGTTGGTCACCCGGGCGGCCACGAAGAGCACCGCCAGGGTATAGATCACCTTGACCAGGGGGAACAGCAGCGCGCCCAGGCCCAGCACAATGACGTTGGCCCCCAGGCTGGTGGTGCCCAGGCGGATGGAAAAGCGCTGGATCAGGATAACCGAGAGGATGTCCAGCCCGCCGGCCGAGCCCTGGGAGCGCAGCACCAGGCCGGTGCCCCCGCCGAAGAGGATGCCCGCCAGCAGGGCGGCCGCCGCCGGGTCCTCCAGCAGGGGCGGCACCTGGACCAGCTGGATCTCCAGGGTGAGGATGGCCATGCCCGCCAGGGACCACCAGAAGAAGCGGCGGCCCACCAGGCGCCAGCCCAGGATGAACACCGGGATGTTAAGCAGGGCGTACCACAGGGCCACCGGCAGATGGGGCGGCAAATAGTGCAGCAGGATGGACATGCCGGTGAAGCCGCCGGACAAGAGGCCGTGGGGGATCAGGATGCCGTTGACCGCCACCGCGGTGCAAAGGTTGCCCGCGATTATCAGGACGAGGTTCAGGACCGCGCGACCGGCCGGGCTCAGGGCCGTGGGCCGGGGAGGGGGCTCCTCCGGGGGCGCGGAAGGGATGGTGCCCGGCTCGGGGGCCGGGTTTTGTTCGTGCTGGCTCATGACCGCAGTTTAGCAGTCCAGCGCCGCTCTACAACCCCTGGGATGTCAGCTTTTCGTGCCCCAGGGAGCGCTTGACCAGCAGGTCGCAGCAATAGGAAATGTTGGCCGCGCCGTGGACCACCAACTCGTCGCGGAAAAAGGTGTCAAAGCACCAGGCGCTGATCTGGGCGGGGGTCTGATCCCGTTGGAAGCGGGCGCACACTTCCCGGTGAAAGCCGGCCAGATGCCGAGCCAGGCCGGCCAGGTAATCGCGCGCCTGGGGGCCGCTCAGGGAGCCCTGGTGCCCCATGCCCAGCACCTCGGGCTCACGGGCGGCGATGGACGCCAGGTTGGCCTGGTAGCGGCGGTAAGACACGAAGTACAGGGGAAAGCCGTGGCGCTCCGAGTGGCGGAAGCCGGCCGAGTCCGAGGCCAGCAGGGCCCCCGGTCCGGGCAGCCAGCAGACCAGCCCGCCGGGCACGTGCCCCTCGCCGCTCAGGAACTCCACCTTCTCGCCATCCACCATGAGGCTCTCGCCCGGCTGGGCCAAATGCAGGCGCTCGGCGGGCGGCGGGACCAGGGGGGGCCAGTCCTCGGCCCCGGCCAGGCCCTCCAAACGGGCCACCTCCCGGCTGGAGAACTCGTTGTCCTGGCTGAAGCGGCCCAGGGTGCTGGCCCGGGAGAGCAGGTCGCGGGCGATGGGGGTGAGCACCAGGCGGGCCTGGGGCAGGGCGGCCAGCAGGTCGCCCGCCCCGGCCGAGTGGTCGCTGTGGGCGTGGGACAGGATGATCCAGGCCACTTCCTCGCGGGCCACGCCCAGGGCCTCCAGTTGGGCCAGGATCAGGGGCGCGGTGACCGCGACGCCCACCTCGTACAGGGCGCATCGCTCCGGCCCGCGGATGAGGTAGGCGCTCAGGTGGTGGCTGCCTATCCGCCACAGGCGGGGGGCGAGCTGCACTGGGGGTATGAAGTTGGCCATGGCGGCGGCGCTCCCGGGGCTGGGCTGGTTCCCGGCCAATATTCCACGTATCGCCGCCCCTGGCAAGAAAACCGGGGCCAGGTGATAATATGGGGCCAACCCAGACTCCGGCCGGGCGGGACCCAGTAAGAGGCTATACCCGGCTTGGCTTTGAGGTACAATTGCCGCCAGCATGACTGACACCATTCAGCCCAAACGCGTCTTGCGACTCATCGCCCGGCTCAACGTGGGAGGTCCGGCCCGCCACGTGGCTTGGCTCATGGAGGAGATGGACCCCGCGGCCTATGCCCAGACTCTGGCGGCGGGCCGGGTGCAGGACGGCGAGGACGACCTGGGCCCCGAGCTGGCCGCCGATGGCCTGCGCTGGGTGGACCTGCCCCGCCTGGGCCGGGCCATCTCGCCCCTGGCCGACCTGGCCAGCCTGTTGGCGGTGCTGGGGCTGCTGACCAAGACCAGGCCCCACATCCTGGCCACCCATGCCTCCAAGGCCGGCCTGCTGGGGCGCACGGCCGCGCTGCTCTACCGCCCCTATGCCCGCCTGCGGGGCTGGCCCCGGCTCAAGGTGGTGCACACCTTCCACGGCCACACCTTCCATTCCTATTTCGGTCCGGCCAAGGCGCGGGTGTTTTTGGGCCTGGAGCGCTTCTTGGCCCGCCGGGCCACCTGGCGCATCGTGACCATCAGCCCCTTGCAGCACCATGAGATCGTGGAGGTGTTCCAGGTGGGCAGGCCAGGCCAGGCGGTGGTGGTGCCCCTGGGCATCGACCTGGCGCCTTTTGCCGACCCCGCCCCGGGACGGGCCCGCTTCCGGGCCGAGCTGGGAGCCGGGGAGGACGAGCTTCTGATCGGCGCGGTGGGGCGCATCGCGCCGGTGAAAAACTTCGCCCTTTTCTTTGCCGCCGCCGCCGCCCTGCGCGGCCGGGCCCCGGAGCTTTTCGCGCGCTGCCGCTTTTTGCTCATCGGCGGGGGCTCCGAGGCGGAGCTGGCCGAGCTGCAAGGAGAGATGGATCGCCTGGGCCTGGGCGGGCGGGCCTCCCTGCTGGGGGTGCGCTCGGACCGGGAGGCCTTTTTCCCGGGCCTGGACGCCCTGATGGTCACCAGCAACAACGAGGGCACCCCGGTGTCCATCCTGGAGGGCGGAGCCTGCGGCCTGCCGGTGGCGGCCACCGAGGTGGGCGGGGTGCCGGACCTCCTGGGCGGGGAGCGGGAGGACTGGGGCCAGGGGGCGAAGCTGCGGCAACGGGGAGTCACCGCTCCGGTCGGGGACGCCGCAGCCTTGGCCCGGGGGTTGGAGCGCCTTTTGGCGGAGCCGGAAACAGCCGCCCGCCTGGGGAGAGCGCTCCGGGGTTATGTGGAAGACAACCACGCCAAACAACGCCTGGCCGCGGACATCACGCGGCTCTACGATCAGGCAAGGGACTGAGGGGGGATCAGCATGCAGGAGCAACTGCGCCGGGCGGCCGAGATTTTGGCCGCCAGCCGAAGCACTGTGGCCCTGACCGGGGCGGGCATCAGCGTGGACAGCGGCATACCCGCCTTTCGCGGGGCCCAGGGCCTGTGGGAAAAATTCGATCCCATGGAGTACGCCAGCATAGACGCCTTCATGCGCGATCCGGGGCGGGTGTGGCGCATGCTGCGCGAACTGGAGGGGGTGGTGCTGGCCGCCGAGCCCAACCCGGTGCACCACTCCCTGGCCGAGCTGGAGAGCCTGGGCCTGCTGGACCTGTTGATCACCCAGAACATCGACGGACTGCACCAGGTGGCCGGCTCCAAGGCGGTGGTGGAGTTCCACGGCTCGGGACGCCGCCTGGTGTGCCTGGAGTGCGGGCGCGGTGTCCGGCGGGGCGAGCTGAGCCTGCAAGAGGACGTGCCTCTGTGCGTGTGCGGCGGGCTGATAAAGCCGGACATCGTGTTCTTCGGCGAGCCCATCCCCCAGCGGGCCCTCATGGCGGGCATGGCCTCGGCCCAGAGCTGTTCGGCCATGCTGGTGGTGGGCACCAGCGCGGTGGTGGCCCCGGCCTCCAGCCTGCCGGTGCTGGCCCAGACCGCCGGGGCCACGGTGATCGAGATCAACCTGGAGCCCACCCCGCTCACCGGCCAGGTGGCCGACATCTCGCTCATGGGCGGCGGGGCCGAGGTGTTGCCCGAGCTGGTGGAGATGGTCAAGGAGCTAAAGGGAGAGCTGTAGGCGCAGCCGGCTTGGCCAGCCACCGATATGCTGCGTTGCGGGCGGCGCCCGTTTCCCCGGTCACCGCTTCGAACATCCGTTCATTTGAGTTTCGCTTCGCTCCACCCAACCTGCGCGATTGCTGCGAACGGGCCGTGGCCCCGGGCCGTCCTACAGGGCCGGGATCACCGGCGGGGCCGGCGGGCTGCCCTGGGCGTCCAGCCAGGCCTGGAACATCAGGATCACCCACAGATGGTGGTGCCAGTCGCGGCGGCCGCTCTGGTGCTCGCGCCAGGCCCGGGCGATGGGTTCGGGCCGCAGGTAGCCCTCGCCCGCCAGGCGGGCCGGGGCTAGCAGCCCGGCGGCCCATTCCCGGAGCGGGCCGCGCAGCCAGGCGGCCAGGGGAACCCCGAAGCCGGTCTTGGGCCGTTCGATTAGCTCGCGGGGCAGGCGCTGGGCCAGCAGGTTCTTGAGGGGCAGCTTGCCGCCCCCGGGCCCCACCTTCCATTGCAGGGGCATGCGCCAGGCCAGCTCGAACACCCGGTGGTCCAGCAGGGGGCAGCGCAGCTCCAGGCTCACGGCCATGGAGGCGCGGTCCACCTTGACCAGGATGTCGTCGGGCAAATAGCTCACCGTGTCGCGCAGCATGAGCCGGGGGATAAGGCCCGCCAGGTCCGGGGCCGGGCCGGGGTAGGCGGGCGGGGCCGCCGCCTGGCGCGACAGCTCGCCCGGCTTGGCCCACAGGGTGAGAAGCTGGTCGTACAGGGCCACGCCGTCCTTGGCTCCCAGGGCCGCGCCCAGGCGGTGCAGGTTGTCGGCCGGATTTTGCTTGCGCCAGCTTTTGGGCAGCAGGGGCATGGCCGCGCCCAGCAGGCTCTCGGCCACCCGCCGGCCGCCCGCGCTCAGGGCCCAGGCCAGTCCCGGAGCCAGGGGGCCCAGGCGGCGCTTGAGGCCCAGCAGGCGCGGGGCCCATTGGTAGCGCTCGTACCCGCCGAAGAGCTCGTCCCCCCCGTCGCCGGACAGGGCCACGATCACCTTTTGCCGGGCCAGGGCCGAGACCAGCAGGGTGGGCAGGGCCGAGGAGTCGGCAAAGGGCTCGCCGTAGATCCAGGGCAGGGCGGGCACCAGCTCCAGGGCCTTGCCCGGCTCCAGGTAGAGCTCGGTGTGGTCGCTGCCCAGGACCCCGGCCACGGCCCGGGCATAGGGGGCCTCGTCATGCAGCGAGGAGCCGAAGCCGATGGAAAAGCTCTTGACCGGCTCGGGGCTGGCCTCGGCCATGAGCGCGGTGACCAGGGAGGAGTCCACCCCGCCCGAGAGCAAGGCGCCCAGGGGCACGTCGGAGATGAGCCGCCCGCGCACCGCGGTGAGCAGGGCGTCCTCCAAGCGGGCCATGGCCTCGGGTCGGCTGGCCAGGGGTTGGGCCTGGCCCTGTTGGGCCGCCTCCAGGGCCGACCAGTAGGGCCGGGGGCTGGGCATATGGCCGGGTTTGGCCTGGTCCAAAACCAGGTAGCAGCCGGGCGGCAGCTTGGCGATGCCCTGATAGATGCTCCAGGGCGCGGGAAGATTGCCCCGCATGAGGTATAGGGCCAGGGCCTGGTGGTCCACCGGGGCGTCGAAAGCGGCATGGGCCCGTAGCGCCCCGGTTTCCGAGGCGAAGAGGAAGGCCGGTCCCTGCCAGCCGTAGTACAGGGGCTTTTTGCCCAAGCGGTCCCGGGCCAGGAACAGGCGGCGCTCCTTGGCGTCCCACAGGGCCAGGGCGAACATGCCCGCCACCGCCTGCAGGGCGGCCTCCACCCCCCAGCGGGCCAGTGCGGCCAGAAGCACCTCGGTGTCCGAGTGGCCCCGCCAGGAACGGGCCAGGGAGGGGTCCTCGGCCTCCAGGCGGCTTTTTATCTCCGGGAAGTTGTAGATCTCGCCGTTGTAGACCAGGTGCCAGCGGCCGTCATGGCTGGCCATGGGCTGGCCGCCGGCCGGGGAGAGGTCGATGATGGACAGGCGGCGGTGACCCAGGGCCAGGCCGGCCCCGGGATCGGCCCAGGTTTCGGCCGCGTCCGGGCCCCGGTGGGCCAGCACGGCGGCCATGGCCCCGGCCTGGGCCTCCAGCGCCCCGGCCTCTCCCCCCCGGCTGTCCCAAAATCCGGCTATGCCGCACATGCCCCCGGCCTCCCGCCTGGCGAAATAACACGCTGTCCCCTCAGCTTATAGCCCATGCACCGGCCCAAGTCCAATAGCCGGGGCCTTGCCAGGGCCCAGAGGGTGTGCGACCATTAGGCGTCCGATCCGGGGAGGCTGCATGGCCGCGCAAGCGCGCACCCATCACATCTGGCTGCAAATGATCCTGGGCTTGGCCGCCGCGGCCTTGGCCGGGGTGCTTTTGCACGGCTTTTGGGAGCTTTTCGGGCTGCCCGACCAGCCGGGGGCGGTGGCCTGGGGCGAGTTGGTGCGGCCCTGGGGGCTCAGGCGCTTCGTGTCCGTGGCCCTGCCCGCGGCGGCGGTCCTGCCCACCCTGGTGCTGGGGGTGATCTCCCTGATGGTGGCCGATCAGGGCGCTCCGCTCCGGGACCACTGCCGCCAGGCCCAGCGTTTCGACGCCTACGCCTATCTCCTGCTGGCTGCGGGAGTGGTTCAGGTGCTGGTGTGGAACGTGCTGGGCAACGGCATGCTGGCCCTGGGCCTGATCTACCTGGGCCTGACCACCCTGAAAAGCGCCATCTTGCTGCGCCTGGCCTGGCAGGTGTTCCTGGCCCCGGCCGCCGCCCGGGGAAACCGTTTGGGGCGGCACGGCCTGGTGGGGGTGTTTTTGGCCGCCCTGGTGGCCTTTGCCCTGCCCGCGCCCTGGATCTCCCAGGTGGTGAGCGCCGGGGGCGGGGAAACCCTCTACCTGGGCCCGGCCCACAAGCTGGCCGGGGGACCGCCCGCCCTGCTCCGCGGCCCCCAGCAACAGCGGCACCAAGGCTTTTATTGGCGGGGCGGCGAGCCCGAGCGGCTGAACCGTCCCGGCGGGGCGGCCACCCCCCTGTTCTCCCTGATCATCACCCCGGCCTATGCCCTGGTCGGCCGCTTGGGGGTTTTGCTCTTGCAGGCCGGGTTCATGGCCCTGTCGGCGGTGACCCTGCTCTCTTGGCTGGGGGCCTGCGGGGTGCGGGCCGGTCCGGCAGCGGCGGCGGCGGGCCTCAGCCTGGCCGCGGCTCCGGTGTTCATCGCCGGGGGGCTGGTGTTGCCCGAGGCCCTGGCCGCGCTGTTGGCCCTGTGCGGCCTGCGCCTGCTGGCCTGGGCCCGCGAGCACCCCTGGAGCGCCCTGCCCCTGATCATCGCGGCCAGCCTGCTCCTGGCCGCCCTGGACCTGCGTTTCACCGCCCTGGCCGGGGGCTTGCTGCTGCTGGGCTTTTTTGAGCTGCTGCGCCACTCCTTGGGGCGGGTGGGAGCCGCCTTGGCCGTGGCCGCGCCGGTGGCCGCCCTGGCCCTGGCCGTGTTGGGCCCCTGGGGCTGGCCTGCCTCCCTGGCCTCGGCCCTGGCCGACAACGCGGCCTGGTGGCACCAGGCCCTGTATTGGTGGACCCCCCTGGCCGCCTTTGGGGGAGGGCTGTTCCTGGATCAGGCCCAGGGGCTGTTTTTCACCGCGCCCATGCTGCTCATCGCCTTGGGCGGCCTGCCGGTGAGCCTGAAGCGCCGCACCGCGGCCAGCCTGCACTATCTGATCCCCGCCGTGTTGCACCTGGCGGCCGTGGGCTTCACCGGATGGTACCGCTGGCACGGCGGCATGGCCCCGCCGGGGCTGCTGGCCGTGGTCATCCTGCCGCCCCTGGCCCTGTTCATGGCCCCGGTCATGGCCGCCCTGGCCCGGCCCTGGTGGCGGCTGGCCCTGTGGGTGCCGGCCGGGGCGGGGCTGTTCTACACCTGGCTGCTCACCCTGCTGCCCTGGATGCGCCTGACCCGGCCGGGCATGAAAAACCCCCTGCTGTTGCAGACCGGCCGCAACCTGGGCCTGGACCTGACCCGCAGCCTGCCCAGCGGCTTCGGGGTCTGGGCCGATGTCTTGCCCGCCCTGGCGGTGACCGTGTTCAGCGCCGCCTTTTATGCCGTGTGCGCCTGGCGGCTGCCCGCGCCGCCGGGCGAGGCGCCCCGCTGGCGGGCCAACGAGGCCCTGGCCATGGCCCTGTGCCTGGCCCTGTGCGCCTGGGTGTTGGTGCTGGGCCAGCGCCCCCTGCCCTGAGACCGGCTATCAGGGTGGAACCAATCGAATAATCGCCCAAGGTCCGCGTTTTGGGCTTGCTTCCGGCCTCTACCCATGTATAGTAGAGGCAGCCTATCGGTTAGGAGGAAGGCCATGACTCGCGGACTTACCCAACGTCAAGCCCAGGTCTTGGAATTCATCGAGGAATTCACCGCCACCAACGGCTACCCGCCCACGGTGCGCGAGGTGGCCGCCAACTTCGGCTTCCGCTCGCCCCGGGCGGCCCACGACCACATGAAGGCCCTGGAGAAAAAGGGCTACATGCGCTCCCGGGCCGGACGGCCCCGGGCCCTGGAGATATTGCAGAGCCGCCGGGGCATCCCGGTGCTGGGCAAGATCGCCGCCGGCCAGCCCATCCTGGCGGTGGAGGACGCCGAGGAGGTGCTGGGCCTGGAGCCCGGCTTCTTCGGCACGGGCAGCTTTTTCGCCCTCAGGGTGCGGGGCGACTCCATGATCAACGACCACATCGCCGAGGGCGACCTGGTGATCCTGCGGGCCCAGGACGACGCCCACAAGGGCGAGGTGGCCGCGGTGCTCCTGGGCGACGAGGTGACGCTCAAGCACTTCGTGCCCCGGGACGAAGGCCTGGAGCTTAGGGCGGCCAATCCCGCGGTGCAGAGCATCATGGTGCGCCCGGGCGACGACCCGCCCAGGGTGCTGGGGGTGATGGTGGGGCTGGTCAGGAAGAATTAGCCGGCTTCGCCAGCCACCGGGAAACTTCGTTGCTGGCATCGCTCGGGCCTCGACGTAGCTTGCATTACGCCTCCGGCCCTCGCTCGCCAGACGCCTAGCCCACGATTCCCTGGCCGTGCCGGGGTGGGGCCTAAAAGCAAAGAAAACTCAGGCTTGATGGCCGGTTCGGGTGGCGAGGTAGCCTTGCGCCGCCCGCCGGCCGATCCTTTTTAGAGCAGCTTGTAGCCGGTGGGGTTGTCCGGGCACTGCCAGCCGCACTCCAGCAGGGTGGCCACGGCCATGATGGCCACGATTAGGCCCATCACCGCGAAGGCCACCTTCACGTAGGCGTCGCGGGTTTGAACCACCTCGGGCACGATCTCGGCCTCCTTGTGCACGGCCAGCATCACCGCCACCGCCAGCACCGCCATGAAAAAGATCACAAAGGCCCAGGTGTACAGGTGCATGTTCAGCACCGCGAAGCCGTAGGAGCCGGTGCCCGGCACCACGTGCAAGAGCACCTGGCGCACCGAGACCGACATGCCGAACAGGGCCGCGAACAGGCTGATGGCGTAGTGGCGCTGGCGCACCCCGAAGCGCAGGTTCAAAAGGGGGCCCATGGTCATGAGCACAAAGGCCAGGCGCTGCAGGATGCACAGGGGGCAGGGGTACTCCCCCCCGAACTGGATGGTCAGGGAGCCGGCCAGCACCCCGGCGATGCCCAGCACGAAAATCAGGTTTATTTTGCGGGCGAGGTCATAGCTCATGGCGCCCTACAGATCTATGTGGATGGCGCTGGTGACATGATGGCCGAACCAGACCACCCCCAGGGCGATGGCGGCCAGCACCAGGGTCATGGACCAGTGGCGGCGGCCGAACCAGGCCAGGGCCAGGGAACCCAGGACCATGAAAAACAACAGGGCGCTCATGCTTTGCCTCCTTGCCGGGGTGATGCTTATAGATTATGCGGGCTTGGGCGGGACGGAGGCAAACGGGGCGCCAAAAAACCCGGAGCCGCGAGGGCCCCGGGTCTGGTGTGCCTAGGTTGGCGTGGCTCAGTCCTTGGAGGCCACGGGGTAGTCCTTCTCCATCCAGGCCTTGATGCCGCCGGGATAGCGGTACACGTTCTCGTAGCCCAGCTTCTTGGCCCACATGGCGCCGTTGTGGCTGCGGGTGCACTTGGGGAAGCCGCAGTAAACCACGATGACCTTGTCCTCGTCATCGCCCAACAGCTTCTTGTACTTGGCCTGCTCCTCGGGCTTCATTTCCTTGAGGTCCGGGATGGGGAACAGGAACTGCACCGCGCCGGGGATGTGGTTTTTCTTGTAGGAGGACTCGTAGGGCATGGTGTCCACGATGACCATGGGCTTCTTGGCGTCGATCCATCCCTTGAGGGTCTCGGTGTCCACCACGTCGTAATCGCCGCGCTCGACCTCGTTGTAGAAGGTGACCACCAGTTTTTCGTTCTCCAGCGCCTGGTCGCCGAACAGGCCGGCGGAAGCCAGGCTGCCCAGGGCCAGCACGGCGGTCAGGGCCAGAATGGTTATCAGAGCTAATTTCCTCATGTCCTCACCTCATTAGAGTGGTTTAAAAAGGTGCCGCCACGCGCACTCGGCCCGTCCCTGCCGGCACTCCCAGCGCCAGAGGTACAGGTAGGCCGCCGCGGCCAGCATCATCAAATCGCGCATCAGGGCCTGGCGGAGCTCGTCGTGCTCGGCCAATTCGCTGGAACTGAAGCAGCCGCAGTCGATATCCAGGCCTTGCAGGACTCCCCACCACAGCACCACGACGAACAGCACCAGCATCACGGTTATGGTGTTGAGGCTGCCCTTGAGGTCCACGGCCAGGCCCAGGCCGGCCAGCACCTCCAGGGAGGGCAGGCCCAGGGCGGCCCAGGGAACCAGGGCTTGGGGCAGGATGCCGTAACGGGCGATGATGCTGGCAAAGGCGCCCGGGTCCAAGAGCTTGACCGTGCCGGCGTAGATGAACACGACGGCCAGCATCCAGCGCAGCAGGCGGTAGTTCCAGCGGGAGAAGATCAGATTGATCAAACCGCCAGCGGGAAGCACGGACTCTCCTTGCCCAGGGCTCGGGGGGATGCATACAAATCCGGGTCGCTTAAATTAGTAGATGGCAAGAGGGGTTTTGTAAAATACTTAAAACAAATGTAAGCCTGCACCTCTCATAGGTAATGCCGATTTATGGGCCTGCCCCATGGCCCCGCTTTTTAAGTATTGGTAACAATCGAGTTGCCTTTGGCGGGTAGGAGGTGGTAACTATTGAAACTGGTGGATGTTTTTGTAACTTAACTATCGGCAAAAGCAGGGAGGCCTCCTTTGGCGGCGCAGTCTAAACGGGTTGGCTCGGGAGTGGGCGATCTGGATAAGTTGCTGGGAGGACTCTACATCGGCGACAACGTCGTGTGGCAGGACGACGCCGGTTCCCTGGCCTGGGAGTTTTGCCACAACTTCATCCTGGCCTCCCAGGCGCAGCAGCGACCCATAATCTACGTGACCTTCGACCGTTCGCCCAAAAACCTCCTGGACAAGCTGGGCCCCCTGGCCAATTACCCCGGATTGACCATCATGGATTGCTTTACCTGGGGCAAGGGCCAGGGCAGCGACATTTTCCAGCGTTTTTACCAGGAGGCCGAGCCCCCCTGCCAGGTGGAGCAAATGGAGCGGCCCCAGGACCCGGCCGCGGTGGGCGAGATGCTCTACGCCCTGCACGCCCAGCTCAGCGGCGACGTGCGCTTCGTGTTCGAGAGCCTCACCGGCATGGCCGAGCTCTGGGGCGGCGAGGAGGCCATCCTCAGGTTTTACGGCCACGCCTGCCCCCGGCTCTACGAGCTGGAGACCGTGGCCTACTGGATCATGGAAAAGGACGCCCACTCCACCCGGCTCAAGGCCTCCATCGGCCAGATCGCCCAGGTGGTCATCGAGCTGTCCATCAAGCGGGGCACCACCAGCCTGACCGTGCTCAAGGCCGAAAACCGGCCCGTGGAGTCGCACCACCAGCCCTACAACTACTGGGTGCGCGACCACGCGGTGGTGTTCGCCGAGCATCGCCGGGCCACCGGCCTGGTGGAGCTGGGCCCCCGGCTCAAGGAGCTACGGGGCAAAAAGGGGCTTAGCCAGACCGAGCTGGCCCGCTTGGTGGGAGTGACCCCCAGCACCATCAGCCAGGTGGAGAGCAACCACATCTATCCCTCCCTGCCCGCCCTGGTGAAGATGGCCGAGGTGTTGGGCGTGGAGGTGGCCTCCCTGTTCAGCGAAAAGCCCGGCCAATCCCCCCGCCTGGTCTTTCCGGCCGAGGATGCGGCAGAGGTGCGTCTGGAGGATCTGCCGGCCGGGATGGTGAGCGCCGAGCTGTTGTGCCCCATGGATTTTGACGGCGATGCCGAGCCCTATCTCATCGAGGTGGCGGCCAAGGCCTCGCTGCCCTCGCACTTTTTCGTGCACAAGGGGCAGGAGGTGGGCTACCTGCTCTCGGGCAAGCTGCAAATGAAGGCGCGGCGGGCGGTGCACAGCCTCAAACCGGGCGACGTGGTCTATCTGACCAGCGACATACCCACCCAGTGGTCCAACCCCGGCCGGGGCCCGGCCCGCTTGCTGTGGTTCAAGCTGCGCTGAGCCCCTGGCCGACCCGGCTTAAGTGTATCTTAATAAATAACCGGCCATACTTTCGTAAAACTAATAAAACAGATAAATTTTAATTATTTTTTACTTTTTTGCCTCTTTGGGGGGCAATGCCGTATCACCCCATAGAATAACGGATAATTTAGGCAATATTGCCGTAAACACGGCAATGCCGCCGTCTTGCCTTGCCGTGGCCACCGGGTGGCCTCGTCGAGGTATATTACAATAAAAACAATAATAAAGGCATGTTACACGTTTTGCCTTTTGCGGGGCAGGGGCTTGACACGGGCGCGGATTTTTGAAATAAGGCAATTATTGCCTAATCAGTATAACTAATATTTGTGCCGGTTATCCCGGCCGCAATTATAGGAGGACAAGCCATGAACCTGCATCGTCCCAATGCCAACGAGGCCCTGCAGACCAAAAACCGCTCCCGCAGCGTGGCCCCCCAGTCGGGCATCTGTTCGCGTTGCGTGGACGGTTGCAAGGGCAACTGCGACATGTTCAACGCCACCTTCCGGGGCCGCGAACTGCTCTATCCCACCCCCTTTGGCGAGATAACCGCCGGAGCGGACAAGGACTACCCGGTGGATTACAGCCACCTGAACATCATGGGCTACGCCATGGGCGCGGCCGGCTGCGAGGCCGACCCGGACCGGGCCACCTTCCCGGCGGTGAGCACCGAGACCTCTTTCGGGGTGGCCAACAAGGTCAAGCAGAAGATCCCCATGTTCACCGGCGCCCTGGGCTCCACCGAGATCGCCCGGGTCAACTGGGAGCACTTCGCGGTGGGCGCGGCCATCACCGGCATCAGCCTGGTGTGCGGCGAGAACGTCTGCGGCATCGACCCCGGCCTGGAGTTCGACAAGTTCGGCAAGGTGAAAAAGGCCCCGGACATGGTCCGGCGGGTGGAGGCCTACCGCCGCTACCACCAGGGCTACGGCGACATCCTGGTGCAGATGAACGTGGAGGACACCCGCCTGGGCGTGGCCGAGTATGTCATCGACCAGCTGGGGGCGGAGACCATCGAACTCAAGTGGGGCCAGGGGGCCAAGTGCATCGGCGGCGAGATCAAGGTCCACTCCCTGGAGCGGGCCAAGGAGCTCAAGAAGCGCGGCTACATCGTGACCCCGGACCCGGAGAGCGAGGCCATTCAGGCCGCCTTCAAGGAGGGGGCCATCACCGAGTTCGAGCGCCACAGCCGCCTGGGTTTCGTGGACCAGGAGGGCTTCATGGCCGAGGTGGAGCGCCTGCGCTCCCTGGGGGCCAAGCGGGTCACTCTGAAAACCGGGGCCTACCCCATGCGCGAACTGGCCATGGCCATCCGCTGGTCTTCCGAGGCCAAGATCGACCTGCTGACCATCGACGGCGCTCCCGGCGGCACGGGCATGAGCCCCTGGCGCATGATGTGCGAGTGGGGCATACCCGCCCTGCACTTGCATTCCATGACCCATGAGCTGTGCCGCCGCCTGGAAGGACGGGGCGGCTGGGTGCCGGACATCGCCTTTGCCGGCGGCTTCAGCGCCGAGGACCATATCTTCAAGGCCCTGGCCCTGGGCGCGCCCTACACCAAGGCGGTGTGCATGGGCCGGGCCCTGATGATTCCGGGCATGGTGGGCAAGAACATCGGCCGCTGGCTGGCCGGCGAGGACGGCGGCCTGCCCAGCACGGTGAGCAAGCACGGCACCAGCAAGGAAGAGATCTTCGTGGCCTACGAGGAGCTTCGGGACCAGTTCGGGTCCGAGGTGGACGATCTGCCCCTGGGGGCCGTGGGCATCTACACCGCCTCCCAGAAGCTCAGGGTGGGCCTGCAACAGCTCATGGCCGGGGCCCGCAAGTGGCGGGTGGATCTGATCGAACGCCGCGACCTGGCCGCCTTGAGCCAGGAGGCGGCCCAGGTCACCGGCCTGGACTACATCATGGACGCCTATCGCCAGGAGGCCCTGGAGGTCATCGACTCCCTGCCAAACGGCAACCGAACCGCGCAGGTGGCCTAGGCCTTGGGCCTCGTTTCCCAGACCGGCTCCGCCGCCCGGCGGGGCCGGTCTTCCTTTTCCCAAACGTGCTAGAATTTTCAGCAGGCTCCCTGGGGGAAGGCAGTGTTCCTGGATTTCAGCCACATAACCATCGGTGAACCCGAGGCGGTGTTCGACCGCCTCAGCGGCCAATTGGGACGGCTCAACTTTTCCTCCCACAACCTCAAGATCGGGATCACCGCCCGGCCCCGGCGCATGCCCGCGGCCTTGGACAACGGCTGGCGCATCATGCGCCTGTTGTGGTGCACCCACTCCCCGGCCATGGCCCGCCAAATGGACTCCCTGCTCCGGGCCTGGGACCGCAAGCTCTACCTGCCCGCCAGACCGGACGAGCCCCCGGGCGGTCCCTGGTGGGCCTTTGCCCTGCTTAGCTGACTCGACTTGTAACAATAACCCTTTACGCCGGAGTTCCCATGGCCCACAATGGGGCCCGGAGGATTTTATGCGCCGCGCTTTAGCCACCCTGTTGCTCGTGTTTCTCGCCGCCGGACCCGCCTGGGCCTGGCCGCCCCAGTTGGACGAATTCTGCTACCACTCCCTGGAGGCGGCCCCGCCGGGGTGGCAGCTCAAGGAGTCGGCCAACCTGATCACCGCCGCGGCCTGCGCCCCCCAGTTGGTGTGCATCTTCGGGGACGACGGGGCCTTTTTGGAGTACCGCCTGGACCTGGACAACCCCGAGGAAGAGGACGACCAGGACAAGGCCAAGCGGGCCACGCTGGACGGCCGTCCGGTCATCTACCTGCAAGAGGGCGACTGGCCCCGCTTCACCTACCTCACCGTGTTTTTGCCCGCCCAGGTGGCCAGCCTGACCATAGGGGTCAACCAGGACTACACCTTCGAGGAAATGGCTCAGCTCTACTACGCCTTTCCCATGAAAAATATGCTCAACTCCTCGGGAAAAAAGGCCAAATAACCTCCCCGGGGACTCTTTTCACACTCTGTTCACAATTTGGTAACACCTCCGCCACGCAAGCGGCGTGATTCAGGTGTAAATTCGGGCAGGTAAAGCCCTTGGAGCCCTTTTGGCCCCAGGGCGAGCCACAAAGGAGGCTAGCCCGGATTTATGCGGACGGTTGATCTTGATACCTGGAAACGCCAGGGAGGGCGCTGCCCCGCCGCCTGGCTGACCCGTTTGGGGCTGGACCCGCGCAACGAGGACACCCTGGCGGCCACCGCCCTGTTCGGGCCCGGCGACTGCACCGCGGGCTGCGAGAACGAGCTGCAGGCGGCGGTGGCCGGCGAGCGCGGCCAGGTGGACCTGCCCCTGACCATCGAGCGCTCCAACTTCTACCTGAACCTGGTCAAGCGCCAGCGGCGCGGCGACACCCCGGCCCGCCTGGTCAACGACCTGGACGACTATCTGGCCAGCAACCCCGGAGGGGTGTGGGAAAACTCCTGGGTGCGCCTGCCCCTGGACTCCCTGAGCCCGGCCGCCCGCCGGGTGTGGGAGCAGGACCTTCTGGCCGACAAGGCCGACCCCGGCCAGGGCCGCCGGGCCGATGTGGACAATTTTTTCGTGCGCCACCAGGGCCGCGACTATTTGCGGGTGCCGGTGAGCTATCTGCTCAAGCTGGCCCTGGCCGAGGCCCTGGGCCGCCAGCCCGGAGCCCCGGAGGTGGTGCGGGCCACCATCCGCCGGCTCATGGAGCACTTTCTCTCGGACAACACCTCGCCCGAGACCTTCTCCTTCCACGTGGTGGACGACTCCGGGCCGGGCCTGGGCCAAGCCCTGGCCGCCGAGACCGCCAAGCGCTATCTGCTCACCCAGGCCCTGTTGGCCTATGCCGAGGCCGCCTTCGGCCTGGCCGAGAGCGGCCAGCGGGTGCTGGCCTACTTCGCCCCCCACCCCCCGGTGCGCCAGAAGCGGCTCAACGACTGCGTGAGCGACAGCTTTTACCGCGAGCTGTTCATGAGCCCCTGCCTGAGCGGCTGGGACCGGGGCGAGGACAAGCACCGCTACATGCACCTGTGCCACCAGACCCTGAGCCGGGCCCAGTTCAACGCCCTGGCCAGGCTCAAGGAGGCGGGCATCATCACCCGCAACCTGGTGGTGCTGCCCGGAGCCAGCAACATCAGCCTGGCCAACAACGGGGTGCACATCAGCCTGGGCAGCCGCCGCCTGTCCCGGGCCCTGGCCACCGGCCAGGGGGAGATGGGTCCCGCGGCCGAGAAGTATCTGGGCGATCTGGTCATCAAGTTCGTGGAGCACTTCCTGCCCCTGTTCGTGGGGGCCTACAGCGCCGCGCCCTACCGCCTGGACTTCGCCGATTTCCACCCCGAGCGGGTGTTGGGCTTCTTGCCCTTTGAGCTGGACTACACCCATCTGCGCATGATCTGGCGGCGCTGGAAAAAGAAGGCCCGGCTCAAGTCCCGCTTCCTGGGCCTGCGCCTGACCCCCTTCGGACCGCCCTGGCTGGACAACATGCTGGCCCGCGGCCTGGGCCTGGGGGGCGATTTCGTGGGCGACTTCCGGCTGCTGGACTACCTGGTGGCGGTGATGAGCAGCCATGCCGCCCCGGCCCTGGACGGCCTTCCGGGCAACCACGAGCGCCTCAAGCAGGACCTGGCCCAGCAGGGGCTCTTCGATCCCTGCATGCCCATGTATCTGCTCTACCGCCAGCGGGAGTTCGAGGCCCTGGGCTTTTCCGGCTTCGAGGGCCGCCACTACAGCCTGTTCGCCGGCCTGCAACAGGACCTGGCCCCGGCCGCCGAGCTGCAACGGCTTGTCACCGCCCTGGCCCTGGTGCAGATCGCCCGGGGCCGCCTGACCATGGGCCACATCCCCGACGGGCCCGAGGTGGAGAGCGAGCGGCGCCAGGCCTTTTTCGGCGCGGCCATCGGCATCCCCACTTTCTATGTGCGAGCCGACAGCGACAACATCTTCCTGCGCCACCTGGCCCAGAGCAGCCGGCGGGTGCGCCACAGCCGCCGCTACTCCGGCTACCTCAGGGTCTACAACCACGAGTACCGCCGCGCCCTGCTGGCCTATCTGCGCCGGGAAGGGGCCGGGCTCATCCAGGCCATGGGTCTGGAGGGGGTGATGGACGACCTGGAGGCCCGCCTGGACGATCCCGGCCTGGGGGCCCAGTCGCGCCTCACCCGGGGGGTGCTGGAGCGCCTGGGAGAGAAGGACCCCTTCCGGGCCAGCGCGGCCGAGTTCAACCAGGCGGCCGAGGAGCACTACCGCGACGGCCTGCGCCGGGCCCATTTGGACGAGGCCCTGGCCATCCTGGCCCGCGACCTGGAAGAAGGCCGCGACCTGGATGGCGAGCTGGGCCGCGCCCTGGACTGGGCCGGCGGCAGGGCCGGGGCGGCGCGCTGCCTCCAGGCCGCTGGCCGGGGTTTGGCCGCCGGTTCCCTGGAGCCGGCCGACACCATTGGATTGATCAACCTGCTCATCGTCTCCCTGGCCGCCGACGCCCGGCGTTTCGCCGGCGGCGAGCCTGGAAACGGACGCGAGGACAAAGATGCCGCATAGCGCCCATCAATACATCGACCGGCCCACCGGCCAGGTGGTGACCGAACGCCTAAAGGGCGACAAGCTGGTGCAGCTTCTCTACGGCGGGATCAAGGAGAAATCCTCCCCCCTGTTCAAGGCCCTGACCAGCCGCCGTTTTTCCAGCCTGCTGGGATTTCTGAACTACGACCTGGTGATAAACCGGGCCGGCAGCGGGGGCGCGGCCATGCTGGCCTCCCTGGGGGCCGATCCGGCCGAGTGCCTGGAAGACCCGGCCCTGCTGGACACCCCGCGCAAGATCTTCGAGCGCAAGATCCGCTATTGGAACGCCCGGCCCATGGACCACGACCCCACCGCCGTGGTCTCCCCGGCCGACTGCCGCCTGCTGGTGGGCTCCCTGGAGCGGGAGTCCACCCTGTACCTCAAGGAAAAGTTCTTCACCTTCACCGAGCTGATCGGCGAGACCAAGACCCGCTGGCTAACCGCCCTGGCAAGGGCCGACTACGCGGTGGGCCGCCTGACCCCGGACAAGTACCACTACGCCCACACCCCGGTGGCCGGGCGGGTGGTGGACCACTACACCATCGGCGGGGGCTGTCACGCCTGCAACCCCACCGCCACGGTGGACGGCCTGGCCCCCTTGTCCAAGAACCGGCGGGAGGTGACCATCATCGACACCGACGTGCCCCGGGGCACCGCCTGCGGCCTGGTGGCCATGATCGAGGTGGCCGCCTTGATGGTGGGCGAGGTGGTGCAGTGCTACTGCCACAACGCCTACGACCGGCCCCGCCCGGTGATTCCGGGCATGTTTTTGGCCAAGGGGCAGCCCAAGAGCCTGTTCCGCCCCGGCGGCAGCACGGTGGTGCTGCTGTTCCAGGCGGGCCGGGTGGTGTTCGACCATGACCTGCTGGCCAACCTGCGCGCCCCGGGGGTGCAAAGCCGCTTCTCGGCCGGGCTGGGCCAGCCCCTGGTGGAGACCGAAGTGCAGGTGCGCTCGCGCATCGGCCGCGCGGTCTAGGTCCCGGTCCTTAGGGCGACAAGGAGTAAGCCGCATGGAAAACGCTATCTTGATAGGGCTGCTGGGCCTGGGCCTGGCCTCCCTGCTCTGGTGGGGCTGCCGCCATCTGCCCGGCGAGCGCTGGCAGGTATTGGCCGCGGTGCCCCTGGCCAAGCAGGGGGACGGCTCCTGGCAGGGCATGAACATCACCTACTACGGCCTGATCACCGCCGGCGGGGTGGTGCTCTCGGCCTCGCTGCTTCTGTTCATGCTGGGCTCGGTGGGAGTGGGCGCCTTGGGCAGCCTGGTGTTCGGGTTGCCCCTGATCAGCGTGTCGGCCCCGGCGGCCCGCTTCATGGCCCGGGTGGTGGAGCACAAGCGCTTCACCTTCACCGTGGCCGGGGCCTTTTTCGTGGGGCTCATCGCCGCGCCCTGGCTGGCCCTGGGCGCCCGGGCCGCCCTGGGCGGCACCCTGGGGACCCAGTTTCCGGTGCTGCCCGCGGTGACCGCCCTGGCCGTGGCCTATGTCTGCGGCGAGGGCCTGGGCCGCCTGGCCTGCATGAGCTTCGGCTGCTGCTATGGCAAGCCCCTGGAAAGCCTGCCGCCCGCCCTGCGCCGGGTGATGGAGCCCATGGCCATGAGCTTCAGCGGGGCCACCAAGAAGATCTCCTACGAGAGCGGCCTGGCCGGGCACAAGGTGGTGCCCATCCAGGCGCTGAGCGCGGCGGTGAACATGGCCGCCGGCCTGGCCGCCCTGGCCCTGTTCATGAACGGCCGCTTCGCCCTGGCCCTGCTGTTGGCGGTGGGGGTAAGCCAGTTATGGCGGGTGTTGGCCGAGACCCTGAGGGCCGACCACCGGGGCGGCGGCAAGCTAACCGCCTATCAGTGGATGGCCCTGGCCGCGCTGCCATATTGCCTTGTGGTGCTGTGGCTGCTGCCCGCCGCATCCGATCCCCTGCCCAGCCTGGGCGCCGGGCTGGGCGTGCTGTGGAACCCCTGGGTGCTGTTGGGCCTGCAAGCCCTGGGAGCGGGAGCCCTGCTCTACACCGGGCGCAGCCGGGTTACCGCGGCCACGGTCAAGTTCCACGTGGTCCAGGAAAACATCTGAGCACGCCCAAGCGAGGCCACGGCCGGGGGCGGTATGCCGGGACCGCCCCCGGTTTTTTCGTCTGTTCGGCCCCTCCCGCATTTGCAGCCGCAAGAAGCTGGCCATTTGCCGCCCGCCCGTTTAAACTGGGCTCATGAGGGGCCTGCCCCCCGATATCAGCCCATGAACCGGCAGAGGTGACATGAAACAATTGGCAACGCGCGCCTGGCTGGGGATTTTGGCCCTGGCCTTGGCCCTGGCGGCCGGCTGCGCCCCCCCGGTGGTCTCGCCAGAGCTCATGCAGCAGGTGGACCAGAAACTCACCATAGTCCAGGCCCGCAAGGACCCGGCCACGTCCAAGGGCCAGGTGGTGCTGTGGGGCGGACGCATCATCCGCACCGTGAACAAGGCCAAGGGCACCCTCATCGAGGTGCTCCAACTCCCCCTGGATAGCCAGGACCGTCCCAAGAACAACTATGAATCATCGGGCCGCTTCATCGTGAGCATGCAGGGCTTCCTGGACCCCGAGATCTACCACAAGAACCGCGAGGTGACCGTGGTGGGCTCGGTGCTGGGGGTGGAGTCGCTGCCGGTGGGCGAGGTCAAGTACCGTTACGTGCTGCTCCGGGGCAAGGAAGTGAAGCTGTGGCAACGCCGTCCCGACGTGATCCGCACCTATCCCGCGGGTCCCTTCTGGAGCCCCTTGCCGCCGGCCGGCCCCTATCCTTATTGGTATTACGGCCCCTACCCCTATTGGTAGGCGCGAGCCGGGAAGGGTTAGACTCATGAGTAGATTGGCGGTGTTTTTCAGTTTGGCGATCCTGGCCCTGGCCCTGGCCGCGCCCCTGGGCGTGGCGGCCAAGGTGCTGCCTCCGGGCAGCTACCGCGACTCGTGCAAAGACTGCTACGTGGACAACGGGCGGCTGCACTGCCGCTGCAAGGGCGGCGGGGGCAACTGGTACGAGACCAGCATCAAGTACTACCGCTGCGGCGGGGCGATATCCAACCGCGACGGCAGCCTGGTCTGCGCAGGCCACAGCCGCGGCCTGCCCCAGGGCTCCTGGCAAAACTCCTGCCGCCGGGCCCGCATGAAGGGCAACACCCTCTTGGCCGAGTGCAAGAACAGCCACGGCGACTGGGTGCAGTCCTGGCTGGACGTGAGCCATTGCAGCCGGCAGGTGGGCAACGACAACGGCCGCCTGGTATGCGGCGGAGGCCGCACCTACCCCTTGCCGGGCGGGTCCTGGCAAAACTCCTGCCGCCGCTGGCGATTGCAAGACGGCCGCATGTGGGCCGAGTGCAAAAACCGGGGCGGCGACTGGCACGGCACCTGGGTGGACATCAAAAACTGCCGCACCCTGACCAACGACAACGGCAAGCTGCGCTGCGTGCGCTAGGCGCGCCCCGCCCTGAAAACAGCAGGCCCCCGTCCCTGGCGGACGGGGGCCTGATTTTTTGGCGATGCGCCAGGCGCTTGGCTAGCCTTCGGTGAGCACCTTGTCGTCGTACTCCACCTCCAGCCACAGCTTGTGCTTGGCCTCTTCCTGGGCCAGGGCCTCAAAGGTCTTTTTGAGCCCCTGGTCGGCACAGGTGTCGGCCAGGCGCTGATAGAGCATGAAGGCCTTTTTCTCCCGCTGCATGGCCACGGTCAGGGCGTCGGCATAGGTCATGTCCGGGCTCACCGGCGCGGCCACCACGTAATCGGCGAGTTTCAAGTCCTTGATCTTTTCGGCCGAGGGCTCCAGGGTCTTGCCCTGCTTGACCTGGAAGAGCTTTTCCTTGTGCCCCATCTCCTGGTCGGCGAAGCCCAGGAGGGCCTGCTTCATCCAGGGTTTGTCCATGCGCTGGGCAAGGCTGGTGTAAAAGGCCACCGCCTCTTCCTCGCGGGAAATGGCGAAGTCCAATATCTCGTCCACGGAGCTGAAGTTGCTCATCGCTTTGGGCTCCCGTTTGGGGTTGTCGGCTCGGGCCGCTAATGAGTCTAGCATAAAGCCGGGGGCTCCCCAAGCCCGGCGGGGCCGCCCGGGTCGCGCCCTCAGAGGCGTTTTTTCAGCCAGCTCCCGCCGGTGACCAACAGGTACACCGCCCCGGCCAAAAGGATGATCACCGCCCCGGCGGGCAGGTCCGGGCCGTAGCTCAGGGCCAGGCCCCCCCAGGTGAGCCCCAGGCTGATCAGCCCGGCCAGTACCATGATGGGCCCCAGGCGGCGGGCGAAGTTGGAGGCCGTGGCCGCGGGCAGGGTAAGCAGGGCGATGACCAGGATAATGCCCACCACCGTGGATAAAAGCACCACGGTAAGGGCGGTGAGCCCCAGGAGCAGCAGGTAGTACATATCCGCGGACAGGCCGCGCAAGCGGGCGAACTCCTGGTCAAAGCACACCGCCAAGAGCTGGCGGTTGAGCAGCACCGCCACCGCCACCACCACCAGGTCCAGGCCGCCCATGAGCCACAGGTCCTGGGGGGTGACCAGCAGGATGTTGCCGAACAGGTAGCTCATCAGCTGCACGTCGTAGCCCGGGGTAAGGGCGATGCACACCACGCCCAGGGCCATGCCCACGGCCCACACCGCGCCGATGATGGTGTCCTCGCGCTGGCGGGCCTTGAGGCTCACCAGGCCGATGACCATGGCCGCGGCCAGGGCGGCCACCACCGCGCCCATGAGCGGGTGCAGCCAGCTCCAGCCGTGCACCACCGCCAGATAGCGCGCCGCGCCCATGCCCCCCAGCACGCTGTGGGCGATGGCCCCGGCGATGTAGGAGATGCGCTTGACCACCACGTAGGCCCCCACCACCCCGCAGGCTAGGCTGGCCAGGGCCCCCGCGACCAGGGCCTGCTGCAAAAAGCCGTATTGGCCCACCGCGGCCAGGAACTCACTCATGGCAGGAGTCTCCGGGCACCAGGTCGTGGTCGTGGCGCACCAGGTGCACGTGGCCGCCGTAAAGCTCGTCGATCAGCGCCCCGTCGATGCACTGGGTGGGATGGATGCTCAGGGTGCGGTTGATGCAGGCCACCCGGCTCACGTGGGGCGAAACAAAGCCCAGGTCGTGGGTGACCAGCACCACGGTGACCGCGGGCCGAAGCTCGCCCAGGATGCGCATCAGGTCCACCCCGCCCCGGGGGTCGATGGCCGCGGTGGGCTCGTCCAGCAACAGCAGCTCCGGCCCCGCGGCCAGGGCCCGGGCGATGAGCACCCGCTGGCGCTGCCCGCCCGAGAGCTGGTCAAAGGAGGCCCCGGCCAGCTTGCCGGCCTCCAGGCGCTCCAAGGACCGGAGGGCGGCGTTTTTTTGCTCCCGCCGCCAAAAGCCCAGGCCGGCCCCCGGACCCAGGGCGCCGGTGAGCACCACCTCCAGGGCGGTGATGGGGAAGCTGGGGTCCACCTCGGCGTGCTGGGGCAGATAGCCGATTCGGGAGCGGGCCGCGGCCGGGGCCTGGCCGAAGATGCGCACCGTGCCCGCCTGGGGATGCACCTGCCCCAGGACAAGGCGCAGCAGGGTGGTCTTGCCCCCGCCGTTGGGCCCCAGGATGGCCAGCATCTCGCCCGGCTCCACGTTCAGGTCCACTCCGCTGAGCACGGTGTGGCCGTTGTAGGCGAAGTCGACGCCCTTGAGCTCGATAAGCGCCAAGGCGGCCTCTCTCCCTAGTGGCCTTGGTCGCCGGCGCCGGACGCCGAGCAGACCAGATGGCGGGCGTGGCAGGTGTCGCAAAGCTCCACCTTGTGATGGCGCGAGAAGCTTTCCCAGTGTTCTTTTTGCTGCGGAGTGAGGATGCCGGTGCCCTGGCACAGGGGGCAGACCCCGTCCAGGGCGCTGAGTATGGCCGCGCGGATGAACTCGGAGCGGTTTTTGATGCCTTCCATGGCCTGGACCAGGGCCGGTTCGGCCTTGAAGGTGATCACCTCGGGTTTGTCCTTTTTCATGCGCTGCCTCCACCGTTGATCAGGATGGAACCAGTATACGTAATACCAATTATTACCGCAAGTAAGGCCCACCAAAGGCCAGCCCCGGTTGCGGCTAGACAACCGGGGCGGGGACAGGAAAGGAAAATTGTGAGGAACTGGTCAGGGAGGGATCAGGAGGAGGAGGCCACCATGGAAACTATCACCCCCAGCAGAAGCAGGGCGGTGCCCCGCACGGCCAGGCGCACCACCGGATCGCTGGTGGGCGGGCCGGGAAGGCCCAGGCGGACCCGACGCCGCAGCCGCCAACCGGCCACGGCCACCAGGGACCATACCCAGGTGGCGGTGAGCAGCAGCAGAAGCAGGGCCATATGTCCGTTGATCTTATCCATGGTGTCGGTTCTTTCCGCCGCGGTGGCTAATCACGACACTTAAAGGATTACCAAGGCATTGTTACGGCCAGGTCACGGGGGGATGAAGGGAATGTGAAGGCGGGGGAGGGCATCCTTTCTTGACACCCACTGTGCCTGAGAGTTAAGTTTGTATGCGAACCAACACCACAAGAGGGTGATCTTTCCATGAGCTCCCAGTGCTTTGTATTTCTGTTGTCCAAGGCCTATCAGCGGGGCCACCGTCTGGTGCAGTCCCGTTTGAAGCCCTACGGCCTGACCAATTTGCAATACCTCGTGCTGGAGATGCTCTGGGCCCGCCCAGGCGCCAGCGCCGCCGAGCTGGGCAAGGAGCTGACCATAGACAAGGCCACCCTGTCCGGCGCCCTGGAGCGCATGAGCGAGGCCGGGTGGCTGGAAAAGCGGCCCGATCCCCAGGACGGGCGCATGGTGCGCCTGTACGCCTCGGCCAAGGCCGACCAGCGGCGCGGGGAGCTGGTGAGCCTGCGCCAGGAGGCCAACCAGGAGCTGCTGGCCGGGCTGAGCGGCGAGGAGCGCCTGCTCCTGGGCCGCCTGCTCAAAGACCTGGCCCAGGCATAGCAGGGTTATATTTTTTTAAATATATGGTTCGCAGACAAACTAAACCAGCGGCAAGGGCCGCGCCCCTGAAAGGGGGGAGGGAGGCTGGCCATGGGCTCGTGGCATAAGACCGGATGCGTGCTCTGCGCGCAAAACTGCGGCCTGGAGATCTTGGTGGAAAACGGCCGCCTGAGCAAGGTGCGGCCGGACAAGGACAATCCCCGCTCGCGGGGCTACGCCTGCCGCAAGGGGCTCAAGGTCATCTATCACCAATACCCGGCCGACCGCCTCACCACGCCGCTCAAGCGCGAGGGCGGCGAGTTCAGGCCCATAAGCTGGGAACAGGCCATCAGCGAGATCGCGGGGCAGCTCAAGGGCCTGCTGGATCACTATGGCCCCCGCTGTTTGGCCTACATGGGCGGCGGCGCGCCCGGGGGCAACATGGAGGCCGGCTTCGGGGTGCGCCTGCTGCGCGCCCTGGGCTCGCAATACTACTACTCCTCCTCCGGGCAGGAGTTCAGCGGCCACTGGTGGGTGCACGGCCGCATGCTGGGCCGCCAGTACAACGTGACCAAGCCCGACGAGGAGCGCGGCAAGATGCTCCTGGCCTGGGGCTGGAACGGCATGATGAGCCACCAGATGCCCCGGGCCCGGGTGGTGCTCAAGGAGTTCGCCAAGGACCCGGACCGCCTGCTGGTGGCGGTGGACCCCCGCCGGAGCGAGACTGCCGCCGCCGCCAACATCCACCTGGCTCTCAGGCCGGGCAGCGACGCCCTGCTGCTCAAGGCCATGATCGCCCTGATCCTGGAAAACGGCTGGGAAGACGCGGACTATCTGGCCCGCCGGGTGGAGGGATGGGACCAGGTGCGGCCCTGGTTCGAGGGCTTCGACGCGCGCGCCGCCCTGGAGGTATGTGGCCTGGAGTACCAACAGGTCCTGGAGCTGTGCCGCCTGCTGGGCTCCAAGCGCTGGTGCGTGCACCCGGACCTGGGCCTGTACATGGGCCGCAAGAGCACCCTGAACTCCTATCTGCTCATGCTGCTCTTAACGGTCTGCGGAAGCCTTTGCCGCTCTGGGGGCAACCTGGTGCCCGGCACCATCATGCCCCTGGGCTTCCACGCCGACGAGCGCGACCCCAAGGTGTGGCGCACCGTGGCCAGCGGCCTGCCCCCGGCCGCGGCGGGCTCCTTCCCCCCGGCGGCCATGCCCGAGGAGATCACCAGCGGCCTGCCCGATCGTCTGCGCGCGGTGCTGGTCAGCGCCAGCAACCCCCTGCGGGCCTATCCCGACACCTCGGCCTATGAGCGGGCCTTCGGCGAGCTGGACCTGCTGGTGGTCAACGACATCGTGATGAGCGAGACCGCCCGCCTGGCCCACTACGTATTGCCCTGCCGCAGCTTTTTCGAGTCCTGGGACGGCACCTTCTTCGCCAACACCTATCCCGAGGTCTACTTCCAGATGCGCCGCCCCCTGGTGGAGCCGCCGGAGCAGTGCAAGGAGGCCTCCCAGATCCATTGCCTGCTGGCCAAGGAGCTGGGCCTGGTGCCCCCGGTGCCCGGCGAGCTCAAGGAGGCGGCCAAGGGAGAGCGCCTGGCCTTTGGCATGAAGCTGATGCAGTGGGCCCAGGGCCAGCCCGCGGCCAAGGCCATGCTTCCCTTCGTGCTGGCCGAGACCCTGGGGGCGCAGTGGGACAGCGCGGCCCTGGCCGGCCTCTGGGGCATGCTCATGACCGCGCCCAAGGCCTTTGCGGAAGGCGCGGCCCGGGCCGGTTTCGCGCCAGGGCCGGACCTGGGGGACCGGGTGTTCTCGGCGGTGATGGACCACCCCGAGGGGCTGTGGATCGGCAAGGCCGACCCGGCCCGGGCCTGGCAGGTGTTGCGCACCGCCTCGGGCAAGCTGGAGGCGTTCATCCCCGAGCTGGCCGAGGAGGCCGCGGCCCTGAGCCCCGAGGCCGAGGCCAAGGACCTTACGCCCGACCCGGCCTTCCCCCTGGTGCTCAACGCCGGGCGGCACATGGACTACAACGCCAACACCATGATGCGCAACCCGGAGTGGAACCAGGGCAAGCGGGCCTGCACCGTGGCCCTGAGCCCGGACGACGCCGAGGCCATGGGCCTGAGCGACGGCCAGACGGTGCGGGTGAGCACCGCGGCGGGCAGCGGCGAGGGGGAGCTGCAGGTGAGCCAGGCGATTCGGCCGGGCATGGTGCTCATCCCCCACGGCTTCGGCCTGATCCACGGCGGCCAGGTCTACGGCCTGAACGTGAACTACTTGACCTCGGCCGCGAACCGCGACCCCCTGGGCACGCCGCTGCACCGCTACGTGCCCTGCCGGGTGGAGGCGGCCTGAGCCAGCCGCCCGGACATGGATACAAAAACGCCCTTCCGGCCTCTGCCGGAAGGGCGTTGAAATTGTCGCGTCCGGTTGGCGGCCTA
>JAIPEN010000020.1 GCA_021737145.1 Desulfarculaceae bacterium | reverse complement strand
GACGATCTTGGCGCCGTCGCCCACCGCGCCCAGCAGGTTCTCCTTGGGCACCTTCACGTTGTCCAGGTAGATCTCGCCGGTGGGGCTGGAGCGGCTGCCCATCTTGTCCAGGTCGGTCACGCTCACGCCCTCGGCCTGGGAGCCGTCTTCGTTCTTCAGGTCGCAGACAAAGGCGCAGAGCTTCTTCTTGTCGTCCACCGTGGCGTAGGCGTAGTAGATCACGCAATGGGCCGTGGAGGCGTTGGAGATCCAGGTCTTGGAGCCGTTGAGCACCCAGTGGTCGCCCTTGTCCTCGGCGGTGGACTTCAGGCTCATCACGTCGGAGCCGGCGTTGGGCTCGGTGATGCCGAAGCCGCCCATGTACTCGGCGGTGACGAGTTTTTCGATGTACTTCTTCTTGGCTTCCTCGGTGCCGTAGCGCCAGATGGTGAAGGCGCAGCCCAAGGTGTTCATGTTGATCTGCACCCGGAGGCTGCTCGAGCCCCGGGCGATCTCCTCGGTGATGATCATGGCCGCCAGCCAGCCCATCTCGTTGCCGCCGTACTCCTCGGGAATCACGGTGCCGAACAGGCCCAGTTCGGCCATGGGCTTGACGACTTCCTCATAGGGGAAGTAGTGATCCTCGTCCCACTGGTCGGCGTTGGGGGCGATCTGCTCGGCCGCGAAGTCGCGCACCATGTCGCGCAGCATCACCAACTCTTCACTAAGCTTGAAATCCATTTCCTTTTTACCTCCTGGTAGGGGCCGCTCTTCGGTCCCCTCTGTTAAATGCAATTCTCCTCGCGCGGGCCGGTGCGGGGCGGCCCGGGCATGTACTTATATGTCGCGCGCCTTGGCGGCCAGGTTGCGGGCCACGATAAGGCGCTGAATCTGATTGGAGCCGTCGAATATCTGGATGCCCTTGGCCACCCGGAAAAGCTGGGCCGAGGCGTTGTCGGCCTTGGCCATCTCGCTGCCCAGCACGGTGGAGGCCAGGTCGGCCACCTTCATGGCCGTGTCGGCGGCAAAGCACTTGGCCATGGATACCATGGACTCCACCTGGCGGGCGCTGGAGCGGTGGTCGTCCACCAGGCGGCACACCCGGTAGTTCAGGCTGCGGCAGGCCTCCACGGCCATCTCCATGTCGGCCAGGGCGAAGGCGATGCCCTGCTCGGCCAGCAGGCGGCGCTCCACCGCGAACTTGAGGCAGTCGTTGAGCACCCCCTGGGCGGTGCCCAGGGCCATGGAGGCCGCGCCCCACACCCGCATGGGGTTGGCCACGTCGGCCAGCACCCGCCAGCCCTCGCCCTCGGCCCACAGGCGCATGTTCTCGGGCACGAAGACCTTGTTCATGTACATCTGACTGGTGATGGAGCCGTGCAGGCCCATCTTTTTTTCGGGCGGCCCGAAGTCCAGGCCCTCGGCCTCGCGGTCCACCAAAAAGGCGCTGATGCCCCCGGCCTGGGGGCCGGGCCCGGTGCGGGCGAAGGTCAGATAATAGCGGGCATGCTGCCCCAGAGTGATGTAGACCTTTGAGCCGCTGAGGCTATAGCCGCCTTCGGTGGGCTCGGCCTTGGTCTGCATGCCGGCCGCGTCCGAGCCGTAGTCCGGCTCGGTGAGGCAAAAGCCCATGGGCTTGTCCCCGGACTTCAGCTCCGCGAACAGGCGCTTTTTCTGCTCCCTGGTGCCGGTGATGGCGATGGTCCGCAGCACCGCATTGGTGGGGAAGACCAGCAGGGCCGAGCTGGGGCTGGCCGTGGAGATGGTTTCGACCATCAGGGCCAGGCTGGTGGCGTCGGCCTCGGAGCCGCCGTATTCCCGGGGCATGGCCAGGGCGAATAGTTTCTCGGAGGCAAAGGCCTCGTAGGCTTGTTGAGGAAAGGCGTGGGTGGCTTCTATGTCGCGGGCGATGAGGGCAATCCTCTCCCGCACCAGCGCCTCAACCCGCTGGCGTATTTCGTGCTGCTCGGGGGTCAAAAAAAGCATGCACCCTCCCGGCAGGGCCTGTCGGCCCTCGAGACTAAAGGTCTAACCTTAAGCTTTAAACCTTATAGCCCATTTACCTGGGGTTGACAAGAAACCGAGGTTACAATGTAGCTATAATATGGCGGTCAAGTAAACCTTTTTTTTAAAAATTACCCCCTTATACCTGGGGCAAGGGGTTGGCCCGGCCAGAGGCGAAAGGTTAGACTTTTAAATATGTCACGCCTAGCGTTAATCATCATGATCTCCCTGCTTTGGGCCCCTCCGGCCCTCTGGGCCCAGGAGGGGGACCCCTCGGCCCTGCCGGAGGTGGCCGGCGAGCAGGAGCTCACCCAGGGGGTGCGCTCCGGCCGCCTGAAGCGCGACGAGCTCATCGCCAAGGGACGCGAGCTTTCCTACTTTCAAAAGCTTCGGCTATACTATTACGCTCAAGAGTTGGAGCCCTATTTCCTGGGGGTGGAGGAGGCCATCCGGGATCTGGCCCGCACCCCGCCGGACGACGGCGAGGCCCTGGCCCGGGCCCGGAGAGCGCTCTACCAGGCCATGGGCCGCTCCTGGGACCGGCTGCGGGCGGCCAAGCGCCCCGGCCCGGAGGTGGAGTGGCGCCGGGGGTTGACCGGGCTCATCTATCTGGACTACGACTGGCGCGACCGGGTGGCCGAGCAGGGCAAGGACGAGATCACCAACCCTTACGACTTGGTGGCCCTGCTGGACTGTCTGGACGCCCATCTCAGGGGGCTGGAGCCGGGGAGCATAGACGCCTGCCCGGCCACGGCACCGGAGCCGAGCGACCGCAAGGGAGAGAGCAAACAACCATGAGTGAGCAAGACGCCTTTGTAAAGATAGCCGAGCTGGAGGCGGAGATCGAGCAACTGGGCCATGAGCGGGACCAGTGCGAGGCCGAGGCCAAGGGCCTCATCGAGGGCGAGGCGGTGGGCGGGCCCAGCCATGCGGCGGAGATACACCGCCTCAAGCAAAGGAAGATGATGCTGGGCACCCAGATGCAGCATTTGCGGGCCCGGGCCAGCGCCCTGAAGCTGGGCATTTACTAGAAAAGGGAGGTCACGGTGGAGAAGAAAATTCTGGTCGCGGTGGACGGATCGGCCACGGCCCAACAGGCGGTGGACTACGTGGGCCTGATGCAGGGAGCCCTGATCCGCGAGCTCACGGTGACTCTCCTGTACATCATGAACCCCATCCCCCCCTATCTGCGCCGCGACTCCCAGCGCAACCCCGAATCCTTCAGCCGGGTGCGCGAGCTGGAGACCAAGAACCGCAAGCAGGCGGGCGGCGCCCTGGGCAAGGCCTCGGAGCGCCTGGTGCGCGCGGGCATGAAAGAGGAGGCCATCGAGCTGAAGCCGGTGCCCCGGGCCAGCGACGCGGCCCGCGACATCCTCTTCGAGGCCGAGCACGGCATGTATGACGCCCTGGTGCTGGGCCACCGGGGCAAGGGCAAGGCCGCGGAGATGATCATGGGCTCCATCACCAACAAGGTGGTGCAGCACGCCGAGCGCCTGCCGGTGTGGGTGGTGGGCGGCGCGGTGGATAGCCGCCGGGTGCTCTGCCCGGTGGACGGTTCCGAGGGCTCGCTCCGGGCGGTGGACCATCTGGCCTTCATGCTGGGCGAAAACCCGGACACCAAGATCACCCTGTTCCACGTGGGCGCCTCTTTGGGCAACTACTGCACCCTGGACTTCCTGGAAAAGGATCTGGCCCAGGACATCGAGGCCGACCTGATGCACTCGGACGGCAAGTGCATGGACGACTTCTATGCCCGGGCCCTGAAGGTGCTGGCCGAGGCCGGGCTCAAACAAGACCAGGTGGAGACCAAGACCAAGGAGGGCGGCTTGTCCGTGGCCGGCGCGGTCATGGAAGAGGTGGCCTCCGGCGGCTATGGCACCGTGGTCCTGGGCCGGCGCGGCGAAAACCGTTCCTTCTTCCTGGGCCATGTCAGCGACAAGGTGTTGTCTAAGAGCAAGGATATGGCTGTCTGGGTCGTTGGTTAGGGGGCGGCTTCGTCAGCCACCGCCATACGGCGTTGGCGGCTTCGCTCCTTGCTCGGCGTAGGTTCTCCTACGCCTGCGCAACTCGCTTGCCGCCGCCTTGTCTGGCGGCGGCTGACTGTGCCGCCCAGGGGTGGCACCGACCATCTATCAGAAATCGTGGTGCGGGATGACCTGTTGGCTGTCGCTAGCCCGGCGCCTTGCCTAGCCACGCCTGACTGTGCCGCCCAGGGGTGGTGCTAACCATCTTTAGAGATCGTGGTGCGAGATGGCCTGTCGGCTGTCGCTAGCCCGGCGCCTTGCCCGTGGGGGGTGATTAAACAAAGATGGTTGTCATTGCGAGGAGCGGCCATGCCGCGACGCGGCAATCTCTGCCCGCGTCAGATGGCCCCATGTGCCGAAGCGTTTCGCATCAAGCCATTGCGGCACGCCGCAAGCGGATTTGATTTAACGAGGCGTCTTGTTGCAGGCAGAGATTGCTTCGCTTCGCCCGCAATGACGAGGGTGTTTTTCCTTGGAATGTTTCAGCCGGGTCGGGCGTCAAACAATTTGCGTCTCACCTTAGCTCAAGCATTAGACGCAAATCGCGTAGCTGTTATTCCCTGAGACAAGAGACCCTGCTCCCCTAATCGTCGCTCATGCCGAACAGCAGGTTGTGGAAGGCCTTGACCGTCTCCTTGCTCACCTGCTCGCCCACCCTGGCCATGAACAGGTTCTCGGCCCGGAGCCCGATGTTGGGCTCGTTGGTGGGGTATTGCTTGAAGCCCAGGCGGCCCAGGAGATGGATCAGGGTGTCGCGGTACTCCTGCAGGGACTTCTTGGTGGAGTCCAGGTCCCAGGTCCAGGAGTAGCCCACTATATAGAGGATGCGCTCCGCGTTGGCCGGGTCGTCCACCAGCATGCTGAGCATGGGGCTCATCAGCTTGTGGTCGCGCCATCCCCGGGCGGTCTCCCCGAACACCTCGAACAACACCGGCGGCTTGAGCAGGGACCAGCGCTCGCCCTCCTGAGGCGGGCGCGATACGCAGTAGCCCACGATGTGCTTGTCTTCGTACAGGCTCAGGCACAGGTTGCTTTGCGGCTGGCCGGCCACCTTGGCCAGGCTTTGTTTGCTGGTGAGGATGGAGCGGTAGGCGCTGAACACCCCGATGCCCGGGTCCAGCTCCAGCTCCTCCAGCTCCTGGGGGGTGTAGCGGTCGCGAACCCGCACCGGCCCGCTGGGTGTGTCCACCTGCAGACTATGGGGAGGAGGGTTCATGACATGCCGAGGGCCATGGGCTCAGGCTGGATAATTCATGGAGGCCGTGCGTCCGGCCGCGCCAGCCGCCGGCATACGGTGTTGCTGGCTGCGCTCGGGCCTCGACGTAGCTCGGGCTACGCCGTCAGCCCTCGCTTGCCAGGCGCCTAGTCTGCCGGCGGCTGGCTGTGCCGGCAACGGTTGCACACCGCGCTCCGCCCTTGGTGGTGCCTTTTTCATAAAAGTTCCCTGGATATTGGTTCCATCGCTTGGCTCCGCGCGGCCTCCATGAAATAGCCAGCCTAGAAGTCGTCGTAACCGCGGTGGATGCGCTTGACCATTATCACCAGGTCGTAGCGGTTTTCCCGGGGGTCCTTGGCGAATTCGGGCAGCACCGCCTGCTCGAAGAAGTCCAGGCGGCGGGCGGCGCGGATGGCCGGGTTCTCGATGCCCCGGATGAACTCCGCGGTTAGCACCCTGAGTCCCAAATTAACCGCCAGTTGGATCAAGTCCAGCAGGATGTAGGTGCCCAGGCGCTGGCTGCGAAAGCTCCGGGCCACCACCACCCGCACCCGGCCGATGTGGCCCCGGGCTCCGGGGTGGCTGCGCCCCAGGGTGCCCAGCCCCACCACCTGGCCTTCGCGGTCCGTGGCCACGATGGGCAACAGCTCGGACGCCTTGTAGTGCACGAAACAGCTGCGCACCGTCTCGGGATCTTTGGCATCGAAATCCAGATACCAGCGGTCGTCGTTGTTCAGCCCCGCCAGGAAGCTGAACAGCGGGTCCTCGTCGATGGCCGGGTCGATTGGCCGCAGCCATACTTCCTGGCCGCTCTTGAGGACCAGGGGCCGGGGATAGCCGTGCTTGGAGAAGGGCATTACGCGCCTCCCGCCGGCCAGATTTAGAGCCGGCTCAGGATGAGTTCCAAGGTGTCGGCCACGCGGCAGCAATAGGCGTACTCGTTGTCGTGCCAAAGATGAATGCGCAAGAGCTCGCCGCTAAGGGCCAGCCAGTTTGTGTCGATCAGGGCAGAGTGGGGATCGCCCTTGAAGTCGGCCGCCGCCCGGGGGCGGCCCATGAGGCCCCGCTCCAGGGCGGCCACCCCGCTCAGGGGACCGGCCACCGCCTGCTCCAGCAGGTTGATGACCTCCGAGGCCGAGGAGGGGGGGCTTTCCAGCACCAGGTCGGCGATCAGGGCGTTGACCACCGTGGTGGGCACCCGAAGGCTCATGGCGCTCAGGCGTCCGGCCAGGGCGGGCAGGGCCTGGCCGGTGGTGCGGGCCACTTCGCTTTTCACCGCCCGCACCCCCAGGGCGCTGCGGCCGGCCGCGAACTCCTTGGCCGGGCCGTCCAGAAGCATGTCGCCGGACAGGGCGGGGTGAACCGTGGTTATGGCTCCCCGCCGCACCCCGTAGGCGCCGTGGATAACCCCCAGCACCGGGGCCAGGGCGTTGGCCGTGCAGGTGGAGCAGGAGATCAGGCGGTGGGCCTTGGGGTCGTAGCTCTCCAGGTTCAGGCCGCGGATCAGGGTGGCGTCGGCCGTGGCCGCCGAGCGGGTGAACAAGACCTTGGCCACCCCCTGGCCCAAGAGCCCCCGGGCCTCGGCCGTGGCCTGGGGATCGCCCGAGGCCTCCACCACCACCGTGGCTCCGTAGCCGGTCCAGTCCACCTGCTGGGGATGGGGGATGTAGTTCACCGGAATGGGGTGGCCGTCCACCACCAGGGCGGTGCCCGCCGCCTCCACCTGGCCCGGGAAGGGACCATAGGTGGAGTCCGCGGCCAGCAGATAGGCCAGGTTCTCGGTGAGCTGGCGGTTGTCGCGGCCTCCGGGGTTCAACTCGGCGATGGCCATCACCCGGGAGGCCAAGCCGCGCGCGGCCAGCACCCGCATGAGGCAGCGCCCCACGCGTCCAAAGCCTATGATGCCGATGCCGGCCACGCGCAACTTCTCTCTTTACTTAAGCTGTGCGGCCACGGTGGCCCCGAACTCGCCCAGGGCCTTGACCACGGTTATGCCCGCCGCCTCCATGGCGGCCAGCTTGTCCTGGGCCCGTCCCTTGGAGCCGGAGATGATGGCCCCGGCGTGGCCCATGCGCTTGCCCGGAGGGGCGGTTAGTCCGGCCACGAAGCCGAACACCGGCTTGGGATAGCCCGCGGCCACCACGGCCGCCGCCTTCTCCTCGGCGTCGCCGCCGATCTCGCCGATGAGGCACACCGCCTCGGTGCCCGGGTCGTCCCGGAACAGCTCCAGCAGTTGCACGAAGTTCAGGCCAATGATGGGGTCGCCGCCGATGCCGATGCAAGTGCTCTGGCCCAGACCGGCCTCGGTGATCTGATGCACCACCTCGTAGGTCAGGGTGCCCGAACGGCTCACGATGCCCACCGAGCCCGGCACATGGATGTAGCCGGGCATGATGCCCACCTTGGCCTGGCCGGGGGTGATGATGCCCGGGCAGTTGGGCCCGATCATCTTGGTGCCCCGCGCGTTGAGAAACGCCTTGGCCCGGATCATGTCCATCACCGGGATGTGCTCGCTGATCACCACGGCCAGCTCCACCCCGGCGTCCGAGGCCTCGCAGGCCGCGTCGGCCGCGAAGGCGGCGGGCACGAACACCAGCGACACGTTGGCCCCGGTCTCCTTGACCGCTTCGGCCACGGTGTTAAACACCGGCACGTCCAGAACCTTGGCGCCGCCCTTGCCCGGGGTCACCCCGGCCACCACGTTGGTGCCGTAGGCGATCATCTGCTCGGCGTGGAACATGCCCTCCTTGCCGGTGAGGCCCTGCACCACGATGCGGCTGTTTTTGTCGACCAGGATGCTCATGCCGCACCTCCCAACACCGCCGCCACCTTGGCCGCGGCCTCGCTCATGGAGCCGGCAACCTCGAACTGGATGCTGCTCTCGCCGAGGATGCGCTTGCCTTCTTCCACGTTGGTGCCCTCCAGGCGCACCACCAGGGGCACCTGCAGGTCGATCTTCTGGGCCGCGCCCACCACCCCGGCGGCCAGCACGTCGCACCTGAGGATGCCGCCGAAGATGTTGATGAGGATGGCTTCCACGTTGGGGTCGTCCAGAATGATCTCGAACCCCTTGGTGATCATCTCCTCGTTGGCTCCGCCGCCCACGTCCAGGAAGTTGGCCGGCTTGGCCCCGGCCTGGTTGACCACGTCCATGGTGGCCATGGCCAGGCCCGCGCCGTTGACCATGGTGCCCACGTTGCCGTCCAGGCGGATGTAGTTGAGCCCCAGGCCGGTGGCGGTAAGCTCCAGCTCGTCGGTCTCGGTGGGGTCCTTGAGCGCGGCGATGTCCGGGTTGCGCCTGAGCGCGCTGTCGTCGAAGTTGATCTTACCGTCCAGGGCGATGAGCTTGCCCTCGCCGGTGACGGCCAGGGGGTTGATCTCCACCAGGGTGGCGTCCTTGGCCATGGCCATCTTGACCAGGGCCTGGATCATGGCCGTGCCCTGACGCACCTGGCCCGCGTCCAGGCCGCAGCCGAACAGGAGCTGGCGGCACTGGAAGTCCCAGATGGGCTGGCCCGGCTCCAGGCGGGTGGAGAAGATCAGCTCAGGCGTTTGTTCGGCCACCTGCTCGATGTCCATGCCGCCCGAGGGGCTGGCCATCACCGCCATGCGCTCGGCGCCGCGGTCCAACACCACCGCCGCGTAGAGCTCGCGGGCGATGTCGGTGCCCTCCTCGATCCATACCTTGTGCACCAGCTTGCCCTCGGGGCCGGTCTGGTGGGTCACCAGGTGCATGCCCAGGATGGCCTCGGCCGCGGCCTTGACCTCGTCCAAGCTCTTGCACACCTTGACGCCGCCGCCCTTGCCGCGGCCCCCGGCGTGGATCTGGGCCTTGACCACGCAAACATCGCTGCCCAATTGTTTGGCGATTTCGACGGCTTGTTCCGGGGTATCCGCCAGGCCGCCCTTGGGCACCGGCACCCCGAAACTTGCCATAAGTTCCTTGGCTTGATACTCGTGAACGTTCATTTGAGGATGTCCTTTTCTAGCTGAATATATACCTTGGTTCCAAGAGTTAGCATCCTATATCAGGAGGACGGGGGGTGCAAGGGTTTGGGCGGGTCAGGTTGACAGGCATAGGGTCAGGCTGTATATTCAACCCCACTTGTCGCGGGGTGGAGCAGTTCGGTAGCTCGTCGGGCTCATAACCCGAAGGTCAGAGGTTCAAATCCTCTCCCCGCTACCATAAAAAATTAAGTGGGTTAGCCGACATCGGCTAGCCCATTTTTCTTGCCTAAAATTCTAATTCCCCACATGGATTCCTTTTTCGGGATAAATCAGGCCCCTAATGATGCCCTGTGCTGCAATCCGCAGACAATGCTCTCGAAGCCATACGGATCAACCGATTATCGCCTCTGTATGGCATTCATATATTTGAACCAATACTTGTTAGCGGCTGTTTGACGTCCCGATGATCGGCTGGACGGGAGAGTGACGTCCTCCCTGAATTTAGGTCCACCTTTGGGTTTAGGATTTGGCAAAATCTAGAAGGTGGCCAGGGCGGTGCAGTTGAGGGTACTTAGCACAAATTTGAACGCATCGCGTTAGCAGGAATCTAACCTTGTTTCCCCTTTCTTGAAGGATCTTTGTTTATAGCCGTTTCTGATGGAGATAAATCTTATCGTTGTTTCAACTGGTCCATAGTTACAAAGGGCGCTGGAAATGGCCCTGGGAGGCAATCCGGTTGATTCACTAATCCCAAATGGGATACTATGCCCGTGGGTTTTATGCGTTTATTGTGGGTGATTCGGTAAGGAATTGCGTCGATAAGTGAGCAATGCAGCCTTTCGAGACCGCCACGAACTTTAAAAAACCGCATGATTATCTGCTTTAGCACCCTGATCTGCTTTAGCACCCTGAGTAGTTGATGAAAGCCGCCCCACAGCAAGCCTTCCCGGGTAGTTCCGCCCTATTGGAACTTACAGCAGTCAGCCGCCACTTCTCAGACGGGCTAGTGCGCGCGGTGGACGGGGTGGACTTAGAGATAGAAAGCGGCAGCTGGGTGACAATCACCGGACCTTCGGGCAGCGGCAAGTCAACCCTGCTCAGCCTCATCAGCGGCCTGGACCTGCCCACGTCCGGCGAAGTGCGCTTCCGAGGCCGGTCCATGAATTCCCTCAGGGAGTGGACCCGGGTGCGCCAGGCATGCATCGGTCTGGTCTTTCAAGCCTTCCACCTAGTCCCAACCCTCACTGCGGCCGAAAACGTGGAACTTCCCATGTTCGGCAACGGTTTCAAGCAGGCCTTACGACGCCAGTTAGCCCACCAATTGCTGGACCGGGTGGGCATGTCCCACGTCGCCCAGCGCAGCCCTGGGGAACTCTCCGGCGGGGAACTGCAGCGCGTGGCCATCGCTCGGGCTCTGGTCAACAGCCCTCATCTGATTTTGGCCGACGAACCCACCGGCAACCTGGACTCGCGCAATTCCGAACAGATCATCGGTCTCTTGAAAGAACTATATTTCGAGCAAGACTGCACCGTGGTCATGGTCACCCACGACCCGGTCATTTCCCGCTGGGGCGACCACCGGGTCTGCATGCGGGATGGGAAGATGTCAGCGCAGATTCACTGTAGCCTGGATGACCCATGTACTTTGTGAGCGTGCCGATCAAGAACTTGGCCCGGCGGCCTACTCGCACCATGCTCACCGGGCTGGGGGTGGCGGTGGCTGTGGCCAGCCTTATCATGTTGGTGGGCCTGGCGCGGGGCCTAGAGGATGCCTGGTCCCAGAGCCTGATGGATCGGGGAGTGCACATCCTGGTCAGCCAAAAGGGGGCTGTGGAGGTCTTAGCCGGAGTGGTGGATGAAGCCATGGCTCCTCGCCTGGCCCTGACGCCCGGAGTGGCCAAGGCGGCTGGCGAGTTGGTGGCCCTCACCGCCCTGAGTAACGGCGCCACCATTCTGGCCTCGGGATGGGAGCCAGGGAGCTACCTATGGGATTCCCTCAATCTAGTGGAGGGAAGGCTTCCCGCCGACGACAGGGAGGTGGTGCTGGGTGAGAGCTTGGCGGCATCCACAGGTAGCAAGCCTGGCGATACCTTGGAAGTTATGGGCCAAAATTTCAAGGTGGCGGGTATAAGCCGCAACCAGAGCGCACTGAGTCAGGGGACAGTCTTCACGCCCCTCAGACCCCTGCAGCAGCTGGTGGGCAAAAAGGGGATGGTGACCTTCATCAACCTGCAACTACCGGCCGGAACTGACCAGGAGCGCGTGGCTGCGCTTACCGAACAATTGTCCGCCGCCTACCCCTCCTTAAAGTTGTTGCCGACCAACGAAGTGACCCGCCAGAATCGCATCCTGGGCATCTTCCGCTCCATGGCCTGGGGTACTTCCTTGCTGGCCATCATCATCAGCACCGTATTCGTGCTCAACACCATGGTTATGTCGGTTTCGGAGCGTACTAAAGAAATCGGCATCCTCACCGCGGTGGGCTGGTCCCCGACCCGCATAATCGCCATGGTGCTGCTTGAGGGCATCTTGCTCTGTCTCGGTGGCGGCTTGGTCGGAGTCGCTCTGGGGGTGGCCGGCTTGGATGTGCTCACCTCATACAGTGAGTTGAAAACCTTTATCCAACCACGCCTAACCGGCGGGTTTCTGCTGATGGCGGCGGTATCGGCGGTGTTGCTGGGCGCATTGGGTAGCCTATACCCGGCAAGCCGGGCGGTGAGGCTGCGGGCCGCACAAGCCTTGAAACGGGAATAAGGGCGTGGACCAAGCCTTTTGCTATGGCTATTTATTCCTGAGCGCCGCGCTCTTTGCTCTTGCACTGCTGCTTTTGGTCATACTACCCAAACTCCGGCGCCTTATGCTGGTCAGCGGCTTGCTCTCGGCGCCCTTTGCCTTTTATTCGCCATTATTCGTGCCTGAATACTGGCGGCCGGAACGTTTGATGGTACTGGTCACGGGCTGTGAGGATTTGGTGTTCTCCTTTGCCAACGGGGTCATCGTGTTCGGTCTGGGGGCCGGTGCCCTGCCTCCGGCCAAGGTATGGATCGAGAAGTTACGCCCCAGGCCGCTGCGCTTCGTAATACCCTGTCTGTTGGTCTTTCCAGCGATGATAGGTCTGAAGGCCGTCGGTCTGGGTACCATGGCAGCCACTTTGATCTGCATTTCGTTGGTCTGCCTTTTCTGCCTGATCAACCAGCGTTTGAAAACCATAAACTTGTCACTGGTCGCCGGGGCCGGCTTTGGGCTGTTGTATTTGTTGGTCCTACGCCTGAGTCTGTCCATCTTTCCGGAAATGAACACCTGGTGGGCCAGCAACGGACTGGCGGGAATCTGGGGCTGGGGAGTACCCTTGGGTGAAATCCTGTGGGCGGTCATGTTCGGGGCGACCTGGCCACTTTTCATGGTTTGGACATTGGATTGGGGGCCGGTACCGACTAAGGACACTTCTGTGTAAGGTTGGCCACGCAAGCAATAATATGTCAATGATCACCATGGCATTAGGTGTGTACGCATTCAAAACACTAAAAAACAAAGGGAACTGATTCTGTTAAATTTTCAGTGAAAAACCCCTTCGATGGCCCCCAGGCACGCCATTATTAAAGAGACGAGCCTCAAAGGGCTGGGTCGGGGCTTGGTAGGGGTGGGTTGATATCGGGCGGCTGGGTGCGAGTTGGGGTGGGGGTTGATGGGAGGAGAGGCAAGGTTAGCCAGGTGGCGGTGGCGATGCAGTTGAGGGTGCTTAGCACACGGTTGATTCGCGAAACCCAAACGGTTTATTTAATACGCAAATCCCCCTTCCATGAATGCTACAATAAATAATATATAGATTGCCCGGTAAAAGGCTGCTGCCATAATCGGAAGAGCAAGTAGGTCAACCCTGCCCAGGTTCAATAGACCGCAAAATTCGGCCCCATGGCAAAACGTGCTCATGCGTTGCTGTGGGCTGTGGTGTTGCCTGCTGATGCTCTCGGCGGGCTTTTTTCTTTTTGGTTTCTGTACGTGGGCCCAGGCGCAGGGCACTCTCACTGAGGCAGAGCAGAATTGGCTCGACCAACACAACGGCAAGATAGTCCTGGGCCACGACCCGGCTGCCAACCCCATTGAGTTCATTGACAAGGACGGCAAGTTTCGCGGGCTGGCCGCCGATTACGTTAGGCTTCTCGAAGAAAAGCTGAGTTTCAAATTCAAAATCGCCAAAATCCCAACATGGGAAGGGGTGGTTGAGCAGGCCAAGGAACGCAAGGTTGATGTCCTCTGCGCCTTCACCAAGAATCCACAACGTGAAAAGTGGCTCCTATTCACTGACCCCTACCTAATTATCCCCGCTGTCATCATCACCAGAAACGAGATGAAAGGAGACTTGTCTCTGGTAAAGATGACCGGCAAGAAGGTCACCTTTACCAAAGGGTGGGTGATAGAAGATTACTTGAGAAAAAACTTCGACAACTTGGTGCTCATTCCGGCGGTCAACGGCATGGCCGCCATGGATGCTGTGTCCACCGGACAAGCCGACGCCTGGGTCACCGCCCTGACCACGGCCTCGGTGCTGATTGACAAATTTAAAGTCACTAACCTCCGTGTCGGCGGGGAGGTCAACTTTTCCTTCAAGCTGGCCATGGCTTCGCGCAACGACTGGCCCATTCTCAACCGGATATTGATTAAAGGGTTCAGCTTAATCACCCCAAATGAAAAATCCAAAATTCTCAACAAATGGATCAGCCTCAGGCAGAGGAGCATCTTTGAGAATGAAGATTTCTGGCTAAACCTCCTGCTGATATGTGCCGTGGTCTTGGGGATATTTGGCGCGGTGGTGGTTTGGAATATCAGCCTGCGCCGTCAGGTCGCGCGCAGGACCGTGGAACTCGAAAAGAGCCGCAAGCAGTTAGCCGCCCTTTTCCGCAAAAGTCCCTTGTGGATTACCTTGAGCACCCTGGAGGAAGGCGTTTACATCGATGTCAACGACACCTTCACCCAGATGACCGGATATCGCCGCGAGGAGGTGCTGGGCCGGACTTCCATCGAGATGAACATCTGGGACGATCCTGGCGAAAGGCTTAGGGCGGTGGAGACTGCTAGGGAGCAGGGCCGGCTGCACAATTTCCATATAGACTACCGCTCTAAGGATGGCAGCCTCCACAATGCTTTGTGGTCGGCCGAAACTATCGAACTAGATGGTAAGCTCTGCCTAATTTCGGTGCTTCGGGACATCACTGAACGCAAAATTGCAGAAAAAACGCTTGCCCAAAATCAAGAAACTCTTGATGCCACCGGTCGCATGGCCAAAGTGGGCGGATGGGAGCTTGATGCCAAAACCCTGGGAATCAAATGGACCGACGAGACTTACCGCATACACGAGATACCCATAGGGTCCCAGCCTTCCCTTGAAGAGGCCGCCAACTTTTTCCACCCAGATGATCAGGAAAAGCTTTCCATTGCCCTTAATAGGTCGCTTGAACTTGGCGAACCCTATGACATGGTGGTGCGGTTTATCACTGCCAAGGGCAGACAATTATGGACACACACAATATTTAAGCCCATCTTGGAAAATGGGAAGGTGATTAGACTTACCGGTACCTTTCAGGACATAACTAAATTGAAACAGGCGGAAGAGGCGCTAGCGCTATCAGAGCGGAAATACCGTGAATTGGTTGAGAACTTGAACGATGCAATTTATTCAGTCGACTTGGATGGAACCATATCTTATGTGAGCGCAACCATAGAGCAAATTCTTGGTTATGGTCCCCAGGAATTAATTGGCTCAAAGTTTACGGAACGCATTCATACTGATGACCGTGAAGTTATTGAGGCTGCTTTTCAGGAAGTTGTAAACGGAGAGTTACATCCCAGAGAATACAGGATGATAGCTAAAAATGGAGAGTTACGCTGGGTACGAACTTCCAGCAGACCTGTATTTGTGGATGGAAATGTCGTGGGCCTGCAAGGCACCCTCAGCGACATCACGGAACAAAAGCATTTTGAGTTTGATAGCAGAGAGGCGACGCTACGTCAGAGGGAGGCGGTCAGGGCGGCAAACGTGGGTCTCTGGGATTGGGATCTGACGACTGACAAGGTTAGATACTCACCGGAATGGAAATTGCAAATTGGATATAAAGAACACGAAATAAGCGACGAGTTTGAGGAATGGCGAAGCCGTGTTCACCCGGACGACTTGCAGTCTACTATTAAACGAGTGCAGCAAAGTATCAAAGATGTCAGTAAGGATCATCATGCCGAATTTCGTTTTCGCCATAAAAATGGTTCTTACATTTGGGTAATGACGCATGGATCTATCATCACCGATGAAAACGGCAAACCCATTAGGATGTTGGGTTCCCATGTGGATATTTCTGAACGTAAGAAATATGAACATGAGCTTCGCAGAAGGGTAGATTTCGAACAAACTATTTTGCATATATCATCTGAAATGGCTGGCGTAAGCGGCGAGATGTTTGATCAAGCTATAAACCACGCTTTGGCCGTTGTCGGCGAGTTCACAAAATCTGACCGCGCCTATCTGTTTGAGTTTTCGGAAAAACCAGATTTGGCACGAAACACTTACGAATGGTGCGCTGAAGGTGTTGAATCCCAAATCAATAATCTTCAAAAAGTAAACCTGCCAGAGGAACTGCCGTATTTTTTTAAGAGGATTATGAACCTAGAAACATTCATGATAAACGATGTTTCTAGTTTACCGCTAGAGGGCGAACTAGACCGGCAACACTTTCAATCGCAAGGAATCAAATCGCTAATTGTAGTGCCAATGGAAACTGCTGGAAAGTTAGTTGGTTTTTTGGGTTTTGACTCGGTTACACATTACCAAAAATGGGACTCAAAAGACGAGGTTTTGTTGAAATATTTCGTGGAGACTTTAAATAACATTATTGAGCGCAGGCGCGCCGAAATCTCCAGGGATGAGGCGGAATCTCGGCTCCGTCAAGCCCAGAAGATGGAGGCGGTGGGCACCCTGGCCGGGGGCATCGCCCACGACTTCAACAACATCCTGGCCGCCATCATGGGTTACGCGGAAATCGCTCTGGATGATATCAAGGAGGGCAAGACCAATGCCCGAGAAATCGAAAGTATCTTGGAGGCGTCGAACCGGGCGAAGCGTCTGGTGCAGCGCATATTGACTTTCAGCCGTCGTTCTGACCCCGAGTTTAAGGTGCTAGAACTGAACAAGGAGGTGGTTTCCGCCTCTAATCTTCTGCAGCAGACCATTCCCAAGATGATCAAAATCCGTTTGGACCTGTCTAACAAGCTGGACCCGGTCCTGGGCGACCCTTTCCAGATCGAACAGATCCTGATGAACCTTGCCACCAACGCCAGAGACGCCATGCCCAACGGCGGGACCTTGTCCATCACCACCAGCCAGGAAGCGGTAAAGAACCAGAGATGCGCGATCTGCACCGAGCTGTTCTCCGGTAACTACGAGATCATCACGGTCACCGACACAGGGGAAGGGATGGATCAGGACACACTGAGCAAAATCTTCGATCCGTTTTTCACCACCAAGGAGGTGGACAAGGGGACGGGCCTTGGTCTGTCGACCGTATTTGGAGTAGTGAACTCCCACAACGGTCACATAACCTGCTCCAGCGAACCGGGACAGGGAACTACCTTCAGGATTTATCTCCCTCCCACTAGGAGTAAGCGGAAGGGCGACGGAGGTGATGACCTGACAGGGGCCATCGAAGGAGGCCGTGAGACCATCCTGTTCGTGGACGATGAACGCAACATCCTGGACATAGGCTCCCGTCAGTTGACAGGCATGGGATACCGGACCATAACCGCTTCCAACGGCGAGGAGGCCCTGGAGATATTCAAAGCCAAAGGGGACGAAATCGACCTGGTGATCCTGGACTTGAGCATGCCGGGCATGGGCGGGCACAAATGCCTGCAGGGACTGCTATCCATCGCCCCCAATCAGAAGGTGATCGTAGCCACAGGTTATTCCCGTGATGGCGACATAAAGGAGACTTTGTCCATCGGGATCTCGGCCCTGCTTTTCAAGCCCATCACCAAAGCTGAGTTGCTCAAGACAGTGCGCATGGTGCTGGATACATAGGCGTCTGATCTGGCCACTTCTCAAAATATAGACTTATAAAAGCTGGTGTGATTTTTGCTCTGCGGATAGGGTGCGGATTGGGGTTGCTGGGTGCATGAATTTGCATCTCCCTGCAACCCCAACCCACTCAACAATCCTCTCCCCGCTACCAAAGATATCAAGCGGTTACAGATTACGGCCTGTAACCGCTTTCGTTTTTTGCTACCCCATTGCCACCCAGGCGACACTATTCTCGAAGATATAAAATCCTAAACCTAGCCCTGGTGCAGAATTTGGGGGCAGATCACTGGCTCCAGGCGGATCATGGCCAGACGCTGGTGTCGGGCTGGGGTGGTTTGTAGCCCACCCGAGCCAGGCCCTGTCCCATGGCCCGCTGCAAGCGGGCTTCGGCAATGTTGAAGGTGGCCAGGGCGTTGTAATAGCTGTTGCGGGCCTGGGCCAAAAGCAGCTGGGCGTCAAGCAGCTCGGTGTTGGTGGTCAGCTGCTCACGGTAGAGTTCGAAGGTGACGCGGTAGTTTTCCTGAGCCTGCTTCACCCCGGTGGTGGCTGTGACGATGTTGGTCTGGGACTCACCCAGGAACAGGACCGCCTCCTTCACCTGCAAGGCCACCTCGTCCACCAGTTCCTGTTTGGCCGCTTGCAGGCGGCGCTTGTCGGCCCGCTGCTGACTGGTCTGATGGGCGGTGCGGCCCCACTCCCAGAAGGCCCAGTCCAGCTGGGTGGTGATGGTCCAGTTGGTCGGGTCGTTGTACTCGCTGCCGCCCAGGGTGGCGTCGTTGCTGGTGAAGTCGTAGGAGGCCCGGAGATTCACCTCGGGATAATAGCCGCTCTTGGCCCTGGTGATGCTCTGGTCGGCCTGCTTGATTTGCAGATCAACCGCCTTTATCTCCGGGCGCTCATTGAAGGCCACCAGGCGGAACTTCTGAAAGTCCAGGGACACGGGATGGGCCTTGAGAATGTCCTTGATCCTTAAGGGGCGCTCCACGGCCAGGCCCAGCAGGCGGTTGAGCCGGGCGCGGCTGAGAGCCCGGTCGTTCTTTGCGCTGACCAGACGCTGGCGGGCGTCGGACAGGCGCACCTCGGTTTTGAGCACGTCGTTGATGGGGATCATGCCCACCTCGTGGAAGTCGCGGCTTACCTGGAGCTGGGCCTCCAACTGGCCAACCGCCTCCTGGGCCACCTGCACCACCTTGATGTTGCGCAGGTGCAGGAAGTACTGCTCCTTCACCTTTAGGGCCACGTCTAGGTAGGCCAGAAAGAGGTTCACCTCGGCCAAGTCTACCCCCAGCTTGGCCAATTCGTACTGACTTGAAATGCGGAAGCCCGTGAACAGGGGCTGGTTCAACCCGGTGGACCATCTGTAGATATTGTTCTCGTTCACCGCCACGTGCAGGGTGTTGGTGCGGAACTCGGGCGGGTTTTGGGTTTTTTGCCAGCCGTAGCTGGTGGAAAACGAGGGCAGAAAATAGGTGAGGGCCTCTTTTCGCCGGCTGGCCGCCTTGTCCATGGCCGCCAGGGACTGCTTGATGTTGGGCGAGTAATCCAGGGCCATGGTCAATGCCTGGGTCAAGGCTATCTCCCGGTTGGGAGCCGAGGCCGCCTTCTCCCGGGCCGGGGCTGAGGCGGCGGCCAGGACCAGTATTATCAAGCCGAGCCCTAGGGCGGTCCAGCCGCGGCCCGAGCCCGTGATGCGCTTGAGCCACCCCCCAACACCCCTCGCGCCAGCCCAAGAGGCAAGACCCGTGGGAGTCCAGTCTCCCCCTGAAAAAGCTTTCTGCGAAGCCCTTGATTTCCTGTTCACCATATTCCTCACTCTCGCCGATGCGCCTGGGACCGGCTCCCTCGGCATGGGGCGTCTATTCGTAGCGCAGGGCTTCAATGAGGTCCATGCGCGAGGCCTGGCGGGCCGGGTAATAGCCGAAGAAAACCCCGACCCCGGCGGAAAAAAGGGTGGCCAGCAGGATGGCGTCCACGTCGATGGGGCTCATCCAGCCGGTGGCCCAGCCCACCGCCTTGGCCGCGCCCACTCCCAGGAGGGTGCCCAGCACCCCGCCCAGCACGCTCATGGTCATGGCCTCGGTGAGGAACTGGACGAGTACGTCGCGCTCCCGCGCGCCCACGGCCATGCGTATGCCGATCTCCCGGGTGCGCTCGGTCACCGAGACCAGCATGATGTTCATGATGCCGATGCCGCCCACCACCAGGCTGATGGCCGCCACCGAGGTGAGCAGAATGGTCATGATGTCCATGGTCTTGTCGGCCATCTGGGCGTATTCGTCCAGGGCCCGCACCGAGAAGTCGTCCTCCGCTCCCGGGGCGATGCGGTGCTTCTGGCGCAGCAACTCCTCCACCTCCCGCTTGGCCTCGGGCACCAGGCGCTTGGAGCGGGCCGAGAGGGCGATGACGTTGACCACCCCGGGCAGGCGGCGGCCGTGCAGCTTGCGCGAAAATGTGGTGTAGGGCACGAACAGGGTGTCGTCCTGGTCGCGCCCGTGGGGGTCGCTGCCCTTGGAGGCCAGCACCCCGATGACCGTGAAGGGCACGTTGTTGATGCGTATCTTGCCGCCCAGCGCCGGCTCGCCGGGCGAGAAGAGGTTCTTGACCACCGTGGCCCCCAGCACGGCAACGTTGGCGGCCGAGCGCATATGCTGGTTGGTGAGGAACTCGCCCTGCTCCATCCGCCAATCGCGCACCACCGGGTAGCTGGCCGTGGTGCCGTAGACGGTGGTGTTCCAGTTCTTCTCCCCGGCCACCACCTGGGAGCTGCGCAGGGTGATGTGGGTCACCTCGGCCACGGCCGGACACTCGCGGGCAATGGCCTGGGCGTCGGCCACCCGCAGAGTGGGCTTGCTGCCATGGCCGCCCTTGACCCCGCCCTTTTTGGTGGAGCCCGAGTAGACCATTAGCATGTTGGCCCCCAGGTCGCTGATCTGCTTTTGGATGCTGGCGTTGGCCCCCCGGCCCACGCTGATCATCACGATCACCGCCCCTATGCCGATGATGATCCCCAGCATGGTCAGCAGGCTGCGGGCCTTGTAAGCCATCAGCCCGCGCAGGGCCAGGCGTATGACGGTGCCCAGGATATCCATCTCAGGCCGCCTCATCCCTTTCCAGCAGGCCGTCGCGCAAAAAGATCCGGCGCCGCATGGCCCGGCCCACCTCGGGATCGTGGGTCACCAGCACCACGGTGATCCCCTGTTGGTGCAGGGAGCTCAGCAACCGGATGATCTCGCGGCCGGTGCGGGTGTCCAGGTTGCCGGTGGGCTCGTCGGCCAGGATCAGGGCCGGGCGGTTCACCAGGGCCCGGGCCACCGCCACCCGCTGCTGCTGGCCTCCGGAGAGCTGTCGCGGCAGGTGCTGAGCCCGGTCGGCCATGCCCACCGCTTCTAGGGCCGCCATGGCCCGCTCGCGGCGCTCGGCCACCCCGGGGCGGTGGTAGAGCATGGGCAGCTCCACGTTCTCCAGGGCGCTGCAGCGGGCAAGCAGGTTGAAGCTCTGGAAGATGAACCCGATCCGCCGGTTGCGGATGTCGGCCCGCTGGTTTTTGGAAAGGGAGGAGACGTCCTCGCCCTCCAACTCGTAGCGGCCCCGGCTCAGGGTGTCCAGCAGACCGGCGATGTGCATCATGGTGGATTTGCCCGAGCCGGAAGGCCCCATGATGGCCATCAACTCGCCTTGCTCGATCTCCAGGTCTATGCCGCGCAGGGCCTCCACCAGCTCCCCTTCCATGGGATAAGTCCGGGACACCCCCGCAAAGCGGATCACCGGCGCGTCCATGGCTTACTTGCCTCCCCGGAAGAACTTCATGAACATGCCGCCCGAGGTGGCCGCGTCCCCCTCCGAGGCCAGGGCCAGCCCCACGATCACCTTGTCGCCCGCTTTCAGCTCGCCGCCGATCACCTGGGTCTCGGTTTCATCGGATATGCCCACGTGTATGGGCAGGGCCACCGGGCCGTCCTCCCCGGCCAGGTAGACCGTGGCGCGGCGTCCCCGCCCCTGGCCGCGCTGGTGGCGGGCCTTATGGAAGGCCGCCCGAAAGGCCGCGAACCTGGCGTATTGCTCCTGGCGCAGGATGGTGTGCAGTTCGCTGAACACCTGCTTGAAAAAAGCGCGCCAGGCCTGGGCCGGGTCCCGGTTGTCCTCGGGCAGGGAATAGGCCGCCTTGAGCTGCTGCTTGGCCCGGCCCAGGATGGCCTCGAACTCCCGGGCCTGGGCCTGATCCAGGGAAAGGACCCGCACGACCTTCTTGAAAAAGGGCCTCTCGCTGATGGGGGGGCGCTTGGCTTTCCGGGTCTGGCCTATCTTGCCCAGAGGCTTGAAGCGCAGGGCGGCGTTGGGGATCTTGAGGGTGTCGCCCACCGTGGCCAGCACGATGGTCACGTTGGCGGTCATGCCCGGCCGCAGCAACAGCCGGTCGTTGTCCACGTCGGCCACGATCTTGTAGGTCACCACGTTCTGGATGCTGGTGGCCGAGTTGCGCACCTGGTTTACCTTGGCCTGGAACCTTTGCTCCTGAAAGGCGTCGACCGTGAACTCCACCTCCTGCCCCGGCCGGATCTGCCCCACGTCCGCCTCGCTGACATCCACCTCCACCTGCATGCGCTTGAGGTCCTCGGCGATGATGAACAATAGCGGCGATTGAAGGCTGGCGGCCACGGTCTGTCCCACGTCCACGGCGCGGGTGATGACCACCCCGTCGATGGGCGAGCGGATGGTGCAGTGGTTCAGCTTCATCACCGCCAGTTGCAGCTCCGCCTCCCGGGCCGCGATCTCGGCCGTGGCGAACTTCTCCAGGGCCAGGGCCTTGTCGATCTGGGCCTGGGCGGAAACCAGCTTGGCCTGAGCCATCCGCACCGACCCCTGGGCGTTGTCCTTGCGGGCCAGGGCCGCGTCCAGCTGGCTGGTGGAAATGGCCCGGCGCTGGGTGAGCTTGGCCTTGCGCTGGTGGTCCAGCTCCGCCTCCCGGAAGATGGCCCGGGCGGCGAATAGCTGGGCCTGGGCGTTGTTTTGGGCCGCGCGGGCGGCGGCGGTCTCCTTTTGGGCCTTGAGCAGGTTCACCTTGGCCTTGTTCAACTGGGCCTCGGCCTGTTTCACATGGGCCTGGTAGATCTCGGGGTCGATGAGGGCGACCACCTGGTCCTTTTTGACCACCGAGTTGTAGTCCGCGTACAGCTCCTTGATGTTGCCCGAGACCTGGCTGCCCACCTTCACCGTGTGCAGGGGGGCCAGCTTGCCGGTGGAGGCCACCGTGGCCTTGATGTCGCCCGTGCGCGCCGTGGCGGTGCGGTAGGCTTCGGCCTCTCCCCGGTTCCCGCCCAGCAGCAGGGCGGCCAGCCCGAGAACCGCGATAAGCAGGACGGCCAATATCAACCACGTCTTTGTCTTTTTCACGGCTTAACCTCCGGCTCCGGCCCCGGCCGCGCCTGTCAGTTGGCGGACATGTAGTCCAGCAAGAACTCCCGGGCATTGAGGGACATTCGCGAAAGCAGCTGTTGTAAAGTGTCTTTTTCCGCTTCACTGAAACCGGCGGTCAGGGCGTCCAGCCACCGGTCCACCGCCTGGTTGACCACCGGCATGATTTCCCGCCCTTTGGGGGTCAGGCGTATTTGATAGGCCCGCCGGTCTTCGGGGTTGGTGGTCCTGCTTACATAGCCCTGGTCCACCAGTGGCTTGATGGTCTTGGCCACGGTCCCCTTGTCCAGGTGCAGACTTCTCTCGATGCTCTTTTGCTCGATGCCGTCCCGGACGGCCAACACCCGCAAAATGGCAATCTGGCTGGCCCTCAGGTCCAGGTGGTGCAGTTCCCGGTCAAAGTACATACGGCCCCGCCGCAGGATGATGGAAAAGTGAAGGCCGAATCTTCGGTTTTCGCGCTCAGACATGAACCTCTCCGTTGTTTAGTTGCGTCTCCAACTATAAAGGATATTAGTTGGAGACGCAACTAAAATATTCGGCGGTGATGCCGGTTCACGGGTTCCTTGAACTCCCTCCCGAGGTGGCTTCCCGGCGTATCAACCGGCAACAAGATGATTTTCCAAGACAAAGCCTCCATGGCTTAGCGCGCTCCGAGAGGTTAAAAGTGGGGGCCCGGTGCTAGACGGGCCCCCGTGGGGTGATTTGGGCGTAGGAAAGGAGTTAGAAAACGAAGCGGAACTGCACGCCCAGCAGCCACTCGTTGCCCAGATCGTCTCCGGTCTGGGGGTCGTCGCCATGACTGTAGTAAGAGAACTCGGGGTGGATCCCGAAGTTCTTGGTGAACTGGTAAGGCACGGCGATGAAGGCGCCCAAGCGGACGTTTTCGTCCTTGGAGTAGCCGTTCTTGCCGGACCAGGCGTCGTTGGAGAAGTTTTCGTAGCCCACGCCGCCGGTGATCATCAGCTTGCCGATGGTGTACTCGCCGGCGATGAAGCCACCGTAGATGGTGGTGTCGTCGATGTCGCCGGTGGTGATGCCGTTGCGGTAGGGCTGGGTCAGGTTCACCGGGTAGAAGGGATACTCAGTGGCGAAGTTGATGCCGTAGTGGCCCTGGAACTTCAGGGTGAAGGCGCCCATGGTGTATTTGATGGGCAGCACCAAGGCCCAGGTGTTGTAGCTCTCGTCAAAGGCGCCGGAGTTGCCGGCCTCGTAGGTGTGGTGCACGAAGTTCACGCCCGGATGGGTCATGAAGCCGCCGTACTTGAACATCAGGGTCAAGCTGGCGCGAGGGAACACGAAGGTCGCGTCGGTGGTGTCGGCGGCGTCGAACAGGTCGACCTTTTGGCGCGGCTCCTCCAGGGCGAACTGGATGCCCCACTTGTCGGTGTTATAGGTGAACTGCACCTGGGGCACGCGGTGCGGCCAGAGCAGACCCCAGCCGAACAGCAGCAGGTGGCTGTTCTCTTCCAGGCCCACGTACTGGCGGGGGTGGTAAGCCAGGGAGCCGAACCAGTTGTCGGTCTGGCCAGCCAGGATGCGGCAGTTGCCCACCCGCCAGTAACCATACGCATAACGCAGGCTCACCATGGCGTCGGGCTGCACGCTCTTGAGGCCCAGCTCGATGCGCCCGCCCACGTTCTTGTCCACGCTGTAAAAACGGGCCCGCAGGTAGCTGTGTCCCGGCAGGGTGAGGAACCAGGAGCCCGTGTCGTCTCCTTGGTTTACCGTGAGCTCCTTGCTCTTGCTCCACCAGCCGATGTCGGTGAGCATACGGGCGCTCATCTGGAAGGTGTAGGTGGATGGATCCACCGCCAGGGCCGGCGCGGCCGCGGCCAAAACCATAAGCGCGGCCAGGGTAAAGATAAGCCACTTTTTCATTGCGTCCTCTCCTCCTGAGTCAGTTGTTGGCGATGCATCTCCAGTCCCTTCAGCCAAAAGGGACCGGGCCCGCGGCCTTGCCAGACTGGCCGGGCTCACCCCGGACTCGGTCGGCTCTGGCGGCCGCCAGGGCCAAGACCCGCTTTCCGAGCCCGAAAAGGCGCGGGAAAAGCGAATCCTGTATCGTCAATCATCATGGAGAGTTGTGGCGGGCTCAAGCGAGGTTACGCCGCCGGGGGCCCCGCTGCGCGGGCGGTCGGGGATTTTTCGCGGACGGCGGGCTCCCGCCGCTTGCGAGGGGGGCAGCGGCTTGCCTCTGCGGGCGGGGTGGGCTAAAATTTTTTCCAACGGCAACTAGTAGGCCATCTGCCCGCGAACCAAGGCACCCTTAGCAAGAGACGACCAATGGCCGTCCTGGCATCATTCCCAGCTCCCCTCCGGGGCCTCTGGCATCTGCCGCAGGCCTATCTGCGCCGGCCCCTGGGCTGCTTCTGCGCCCATCCCACCCACCGGAGGCTCTTGTACTACCAGCTCGGATTGTTCTTCCTCATGGCTGTGCTGGCCGGCAAGGCCCTGCTACGCCAACACGGCTTTATGATCGATCACCTGACCTTCTACTTCACCTACGCCCTGCATCTGTCCCTGACCTACCTCGTCGGGGTCATTCTGGCCGAGGTGGCGGTGCGTCTGTTTTTACCCCGCTGGAGCGCCTACGAGAAGCGCACCGTGGCCCGCCAATGGGCGGTCTGGGGCCTGGGCTTTTTGCTGGGCTTCGCCCTGCACCGCTTTGTGATGGTGCACCTGGTGGGCTATTACGCCCCCTGGCTGGTGGCCTATCTGAGCCGGTCGCCTCACCTGCGGCCCAGCCTGCTGAACATGCTCCTGTTCTCCGGCGCGGCCTGGACGGTGGCCACCTTCGCGGTGATCCGCAGCGCCCTGGCCTGGCAAAAGGTGCTGCGCCAACGGGCCGCCGCAGCCCGCCCCGCGGCCCCGGCCCAACCCGCCGAGGCCCCGGCTGCTCCGGCCCCCGCGCCCGCCCTGGGCATCAGTCACGACGGCCGCCGGAGCCGCATCCCCCTGGCCCGCATCACTCACGTCACGGTGGAGGACCACTACTGCCGCGTCCACTATCTGGACTCCCAGGGGCCAGGCAACCTCTTTGCCTGCATGACCTTGAAAAGCCTGGCTGAGCAGCTCCCGGAGAAGGATTTCATCCAGATCCACCGCTCCCACCTGGTGAACCTCAGGTACGTGAGCGGCCTGAAGCGTAGCGAGGGGCAGTATTTGGCCGTGCTGCCCGCATCCGGAGCCGAGCTGCCCATCAGCCGCCGCCGCCGAGCCGAGTTTCAAAAGCGTTTGTCTGGGCGCGAGACCAACAAGTAGCCAAAAGTGTTTGGCGTCAGAGCCCCTGAGACAGATTTGAGGTCTTGGCTAATGGAGACTCCTGAATAAGATCACCCGTCAACGGAGTGAGTCTTGCCCCCACCCACCCATGTATCCGCAACACCACAGCGACCTTGAGAGCCCTGCTCTCTGGACTTGGCCCCCCCGGCCCACAGCTTGAAGAAGGGGCCTTGAAAGACCTCGGCCCATGCCCAGGGGCTACCCCCGACCCGGCCGCCCAATTATGCAATTGCGGGAGAATGGCGATATTTAGTATGCTCTAAGCGCATCTTGGATTTGGATGAGGGCCTGCCCACAGTTTAGCCCGCCTGAAGCCCTTCACCACAGCTCGTGTCCCGTGATCAATAATTCAAGGTCCGCACCTTGCGAAACCCCATTCAGAGGGTATGAACGCCATGTTCCGCATGCGGTTCAATTGTGTCTTGGGGCTATGCTTCTTGGGTGTCATGGTTTTAGCGGCGAGTTTCGCCTTGGCGGGGGGGCGAGCCGCCCCCTCCCCAACGGGCAAAGACAAGCACCCCGCCAGCCATCAGGATATGGACCATGTGGCCAAGGAGTTGAGCAATCCCCTGACCAGCCTGTGGAGCCTCACCAACGAGATCGACTTCCAATACTGGAATGGCGACCTCGGGAGCCAGAAGCTCCAGTCCGTGTGGAATTTCAAGCCGGTCATGCCCCTGGATGCCGGCCATGATTGGATATACGTAAACCGCCCCACCATCCCGCTGGTGTTCAAGCAGCCTTATTTCAATCGCGGCGCCTTACAGTGGGACGACAAGTCCGGCCTGGGCGATATTCAGTATTTGGGGCTGCTAGGCAAGAACCTGCCCCACGGCTTGGTGCTGGCTGGCGGCATCACCACCAGCTTTCCCACGGCCAGCGATGAAGCCCTGGGTTCGGGCAAGTGGCAGGCCGGGCCGGCCCTGGTGGCGGCCGTGCTGCGCAAGAAATACATCCTGGGGGCCTTGTATCAGCACTGGTGGTCCTTTGCCGGCCAGGACGACCGGGCCAGCACCAACCTGTCAGCTCTACAGCTGTTCTATTTCCTTAATTTGCCGGGTGGTTGGCAGGTGGGTGGCTCGCCGGTGATAACCGCCAACTGGATGGCCGGGGAAGACAACAAGTACAACGTGCCCGTGGGAATAGGGGTCTTCAAGACACTGCGCCTGGGCAAGCTGCCCATCAAGATCGGCCTTGAATACCAGCACAGTGTTATTCAGGAAGACCTGTGGGGCCGGGATTATCTAATCAAGTTGGTGATCATCCCGGTTATCCCGTCCCTTTTATAGCAACTGCGCCAGGGGTTTGATCGGCCTGTTTTTTTGTTTCGGGACACCGACATCCGAAAGATTTCGGATGACACGAGGAGGGCAATAAAATGCGTCCAAATTCAGTGAGTGACAAAGGCCTCGCCAACATACTCACGCTGTTCTGCGTTGCCTTCACGGTGCTGTGCCTTTGGACCGGCTTGGCCATGGCCGAGGGCATAACCCGCGGATCGACCACCGGCCAGACCACCGCCAAGGGCTACGACCACCCCAACCAGTACATGCATCTAAAGGCCAAGCAGATCGCGCCCAACATGGAGCCGGTGATGCCGCATCCGGCTCAGGAGAAACAGGCGCGGCAAAAGCTGGCCGCTTTGGAAAAACGCTTCGGCAAAAAGCCCAATATCCTGATTTTCATTATGGACGACGTGGGTTGGATGGACCCCGGGTTCAACGGTGGCGGCGAAGCGGTGGGCAACCCCACCCCGGCCATGGACCGCCTGGCGAAAAATGGCCTCGTTCTCACCTCGACCTATTCCACCCCCAGTTGCTCGCCCACCAGGGCCACCATCCACACCGGCCAAACCCCATTGCACCATGGAGTACTGCGGCCGCCCATGTATGGTCAGCCTGGCGGGCTTGACGGGGCGGCTACCTTCCCCCAGGCGCTGCAAAAGCTGGGATACGTGACCCAGGGCGTGGGCAAATGGCACATGGGCGAAAACCAGGGCTCCTTGCCCCAGAACGTGGGATATGACGATTACTACGGCTTCTTGAGCGTCTCGGACATGTACACCGAATGGCGTGACCAGTATTTCAATCCGGAGATCGCCCTCAGCCCGGCCCGTTTCGCCTTGATGAAAAAGATGCCCTTTAACCACAACAACGTGCATTGCACCAAAGGCGACAAGAAGCAGTGCCGTGATATCTACGAGATCAACTTGACCACCATCAAGGATCTGGATCAAGACTGGGCCGCTTACAGCGAGAAATTCATACGCAAAATGGCCAAGAGCGACAAGCCCTTCTATCTCTACCACGCCACCCGGGCCTGCCATTTCGACAATTACCCCAATGATACTTATGCGGGCAAGTCGCCGGCCAGGACAGTGTATAGCGACGGGATGGTGGAGGTTGACGATATCCTGGCCAGGTTGGTCAAGGCCCTGGAAGAGACGGGGCAGTTGGAGAACACTCTTATATTCTTCACCTCTGACAACGGGCCGGAATGCGAAATACCTCCCCACGGCAGGACTCCCTTCAGGGGATGCAAGGGGTCCAGTTGGGAAGGCGGGGTGCGGGTGCCCACCTTTGTTTACTGGAAGGGCATGATCTCCCCGCGCCGCTCCGACGGCTTGTTCGACCTGGCCGACCTGTTCAACACCGCCATATCCTTGGCCGGAGCCCCGGGGGCCCAGGCCGCCAAGTTCGTGCCCAAGACGCACTATATAGACGGCATTGACCAGACCTCCTTCTTGCTGGCCGATCAGGGCCTCTCCAACCGGCGCAGCAGGATATATACCCTGAACCAACATTTCTCGGGGGTGCGCATCGACGAGTTCAAGACCAATTTTGTTCTGGAATTGCAAAAGGCGATTTACCAGAAGGGGCACACGGGTGGCTTCAGCGGGGCCATCATCACCGAAACCGGCGGCGTGACCATGAACAACTTGTACACCGACCCCCAGGAGGATGTAAGCATAGGAATCCGTCACATCCCCATGGTTGTGATAATGGGGGCCGAGGCAGACCGCTATAGGGCGGTTCTCAAGAAATACCCCCCGGTGACCAAGGTCGGTTTTAAAACCGATTAACCGGAAGGCAGTGCTTCCTGGGAAGGGCCGGACCTTTGGTGACCCCCAAGGGCCCGGCCCCGTTTTGAGCCAGCACACGAAGCCGTCCCAAAGGGCCTGAGATGATCATATGCCCAAGATTGAAAAAAGCCTTTTGGGCTAGCGTGTTGGTTTTAGCCATGGCCCTGGCCATGTGCTTGGCTTCGCCAGGCTCTGCCCGCTCCGCCGAAAGTGGTTGGAGAGTGGAACTGGCGCCTTATCTGTGGATGGTCAACATCTCCGGCGACGTCACCATTCGAGGGTTTGAGTCCTCCAGCAACATCAGTTTCAACGACCTCTGGGACAGCCTTGATTTTGCGGGCGAGGTGCACCTGGAGGTCTGGAAGGGGCCGTGGGCTTTCTTCTTCGACCCCACCTATCTCAAGAACACCCAAGACGCCAAGGCCGGGGCCGTGGCGGTCACGGTGAACAGCGAGGTGGCCCTGGTGGAGTTCGGCGGCATCTACCGCCTGCTCAACCAGCCCCTTGGCCCGGGGCATAAGCGCATGGCCGCCCTGGATCTGCTGGCAGGCGGGCGCTACAACTCGCTGAAGGGAACCCTGGAGTTCCAGAATGGCTACCAGCCCGGCGGCAGGCAGCAATGGACGGACCCCTTCTTCGGGGGACGGGTCCGATGGGTATTTCTCCCCGGAATTGAGCTGATTCTGCGTTCGGACATAGGCGGCTTTGACATCGGCTCCAAGGTGGCCTGGAACAACAGCCTGCTGCTGCAATACAAGCCCAAGGATTGGCTGGGGCTGGTGGTGGGCTATCGCCACCTCTATATGGACTACGAGAACGGCAGCGGCAGCGACGCCTTCAAATATGACGTGACCTTGCAGGGCCCTATATTTGCCGTGCACTTTTCCTTTTAGACCCGCCCGAAAAGACCTTGGGAACAAATCGCGAGAACTTTGCATCGCAGCCATAACGCTGCAAGGGCCCGGGCTTTGAACGCCCGGGCCCCTTTTGGTTTTTTTCCGGCCCTTGCCTGGGGCAAGGACGGCATCAACGGCGGCCTAGCCCTTTTTGCGCCGCCGGGCGCGCCAGGCGGCCAACCCGGCCAGGCCCGAGCCCAACAAGAGCATGGTCCCCGGCTCGGGCGCCGCGGCTTGGCCGCCGCCCTGCAAAGGCAGTTGCGGCACGTCGGCCTTGAGGTTGAATGCCGTGACCAGGTTGCCGCCCAAGCTGACGATGTTGGTCTGAGCGTTGTGGCCATAGGCATGGCCATGAGGGTTGCTGTGCCCCGGATGCCGTTGAGAGGTCTGCACCACCTGGTGATTGGTTTTCATGGTCAATTCGCCGGTGATGGTGAAGCCGTCCTTGGGCAGATTTTGCAACACCAGGCTGTCGGTGGGCCCTTGACCGGACCTGGCATACATCTGCCCATTCACTTGCTGGCCGTTGACCGTCAAGTAGTCCACCATTACCGAACTGACCTCGCCGGCCATGCTGTTGGCTCCGCCGACGATTTCCAGGGCAAAGGATTCGGCGGACTGGGGCGAGAAAAAGGTGGTGGTCATGGTCTTGCCGCCTATGGTGTATTCCAACAGGCCGGTCTGGGGGTCGTACTTCAAGGTGAATTGCTGGGGCATGGACTCGACCCAACCATAGTCGTGGGTGGTCCCGGACATGGGCGATTGGCTGATGTCGCCACCGGGCAACACGCCAAGTTCCCAGTCATTGCCGTGGCTGGCGTCGCCGAAGCGGTTGACGATGGAAATCATGTCTTCCAGGTCCGCGGCGGCCGGTGCGGCCAAGGCCACGACGGCCAGCAGCATCACCAGTAGGCTGAATCGTTTCATGACGACTCCCCTATATTAATGATACCGATTACTACATATATGATACTTTAAAATATAGGGATAAACCAGGCATTTGGTCGGATTTGTGGCCCCGGTTTGCTGGCGGCCTTGGCTGGACATTCGGACCGCCCCGGCGGGCCGGCCACGGCCAGGCCCCGGCGCCGGGGCTGCTCAGGAAATGTTGGACTCCCCCTTGGGCCAGTACTTTTCGCGCAGCTTGTTTTTGAGCGCCTTGCCAATGAGGCTGCGGGGAATGGCCTCCACGAAATCCACGCTCTTGGGCGCCTTGAAGCCGGCCAGGTGTTGGCGGCTCTGGGCTATGATCGCGGCCTCGTCCAGCTCCGAGCCCGGGGCCAAGACCACCACGGCCTTCACCGACTCGCCCCATTTCTGGTCCGGCACCCCGATCACCGCCGCGTCGCCGACCCCCTGGATCTCCATGAGCACCTGCTCCACCTCGGCCGGGTACACGTTGGTGCCGCCGGTGATGATCATGTCCTTGGCCCGGTCCACCAGGTAGAAGTCGCCCTCCTGGTCCTGGCGGGCCATGTCCCCCACGGTCACCCAGGTGTTGTCGAGGATCGCCTCCCGGGTGCCGGCCTGGTCGTCCCAATAGCCCTCGAAGGTGCCAATGCCCCGGACGTAGAGAATCCCCACCTCGCCTGGGGCCACGGGTTGCCCCTGCTGGTCGAAAAGGGCCATTTCGGTGGCCGCCGCCGGTTGGCCGATGCAGCCCTCGCCCTTGAGGCCGCCGGAAAAACGGATGTTGCTCACGAAGCCCAGCTCGGAGGCCCCCAGCCAATTGGCCATTTCGCTGTTGGGGAAGTGGGCCATCACCCTTTTCACGGTGCGGTTGTGCAGGGGCGCGCCGCAGCTCAGGGCCAAAACCAGGCTGGTGGCGTCCGGCGGGTCTTGCATCTCATCCGCATGGTCCAGGAGCCAGTCCCACATTATGGGCACCATGAAGGTCCAGGCGATCTGGTGCTCGGCAATGGCCCGCAGCACCTGGGGCGGGTCGAAAGAGGGCATGATAACCACCGGGACTCCGGAGAGCAGCCCGGCCGACATGAAGCCATAGGCCGCGGCCGCGTACATGGGCGCGGCCACCAGCTGCTTGCCCCCCTGGGCCAGGCCGTGCTCCAGGCTCACCCCCAAAAAGGACATGAAGGTGGAGCCGTGGGTGCGCGCGCTGGCCTTGGGCAGGCCGGTGGTGCCGGAGGTGAACATCACCGTGTTGATGTCCTCGGCCAACACCTCCACCGCGGGGTCCTGGTCGGAATTGGCGGCCAGGAAATCCTCGTAGGGCGTGCAATCCCGCGGGCAGTCCTGGCCCACGAAAATCACCTGCTCCAGCGAGGGCGTCTGGTCCCGCACCTGCTTGACCAGCTCGTATTGCAGGGCCCGCACGATGACCGCCCGGGCCTTGATCTTGTTTATCTGAAACTGGATCTCCGCCGGGGTGAGCCGGTAGTTGCACAGGGTGGTGGCGCAGCCGGCCTTGGCGATGCCCAGGGCCGCTTCCGGGAATTGGGGGCAGTTGGACATGAGCACCATCACCCGATCCGCCTTTTGCATGCCCAAAGACAAAAGACCGTTGGCCAGGCGGTTGCTGCGCAACCACATCTGACGCCAGGTGGTGGTTTCGTTGTCAAAGATGAGAGCCGGGCCATGGGGGTTTTTGGCCTGGATGCTCCGCAGCATGGTGATCATGGTGGGCGGAGAGGGTTTCTTGACTCGGGGAAGCGCGCTTTCCACTGGTTGGGTCTCCTTGCTCTTAATGCATTCCTCAAGCTGTGGGAATTTTTCACAACTCTCCTAGGCTGTTATCGCACCTTGCCCTCATGGGGCTCAAGCCCTAAAGGAACCCCGCATCTCCAAACCAAGCGTTTTGGTGAAATCCCCCGCCCGGCAGGTCTTGCCGGGTGCAAAAGGGGACGTCCGGTTTACGAGGTGAGCCAGAAAAGGAGAAAAATGCTCTCAACAGGCGCAAATAATGACTTTTTTGTAAGTCGTTACACTATGTGTAATTAAAAATAAACTATGTGTAAAAAAATTATTGACTGGATGGCCAGGCTGCCTCTAAGCTTTCTTCCTGAAAGCAGGCAGCGGAGCGAGGACACATGAAGCAAGACGAGAAATCATCCAGCAAGAAATCAGCCTCTTCCTCGCAGAGGGGCGCGCAGACCATTCACCGGGCCATCGGCCTGCTGCGCATGGTGGTGAACAACAACGAGCGCGGCATGAGCCTGGCTCAGTTGGCCCGCGAGGCCGACCTGCACACCGCCACCGTCCGCCGGGCCCTGGGCGCCCTGGCCTCCGAGGGCCTGCTTTCCTACAACCCCATTACCAAGCGCTACCACCTGGGGGTGGAGCTCTATCACTTCGGGGCCGCGGCCCATCAGTTTCAGATCCGGGACCGCTACCGCCACATCCTGGAGCGGGTGGCCCTGATTACCGAGGACACCGTATTTTTGGTGATCCGCTCGGGCTACGACGCCCTGGTGGTGGACCGGGTGGAGGGCAGCTTCCCCATCCGCACCCTCACCCACGAGGTGGGCCAGCGCAGCCCCCTGGGCATCGGCGCGGGCAGCACCGTTTTGCTGGCCACCCTGCCCGAGAAGGAGTGCGGGGCGGTGATCCAGGCCAACCAGCGGCGCTACGGACGCTACAAGAACTTCACCGCCGATGACGTATGGGAATCGGTCCGGCGTTGTCAGGAGCTGGGCTATTCCGAAACCGGCGGCGTGTTCATTCCCGAGGCGGTGGCCCTCGGCCGTCCGGTGCGCGACGAGTCAGGCCGCGTGGAGGCGGCCATCAGCGTGGCGGCCATAGCCCAGCGCATGGACGCGGAGCGCCGCGCCTGGGTGGCCAAGGTCATCGCCGAGGAGATCGCCACCGGACGCAGCGCCGAGGAGCCCCGCTCCCCGGGCGCGCCCCTGGTGGGCGAAGACGGAGTTTAGGCTCCGGACAGTTTTTTTATTTGGACCAGGAAATTTTGTTCACCGGAGCGAGGGCCTTGGCCGCCGCGGCGCGGTCTTGCCCGGCCCCCGGCCCCGGCGGGAACGGCCCCGCCTCCGGCGAGAGAACCCTATCATAAGGAGCAAGCGGCGAATGTCAGCAATTCGGAGCAAGATGAAAATGCGCGGCGTGGCCATCTGTCTGGTGGCGGCGCTGGTGCTGCTCGGCGCGGGCAGCCTGTGGGCTGCGCCCCAGCCCAAGGCCGGCGGCGAAATAAAGGTCAGGCTTAACACCGACATAACCAGCGTGGACCCCCTGGCCAGCCCGGCCATGGTCAACGCGGTGGTGCTAAACCACGTATTCGAGCCCCTGTTGGCCTACACCACCAACCTCAAGATCGTGCCGGTGGTGGCCCAGTCCTGGGAGGCGAGCAAGGACTACAAGACCTACACCTTCCACCTGATCAAGGGCAAGAAGTTCCACAACGGGGCCGAGCTCACCTCCGAGGACGTGAAGTTCTCGGTGGAGCGCATGATGAACCCCAAGACCTGCGCCCGGGCCAAGCTGTTCACCGGCGTGGCCAAGGTCGAGGCGGTGGACAAGTACACCGTGCGCATCCTGATGAAAAAATCCTCCCCCGGCTTCCCCAACTCCCTGGCCTACGTGGCCCCGGTCATGGCCATCATGTGCAAGGCCGAGGTGGAAAAGCAGGGCGGCCAGATCACCCATCCGGTGGGCACCGGTCCTTTCAAGTTCATGGAATGGAAGCCGGACCGCCATGTAATCCTGGAGAAGTTCGCCGGCTATAAGGGCCAGAGCGGCGCCCGCGACGGCATGGGCGGTGAGCGCGTCGCCTATTTGGACAAGGTCACCTTCCTGCCCATCTCCGAGGAGTCGGTGGCGGTGATGGCCCTGGTCAACAAGGAAGTGGACCTGGTTCACTCCTTCCCTCAGAAGTACATGAAAAAGTACAAGAGCGACTACTCCAAGCAGGGCATGGTGGTGCAGGAAGTGGCCGGCCTGGTCTGGGTGGGCGCCCACTTCGGCGTAACCCGCCCGGTGGTGGACAACCTCAAATTCCGCCAGGCCTGCGCCTACGCCCTGAGCATCAAGTCCATGGCCAAGGCCGCCTTCATGGGCTACGCCACCATCAACCCCTCGGCCATCGCCACGGCCAACCAGTACTACACCCCCTATTTCAAGGAGTGGTACGCCCCGGACATGGCCAAGGCCAAGCAGCTGTTGAAGGAGTCCGGCTACAAGGGCCAGGAGGTGGTGGTGGACACCACCAAGAAGTACTCCTACATGTACCGCATGGCCGTGGCCGTGCACGCCCAGCTCAAGGCCCTGGGGGTCAACGCCAAGCTCAACGTGATCGACTGGCCGGTGCTTTTGAAAAAGCACCTCAAGGGGCAGTCCCAGATCCACACCTTCGGGGCCGCGCCCATGCCCGACCCCGCCCTGGCCTACGCCTATCTGAAGCGCAACAAGTTCATGGAGGTCTACCCCGAGGCCGAGAAGCTTCGCCAGGAAGCCATGGCCACCGCGGACTTCAAGGTGCGCCAGAAGATATTCGAGAAGATCCACAAGATCTGTATCGAGCAGGTGCCCTGGGTGATTTCCTGCAACTACAACTACCTCAACGCCTTCCGCGACTACGTGCACGGCTACCAGGTGCTCAGCACCGGCATGCCGCGTCTGTGGGGCGTTTGGCTGAGCAAGTAAAACCATCACCAGCCGCCCTCCGGGCGTTCCTCCTGAGCCCGGGGGGCGGCAACCAAAAGACCGTGACCCATGCTTAAATACATTCTCAAACGGATCATCTACCTGATTCCCACCATCGGCATGGTGGCGGTCATGGTCTTTCTTTTGATCCACATGATCCCCGGCGACCCCGCCCTGGTCATGCTGGGCAACGACGCCACGCCCCAGGACGTGGAGGCGCTGCGCGATGCCCTGGGCCTTAACCAGCCCCTGTACCAGCAGTTCTTCCTGTGGGTGGGCAGGGTGCTCACCGGCGACTTCGGGGTCTCCATCCACTCCAAGGTGCCGGTGCTCACCTCCATCGCCGACCGCTTCCCGGTCACCCTGTCCCTGACCACCCTGGCCCTGGTCTTCTCGCTGATCGTCTCCATCCCCTCGGGGGTGCTGGCCGCGGTCAAGCACAACACCAAGAGCGACTACATGTTCATGCTGGGCACCATCCTGGGGGTCTCGGTGCCCGGCTTCTGGCTGGGGCTCCTCTGCTTGCTGGTCTTTTCGGTGCAGCTGGGCTGGTTCCCCTCCACCGGCTTCGTGGCCATCTGGGAGAACTTCTGGGAAGGGCTGCGCTATTTGCTGCTGCCTGCGGTGACCCTGGGCCTGTTCATGGCCGCGGTGGTGGCCCGCATGGTGCGCTCTTCCATGCTGGAGGTGCTGCGCCTGGAATACGTGACCCACGCCCGGGCCAAGGGCCTGAGCGAGTGGAAGGTTATCAACAAGCACGCCCTGAAAAACGCCTTCGCCCCGGCCCTGACCACCATCGGCATCCAGTACGGCATGCTCCTGGGCGGGGCGGTGATAACCGAGACGGTGTTTAGCCTGCCCGGCCTGGGCAAGTATCTGGTGGTGGCCATCAACATGCGCGACTACCCGGTGGTGCAGGGCTGCATCCTGTTCATCGCCCTGGTCTACGTGTTGATCAACCTGGTCGTGGACCTGCTCTACGGCTTTTTCGATCCCCGCATCGAATACAAATAAGAGGCGGGAAGACACCATGTTTTTAAAAAGACTGCTCAAGAACAAGATCGGGCTCATCGGGGTCATCGTCATCGGCCTGAACATCGCCGTGGCCCTGGCCGCCCCCCTGTTGGCCACCCACGACCCCCTGACCATCAACCTGGAGGCCCAGGCGGTCCCGCCTTCGGCCCAGCACTGGTTCGGCACCGACGAGTACGGCCGCGACATCTACAGCCGGGTGATCTACGGCTCGCGCATCTCCTTGTACATCTGCCTGTTGTCGGTGGTGCTGGCCACGGTGGGCGGGGTGGCCACCGGCGCGGCGGCGGGATATTTCGGCGGGCTGGTGGACAACGTGATCATGCGCTGCATGGACGCGCTGATGTCCTTCCCGGCCATATTGCTGGCCATAGCCATCTTGGCCGCCCTGGGGCCCAACCTATACAACGTGATCATCGCCCTGGGCGTGGTCTATGTGCCGCGCTTCGCGCGCATCGTGCGCTCTTCGGTGCTCTCGCTCAAGGAAAAGGAGTTCGTGGAGGCCTCGCGGGCCATGGGCAACGGCAACATATACATCATCTTCCGCCACATCCTGCCCAACTGCACCGCCCCCCTGATCGTGCAGGCCACGGCCAGCCTGGCCTACGCCATCCTGGCCGAGTCCTCCCTGGGCTTTTTGGGCCTGGGGGCGCCCCCGCCGGCGCCCTCCTGGGGCAACATCCTGTCCGACGCGCGCAACTTCATGATGGAAAACCCCATGATGACCGTGTTCCCCGGGGTGGCCATCACTCTGGCCGTGCTGGGCTTCAACCTGTTGGGCGACGCCCTGCGCGACGTCCTCGACCCCCGGCTGAAGTGACATGGAACCCCTGCTGCGCATAGAGGACCTTCAGGTCAACTTCCACACCACCCAGGGCGTGGCCCAGGCGGTGTGCGGGGTCAACTATCACATCGATCCCGGCGAGGTGCTGGGGGTGGTGGGCGAGTCCGGCTCGGGCAAGAGCGTCACCGCCCTGGCCGTGCTGGGCCTGGTGCCCCATCCCGGCCGCATCGCCGGGGGCCGCATCCGCTACCGGGAGCGCGACCTGCTCAACCTGCCGGCCAAGGAGCTGCGCAAGGTGCGGGGCGACCGCATCTCCATGATCTTCCAAGAGCCCATGATCTCCCTGAACCCGGCCTTCACCATCGAAAACCAGCTCACCGAGGCCCTGCGCACCCACCGCAGCATCAGCAAGCAAGAGGCCCGAAATCGGGCGGTGGAGATGCTGGCCATGGTGGACATCCCGGACCCGGCCAAGCGCATCAGGGACTATCCCCACCACCTGAGCGGCGGCATGCGCCAGCGGGTGATGATCGCCGAGGCCTTGCTCCTGGACCCGGACGTGCTTTTGGCCGACGAGCCCACCACCGCCCTGGACGTAACCGTGCAGGCCTCGGTGCTGGACCTTATGCGCCGGCTCAACGAGCGCATCGGCACGGCCATCATGCTCATCACCCACAACCTGGGGGTGGTGGCCGAATCGGCCAAGCGGGTGGTGGTCATGTATTGCGGCCGGGTGGTGGAGCAGGGCGCGGTGGGCGAGATATTCGGCAACGCCGCCCACCCCTACACCCGGGGCCTGCTCAAATCCATTCCCCGCCCGGGCGGCAGCGAGCTTTACGAGATGAAGGGCATCGTGCCCAGCATCCTGGAGCTGCCCCAAGGCTGTCCCTTCCACCCCCGCTGCCCCCAGGCCATGCCCCGCTGCGTGCGGGAGCAGCCGCCCTGGCGGGAGCTGGCCGCCGAGCACCACGCCCTGTGCTGGCTGTACGAGTGAGCCGCCCATGAAACAGCAAACCATCCTAGAGGTCAAGGACCTGACCAAATATTTCGTGGTGGGCCGTTCCATCGTCAGCTCCGGCGAGGTGGTAAAGGCGGTGGACGGCCTGAGCTTCGACCTGTTCCAGGGCGAGACCCTGAGCTTCGTGGGCGAGTCGGGCTGCGGCAAGTCCACCACCGGCCGCCTGGTGCTGCGCCTCATCGAGGCCACCCGGGGCACGGTGAGCTACAAGGGCCGCGACGTGGCCAAGCTCTCCGGCGGCGAGCTGCGCAAGCTGCGCCGCGAGATGCAGATTATCTTTCAGGACCCCTGGTCCTCGCTCAACCCGCGCCTCACGGTGGGCCAGATCATCGGCGAGGGCCTCCGGCGCAACAAGGAGCTGAGCCAGGCCGAGCGCAAGCGCCGCGTGCTGGAGATGATGGAGACCGTGGGCCTTCGGCCCGAGCAGTACGGCCGCCACCCCCACGAATTTTCCGGGGGCCAGCGCCAACGCCTGGGCATCGCCCGGGCCCTGATCGTGGGCCCCAAGCTGGTGGTGGCCGACGAGCCCCTCTCGGCCCTGGACGTGTCGGTGCAGGCCCAGGTGGTCAACCTGCTGGCCCGCCTCAAGCGGGAGATGGGCCTGAGCTATCTGTTCATCTCCCACGACCTGGCCGTGGTGGAGCACATCAGCGACCGCATCGCGGTGATGTATCTGGGCAAGCTCATGGAGCTGGCCTCCAAACAGGCCATCTACTCCGGGCCGCGCCACCCCTACACCCAGGCCCTTTTTTCGGCCGCGCCCACGGCCGAGGTGGGGCGGCCCGCGGACCGGGTGATCCTCTCCGGCGACGTGCCCAGCCCCCTGAACCCGCCGCCGGGCTGCCGCTTCCACACCCGCTGTCCCCACGCCCAGGACGACTGCCGCCGTCTGGAGCCGGAGTTCCGGCCCCTGGAGAGCGGGCACTGGGTGGCCTGCCACCACCCCCTGGCCCGCGGCTAACCTTCACCGCCTCAGCACGGAACAACCGTCATGGAACTCAATACGCTTAGTGAAAAAATCCGCGCCGCCGTGGACGAGCTCACCCCAGATCTCATCCGTTGCCTGCAAGAGCTGGTGCGCATCCCCAGCGTGGTGGGCAATGAGGCCCGGGCCCAGGACTACATGAATTCCCTGTACCAGGGGATGGGCCTGGAGGTTCGCACGGTGCTGCCGGACATAGAGGCCCTGCGGGGGCACCCCGCCTTTATCGACACCGGGGCCTCCTATGTGGGGCGGCCCAATCTGGTGGCCACCCTGCCGGGCGACCCGGACAAGCCCTCCCTTATCCTCAACGGCCACATCGACGTGGTATCGCCCGAGCCGGTGGAGGCCTGGAGCCGCGACCCCTGGTGCGGCGAGGTGGAAGGCGAGCGCCTCTACGGCCGGGGCGCGGGCGACATGAAGGCCGGCCTGCTGGCCAACCATTACGCCCTGGCCGCCCTGATCAAGGCGGGCCTGAGACCGGCGGGCACGGTGCGCCTGATGAGCGTGATCGACGAGGAGGCCGGCGGCGCGGGGGGCACCCTGGCCTGCCTGGCCGACGGACACACCGCCGACGCCATGATTTGTTCCGAGCCCCACGGCATGAACGTGACCGTGGCCCACGCCGGGATCTGCATGTTCCGGGTGCGGGTGGTGGGGCGCACCGCCCATGGCGGCTTGGCCCACCAGGGGGTCAACGCCTTTGGCAAGCTGATCCCCCTGTACCAGGCCCTGGAGGCCCTGGGCGAGCACCGCTTGGCCACGGTGCGCTATCCCCTGTTCGAGCGGGGCTCGGGCCGGGCCTGCCACCTGAGCGTGGGCACGGTGCGGGCCGGGGACTGGCCCTCCACCGTGGCCGGCGAGGCGGTCATGGAGTGCCGCATCAGCTTCCCGCCCGGCGAGACCATGGAGCAGATCCGCGAGCTGGTCCGGCGCAGCATCAACCAGGCGGCCCAGCAAGACCCCTGGCTGGCCGAGCACCCGCCCAGCGTGGAGTGGTTCGGATGGCAGGCCGAGCCCTGGCAGCAGGACCCTGAGCATCCCTTTGTGCGGACCATGCGCCGGGCGGCGCGGGAGATCTCGGGCCAGGAGGCGCCGATAATCGGCCGCGCCTCGGGCATCGACTCGCGCTTCGCCCCTTACTTCGGCATGGCCGCCGCCTGCACCGGCCCCGTGGCCAGCAACATCCACGGCATCGATGAATACGTCGAGCTGCCCAGCGTGGCGGCCACTTGCAAGGTTCTGGCCCTGACCATGGCCGAATGGTGCGGGGTGCGAGACTGACCCAACTCTTCACCCTTATGGCAAGGGAGAGCGATATGGACAACCAGCAGATTCGCCAGCGCCGCGCCGCGGCCATCCCGCTCGGCGTGGGCAACGTGACCCCGGTGGTGATGGCCAAGGCGGAGGGGGCCCTGATCTGGGACCCCGAGGGCAACCAGTACATCGACTTCGCCGGGGGCATCGGGGTCAACAACGTGGGCCACCGCCATCCCAAGGTGGTGGCGGCCATCAAGGAGCAGGCCGACGCCTATTTGCACGGCTGCTTCCACGTTTCCATCTACGAGCCCT
>JAIPEN010000027.1 GCA_021737145.1 Desulfarculaceae bacterium | reverse complement strand
TGTGCGTCACCGGACTGATCGTGGTGGACACCGGGAGCCATTTCACCCTCCTGGGCCAGGGGATTATCTTGATGCTTATTCAACTGGGCGGCCTGGGCATCATGACCATATCCGTTTCCCTGTTCCTGTTCGTGGGGAAGCGGGTGCCGTTCAAGCATCGCTTGGCCATGCAGGACGTGTTCGCCCACACCCCAAGGCGGGACATCTATGATTTGGTCAAGTCGGTGTTGATCTTCACTGCCCTGACGGAAATGGTGGGGACCGCGCTTCTGTTTTGGCATTTCCAGGACCATTACCCCTTCTGGCAGGCCTTTTATCTGGCCGCCTTCCATTCCATATCGGCTTTTTGCAACGCCGGCTTCTCCCTGTTTTCCGACAGCTTCATCTCCTATCGCGGATCGCTTACGCTTAATCTGACTATTTGCGCACTCATCGTGCTGGGTGGAATCGGCTTTCCCGTGGTCTACGAGTTGTCCTCGCGCTTGCGGGACAGAGGCAAGGCCAAGCGGATTTCGGTGCACACCAAGGTGGTGCTCATCACCACGGCCATACTCATAGTGGTTGGAGCGATGGCTTTTGCCTTTTTGGAGCGGGACCGCTTGAACTCTCCGATTCTCTCTCGGGGTTTCTGGCTGCCCGCTTTGTTCCAATCAATCACCGCCCGCACCGCCGGCTTCAATACGGTGGATATTGCTTCACTGGGCACCTCCACCCTGGCTGTTGTCGTTTTTTTGATGTTTTTCGGAGCCTCGCCGGGGTCCTGCGGTGGTGGATTGAAGACCACCACCCTCGCCTTGCTGGGCCTATACGCTCTGGGCCGGGTGAGGGGTGGCGAACGGGTCAACGTTTTCAAGAAAACCATCCCCCGCGAGACCGTGACCAAGGCCGTCTCCTTGTTCCTGTTGGCGGTGGTCTTGATCGCCTTGATGCTGTTCGCGGTCCTGGTTGTACAGGAGCCAAGGACAGGCACGGCAGAGGTGTCCCGCCCTTTTCTGGCCTACCTGTTCGAAGTGGTTTCAGCCTTCGGTACGGTTGGGCTCTCCATGGGGGTGACATTCGATCTCACCGGGACAGGCAAGATACTGATCACAATTCTTATGCTCGTCGGACGGTTGGGCGTGCCGACCTTCACCTACTTGCTCCTTAGGGGCAATGGTGACAGGGCGGTAGGTTTCCACTATGCCGAGGAGCGGGTGATGCTGGGGTAATCATGGCAAGACGTAAGAGGTTTCTAGTCATTGGCTTGGGAAAGTTTGGGTTCCATGTGGCTAAAACTCTGTTTGAAGAGGGGCACGAAGTCATCGCTCTGGACCGGGATCAGGAGCGGGTGCAGCGCATGGATGAGTTTTGCACCGAGGCGATCGTGCTGGATGCCACGGACAAGGAGAAGCTGGCCGTCTTGGCTCCGGAGGAGATGGACGCCGCCGTGGTAAGCACCGGGTCCAATACCGGCAAGAGTATTCTGATCACCCTTTATCTCAGCGAACTGGGGGTGAAAAACATCCTCACCAAGGCGGTCAACGAGGACCACGGCAAAATACTATCGCGGGTGGGAGCCCGGGAGCTGATCGAGCCGGAAAAATCCATGGCCATCCGCATCGCCCAGGGCCTGTCAACACCCAACATGATCGACTTCCTGCCACTGGAAAAGGGATACAGCCTTTTACAGATCGCCCCGCCCCGCCCCTTCATTGGCAGGACTTTGGCTCAGCTCAATCTAAGGGCTCGCTACAATATCTACGTTATTGCGGTGAAGGAGATGGTGCCCGACAACTTCGTGATGCTGCCCCCGGCGGATTTCCTGATCAAGGACAGTGACGTTCTTATCATGGTGGGCCGTCAGGAGGACATCAAGAAGGTGGGTGAGCTGGAATAGAACTCACAGATATCATATCTTCCCTGTAATTGGCAACTTAAGCCAAAATGGCATCAAAACTACTCCGGCGCGTTTCGCGGGAGAGCATGCTCTACGTCATCTATCTGGCCTATTTCTCTATTAGCTGATAACACACTAACATCTATGATCATTTTAACAAAATCGGCCAATTACGCCGGAAGCCGATTCCCTACGTTAAATCCTAAGTCACATCACGTTTTTTCAGCTAGTCTTTCGTCGAATCGGGCCGGCGTTGAAGAGGATGCATATAGCTCCGATTAGGCCATAGGCCTCCAGAAGCGAGGTGCCGCCCGAGAACACCAGCGTGAACCGTCCCCATTCGGCCACTGCCTTGTGGGACGCACGGGTGATGAACTCCGCGCTGGCCCGGCTCAGAGCCTCGGCGTCGTCAAAAACCTCGAAGCGCAACGCTAATATCTTTCCAGATGGTTGTAGGGGTGGCCGGGCCACATTTTGGCCGCGTCGTGGGGGCCCCAGCTTCCGGCCCGGTAGCGGTGCAAACGGTCGGCCCGGTCGCCACAGGACTCGCAGGCTTCCAGCACCGGATCCAGGAAGGCCCAGCATAGCTCCACTCCGTCCTGGCGCCAGAAGAGCATCTGGTCGCCCAGCATGACCTCGGCCAGGGCCTTCTCATAGGCCTTTATGCCCTTACGAACGGCCCCGTCCTGATACTCGAAGTGCAGGCCCACGGTGCGCAGGTCCACCTCGGCCCCGGGCTGCTTGGCCTGGAAGTAAAGGGTGATACCCTCGTTGGGTTGGATGTTCAACACCAGGCGATTGGCGATGATATCCTCGCCAAGCACCTGGCGGAACAAGGAGTGAGGCACCTCGCGGAAGATTATCTCGATGCGGGTGAGCTTCTGGGCCAAGCGCTTGCCGCTGGTGATGTAAAAGGGCACTCCCTGCCAGCGCCAGTTGTCCACGAACACCTTCATGGTGGCGTAGGTGGGGGTCAGGGAGCTGGGGTCCACCCCGGGCTCGGCCCGGTAGGCGGGGTATTCCTGCCCGTCGATCTCCCCGGCTTCGTACTGGGCCAGGATCAGATAGTCGTAGAGCTCGTGGGTGGGGAAGGGCCTGAGGCTGCGGAAGAGCTTGGTCTTCTCGTCGCGCACCCGGTCGGCGGCGAAGAGGCTGGGGGGCTCGGCCGCCACCAGTGCCAGCAGCTGCATCATGTGGTTCTGGAACATGTCCCGCAGCACCCCTGCCTTCTTGTAGTAGCCCGCCCGGTGCTCCACGCCCAACGTCTCGGCCGAAAGGATGGACACCTGTTCGATGTAGTTGCGGTTCCACAGCGGCTCGAAGATGGCGTTGGCAAAGCGGAACATCATGATGTTCTGCACCGTCTCCTTGGCCAGGTAGTGGTCGATGCGGAACACCTGGTGTTCGGCGAAGCCCTGGCCAATGGCCCGGTTCAGCTCCCGGCTGGAGGCCAGGTCGCGGCCAAAGGGCTTTTCCACCACGACCCGCCGCCAGCTATGCTCCTCGCGGGAGAGCCCGGCCTCGGCCAACTTCACGGCCACGGTGGCGTAAAGGGTGGGCGGGATGGCGCACTCGAAGATGCGGTTGCCCGGCACCCTGTGATCGCCATCCAGGGCATCCAGACGCCCAGCCAGGGCGGCGTAGCTCTTGCCGTCGTCGTATACCACGGACTGGTAATGCAGACAGGCGGCGAAGCCGTCCCAAGCCGCCAGGTCCTCGCCGGCTTCCTCCATCGCGCCGCGCATCTTGGCCCGGAAGTCCTCGTCGCTCAGTTCGCTGCGGGCCGCGCCGCAGATGTAGAAATGCTCCGGCGTGGCCTTGCCGGCGAACAGGTGATACAGGGCGGGCACCAGCTTGCGACCTGTGAGGTCGCCAGAGGCCCCGAAGATGACGATGGCGCAGTCATCGGGCATGCGGGGCACTATGGAACGGTTGACCTCCTGGTCTTGCTTTTCGGGGGGCATGCACCCTGCTCCTTAATCCCCGGCCGTTTTTACCGCGTGGCCGCCGAACTGGTTCCGAAGTGCGGCAAGCACCTTGTCGCCGAAGGTCTCGCTCCGCCGGGAGCGGAAGCGGTCCATAAGGGCCAGGGCCATCACCGGCGCGAAGGTGGCGGTCTCCACCGACTCCATCACCGTCCAACGCCCCTCGCCCGAGTCGTCCACGTAACCGGCCAGTGAATCCAGGCGAGCGTCGTCATCAAAGGCGTTCTCCAAGAGCTCCAGCAGCCAGGAACGCACCACCGAACCGCGCATCCAAAGGTGACAGATCTTGGCGAAATCGTGGTGCTCGCTGAAGGGCCCGTTGTTCATGATTTCGAAGCCCTCGGCATAGGCCTGCATCATGCCGTACTCGATGCCATTGTGGATCATCTTCACGTAGTGCCCGCTACCCACCGGGCCGGTGTGCAAATAGCCCTCGGGCGGGGCTAGGGTCTTGATGGCTGGCTCCACCTTGGCGAAGGTCTCGGGCTGGCCGCCGGCCATGATGCAGTAGCCCTCGCTCAGACCCCAGATGCCGCCGCTGACCCCGGCGTCCATGTAGGCGATGCCCTTGGCGTCCAGGCGGGGGGCCCGCTTCATGTCGTCCTTATAGTAGCTGTTGCCGCCTTCCACCACCACGTCGCCCGGCTCCAGCAGCTCGGCGAGTTGGTCGACGTAGCCGTCCACCGTGTCGGCCGGCAGCATTAGCCACACCACCCGGGGCGGAGCCAGCACCTCGAGCAGGTCCTCCAGGCGCTCCACCGGGGTGCCCCCGCTCTCCTCATTGGCGAAAGCCTCGGCCTTGGCATAGGTGCGGTTATAGGCGGCCACCTGGTGCCCGCCGCGGGCCAGGCGCTTGGCCATGTTCATCCCCATGCGCCCCAATCCCACCATGGCTAAATACATTGTATGCCTCCGGTTGCAAAAATCATCGGCCACCGCTAATTAGCGGGCCTCTTTATTAATTGCAGGAAAAAGTCAACCCAACTTGTAAAAGGCTTTTTTCAACAGCCATTTTGAAGGCCGCTAGCTTTTAGCGAGGTCAAAATATGGGCTATGATTTAGTCGATCATTATAAACAATAAAGTTGTGAGTTTGCATGGCCATAAATGCTATATCAGCGGTGAATTTGTTAATATCGTACTGGCACAAAAAAAGAGATGGGCAGTTTTCACGCTGTCGATTGATTTTCTTCTCCAAAGTATAGATTTGTTCCAAATCCCATCCTTTATCCTGCGTCCAAATCATATCACCCAACAGGCGAAAGGCGGTGCCTTCCCGCTGCGCCCGCCTCATGAATTGGTCCACAAGACTGGCTTGGGCAGCTGGATCTTCCATGCCTTCAACAATCTGCAACCAACCCTTGTCCATTAAAATGGGCACTGGAAACCCCGCCTCTTCAATAGCCAACAAAAGCTTACTCCTACGATCATGTGACGAAGTGGCCAATACAACTTGGCCCTGTTCAAGTGTCAAGGGCGGAGTAAAAGTGCGCCAAAGGGCGGAGTAAAAATGTACCATTGTGGTTGTGTTCGATCAGGGGGCTTTAAGGCCCCCTGATGGAGCCTTTTAGCAGCATTAGTTTTTACCTTTTCTTCTTTTGGAATCTTTGAGGCGGTAGCTGTCGCCGTTCATTTCCAGGATGTTCACATGGTGGGTAAGGCGGTCCAGTAGAGCACCTGTAAGGCGCTCCGAGCCGAAGACGTCTGGCCATTCGTCAAAGGGCAAGTTGCTGGTGATCATAACAGAAGCGCGTTCATACCTGTTTGAGATGAGCTCGAAAAGGAGCTCTGCCGCTGTTTTGGAGAAGGGCACGAATCCCATCTCGTCAATGATCAGGAGATCCAGCCTGGCAAGTTGTTTCTGAAGGCGCAGCAGCTTTTTTTCATCTTTGGCCTCGATCATTTCGTTTACCATGCCGGCGGCGGTGGCGAAGCGGACCTTGAAGCCCTTCTGACATGCGGCCAGTCCCAGAGCCAAGGCGATGTGGGTCTTGCCGGTGCCGGAGTTTCCCACGGCCAGGACGTTTTGGCGGCTGGTGATATATTCACAGCGGGCCAGCTCCAGGGTCAGCATCTTATTCAGCGAGGGGATGGCCTTGAAGTCAAAGCTGTCCAGGGTCTTGATCATGGGAAAGCGTGCGGCCTTGATCCGCCTCTGGGTGGCCCGCTGCTCCCTTTCGATCAGCTCCGCCTCGGCCAGGCGCAGCAAGAAGCCTATGTGGTCCACTTTTTCCCGGGCGCACTGCCTGGCGGTCTTTTCCGATTCCCTGAGCATGGTGGGCAGCTTCAGTTTCTTGAGGTGATGCTCCAGAAGCACCTGGGGCTTGGCTGTCATGCGCCGCCTCCAGGCAGAAGCTCCATATAAGATTTGGCCGAGGTGGTGGCCACCCTGGCCCTGGGCAGATGGGGGTAGTTTTCCAGATCCAGCCGGGGCGGTTTGCGCTCCATGCGGCACAGGACCAGATGCTTGACCGCGTCAAAGGATATGGCGCCCAGCTCAAGGGTCTGGCGCACGCCGGCGGCCACCAGAGACAGGTCAAAGGTCTCGATGAGCCTGAGCACCTGGATATACTCCCGCTTGCCTTTTTTGCCCGAGCGATTCTCCAGGAGGCGGCGGAGCCTGCCAAACTCATCTGGTAGCTCCCAGCCTTGCAAAGGCGCGGCCTGGTCCAAGGCGCCCGCCTTGCGCTCCAGCAGGGGCAGGTAGTGCAGCGGCTCAAAAATCAGGTCGTGCTTTTCATATGAGCGGGGGTGGCGGGCTATCTCCTCATTGCCGCAGACGACTACCACCTGATCCACATAGCCTTTGACCAGCACCTCTCGAAAACCGTACTCCACCGGGACCGAGTAGTCGTTGGTCTTAAAGCGGACCAGCGAGGTGGAGCTCACACTGGTCGACGCCTCCGAAAATGCGTCGTAAGGCGTGGGCGGAAGGGGCAGAAAGGCTTCTCTGTCCCGCTCAAATCTCTCCCCTATGCTCTCTTGATGGCCCCGCAGGCGGCGGTCCCTGCGCTCAAGGCACCTTGCCAAGAGCCACTCGTTGAAGGCATCGAAACTGGGGAAACGAGGAATGGGCACCATGAAATTGCGCCGGGCGTAACCCACCTGACCCTCCACCTTGCCCTTGTCGTTGCCTTTGCCCACACGCCCAAAGCGAGGTGTAAACAGATAGTGCGAAGCCAGCTCTTCAAACTTCTTGGTCAAACTGCGGGTCCCGTCCCTGGCGATACCGGCCACGGCCAGGGCGGTATTGTCATACACGATATTGCACGGCACCCCGCCAAAGTGGGCAAAGGCCAGATTGTGGCCATGGCAGAGCGCCTCGCTGGTCTCAGCCGGAAAGGCCGCCACAAACATGTCGTCGCTGTGGGGAAGAGCCAATGAAAAGTAGTGCGCCTTGCACCTGGCCCCGGCGATAATCGCCAAGGCTTCACCAAAATCCGCCTGGCCGTCACCGGGCGGATGGTAAAGGGGAACAAACATCTCTCTGGTCAGGCGCCGACGCTCGCGCACGTAATCCTTGACCACCGTCAGGCCGCCTTGGTAGCCGTGCTCCTGGCGCAAACGCTCGAAGATGCGTTTGGCCGTGTGCCGCTGCTTCTTGGGCACGGCTTGGTCGTCTTCCAATATCTGATTGATGATCCCTAGAAACGGCCCCAGCTTGGGCCT
>JAIPEN010000028.1 GCA_021737145.1 Desulfarculaceae bacterium | reverse complement strand
GCGTTTGAGCATGGCGGGCCCTTGTCCGACACCCCGGGTTTTGGTTTGGGCAACACCTTGGTCAGTTACGTGCACCTTCACTTTGGCAGCAATCCGGTTTTGGCCGACAACTTGGTGAACGCCTGCCTAAAATACAAAGGACCCTGAACTTAACGCCCAGAGCGAAAAAACAGGGGTCGGCCTATCAGATGGTGGAAGGGCCCCACACCGGCCGGCCCTGGCGGCAGGTGAAGCTGGCCGGTTGGGTGGCCAAGACCTCCTCGATCAGGGCGGTGGCCTCCAGCAGCTTGGCGAAGTCCACCCCGGTGTCGATCCCCATCTCCTCCAGCATGTTCACCAGGTCCTCGGTGGCCACGTTGCCCATGGCTCCCACCGCGGTGGGGCAGCCGCCCAGGCCGCCCACCGAGCTGTCGAAGATACGCACCCCGGCCTGGTAGGCGGCGTAGGCGTTGGCCAGACCCAGGCCCCGGCTGTTGTGAAAATGGGCCGCCAGGCGCACCCCCTTCAGTTCCTGGGCCAGGCGCCCCATCTTTTCGGACACCATGCGGGGGTTGGCCATGCCGGTGGTGTCGCCAAAGGACACTTCCGCCACTCCCATGTCCGCATAGGCCCGAGCCATGGACAGCACCCGCTCCTCGGGTATGGCCCCCTCGTAGGGGCAACCGAAGGCGGTGACCACGTAGCCCCGCAGGCTGCGCCCCGCCGCCAAAACCAGGCGGGCGATCTCCTCGAAACCCGCCAAGGAATCGGCGATGGACATGCCCACGTTCTTTTGGTTGTGGGCCTCGCTGGCCGAGACGAACAGGGCGATATCGTCCACCGGGGTCTCCAGGGCGCGCTGGCATCCCTTGAGGTTAGGGACCAGGGCGCTGTAGACCACCCCCGGTTCCTTGTGGATGCCGTTCAGGACCTCCACCGCGTCGCGCAGGGCGGGGATGACCTTGGGGTGCACGAAAGAGGTGACCTCGATGCGCTTCATCCCACTGGCCGACAGGCGGTCTATGAGCTCGATCTTGCGCTCGGTGGGAAAAAAGCCGCTCTCATATTGCAGGCCGTCCCGGGGACCGACCTCCACGATGACCGCTTTTTCCTTGGGCGCATTTTCCGTCTGGTTCATGCTCGGATCTCCTTTGGCTCAGCCTTGGGGCTCAAAGGGCGCCGGCCGGGTGCAGCCCAGCAGGCGCGATATCTCCTGGCAGGCCTTGGCCACCGCCGGAGCGAAATCATCTATGGCTTCCTGCTGGGAGTGACGCAGCAGGGGAAAGGCGATGTTGAGCGAAGCCACCGCGTATCCGCTGTAATCCAGGATGGGGGCGGCCACCGCGCACAGGCCCTTTTCCAGCTCCTGGGCGTTGAGGGCAATGCCCCGGCGACGGATTAGGGCCAGCTCTTTTTTAATGGCCTGGGGTGTGGCGAGAGTGTGCTCGGTGACCGCCCTGAAACTGATCTGTTCCAGCAGGCGCTCCAATTTTTCCGGCGGCGAGAAGGCCATGATCGCCTTGCCCTGGCAGGTGCAATGGGCGGGCAAACGCTCCCCGATGCGGTGGCGAGTGTTGATTATGTGGCTGGCCTCCAGGCGCGCTACGAACACGATGTCAGTGCCTTCCAAAACGGACATATTAACCGTTTCGTCGCTCAGGGCGCGCAGTTGCTCCATGAAGGGCATGGCCACGTGGCGCAGGCTGAGGCTGTTCAGGGCCGAGGCCCCGATGGATATGTTCTGGGCCCCCAGGCGGTAGCGCTTGCTCTGGGCGTCCTGCTCCACGAAGTTCATCTCCTTGAAGGTGGCCAACAGGCGGAAGCAGGCTGTCTTGGACTGTCCGGCAAGCTTGGTCAGCTCGTCCAGGCTGGCGTCCCCCTCCTGACGGCTGAGCAGGATCAGCAGGTTCAGGCCGTTGGCCAGAGTCTTGGCTAGCTGTCGGTCCGGCATGGCTCCCCTTGCCTACTTGAGGGCGTCCTTGAGCAGCTCCACCACCTGGGCAGGTTCCAGGGCCACCCCGATGCCCGCCCGCTCGAAGGCGGCCAGTTTGCTCTTCATGGTGCCCCGGGTGCCGGAGACTATGGCCCCGGCGTGGCCCACCTTGGTGCCTTCGGGGGCGGTGTGGCCCGCCACGTAGGTGACCACCGGCTTGGTCACCGCGCCGCCGGCCACCAGCTCCGCCGCCTCCTCCTCCATGGTCCCGCCGATCTCGCCCACCAGGACCACCGCCTCGGTCTGGGGGTCGTCCTGGAATTTCCGTAGCGCCTCGCGGAAGCGCAGGCCCACGATGCGGTCGCCGCCCACCCCGATGCAGGTGCTCTGGCCCAGGCCCGCGGCGGTGAGGCGAGAGACGAACTCATAGGTCAAGGTGCCGCTACGCGAGGCCAGCCCCACCGGGCCCGGCCGGAAGTAGCGCGCCGGCACGAAGCCCAGCATGGTCTTCTCCGGGGGGGAGATCATGCCGGGGGTGTTGGGCCCGATGATGGTGGCCCCCAGGCTGCGTTTGGCCTCCATGATGGCCATGGCGTCCTGCAGGGGCACGTGCTCGGTGACGATGACCACCAGCTTGATGCCGTTTTCCATGGCGTCCAGGGCGGCCGCCTTCACCCCGGCGGCGGGGATGAACAGGATGCTGGCGTCTATGGGCCCACTCTGGCAGGCCTCGGCCACGCTGTTAAACACCGGCACCCCCTCCACCTCCTGGCCCCCGGCGCCCGGACGCACCCCGGCCACGATCTGAGTGCCGTAGGCCAGCATGTTCTTGGTGTGGTGCCGGGCGGCGCCGCCGGTGATGCCCTGGACGAGGACCTTGGTGTCCTTGAAAGCTATGATGCTCACGAGAGGCCCTCCGTAATCTTGATCACCTGGGTCACCGAATCCTCCAGGCCCGCGATGGCCTCGATGCCCACTTGGCGCAGAATCTCCCTGCCCTCGTCCTCGCGGTTGCCCACCATGCGCACCACCACCGGGAAGGAGGGCCGGTACTCGGTCATGAAGTCCTGGATGCCCAGGGCCAGGTCGTCGCAGCGGTTGAGCCCGGCGAAGATGTTGACCAGCACGGTCTTGATGGCGGGGTCGTCCAAAAACAGGTGGAAGGCGTCGTATATCCCCTGGCGGTTCATCTGGGCGGTGTCCAGGAAGTTGGCCGGACGCCCTCCCCCAGCGCGCATCAGGTCAAGGATGGCCATGGTGATGCCCGCCCCGCTGGAGAGGATGCCGATGTCGCCCTCCATGCGCAGGAAGGTCCAGCCCCGTTTGCGGTGGTCCTTTTCCAGCTCGAACTCGGCCTCGCTCTGCCCTCGGGGGAGCACCATCTCGGCTTGGCGGAACAGGGCGTCCTCGTCTATGGCCGCCGTGGCGTCCAGGGCCAAGAAGGAGCCTCCGGCCGACACCAGGGGGTTTACCTCCAACATCTCGCAGTCGAAGCGGGTGTAGATGCCGTAGAGCGCGGCGATGATGCGGCGCAACTCGTCGCTCCGATCCACCCCTCCCTCTTCCGGCGGGCACAAGAAGTCGGCGATCTCCCCGACCTGCTCCCGGGTGGGTCCCTGGCCGGGGGAGATGGCCCGCTTGATGATTCGCTCGGGATGCTCCTGGGCCACGCTTTCGATCTCCACCCCGCCCTCGCGGCTGGCGATGAACACGGGGCAGCCTTCGGTGTAGTCCACGGTGATGCCCAGATACAGCTCCTGAGCAAAGGCGACCTTGGCCTCCACCAGCAAGGTGTCGATCTTTTCGCCCGCGTGCTCCCGGCCCAGCAGCTCCCCGGCGGCTTGCCCGGCATCCTGGGGCGTGTCGGCGAAGGCGATCAGCCCAGCCTTGCCTCGGGCCTTGATCATGGTCTGGGGCTTCAGGACCACGGGGCCGCCCAGGCGTTGGGCCGCCTCTCGGGCCTGGGCCGCGGTGGCCGCCAACTCCGAGCCCGGCACGGGAATCCCGGCCTGCCGGAGCAGTTGCTTGGCTTCGTGTTCGTAAATCCTCATGAGGCTTCCTTGGGGGGGACGGGGGTCATTTATTCCGATAATCGGAACCGCGTTTCTTTATTTAAAAAGTTAATAAATCCGCATCTCCCGTGTCAAGGGCAAATTTGGCAAAAAGAGGTCAAAAACGGAGACTCTACTGGTCAGGGGACTTACAACGAGGCAAGTTAGCCGCTACCGCATCGTCAGCTTCACGAAAAAACCAAGGGGCCGGCTCACTAGAACCGGTCCTTTGATTTTGTTTTGCACGCCTGGCCTGGTTTAAGCAGGCGGTCTTAGGCTTAGGGCAATGGCCGTCTTGACTTCCCAGCCCACTAAATTTCGAGCGGGATTTTATCGGCGATCACTTGCGCGCGACGGCGGTCTCCTCCGGTGGGGGTGTAATTATCACCAGCAGATTGAAGTCATCAGCGCCGGTGGTCAGTATCCGGTGCGGCACTCCCATAGGAACGAATATAAAGCCGCCCTGAGTCGCCCGGTGCTCCTCCCCATACAACCAGAACCGGCACTGGCCTCCGATTACGTAATGGGTGATGCGGCTTTTAGGGAGGTTCTGCAAGTATCAGCTATGGTAGCAGCGCGCAAATGTTACTTGTGCCACGGAAGGTAGACCACCAACCCATCGGGCCAGAGTTCATCCTATAAAACCAATCTTCACTTTTACTGGTAAGCGTCCAGTTAAAGGAATAGCCGATGGGTTAAATTGACTCAAAATACGTGAGACTGGCATGAGCAAATATAAGTTAAAAACTGACCTCCCCCAGTAATTCGGTGCCACTGAAAACTATGGGTGAGGGGTCATCGACTCAAAAAGCTTAGTAGTGGTGTGGTACCTTGTTTGGGATTAGTGATCCAAGCAAGGCCCCACAACCGCTGAATTCAGTTAGACCGCGTACACCTTTTTTCCGCCCAGGTAGGTCCCCAGCACCTTGGTGTGCGCGACCTCCTCTTCCGGGCAGTCCAACGGGTTGCGGTCTATGATGATGAGGTCCGCAAGTTTGCCCGCCTCTATGCTGCCCACGGCGTCTTCCGCCATGACCACGCGGGACGCGGTGGTGGTCCACATTTTCAGCGCCCGTACTCGGCTGACCGCCTGTTCTGGGCTGATTTTGATTCCACCCACCGAGGTGCGGGCCAGCACGGACCAGATTCCGGTCCAAGGGTTGCCCTCGGTAACCGGCCGGTCCGAGCTTCCGGCAACCGTGATGCCAGCCTCCAACATGGAGCGCACCGGAATCACCTGCCCCATGCGTCCCTCGCCCAGGTTTTTATAGAAGCTATCCCCCAGGTAGCGAATGAAGGCGGGCTGCACCACCAGGGTCAGCCCCAGCTTGGCCACGCGCTCCAACTGGGCGGCCGTGGCTATGGCCGCGTGCTCGATGCGGTGGCGGTGGGGCTTGGGATTGTCGGTGAGCACCTTTTCGTAGCAGTCCAGGGCCAGATCCAGGGTGCGGTCGCCCACGGCGTGCAGGGATATCTGCCACCCGGCGGCGTGCACCTTGGCCATGCGCTCGCTCAGGCTGGCCTCTTCCTCGCACAACACGCCGCAATAGTCCGATCCCTCGTAGGGCTGGTTCACCGCCGCGGTTCGGGCCCCGATGCCGCCGTCACCCACGAACTTGGCGGGACCCATCCACAAGCGTTCGTCCCCAAAGCCCGAATAGAAGGGTATGCCCCCGTCATCGGCTAGCAGGTGGTGAGTGGTTTCCATGAGGCCCAGGCACACCCTCTGGCGCAGCAGGCCTTGCTCGCGGGCCACCTGGAAGCCGGTGGCCTCGTGGGGGTTGCCGTTCCAGCCCGCTCCAGCCTCGGCCACCGTGGTAAGCCCCTGGGCGGCGTAAACTTCCGAAGCCAGCCCCAACTGCCGGGCGCATTGGTCCGGGGTCTCGGCGGGCACGACCTTGTTGACCATGCTCATGGTGCCCAGCTCGTTTAGTATGCCGTTGACCCTGCCCTGCTCGTCCCGGCCAAACTCGCCGCCCTCGGGATCGGACGCGTCGCCCTTGATGCCCGCCATTTCCAGAGCCATGGAGTTGACCGCCATCACGTGCATACAGGTGCGGGTGATGTACACGGGATGTTCGGGAGCGGCGCGGTCCAAAAATTCCCTGGTGGGGTGCATGCTTTCGGCCAGCCGGGTGTTGTCGTATCCCCAGGCTTTTACCCACTGGCCCTTAGGGGTCTCGGCCGCGCGGGCGGCTATGGCCTGGACCAGCTCATCAAGGTTGCCCACGGTGTTGGGGCTGACCTCCACATCCTGCAATTGCTTTCCGAAAAGCGCCATGTGGTTGTGCGCGTCTATGATTCCGGGCATGACCACCTGCCCGCTGGCGTCCACCACTTGGGTCCGCGGCCCTTGCAGGTCGTCCAGGCTTCCGGTCGGCTCCACTGCCAGGAAGCGGCCGTCCTTCACGGCGATGTCCAACTGCCCGGCCTGCACCGGATCCTTCATGGTTATCACCATTCCGCCCTTGATAATCAGATCAGCTTTGGTTTCGCTTTGCATGGAGCTTTCTCGCTAATGAAAAGTGCCCCGACCGGGAGCCCCGGCCGGGGCTGATTATGCTTATTCCCAGGTGTTGTTATTTTACGGGATAGACCGGAACCCGCTTGCCTCCCTGGAACTGCACCACGCCCAGGGTGGGGTGGGTTTGCCCGTTCTTGTCAAAGTGGGGCTTACCGTGGTAGCCCATGATCTTGGACAGGTCGAAATCGGCCATGGCCTTTTGGATATTCTTCTTGCCCGAGATGGTGCCGGCGTTTTGGATGGCGTCGGCCAGGATGATCACCGACTGGTAGCCCCACAGGGAGAAGGCGTTGCCTTCGCGGCCATAGAGCTTCTTGTAGCGGGCCTGCCACTCCTTAATTTGAGGCTCGTTCTTGAACAACTCGAAGGCGGGGGCCTCCACGTATAGGCCTTCCAAAAGCTTCTTTCCGCCCAGCTTGACCATATTGTCGGTGCAGTAGGTGCTGCAACCGAACAGCTTACCCTTGTAGCCCAGCTCCTTGAGTTGCTTCAGGGTGCCTATGTTCTGGGCGTCCTCGTCGGTAACGACGTAGATGGCGTCGGGCTTGGTGTTCACCAGCTTGGTGATCTGAGTGTAGAAGTCGGTGTCACCGTGCTTGAAGTATTCCACCGCCGTGACCTTGACTCCATTGTCCGGGAACAGCTTGGTATAGATGTCCACCGCGCTGCGCCCGTAGTCGTCGGTGATGGCCAGGAAACCTACGCTCTTGACCTGGGGCAGTTTTTTGGCCACAAATTCCACGAAGGGCTCGGCGTACATGCCGATGGTGTTGCAAAGGCGGAACATGTAGGGGTGGCCGGGCTCGGTGATCTTGGGGTTCACCGAGATGGGGGTGATTTGCACGATCTCGTGGCGGCCCGAAACTTCACGCTGGGCCAGGGTGCAGGAGCTACAATAGTCGCCGGTGATGGCCACCACCTTATCCCGGCTGATCATCTTTTCCGCCGCGCCCACCGCGCTGGTGGGGTCGCATTTGGAGTCGTACAGAACGATTTCCAGGGGCATTTTCGCGCCACCGACCTGTACGCCACCGGCAGCATTGATTTCCTTGGCGGCCATCTTGACGCCTTCCACC